>JAEYPO010000040.1 GCA_023410595.1 Bacillota bacterium | reverse complement strand
TGTAGGTTATACAATGATGTGTAACACATAAGGGTAAAAAACAAGCAAGGATTCCCGAAATCTGATAGAGTTGTAACTGCAAAGAAAACAACAAATCAGAGAGAAAGGAATCCTCGTATGAAGACTATACGACAACAGGCATTCTTTCGTCAACGGGTATTGAAAGAAGTGGCGAAAGGGAGAACAGTAACAACGGTGGCAAGGCTGTACAAGATAAGCCGAACGAGCATTTATCGGTGGAAAGAGCGATATGATGGCAGCGTAGAGTCTTTGTATGAGAGAAGCCATCGGCCGCATAGCCATCCAAGGCAACACACAGCAGAGGAGCTAAGACTGATCAAGCAAGTATGGAGCCACAACAAGGGCCTGGGGCTTGTGTGTTTGCATATGGTACTTGAGGTAAGGCACGGTTATACAAGGAGTGTCTGCTCACTGAACAGGGTAATGAAGGTGCTGGGGATTGGGAGGAAAAAGCAGCGAAAGAAAAGGTATGTGCCGAAGCCATATTATACGCCGGAAAGAGCAGGAGAACGGGTACAAATCGACGTTAAGTATGTACCGAGTAGTTGTTTAGCTAAAGGGATGCCGAAGTTGTATCAGTATACAGCTGTTGATGAATGCACCCGAATAAGACACCGGATGATCTTTGAAGAATTGAGCAGCTACAATGCAGCGAAGTTTGTGCATCAAGTTCGAAAAAGGTTTCCTTTTGAGATCAAGTGCATACAAACGGATAACGGTATAGAGTTTACAAATGCGATAATGGGCGATGATAAGCTGTCAGTGTTTGAACGTTATCTGAAGAAAGAAAACATTGCGCATAAAAGGATACGCCCGGCAACACCCAGACACAATGGTAAAGTGGAACGGGTACATCGGATGGACAGCGAAAGGTTTTATGCGAACAGGACGTTCTATTCGACAGATGATGCGAATGAGCAATTACAACGCTATCAAAGATGGGATAATAACTTCCCGCTGCTGGTACTGGGGAGAAAATCGCCCCTCCAGTACTGGAGGGAGAACTTTGCCGAAAGTGTAACAGATCATTTGACAACGTAGACCCCTTTTATTAACATTATTGCCGTTGGGCATTTTTTACTGTAGAATATTATAGACCTGCAATCGAAAACTATATTGGAGAGGAAACGCGGTGAGAAAGATTCAAAACAGGCATATAAAAATCGCAGTAACCGTTGTTGTTGCCGGGGCGATACTGTACGCCATAATGAGCATCATAGACAATATCGGCCTTGTTTATGAAAGCGTGTGCGCCGCAGTTTCCTTCGTGCTCCGGGTGCTTTCACCTGTGCTTATAGGGTTTGTAATAGCGTTTCTGCTTTCCCGGCCGTCCGATTTCTTTAAGCGCCTTATAATGCGCATAAAGTTTTTCTCAAGGCGAAGAAAAGCCGCTCACGGTATAGGCGTTTTTCTGGCGTTAATCATATTCGTATCGCTAATCGCGCTCTTTTTGTATATTATGGTGCCGGGTGTTATTGAAAGCGTGGGCAGTATAACACAGGAAATACCAAACTACACTCAGTCGGTAGACGGTATGCTTGGCGATCTAAGCAGGGATGAGAGCGTTTCGCAGGTGCTTAGGTTTATCGGCATAGATCCGGCGCAAACAAACTCTATAAGCTCGATAGTATCAAGGTTCTGGACGGACATAGCCGCATTCGTGCAGAACATTACGGGATACATATTCGGATTTTTAGTCAACACGGGGCTGTTCCTTTACAACCTGGTGCTCGGTTTGTTCTTCTCAATATATATGCTGCTTTTTAAAGACGAGCTGAAAGCGCAGCTCAGGACGATGTCGAAAAGCGTGTTTAAAAGCTGGCATCACAGGCTCATGTTCGTCGTTGATATAACAGACGACATGTTCTATAAGTTCATAGTGGGCAAAGGCATATGCTCGCTGGCCGTAGGCATACTTACATTTTTGATATGCCTGCTGCTAGGCTTTAAATACAGCCCGCTTATAAGCCTGATAATAGCGGTGACAAATATGATACCCACGTTCGGGCCGTTCATCGGGGCTATACCGGCCGTACTTCTTTCATTGATGACTGCGCCTGTTTATGCCCTGTATATGATTATTATCATAATAGGCCTGCAGCTCGTTGACGGCAATATTCTGGGGCCGCGGGTGCTTGGCGAATCTATGGGACTTAACGGTTTCTGGATAATGTTTTCCATCATCGTTATGGGAGCGCTGTTCGGAGTACTGGGGATGCTGATTGCCGCGCCGCTGTTCGGAGTACTGCGTATACTGATTAAAAACTGGATATATAAAAAGAACCACGGGGCGCTTGAGGGTGAGGCGGAGTTTTTGGCCAGCATGCAGCGGTTCAGGCAATGGACGGCGCGTAAGAAAAAAGGCGAATCAGCAAAAGGTTAAAACAGCCGCGAATTTTACCGGAATGAAATAAAATATTTACAGGTTAGGATTGCCCCACGACTCGATACGTCTTCAGCCGGGGATATTTGCGCTGCATAATCTATTAAAGCGTTTGTTGTTACATTAATATTTGAACATTCCATAAAAAGCATATAAAATGATTGTATATGCTATCACCTTATAATCCATAAAGGAGCGCATAATGAAAAAGCGAATATTGGTTGCGTTTGACCAGGGCACGACGTCCTGCCGTACGCTCGTTTACGATGCGGATAGCAAGAAAATAATCGCCATCTGTCAAAAGGAGTTTTCTCAGCAGTATCCGAAGCCGGGCTGGGTAGAGCACGACGCGGAAGAGATCTGGGCCTGCCAGCTTTCAACCTACCGCGACGCTATTAAAGAGGCCGGCTTGACCGCCGGGGACATTGCCGCCATAGGCATAACGAACCAGCGCGAGACGGTGGTGGTATGGGAAAAGGAAACGGGAAAACCGATATGCAACGCGATAGTCTGGCAGTGCCGCAGGACGGCGGACATATGCGATAAGCTGAAAAGCGGGGAAGAAGCTGCGGTGATACGCGGCAAAACGGGGCTTGTTATAGACGCATATTTCTCGGCAAGCAAGATAAAATGGATACTCGACAACATACCGGGCGCAAAGGAGAAAGCCCTGAGGGGGGATCTGCTTGCGGGTACTATGGATTCGTGGCTCATATGGAAAATGACGGGCGGGCGCGCACATGTCACAGATTATACAAACGCGTCGCGCACGATGCTGTTCAACATACATACTCTTAAGTGGGACGAAGAGCTGCTTAACATGTTCGGGGTGCCGGCAAGCATGCTGCCTAAGGCCCTCCCGTCCTCAGGCGTCGCGGGAATGACGGACGAGCTTATGGGCGCAAGCATACCCATAGGCGGCATCGCCGGAGACCAGCAAGCCGCGCTGTTCGGGCAGAACTGCACAGCAAAGGGCAGCGCTAAAAACACGTACGGCACAGGCTGCTTCATACTGATGAACACCGGGGAAAAGCCGATAGAGTCGAAGAACAGCCTTCTTACCACAATAGCGTGGGGTTTAAAAGAAAAAAGCGTATGCTATGCGCTGGAAGGAAGCGTATTCATAGCGGGCGCCGTGCTGCAGTGGATCAGGGACGAGCTTAAAATGGTAAAGCATGTGCGCGAGATCGACGAGGCGGCTGAGCAGACGCCCGACGCCAGCGGCGTGTATATAGTGCCGGCGTTTACCGGCCTCGGCGCACCTTATTGGGACATGTACGCCAGAGGCACCATAGTCGGCCTGACTCGCGGAGCGGGAAGAGACCATCTGCTGCGCGCGGCAATAGAGAGCATCGCGTATCAGACACGGGACGTGTTCGAGGCGATGAAGCTGGACAGCGGTTTGGAGCTCAGCGAACTGAAAGCTGACGGGGGAGCGAGCGTATCCGACGTGCTGTTGCAGTTCCAGGCCGATATTCTCGACTGCGAAGTGCTGCGGCCGAGCATTAGGGAAAGCACGGCGATGGGCGCCATATATCTCGCAGGGCTCGCCGTGGGCGTTTGGAACGACCTTGAGGAAATACAAAACGATTGGGTGCTCGAAAAAAGTTTTAAGCCCGCTATGACGGAGAGCAGAAGAAAGCAGCTTTATTCCGGATGGAAAAAGGCCGTGCTTCGCGCTAAGGGCTGGAAAGAGAAATAGAGCATCACGATTTCTGACCAATAAATGAAGAGGCTGTCCGCCTGTTTCCGGACAGCCCTCTTTTCTCTGATATGTGTTTATTGGGTCTTCGCCGCGGGCGCCCTCTTTGGCCCCCTTATTATGCGCCTTACTGTTTTGTATATGATAAACGCTATCAATATGAGCAGCACAAATATTATCGAATATACGATTATAGCGAACGTGTTGAGGCTGGAGAAAAGTGAGAATATACTGCCGCGAGCCTCGACTTTCCTGCTCTGAGCCTCGGAATATTCAGCCGGTATAGCGCTGACGCCGCTTTGCTTGTCGAACGAAGAAAGGTATCCGGTTACAGCCTGCCATTCCTTTATCTCCCGCTTGTCGCCGTCTTCATCGGCATATATGATCTGTTTTGTAAAATCCGTTATGGCGGCGCAGTCCTTGTCTTTGGGAACAAGGGACACTATGCCGAACGACTTGCTCTGCACATACGAGAGCATCTGCCCGGAATATATGCCGCATACTACGCGGTAAAGCTTATCAGGCTCTATCGCCTGTGTGGTTCCGTCTTCTCTTACAAGCTCGGCGCCTGTTACCTTGTTGAATATAAGCCTACCGGGGTCATACGTATACCGCAGCCCAGAGAAGAAAAGCTGAGCGTCGCCCATTATAGAGGAAATCGACGCGTCCACCTCACATACGTTTATAAGCTCCGAGCCTTTAAGATAAACGGATATTAGAGGGTAGCCCGAAAGCCCGTCGGGGCCTGTGCCCAGCGAAAGCACCTTAAAAGCGTCCGCGACGGTTAAATCGCCCTTGTTTATCGTGGCGCGGATAGTTCCCATGGGGACTACGGCCAAGTCCACCGGCTCGTAGTTATCCCCCTCGGCCTGCCTTACGGCGTATACAAACGCGTCCGCCAAAATATCGCCCAGTGCGTGGTTGCCCGGATTATCTTGCATGTAACCGCCGTCTTCAAACTGGTACGGCGAGTGAGCGATTATTTCATCATAGCCATAGCCATAGGGCTTAAGGTATTCGTCCACCCGCGCTTTAAAACCGTCAATAGCCGATGCGATTGACTCATCGTCCTGTATGGACGAATCTATATTTACAAGCTTATAGCCGTCAACGCTCCAGCCGTTGTCGTTTTTTATATCGAGCACTCCCAGAAAGGCGCTGTTTGCTCCGCACGAGACTATGATGGTTTTTCCAACGATTATGGGCTCTGTAAGCACGGTGTGCGTGTGGCCGCTGATTATCACGTCGATATCCGGCACCGCCTTAGCCAGCAGCTCATCCTCCGACTTGCCCTTGTCTTTCCATGTGCCCGAATGGGAAAGGCACACTATGAGATCGGCGTTTTCCTGCTCTTTAAGTATCTTAACCACGCGCTTTGAGGCCTCTATTTTATCCCCAAACTCCGCGGGAACGGCCATAGGCGCGTCCGCGTCCGCCTCTTCGCCCATAAGCCCATATATGCCTATACGTACGCCGCCTTTCTCGACTACAGTGTAATCTTTAACGCCGTAATCGTTCATCGCCTGCCGTATTTTATCGGCGGCAGCGTTGCCCTCGGGCAGCGTTATATTGGACATAACGTAAGCGGGCAGCGTTTCTCTGCTATCGGCCGCGGCCTTAAGCGACGCGGCGAACCCGGCGCCCGTATAGTCGAACTCGTGGTTGCCCGCCGTGACGGCGTCGTAACCCATACTGCCCATAAGGCGCAGCTCGGGCGACTCCGTCGTCTCTAGCGTCTGAAAAAGCGTGCCCATAGAGTAATCGCCCGCGTCGACGAGAAGCGTACTCCCCGTTGCAGCGGAGCGTTCGCGCTGCACCGCGGTGTAAAGCCTCGCGAACCCTCCCGATTCGGTAAACGCTCCGTCCTGCGAAACGACGGCGGGAACGATGGAGCAGTGCATATCGTGCGTAAACATTATCTTTATAGTATCGTTGTCCGCTGCATTAACGGAAGACAGCGGCAGCAAAAGCGTAAGAACAAGTATGAGGACAAGGAATGCGGACAGAAAGGGTTTCTCTTTCATGGGATATCCTCCTGTAAACCGAATATGGAAATGACTTTATATGACACTTATTATACACCCGCGCTATTACATAAACAATGCTGAGTAAGTTATGCAAACGGTGCGATTACTACATTGACCCGTGTTTATACTGTGTGTTAATATATGCTTCGATATTTCGCGTACGGAGATGTATGACTTATGAGAAGCAATGTAAAAGGCCCTCTGCTGATAGCGTGCACGGCGATACTCTGGAGCTTCGGAGGGCTGCTCATAAAGCTAGTACCCTGGGACGCAATGACCATAGTCGGCATACGTTCGGTGTTTGCGGCGCTCGTGATGATAATCTATATGCGCCGCCTTCACATCACATTCTCATTGCCTGTCATAATGGGTGCGTTGTCTATGTCAGGAACGACGGTGCTGTTCGTGTTTGCGAACAAGCTGACGACAGCGGCGAACGCCATTGTGCTTCAGTATACCGCCCCTATATTTGTCGTGGTAATTTCAATAATCTTCTTTGGGAAACGTCCGAAGCCGCTCGACCTCGCAGCGGTGTTCGCGGTGTTCATAGGTATGGCGCTGTTTTTCCTTGACCAGCTGCACGCCGACGCAATGCTTGGGAATATACTCGCCTGCCTCTCGGGCATAACGTTCGCGGGCGTATTTTTAATGAATAAATCGCCGAACGCGAAGCCCGAAGAAGCCGTGCTGCTGGGACACCTCATTAACGCCGCTATAGGCATACCGTTCGCGGCTGAGAGCGTTACATTCGAGCCTGCCGCATGGGGAGCGATAGCGCTGCTCGGCATATTCCAGTTTGGACTGGCGTACGTGCTTTTCTCTATCGGCATAAAGCTTACACAGCCCATTTCCGCTTCATTGATAGCGACGCTCGAGCCGCTGCTCAATCCCATATGGGTGCTGCTGCTGACGGGGGAGGCGCCGGGAGTCTGGGCGCTTATAGGCGGGGTTATCGTTATAGTCACTGTCGCAATATACAACATACAGGACTCAAAGCGAAGCCGCGTAGATCTAATTAAGCGGGAACTTCGGGAGCATTGTTAGCCCTAGAAGCCTCATGACTTTTGGGAACCCCGATATAAGAACGCGGCTTTTCGCAGCAAAAATCATTACCCGCCGCTTTAACAGCTCTCTTCCAAAGTGAGTCCATTGTAAGTGCTTTGCATAAGGGAGATCCTTTAGCCGCTCACGCTTGGTTTCAAGTCGTGAGACTTGAAGGATTGGTAATGTGATATTAAACTCTGACATACATAACTAATATCTGATTGACAGCTAACCAAAATATATTAATATAAACAGTGACAGCATATATTATATAAAGTGCTTTTATTACGCGGCCGTACATCCTGAAAGTACCACACGGCAGCAGAATTAAGAAGGGTTCGAAGACTGAATTAAGACGGGCAGCTTAAGACCGAATCCATATTATATATGGAGGATAAAAGCATGAACCGCTTAAAGAAGGCTGGATACCGTATCTTTCAGTTTGTATTCTATAACGCGTCGCATTTTTTGAAATGGCGGACGCCTGTGGTATTACGCGGCGCGGGCAGCGCGCTGAAGCTGCCGGATGAAGTAAGGCGTTTTGGCGTAAGCCGCGTGCTGTTTGTGACGGACAGTACGATTACGAGGCTGGGCCTGCCGGACGGCCTGCTTGCCGCGCTTGACGATGCCGGTATAGCTTATACTATTTTTGACCGCGTTATGGAGAACCCTACGGTAGACGTCATAGAGGAAACGCGCAAAGCGTATATTGACAGCGCCTGCGGCGGTTTTATCGCTTTCTGGGGAGGCTCCGTAATAGACGCCGCCAAGGCCGCGGCTGCGAGGATTGCAAGGCCAAAACGTACGATACCCGAAATGGGAGGTTTTTTAAAGGTAAGGCGCAAGCTGCCGCCGGTATTCGCCGTGCCCACCACGGCGGGCACGGGCTCGGAGGTGACCATAGCGGCCGTAGTGACGGACAGCAGTACGCATCATAAGTACGCGGTAAGCGACCCGGTGCTGATACCGGTATGCTGCGCGCTCGACCCGGAACTGACGAAAGGGCTTCCGCCCGCCGTTACCGCAAATACCGGCATGGACGCGCTGACGCACGCCGTGGAGGCATATATTACGCACGGCGTGACTAAACGCTGCAGGAAGCTTTCGGAAGACGCCGTCAGGCTAATATTCGCCAACATCAAACGGACGTACGACAACGGGGAGGACATGGAAGCGAGGCAAAACATGCTGCTCGCTTCATTCTATGCGGGAGATTCGTTTACGCGGGCCGGACTGACGTACGTGCATCCAATAGCCCATACGCTGGGCGGGCTATATAGCGAGGCACACGGGCGTGCAAACGCCGCAATACTGCCTTACGTGCCGGACTCGTTCGGCAGCAGCATATACGCGCAGCTTGCCCGTTTGTCAGAGGCGGCAGGGCTGGACATAATAAACAAGAGCGAGCGCGAGGCCGCGCTTGCGTTCATCGCGGCGATACGGGAGCTGGGCCGCAGTATGGGCATACCCGATAAGCTAAAGTCTGTAAAGAGCAGGGACGTGCCCCGTATAGTCGAGTGGGCGCTCAAAGAAGGAAACCCGTGGTATCCAGTACCGAGGATATTCGGGAAATCTGAGATCTCCGCCATCGTGGGGCGGGTAATGGAGGTTAAAATGAATAAAACCGAGATACTAAGCGCGCAAAGAAAATTCTTCGATACGGGAGCGACGCTAAACGTATCGTATCGTCTCGACGCTCTTGAAAAGCTGCTCGGCGCCGTGGGCGCAAATGAACGCAGGCTGCTTGACGCGCTGCACTCAGACCTCGGCAAATCGGACTGCGAGGGGTATATGACCGAAATAGGAATGTGCAGGGACGAGATCCGTTTCCTTATCAAAAACTTAAGAAGATGGGCGAGGCCTCGCAGCGTTAGCACGCCGCTCGCGCAGTTCGCCGCCAAAAGCTTCGTCCAGCCCGAACCTTTTGGCGTAACGCTCATTATATCGCCGTGGAACTACCCGGTGCTGCTGTCGCTTGACCCGCTCGCGGGAGCTATAGCCGCCGGAAACTGCGTGATGCTTAAGCCCTCAAACAAATCGCCTGAAACGTCGAAAGTACTGGCCGAGCTGATAGCGGGCATCTTCCCGCCCGAGTATGTGAGCGTTATTCAGGGCAGCCGCAAAGAAAACGCCGACCTGCTCGATTTCAAGTACGATTATATGTTTTTCACCGGCAGTGTGGGCGCCGGCAGGACTGTGATGGAGGCCGCGGCGAAGAACCTGACGCCGGTGAGCCTAGAGCTGGGAGGTAAGAGCCCGGTGATAGTTGACGAGACCGCGGACATACCGCTGACCGCAAAGCGTCTCGCGTTCGGCAAGTATATAAACGCGGGCCAGACGTGCGTAGCGCCCGACCACGTTTACGTGCATGAGAGCAAAAAGGGCGAGCTTGTAAGCGAGCTGAAGAAAGCCATAGCCGAATTTTACCCCGGCGGGCTGGAGGATAGGAGCCTGCCTAAAATCGTGGACGAGAATGCTTTTGACCGCCTGCTCGGCCTAATAGAGGGAGAACAGATTGCCATAGGCGGGCGAAGCAACCGTGGAGCTCTAAAGATAGAGCCGACGGTGCTTACCGGCATTACGTGGGATTCGCCCGTAATGGGGCAGGAGGTGTTCGGGCCGCTGCTGCCGGTGCTCACATTCACCGATATTGACGAGACGATAAAGACGATAAAATCACATCCGAAGCCTCTCGCGCTGTATCTTTTTACTAAAGACAAGGCGCTGCAAAAACGCGTTCTGCGCGAGGTATCATTCGGAGGCGGCTGTGTGAACGATACTATAATACATTTGGCGACGCATCATATGGGCTTCGGCGGCGTGGGGGAGAGCGGAATGGGCGCGTATCACGGCAAATTAAGCTTTGATACTTTTACGCACTACAAGAGCATCGTCGATAAAAAGACGTGGATAGACCTGCCCGTTCGTTATGCTCCGTTCACGGATAAAAAGGAAAAGATGCTGAGAATGTTCCTAAAATAAGGGTTTATAGGCAGGGCCTGGAGGGCGTCACAGATTCCCTTTGAGCCCTGTTTCATTTGCTGCGCTGCGCATACCCGCTATAGTATGCTCAATAAGCTCGCCGAGCTCCATGCCCAGCATATTTGCTCCGTCTTGGATAGCTTCCCGGCTCACGCCCGCGGCAAACGATTTTTGGTTCCACTTCTTCTTTACGGAGCTTACGCCTAAGTCGAGCACGCTCCTGCTCGGCCGCATGAGCGCAACCGCGGCTATAAGGCCGGTAAGCTCATCGACGGCGTACAATACCTTTTCCATAGCGGACTCCGGCTTTATGTCGTTTACAAATTTGTATCCATGGCTCTGAACGGCGCGTATGTACTCTTCGGGGTAGCCGTGCTTTAACAGCAGCTCCCTTGCCTTTGCGCAATGCTGCTCGGGGTACATCTCGTAATCTATGTCGTGCAGCAGCCCGACGACGCCCCATTTTGCCATGTCCTCACTGTAAACGGAAGCAAAATGCCTCATCACAGCGAGTGACGCAGCAGGTTTTCCGAATGCATATATTCGTTTAGCGCAGCCCAGGCGTACTCACGGCCGGGTGAGAATTCTGCCATATACCAATTCCTTCTTTCATTATATAGCATAGCATAGAGAAACGCGGGCGCAAAGTCAACCGCTTTACTTGTATAGTATAATTTGATATACTCTGGATAGCAAATAACGACACATATACCAATAATGAGCCAAAAGCTTACATAAATCGGAACATATAATCATAAAACGCGAGGTAAAAATATGAGTATTACTGTACAAAAGTATTACTACAGCGAATTCGGCGAATGCCTGAAGGTTACTAACGGCAAGGTCGATATAATAGCGGCGCTGGGGTTCGGTATAAGGATACTGCATTTCGGGCTTGCCGGAATGGACAATGTGTTCTGCCTTGCGCCCGGCGTCAAGGTTACGGCGGGAGAAGCCGAATGGTCCGCTTATGGCGGCCACAGGGTCTGGGCGAGCCCGGAGGAAATGCCGAAAACGTATTTCCCCGACGACCTGCCTGTAAGCTTTGAGATAAAGAACGATACGGTAATACTGACTCAGCCGCTTGACGGGTGGGCGAATATAGCGAAACAGATAGAATTCACTGTATCCGACAACAAGGTGAAAGTGCTGCACAGGATAACAAACATGAACGACCGCCCAATCGAATTTGCCGTATGGGCTGTTTCGATGATGGCGCCCGGCGGAATAGAGATAATACCGTTTACCGGCCCGGACACGGGGCTGCTCCATAACCGCAGCGTGTCTGTCTGGCCGTATACGGATATGAACGACAGCAGGGTAAAATGGCTTAAAGACCATATCATAATCACACATGACTCGTCGGTAAAGATTCCGTTTAAGATAGGCGTCGACAACAAAAGCGGCTGGGCGGCGTATGTTAACGGCCAAAACGTGTTCATAAAGAGGTACCGCCATATTTTGGGGGAGACATACCCCGATAACAACGTATCTTACGAGACGTATATTTGCGATTATATGACGGAGATGGAAACGCTTTCTCCGCTGAAAGCGGTCGCGCCCGGGGCGTCGCTCGAACATACCGAGGAATGGAGCGTTATTCGCATTACGCCCGGCAGCGATTTAAAGAATGGACTATCGGTGGGCAAGTTTTTAAGCAAGCTGGAACCACTCATACAATACTGAAAAAGCTTATTTACATCTCGGGCGATGAACGCTGTTTGAATATGGTATAGTAAATTCGGGCAGGCCGCTTGAGTACGGCGCTATCTCATACTGCTGAAAATAAACGACGGCGCCCCTGTAATTAAGATAAAAGCTTTCCGGGTCGAAATACTGCACGACGTTCTGCCTGTAATCGTCAAAGTATATCTTATTTCCTTTGGCCATCTGCGCGGCTATATCGCTGCTGATCTCATCCGTTATATGGTCTTTATACGAGGGGTATATTTCAACAAGGCTCATGCGGCGGGCGTCCTCTAAATTCCATGTGTCCGAATAGCGCACCGTATTGCCGTGTGCCCCGCCCGTGAATTCATACCTGTCAAAATACAGGCTTAGCGCGCAGTTTCTGTTGTATGTAAGCGTGTAGTCTACGTCCGCTTCAAATACCCTTACGGGATAACCGTTTCTGATTGAGTTATCGTATTCCTCCGCCGCCGACTGATAAAGGCTCAGTTCGCAGTACTGCTGGTACGCGATGGATTTTGTCGCGTAGTGCTGATTTATTTTAACGGACTGCTGAAAGAACTCTGTTGATTCGAGCCACGGGTAGTTAATGATATATTTCAGCACCAGCGTGTTTTTGTAATACATGTCCGCCGAAAGCACACGGTTCTTTATCTGCATATCCTGATCCATTACCGCATCACCTCTCTAACTATGGATATTCGGAGAAGAGGATGCATATTCGGCTTTGCTGAAACGTAATTAATTGCTGCGGTTAAAGGACTGATACTTTCCGGCGCAAGAAAAAAGCGCCCGCAGATCACAGCTCGAGCGCTTTTCGCATATCGGAATTATTTAACCGTTACGTTGTAAACGAGCGTTTCCAAGGCAGAGTCTTCTTCAAAGCTGCGCTGATTAGCGTTATTGCTGCAAAGCCTGCTTTAGCCCATGGACATAACAAACTTACGGCGTTTGGAACAAATGCTTGAAGAACTCAAGGCCTTCTTTTGCCAGCACGTACGGACTCTCGGCCAAAGGTCTCCAGATGGACGCGGCTCTTGCGATCTCTTTTGATATAGCGCCGAACGTTTCTATTACGATCATGTCATCATAACCCGTCTCATTCAAAGCGCTCCTTATGCCCGCCCAGTCCGTATGGCCCGTACCCGGCGTGCCTCTGTCGTTTTCATTGCCATGTATATGGCAAAGGCTCGCACCGGCCTTTCGGAACGCCGCCGGAATGCTTTTCTCTTCGATGTTGGCGTGAAAAGTATCGATGAGCAGCCGTATATTCTTCGAATCGACCTCGCCGATCAGCGAAAGCGCCTGATCCACCGTATTGATCATATCGTTCTCAAACCGGTTTATCGGCTCTAAGCCAATGGTCACGCCGCTGTCCCGAGCCTGACCGGCCACGATCTTAAGATTTTGAACGCATCTTTCCCGCTCCGCCTTTTTCTGCTCTTCGGTTAAGAACCGCGTCTTCCCGACGGCGGAATAGACAGGCCCTCCGAATTTCTTAGAGCCCAGCGTCTCACAGATATTCAAACAGTCGCTGATATAGTCCATTCCGGCTCTCCTGACGGAAGCATCGTCGCTGGAAATATCCCTTGTGAGCCCGAACGCACCGCTCAGTGTTACTTCCAGCCCCAGACCGTCACACATTTTTTTGAGCAGACGCCAGTCGACCCGATCCAGCTCTTCTGCGGCCACTTCGAACACATCATAACCTATCTCTTTGACTTTTGGTATAATGTCAAATGAAGCCGTCGTAAAAGGCGAACACCAAACAAACGTACTGATACCGAATTTCATATCATACTCCTTGCTTGACTTCAGACAAGAGTCCATTCGGGAAGATATATCTTTTCCCCGTTCCTCAGCGCCGATTGGTTAGACAGTATGCCGCTGCAGGTGATGTTGGCCGCCCGGACCGCGTTGGGTTCCGGTTCCCTGTCTTCCTTGACGGCCGACAGGAATTCATTCACCAGATGCGGATGAGAACCGCCATGGCCGCCTCCCTGCTTAAAGGAGAGGTGTTCGTTATCGGCGTTGTCGTAGACGCCCTTTTGTGTAAAGTCGCGGATATCCTCAGGCAGCAAATAAGCGTAATCGGGTATCTTCGCGATTTCGGACGGCGTTTCGCCCACATGGAAGATGTGGTGCTTTCCTTCGATCTGCGTCCACTCAAAGCTCTTTTTGGACCCGTACACGTCAAAACTCTCCCTGTACTGTCTCGCGACACCGAACAGCGAACGTGTGACTTCCGCGCCAAGGTCGGAATCCTTGAATTTGATGTGTGTGGTTTCGATAGAAAACGGGCAGCCGTAGTTTTTGTGCATGCTTTTGTCGATTGTGCCGGACCCCAGGCAAGACACATATTCCGCCTGGTTGTTGCCGATACTGAGCACCGGCGATATGGCGTGCGTCGCGTTGAGCATCGGCGGGAATCCATACCAGTATTCGGGCCACGCCATCATATCCTGCTGATGAGAGCCTCTTAAAAACTGCAGCTTACCGAGTTCGCCTTTCTCATACTGTTCTTTGAGAAACAGGAACTCCCTGCTGTATATCACGGTCTCCATCATAATGTATTTAAGACCCGACGCCTTTTGCGCCTTGACGATTCTGTGGCAGTCTTCAACCGTCAGAGCCATCGGAATCGTACACGCGACATGCTTTCCGGCTTCAAGACCCTGAACCACCATATCCGCGTGAAGCTCGGGCGGCGTGTTGATATGAACGATATCTATGCTTTTATCCTGAAGAAGAGCCTGGTAATCCGTATACAGCTTATCGATGCCCCATATTTTGCCTAGCCTATTAAGATTGTCTTTGTTCCTCTGGCAGATCGCGACCAGATTTGAATCGGGATGTCTTTGATAAATGGGTATAAACTCGACGCCAAAACTCATGCCAACAATAGCCACATTGAATTTTTTGTTCATCATTCATCACTCCCTTGTGTTTATTTATAGTATCATGTTAGCTGCTTTAATTAGTTGTTTATAGGATATTATCAAATATTTTTGGTAAAAATCCGAACGGAAAAAGCGTTTGCACAGATAATGTAAACAGCGTTGACCGGCGTGAATCAAAGGCCGTTTATCTGTATTTTTTTAAGTATTGCAGCGGTGTCATATGCATATGCCTTTTGAATTGCTTTGTAAACGCGCTTTGATCAAAGAATCCGTATTTTAACGCAGCCTGCGCAATATCCCCGTTTTTTACTAAAAAATCGCATGCCTTAAGAATTCTGTACTTGATAAGAAAATTCTCGGGAGTCATCTTGAGAAAATCTTTGAATCTTTTCTCCAGGATCCTTTCAGATACATTGAAGCGGGAGGCTATCTTTTTGACGGTGAGTTTCTCTTCGATGTGAACCGCGATGTAATCGAGCACGTTATATATGAATGAGTATTTATCCGTGTCGCCGCTATCGTACTGGGACACTGTTATATGCCTCATTGTGCCCATCAATCCGCATATCTGTCCGCTTTTTGAATACAGCGGAATCTTATTCGTAATGAACCAATCGGGTATGCCGCTTTGGCTCAGCACCAGCTCGATCATATTGAGCGCAGCAACGCCGGTATTCATGACATTGATATCGTCGAGCCGGTATTTATCGGCGAGGTATGTGTCAAGTATGTCATAATCCGTTTTTCCGATGATCTCTTTTAAGTCCTTGAGCTTATACATTTCGAGCAGGCAGTCGTTTACGTAAACGAGCTCAAAATCCGTATTTTTTACAAAAAAACAGAGGCCGTCAATGTTGTCGAATAGCGTCATAAGCCGGCTGTCAAAGCTTATCTGGGAAAAGTATTCATTTTGAAACTGTTTAATATCCAAATGAACCCCCGATCCGAGACCGTCCCCACGCATTTTATTTTATCAGACTTTGTTATGGGTTCATAGTAATGATTTGAGATCGTGACGCCGAAAAATCGTATTCGCAGTACGCAAGGCTTATTCGGCGTCGCGGGCAAAACAAAAGCGCCCGTAATTCGAGCAGGCGCTCAGAGTGTCAAGAGGCGCTGCCGGCTATTGCACCGTTACGTTGAAAACGAGCGTTTCCGAGGCCGAGCCTTCTTCGAAGCTGCGTTCATATATGAGCGTTAAGGTAGTGCTGCCCGTCTTTAGGCCTTTGAACGTGAAATAATCGGCGCCACCAGCGCCGACCCCGTCTTCTGTGCCTGACTGCTGCTTATACTCTTGGCTCTCAAGCATTACTATGGACTCGTCGCTTATTTTGACTGACCAGTCGTAACCCGTCGTCGGGTTTGCGTCAAGCTTTATAGTGAACGTCTCGCCCTCGCCCACGGTGATATTCGCGTCGTCCTTTCCGTATACGCCGTCAGCGGACGCGGCCGCGCATCCCGCCAGCACGCATGCGGCAAGCAGTAAAGCCAGTACTGCGCAAGATATCTTTTTCATTTCTATCCTCTCCCTTTAAAGCCTTTGACGGTATTATTATGAAAAATGTTCCGGCGTTATTCTTTTTTTAGCACATGCTTTAGTCATACTTGAAATCCTATTGGAGATATTAAAACTATCACATACCGGAGGAAAAGCAAATGCAGACCATGTTTAAAGGCGCGATAAGCTTCGGCCTCGTCAATATACCGATAAAGATGTTTACCGCAACCGAGGAAAAGGACGTGCGGTTCCGCTCGCTCCACAAAAAATGTCACACTCCGATAAAGTATAAAAAGACGTGCCCGATCTGCAACGAGGAAGTGTCGCCCGACGATATAGTCAAGGGCTTTGAATACGAACCGGGCAAATTTGTAATAGTGACCGACGAAGACCTTGAAACGGCGAAAACGGAGGTGCAGGCGAGGACGATTGAGATAGTCGATTTTGTGAATCTCGCCGAGATAGACCCTATATACTATGAA
Source organism: Bacillota bacterium (assembly GCA_023410595.1). Classification (GTDB taxonomy): domain Bacteria; phylum Bacillota; class Clostridia; order Christensenellales; family SZUA-584; genus DTFZ01. Next base: position 95,379 of record JAEYPO010000040.1, on the reverse strand, counting down.
AAAACGTATTACCTTGCGCCGCAGCCCGAGGTGGCTTCCAGCGCCAAAGCGTACGCGCTGCTGCGCGATGCTATGAACGAATCGGGACGAATAGCGATAGCCAAGATAACGATACGCAACAAACAGACGCTCTGCGTTCTTAGGGTATATAACAACGTAATGGCGCTCGAGACTATATTCTACCCCGACGAAATACGCCCGGTATCCGAGGTGCCCGCGCTGCCCGGCGAGGTAAAGGCGGACGAGAGAGAGATGGATATAGCGAAGCAGCTCATAGACAACCTTACGGAAAAGTTCGACGCGTCGAAGTATACGGACGAGTACCGGGAAGCGCTGAGAGGAATAATCGAGGCGAAGATTGCGGGCAGGGAAGTCGTCGCGCAGCCCGAGGCGCCTGAAAGCAATGTTATAGACCTGATGGAGGCATTGAAAGCGAGCATAGAAAAAACGCAGAAGGAGAAAGCGCCTAAGAAAACGCCCGCCAAAAAGCGCGCTCAGGGCTAACCGTGATAATCAAATGTATGGAACCCGTAAGCCTGCCGGAAGTCGTTAAAAAAGCCGGATTTATACATCAGGTGAAGTGGGACGGTATACGCGGCGTTTCAGTTATTGAGAACGGGGATATAACGCTGTTTACGAAGAAAGGCGGCGTATGCACCGCGGCGTATCCGGAAATAAGGGAGCTGCCCGGACAGATCGCCGCGAAGCGGGCCGTGCTGGACGGCGAACTCGTAGTGTTTCTGGAAGGGCGGCCCTCGTTCTACAACGTACTAAGACGGGGCTTTACGCGTAACGAAGTAGGAGTCAGGCGTCTTGCTTCGCAATTGCCCGTTAAATATATTGTTTTTGATATATTGTTTTTGGAGGGCGAAGATTTAAGAAGCAGGCCGCTTGCTGAAAGGCAGCGTATACTCAGCGAGCATTTTACAAACAGCCCGGCCGCAGCGCTTACCGACAGCTTTGAAGACGGAGAAGCGCTGTTTGCGCTTATGAAGCAGAAGAACATGGAGGGCATAGTCTCTAAAAGGCTGGAAAGCCGCTACGTTCCGGGCAAAAGGCACAGCGACTGGTTTAAGACTAAGATATCAAAAAAGCTGCTCTGCGTAGTGACGGGCGTGCAGCTTAAAAACTCGCTGCCTGCGTCGCTGGCGCTCGGCGTTTACCGCGAAGGCGAGCTTGTGGCGGTGGGCGCGGTTTCGACCGGACTCAAACAGAGCGACTGGGCGCTGATAAGAGATTTTATGCAGAAGGAAAAAACAGGCGAGGAAAAGGATGTCGTATGGATACGCCCCTCTCTCACGTGCTGGGTAAGGTTTGCCGAATGGACGGACCATATGACGCTGCGCCATCCGGTGCTGCTGGGCTTTTGCGACAGCGATGCGTCGGAGGCAACGGGAGAGGAGGTCATGCTGTGAGCGGCATAGAGGTGGAGGGTAGGCAGATAAACGTAAGCAATCCGGAAAAGCCGCTTTGGCCGGAGGCGGGCATACGCAAGATAGATTACTTAAAGGCGCTTGCGGAGCTGGCTCCATATATGCTGCCCCACACGACAAACAGGGCGCTGACCGCAATAAGATTCCCGCACGGCGTAGGCGGCAAATCGTTTTACCAGAAGCGGCCGCCCGCTAAGTCCCCGGAATGGGTGAGCGTCGTGGATATAGAAGGCGACACGTTCATAAACTTAAGCAGCCTGCCCGCGCTGCTGTGGCTTGGCAATCTTGCGGTCATAGAATTCCATACACCCTTTTGCATGTTCACCGACGGGCTGCTGCATTCGCTCGTGTTTGACCTCGACCCCTCGGAAGGGCAGACGTTTTCGGACGCCGCGGCATGCGCTTTGAAGGTTAACGAAACGCTGATATCACTCGGCATAGAGAGCCTCGTAAAGACCTCGGGCGCTTCGGGACTGCAGATATATATACCGTCAGGAAAGATGACGTTCGAGCAGGGACGCAGCATAAATGAATTTTTCGGGAAATACTTTGCTGAGAAATATCCCAATATGATGACGATAGAGCGGCAGGTGAAAAAACGCGGGCGAAAGCTATATTTCGATTACCTGCAGATGTACAGGGGAAAGAATATTATTTCCGTATACTCGCCGCGCGCAGTGCCCTGCGGGGCCGTCTCGATGCCGGTCGGCTGGGACGAGCTGGCGGCGGGGATAAACCCTTGCGATTTTACGCTGAAAAACGCGGCGGAGCGCCTCCGGCAAAAAGGGGATATGTTTGAAACGCTGCGTCGCGATAACGCAGGCAGCCCGGCGCTCGACGAAATAATAAAAGCAGCCGGCGCTTGACTAACATTGCAGAATATAGTATGCTGAAAAAAACTTAAGGAGCGATCATATAGATGAAGATACAGTAATCCAAAACATAATTATTATTTGATGCCGAAAGGCTGTTTGAGGATTACTGTACTTTTATATATAACCCTTAAGATCACGATTATATTGTGGAGCGCGACTTTGTGCGCTGTGCGGTGATCCTCTCCAAAAAGGAGTGGATTTTTTTGTTGCTGGAAATAAAAAATTTAACAAAATATTACGGAGACAGAAAGGTAATAGAACTGAAGACGTTCGCGCTGTACGAAGGCGACAAGGTAGCCGTCGTGGGCAGGAACGGCGCGGGCAAGACGACGCTTTTAAAACTCATATCGGGCGAGCTAATGCCCGACTCGGGAAGCATCAACGCGCGGGGCGGCATCGTGGTAATACCTCAGCTGGACGAAGAAGCGAATGGGGATTACGACCAGCGCATAGCGGGAAAGCTGGGGCTGGGCGACGGTACGGTAAGCGGGGGAGAAAAAGTAAAGCAGAGAATAGCGAGAGCGTTTTCGCATCCCTCCGAAATAATGCTCGCCGACGAGCCTACGTCCAACCTCGACATAACAGGCATACGCTGCCTTGAAGAGCTGCTCAAAGGGTTCGGCGGCGGGCTTATTATAGTCTCACATGACAGGACGCTGCTGAAACGCGTATGCAACAAGGTGCTGGAGATAGAGCGCGGCGTTTGCAGGCTTTATAGCTGCGGGTACTCAGAGTACCTTGAGCAAAAAGAGCTTGAAAGAGCTTCGGGAGAGGAGCGGTACGAGCAGTACGCGGCAGAGCACGACCGGCTTAAGCGGGTCGCGGCAGAGAAGATGCAAAAGTCGTCAAGCATAAGGCGTTCGCCAAAGCGGATGGGCAATTCGGAGGCGAGGCTGCACAAGATGGGCGGGCAGGGCGCAAAGGAAAAGCTCGACCGCAGCGCAAAAGCGGCGCTTACGCGCCTGGAGCAGCTTGAGAAAGTGGAGAAGCCGTGGAAGCAGCGGGATATAGTATTTGACGTCATGCCGGGCGCGGTATATAGCCCGGTGCTCGTAACCGTGGAGGACGTATCCAAATCGTTCGATGGAAAGAGCGTGCTTTCTCATTGCAGCTTTATCGTGCGAAACAATAAAAAGACGGCGCTTATAGGGGATAACGGAGCGGGAAAGACGACTCTGCTCAATATGATATTGTCGGGCGGCGAAGGCGTTATTAAGTGCCGCGCTCTCAAAATCGGCTACTTCCGGCAGGACATGAGCGATCTTAACATGGAAAAAAGCGTGCTGGAGAACGCGCTCGAAAGCTCGGTATACGGACAGCAGTTCACAAGGACGATACTCTCAAGGCTTTTATTCAGCAGGGACGAGATCGGCAATAAAGCGGGCGTGATAAGCGGGGGAGAGAGGCTAAAGCTCTCGCTGGCAAAGATAATGCTTAACGATTTTAATCTGCTCGTACTCGACGAACCTACTAACTATCTCGATATAGAATCGCGCTCGGCGCTCGAAACCGTGCTTCGGGCATACCCGGGAGCGGTACTGTTCGTATCTCACGACCGCGAGTTTATAAGCAACGTTGCGGACAGGATAGTGCAGCTTAAGGACGGTATGGCGGTAACGTTTGAGGAGAATACGTTTGCGTGAGGCGAAATGTAAACAAATAGTAAATGCCTATACATTTCTAGATGATTGTGGTAGTATAGAAAAAAACACTAGAGGTTTTATATGAAAACGTCGATGAAAAAACGTATTCTTACTATAGTGTTCGTGCTTGCACTCGCATCTACGGTGATGATACCCACGGCGCTCGGCGCTTCACCCAGTCCGTCGCCATCGGATAGCGTGTCGCCCTCGCCAAGCACGTCTCCCGAGGAGAGCACACAGCCGGAAGACGGCACGACTCCGGCCAGCGCCGACCCTAATACGCCGGCGGGGTTCCAGATGCTGAAGCTGAACGACGAAGGGCCTAATGTGATAAGGGTGCAAACGCGCCTTAGAGACCTTGGGTATTTCAACTACAGAGCTACCGGGAAATTCTTCGGCAAGACGCAGCAGGCGGTTAAGGACTTTCAGACGAGCAACGGAGCCGACCCGGACGGACGGGTGGGCGAGCAGACGTACGCCAAGATGTTCTCTATGGAAGGCATTGTAAGAAAGCCGCTTAGCCCTTCCGCCGCGGGATCTATAGTATCCGGCCCGGCCAACGAGAACCCGACGACATTCGGGGTATTGGGTGATTGGGCGACTATCAACGCCGCGTTTGCTGTGGGTGTAACGGTCAAGGTAACAGACGTTAATAAGCCGGACATAACGTTCAATATGATGCGTACGGGCGGTACAAACCTTGCTACCGTCGAAACGCCCACTACCGAAGACTACAATAAATATCTCGAATGCTTCGGCGGCGCGACGAACTGGGAAAAGCGCTCTGTTGTAGTAACTATAGGCGACGCCAATTACGCAGCGTCACTGTTCGGGAATCCGAGCGGGGCTGACACGATAGCCGATAATACTATGGCAGGCCATACGACGCTGTATTTCTACGGTTGCACGTCCGACGTATTCGGGCTTGTAGACAAGGAAGACTTAAAGATGGTGAAGCGGGCGGCAAACGAGTCGCAGGATACATTTTAAGAAATAAGAGAAAAAGGACGCGAAAGCGTCCTTTTATAATTGCTTTAATTTCTATCAGTTCAGCCGGTAGGTTATGTTTACCGTTGCGGATATCTGCAGCTCGCCGGACGATATTGCCCCCCCCGCATAATCGGCCATGGGCGCCGCCTGTGCATACGCGAAGTTCGACGCGGTGTTATACGGGGAATATGACGGAGAGGATTCGACTATGTTTATTATTCCCGTGATGCTGCGCCCCGAGCCCTGCGCGAGGTTATCCGCTTTTTCTTTGGCTCTTTCCATCGCGATGTCCAAGGCCTCAATATACGACTCCTGCCTCTTTATTATGTCGAACGATATGCCGTTGAAAAGATTAGAGCCCGCGTCATACGCCGCTTTGATAATGTCTCCCGCTTTGGCGACGTCTTTTACCGTTACTCGTATCGTGTTCGTTACCCTGTAGCCTATTATTTCTTTTTTGTTGTTAGCATAGTCGTAATCCTGATTGACGCTGTACTGGGAAGTCTGCATGGCTGCGTCCTCTATGCCCGCGGCTTTTACCGCCTTTAATATCTTGTCCATCTGCGCACTGTTGTCATCCTGAGCCTTTTTAGGGTCCTTGTCCAGGTTTTCGTAACCAAGCGCTATATAGGCTATATCCGGCTTGATATATACAATACCCTGCCCGAAAACCGTAATCGAGTCCTCGGCGGGAGCGCCGGATGTTCCGGCCGTACCGACAGCGGCAACGGCTTTTGTGTTGCCCGAAATTAACACATACCCCAGCGTAACCGCAACAAGCGTAAGTATAACGCACAGCAGTATAGTAGTTTTCTTATTATCCATTTTTCTTGCCCTCCTTTAATATGGGTTGATTTCTATATATCATGATTTGCCATTAAGTGCAAATGTATTCCTTAAATAAGCGCTTTAAATTACGTATTATATAAAAAAACAGGGCGCAGATGTTTACCGCGCCCTTGAAAAGTATCAGTTTTCGCAGGATTACCATATGATTTTATCAGCTATTTCGCCTAACAGAGTACTGAAGAAATCCTTGCCGTCTACCGGGCCTAAATCCCCAACGCCTCTCTTCCTTATGGCAAGAGTCAAGTTGTCTACCTCATTGTCGCCTGCGACAGCCATGTAGGGTATTCTTTCGGCCCTTCCTTCACGTATCTTGTATCCTATTTTCTCGCTCCGATCGTCCAGTGTCGCCCTCACGCCCGCCGCGCGCAGCTTTTTCTCCCATTCCTTAAGGTAGGGAATTGAACGGTCGGTAATTGACATAAGCCTGACCTGCTCAGGAGCGAGCCACAGCGGAAGCGCGCCCGCGTATTTCTCTATAAGCATAGCGAGCGTTCTCTCGTAGCAGCCGATGGACGAACGGTGTATAATATACGGACGCTGTTTTTCTCCGTTTGAGTCAATGTAGACCATATCGAACCTGCCTGGCAGCGCGAAATCAATCTGTACCGTAAACAACGTATCTTCCTTGCCGAACACGTTTTTAAACTGGAGGTCGAGCTTAGGCCCGTAGAACGCCGCTTCACCTTCCGCCTCCACATAATCAAGGCCGATATCGTCCAGTATCTTTTTCATCAGCGCCTGTGTTGTATCCCACGCTTCGGGGTCGTTGATGTACTTCTCGGTATTTTTGGGGTCCCACTTCGAGAAGCGGTATTTGATTTCGTCTTGTATTCCGATACATCTCATCATATACTGTATCAGGTCGACAACGCCTTTAAACTCCTCGGCGACCTGGTCTGGCCGGCAGACAATATGCGCGTCAGCCAGCGTGAACTGGCGCACGCGTATAAGCCCGTGCATCTCGCCGGAGGCTTCGTTGCGGAACAGCGTCGCGTTCTCGCTATATCTGATGGGCAGCTCGCGGTAGCTGTGCATGTCTGCGTTGTATATCATGAACTGGAACGGGCAGTCCATGGGCCTGAGCGCCAGCACTTCGTCGCCTTTTTTCTCATCGCCCAGCACAAACATGCCTTCCTTGTAATGATCCCAGTGGCCTGATATCTTATAAAGGTCGCTTTTGGCCATCAGCGGCGTGCGAACGAGCGTATAACCGCGCCGCTCCTCCTCGTCCTCAACGAAGCGCGAGAGCACCTGCATTACCTTGGCGCCCTTTGCCATGATGAGCGGCAAGCCCTGACCGACGGCGTCGTTTGTAGTGAAGTATTTTAGCTCGCGCCCCAGTTTGTTATGATCGCGCTCCTTTGCCTCCTTTAACGCCTGAAGGTACGCGCTGAGTTCCTCCTGCTTTTCAAAAGCGGTTCCATATATCCTTGTAAGCATCTTGTTCTTCTCGTTGCCTCGCCAGTATGCGCCCGCAAGATTTAAGAGCTTGAATGACTTGACCTTAGCTGTGGAGGGAACATGCGGGCCCGCGCAGAGGTCTGTAAACTCACCCTGTTTGTAGAAGCTTATCGTCTCGCCCTCGGGCAGATCGCGTATCAATTCCTGCTTATACGGCTCGTCTTTCATAAACTCCAGCGCCTTGCCGCGATCAAGCTCGAACCTTTCGAGCTTAAGGTCTTCCTCAACGATCTTGCGCATCTCTTTTTCAATATGTTCGAGATCTTCGGACGTAAAAGGCGTCTCGATATCGAAGTCGTAATAAAATCCGGTGTCTATGGCGGGGCCTATTGCGAGCTTTGCGCCCGGATAAAGGCGCTTTACCGCCTGCGCCATTATATGCGAGGCTGTATGCCAAAGCGCTTTCTTGCCCTCCTCGTCACTGAATGTTAAAATCTCGAGCCTTGCGTCGCCGTCAATCACAGTATCAAGGTCACGCACCGTGTCGTTTATTTTCGCGGCGAGAGCCTTTTTAGCGAGCTTGCCCGATATCTCACCCGCGACATCCATAGCGCTCATGCCGCTGTTAAATTCTCTGACCGCTCCGTCAGCCAACGTTATTTTCATTTGCTTTCTCCTTTAACCCAAACTAGGCTTAAATAAAAAACCCATGTGCTAAAAGCACATGGGACGATTTTCTACCGCGGTTCCACCCATGTTCCGCCAAAACGACGGCAACTCTTACAAGCCGATAAGGAGGCTTAACCCTTTAATATCGCAAGGTGGTTTCGCCGCTCATCGCGCCCGGCACACTTGCAGCCTAAGGTGTGCTCGTCTCTTAAAAACGCGTGTTATGACCGGTTACTTGTCCCAGCATAAATATTATTATAAATTATATGACGCCGTTTTGGTTATGTCAATCGGCCTTAATACAAATTCGACCTTCCGCCCGACGTACGTTCGTCCGTCTTTACCTTGTAAAGCAGCCCTTGCACCGTTTTAACGACGCCTATTACGAGAGCGACTATGCCGATGAATATTACCGAGTGCAGCTGGAGCAGTAACGGTATCACAAGAACGCCTACGCCTGCAAGTATGAGCAGCGTTCCGTTTCTTATGCGGCGTTTGCTCTCTTCGCTTCTCCTGGCATGTATTATCTCAAAGAATCCGAAAACTATAAGCCAGCAGGCGATTATTATTCCTACGAGCTGGGGCGTGTTCGGTATTGTTATCAAAAGAAGCAGCAGTACAATATCAAGCAGGCCTTGCGCGAGATACGGTATAAAAAGCCGGTTGTCATTTTTGGACTGTATCGCTTTGAATATATTGTATATACAATATATGAACACACCGATACCCACGAGAATACTCAGCACGTTGCCCCCTCCGCCCGGGGATACGAGCAAGTATATACCCGCTGCGATTATAAGCACGCCAATAACGATATCAAACAGCCATGAAATGCCTTTTTGACCCGATTTCATTGAACTCCTCTCTTCCCTGATATTATATTGGTTATAATTGATAATACCACCAAACCCGCTTATTGAACAATAAATAATAATTAAAATTTTTATCTTTTTGTGCGATTTTTAGTATACATGCTACAAAAAGTTTACGAAATTGCTAAAAGCCTTCGCCAAGCACTTCCTTTACATCGGCGACAATAACGAAAGCTTTCTCGTCTATGCTCTTGACAAGGCGCTTGAGCCTGGGACCTTCGGTACGCCATTGCAGTACGCACAGCAGCACGTTCCTGTCCTTGCCGCTGTAAACGCCCGTGGCCTTAAGAGACGTAACGCCCCTGCCCATCTGCTCCATAATAACCGCCGCTATCTCTTCACTCTTATCGGAAATTATGTAAAAAGCTTTCGCTTCGCTCAGGCCCACTGTAAAGAAATCTATCAGCTTTGCGGATATATAAAGAGACGCTATGGCATACAGCGCCGCCGTGGGCTCGAACAATGCGCCCGCGGCAGCTATAACGACAAAATCCAGAGCGAACATACACGCGGCTATACTTATGTTCTTTGTTGCCGAGCTGAGCATCCTTGCCGCCATATCCGTGCCGCCCGTACTTCCGCCAACCCGCACTACGAGCCCTATGCCCGCGCCCATCAGCACGCCGCCGTAAACGCAGCCCAAGAATATGTCGTTATTGTCGGGTATTGGTATCACCTCCGCGAGCACAGAATAGAGTATGAGCGAATAAGCGGTTCTTATAGCAAACGTTTTTCCGACTATTTTAACTCCGAATATAAAAAGCGGTACGTTGAGCGCGGCTATCGTAACGCCCAGCGGAAATTTGAATATGTAATAAAGTATAGTTGCTATGCCGCTTATGCCTCCCGCAGCTATCCTGTTAGGCACAAGAAAAAGATTGAGTCCCGCAACCGCAATACCTACGCCTATAGTCATAATAGCGTAGTCTTTTACCTTTTGTTTCATATGCCTCCTTGCCGCCCTTTTGTTTACGCCCCCTAAATCCGAGGGCCAAAGTCCCGGGGTGTAATTGTGAGGCGGAAGAATATATCTTCCGCCCATAGTTTTGCCAACTTACTTGGTTTTATCAAACCCCATGCTTACCGATATCGCCTCGTCGATGCGAAGCATATCCTTTTCGTTAAGCCGTCCCAATTTCTTTATCAGTCTTGTTTTATCGATTGTTCTTATCTGTTCCAAAAGAACAACGCTTTTTTCAGACAGCGCATCTTCTTCAATGACGATATGCGTAGGCAAACGCGCTTTTCCCAGATTGGACGTAATTGCGGCTACTATTACCGTAGGGCTGAACCTGTTGCCGGTATCGTTTTGTATCACCAGCACGGGCCGTATGCCGCCCTGTTCCGATCCGGTGACGGGGTTTAAATCCGCATAGTATATATCTCCTCGCTCTATCATACTTCACCCCGCATATACTCTGGTTGGTCTCCATTAATATAATATGACCAGAGAGCGAAACGTGTCAGCCTAAGAGATCAGAGATAAAGCGTTCAAATACAGCAATTTGTCGATATCGCTTTGCGGAAGATCGAGAGAAGTTATTTTTTTGATCTCATCGTCCGCGCTTGTCCAGGGCGAATCCGTGCCAAAAAGCACGTTTTCGGCGCCGTGTTTTTTTATCATACGCACCATGCCGTCATTTTTAAGCACATAGTGAGAGTACGACGTATCAAGGTATATAGGCAGGCCGCAAAGCGCTTCTTCCACATCGTGCCACAGCGCGTGTGACCCCATATGCGCCGCAACGATCTTGATGCCTTTGACCGAAAGCAATATGTTTTTAAGCATGAGCGGCGTACAGTGCACTGGCGATGGCAGGCCTATATCGAGGCCGGCATGGAATACGACGATGAGCCCGGCGTCGCGCAGCGCTTCGTATATGGGCATCATACGCTGTTCGTCCGCGAAAAAACGCTGGTAATCAGGGTGCAGTTTGACGCCGCGGAAGCCGTCCGCCTTAAGCTGCCGAATAACATCATAAACGTTTTCGTCGTCGGGATGGATAGCTCCGAAAAAATGGAGCGTATCGTCGCCCGCAGCCTTTGCCCATTCGTTTATTGTTTTGACCTGCGAAGGTTTTGTGGCGACGGGGAGGACGACAGCCCTGTCCACGCCGCACGCTTTCATATAGCTTTTCAGTCCGCCCGCGGTGCCGTCGTGCACTGCCTTTATGCTGCAGCAGTCTTCGAGCCCCGCTATCGCCTTCCCTGCAAGTGAATCCGTAAAGCAGTGGGCGTGAAAATCAATGACCATTATTGTTCTCCGTTATATTCTATTCTGTAAGCAATAAATCTATGGAGTATTTTCCCATATATTTTACTGCAAATACCGGGCGTTATCAACTTATCCTATAATCCCAAGCGCGTTTTTATAAAGTATATTGTCGATATCGCTTTGCGCAAGGTTAAGCGCACGTATCCGTTTTATCTCGTCGTCCGCCCTCTTCCAGGGCGAATCGGTGCCGAACAGCACGCGCTCCGAGCCGTGCTTTTTTATCATCCGCTCCATGTCTGAAGGCGGCAGGGCGTACTGCGAATAGCATGTGTCGATATATACGGGCAGGCCGACGAGCAGCTGTTCGGCGTCGCGCCAAAGCGCGTGGCTGCCCATATGGGCAAGTATCATCTTTATGCCCGGAACATTGTCAATAATCCTGCGCACCATAACGGGCGTGCAGTGGATGGGGACGGGGTATACGTTGTCAAGTCCGCAGTGCAGGGCGAGTATCAGCCCCGCGTCGCGCAGTGCTTCGTAAAAAGGCATCATCCTTTTCTCGTCCGCGTAAAAGAGCTGGTAATCGGGGTGCATCTTAACGCCTATAAAACCCGCGCGTTTGAGCTTCTCCACGGTACCGTAAAAATCGGCGTCGTCAGGATGCACGGCTCCAAAAAAATGCAGCTCGTCGTCTGTGCTTTCTTTTGCCCATGTGTTGATTATAGGCACCTGGGAGGGATTCGTCGCGACGGGCAGTACGACGCTCTTGTCTACGCCGCATGAACGCATATAGTTTTTTAATCCACGCGTCGTTCCGTCGTGTATGGTTTTAAGGCCGCTTTTCTCTTCGAGCACGCCTATAGCCCTTGAAGCGATCTTGTCCGCAAAGCAATGCGCATGAAAGTCTATTATCATATGTTTCTCCGTTTATAGTGTAACCTTACAGCCGATAATTCTACTATAATAAAAGGAAATTATCAAATTGACAACAATTTTATAGTAAAGCCGGCCCTAAAACGGGCGGATAAAAAAACAGACTTTGTAAAAAGTCTAAAAAAGCATGATAAATCAGTGATTATATCATATCCTCAGAAAACTCTACGCGCTGGCCGAAGACGTCTTTTATAGTCTCGAGTATACGCGAATCCCAGAATCTGTCCTTGTTGTGAACTATTATGCTCTGCGGCGCGATATTGACAAGCGCCGAGAGCAGCGCGTCGTCCTTATCCGCGTTCGTGCCTATAAACCTGCACTTTAATAAGCAAAGCCGCTCGTCAAGCAGCAGATAGTCTCCGTCACCGCCCACGCAGATATGCACCTTGCGCGCGCGAGGAATGCGTATCTTTATGAACAGCCGCAGTATTTCCACGAATTCCGCGTACTCCTTCCTGCGCACGTAGTCTTCCACGCAGGACGCAAGCTCTTTCTCCCACGCTTCGAGGTAGTCTTTCATGCGAAAGCGCATAAAGCCTTCGAGTATTATAGTGGTCGTCTCATTTTCCGATATAGCCTTGCGCAGCCGCTGCCGGATATCGTTTTTGCAGGCCGCAATCTCGTTTTTCTGACCCGAGGTACCGTACCATAGTTTCTTCAGTACATGCACCAATATATCGCACTGTTCCTTTTCGGAAAGATAACAATACTCCTGTTTCAAAAGCTTGACCATATGGCGAATCTGCAAATTCTCAATTATTATATCCGCAAGTATCGCGCATAGCATCGAGCTCTCTTTTTCAGCGTCATGATCGCAGTCGGAAACGGAAACGCTGGTCATACGGCCTTCCGTATCTTGGATCTCGTCTGTGCTGACTATACATCCTTTAAAGACCGCGTCGTGCATCCTGTTTACTATCAGCGGCCGGAGAATAAGCCCTTTATCTTCAATTCCAACCAGTATATTCAATAAACATCACAACCCTTTTTCCTCGTTCAATATAATTTATGCAGGCGTAAAATAAACGTTTCTAACATTAATTTTTGCAGCAAAATAAAATACTCTCGTTGTAATTTTTGTAATTAATATGATAGTATGGTAACCAGGAAAATTATTGCGTCAGTATATTCGGAGGTCACTTATGCCGCTGCTCGAGATATCGGGTTTGAAAAAATATTTCAAAAACATCAAGGCTGTCGACGGCATTTCATTTAGCGTTGAAAAAGGCGAGATATTAGGGCTGCTCGGCCCAAACGGCGCAGGAAAATCCACTACTATCAACATGATAGCAACTCTTATTGTGCCGGACGAAGGGAGCATACGCTTCAATGGCGAGGACATAATAAAACATCCAAAAAGCATACAGCAAAGTTTAGGGCTCGTGCCGCAGGAGATAGCGCTTTATCCCAGCCTTACAGGCCTTGAAAACTTAAAATTCTGGGGAAAGGCTTACGGGCTCGGAGGCGATGAGCTCGGCAGGCGTATAAACGAGGTCTCGGAAGTCATAGGCATAGAAGACAGGCTGCGCGACAAGGTGAGCAAATATTCGGGCGGCATGAAGCGCAGGCTCAACATAGGTGCGGCTCTGCTGCACAAGCCAGAGCTCATCATAATGGACGAGCCGACGGTGGGCATAGACCCTCAGTCGCGCAACCATATACTCAATACCGTCAAGGAGCTTTCACGCGGCGGCGCGACGATAATTTATACGAGCCACTACATGGAAGAGGTAGAGATGCTGTGCTCGCGCGTATTCATTATGGACGAAGGGCGCGTCATAGCGGCGGGTACGACGGACGAAATAACGGCGTCCATCGGCGGGCAGTACGCTATTAAGCTTAAGCTGGGCAGGGAAGACAGTAAGCTTTGCGAAAGCCTTGAAAAGCTAGACTGCGTTATTGCTGTCAATATGGAAGAGGTGGATATCAGCATCGCCGTGAAAGCGCAAGAAACGTCTGTAAAGGCGGTACTTGATGTCATTGCGAAAAGCGGCGCGGAGCTAAAATCTCTCGATATCGAAAAAGCGAATCTCGAAACTGTGTTTCTCAATCTGACCGGCAGAGCGCTGAGGGATTGACGATGAAGCTTTTTGACTTGATAAAAAAGGATCTGCTCATCGTGCTGCGCGACTTTAAAGCGCTGGTATTCATATTTATAATGCCAATAGTGCTGATAGTCATATTGAGTCTTGCATTGGGCGGCGTGTTCAACAGCGGTTTTTCCATAGGGCGGATAAATATAGCGGTGGTGGACGAAGATGACTCGGGCACTCCGAATCAGCAAACACAGGCAAATGGTGCGTCGTATGACACGTCGCAGATGTCCATATACGCCGTGCTCGATTCAAAGGACGTTAGTTCGTTTTTAAGCTACAGAAAAACGGATGCTGAGAACGCGGAAGCGCTTCTTGAGGACGGCTCGATTGACGCCGTAGTTACGATACCGAAAGGGTATATCGAAAGCGTAACAAACGGCATGATGGGCGGGGGAGGCAGCGTTGAGATAATTGTTGAAGGCTCGAGTAAAAGAACGCTGCAGGGGCAGATAGCGGCGGGCATCGTGCGCTCGTACACAAATACCATATCGTCCGTTTCGGCCGACCTTGGCGTGCTCATAGATACCGTCATGAAAAACGGCCGGCTTACGGCGGAGACCTTTAAAAGCATCGACATGCAAGGCTATATACAAAAAGCCGTGGAGGCTTCAGTTGCGCAGGCAGCAGAGATAAGCTTAAAAGGCATTGAAGCGCGAAAGCCGCTCACGAGTTTCATGTATTATTCCATAGCGATAACATGTATGTTCGTGCTGTATTCCGCGGGTCAGGGAAGCTCGTTTTTGTATACCGAATGGGAGGAAAAGACGCTGCACCGGCTGTCGGCCGCGGGAGTGCCGAAAAAGAAGCTGCTGCTTGGAAAATCGGCGGCGGTGTTTTTGCTTTGCATACTGCAGCTTATTGTATTGTTCGCGTTTTCCACGCTGGCGTTCGGTATAGACTGGGGGAATTGGGTTTCATTCGTACTTATATCCGTATGCGTGGCCATATCGGTAACGGGCCTCGGCGTGCTGCTGATGGTGCTCGTATATCGCGCGGGTAATCCGAGGCTGGGCAGCGTTTTCCAGAGTGTTATCGTACAGGTGCTGGCGCTTTTTGGTGGGAGCTACCTTCCGTTGTCCGTACTGCCCAGGTTCTTTTCAACGCTCTCGCTCGCAACGCCCAACGGCCTCGCGATACAGGCTTATACGGGCAGCGTTACGGGAGCGCCGCTTGCGGAAGTGCTGCCTTATATGCTCGGCAGCCTCGGGCTGGGCGCAGCGCTCTATTTCCTCGGCATCGCGCTGTTCCCCAGAGAGAGGAGGGCATAGATGAGGTCAATTCTGTGGCTTAAGTTTACCAGAATGAAATATGAATACTACATGTACGTAATAATGATACTTATGGCCATCGTGCTCTCGTTTATATTCGGCAACTCGTTTGCGGGAGAAGGCGCGCAGAGGATAGCGGTCGCAGACAACGACAGTTCGCAAGCAACGAACGCGTTTATTGAAGCGGTTAAAGAAAGCGCGTATTCGATAACGCTTACAGACGAGGCGGAGGCACAAAGCTCGGTCTCAAAGGGGGATGCGCTTGCGGCGCTTGTTATACCCGAAGGCTTCGGCGAAGCGCTTAAAACCGGAGGAGCGCGCATAACGCTTATTCAGTCAGCGGACAGCGCGGATATCATGGCGTTTCAGACGGCGGTGCGCAGTGCTGCCTCAAAGACGGCCCACGTTTACGCTCTGCAGCGCATATTAAGCGATACTCTGGCAGCGGCGGATATAGGCTCGCCTTCATTTGAGGACGTGAGCGGCGGGTATGAAAACCGAATGGGCGGCAACTCCGCCGTGCAAGTAGATTTCGTTATGCCGGGGACAGGCGGGAATCAGGAACGCTTTATGACAAACATGCATTATCTTATGGGATTAAACGTATTCTTTGTGACGTTCAGCATAGTGTTTACTATAGGAAGTATACTTGAGGATAAAAAACTCCGTACATGGGACAGGATAAGGCTATCGCCGATTTCGGCAACATCTGTGCTCGCGGGAAACTTCATACCGGCGTTTATCGTGGGCGCGCTGCAGATGTGCATCGTGCTGGTGCTGGGGCAGCTTATGTTCGGCATAGACTTCGGGGACCGTTTGCCGCCGATACTGCTTGTGTTCGGGGTGTACGTGCTCACAATGACATGCTTCGGGCTGCTGCTGTCTGCGCTTTTTAACACATATGAGCAGCTTAACGCGGGTACGCCTGTGATACTTGTGGCTACGGCGATGCTCGGCGGATGCATGTGGCCGCTGTCCATCGTAGGCTCGGACGTACTGCTGGGCATTGCGAACGCAGTGCCTCAGAAATGGGCGGTCGAGGCTGCAGAGGGCCTGGCCGCAGGCGGAAGCCTTGGCGGCGCCGTGACCAGTATACTCGTGCTGCTCGGCATGGCTGCCGTTTTCTTTGCGGCAAGCGTAGCGTTATATAATAAAAAACAAAGGGCGTGATTTATTTGGAACAGAAGATAGTTGATAACGCAAATAAGTATAAACGATTAGCCGGAGAACTGGCCGGTATGGAAATTGACAAGAGCATGGACGAAGATATTCCGGAGTATGTTCAGGCCGCGCTTTTAAGGCTGTATTACGCCAAGACGCTGGAGATCGAGATAGAAAAGTGCGAAGACCTGCTTGACGAGGAAACGGATGCAGCGACCATTAGCGCCGTTTCGGAAGCCGCCGGTGCGATAGACGCCGCGTCGGAGTCGGCGTTCGGGGACGTTGAGAACTATTCTTTAAAAGATAGGGCTTTCGCGCAGCGGGCAGAGGCAATAACGGTAAGCACCGAAACGGAGGGGCTTTTAGGCAGCCTTATAAAGCTTTATAAGTGTGAGGGGATAATACGGAACGCGTATAAATGCTCCATGGAGTTCCCGCTGTACGGCTCGCCGTCAAGCTTATTAGGCCTGCCGCAGGACCCGAACTCTGCCATGGATGTGGAAGAGGAAATAATTAAAAGGCTCGGCGTCAACATATACGAGCTTTTAGAACTGCGGGAACGACTTGTCAAAGACATAGCAAGCTTCCTGGGGGCAACGGGCGGAGCATGAAGCTTGCGGTGTTTGACTTCGACGGAACGCTGTTTATTGAGGACACGCTGCCGTTTTTATTGAAGCAATGGGCAAAATTCGGTTATCCGAGGCTTAAGCTCGGCCTTGTATATGCGTCGCTCGGAAGGCTTTATGTTGGGCATAAGCTGGGCGCGCATAGCGACAGGAACACGAGGACCATAATGCGCAAATTTCTGCGCATATTCTCCGGAATGGAAAGGGCGGACGTTGAGGCGTTCTTTGACCGCTGCGCCGCCGTTATGATAGCGCGGCTTAACAGCTCCGTAGTGGAGGAAATAACGGCAGCAAAAGCCGCGGGCTTTCATACGGTGCTGCTCTCGGGGTGTTTTGAATACCTGCTTGAGAAGATCGCCGCGCTTTTGAATATTGACACGGTAATAGGCACAAGTATCTTTTATAAAGAAGGGCGGGTGGATTACAGGCGTCCGCTCGAAGTCATATACGGGGCTGAGAAGGTGTTAAGGCTGCAGGCCGTATTTCACGGCAAACGGGTGGAGTGGGGCGAGAGCAGCGCCTATGCCGACAGCTCCTCGGACATCCATGTGCTGAGTATCGTCGGCTGTCCCGTAGCGGTCAGGCCCGATAAGGGATTAAGGGATAAGGCGATGAAATCAGGCTGGCGCATACTCGATTGACATTTATAAAAGCATGCCGTCGGACAATCCGGCAAACAAGAGAATGACAACAGAATGCTCCGCCGGCCGTCAGCCGGTTGCTGTTTCGGGGCGGCCATGCGGGGCGTAACGTGATATCAACGGATATTCATCGGTTTTATTGAGGAATCACCTTCACTATGTTGTACATATCGTCAAGTACAAGCCAGTTCTGCGGGAACGATACGCCGAGCACCCAGTAGCTTACGCCGCGCAGGTCGTATTTGTTTACAAGCAGCAGCTTCGAGCGTACGCTTCTTGCGTCTTCAAACCAGACTTCATGTTGCGCGCCATTGGAATCATAATAATTGAACGTAGGCGACTGGGTTTGTTCGTCGAAGCGTATCTCGGCTCCGTGTTCGGCGGCGAGCCTTATCGCCTGCTGCGGGCTTACCCGCCTTGCCCATCTGTCGGGCGAAAACGGCAAAGTCCAGTCGTATCCATACAGTGGCATGCCCATCATTATCTTTCTGCCCGGCATTACCGAGGCCGCGTATCTTATGACGTCTTCCACCAGGTCGATGGGAGCGACGGCATATGGCGGACCGCCTGACCATCCCCACTCATACGTCATGATGATAACAAAATCGACTATCTCGCCGTGGGCGCGGTAATCATGCGCTCCGTGCCACGCGCCTGTAAGCTCGTCGGACGGTTTGGGCGCGAGTGCGGTGGATACAGGAAAATTCGAAGGTCTGAGCGCCGCAACAAGCTTGCGCAGGAAGTTGTTATAAAGCTGCCTGTTCTGAGGGGAAATCCTTTCAAAATCTATGTTGACTCCATAGTATCCTTTCGTTCTCAGAGTGTTCAGAATGTTGTTTATCAGCGTTGTCTGTATAGCGTCGCTCTGCAGTATTGTATCGACGAGGTCGGTGTTGAAATTGCCGTTAGCGAAATTCGTAACCACCATGAGCGGCGCTATCCTGAAATTTTTCGACGCGGACAGTATGGCGTTGTCGTCTATCGGCGTAAGAGCGCCCGATGCCGTTGCCTGATAGCTGAATGGAGCGATATAGGTAAGATACGATCCCACTTCGTTTACCCTTGCCGTTTCGGTTTCCGGGGTAGACGGCTCAATATATGCATTTACCTCGATATATCCGTACTTATTGGCTCTCTGGGGTATACGGAGGATCCTTCCCGGCTGTAGACGCTGCGGGTCGGTTATATTGTTCAGCGATATTATTCCTTCGGCAGTGGAGCCGAACCTTCTGGCTATGCTCCAAAGCGTATCCCCCGACTGTACGGTATAAGAGATTTCCGTGGACGGGATAACGAGAGCCTGGCCTACGACCAGGTAAGGTATGTCCTCAAGCTGATTGGCGGTAAATATATCGTCCGGACTGACTCCGAATTGCTGCCCGATGCTGTAAAGCGAGTCGCCCGGTTTTACTACGTATATGTTCAATGTCCTTCACTTCCCTTTATTATTTTACATGCTAATTTATTATATTTACGCTTTTTACTTACGTTCATAAAAAACCCCCAAATATAAAATAAGAATTATCGCATAAATCTTTATCAAAATTAAGCTTACATCAATATACTGTATTGAATGCTGATAGGCGCTTCGCGCCGCGTCAGAGATTAATATTTTATGGTGAGAAAAATGGAGCTGTCGACAAGAGAGATGTTCGCAAGAATGATACGGTGTGAAGCCGAAGGCGAAGGCGAACAGGGAATGAAAGCCGTGGGGACGACGATAATGAACAGGGTGCATATAGGGTACGGAGAGTACCAGAGGATCGGGCAGGGAGACCTGCGCAGGGTATTGCAGCAGCCGTACCAGTTTACATGTTATATGACAATAGTCGGCGGCGAGGAGAATCCGCAGAACATTTTCAATATTCCGGCGCTGGAGGAGCATTACGATATAGCGGATTGGGCGCTTTCCGGCAACGTATTTCCCGGAGCCGCGGATACGCTGTGGTACATGAACCCCTTCCGGCCGGACTGCCCTGCATATTTTCCGTATAACAGGACGGGGGTGCAGTTCAACAGGATAAGCCAGCACTGCTTTTATACGCCTACGGAATTGTATGCGCAGACTTAAAGACGAGATTTAAATGCTTTTAGGGTAAATCAAGGGGAGGATAGTATGTCAAATTCATATAATTACCCGTACAATCAGAATAACCAGGGAAGCATCCCTGCCGATATGAGCGGAGCTCAAAGAGGAACTTACATGCAAAATGACCGAAACAGAACGCAGCAGGCGAGTCAGACGCCCATGCAGACGCAGCGCCAGGTACCGACTCAGATGCAGTCAGGCTTGACAATGCCGCCTATACGTTCAACGCCTGCGGCGCCAAGCGAAGTGCCTGCGCTGCCGCTAACGTCGCTTGCCGGAATGATACCGACCGCTACACGGGAAATAACGCCGCTGGCAAGCTCTATGCCGAGAACGCCCGGCGGGCCGCAGACGCCTGTAACCGTTGCGAGCCCATATTATACGGCGGGATTCCTTAAAAACTTCATAGGGAAAAACGTCAGGGTGGAATTCGTTGTGGGAACCGCCGGCGCTGTAACCGACAGGGTAGGCACACTGCTTGAAGTAGGAGCGAGCTACATCGTCTTACAGCCTTTGCTTACCGACGATCTTCTGATGTGCGACCTTTATTCCATAAGGTTCGTGACGATATTCGGGTAAGCGGCCATGAATCAGATACCCCGCGGAAAAACCGACGGGGCTTCTGTTCTTTAAGTATCGGTATTTGCTTTACAGCGGCAGCCCGATAATTTCATTTGCATTGACGTATTTGCCGCGGGCGGGATGTACGCGTTCATATAGCAAAAACAGAGCGCATATGGATAAACAAAGGACTAAGGTTAATCCGGTGGGTGTTCTTATGCGTATAAAAAAAATCGTTTTGCTGCTCATAGCATATATTGATATCGCGGCCATAGTCTTTCTGGTCATAACAGGTTATGCCGCGGACGTCTTTTTCTTTCAGGCCGCCCATAGCGAGGCTTCGGTATACAGTTGGTACTATATGCCGCGTACCGATGGTATACAGCCCGCCGCCGAAAAAGACTTTGAATTCGTATATGATTACGACGCGTATTCCGCGGGCAGCCCCGAGCAGAAGATAATATACTTGACGTTCGACGCCGGGTATGAAAACGGGTATACTCCAAAGATACTCGACACGCTTAAAGCACACGGCGTTCCAGCCGCATTCTTTGTGGTAAAACACTATATCAAATCGAGCCCCGAGCTTGTAAGCCGGATGATAGCGGAGGGGCATCTCGTCTGCAACCATTCCGCCAACCATAAGGATATGGCAGCCCTGTCGGACCTTGACGCGTTTAAGAAAGAGCTTTCCGATAACGAAGAGGCGTTTTACGAGGCGACGGGGAAAAACATGCCGAAATATTTCCGGCCTCCTGAGGGCAAGTTCAGCGAGAGAAGCTTAAAATATGCGCAGCAGCTTGGCTATACGACGGTATTTTGGAGCTTTGCCTATAAGGACTGGTATACTAGTGATCAGCCCGACCACGAGTCCGCGTTTAAAACGATAATCTCCCGGACGCATCCGGGCGAGATAGCGCTGCTGCACGCCACGTCAAAAACCAACGCCGAGATACTCGACCGCGTACTTACCGAATGGGAGAGCATGGGATATACGTTCAAAAGCTTAAACTACCTTTGCCGCACGTACGATCCGGCGAAATAACCGCTTATTTTAAAGGAAAATACAAAGACCTGTCGAATAAAATCATCATCCGGATGAACAGCCGGTTTTCCGGTTTTTCTTTTATGTGCGGTTATTGCGAATCATAGCGCGAGGCATGGGAAATAATCAAAGCAGCGATATACGAAAGGGTGTGGACGATATAAAAACAGCGATATTTGCAGGCGGGTGCTTCTGGTGCATGGAGCATCCGTTCGAGCTATCAGGAGTGGAGCAGGTATTTCCCGGCTATACGGGCGGGCACAAGGAGAACCCGACATATGAGGAGGTTTGCAGCGGCACGACGGGCCACTACGAAGCCGTCGAAATAACGTACGACCCCGAAGTCGTCTCTTATAAACAGCTTTTGGATGTTTACTGGCGGCAGATAGACCCTACGGACGCTTTCGGGCAGTTCGAAGACAGGGGAAGGCAATATGAGACCGTCATATTCTATGCCGACGAGCAGCAGAAGGAAGAGGCGGAGAAATCCAAAGCGCAGATGGAGCGGCTGATGGGGCAGGCTATAAAGACAAAGATACTTCCCGCGGCGCCGTTCTACCGGGCGGAGGAATACCATTGCAGGTTTTACGCGAAAAACCCGCAGCGCTACAAGCTGTCTTCGGCAAGGCGCGAGGCCTTCAGGCGCGAGCACTGGGGAGATAAAAAGCTTGAAAGCTTAACGCCGATGCAGTATAAGGTAACGCAGGAGAGCTATACCGAGCCGCCGTTTAAAAACGAATACTGGGACAACAAAAGAGAGGGGCTTTATGTGGACGTCGTGACAGGAGAGCCGCTGTTTACATCCGAGGACAAATTCGATTCGGGGTGCGGATGGCCCAGCTTCACAAAACCGATAGGGAAAGATGTTATCAGCTGCAAAGAGGACAGAAGTTTTGGAAGGGTAAGAACGGAGGTAAGAGCGAAGAACTCAGACTCGCGCCTCGGGCATGTGTTCGAAGATGGGCCGCTCCCGCTGGGCACAAGGTACTGCATCAATTCGGCGGCGCTTAAGTTCATACCCAAAGAAGACCTCGAAAAGGAAGGCTATGGCGAATACCTGAAGCTTTTTAAAGGAGAAGAGCAGTGAAGATAATAACGTGGAACGTTAACGGTCTGCGTTCATGCATGGGCAAGGGGTTCATGGACTTCTTCCGCGAATCGCAGGCGGATGTGTTCTGCATACAGGAAACAAAGATGCAGCAGGGAGAGAGCGTGCTTGCCGAAGGATACAGTGAGTTTTGGAACGATGCGGAGAAAAAAGGCTACTCCGGCACGGCGGTGTTTTCCCGCCAGAAGCCAGTAAACGTATCGTACGGACTGGGCGAAGAGGACGGCGATACCGAGGGGCGGGTTATTACGCTCGAGTATAAAGACTTCTTTGCCGTTAACGTATATGTCCCCAACTCGGGTGAGGGATTAAAGCGGCTTGAATACAGGCTCGAATGGGACAAGCGCTTCAGAGCGTACCTTAAATCGCTGGACGGGCGCAAGCCGCTCATCGCAGTCGGCGACTTCAACGTCGCGCATAAAACGATAGATATAAAAAACGCTTCCTCCAACCGCAGGCACGCCGGGTTTACCGATGAGGAGAGGGAAAGCTTTTCTGAGCTGCTCGGCTCGGGGTTCATCGACTCGTTCAGAACGCTTTACCCCGGCGCGAAGGACGCGTATACGTACTGGTCATTTTTCTCCAACGCGCGGGCAAGGAACGTCGGATGGCGCCTCGATTACGTATGCATATCAGAGCGCCTGAAAAGCGAGCTTGGGGACGTTAAAATTTTAAGCAATGTGTACGGTTCGGACCACTGCCCCGTCGAGCTCGATATATTTTGACCATGTTGCATAAAGATGGTATGATGACATGGATAAGTATTGTTTAATATATCCATAGTGAGGTGCTTCTTATGGCGAAGAAAAATGAGCTGCCCGGGCTGGTGACAGGGCTCGTAGCCATACTTGCCGCCGTCTGCTTCTTTCTGCTCGGTTTTATAATACCCGGCAGCTGGCGTTACGCGTGGCTTGTTTTCCTTGCGGTGCCTTTGACCGCAATAGTGATGGATATTACATCCAGGAATAAGGATTTGTCCGGGGCCGTTATCGGGCTTATCGCAATACTTGCGGCAGCCGCGTATTTCGCTCTCGGCTTTGGTCTTAATAAATGGCACCCCGGATGGCTGGTATTCCTTGCAATACCCATTGCCGCAATAGTATTCGACATATTCAAGAAGAAGGACTTAGACGGCTCTGTAGTTGGGCTCTCGGCGTTGTTTGCAACCATTGTGTTCATGCTGCTGGGCACGCTGCTCGGCGCCTGGCGAATAGCGTGGCTCATATTCCTGCTGGTACCGATAACGGCCATAATAATAAACATAGTGAAAGTCGCGGCGAGGGAGGGAGAAAGCAATACGGGCGGCAAAGACGTAAAACAGTAAGCGCGCTGCCGGAGCCTGCGGGCTCCTTTTTGTTAACCTGAAAGCCGCTGTGAATAAAGCCCGCGCATAAAAACGATAATATTTGTGATATGGATGCTTCAAAGTTTTTTAAGGAATTTGAAAAACATCTGACTGGGGATGATAAGCCCTCGGTTTATTTCAATGCTCTTGTGGAAGAAGGGCAGTTCCCGGTTGGCTATCCATTCGCTCTGCTTACGCGATTGAAAGATATTCCCCAGTCGCCCGTACATCATCCCGAGGGCAACGTATGGAACCATACGATGCTCGTTGTAGATAGCGCTGCCCAAAAGAGGCTGTTAAGCAATGATCCCCTTGCGCTTATGTGGGCCGCGCTGCTGCACGATTTGGGAAAGATAACGAATACGAAAATAAGAAGCGGCAGGATAACCGCTTACGAGCACGACGTCGCGGGCGAAATATTGGCCCGCGATTTTCTTAAGGCGTGCACCGGGGATGAAGGGTTGATAAAAAGAGTCAGCGCCTTGGTGCGCTGGCATATGCAGCTGCTATATGTAACAAAGCATCTGCCTTTTGCAGACCTGAAAAGCATGGTAAAGGAAACGGATCCAGGGGAAGTAGCGCTGCTGTGCTTTTGTGACCGCTTAGGCAGAGGCGATCTTACGCAGCAAGCCGTAGATGAAGAGCTTAAAAGCATAGAATATTTTCTTCGCAAGTGCGAAAAATACGGAAAAACAGCGGTTTCCATAAAACGCTAGGCATACTATCTTATATTTATACAAAAAACGATAACAAATGTGAAAATGACTACATATATATGTATATGTGCATAGCATAATTTGTGGTTTTTGTTGAAAGCTAGGAAAATATATGCTAAACTGTTGAAGTACAACAGAATATCGGATGGGGGGCATGTTTGTGAGGAAATATCCCTTGTACGTAACGGAACACATTCGTGACCTGAAAGAGCTTACCGACAGAAGTATCCGTCTTTACGAGAAAAAAGAAGCGTTTAAGACTTTGACGGATAATTCAGAATGCGATTCAGTCACTTACGCTCAGTTCGGCGATGATTTGCGTGCGCTCAGTAACGCTCTTATTGGGCTTGGGCTTTCCGGTACTCGCATAGCGCTGATCGGCGAAAACTCATATCAATGGGTGCTCAGCTATTTTGCCATAGTAAACAGCAATATTACCGTAGTTCCACTGGACAAAGAACTCGGCAAGGATGATATACTTTTCTTTATCAAGCGCTCCGGCGCCGGCACTTTTATTTTTTCTGACACTTACAAAGAAGAAGCGGCCTTCGTTTCCGAGTCAATGCCTGAATTACTCACGGTTTCGTTCACGGACAAAGGCGCGGGAAAGAAAACGCTCGGCGAACTCAAAAGGCTCGGCAGAGAGATGATGAGCGGCGGGCGGGATCTTTATTCGGATACCGAGATCGACCGGGAGCGCGCCTGTTCGATACTTTTTACGTCGGGCACTACGGGAGCGAGCAAGGGCGTCATGCTTACGCATCGCAGCATAGCGTCAAATATAGTGGCCGCGTGCGAAAATATACTTTATAAGGAAGAGGACACGCTGCTGTCGGTGCTTCCGATAAACCATTCGTATGAAGACGTGGGGGGGATATTCTCGCCTATACTGCGGGGATGCACTATTGCGTTCTGCTCAGGCGTAAAGCAGCTCCACGCCTGTTTTGCTGCGTTCAGGCCCACCATTATGGTGCTTGTGCCGCTGTATCTCGACACTTTTTACAAGCGGATATGGGAAAGCGTGAAAAAACAGGGCAAGGAAGGAAAGCTTAAAACAGGGATCGCCTTAGGCAACGCGCTTTCCGCGGTGGGAATAGACATAAAACAAAAGCTGTTTCATGAAATACACGAGTCCTTCGGCGGCAGGCTTAAGCTTATCGTATGCGGCGGGGCGCGTCTTGACCCCGCGCTCGTTAAGGGCTTTCGCGATTTTGGCATTAAGGTGCTTCAGGGCTACGGTACGACGGAGTGTTCTCCGATAATAGCGGCCAACCGCAACGAAAGCCATAAGGATAAGTCGGTAGGGCCCGTATTGTCATGCTGCAGCGTCCGCATAAGCGAAGAGGGGCAGATACTTGTAAAAGGCGAAAACGTAATGGCCGGATATCTCGACGACGAGGAAGCCACCTCCGAGGCGTTCGATAACGGGTGGTACAAGACGGGAGACCTGGGGTATTTGGACGGCGACGGTTTCCTGTATGTAACAGGCAGATGCAAGGACCTGATAGTGCTTCAGAACGGGAAAAACGTCATGCCCGAAGAGATAGAGGAGCTGCTTTGCAAGAGCCCCGTTATAGCCGAGGCGATGGTGAAAGAAGCGCCGGGTGATATGCTTATGGCGCTTGTATATCCCGATCCGGAGGCAAGAAAAGGCATGGATAAGGACGCGCTGTATAAGGCCGTGCAGGAAGAGATAGACAAAGCGAATCAGAAGCTTATATATTACAAAAAGGTGCGCAAATTTGAGCTGCGCGACAGGGAATTTCCTAAAACTTCGACTAAGAAGATTATACGTTATAAAGTAGCGGAGGAATGCAAAACAGATGTTTGAAAAGGTAAAAGAGATAATAGAAGAAAATATCGACTGTAAAGGCGTGGATATAACTCCCGATACGGAGCTGCTTTCAGATCTTAATATAAATTCCCTCGATCTCGTGGAGCTTGTGTGCGCTTTCGAGGTCGCTTTTAATGTAGAGGTGCCTGAAAAGGATATAAGAAAGTTTTCAAAGGTTAAAGATATAATAATTTATTTGGAAAATAATGGATGAAGGTTTTTTTTGCTGAGGTTGCAGGGGACGCAGCGGCCGAAAACTGGCCGCTCATGAGCCCGGAAAAACGCGCAAGGATAGAGCGGATGCGTTATAAAAAAGACGCACAGGCGGCGCTTACAGCTCACCGCCTGTTATGTTATGCCCTGAAACGTACATACGGAATAGAGCCTAAGGCTGAGGACTGGGGCACTGAACACAACGGAAAGCCGAATCTTAAAAACACAAAAAACATTCATTTCAATATAAGCCATTCGGGGCTTGTCGCTATGTGCGCGGTAAACAGTGGGCCGGTGGGCGTCGACGTCGAAATGGTCAGGCCTTTCTCCGACGGAGTAATGAGGCGCATAATGTCTGCGGAAGAGAGGGAGGCTCTCGCTTCCGCACAGTACAGGGACAAGCTGTTCTTCAAGATATGGACGCTCAAGGAAGCTTATCTTAAGTTTACAGGCTCCGGGATAAGCGCGCTTGACAGCATAACCGTCTATCCGACTCAAGACGGTATAGTAACCAACGCTAAGGGCTGCAGGTTTGCTTCGCTAGACTGTCTGCCCGGATATGAGGCCGCCGTTTGCGCGCAAACGGCGGAATTCACGGCAGAGATCGTAACCGAAGAACTTGGGCTGATATAAAAACCAAAAGGAATTTTGGCAGTAATATAAGGTAGTATTTACCGAAAAGAACTTTAAAGGCATGAAATAACGAATCGGTGGTTAGGAACGTACTTATGAGTGAAAAACAACAGCATTATGCTCTTACTCATCCTCAGCAAAGAATATGGTATACGGAAAAACTGCACCCGGGCACGGGAATGTGGAACAATGCCGGCACGCTTAAAATAAAAGGCAAACTGGACTACGCTCTGCTGGAACGCGCGGTAAACGTCTTTCTGAGGGATAACGAGTCGGCCCGCCTTCGGTTAGGCTTAGAGGGCGGCGTGCCTTATCAATATGTTGCCGATTACCAATATTGTAAGATCGATTGTCTCGATTTCACAGATCGAGGTGTGAAAAACCTTTATAAATGGGACGCGATGCAGACGCAGGCTCCCATGCCGCTTATAGACAGTAACCTTTATTATTTCGCGATGATTAAGCTCAATGAGCAGGAGGGATGGCTGTATGTCAAGTTCCACCATATCATCTCGGACGGTCTCGCTATAATAGACTTCGGCAATCAGGTCATGGAGAACTATCAGAGTCTTCTCGGCGGAAAAGAAGGCTCTGAGTTTAAGCTGCGCTCATATCTTGAGTATATACGTGACGAGCAGGAATACCTTAAATCCAAAAGATTCGAATACGACCAGCAGTATTGGCTTAAAAGGTTTAATGAGCTTCCCGAACCCACGGTAATCAAACAAAAAAAGGCAAACTATTTCAGCACAAAGGCGGAGCGCAAGGCGTACGTGATGCCCGCAAAGCTGTCGTCGCAGATACGTTCGTTCTGCAATGCGGCTGGCATATCACCTTTCTCGTTGTTCCTTTCGGCGCTCGCCATACATATAAACCGCATAACCGGCAAAAAGGATATCATTATAGGCGCGCCGGTTGCGAACAGGACGTCGCTGCACGCAAAGGGCACTTTTGGAATGTTTGTATCCACTGTGCCTATACGCATCGAGATAATGGACGAGCTTCCGTTCATAGAGTTCGCCCAGGTAGCCTCCAATCAGTGGTTTTCCGCGCTGAAGCATCAGAAATACCCGTATGATTTGCTAATGCAGGAGCTCAGAAAACAACATAAAGGCCTTGATTCGCTTTATGACGTAACGCTTTCCTATCAGATAGGCAACTTCCAGAAAAATACGGAGCAGTTTACTTACGAAGGCCGCTGGCATTTCAGCGGATATCAGGCGAATTCGCTCTCTATTCACGTCAACGACCGTGAAAACAACGGCAAGTTCATCGTTGATTATGACCATCAGACGCCGTTCTTCTCGGAGAAGGAGATAGAGTATTTCCACTTCCATATGACAAATATACTGTCGGATATCATTGAGCATCAGGACAAGCCGCTCTTTATGCTTGAACTGATGAGCGGCGAGGAACGCGACAGGATAATTGAACGCTTCAATGATACTGATATGGCGTTCCCTCAGGGCGAGACGCTTGTCGATCTGTGGAATAAACGTATAGCATGCACACCAAAAGAAGCTGTTGCCATAGTCTGCGGCGGCCAGCCCGTTACGTACGGAGAACTGGAAGAGCGCTCAACAGCCCTTGCGGCACATCTTAAAAAGCATGGTGTTAAGGCGGACAGCATTGTGGGGCTGTTTGTTAACCGGACGACGGACTACTGCGTTTCATTGCTCGCGATACTGAAAGCGGGCGGCGCGTTTTTGCCGCTGGATGCCGAACTTCCGCAAGACCGCATAGCGTATATGCTTACAGACAGCAGAGTCAAGGCCGTGCTCGTATCGCCTGAGCTTGAGCACAGGTGTCAAGGCTTTAACCTGTTGACGATAAAAACAGACACGATCGAGATTTGCGAAGAACAGCTGGTTTCGGATTGCACCCCTTCCAGCCTTGCGTATGTGATATACACGTCCGGCTCTACGGGTCAGCCCAAAGGCGTGCAGATAGAGCACCGTTCTATAGTTCATTTCGTATATTCGCTGAATAAGATATGGGAATTTGCTCAGGGGGCGAAGCTGCTTTGCGCCGCTTCTATCTCGTTCGATATAAGCGTCATGGAAGTGCTGCTAGCGTTTATGAACGGAGCAACGCTTGTGCTCGCACAGGAGCATGAGGTGAACATACCTAAGAATATGGCGCGGCTGATAAAAGCCGAAGGCGTAAATATGATGGTAGTTACACCGGGCCGCATGGAACTGCTGCTTTCCGACATACACGGAGCGGAGTGCCTTAGGGACTTTCGTGAGATAGGCCTTGGAGGCGACGTGCTTTCCGAAAAGCTGCTCGAAAAAGTCCAAGGGTGTACGAGGGCGCGCATAACGAACTTTTACGGGCCGACGGAGATAACGGTTTGCGCTACCTGCATGAACGTTACAAAATCAAGGGTGCCCAGCATAGGCAGACCTATGCCCAATGTAAAGACGTATATATTGGACGAGCACAGAAACCCTGTGCCTATAGGCGTGCCCGGAGAGCTGTATATCGGAGGCTTTGGTCTGTCGCGCGGATATATAAACAAGCCCGGGCTGACTGCCGAAAAGTTTGTAGACAGCCCGTTTATACCCGGCCAGAAGCTGTACAGGACGGG
Source organism: Bacillota bacterium (assembly GCA_023410595.1). Classification (GTDB taxonomy): domain Bacteria; phylum Bacillota; class Clostridia; order Christensenellales; family SZUA-584; genus DTFZ01. Next base: position 65,573 of record JAEYPO010000040.1, on the reverse strand, counting down.
AGACCTTGCGAGGTGGTACCCGCTTGGCGAAATCGAATTCCTGGGCAGGATAGACAAGCAGGTAAAGATACGCGGCTACCGCATAGAGCCCGGAGAGATTGAAAACTTCCTGATGCAGGTGCCGGGCGTTACCGCGTGCGCCGTGACCGACCGCACAGACGCTTCGGGGCGCAGGTTTTTATGCGCGTATCTGTGCGGAGATCCGCCGAAGCGGTCCAAGGTAAGGGCGGAGCTTATGCGCAATCTGCCCGCATATATGATACCTTCCTGCTTTGTAAAGATAGACTCGCTGCCATACAACTCGAGCGGCAAGGTGGACAGGGATAGCCTGCCTGAACCCGGGGAAGACATAATGGCGCTGAAAGAGGATTTTGCTGCTCCCGAGACCGCGACGGAACAGATACTCGCGGATATTTGGAGCGATGTGCTGAAGATGGGGCGGATAGGCCGCGACGACAGCTTCTTTGACATAGGCGGAGATTCGCTGACCATAGTGAGCGTCATGGTAAAGGTGACGCAGGAATTCCATGTGGATATATCGCTTGAAGAGGTATATCGCTGCCCGCGCCTTGCCGACCTTGCGGCGCTCATCGACGCCGCGGAACAGACGTCGTACCTGCCGCTTAAGCCCGCACCCAAGGCGGAGGATTATCCGGTTTCTTCTGCGCAGCAGCGTATGTGGGTGCTTATGCAGGGAATGCCCGATTCTACGGCGTACAATATACCCGTCGCGTTTTCGATACGCGGAAGGCTGGATAAAGCAAAGCTCGGCCGCACTTTTAAAGCGCTTATAAATAGGCATGACGCGCTGCGCACCAGCTTTGTATTAAAGGATTCGGAGCTGCGGCAGATAATAAACGGCAGCGTTTCATTTGAGCTTGCCGATATGAAATGCGCAAGAGAAGAACTTGACGGTACGCTGAAAGGCCTTATTCAGCCGTTCGATCTGGAGCGCGCGCCTCTCATGCGCGCGGCGGTTATCGAAACAGGCAAAGATGAGCATGTGCTGTTCATTGATATGCATCACATAATTAGCGATGCGCGTACTATGGATATACTGCTTAAGGACGCGGCGGATATATACGAGGGGAATACTCCGCAGCGCAATGAGATAGAATATAAGGATTATGCCGTATGGCAGCAGGATTTCATGGAATCTGAAAGCATGGCTGTGCAGCGCGATTATTGGCAGGGCGCGCTTTCGGGCGAATTGCCGCTGTTAAACCTGCACACCGACAGGCAGCGCCCGGCCGCGCAGCGGTTTGAAGGCGCGAGGGTTGCTTTTAACATAAGCGCCGATATTACTGAAAAGCTGCGCTTATTTGCACAGCAAAAGGGAGCTACGTTGTTTATGGCCGCGCTCGCGGTATATAACGTGCTTCTTTCAAAGTACACGGGGCAGGAGGATATAATAGTCGGAACTCCGGTATCGGGCAGAAAGCGCGAGGAGGTACTGGACGTTGCCGGCGTATTTCTCAACACTATACCGCTGCGCAGCTTTCCGAGAGGGGAATTAAGCTTTACCGAATTTTTCGACGAGGTATATCATAACACAGTCGCCGCGTTCACGCATTCCGAGTATCCGCTTGAAAAGATAATCTCAGACCTCGCTCTGCCGAGGGATATAAGCCGGAATCCATTGTTCGACACGATGCTTGTGTATTCAAAGGATGCGTTCAGGTTCAGCCTTGAAGGGCTTGAATGCATGCATTATCCGTTTGACCCGGGCATCGCGAAGCTGGACTTTACGCTTGAACTTTATGAGCAAGACGGCGGGCTGTCGTGCCAGCTAGAATATAACACCCGGCTGTTCCGCAAATCGACGATAAAACGCATAAGCCGCCATTTGTGCCGCCTGTTTGAAATATGCGTAAACGAGCCGAACATAAGGCTCTGCGACGTCTCGGTGCTTTCACAGGAAGAACTGAGGCAGGTCACTCAGGGCTTTAACAGAACGGACGCGCCTCTTGACAGCAATAAGACCATACAGTCGATATTTGAAGACCTGGCCGTATCACAGGGCGATAAAACCGCTTTAATAGTGGGTGATGAAACAATAACGTTTAGCGAGCTGAATATACGCGCCAACAGAATAGCTTTAAAACTCAGAGAAAGCGGCGTCGGGCGAAATACAATTGTTGGACTGTGCATAAGAAGGTCGTTTGATTTAATGGCGGGAATTCTTGGGGTGCTTAAGGCCGGAGGAGGATATCTGCCGTTGGATCCCACATATCCTCCTGAACGTTTGGCTTTCATGCTGTCCGACAGCGGTGCAAAAGTCTTGCTGACGGATGGAAGCGCTGATTTTCATAGCCCTGGCGTAGAAATCGATCTACGGGAAATAAAGGACATGGGGCTCTGTAATAATCTGCCTCCCATAGATAAATCGGAGGACGCGGCGTACGTTATTTACACTTCGGGTTCGACAGGCGTTCCAAAAGGAACAGTACTGTTAAGATCCGGACTTGTTAATCTTTATGAGGGCACAAAGACTTCGGTAGCATATGACACGGATCAAATTAGTATATCCATTACAACTATTTCTTTTGATATATTTGTAATGGACGCGGTGCTACCGCTGCTGAAAGGGTGTACCGCGGCAATGTGCACGGAAGAAGAACTGCGACAGCCTCACTTGCTTGCGGCTCGTATAGAATCTGCAGGCGACTGTTTCTTGCAGACGACGCCTACAAGGATGCGAATATTGATGGGGGATGCTGCGTTCCGTTCCGCCGCGGCCAAATACTTAAGGAAGATCGTTTTGGGCGGCGAGGAGTTTACGCTCTCACTTCTGAATATGCTTAAAAAATACACAAAAGCAAAGATAATAAGCGTATACGGACCGGCGGAGACTACGGTTTTTTGTACATCCAAAGACCTTTCCAATACGTCGCATATAACTATCGGCAGGCCCATAGCAAATACCAGAATGTATATACTCGACAAGTACTTAAGGCCGGTGCCGATAGGCGTGCTGGGAGAGGTTTTTATCAGTGGCGCGTGCGTTGCTAACGGGTATATCAACCGCGAAGAGCTGAATAAAAAGAAATATCTGCCCGATCCGTTTTGGCCAGGGCATGTTATGTATGCATCCGGCGATATATGCGCGTTCATGCCCAACGGCGAGATGGAAATTCGCGGCAGGGTGGATTTCCAGGTAAAAATCAGAGGCATGAGGATCGAGCTCGGCGAGATTGAGGCCGCTATCCGCTCAGTAAAGGGTGTTAAAGAAGCCGTGGTAAAGGACTGGGGCGAAGGAGCGGACAGATACCTCTGTGCGTATTATGCAATGAGCCGGAACGTGGATCCGGAAACAATAAGAGAGCACCTTGGCAGCAGGTTGCCGGCATATATGGTTCCGTCATTCTTTATTGGTATGAAAGAGCTACCTACGACGCCCAATGGTAAAGTAAACCGCAAAGAGCTTTTAAAGCCTGAAAGGAATAAGGACTTCAAGAAGCTGGCAAAGCGTGGCGACATGAGTGATATGGAGCGAAAAATGGTCAGAGTATGGTCACGCGTACTCAAAACGGGAAACATAGGGCCGGAAGACAACTTTTTCGCGCTGGGAGGAGACTCGCTGGGCGTAATTAAAGTGCAGGCATCCATATTGCAATACGGATGGACAATCCGCACAAAGGACTTTTACGAGTGCGAGACGCTGCGCGTACTATGCGGACGCTTAAACCAGCAGAGTACAGAGCCCGCGCCAAAGGCGCTTAAAGAAAAAACAAAACCCGTGTATATCCCCGAATACGCTCATCTTATAAAAGCGCGGCTCAAAAACGTGCTTCTCACCGGCGTTACGGGATACCTTGGAGCGCACATGCTCGAACAATTGAGCAGGCTGCAGGGAACGCATATATACTGCCTTGTAAGAGGCAGAGATATAAAAACGTGCGAGAGATACCTGAAGGAAGTGCTTGCTTTCTACTTTGGTATGGAAGAATGCTCACGAATAATGAAGAGCGTAACAGTACTTAAAGGAAATGTGGCAGAGCCGTATCTGGGTTTGGAGGGGCAGAGCAAGCTGAATCTTGACACTGTGCTGCACAGCGCGGCCATAACAGACCATGTCGGCCGGTACGAGGAGTTTTACAGAACAAACGTCGCGGGTACAAAGCACGCCATAGAGCTTGCGCAGGCTTTGGGCGCGGCCATGCTGCATGTTTCAACATGCAGCGTTTCGGGTACATATTATATAAACGCTCCTGCCAAAAAAGGGGAGTTTGATGAAAGCTGCCTTTATGTCGGGCAAAATTATGCGGATAACGTATATGTAAAGAGTAAATTTCAGGCGGAAGAGGCTGTGCTGGAAGCGCTAAACAAAGGACTCAATGCGCGTATATTCAGGGTAGGGCTGCTTACAGGCACTGTTGACGGGAGGTTTCAAATTAAGCCGGAAAAGAACGCGTTTGCTAACCGCATACGGGCCATGTGCGCGGTAGGATGCGTGCCAATAGGGATGCTCGGGGCGAGAGTGGAGATGACGCCGGTCGAAGCATGCGCGGAGGCGATAATAAAGCTTGCCAAAACGGAGTCAAAGCACCCGGTTTTCCATGTTTATAACGACAACGAGATGACGCTGGGAGATATAGTGGCCTTGCTTGAACAGTGCGGTTATATGATAGAAGTTTTATCAGACGGCGAATTCATGCGCAGGATGGCGCTTTTAAGCAGAAAAGGAGAGCTCTCTCCACTAACAGGGCTTATTGACGACTTAAATTCAAAGGAAACGGCTAATATCACAGTTTCAGGTAAAGCCACAAAAGGATTGCTTGCAAGCTTAGGGTTCGCCTGGCCTGAGATCAACGCTGATTACATGGTGCGGTTTGTCAACTCGATAAACAGCAGGCAGTCTAAGGAGATTTAGTATATGGGACCGTTCTTTCTGATGGGCGTGACATGTCTGGTTCTGATATTGATGTCGATTTATATTCTTACCAGAAAAAACAAGCGTGCCTTGCATTACACATTTCTGATATTAATAATTGAGATATTAGTAATGACTATTGCCGTTATGGCACAGGGCCTTTTCAGCAAGAACGAAGCGCAATTTATATTTTGGGAAAATATGAGCTATGTAGGGTCGGCATTTATGCCTGTAAGCCTTATCTTCTTAGGCAAAGCATATGCGCAGCCCGATAAAGCCTTTTCAAAAAAGCAATACCTGCTGTATATTATTCCCTTGATAACAATGTTCATGGTATGGAGCGGTTTTAACAAATTGTTTTATGTAGAATATGCTTGGGGAAATGTTAAGGAAAATATGCCCGGACCATATTTTTATGTACATGCCGTTTACTCATATATCTGCCTCATAGTTGCTTATATATACTTAAGTTATTTCGCGATAAAAAATTCAGGCATATTATCCGTGCAGGCGATACTAATACTCGCAGGGAGCATAATTCCTACGACAGTGAACGCATTATATACCTTAAAGGTTTGGGGCGATGTGTACTCAACGCCTGTTGCGTTTACATTTACGCTTGCAATGTACCTCTTGGGCATGTTCCGCTTCAATCTTCTTAAAGTCACGCCTATAGCTCTAAAAACTGTAATAAACCGTATATCCGACAGTTTTATCGTTGTGGACACTGAGCTGAATATTATAGACTACAACAAGCCGTTCATTGATAATTTTCATTATTTTTCCGCCTTGCGGAAAGGAGAAAATTTTTATAGAATACTCGAGGACTCAAACAGTTTCAACCTTGAGGCGCAGCAGTTCTGCGATTTGATAATGGAAGCCGCCAGTCAGAACATAACGCTGGTAAAGGACATTGAAAACGAAGTTGATGGGCAAAAGCAATACTATACGGTAGAATTTACGCCCATCATGCAGCGCGGAATGTCTATAGGCGTTATATTGCTGTTTAAGAATATCTCGCAGCATGTCAGGGATATGGAGAAGATACAGGAAAATACGGCTATACTGCTGGAAAGGGAACGCCTTGCGTCATTGGGGCAGCTGATAGGCGGCATCGCACACAACTTAAAGACTCCCATAATGTCTGTTGCGGGCGGCATAGACCAGCTTCAATGGCTTGCGAAGGAATACGCGGCATCGATAGACGACTCCGAGGTAACTACCGACGACCATAAAGAAATCGCTGCCGAGATGCAGCAATGGCTCGGCAAGATGAAGCTGCATATGGGATATATGTCCGATATAATTTCGACGGTTAAAGACCAGGCCTCGAAGTTCAACAATCCGGGAAAAACGTGGTTTACCGTAGACGAGCTGCTAAAAAGGGTCAAGATACTGATGCAGCACGAGCTGATAAAGAATAAATGTAACTATAAACAGAACATTCTTGTCAATTCAAACGTTAGAATAGATGGAGATATTAACAGCATGGTCCAGATACTGGACAACATTATCGTCAACGCTATACAGGCTTATGGCAGCAAAGGCGGGGAAATAGTGCTGAAGATTACCCAAGAGGAAGACAAGCTGCTGTTTGCGGTCTGCGACTTTGCATCGGGCATTGACGAAAAGGTAAGGGACAGGCTGTTTAAAGAGATGATAACGACAAAAGGAAAGCATGGTACAGGACTCGGGCTCTACATGTCCTACAGTACAATAAAGGGCATGTTCAGGGGCAACATGTGGTTCGAGTCGAGTGCGGGGAAAGGGACTAAATTCTATATACAGCTTCCCATTCATGAAGAACAGCTAACGGAGGTCGGACAGTATGCGTAAAAATCGCCAAATCGAAGTATCGGAAGAATATAGAATAATGGTTATAGACGATGAAGAGGGGATACTTGACAGCATACAGGCCATGCTCACGAGAAACGGCTACTGGTGCAGAGGGTTCTCCAATCCGCTTGACGGGCTCGAAGAGATAACAAAGAATCATTACGATTTGCTCGTGCTCGATTACTTCATGTCGCCGATACACGGGGAAGAAGTGGTCGAGCAGATACGCAAAACAAATTCTGAGCTTTATATACTGCTGCTTACGGGACATAAAGACCTCGCGCCGCCCATAAGTACGATAAAATCACTTGACATACAGGCGTACTGCGAAAAGAGCGACCGGCTTGACCAGCTGCAGCTGCTCATAGAATCGGGAATAAAATCCATATCGCAGATGCGCACGATACAGAAGTTCCGCGACGGGCTGCAGAGCATACTCGGCTCGGTGCCTAAGATATACCAGCTTCAGCCTATAGGAAATATACTCGAGGAGATACTCGTACAGCTATTGCCCATGGCAAACAGCGCGGATGCATTCATACTTGTCGATGATATACCGAGTATAGAACAGTCCAAGGGTGAAAGCGAAAAGAAGAGCATATACAAAGGAATAGGCAAATACAACGTCAATATCGAAGAGTTTCCGGAACTGCTTGATCACGAGCTGATGGAGGCCATTGGGCGGGCGCGCACGGGAATGAAAGTTGTCAATGTTCCCGACGGCGTCATTGTGCCGCTGGGCGACGAATCGAACGCGGCTATTGGCGCTATTTACGTCAGCAGCTTTAACGCCGACGAAGGCATAAAATTGCTGCAGATATACGCAAGCCAGGCGGCGTCTTCGATAAACAACGCTTTCCTGCATTCTCTAGTCAACACGAAGAACGAAGAGCTTAACAGCACTTACGCTCAGCTTAAAATAAGATATATGGACACGATAGAGGTTCTAAGGCTGGCGGTTGACGCTAAGGATGAGTATACTCGCGGCCATTCAGACAGGGTTGCGTTTTTCGCGACGAAGATAGGCGAAAAGTTCGGTCTGCAGCCTAAAGAGCTGGAACATCTGCGTATTGCGGGCATATTCCACGATATCGGCAAGATAGGCACTGCGGACGATATACTTCTCAAAAGTGAGAGCCTCAACGCATTGGAATATGAGGAAGTCAAACAGCATCCGATTAAAGGCGCGATGATACTTTCGGCAGTTTCGATGTTTCAGGATATCGTTCCTATTGTCAAGCACCATCATGAGCACTATGACGGATCGGGCTATCCGGACGGATTAAGGGGCGACGAGATATCATTGAGCGCATCAATAATATCTGTAGCTGACGCCTTTGACGCAATGATGAGCGACCGCCATTACAGGAGGCACCTCTCTCTCGAAGAAACCAAGCGGCAGCTCACAGGAGGATCAGGCACACAGTTCAACAAGGAAGTAGTCGAAGCATTTCTGGAGGTGCTCTATACAGACGAAGACATACAGTCGATGATCAAAAACGTACCGTATTCTATGGAGATCAAAACAGAGTTAAATACCAGCGTAGTCAATGTATAGCAGCCTCGTGGCATTTCGGAGCCCTATATTAAAACGCCCGGTCTGTCCGGACGTTTTTTGATTTCGGGGTATCCATAAAACTAAAAGCTATATGGGGTGTAAATACGGGGGTCCTCAGCAAAGCCGGAGGGCTTTTTAGGCAGTAACTATTAGAAAATCAAGCGGAAAATCGTTCTTTTCGGTGTAAATTAATATCACATAACCGAATATAGGCACAAAATGTTATATCCTAATGTGATTAAACCCTGAGATAACCTGTATAAACAAGTTGACATATGTATATCCGATGAGTTATACTACGTCTGTAAATAGGGTATATAAGTATGAAATTAACAATATTACACAGCATGAACAATGTGCCGGGAAGATTATGACAAGAATGCAGGAGCAGGTATGATGTTTAAGTGGGGGAGTAGATTGCTGTGTATGGCTGTAGGATTAACAATTCTTTTAAGCGGCTGTCAGCAGGATGCGATTAAGTGCCTGGTCATTTTACCATCGTCACTGGATGTGAAATACTCGGCAATGGAGACTGCAGCAGAAAAGTGGGCCGACAGCCATAAGGTAAGCTTAACAATGGCGGCGCCATCGCTGCCTACCGCGTACGATCAGCAGCAGGTTTTAGAGCAATACCTTGATGAAGAATGGGACATCATCTGCATAGAGCCTTTAGGAAAGACAGAAATCGCACCATTATTAGAATATGTTCACGACAAGGGGACCATTGTCGTTTCGATCAAAAGCAATGATATAAGCTGCGCTGATTATAACATCGAGCCGTTTTCGAGTGAAGAGACGGGAAAACAAATGATGAGCAGTTTAAGCGAACTTATGGATGGCCATGGTATGTATTTCAGCATGGTGCCTACAATCAAGGCTGCCGACACACTGGAGATTGAGGCTGCCGCATTTGAAGAGCAAAGGACTAAATATGTGGACATGTTTGCCGCTTCTAGGCTTGAGCAGTCGGAAGGGCAGGCAGATAAGGCCAAGCAGCTTGTAGATAAGGCTTACGCGGACTTTCAGATAAACGGTGTGTTGTTTTTTTCCACACAGGACGGTATCGGAGTGTCCGACTGGCAGCAGAAGCAAAACAAGAAAATTTCAGCAGTAGGGCTGGGCGATAAGGATTTGCTCGCCGACGAACTTAAAAATGGAACCATTGACACGCTTTATTATTGGAATGCGGAGAATCTCATGCTGGCGTCGCTGCAGGTAGGATATATGGCGGCAGAATCGGAGAACTTTCAGCCCGGAGACGTAATAACACTGCCATATGAAGGCTATGAGTCCCTGCGGCATACGTCGGGAAACACTTGGCAGGGCCAGGATATTCAAACAATCAGAGCGAATTGAAAAGTTTATATTACAGATTCAGCAAAAAAGGAGTTAAGGCAATGGGAGTTATGGATTTGTTCAGCCTGAAAGGCAAAACGGCGGTTGTGACCGGAGCGGCACGCGGGCTTGGCAAAGCGATGTCTGAGGCCATGGCGGATTGCGGCGCGGATATTGCGGTGCTCGATATTGACATAGAGACAGCAAAAGCTACGGCAGATTTTATACAGGCCACATACGGCGTTAAGTCGAAGGCCTTTTACGTAGACGTCGCAAAATACGACTCGTGCCAGCAGGCCTGCGACGCGGTGATGGATGAATGGGGACACATAGACGTACTGCTCAACAACGCAGGAATATGCATCAACGTTGACGCTCAGAATATGCCTCTTGCGGACTGGACCAAGGTTATCGACATCAACATGAACGGCGTCTGGTATATGTCGCAGATAGTCGGCAGAGTCATGATTAAGCAAAAAGGCGGCAATATCATTAACTTGTCCTCTATGTCCGGATATATAGTCAACACGCCTCAGGGGCAGGTGTCCTATAACGCCTCAAAAGCGGGCGTTATCCATATGACGCGTTCGCTGGCAGCCGAATGGGTGGACTACAACATTCGTGTCAATTCTATAGCTCCCGGATATATGGATACCGATCTTGTGCACAAAACGCTGGTTGAAAACGGCCCGTGGGCAAGAAAGTGGATAGAAATGACTCCGATGAAACGCGCCGGAAACCCGGCGGAACTTGGGCCGCTTGCAGTTTATCTCGCCAGCGATGCCAGCAGCTTCATGACGGGATCTATAGTCGTCATCGACGGCGGATATACGATCTGGTAGAAAAACAAGACGCACGTGGTGATAAGGCGGTGTAATTGATTTGCTGCAGATGACCAACATCACAAAAAAATATGCTAAAAAGCTTGCGCTCGATAACATATCGTTCCAAGTAGATTCAGGCGAGGTCGTCGGGCTGCTGGGCAGGAACGGCGCCGGGAAAAGCACTTTGATGAACATACTCACCGGCTATCTGCCTTGGAATGAGGGAACGGTATCCATCGGGGGCATAGATATGGCCAGGGAACCGCACAAGGCCAAGAGGCACATAGGTTATCTGCCCGAACAGCCGCCGCTTTATGATGCCATGACTATAGATGAGTATCTGGCATTTGCCGGAAAGATTAAATGCGTTCAAGGCAATGAGCTGAAAAAGCAGATCAACGAAGTATGTGAAAATATCGGCTTAACGTCGGAAAGAAACAGGCTGATCCGCAACTTGTCAAAAGGTTACCGTCAGCGTGTGGGCATGGCTCAGGCGATGCTCGGCAATCCGGACATACTTATACTCGACGAACCAACGGTTGGCCTTGACCCCAAGCAGATAGTCGAGATACGTTCGGTCATAAAGGAATTTGGCAGAAACCGGACAGTCATGATAAGTTCGCACATACTGTCTGAGATCGCTGAGATATGCGACCGCGTTATCGTTATCCGCGACGGGAAGCTCGTCGCCGACCGTAAAACAGCGCAGTTGGATTCAGCGGACGTAGCGCGCGTTAGTGTAAGGGTGTCATGCGGACCCGAAACGTTCAGGCCTGTGATTGAATCCATCGAAGGCATAAAGACATACACGCATACGGGTGTGTTCGAAAAGGATACGAGCGATTGGGAGATAGAATACGAGTGTACCGACACGGGCTTGCGCGGGCGCATTTTTGACGCTGTTGTAAAAGGCGGTATAAAGCTGCTTGAATTAAGGCCTCTGGAGACCGACATCGAAAGCATGTTCCTTCAGCTTACAGCGGAAGAAGGGGCAACAGGGCTGATAGGAGAAGAAACAGTATGAGCGCTGTTTTTCACAGAGAACTAAAGGACTATTTTAATACCATGCTTGGGTATGTTTTCGTTGGCTCATTCCTGTTTTTGTCCGGCATTTTGTTTACGGTCAACAACATACTGGCGCTGAATGCCGAATTTAACACGACGCTTAATGATTGCATCTATGTATTTATGCTGATTGTGCCGCTTCTTACTATGCGTCTTATAGCGGACGAAAAGAAAACTAAGAGAGACCAGCTATTGCTGACGTCCAGTCTGACGCTGCCGGCCATTATACTTGGCAAATATCTGGCGGCGGTTTGCGTGTTCGCTATCACGCTTTGCTTCACACTGGTTTATCCGATTATTTTGCTCATGCTTGGCAATCCTCCTGTTTTAATGATACTGAACGGATATATCGGATTTTTCCTGATCGGCGCGGCGTTTATCGCTGTGGGCGTATTGATATCCACACTTACGGAAAACCAGTTGTCGGCAGCCGTCGCCACATATGGCATACTGCTGCTGTTCCTGACGCTCGACTTCTTAATAGCTCAGGTGCGCAGCCCCTTTATTGACACGATTCTGCAATGGTTTTCATTGTTCCGCCGGTTCGAGCCTTATCAGTTCGGAACGTTCAGTGTGTCTTCAACGATATATTACATCGCGTTCAGCGCTGTATTTTTAAGCCTGAGCACTCTCATGCTTGAGCGCAGGAGGTGGAGCAGTATATGAGGATGGTTAAGTCCGCAAACGCGGCAATGCTGAAAAAGAACAGCATCTGGATATTGATTATACTGCTTGTCGTCAGTCTCGGAGTTGTGGTGACGTTGGTTACGGAACAGCTGGAGGATACGCTGGGTCTGCACTGGGATCTGACTTCCAATCAGGTTTACTCTATCGGAGACGCGACAAAGTCGTCGCTGGCCGCGCTCGATAAGGATATCAACATATATACTGTTTATCCGCAGGGCGAGGAAGACAGGACTATAGGCGAATTGCTCAGGCATTATAAAATGGCTTCCGGCTTTATTGACGTTAAAAACATCGATCCCATCAGTACTCCGCTGTTCCTGAATCAGTTTGAAAGCGAAGATGAAGAGATTGAGAACAACGATATAATTGTAACGCTTGCGCAGGACGAAACGATTTTTCGGGTGATAAAGGCGGAGAACCTTTACGAATGGAACCTTGACAAGGACAAACTCTATGCTACCGGCCTGGTGGCCGAGCAGCGTGTAACGGCTGCTATCGTGTCGCTGATGGGCGGCAAACAGTATGTTGCATATTTTATGGAAGGCCATAAAGAAATAGATATGGATACCCTTTATTATCTGAAGGGAACGCTGGCTAATGATGAATATGACGTTAATTCATATCATCTCGTATACAATGAGAAGCATCTAGGCGAAGGAGATTGCCTGATATTTGTAGCGCCAACTTCCGACCTCAGCGACGAAGAGTATGGCGTACTTAAGGAATTTCTGGACAATGGCGGGAGAGCTGTGTTTATGATTAACCCGATGACTCCCCAGCTCCCAAATTTTGAGAAAGCGCTGAGCGAGTTTGGGTTCACTTTAGGCATGGACATGATTGTCGAGGGAGACTCATCGCATTACTACAACAACCCGGTTATACTGCGCCCGGATATACTTGATTCTTCCGCTATATCCATGGTAAAGGAAGCCGGTTCAAGCGTTGTGATGTCACGCTGCCGAAGTGTCGGTATCAGCGAGATCGCAGATGTGAAGTCATATCCGCTTCTTACGACGACAAGCCTAAGTTACGGTAAAATTAATCCGCTGACTGAAACGCTTGATCGCGAGGAAGGGGATACGGACGGCCCGTTTGTGCTGGCCGCCGCCGCGGAGAATACCCGTACCGGCGCGCGCGTCGTGCTCTATGGAAGCACAGATTTTATATCGTCGCTGGACAACGCTAAATTCGCAGGCAATCTGACTGCGTTTATGGGAGCCGTATCGTGGTCGAGCGGAAAAGGCGCTTCGGTGGCTATCAATCCTAAGTCGCTGACTAATCCGCCGCTGGAAGTGTCTAGCCAGACGCAAAGTATGTTGTTAATAGCACTGGTTGCGGTTATTCTGCCGGCAGCAGTTATCATCTCTGGCATTATAGTTTGGAGACGAAGGGTAAGGCGCTAATGACACGAACGAAGAAGCTTGTTTTAATAAGCTTATCAGCGGCTTTGGCGCTGCTGGTCGGGGTAATGATATTCGTCACGTCCGGTCTGGGGAAGAAAGCGGCGGGTATATGGCTGTCTCAAACGCCCGTTCAAAATATAATTGCTATTCAGATCGAAGACAGGGAATCGGATAACACCCTCGCTGTGGAGTGTGAAGACGGGGAGTGGAACATGGGCGGGGTTGCTGTGGAGCAGGAGAAGATGGCACCGCTGCTGGCAACTCTGGGTTATATGAAAGCGGCCTATAAAGTAGAAGACAATCAGCCGGATATGGCGCAATACGCTCTTGACGATCCCCGCGTGGTGATAGGCGTTGAGCTTAAAGACGGCGGCAGGCAGAGATATATATTAGGAAATTCTTATGCAAATACAGGTACATACATGCAAACGCAGGAAGATAATTCTATATACCTGTTAGACGAGATGAGAGCCGAAGTATTGCTGACATCGTCGGAAGTTATCATGGAAATACCTCTGAACCAGGTCAATTTTAACAAGATCGTCGGCGTCAGCATAAAGTCTCCGGAACAGGGTGAAATAAGCTGCAATCAGTCTGAAGCGCCCCGATCCCAGGGAGATTTCTACTGGAGGATGGCAAGGCCGTATACCTGCAATGCCAGCACCGGCAGCATACAGGAAATAATCGACCACATCGATAGCATCGAATGGGTCAAAGAGGTAGAGGGAACGAGGCCGGACAGCGAGTACGGGCTGGACGGAGAATCGGGCAGGATATGCACGTTATACGATTCGTTCGACCGTGAGCTGGAGATACAGGCAGGGAATGCGCAAGGCAGCGAAGTGTACTGTAAAATAAGCGGTCTTAACGGCGTCTATCTGATTGACAATAAGATATTAAACGTATTTGACGTAAACGCCAAGGAGATTATAGATCCGGCGCTGTATTACTTCGAGGTCGCGTCGGTCACAGAATGCGCAATCACGTTTGGCGAAGATAAGCATGTGCTGCAATCGGTATGGGTTAAGGATGAGACGACGGGCAAGCAGGAACAAAGATTCCTTGCAGACAGCGTGTCCATACCAAGCGCCGATTACCATACAATAGCCGCGGCATTGCAGGATATAAAGTGGGATATAGAACCAATGGATGAATTGGAATTAGGGAATGAAGCGGGTGTGTTTTTATTCAAGCGCCTGTCTGCGCCCTATGAAGAGGTACTGACTTTCAGAGAAGTAAAAGACCGCCCTGGCTATGTAAGCGTCGATTATGGAAACGGTGCTCTGGGCGTTCTGAAAACCGACGAAATTAAAGCTTTCATATCAGAAATTCAAGATGTGGAAGGGACAATACAAGGCTGAAACACGGCGTTTATAGGACCATAAAATTCATTGCTTGGAAAGGGGGAGTGAGCAGGGGGCTGTTTGGGTTTTATGGTTCCGAGCAGATTTAAAAATGCAAGTAACGATGCCTGGGATTCAGCGAAATGAGATGAATAATTTAGCCCCATTCATTATTACCCAAAACTTAAAGGAGGAAAGAGAATGAAGAAACATTTGGTGACACTACTGATATGCGTTCTGGCGCTTTCAATGATGGTTAGCGGTTGTGCTGGAACTCCTGCTCCCAGCGCGGATGCTCCGAAGCCGAGTGCTGATGTACCCGCTGATGCGTCCGTTGCTCCTTCTGCCGAGACTCCGTCAGGAGACGGCGATGTGTTCGTTGCTTATGCCAACAAAGGCCTTGACTACTACTTCTGGACAGTATGTCAGGTTGCGGCTCAAAAGGAATGCGAAGACCGCGGCTGGAAGTTTGAAGCTTCCGACGCTAAGCTGGACGCTGCGAAACAGTTCGACCAGTTCGTAAACTTCATCAACAAGAAGCCCAACGCCATTATGTCCGACCCGATCGACTCCGAGGGTCTCATCGCGGCGGCCGATCAGGCTGTAGCGGCTGGTATCCCCGTTGCCATCGTTGACACTCCGCTTACCGGCGGCGACATCGCTGTGTCCGTTGCGTTCGACAACTATGACGCTGGCGTACTGGCTGCCAAAGCTATAATAAAGGCTCTGGAAGCGAGATACGGCGAAGCCAAGGGAACAGTCGTCAACTGCTACGGCGCAATGAGCTCGTTTGCATGGCGTCTGCGTAAAGAAGGCATGGATGCAACGTTCGCCGAATATCCCAACGTTAACTACATAGCACTGCCGTGCGAAGGCGAAATCGGCAAAACACAGGACGCCGTATTGAACCAGTTTGCGACTGGCGTGGAAATTGACGCGCTGCATACGCCTTCAGACAACCCCGGCATGGGCCTGGTATCTGCTCTGAAGATGCAGGATAAGTGGACAAAACGCGATGATGCGAATCACGTAATCGTTGTTACGATCGACGGCGAGCCTATAGCAAACAAGTTCATCGAAGAGGGATACTATGACTATTGTATTGCCCAGGACGGATATTCATACTCGGCAATAGCCGTTGAAATGCTGGAAAAATACTCGTTCAAGGGTCAGGACGTTCCTCTTGGACCTTACTCCAACGACAAGTATTATTGGGAAAACTGCGAGATCATCGAATCCGATGCTGGTCCATATGTAAAGGTTCCTGCGTACGAAATCAATCCCGAAAACTGCACAGACCCGAGACACTGGGGTATTGTTGCTGAGCAGGCATTGAACCTTAAGTATGACATGTCCGCAATCGAGGGCTAACGGAAAAAAGTTATCGTCATGAATTAGACGTATAACAAACGTAGACTTTGGCAGGCCGGCTTATTACTAGGCTTAGAAAGGCCGGCCTGCTTAAAGCCCGTAAAACGGTATTAGTGTGTTGGGACCAGGCGGCAAAAGATGTATATGTTTGATATGAAAGGAGAAGCATGGTGGAACAGGATATATTACTGGAAGTCCAAAATGTAAGCAAAAGTTTCAGTACCACACATGCCCTGAAGAATGTAAGCCTAAAAATAAAAAAAGGAACGATCCACTCGCTCGTAGGGCGTAACGGTGCGGGAAAAAGCACTATGGTCAATATTATTGCGGGTGTTTATAGACAGGATAAAGGCAGCGTCATATTTGAAGGTATAGATATATCCCATTTAAGGCTTAAAGAGAGACAGGATATGGGTATACGCCTTGTGACGCAGCACGCAAGCATCGTACCGGATATGGATGTTGCCGAAAATATATCTTTAGGGTTATGGCCAAGAAACAAGGCAAAATTAGTTGATTGGAAGGGCATGCACCAACGTGCCGTTGAAGTAATGGATGAATTCGGCCTGAAGGTTGATCCATACAAACAACTTCGGGAGTTATCGCCTGTCAATCAGCGTAAGGTGAATATCATTCGCGCACTCTTCGGCGGCGGAAAGCTTATTATACTCGACGAACCGACAACATCGCTGTCGGTCGAGGATCGTGAGAATCTATTTCACTTTGTCAAGGAGCAGGTAAAAAGCGGTATAACATTTATTTTTATCTCACACTACTTAGAAGAAGTACTTCGCGTTTCAGACGAGATTACGGTTGTTCGCGACGGCGAGGCATATACCGGTTCAAAGTGTAATTCACAGCAGGACCTGGCTAATCTGGTTGCAGGTGAAGAAGTTGAACTGACGATGCGCGATCCTGAAAAGGTGGTTCAAGATGACGTGGTTCTCGAGTGCGAAGATTTAAGCGCAAAATTCTTGGAATCCACCTCTTTAAAGATCAGAAAAGGCGAGATTGTAGGTTTTGTCGGTTTTCCGGGCTCCGGCGCGCGAGAGATATGCACAACTTTATATGGCTTAACAAAGAAACATGGCGGAATTGTAAAGATGCACGGTAAACAGGTCGAAATAAGAGACGCAAACGACGCTCTGAAAAACAAGATCTGTTATCTGCCTGATGACAGGCATGCCGACGGTATTGTGCCTATAATGTCTATCAGGGAGAACATAGGACTTTCTTCGTTAAAATATAAGCTCAAAAGAAAGTTTGGCATGTTGAGTCTGAAAAAAGAAGAAAGCATTGCAGAACATTCTCTGCAGGCGCTGAAAATTAAAGCCCGTACGATAGACGATACGGCGGCAAGTCTGTCAGGCGGCAACCAGCAGAAGGTGGTGCTCGCTAAAGTTCTGGCCTGCGACCCCGAGCTGCTGATACTGGACGAACCCACGATTGGCATAGATATAAAGAGCCGTGAAGAGATCATGAAGCTGATTCAAAATCTGACTACGATGGGTTTATCCGTCATCTATGTAACAAACGACTTTGATGAACTCTTGCGTATTGCGGACCGCGTTGTGATTTTCAACAGGGGAAGAATTGTGGGAGACGTTGTAAACGACGGCATAACGCCGGAAAAAGTGATTGAAATTAGAGATAATAAAGGTGGAATAGCGGTATGAGTGGTAAAATAAAAAGTTCCGGAGAGAACAAACTAGTTAAGGCGCTAATCGACAACATTGTGTGGGTCTTGTTGCTTTTTGGTGTAATAGTGTTCATTATATTACGCCCGAATTTCTTCAATCCATTTCAGAACCCAGAGCTTTATCTCAATATACCGATGCAGGCCGCGGTTATCGGCGTAATGACAATCGGTCTCGCAGGCACCATTTTGCTCGGCGATATCGACCTTTCTACGGTCGGTATCATGGCTGTTTCCGCTACTATCGGTGTTTTGCTCTTTAAAACGGCTCAACTCCCGGCCATATTGGCAGTGCTCGTAATTCTTGCGATAGGAGCGCTTCTGGGTTTTATAAACGGCGTTCTCATTGCCAAGCTCAAAACTGTGGCGCTTATCGAGACGCTGGCTATGAATACAACACTTGCCGGCGTGGTGCTCGCAATCACAAGAGGACGTACGATAACGGTGGCCGAGCCTTCATATACGGGAATCGGCCAGGGTAAGCTGTTCGGATTAATACCCTATCTTGTCATTGTACTCATCGTAGTCTATATTATTATGTATTACGTATGGAGAAAGACGGCTCTTGGACGCAGCATGTTTGCTGTAGGCGGTAACGCAAGCTGCGCAAGGGTTTCGGGTATCAACGTTGACAGGATCCGCATCGCGACGTTCACCATTTCAGGACTGCTCGCAGGCCTTGCCGGCGTTATGCTTTCGTCCAAAATGGGTTCGATCAACAGCGTGTTCGGTTCTTCATACTCAATGGACACGATTGCTGCTGCGGTTATCGGCGGTACGTCGTTATCAGGCGGTATAGGAAGAGTTTCCGGCGTTCTTGGCGGCGTTATGCTGTTGAACTTTGTACAGGTCGGCCTGCAGGTATTCGGTCTGGATTCGTATTATGTGCAAATGGCTACCGGCCTCATCATTATGCTGGCGGTGCTCATAGATTCAATGCGTATACGCTATCAGACCCGCTCTTAACGGGAAGGTAAAGGGGTGTCAATATGAAGGCTATTTATCTGGACAGTATACAAAAGCTGTCGGAACGTGAACTGCCCGTCCCCAAACCAAAACAGGACCAGGTGCTGGTCAAAATGAAGGCGGTTGGTATATGCGGTTCGGATGTTCATTACTGGCATAAGGGTAAAATCGGTTCTTTCATTGTAAAGGAGCCCATGATACTAGGCCACGAATGCGCGGGCATAATAGAGGAGACGGGGAGCAAGGTAAGCGGGCTGAAAGTCGGAGACAGGGTCGTCATCGAGCCGGGCGTACCGTGCTATAAGTGCGAATATTGCATGAGCGGCAGGTATAACCTGTGCCCGCAAATGCGGTTTTTCGCGACGCCGCCGATAGACGGATCGCTTGTGGAATATGTGGTATTTGACTCGAGTCTGGTGTTTAAGATACCGGACAGCATAGACGATTTTGGTCTGGCCACAATGGTCGAACCTCTCGCGGTCGGCGTTTTTGCTACAACCCGCATACAGCCTAAGCTGGGAGACCATGCGGTCGTATTTGGCGCCGGCATCATCGGCATTGCCTGCATGCTGGCCGCGAAAGCTGTGGGATGCGCATCGGTCACGATAGCGGATATACGCGATGACAGGCTTAAAAAAGCCAAGGAATTGGGCGCGGACAAGGTCATCAATCTTAAAACGGATTCGGTGCCGCAGGAAGCTTTTGATGTGGGTTATGAGGCTACAGGCTCTGACGCTTGTCTCGCACACCTTGCGAAATGCATGAAGTCGGGATCGAAGGTTTCTCTGCTCGGATTGGGCGCCGATACTCAGACGTTACCGCTCGTCGAATTCGTTTGCCGTGAGATCATGCTGGTTCCGTCCTTCAGATACGCGAAT
The DNA here is from genome assembly GCA_023410595.1 of Bacillota bacterium. Taxonomy (GTDB): domain Bacteria; phylum Bacillota; class Clostridia; order Christensenellales; family SZUA-584; genus DTFZ01. The sequence goes on along the minus strand of JAEYPO010000040.1, from coordinate 45,738 downwards.
TCTTACGCCCAGGCGCTACAGCTCATAGCAATGAATAAGGACAGATTAAAAGGAGCCATTACTCACAGGATACCATTTTCGCTGAAAGGCGTTGATGAAGCATTGAATGCGGCGTATTCGGATATGAATGCGTGCAAGGTGATCGTAGATTTTTAGCAATAAATTATATTACATCAAAGAAAGGGTACAAAAATGAAACACATTGTTAATGTTGCACATGGACGTGAACCGGATACCGATCCGAGAAGTCTGCGCGCGCGCGTAGAGCCGAGAGATGCAAAAGTGCTGAGGGATACCTACTATCTGATCGATCAGAAAAAAGGCCCGTCCCTTAGGCTGACATGCGGCTACACGACCGTTTACCCGACAGGCTCGACAACGGGACACTCTCATGACGACATGGAAGAGATATACTTCTTCATTTCCGGCGAAGGAATAATGGTCGTCGGCGAAGACGAGTTTCCTGTGAAAGCAGGCGACTGCCTTTATGTTCCGCCGGGTGAATATCATACGACGATTCAAACAGGAATTATGCCGCTTGTCTTCGTCTGGAACACCTGCAAGGTGGACGGCGATGAGGTCCCCGCGGGAGGTAAGTAACAATGATAGAGAAAATGCTGATAAACGGCGAATGGAAGGAAGCTGCGGACGGCCAGACGTTTCCCGTTGTCGACCCCCGAACGGCCCAGGCTTTCTCCAAGGTGCCCAAAGCTACAAAACAGGACGTCACGGACGCTGTAGACGCGGCGGACAAGGCGCTGAAGGGCTGGTCCGAGCTCAACGTATTTAAACGTTCGGCAGTATTGAGAAAGGCGAGCCTTATAGTTCAGGAAAACAAAGAAGCTATTGGAAAAACCATGAGCCGGGAACAGGGAAAACCCGCTGCCGAAGCCATAGGCGAGGTGCAAAAAGGCGCCGATATACTTCGCTATTACGCGGAAGAGGGAGAGCGCGTATACGGCAGAATAATAGCGAATGAGGACGAAAATACCACAAGCATGGTGATATACCAGCCTATCGGCGTATGCGCCGCCATATCTCCGTGGAATTATCCTATAGAGCTGCTCGCCTGGAAGGTGGGCGCGGCGCTGATTTCAGGGTGCACGCTTGTCTGCAAGCTGCCGTCCGAGACGCCGCTGAGTCCTTTAATGTTCCTTGAGTGCCTCGTGAAGGCGGGCGTGCCCGCGGGCGCTCTAAACGCGCTTACAGGCGCGGGGCGCGAAATGGGCGGATGGCTGCTCGAAAACCCCAAGATCAAGAAGATAGCGTTCACTGGTTCGACTAAAGTTGGGAAAACCGTGTTTGGCTCCTGTGTGGAAACGCTGCGCAAGAGCTCGATGGAACTGGGCGGCAGCCTGCCCATGCTGGTGTTCAAGGACTGCGACCTCGACGCCGCCGTGAAAGGTGCGGTGCGGCGCTCATTCAGGAATATGGGGCAGATTTGCATAGCCATCAACCGTATCTATGTCGAGCAGGATATCTACGAGGAATTCCTGACCAGATTCAAGAAAGAGACCGAGAAGCTCACCATTGGCGACGGGCTTAATGAGGATGTAAACCTTGGGCCCATGTGCACGGTGGCAGGTGTCCGTACGGTGAGTGAGCATGTGCGCGACGCTGTTGAAAAGGGTGCACGTCTGCTGACAGGCGGCGAAGCGCCAAAAGTTCCCGGCTTTGAAAACGGATACTGGTATAAGCCGACAATACTTGCGGATGTCACGCACGATATGAAGATAATGACGGAAGAAACATTCGGCCCCGCGGTAGGCGTTATGCCTTTTAAAGATTTAGACGGCGCCTTAAGGCTTGCAAACGATTGCGTGTACGGGCTCGCTTCTATCGTGTATACACAGAATCTTAACACCGCTCACACGTGCGCGCTTAAGCTGGAGTCGGGCAACGTTGCGATAAACAATGTCGACGCGGGCGTGATAAATGCGCCGTACGGCGGCTGGAAGGAATCGGGATTCGGACATGAACACGGCCCAGAGGGGCTTCGCGAGTATTTTCATGTGAAGCATGTCCGTCTCAAGATAATATAGTATAAAAGAGGTAGCAAATGAAACAATATGTCGCTGCTATGGACATTGGCACAAGCGGGTGTAAGTCCATCATAGTGGATGAAAACGGCGCGGTGGTGTCTGCTGTTACCGAGGAATATGCTTTGTATTCTCCTAAGCCTGGCTGGAACGAACAGGAACCGGAGGACTGGTGGCGCGGAGCGTATACCAGTATGAGAAAGGCTATACAAAAAAGCGGCCTTAAGAACAATGAGATTAAGGCCGTAAGCCTCTCCGGACAGATGCACGGGCTGGTAGCGATGGATAAAAACAACAATGTGATACGCCGCGCCTTCCTGTGGAACGATCAGCGCTGTGCGAAACAATGCCAGGATGTATTGAACACGGTCGGCGGTATTGACGAGCTTGTGAAATATACCAACAACAACCTACTTCCGGGCTATCAGGGCGGCAAGATATTATGGCTACGTGAAGTCGAGCCCGAGAATTACGGCGCAATGGTAAGAGCGATATTGCCCAAAGACTATATCCGCTTTAAGCTTTCCGGCAATTTCTGTACGGATGTTTCCGACGCGTCGGGCACAGGGTTTTTCGATGTTAAAAAACGCGAGTGGTCGTATGAGCTTCTGGATATTCTCGGTCTGCCCAAGGATATTTTCCCCGAGGCAGTGGAATCCGACGTCATAACCGGCGCGGTACACGCTAAGGCTGCCGAGCTTACGGGGCTGGCCGAAGGTACTCCCGTGGTGGGCGGCGGTGGAGACAGCGTGATACAAACGACAGGAATGGGACTGATTGAGGAAGGGATACTGGGGCTGACCATTGGCACGGCCGGTATTGTCGCGATGGGCATGTCGCAGTACCTGGAAAACAAGGGCGGAACGCTGCAGTTTTTCTGCAACAACCAGAAGGACCTCTATCACATCATGGGCGTGATGCTGGCCGGCGGCGGAAGCTATCAATGGTATCGGAACACGCTTTGTGAGAGCGAGATGAGCATTGCGAGGCAAAAGGGAGTCGATCCTTATCAGATCATGAATGAGGCGGCAAAACAATCGCCGGCGGGTGCAAGACGACTGATATATCTGCCATACCTGTCGGGAGAACGCTGCCCGTACTCCGATCCGAATCTGAGAGCGTGCTTTATAGGGCTGACGCAGGGCCACGGAAAAGGTGATATAAGCCGTTCGGTGATGGAGGGCGTCACCTACGGTATGCGGCTAATCAGTGAAAGCATTTTAAAGCTTAAGCCAATCAGGATGGAAAAAATCATTGTGTCGGGCGGAGGCAGCAAAGCGGACCTCTGGCGGCAGATACTCAGCGACATTTTCCAGCTGCCGGTTTATACCGTAAGCGGTGCAAGCGAAGGCGGAGCATATGGCGCGTGCATGATGGCGGGCGTCGGCGCAGGGATATGGAGCAGCCTGAAAGAAGCATGCAATAATCTTCAGACTGAGACGGTCAACGATCCTCAAACGAAGAATAAGGCTGTTTATGATGAACTCTATGGGGTATACGCCGATACCGTACCGGTAATGAAGCCGTTGTTTGACCGTATATCAGAATGATCTTGTATCTGGACAATATTTTGTAAAAAGGGCTATACATCTGGTTGGTGTAGTGTTTTAATAAATATGATACATTAGACAAAAATAATGTTCTACTATATAATTAATATCATATGCCAAAAAGTATGAAGGGGAATCTATATGCTGGATAAAAATAGCCCTACGCCATTATACGTTCAGTTTGAAGAAAATGTACGGCACAAAATCGACAATGAGGACTGGCCGCTGAATTCTATGATACCTTCAGAGAATGAGTTGAGCCGGACATACGGTATCAGCCGGATGACGGTTCGATCGGTGCTGAACCGCCTGGTTATGGCGGGTCTGCTGTACCGCGTTCCGGGGAAGGGGACATATGTGGCTGAAGCGAAGATCGAAAGCAGTCCGCTTTCCTGGATGGGGATACGCGAGCAGCTTGAAAGGATGGGGTATGAGACGGAGACCCGGCTGTTAACAGTCGAGCTCGTTTCGCCGTCTACGCGTATTTCCAAGATGCTGGAGATTAAGCCGGGAGCGACCGCGTATCTTGTCAAGCGAATACGTTATGTTAAAGGGGTTCCGTTAAGTATACATACTTCATATATACCCCAGGAGGTATCTCCGGATCTGGAGCGGCAGGAGCTTGAAGCGAAGCAACTTTGCGACATTTTGAAAGATGAATACAACTGCCGCATAGCAAGGCAGGTAGAAACGCTTGAGTCGATCACTGCATCTACGGAAGAAGCGGAGCTTTTGGAAGTAAGCACTTCGTTTCCGTTGCTGCTGCTGGAAAACCGTATATATAATTCCAATCATGTGCCCATTGAGTATTCCAAGGTTGTGTTCAGAGGGGACAAGATTAAGCTCCGTCTTGAACACGGGCAAAACGGCATGGGCTAAAAAAATTTAAGCCGGGAGTTATATACATGTAAATTGCAATACATACCTGTCTGTCAATGACGGGCAAAGGTACGTGAGTTTGCCGGGTGTCTTTATGCGTAAGGTTATATATACAAGTATAAAACGCAGCATACTGGTAGATACAGCACGAGCCGTGTTGGAAGATTAAAGTAAATGATGGGACAGAATCGCTGTGTACTCTCTGTCTGAAAGAAGGATGATGAGAATGAAAAATGATTACAAAAATATATTGAGCGGCATCTTCCCGTCTATTACAACACCATTTATAAAAGGAGAAGTGAGCAGTTCCTGCCTTGCATCAAATATCAGAAAATACAACGAGTTCGATCTGGGCGGCTATATGGTATTGGGGGGTAACGGTGAATATCTGGGCTTGACAGAGAAAGAGACATACAAAGTCGTAGAAACCATCGTAGAGAACAAGAAGCCCGGCAGATCGATAGTGGCAGGAGTAGGGAGAGAGTCGGCAGAGGCGACCGTCCGTTTTATCAAAAGTCTTGTAAAGTATGGTATTGACATCGCAAGTATAATCACACCTTATTACTTTGCAAAGCGTATGAAAGACGAAAATTTGATTGCTTATTATTTGAAAATAGCGGACGAGTCGCCAATTCCGATTCTGATATATAACTCTCCCGATTACGCGGCAGGGGTTGAAGTTTCGCCGCACGTTATTTCCGTATTGAGCAGGCACGAAAATATTGTGGGAATGAAAAACTCATCCGGTAAAGAATTGTCCGTATATACGGCCGCGTCGCAGGGACAGGAATTCTATTACCATGCGGGAAAGTCGCAAACCTGCTTGAGAGACCTTAAACAGGGCGCCGTGGGGGCTACGCTGTCTATGGCGATTTACTGGCCGCAAATATGTATACGCCTTTATCGCCTTTATCTAGATGGCAGGAAAGATGAGGCCGAACAACTCAGCGACAGCATCAACATGGTTAATCGGGCAGGAGTTTCAAGGTATGGCGTGCCGGGCGTGAAATACGCGATGGATATTGCGGGATTCTTCGGGGGAGAACCGAGGCTGCCGCTGCTTCCGCTGACAGAAGCTCAAAAACAGGAAATCAATAAAGCATACGAAATTGAAAAGGGAGTTAAAGAAAGCTATGAAAATATCAATTGGATGTGACGAATTGGGTCTTGCCTACAAGCAACTAATAATAGATACCTTTTCGAAGAAAGGCCATGAATTTATCGACGCGGGTACTTTTGAAGGTGAAAAAATAAATTACCCCTCCGTTGCGTATACGGCTGTCCGTCAAATGAAGGAAAAAGCCTGCGACAGGTGCATACTGATCTGCGGAACGGGCATCGGAATGGCGCTGACGGCAAACAAAATAGAAGGCGCGTATGCTGCCGTCTGCCATGACGTCTACTCAACCGAACGCTCCATCCTCAGCAACAACTGCAACACAATGTGCATCGGCGCTCTTGTTGTTGGGCCAAAAACCGTAGAGTCTCTGGTCGGCCTGTGGCTGAATTTAAAGTTTGACCCAAGCAGCCGGTCATACCCCAAGGTGCAGGAGATCTATGACATTGAAGCGGAACGGGGTGAAAAACATGCTGCAAAGTGACTTAAGCGTTCTGGAAAAGGGCGCCCATAATATCAGAAAGCATATTGTCAATACCATTGTAAATAACGGAGAGGGACATGGCGGGCCTGCGCTGTCGTGTGCAGATATACTTTCGGTATTATACCTTGGGATCATGAATATCGACAAGGACAATCCCGGCGACATAAATAACGATAAATTCTTACTGAGCGCCGGGCATAAATGCCTCGCTATATACGCAGCGCTGGTAGAAAAGGGAATCATCGACCGTGCTGTGCTGGACACATATAACATGCTGAACTCGCCTGTGCCCGGACATCCGGACGCGACAAAGCTTCCGGGTATCGAATTCAGTACAGGTTCTCTGGGGCATGGCCTGCCGCTGGGGTGCGGGTTTGCAATTGCCGCGAGGATGAAGGGGCTTGACTACAAAACGTATGTGCTGATGGGAGACGGCGAGCAGGGCGAAGGCTCCAACTGGGAAGCAGCGTCGTTTGCTGCGCACAACAAGCTCGACAATCTCATCGCCATAATCGATGAGAACGGGCTGCAGATAAACGGCCGAACGGCACAAATATGCAGACCCAGCGGCTTTGAAGAGCGTTACGCCGCATTCGGATGGAGCGTTAAGTCGGTTGACGGCCATGATGTGGGCGCTTTGTACGATGTGCTCAAAGCCGCGCCTTTTGAAGCCGGCAAGCCGTCAATGATCGTGGCAAAAACAAAGAAGGGGTGCGGTATTTCTTTCATGGAAGATAACGTTGCCTATCATCATTGGCATCCGGATAAACAGGAAGCGGAGAAGGCGCTGAGTGAGATAGCACAGGCGGAAAAAAGGTGGGAAAAATGAGCAGGATGGATCCAAGAAAAGTATTTGAAGAGACGTTTCTCGAGCTGGGCAGGGGAAACAAGAATATAGCCGCCGTTTCATGCGATTCCGCGTCGGGCGGGGGAATGAAGAGTTTCTTTAACGCCTATCCCGAAAGAACGGTGGAGACGGGAATAAGCGAGCAGAACGCGGTTGGCATTTGCGCGGCTCTTGCAAAACAGGGCATGATACCCTTTATCGTGGTTATTACGCCGTTTATCACCATGAGGGCGTATGAGCAGGTAAGAGACGACGTGGGCTATATGAACATGAACGTTAAGCTTGTGGGTTCGGGCGGCGGCCTTGCGTACTCAACGCTTGGGTCAACGCATCAGGCGGTTGAAGACGTTGCGCTGATGCAGACTATACCCAACATGACGATACTGTCTCCCTGCGACGCGTATGACATCAAAGAGGCTCTTCAGATGGCGGTGGAGATAGAGGGACCGGTCTACATCAGAATGCCCAGACAGGCGCGTGAGGTAACGGCGGCTCATCGCAGCATGCTGCCGGGAAAAGCTGAGATATTAAAAGACGGCAAAGATGTGGCGATATTTGCGACAGGGCCGATGGTGGAAGAAGCCCAGAAGGCGGCAAAAATACTGGAACAGGACGGCATTGACGCCGCGGTGCTCGGATTTATGACCATTAAGCCGCTGGACGAAGAAGCGGTTAAGGCGTATGCGAAAAGCGTGAATATGATCTTCACGGCGGAAGAGCATTCTGTCGTGGGCGGCTTTGGATCTGCGGTGGCAATATGCCTTGCGCCTGTGGCGGGAACACCGCCTGTTCATATTCTTGGTATCAGGGAAAAGGCAAAGAATACAGGACCGTATGAAGAGCTGTTGGAACACTACGGACTTACGGGTGAGAAGATAGCTGAAAATATTAAAAAAACTTGCAAAGGATTGAGGTAGTATGACAGTCAATTATTCACAAAACGGTTATGGAAAAGCGGGGATCAATTTCACGCTGCGTTCACTGGGCGCGCCTGCGGCGAGAGGTCAGGAAGGATCATTGAACAGGGTCATGAACAAGGCTATCAGCTTTGAAGAGTACAGGGAACTCAATGGCCGGGTTCAGTTTATTGGCTTTACGCAGCGGTTTGAGGATGTCATTAAAACATTTAATGTGCCCGAAGGCGAAACGCCTGCCGGATTCAGAATCGAGTGCTATTTGGAGTCCGAAGGCGTGCTGACGGTTGATTTGGTCCGCGACATCAGCTATGATAAAGACGGACTCAAAAGGCCGACGAAAATGGTGTTTTCCGCGGATTCCGCGAATCCGTACGAAATCGCGCCTATATCCGCGCTGCTGGGAAATCTGACGTGCAACCCGGGTATAGTCTATGATCTGTTTATTAACAACCCTAAGGCTAACGTTGGAAACAAGTTTGAAACGCTTGAAGAAGTAATGACAGAGATCGGCAGGATTTTGGGGCCGGGCTGCGATATCAGCGTGGAGCTCAACAACCCGTTCGAAAAAGACTTTAACAAAATTATTGATGAATGCGAAAAGTTTAAAGCCATACTGACCGAATACAGGCTGGTCGTCAAGGTACCCCATATGGGACCTGTCAATGGCGAAAACGTGAGCGAGCTGTTGACCGGGGATAAGAAATTCAGCAAGAGATATGACCAGCCCCTCACCGAGGACGCTTTCCGCAGCCATAACCTGGCATTGAAACTCAGGGAGCACGGTTACAGGATTAACTATACGCTGATGTTTGAACCGCATCAGACCGCGCTGGCGCTGCAGGCAAAGCCAGCTTTTATCAATACGTTTGTCCGTCACAGGCTCATGCAGTCCGAAAAGATGAGGAACCTGCTCGCGTTCTATGACATCTCCAAAGACAAAAAACATCTGGAGGATTTAAGAACGCTTATGCTCAGCGCCGATATGCTCAGCAAAAACGAAGCGGAAAAAGACCTTGTTGATGTAAAGCGTTTTGCGGAGGATACGCTGATTTACCGTCACTTTGACGATAAAGAAGGCGGAGATGGTCTGGATATGGCAAGACACAATCTTCGCATGTTAAAGCTCAACAACCTTCCGGACACGCGTCTCATTATCTGTAGCATGGAAGGGCCGCTTAACTATCCGGACATCGATAAGCTCGTGACCGATCCCGAGTTTGCGGATGTTATCGACCGACTGGTAATTACCGCGGAGCCGGGGTACTTGGCGAGGTTCTCTTCGGCCAATCAGGTCGTATCATATCAGAGAAGATTCATGAACGCGGTACAGGGCGCGAAATAAGGAGGAGAAAAAATAATGGATAAGAAGTTAATGGGTGTATTCGCACCGATTACGACGCCGTTTACAAAGGACGGCGAGGTGGATTACAAAGCGCTGAAAAAGAATATGGAGTTTTACGCCAAATCGGGTATACAGGGCTATCTTGCTCTCGGCTCTAACGGCGAAAACAAGAGCCTGACAAACGATGAAAAAGAAAAGGTACTTAAGATCATTATTGACAACAAGGGTAAAGATCAGTCGGTTATGGCGGGCTGTATCTTTGAGTCGACCTATGAGACAATAACATATGCGAAAAAGTTTGAAAAGCTGGGCGCAGACTTCCTGACGCTGCTGCCCCCGTCATATTTCAAAAAGCAGATGACCGATCCCGTGCTCATTAAGTACTTCAACGATGTGGCGGATGCGGTTAATACGCCCTGCCTGCTTTATAACGCGCCGCAGTTTTGCGGCGGAACGACATTGTCCGTCAAGCTGGTGCAGGAGTGCGCGAAGAATTCCAAGATAGTCGGTTTAAAAGATTCTTCGACGGGTAATATAGAGAGCTTCCTGTTTGGCGCAAGGGATATTATGAATGTGATGGCGGGCTCCGCGAACTTTTTCATGTCCACTGTGATAATGGGCGGCTCGGGCGGCGTCGTATCTCTCGCCAATATTTTCCCGGGGATTGTCAACGATTTGTATCAGCTGATATTGGCCAAAAAATATGAAGAGGCTTTTGCGCTCAACGAAAAGGTTCTGAGTCTCAATAAAGGCGTTTCAGGCGCAGGCGGCGTGGCCGCGGTCAAGTATGCGATGGATCTCGCTGGCCTTAATGGAGGCGACCCGAGGCTGCCGCTGCTGCCCCTTCCAGAAGAAAACAGAGCAAAGATTCAGACGCTGCTGAAAAACGAGAACATGATTTAAAATCGGAAAGGGTTTAAAGCGCTAATCCATGAGAAAAATACTGTTAACCAAAAAACTTAATGAAAAGAATGCCGGCCTTTTTGAGGGCATTCCGGAGCTGGAGCTTGTGACAATATCGGATAATGACCAGGCTGCTTTTCACAATCATATCCGCGATGCGGAGGCGATACTGCTGAGCACGGCTTATAAGATGACGCGCGAAGTAATACAAAGCGCCGAAAAGCTTAAGGTTATAAGCAGAACGGGCGTCGGAGTGGATAATGTCGACGTTGGCGCGGCCACAGAACAGGATATTTTAGTGCTTAATACTCCGCAGGCCAACTCCCTGTCCGTTGCCGAGCATACGGTAGCCCTTATAGTTGCAATTTCAAAGCAGCTTATCATGTATGACGACGCGCTTCGCAGCGGTAATTTCCAGATAAGACGCCTGAATAAAAGTGCCGATGTCGATGGCAAAACGCTCGGGCTGATCGGCTGTGGAAGGATCGGCAGGTTTGTGGCCGAAAAATGCCAGGCAGCTTTCAATATGCAGGTGATAGGCTATGACCCGTATATCACAAAGCTCGACGGCATCACGCTTTATAAAGACGCAGAGGAAGTCTTTAAGCGCGCAGATTACATATCGCTGCATATTCCACTAACGGAAGAAACGCGCAACCTTGTCGGTGAGAAGATGCTCTCGTTAATGAAGCCGACGGCGTATATAGTCAATACTTCAAGAGGCGGCATCATCGAAGAACACGTGCTGGCTGACAAGCTTAAGAGCGAAGAGATCGCGGGCGCGGCGCTTGATGTGTTTGAATCTGAGCCGCCGGCTGCGGACAACCCGTTGCTTGCCCTGAAAAACGTGATACTTACGCCGCACAGTGCAGCGCTTACGAAGGAATGCTCATCGCGTGTCGCTTATGAGGCGGCGCGGGGCATCAGCGATTATCTTAAAGGAAATACTCCGGAGTTTATATTCAACAAAAAATAGCGGCCGCATGGCAGTGGAAAAACGTAACTTAAAGCTCAACACATCAAACCGAATGCCTACTGTATTTGGCCGGTGCTTGCACCGGCCAAGCGGTAGGCAAAAATGTTTCAGGGGATTGAATGAAAAGATTATCCGACATAACAGAAAAGAAATACGGTGGCAATACGAATATCGACCTTCACATTCACTCAAAGAATTCGGATGGCGGGGAGACAACGCTCGAACTGCTGCAAAGATTTAAAAGGTACGACATCATATCTTTTACAGATCATGATAGCGTACAATGCTACTATGATTTACTGACGATGCGCGACGACGGCCTGAAGGATAAGGCCATAATACCGGGAGTGGAATTATGCTACCGGTATAATAATGAGTTAAGGGATATGCTCGGTTACGGTATAGACGTCGGTATTGTCAATGAGTTTTTAAAAAGAAGATATCCTAAGTCTGAAAGGTTAAAAAAGCAGCAAATCTGTTTGGGGAAAACGAAGGAAGTGTTTCGAAAGAAAGGGCTTAGGTTTGACGAGGATATTGATGTTGTAAGCGGAAACAAAAGCGAGGCGTTCGTCGTTATGTATAATTCGCTTATGAAGTATCCCGAAAATATAGAGAATTACGACTTTATCGCGAACATTGGATATTTTTACAGGTACTATTATTCAAACAGGGAAACGGATTTTTTCGTAGACGAATCGTTTGATCTGCCTTCGGCAGGCGAGGTGGCTGGGCTCATACACGAAGCGGGCGGGCTTGCGTTTCTGGCACATCCTTGCGCGTATTCAAAAGAACAAACGGAGTGGGCCGAGTATATTGAAGACGCGGCTGATAACCGTATCGACGGTATTGAGGTATACCATTATTCGGCGGATATACCGGCTGTACGCTTTTTGTACCGAACGGCGAAAGAAAGAGGCCTTTTTATTAGCGGCGGAAGTGACTTCCATCAAAACGGCAAGCATTGCGGATTCGGGAAAACAAAGGTGCCGTATGAAGATATAAAAAGCTGGATAGAAAGCGTTGAGCTTTTCAGTTTATAGCATTTGTATAACAGAGCCCGGCAAGTCCGGGATCAGCTTGCTGACAAAGTTCCTATTAGAAAAAGAATTAAATATTAAAACTAAACCCCGAAAATTAACATGCCCTTCATCTGGACTCTGCCAGTGGAGGGCGAACGTTAATTCTTAAAATTCTCGCAGAAGCGCCCAGCCGCCCGTACCGGAGGTACAGGCTGGGCAAGACCCGATGACAAACGTGAGGCTGTCATCGGTCTGAGCCCGGCAGGTCCGGGCTTTTTGCTTTAGAAAAGCCTTTTTACTGCATTTTACCAATGCAGCGTGGTATAATAATAAAAAGTCTCAAGGGGGTGAGCATTGTGTCTGTAGATATGGCGTTCATAGTTCCTCATCCTCCGCTTATAGTTCCTGATATAGGCAGAGGAGAGGAGAGAAAGATAAGGGACACCGTAGACGCGTATGAAAAGGCAGCGCGCATGATAGCGGACTTCAAGCCCGATACTATAATCGTAGCCTCGCCTCATTCGGTAATGTACGGCGATTATATTCATATCTCTCCCGGAGAGGGGGCTGAGGGCGATTTCGGAAGGTTCGGCGCTCCGCAAGTTTCGATAGGCAAGGCATATGACAGGGAGTTCGTGGATGAATTATGCATGGAGGCGGAAAAGGCGGGCATATCCGCAGGCGTGCTGGGGCAGAGAGAAAAGTCGCTCGATCACGGCGTACTCGTTCCGCTGTATTTCATAGAAAAGCATTACCGCGATTACCGGATTGTGCGCCTGTCGATATCGGGGCTTACGGCGCTCGAGCATTATAAGTTTGGGCGGTGCGTAGCGGGCGCCGCAGAGAAGCTTGGGCGAAGGGCTTTGTTCGTTGCGAGCGGAGACCTGTCGCATAAGCTTACCGCTGACGGCCCCTACGGCTTTGCGAAGGAGGGCCCCGAGTTTGACAGCCGGCTTACGGCGACGATGAAGACGGCAGACTTTCTAAAGCTTCTTAGCTTCAACGAAGAGTTCTGCGAGGCCGCGGCGGAATGCGGGCTGCGTTCGTTCATAGAGATGGCGGGCGCGCTGGACGGCAAAGCACTGAAAAAGGAATTCATGTCTTATGAAGGCCCGTTCGGCGTGGGTTACGCCGTGTGCGCATATACTGTGACGGGCAGCGACGAGCGCCGCCGGTTCGCACAGACTTTTGAAGAGGAACAAAGAAAAAGCCTCGCCGAAACAAAGAGCGGAGAGGACGAGTATGTAAAGCTTGCGCGGCTCTCGCTGGAGACATACGTTAACAAAGGCGAGTATGCGAAGCTTCCCTGCGATCTGCCCGACGACATGATAAACAACAGGGCGGGCGTGTTCGTATCGCTTAAAAAAGACGGCAGGCTCAGGGGCTGCATAGGCACTATATCTCCCGTCGAGCCCTCGATAGCGGAAGAGATAATACGCAACGCCGTGAGCGCCGGTACGGGCGACCCGCGGTTCGACCCTGTGGAGCAGGGCGAGCTCGATTCGCTTGTGTACAGCGTGGACGTGCTGGGAGAAGCCGAGCCGATATCGTCTATGGACGAGCTGGACGTGAGACGCTACGGAGTCATAGTGACGAAGGGGTTTCGCAGAGGGCTGCTGCTGCCAAACCTGGAGGGTGTGGATACGCCGGAGCAGCAGGTGGTTATAGCGCTTCAGAAAGCGGGGATATCCTCAAACGATAAATACGGCATGGAACGGTTTGAGGTGGTGCGTCACAAATGAGCAACAGGGTGCCTGAAAAGTCAGAGACTTTTAGTGGTGAAAGCAGGGTAAAGTGCAGCGTCTGCCCGCACAGCTGCGTCATTGAAGAGGGGCATGTGGGTTTTTGCGGGGCGAGGCGTTCTGCAGGCGGGAAGGTAACAGCGGACAATTACGGCCTCGTTACGTCGATGGCGCTCGACCCCATAGAGAAAAAGCCGCTTTATCACTTCCATCCCGGGAGCTATATACTCTCCGTGGGCAGCTACGGATGCAACCTGCGATGCCCGTTCTGCCAGAACCACGAGATTTCCATGGCGGACAAAGCACGCGCGGGAACTGAGTATATATCGCCTGAGCAGCTCGTAGAATATGCTCTTAAACTTAAGCCGCGCGGCAACATAGGCATCGCGTTTACGTACAACGAGCCGCTTATAGGTTATGAGTATGTGCGCGACTGCGCCGAGACGGCGAAACAGCACGGGCTAAAAATCGTACTCGTGAGCAACGGATATGTGAACGAACAGCCGCTTAAAGACCTGCTGCCGGTTATAGACGCGATGAACATAGACTTAAAGGCGTTTACGGAGGAGTTTTACAGGAAGCTCGGCGGGCATATTGAGCCGGTAAAACAGTCGATAGCCATAGCTTCGAAGCAATGCCACGTGGAGGTGACGACGCTTATAGTGCCGGGCGAAAACGATACGCCCGAAGAGATGCGCGCTCTGTCGGCCTGGCTTGCGGGGGTGGACGAGAACATACCGCTGCATATCTCGAGGTTTTTCCCGCGTTACAAAATGGCGGACATTGATGCGACGCCTGTGGATACGGTATATTCGCTGGCAGATATCGCGCGGGAAAACTTGAAATACGTACACGAAGGCAACTGCTGAGAGCGGAAAAATGACGTTTATTAAGAAAAGGGGCAGTTAGTACTACTAAACATTAAATATATATGACGGCGGGCAAAAAGGCTTGTTTGTATTTTACATTGAATGTATACTCATAATAGTTGTACAGAAGCAGAATAATATTTGGCGGGAGAAATAAGTGGATATTTTCGAAAAGTGTTTTAAATGGACGGAAGCCAGGGATGCAAGGGCATCGGGGCTTTATCCTTATTTTCACGCGCTGCATACCGCGCAGGATACGGAAGTCGTGATGGACGGCAGACGCATCATCATGATAGGCTCCAATAACTACATGGGGCTTACAAACGACCCAAGGACGAAGAAGGCGGCAAATGCCGCGACGGATTTATATGGTACGGGCTGTTCCGGTTCGAGGTTTTTAAACGGCACGCTGGTGCTGCATGAGCAGCTTGAAAAAGAACTCGCCGAATTCTTCCATAAGGATGCTGTCATGACGTTCAGCACAGGTTTCCAGACGAACCTCGGTATAATAACCGGCGTAGTGGGCCGCCACGATTATATACTTAACGATACAGAGAATCACGCCAGCATAGTGGACGCCTGCAGGCTCAGCTTTGCGAAAAACGTGCTGCGCTATAAGCACAACGACATGAACGATCTCGAAGGCGTGCTCGCCCGCCTGCCCGGGGAAGCGGGAAAGCTTATCATTACTGACGGCGTATTCAGCATGAGCGGCGATATAGCTAATCTGCCTAAGATAGTGGAACTTGCGAAAAAGTACGGCGCACGAGTAATGGTGGACGACGCACACGGCGTAGGCATGCTGGGCGATTGCGGAAGAGGTACGGCAAATCACTTCGGGCTTGAAGATGAGGTAGATATAATAATGACGACATTCTCAAAGTCGTTCGCGTCGCTCGGAGGCTGCGTCGCGGCTAACGCGCTCGTCATAGACTATGTGCGGCATAAATCCCGCCCGTTCATATTCAGCGCTTCCATACCGCCCGGAAACGCGGCCGCCGCGCTTGAGGCGCTGCATATAATGCAGAGTGAACCAGAGCGCCAGAAAGCCCTTATAGACATATCAAACTACATGCGCGCAAAGCTAAAGGCGGCGGGCATACCGATAATAGACGGCGAGACGGCAGTAATACCCGTGTTTACTTATACAATGGAAAAGACGTTTATGATAACGAAGCGGCTGTTCGAGGAAGGCGTATATGTTAACCCGGTAATTCCCCCGGCAGTCAAAGAGGGCGAGTGCATGCTGCGCACGAGCTACACCGCGACGCATACCCGCTCTCAGATGGACGAGGCGGTGGAAGTTTTCAAGAAAGTATTCAGGGAATTCGGTATTATATAAAGACGATAAGGATGCTGAAAAACGCATCCTTTTTAATATCGGGGTCCCCAGCAAGTCGTGAGGCTTGATGGGGTGGTAATATCGGGGTCCCCAGCAAGTCGTGAGGCTTGATGGGGTGGTAATATCGGGGTCCCCGGCAAGTCGTGAGGCTTTCTGGGGTGGAAATACTGGCTTTTATACAAAAGATTCTTCGGTCGCTTTGCTCCCTCTGAATGACACATTGAAGCAATTAAAGGATGCCAAACAGCATCCTTTTGATTTATATGGTATTTAGTGCTAGAATGTACGGAAAAGAAGGCGGTGAACTTTTTTGGAATTCAAGGTAAACGAAATACGGACATATACAGGGCTTCGGATGGATCCGTTTGAAATAACACCGGAGCAGGTGAACATAGAGGACATAGCGCACGCTTTGTCAATGATGGTAAGGGCGAACGGCCATCTTAACACCTTCTTTTCCATAGCGCAGCATTGCTTAAACTGCGCCGCCGAAGCAAAAAGCAAGGGCTTAAGCCGCCGCGTTCAGCTCGCGTGCCTGCTGCACGACGCCGCCGAGTGCTATATCGCCGACGTTCCGCGGCCGGTTAAATACAGGCTGGAAGGTTATGCATTAATAGAGCAGCTCGTTTCGGACGCCGTGTTCGCCGCGTTCGGGCTCTCCGACCTGTCTGAAGACGAAGCAAACGCAGTGTGCGATATAGACAACGCTATGCTGTATTATGAATTCGAGGCGCTTACCGGCGCTGTTATAAGCAAAGCCCGCCCGTACATATCGGCGGAGCACGATTTTTCGCAAAAGCCCGTCGAGCAGGTAAAGCGCGAATTTCTCGAAGCGTTCAAAGAGCTTCGTTAAACGCTTTATGACTCCACTATCGCTCCGCCGTTGACGTGCAGCACCTGGCCCGACACATAGCTGCCCGCCTCGGAGGCGAGGTATACGTATGTGGGCGCTATCTGGAACGGCTGAGCCGCGTACTGTGCGGGCACCGAGCTACCGAACGAGGCGACCTTTTCGGGCGAAAAGCTCGAAGGTATGAGCGGCGTCCAGACAGGGCCGGGAGCGACAGCGTTGACGCGTATGCCATTTTTCATCAGCGACTGGGACATAGACCTCGTAAACGAAACTATGGCGCCTTTTGTGGAAGAATAGTCAATAAGGTCCTCCGCGCCGCGGTACGCGGTGACAGACGCAGTGTTTATTATGCTGGCCCCGGGCTTAAGGTGGGGGAGAGCGGCTTTCGTCATATAAAAGTATGAGAATATGTTTGTCTTAAAAGTATCTTCGAGCTGCTGCGCCGTTATATCGAGTATGCTGTTCTGCGGTATCTGCATGCCCACGTTGTTTACGAGCACGTCTATATGGGAAAATGCGGCGAGCGTATCCGAAACGACGTTCTGCGCCGCTTGTTCCGTGCGTAGATCCGCGCGTATGGGCAGGCATTTCTTGCCGTAATGCTCGACTGCGGATTTTGTTTCGTTCGCGTCCGCGTTGGCAAGCAGATACGCGATAACGACGTCCGCGCCCTCCTTGGCGAAAGCGACTGCTACGGCGCGGCCTATGCCGCTGTCTCCTCCCGTGATTATTGCTACTTTATCCTTTAACTTTTCACTGCCGAAGTAGAACGGGTCGTCGTACTGCGGCCTTGGATTCATCTCGGCTTCCCTGCCCTGAAACGGCTGGTGCTGCGGTGGGAAATTTGTCATAATATTACCTCCACGTTTTATAGTCCGTTTTAGTTTCCGCCCTGAAAAATCAAATATGCATAAAAAAACACCGGATGCCCGATGTGATATAAATACTGTATTCGGTTAGAAATTGTCATTTGAAAATATAGCCTACACCCCAGACGGTGTCTATGAACCTGTCGTAAGGCTTTATATGCTCGCGCAGCATCTTCACATGCGTGTCGACTGTGCGGTCAGTGCCGAAGAAGTCTTCGCCCCAGACGCTTAGCAATATCCTTTCTCGCGACATGGCTATATGCGGGTTTTGAGCGAAGAACAGCAGCAGCTTATACTCTTTGGGCGTAAGCTCTACTATTTCCCCGTCTATATACACTGTCCGTGAGACAGAGTCTATGCACAGCCCTTCAAATATGAGGCGCCTTGGCTCATATTTGCCGCTGCCCAGACTGTGTCTGAGTATCACGTGTATGCGCGCCATCATTACCTTACCGGAAAACGGCTTTGCTATGAAATCGTCCGCGCCAATGTCAAAGAACGAAAGCTTTTCTTCTTCGTCGTCGTTATCCGATATTATTATTATCGGAGTATCCGAACTTTTTCGTATCTGACGGCAAACGTTCCAGGCATCCAGTTCCGCAATGTTAGCGTCAATAATAATAATATTGTATTCGCTTCGCCTGAACAGTTTTAATACTGCAATACCGTCGCCGATCTCGTCGGCGGTCAGACCCTCAAATGTGGCATGAGTCTTGATTCTCGCTCTTGTTTCGGCGTCCGGTCCGGCGATAAGGATTCGTATATCGCCCATTTCAAGCTCCAGTTTTCCAGTTTTTTAACAGATATATTTATCGCATAATGATGAGAGTATAAGTAGTGATAATATAATAATAGATATTTCCTTTTTTATCAAGTAATTATATATGCATGTGGTATATATTAACAAATGTGATAATACTGTTATAGAAATCGCAAAGATAGTTAAAAAATATGTGGAATTATACGGAATCTTTATGAAATTATTCACAGACCTTTATAATTCTATCACATCTGTTTGTTATGATTACAATGATGAGTTTGTTAAAAAAATCACATGTTAGGAGGTATATGATGGGCGCAAATAAAAAGACGGAACATTGTGACGGGTGCGGACAGCAGAAATATGCTGAGATCGCCAACGTCATCGACCTGTATAAAGACAGGGAGGGCAGCCTGATACAGATACTGCATCTCGCTCAGGAGATAAACGGATATCTGCCGCTGGACCTGCAGGTGTTTATCGCTGACAAGATGGGCATCCCATTGTCGGAAGTGTCGGGCGTCGTTACGTTTTACTCGTTCTTTTCCACGAAGCCAAGAGGCAAACATACGGTAAGGGTGTGCCTTGGAACCGCGTGCTATGTGCGCGGCGGGAAAAAGATAGTGGAAGGCTTGAGGGATCGGCTCGGAATAGAGGTGGGAGAAACGACGGACGACGGCAAGTTTACGTTTGAAGTTGCGCGCTGTATAGGCTCATGCGGCCTTGCGCCCGCGATGATGATCGACGACGTGGTATACAAACAGGTCAACGTAGACAAGCTGAACTCTATTCTTGCCAAGTACGAGAATGAATAGGAGGCGGCAGTATGAGCGATAAAATTAAAACGCTGGATAAGCTGAAAGAGATACAAAAAGACTATAACGATAATCTTCAGAAGTATAAATACAGGATATACGTCTGCGCGGGCGCCGGCTGCATATCGTCAAACTGCGGCGCAGTGCGCGACGCCGCGATAAGCGAGATAGAAAAGGCGGGACTTAAGGATTCTGTAAAGGTATACGAGACAGGCTGCATGGGTACGTGCGCCGTGGGCCCGGTAATGCTTGTGCTGCCCGACAGGATATTCTATACAGAACTGGACGAACAGAAAGTCAAGGAGATCATAAGATCGCATATACTGCGCGGCAAGGTGCTGGAACAGTATACGTTCTACGACTATTCTATTGCGAGACACGTGCCCTGCATAGACGACATCAACTTCTTCAAAAAGCAGGTAAAAATAGCTCTCCGCAACTGCGGCTCAATAGAGTACGGCAGTATAGAAGCGTATATAGCAAACGGGGGATATTTTGCCGCGTATAAGGCTTTAAACGAAATGACGCCTCAGGATGTTGTGGATGAAGTTAAAAAGTCAGGGCTCAAGGGCAGAGGCGGCGCGGGCTTCCCGGCGGGCGTCAAGTGGGAGTCGGGCCTTAAGCAGAAGAGCGACGAAAAGTATATAGTCTGCAACGCGGATGAGGGCGACCCGGGAGCGTTCATGGACAGGAGCCTTATTGAGGGCGACCCGCATACGATAATCGAAGGGCTAATATTAGGCGGGTACGCCATAGGCGCGAGCCAGGGGTTCATATATATACGGGCAGAATATCCAATAGCGGTAGAGAGGATGAAGGCGGCGCTTGCCGAAGCAAGGGAGCGCGGACTGCTGGGGAAGAACATACTGGGCAGCAAGTTCTCGTTTGATATCGAGATAAGGATAGGCGCGGGAGCTTTTGTCTGCGGCGAGGAAACCGCGCTGATGTCTTCGATAGAAGGGCACAGGGGCGAGCCTAAGCAGAAACCGCCGTTCCCGTTCCAGAGAGGGCTGTTCGGCAAGCCGACTATAATAAACAACGTTGAGACGTACGCGAGCGTGCCCGAGATAATAAACCGGGGCGGAGAGTGGTATACACAGTTCGGCACGAAAAACAGCAAGGGCACGAAGGTGTTCGCTCTCGCGGGTGACGTAGTCAATACAGGCATTGTGGAAGTGCCAATTGGCATGCCGCTGGGAGACATAATATTCGAGATAGGCGGCGGAACTCCTAATAAGAAGAAATTCAAGTCTGCGCAGATAGGCGGGCCTTCGGGCGGCTGCGTGACGACCGAAAACCTGAACGTGTCGACGGATTATGAGACCATAAAGAAAGTGGGCGCTATAATGGGCAGCGGCGGCCTCATCGTAATGAACGAGGATACGTGCATGGTGGATACCGCCCGCTATTTCATGGATTTCATACGCGACGAATCGTGCGGAAAATGCACGGCGTGCCGCATTGGAACTAAGCGTATGCTCGAGATCTTAGAGCGTATAACACGCGGCGAAGGCGAGGAAGGCGACGTTGAACTGCTCATAGAGCTGGGAGAGACGATACAGGAGACCGCGATGTGCGGCCTTGGTCAGACGGCGCCCAATCCGGTACTCAGCACGATAAAGTATTTCCGGGAGGAATACGACGAGCATATAAGGAACAAATACTGCCGGGCGGGCGTCTGCTCAGAGCTTTTCATATCGCCGTGCGAGAATACGTGCCCCGCGAACGTAAACGTTCCGGGCTATATGTCGCTCGTGGCGGCGGGCCGGTTTATGGACGCTTATCACCTCATACGGCAGGAAAATCCGTTCCCCGCGGTCTGCGGAAGGATATGCACGCGGCCGTGCGAGAGAAAATGCCGCAGAAGGACGGTGGATGAAGCTGTCGCGATATGCGATCTAAAGAGGTTCGTGGCCGACTACGCGATGCAGAACGAAAGGGCTTATTCGAGGGATATCGTATTCCCAAAGAACGGCAAGAGCGTCGCCGTGATAGGCGCGGGCGCTTCCGGGCTGACGTGCGCGTATTACCTTGCGAGGATAGGCTATGACGTGGAAGTATACGAGTCGCACGATACGGCAGGCGGCGTGCTTGCCTACGGCATACCCGAATACCGGCTGCCCAAGGACGTTCTTGCGCACGAAGTGAGGCTTATAGAGCAGGAAGGCGTGAGGATACACTTAAATACCGAGGTCGGCAGGGACATACTGTTTGGCGAACTTAAAGCGCGGTACGATTCTATATATATCTCCACCGGCACGCAGCTCCCGCAGAGGGTGAACATTCCGGGAGAAAGCCTGCCGGGCGTGCTGCACGGTATAAAGTTCCTTAAGAAAGCGAACACGCACCAGCCAATAGACATGGGCAGTAATGTAGTGGTAATAGGCGGAGGCAACACGGCCATAGACTCCGCAAGGACCGCGCTGCGATTAGGGGCTGATAACGTAACGATATTGTACAGAAGGACGAAAGGCATGATGCCGGCTTACGAGACGGAAGTAAACGAGGCGATAGAAGAGGGCATCAAACTCATCGAACTCGCCGCGCCTGTACGCTTTATAGCGGGCAGCAACGGCAGGGTAGAAAAGATAGAGTGCGTAAGGATGGAGCTAGGCGAGTTCGACGCGTCGGGCAGGCGCAAATCCGTGCTCGTCGAAGGCTCGAACTTCATGCTTGAGACCGATATGGTAATTCCGGCGGTAAGCCAGTATGCGGACTTCCCGTTTATAGGAAAGGACGAGATAGGCCTGACCCCCTGGGGGACGTTCGTGCTGCAGGGCGACACGCAGATGACTACTATGGAAGGCGTATTTGCGGGAGGCGACGTGACGCGCGGCCCCGACGAGGTCATACGCGCGATAGCGGACGGCAAGAGAGCCGCGGTCTCCATCGACAAGTATCTCGGAGGCAAGGGCAAACTCAACAAGGGCGAGCCTATAGATATACCTAAATTATCCGACGAGGATGAGATAGTTGCTCACAAGCGGTTCCCGCTGGAGATGCTCGATCCCGAAACACGCAAAAATACGTTCGACGAGGTCGTACAGGGATATCACAAGCTTAACGCGATGGCAGAGGCAATGCGCTGCCTGCACTGCGAAAGGAGGTAGCTTTAATGGTTAATATTACGATAAACGGAAACAGCGTTGCCGTACCGGACGATTATACCATTATGGAAGCGGCGAAAACGATAGGGGTAAACATACCCGGGCTGTGTACACTGAACAGAATCCACCAGTTCGGCTCATGCAGAATATGCGTGGTGGAAGTTGAGAGCGCTAAAACATTGCAGGCGTCGTGCATCACTAAGGTGTTCGAGGGCATGGTGGTCCACACGAACACCGAGAAGGTGCGCAAGGCGCGCAGAGTATTATATGAGCTGCTGCTTTCTGACCACGACAAGGACTGCTTGAGCTGTACGCGCAACCAGACGTGCGAGCTGCAGGAATTAGGCAAGACGCTGGGCGTGGACGCAACAAGGTTTGAAGGGGAGCATTCCGAATACAGCATAGAATCGTCGGTCTCCATCACGAGGAACATGTCAAAGTGCGTGCTCTGCCGCCGCTGCGTTACTGCATGCAACGATGTGCAGGGCGTAGGTATCTTAAACGCACAGCACAGAGGCTTTGACACCGTCATAGGCCCCGCCATGGATTTGCCGCTGGGCAGCGTCAACTGCGCGTTCTGCGGGCAGTGCACAGTAGTATGTCCTGTAGGAGCGCTTAAGGAAACGGACGCCACAAAGAGCGTATGGGAGGCTTTAAGCGACCCCGACAAGCGGTGCGTAGTGCAGGTGGCTCCCGCGATAAGAGTCGCCATAGGCGAGGAGTTCGGGCTCGAGCCGGGAGCGAGAGTGACGGGCAAGCTGGCGCAGGCGCTTCGCACGATTGGGTTTGACGATATATTCGACACGGATTTTACCGCCGACCTGACAATAATGGAAGAAGGCACGGAGCTCCTCACAAGGCTGACAAAGGCTCTTACAGGCGGGGAAGCCGTTCTTCCTATGATAACGTCGTGCAGCCCGGGCTGGATAAAATATGTCGAGCATATGTACCCCGGAGAGCTCGATCATCTGTCGACATGCAAATCTCCGCATACTATGCTGGGAGCGCTCGCAAAGTCGTTCTACGCCGAACAGATAAGCGCCGATCCGAAGGATATGTTCGTCGTGTCTGTGATGCCGTGCACCGCCAAAAAATTCGAGATCAACCGGCGCGAGATGAAAAACAGCGGCTATCCTAATGTGGACGCTGTATTGACAACAAGAGAACTCGGGCAGATGATAAGAGAGGCGGGCATAGACTTTGAGTCGCTGCCGGAAAGCAGCTTCGACAATCCGCTCGGCATGTCTACGGGCGCCGCCGATATATTCGGAGTTACGGGCGGCGTGATGGAAGCCGCGCTGCGCACGGTATACGAGCTCGTGACAGGCCGTGAACTGCCGTTTGAAGGGCTGCATGTAACGCCCATTGTAGGGCTCGAGCAGATAAAGACGGCGGACATAAAGATTGAGAACCCGCTGCCCGGTTATGAGTTTTTGGACGGCGCTGTGGTAAAGGTTGCGGTAACGAGCGGGCTTGCCGGCGCGAAGATATTGATGGAACAGGTCAAAAAAGGAGAATCGCCGTACCATTTCATAGAGGTCATGGGATGCCCGAACGGCTGCATAATGGGCGGCGGCCAGCCGAGATCCAAAGACCCGGACGTGCGTATAAAGCGGCTTCGCGGCATATACGACGAAGACGAGGGAAAGGTGATCCGCAAATCGCACGAAAACCCCTCTGTAAAGCATCTTTATGAGGAGTACCTGGAACTCCCGGGAAGCCATATATCCCATGAACTTCTGCATACGCACTACACGAAGCGCGGCAGGTTCAATGAATTGCTGGACTATGATTATGTGAAGAGCGAGGTGGAGCCCATGTCGGAACATACAAAGAGTAAAGCGGAAAACAAAAAGAAGGAACCCGGCGTGAAGGCTGCCGTCCGGGTGCGTGAGGATATGGAGTCGGTCAGGGTGATGGCGCTGGAAGCGGAAATAAACAGGCTCAAGCAGGAGCTCAACGACTCAAAAGAGACTGTGGAGATACTCAAGGAAGTAATGAACGATTACACGCAGAAGCCCAAACGCAAAGCATGACTATATAGCAATATCACCGAAAAGAGTCCGCTGAACACGGGCTCTTTTTGCATGCCTTTATATTTTCTTATAACAGGCAACAAATATGAAGAACATGAATAAAATATTGATAAACAGAAAATAATAATTGACAAACCATAAATCGTGGTTTATGATTTTAAAAAACCAGGGAGGGAATGCATATGACCGATACGAGTTACCTGTATGAATACTTTGCAAACAGAAGCCCTGACGATAAAACTAAGGAGCACGAAAAAGAAAAGGCAGGTGAAGCGGCACAAGACAAGAGAAAACCGAAACGTACGGAGGACAGTAAACATGTATGAACTAAGCGAGTCCGAAGGATTATCAGGTATACCGCGGCAGGACGGACGTAAAGAGAAGGCGAACACCCCGGCGAAACTGCTGCTCAGCGCGGCGGTATTCGGCATACTGTTTTCATATCTGTTCACCAATCAGTATCTTGGCGTCAATCTGCTGCTGTTTGTGTTGCTGCTTTACGGCTTTGCGCTCTTAAACAGGACGCAATTCATGAAAAAGACGTTTCGGCAAGAAAAGCTCATAACGCTTTTTTCGCTGCCCGTCATATTCCTTGCGGCATACGCTTTTATAGGCAGCACGTTTTTAAACTACCTTAGCGTGCCCGTGATATTGTTTGTTATGTTCGTGCAGTATATCGTACTTTCAGACAGCGCTCTTTCCCGCTGGTATGAGCCGCTGTTTCTCATAGACATACTCTTCGCCGGCATTAACCGTATGCTGATGGGCCTAGGGCAGTTTATCGCGGGCTCTGTAAACGGTATATTCAAGAGGCAGTCGGAAAAAAAGAGGGGAGCTATAGCCGGCATACTCATAGGAACCGTGCTGCTGATACTCATAATCCCGCTGCTTTTAATCGCAGACCAACAGATAGCGGCTTATGTGAGCCTGCTGTTTGCGCAGATCAACGTTGGCGACATGTTCCTATACATATTCATGTTCCTGCTCGCCGCGTCCGCGGCCGCCGCGCCGATAGCGACGGCAGGCAGGACAGAGTATACGGGCGAAAGGAAAGCTTGGGATTTTGCGGGCAAGCGGCCGGTGCAAAGCGTGACCATGCTGGTAGCGCTCTCTATGGTAAGCGTGGTGTATATACTGTTCGCGGCAGTGCAATTCAGCTATTTCTTTGAGACGAGTGAGACTATGGCCAATCAACTTGGGCTGACAAGCTCAGCATACGCGGTGAGCGGCTTTGGCGAGCTGTTGTTTGTAACGTGCCTTAACTTTCTGATAATCGCGCTGGCGCTGCGGTTCACAAAACAGAAAGACGAAAAAACGCAGCGCAGCCTGAAAGTGTTGTATACGATACTCATAGCGTTCAATTTCGTCATAATGGCATCTTCGCATATGCGCCTTGCGTATTACGAATTTTCGTACGGATATACCATCTCCCGGTTTGTATCTCACTCGTTCATGCTGCTGCTGGTTATGCTCAACGTCATAATGCTGGCTCGCATATACGTTGACAGTATAAAAATCATTAAATGCTTTGCCGTTGCCGCGCTGCTTTATTTCTGCGCACTTGTGGCGGTAAACCCGGAGCTGTACGTTGCGCGCAGCAACATCCGGCGGTACGAGAGCACGGGAAAAATAGACGCCGCTTATCTGTTTACGCTTTCGGGCGACGCCGTATCAGAAACGTGCGATTTTATAAAGGCGCATCCCGAAGCGTATGACGCCGAAGCAAAGAAAGCCATGCAGGAAAAATATCACGAGTACGCGCACGCTCAAAGCCGTGACTGGCAGTCAATTAATATCGCGGATCAGCGGGCGCTTTATAAGCTGCGGAATCTATCATGAACCTTCTCCTTGCAGGGTCGGCATGGAAAACCATACCGGCCTACTTTTTTATACTAAGAAACGCATTAGTCGTCCGTAACCGTAAAGATATCGTCGATGGTGGAGTGAAGCGCCCTCGATATGTCAGAAGCGAGTTTTAAAGAAGGGTTGTATCTGCCGTTTTCAAGGTGCACTATCGTCTCACGCCTGACGCCCACCTTACGGGCGAGCTCTTCCTGCGTCATGCCGTACCTTGCCCTGTATTCTCTTATCTTAGTTATTATAGCCATATCAGCGATTTCTCTGTTCTTTAAACTCAGCAATGACCAAAAGTATAATAAACAACATCATTGAAATCGAAAAGCTCAACGCCAAACCAGTTATCAGCTGGTCGTCGTCTTTGGTGAACGCGGTGACTAATAATGTTACCGCCTGAGCTCCAATGCAGGTAAAAAACGCGGGCGTGGCGGCACGCCGGACGTTCTGCATAAACAACTCGTCAGGTATCACAAAAAAGTAGCGTACAAATACAAGAAACGCAAAGAACCCCAGAAAGTATCTGTTATCGGTGACGATGCCGAGTATTCCCAGCAAACCGAGAAGCCCCAGCAGGCCAAGTTTATTTTTCATGCTTCAAACCTTTCCATGTTAAAAAAAAATCACATTATGTTATAAATATATAACATATATATATGAAATGTCAATGACGATTCTTGCCGAATTTTGAAATATAAATTGTGCGCCGTTCTCATATTTAGGGGTTGATATATTTAAATTTTTCTGTTAAAATGAACTCTCAAAGCGCCTCCTTGGTCAAGCGGTCAAGACACCGCCCTCTCACGGCGGTAACAGGGGTTCGATTCCCCTAGGAGGTACCAAATAAAAATACCGTTTTTTTGAACGGTATTTTTATTTTATAATTCTGAAGGGAATCGAAGGGAGGGATAAGCTAACGTGCCAGTGGCACGTTAGCCCCGACCCGGCTTGATGACATAAACATAATAGTATAAAAGAAACGGCGCGGCCACGTATAAACATAACCGATGATTCCCCTAGGAGGTACCGAATCAAAAGACTATCGTTAATATAACAGGAGTCAGGCTGAACGGATTGACTCTTATTTTACACTCCTATTTTAATCTTCTTGAAAATATTAAGTAAGTGAAATATAATATTATATGGCTATTTTTACAATAAATCCATCTGAATAAGAGTCATTCCCTTATCATATTAAAGTAAATTGCATCAGGTAAACATGTTGCTACCTTTGAAAAATACAGAAGGCATGGAGGAGTAATTCTATGAGGCATAAGATAAAAAAAGCTGCAGGCGCAATAATAGCAGTGGCATTGATACTCATACTCGTGGCGGGCTGCGCACCGGAGAATGTTCAGACATCCAGCCAAGGACAGGGTACCCCAGAGCTAAGGGTGGATAGCGGCTACATACAATGGCGGGTGGGTCAGGATAGTGAATGGCAAAACCTGCTCGCGCTATCAGAACTCAAAGGCGAAACGGGCCTGCCTGGAGCGACAGGAACAACGGGGCAAACAGGTACCACAGGTTTGCAGGGGGAAACTGGAGATACCGGCCCAAGAGGGGCGGCGGGTTCACCGGGACAGATAGGCGCAACGGGGTCGGCGGGGGCAACAGGGCCAGCGGGTTCACCGGGACAGATAGGCGCAACGGGGTCAACGGGATCAACAGGTTCTCCGGGGTCAGCGGGTCTGCCGGGGGCCGACGGCAGGGAGATAGAAGTACAAAACAACGGGACATACATCCAATTCCGTTATGAAGGCGATACGGTATGGCATGACCTCATAGCGCTCACAGACATTACCGGGCCGGTGGGGGCGACAGGAGCACAAGGGTCAACAGGCGCAGCCGGCGCGCCGGGAACCGCCCTGGCCTATGCCCAATATAAAATAACCGGCTTTAATTCTACTAGCGCTCAATTTTCGGACAGTGACGCCATACCGAGCACAGACAATGCACTGATCTCACTTGCAACGGAAAATGATAGCGAGATCGCGCTGGCTGTAGGACACACCTATCTGGTAACGTATAATTTGACGATAAGCGCAGCTAATCCATTTAATTACTGCAGTGCTCTCTACTATAGAGGAAACTTAATAACCATGCAAACATTTAGCAGCGAGGCCTCCCTGATTGATCCGGACGCCTATTCTTCCTGCTCCAACTCAGTCCTCATAGCACCCAACTACTTGCCAGGCACAATGTTTTTTAGCGTCCAGTTCAGCACAGCACAGACATATAACATGGAGTCATGCACGCTGACGGTGGTCTGCATCAAATGACTAAAGAAAACATCCGGCATATCAAAGACACTTGATAAAGAATCGCCTGAGAATAGGCGAAAGTTATACGGAATCTGGGAAGAGAATTATCTCCCAGTAAAATTATACGCCACCGGGTTTTACCCCCGTTGAGCGTGCTAAAAACGAACAATTAAATTATACCGATTTCACTCATCTCAGATAAAACAAAAGGCCATACCTTGCGTATGGTTTTTTGTTTTGAACATAATTTAGGAGAATCGAAGGCGTGCCCGCCGCTGCCAGTGGCAGATGAAGGCGGCGAGGTGGCGTGATAGTGAGTGTAAGCGAACGGAACGATTCCCCTAGGAGGTACCAATAAAAAATACCACCTCAATGGTGGTATTTTTTATTGAATATGTCCGAAGGAAATCGAAGGAACCGGAATTGAGAGCCCATTGGGCGATGAGGATCTGTGAGCAAGGGAGCATGGCGAGCGGAGGCGAAGGCAGGCGACGATTGCGAACAGAGCAAAGAATTAATTACATTCCGGAGGCACACTTATCCTGACCCGGTTTAAGGCATAAATTTAACGATAAAAAGAAACGTCGCGGTTCGCAAATTCATGGTTTTTTTTATAGATGCTATTGACAACCGACTATATAAGCAGTATTATTACACAAATCCATATAAAGGCGATAGGAATAATAAAGTATATAACGAGTAAACAATGAATAACACCGGCGATCAATTCTTATAATGAAAAGATGTTAAGTGTTCGAAGACAGGTTGAAAAACAATAAAAAGTGAAGAAGGATTTAAGATTATGCCGATAAAGATACCCGAAACCCTGCCCGCTTACAAGGCGCTGAGTGATGAAAACATATTTGTCATGACAGAGCAAAGGGCGCTGCATCAGGATATCCGTCCGCTGGAGATTGCGATACTGAACATTATGCCCGACAAAATCTCCACCGAAACGCAGCTTCTGCGCCTGCTGGGCAACACTGCGCTGCAGGTAAACGTCGTATTCTTAAAGACGGCCACATATACGCCGACGAATACCGCGCCCGAACATCTTGAGGCGTTTTATAAAACATTTGACGACGTCAGGGATCGCAAATTCGACGGCATGATCATAACGGGAGCGCCTGTCGAAACGCTGGAATTCGAAGAAGTGGACTACTGGGACGAACTCAAAGATATCATGGAGTGGAGCCGTACGCATGTGTTTTCCACGCTGCACATCTGTTGGGGGGCGCAGGCCGGACTTTATTACCATTACGGTATTCCAAAATATCTCCTGCCGGAAAAGCTATTCGGCGTGTTCGAGCATAAATTGAGAGACGATAAAATCAAACTTCTGCGCGGCTTCGATGACGTATACTATGTTCCGCATTCGCGTCATACGCAAGTGAAACCTGTGGATATAAAAAATGATTCCCGTCTATCTATACTGTCCGAGTCAGAAGAGGCCGGTTTATGTATTATATCCGCAATGCAGGGAAAGCAGATATTTGTTACGGGGCATCCTGAATACGACCCGCTTACGCTTGGAAAAGAATACGAACGGGATATTGGTAAAGGAATGAAGATGGCTCTGCCCAAAAATTATTACCCGGGCGACGATCCGTCAAAACCGCCTGCTGTCTTGTGGAGAGGCCATGCCAACCTGCTGTTCGCGAACTGGCTGAACTATTACGTCTATCAGGAAACTCCGTATATACTGGAGCAATTATAATTTTATTAACATTATATGAATGATAAGAAATAGGAGCGTGTAAAATGCTTAAGGAAAGAAAGCTAAAGTTTGAAACCCTGCAGCTTCATGTAGGCCAGGAAAGCCCCGACCCGACGACAGACGCCCGGGCGGTTCCGATCTATCAGACTACATCGTATGTTTTTCCAAACTCAGCCGCGGCCGCCGGCCGTTTTGCGCTGACGGAGCCGGGAAATATCTATACGCGCATAATGAACCCCACTACGGACGTATTTGAAAAGCGTATCACCGCACTGGAGGGCGGCATAGGCGCGCTGGCTCTTTCAAGCGGATCGGCGGCTGTGACGTACGCTGTGCAAAATATTGCCCACGCAGGCGACCATATCGTTTCGGCGAAAACGCTCTATGGCGGTACATACAACCTTTTTGCGCATACGCTTAAGGATTTTGGAATTGACGTAACGTTTGTCGATCCGGATGAGCCCGGCAGTTTCGAGGAAGCTATACGACCCAATACAAAGGCGTTGTTTATAGAAAGCCTCGGTAACCCGAACTCAAACATCGTCGACATAGAAAAAACAGCGGAACTGGCCCACGAATATGGCATACCCCTCATCATAGACAATACGTTCGCGACGCCATACTTGCTGCGGCCTATAGAGTACGGAGCGGACATTGTCGTGCATTCGGCTACTAAGTTTATTGGCGGGCACGGAACGTCGATAGGCGGCGTAATTGTAGACGGCGGGAAATTCGATTGGGCGGCTTCGGGCAGGTTTCCCTGCATCACGCAGCCAAGCCCCAGCTATCACGGGATAAGCTTTTATGACTCGCTAGGCACGGCTGCGTATATTGCGAAAGCGCGCGTAACGCTGCTCAGAGATATGGGCGCGGCTTTGAGTCCGTTCAATTCGTTTTTGTTCCTGCAGGGGCTTGAAACGCTTTCCCTGCGCGTTGAAAGACACGTTGAAAACGCATTGAAGGTTGTCGATTTTCTTACAAAGCATCCAAAGGTCGAGCGCGTCAACCATCCGTCTTTGCCCGAAAACCCATATAATGAGCTTTATAAGAAGTATTTTCCGAAGGGCGCAGGTTCGATATTTACGTTCGAAATAAAAGGAAGCGCTGAGGACGCAAGAAAATTCACCGAAAAGCTCGAGCTATTCTCGCTTCTTGCCAACGTGGCGGACGTAAAGTCTCTTGTCATTCACCCGGCAAGCACAACGCATTCGCAGATGAGCGAGCGGGAACTGCTTGAATCGGGCATCAAACCTAATACCATTCGCTTATCCATAGGTACAGAGCACATCGACGATCTGATATATGATATTGAGCAGGCACTGTAAAGCGAATTGATTAACGCAGGCAGAGCAGAAACTGAGCGTTTCTGCTCTGCCTGCTATTTTATTGGTATGAAAAAGCTTGCATACATACTGTCACGCATAATATCAGGAAGCCTATGGTTATTTGTTTGCTCATATTCTATAATGGAACATATCAGGCCGCGAAGGTAATACCATGGGTCACAGCTATCAGGAGTGGGCCGAGTTTTGCGATAATCAAAGAATATAAGCACCCACAACTATCACTTGCCAGGCAAGCAGCATAAATGCTATAGATATAATCAGGCGTTCAGATATATAAGAGAGGAAAACAGCATGAAAAAAGGTATTGCGGTTGCAGGTAATCTGATTGTCGATATTTGCAAAGAAGTGGATTCATACCCGGAACAGGGCATGCTATGCAATATATTAAGCGTGCAAAAAAGCGTAGGCGGCTGCCTGGCCAACACGATTATCGACCTTGCTAAGATCGACGCGTCTTTGGACCTGTATGCTTTAGGGATGGTGGG
Source organism: Bacillota bacterium (assembly GCA_023410595.1). Classification (GTDB taxonomy): domain Bacteria; phylum Bacillota; class Clostridia; order Christensenellales; family SZUA-584; genus DTFZ01. The sequence continues at coordinate 13,606 of JAEYPO010000040.1, read as the reverse complement.
TGACGACGACAGCGGCGGATATCTGCTCGATACTTTGAAGCGGTACAATATCAACACGCGCGGAGTGAAAATAAACAAGGACGCAATAACATCTTTTACCGACGTAATGACTTCTGTAGAGGATAAGTCGAGAACGTTTTTTCACGCCAGAGGCGCTAACGCTGTTTTTGACTATAATGACATTGATTTTTCGGAGTTGAGCGCAAGATTTTTTCATATCGGCTACGCGCTTCTTTTAGACAAATTTGACGCTCTCGACGAGGCTTTCGGTACTGTTATGGCGAAAACGCTATATACCGCCAAACAGCATGGAATGAAGACGTCGATGGATGTGGTAAGCGAGAACAGCAACAGGTTTTCTGAAGTGGTGACGCCCAGCTTGAAATACTGCGATTACCTTATCATCAACGAGGTGGAGGCTTCAATGATTTGCGGTTTGCCCGTGAGGAAGAATGGCGAATTGGATAAAAAAAGCCTGCATAGCGTTTGCCTTGATCTTATCGGTAAAGGCGTGAATGAATGTGTAGTTATTCACGCGCCGGAGGCGGCCTGTGCAATGGATTCAAGCGGCGGGTTTACCTTTGTGCCTTCTTTAAAGCTTCCAAAGGGGTATATCAAAGGAACGGTGGGGGCGGGAGACGCATTCTGCGCAGGCGTTTTATACTCCTTTTATCAGGGATACGATATGGAATACACATTAAAAATAGGGGCGGGAGCGGCTGCCTGCAACCTTTCGGAGCTTAACGCTGTTGACGGCATGAAAAGCCTTGAGGAAATCAAACGGGTAATAGAGAAATATTCCTAGCGCGTAGTTTTGGGATTAATATGATGCATTATTGCGGGGCGTAAATATCAAGAAAATTAACATAATTATCGGAACCAGCGGCCTTATATAATCAGACTCCATTAATACGCATGTATACCCGTCAAATTGTTAATTAGTTATTCTAAAAAGATATTTTTAGAAATAAGAAGGAATTTCTGTAAAGATGTCGAATAATCTCGAACGAGTTAATTAAAGTATTTATCTTTTCGATAATGAAGAACACATTTTAAATAGAAATTGATTAATAAGGAGCCAAACATTGAAACGAAGTGAGATAAACAGAGCCATTGAATGGGCATTATCATTACTTAAGAGAAACAATATACTTCTTCCCGAGTTTAGTTACTGGAAACTTGTAGACTGGAAAGCCAACAAAGACAAGCTTGATACTATCAGAAAGGTTATGCTGGGCTGGGATATTACAGATTACGGCCTTAACAGCTATGACAAAACAGGCGGGGTTTTATTCACCGTAAGAAACGGAGATCAAAAAGACAAGTCTATCGGTGTTCCTTATGCGGAGAAATATATTCTCTTAAAGGACGGCCAGGGACTGCCAATGCATTTTCATTTTTCAAAGACCGAGGATATTATCAACAGAGCGGGCGGCGTTTTGGCATTAAAACTTTATAACGCGTTGCCTGACCGCGGGCTTGATTACAAGACGCCTGTTGAAGTTTACTGTGATTGCATCAAAAAAACGTTTGCTCCGGGCGAGATAGTAAAGATCATGCCGGGCGGAAGCATAACGCTTACGCCGTATCTTTATCACGCGTTCTGGGCGCTCGAAGGAGAGGGAGACCTCGTGTGCGGGGAAGTATCTTCGGTTAACGACGACAACGTTGACAACAACTTTTATGACAAGCTGCCGAGATTCGGCGAAATCGAGGAAGACGAAGACGCGATGCTTCCGCTTTGTAACGAGTATGATAAGTGGTTATAGAGCAAGGATAAGCTTTTACGTTTTTACACTAAATATCTGCGCATAAAAAAAACTTGGTATTAGCGCCAGGCTTAGTTAAGTGTTAGCAGCCTAGGGATCAAATCAGTATACTGATTTGCGCTGTAAGAATGATGACCGGCAAAGATGCAGTGGAAGACGGTAAAAAGACGCCGCTTTTTAATATAACGATGGAAGTTGTGGCTTTTATAAAGGGTGGCAGGGGGTGTATGCTTTACGGCCGGAACGAAAAGGCAGACGTTGACGCGTATAAGATAGTGCAGGCCGATCCGAAGGGTGCGGGCGACCGGTTTGACGCGACGCTGTTGTGCGCACTGATTAAAGGCAGGTCTCTGCGTGTCGGCAGGATGGCATCGGCGGCAGCAAGCCTGCAATAATAAAAAATTCTTTAGTGAGCTTTATTATTACCTTTTTCCCACTATGCTCTCATAGTCGAACATCTCGTCCATCTCCGCAAGCTCGTTTACCATAAACGCTCGTATATAGTCCTTATCGCGAGTTATTGAATGTATGTAGTAGCCGTTCTTTAAGTAGAACGCGACGGTGGAGCGCATCCTGCTCGCGGTATGCAGCGTTATGGCGCGCACGCCAAGCGTGACGCACTCCTGCCGTACCTTTTCGAGCAGCAGCCCGCCTATGCCTATCGACTGTATCTCGGGATCGACCGCGAGCCGCGAGAGATACGCTATGCCGTCCTTTAGCACCTCGAACCGCACAGCTCCCACCGTTTCTCCGTCGACGCTGCATATATAAACGTGCTTATGCTCGATATCGCTGAGTATTGCTTCGTCCGTCTCGCGGAGCGCCTGTACGTTCGTATGGCGAATCTCACTCGCATAAGCTTCAAACGCCTTTCTTGTTATGCGCTTTATCTCCATAAGGTCCGCGGGCGCCGCTTTTTTGAACACTATGCTTTCCATGCTTTTTACCTGTCCTGCATAAGCAGCACCATGACGGCTTTTTGCGCGTGCAGCCTGTTTTCGGCTTCGTCAAAAACGGCACTCCATTTGCCGTCTATGACGCCCTCCGTCACCTCTTCGCCGCGGTGGGCGGGCAGGCAGTGCAGGAATATCGCATCCTCAGTGCAAAGCGACATCAGTTGTTCGTTTACCTGATACGCCTTAAAATGCTTGTATTTCTCCGCCGCGACCGCTTCCTGACCCATGCTTGCCCATACGTCGGTATATACGGCTGTCGCGCCTTCGGCCGCCTCATTCGGGTCTTGTGTTATAACGATACGCGCGCCGCTTTCCCCGGCGGCTTTTTGCGCCGACTCAAGCACACCGCTGTCCGGCTCGAATCCTTCCGGGCACGCTACGGATATGTCGAGGCCCAGCTTGGCGCACCCGATAAGAAGAGAGTTCGCTACGTTGTTGCCGTCGCCAATAAACGCGAGCTTGCCTTCGAAGCCGCCTTTATACTCATAGTACGTCATCAGGTCGGCGAGCACCTGACAAGGGTGCAGCAGGTCAGTAAGGCCGTTTATAACGGGTATGCTGCCGTACTTTGCTAAATCTTCAACGTCGCTCTGCGCGAACGTGCGTATCATTATGCCGTCCACAATGCGCGAGAGTACCTTGGCCGTATCGGATATCGGCTCGCCGCGGCCAAGCTGTATGTCATTAGCATTTAAAAACTGAGCGGTGCCGCCGAGCTGGTATATGCCTGCCTCAAACGACACCCTTGTGCGCGTAGAGCTTTTCGCGAATATCATGGCTAGTATCTTGCCTGAGAGCAGCGGGGGGCGCAGGCCTTCCTTCATCTGTTTCTTAAGCTTTAAAGCGAGGCTTAATATCTGCAGTATGTCGTCCCTGCTGTAGTCAGCAAGGCGCAGCAGATGTTTTTGGGTGAACTCTTTTTCCGGTTTATAGTATAACAGGTCCATATCCGACTCCTTAAAAAAAATCAGTCATTTTTTGTATCCGCCAAGCGGCATATAATGCTCTTCTATATGCTCCGCCGACATCACGCTTAGCAGCGCTTTAAGCGTATCCATAGACGTTATGCACGGTATGTTGAACTCCATAGCCGTACGCCTCAGCACGAACCCTAATCGAGCCTGCTGCTTTCCTCTCGTCGGCGTGTTGATGACCATCGACACCTCGCGGTTTTTCAGCGCCTTTATGACGTTCCTTTTAGAAATTAGGCTACACTTGACGCCGAGCTCGGAAAAGCTCTCGTGTGTCGAGTCGGTGCACGCCACGCTGAATCCCATATCTATCATCTGCCGCGCGCATTCGCTCGCCTCGTGCTTATCCCTGTCCGTTATAGAGAACAGCACGGGCTTTCCGCTTTGCGGCGGCTGTATGCCCGACGCCGCGAACGCTTTTTTAAGCGCGGCGAGGAATGTAGTATCCGTGCCCATGACCTCTCCGGTGGATTTCATCTCGGGCCCCAGGAATATATCCACGGTCGTGAGCTTTGAGAACGAAAACACGGGAGCCTTGACGGTAACAAGTCGGCTTTCCTTGTAAAAACCGGTGCCGTATCCCATGCCAATCAGCGCCTCGCCCATCATTATGCGAGTGGCGAGCCTTACCATAGGAACGCCCGTCACCTTTGAAAGTATGGGCACTGTGCGGCTGGCGCGGGGGTTGACCTCTAATACGTAAACGCTGCCCTCGCGGTCTATGACGAACTGTATGTTGTAAAGCCCCTTTATGCCGAGCTCTATGCCTATCCTCGCCGCGTAATCCACAATGGTGCGCTTCGTTTCGGGAGCAAGCGTCTGAGTGGGGTATACCGCGAAGCTGTCGCCGGAATGTACGCCCGCGCGTTCTATATGCTCCATAACGCCTACTATGAGAGCGTCGTTGCCATCGCATATACCGTCTATCTCGACCTCTTTGCCGTTTATATACTTATCCACCAGCACCGGGTGTTTCGGCGACACCTTTGCCGCGTACGTCATGTACTCCTTTAATTCCTGCTCGTTGTACACTATCTCCATAGCGCGCCCGCCGAGCACATACGAAGGCCTGATAAGCACAGGATAGCCAATGCGCGCCGCTATCTCCCGGGCATCGTTTTGCGAAAACGCCGTTGCGCCGGGGGGGAGGGGTATGCCCAGCTTAACGAGCGCCTCCAGAAAGCGCTCTCTGTCCTCCGCCCTGTCTATGCCGTCTACCGGTGTGCCGAGTATGTTTACGCCCTCCTGCGCGAGCGGGGCGGCGAGGTTTATAGCCGTCTGCCCGCCGAACTGCACGACGACACCTTCCGGCTTCTCGCGTTCTATTATGTCGAGCACGCATTCCTTTGTGAGCGGCTCGAAATACAGCTTATCAGACGTATCAAAGTCAGTGGAGACCGTCTCGGGGTTGGAGTTGATTATTATAGACTCGTAACCTAGCGCTTTTAGCGCCATCGCGGAATGCACCGAGCAATAGTCGAACTCTATTCCCTGGCCTATGCGTATAGGCCCCGAGCCCAGAACCACGACCTTTTTGCTTTTGCTGTCCTTCGACTCGTCCCCGCTGTCGTAGCACGAATAGTAATAAGGCGTCTTTGCTTCAAATTCGCCCGCGCAGGTGTCCACCATCTTGTACGCGGGACGCATATTCCACTTAACACGAAGCGCTTTTATACTGTGTTCATCCGTCCCTATAAGGTTGGCTATATAGCTGTCTCCGAAGCCGAAACGCTTGCATCTGTTTAATAGCTCCTGCGGAAGCGTCTCTGCCGTATGCGCTTTTAGCTGCTTCGCAAGGCCCACGATGTTTTCAAGCTTCGCTACGAAGAACCTGTCTATATTGGTTACGCCGCATATCTCCTCTGCGCTGTATCCGCGTTCCAATGCCTCAGATACGACGAATATCCTCTCGTCGTCAGGGTTGCGCAAAGAGTTTTCAATCTGTTCGTCCGTCCACTGCGCTATCGTCTTCATGCCGAGCTGATAGTCGAGCTTAACGTCAAGGCTGTCTATCGCCTTGAGCAGTGATTCCTCGAAGTTGCGGCCTATTGCCATGACTTCGCCTGTCGCCTTCATCTGCGTGCCTAGAGTGCGCGTAGCGGTCACGAACTTGTCAAAAGGCCACCGCGGCACCTTTGTCACGACATAATCGAGCGCCGGCTCAAAGCACGCGCTCGTTCCGCCCGTTATGGGATTAGCTATCTCGTCGAGGCCGAAACCTACGGCTATTTTGGCGGCCGCACGGGCGATAGGGTAGCCCGTTGCTTTGCTAGCGAGCGCGGAAGAACGGCTTACGCGCGGGTTGACCTCTATGACGACGTATTCCGAGCTGTCGGGGGAAAGCGCGAACTGTATGTTGCACCCGCCTTTTATCTTAAGCGCGCGTATTATCTTTATGGACGCCGAGCGCAGCATCTGGTATTCCTTATCAGATAGCGTCTGCGAGGGGGCGACGACTATGCTGTCGCCGGTGTGTATGCCCACCGGATCGAAGTTTTCCATGTTGCAGACGACGATGCAGTTGTCGCTCGCGTCGCGCATTACTTCGTATTCTATCTCCTTGTATCCCGCGACGCTCTGCTCGAGCAGCACCTGGCCGATGATGGAAAACGAGAGGCCCTTTGCCGTGATATCCTCAAGCTCGAACAGGTCGCGCGCAATGCCTCCTCCTGTGCCGCCCAGCGTGTAGGCGGGCCGCACGATTATGGGGAAACCGACTTCGCCCGCAAACGCCGCGGCTTCGTCCACGCTGCAGGCTATGCGGCTTTTTGCTATCTTTTCACCTATGCTCTCCATCGTTTCCTTGAACAACTCGCGGTCTTCAGCAAGCTTTATGGATTCGAGCGACGTGCCAAGCAGCTCTATATTAAGCTCATCGAGTATGCCGCTCTGCGCCAGCTCCACCGCCATGTTGAGGCCTGTCTGGCCGCCCAGCGTGGCGATTATGCCCTGAGGCCGTTCCATACACAGTATCGAGGACACTACCTCAAGAGTTATGGGCTCGATGTATACCTTGTCGGCCATTTCCTCATCCGTCATTATAGTCGCGGGGTTAGAGTTGATAAGCACGACCTCGAAGCCCTCTTCTTTAAGGGCCTTGCACGCCTGAGTGCCCGAGTAATCGAACTCGGCGGCCTGGCCAATGACTATCGGCCCCGAGCCTATGACCATTATTTTGTTTATATCCGTTCTTTTGGGCATGGGTTCTCCTGTCGCTTATAGCAGTTTCTTCAACGCCTCTAAAAGGCTGTCGATGTGACTGCGCTGTATCACATAAGGTGGGAGGAAGCGCAGCACGTTCGCGCCCGCCGTAGCCGCCACAAAGCCGCTGGATAGAAGGCGCTGCTGTATATCCTTCGCGGACGTCCCGTCCGCGAATTCCAAGCCCAGCATCAGCCCTTTACCGCGTACGTCGGCGATGGCGGGGCAGCGCGATTGAAGCGCCTTGAGGCGGTCGATAAAGTATGCGCCGACTTGGGATATATGTGAAAGCAGGTTAGTGGAAACGAGCTTATCGGTAACGTAATACGCCGCGGCGCATGCGAGATGGTTGCCGCCGAACGTCGAACCGTGGTCGCCGGGCTCAAACGCGTAAGCTGCCTCGCCGCACGCGAGGAACGCGCCTATAGGCATGCCAGAGCCGAGAGACTTTGCCAGCACGACGACGTCGGGCTTTGCGCCCAGCGAAGGGGAGGCGAGAAGTGCGCCTGTGCGCCCCATGCCCGTCTGTATCTCGTCGGCTATCATTAGTGCGCCGCACTTATCGCAGGCTGCGCGTACCGCCTTGAAGTATTCGGGAGTTATGGGCGTTATGCCGCCCTCGCCTATTATTGGTTCAATTATCACGGCGGCGGTATTTTCGCTTACCGCTTCGCCCAGCGCGGCAATATCGTTTGGCTCGACGTACACAAACGAGTCGATAAGCGGCTTATACGCCTCGTGGAACTTCTTTTGTCCGGTGGCGGCGAGAGTCGCGAGAGTGCGTCCGTGAAAGCTGTTCTTCATAGTGACGAACTGCGTGCGCTCTCTGCCGGCGGCGTGATGGTACTTGCGGGCAAGCTTTATAGCTCCCTCCACCGCCTCCGCGCCGCTGTTAGAAAAGAACACGTTGTCATATCCCGTCGCTGTGCAGATGAGCTTTGCTAGCTTCTCTTGCGCTTCAATGTAGAATATGTTCGACGTGTGCATGAGGTTATCAATGGCGTCCTTTAGAGTCCGCTTGTAGCCCTCGTCTGAATATCCGAGGCAGCATACGGCTATGCCTGAGAGAAAATCCGTGTACTGCTTGCCCTCGGTGTCATAAAGATATACGTTCTCGCCCCGTACAAAGCAAACATTCTGCCGTTTGAAGACAGGAGCATAATATTTGTGTTCAAGCTCCGCTATTTGTTCCAGTTTCATATCTTTACTCCCTTACCATTGTGCCTATGCCGGTATCAGTGAATATCTCGAGCAGTATTGGGTGCGGTATAGTACCGTTTAAAATATGCGTGCGCTTTACGCCGCTTTTTATCGCCTTTATGCAGCCGTCAACCTTGGGCAGCATGCCGCCGGAAATAACGCCTTTTGCTATAAGCTCCATTATCTCAGCCACGGAAATCTCAAATATGAGCGTAGAAAGGTCGCCGGGCACGCGGTAAATGCCGTCAGTATCAGTAAGGAACATCAGCTTCTCGGCGCCGAGAGCCACGGCCAGTTCGCCCGCGACGGTATCGGCATTGATGTTATAGCTTTCGCCGTCCCTGCCTATGCCTACAGGCGCGATTACCGGTATATATTCATCCTGCGCGAGCACGTTTATCAGCTTTGTGTTGATGTGCGTTACCCTGCCCACCTGCCCGAGATCGCACCCGTCGTCAGATTTAAACTTCTCGGCCTCAATAAGAGCCGCGTCCTTGCCGCACAAGCCTATTGCTTTTGCTCCCGCGACGCCAAGCTGCGAGACTATTTCCTTGTTAATCTTGCCCATAAGCACCATCTGAACGACGTCCATCGTGGCTTTGTCCGTTACGCGAAGGCCGTTGTGAAAGTGAGGCTCAATTTCCAGCTTTCCGAGCATTTTGTTGATATCGTTGCCGCCGCCGTGTACGACTATAGGGTTAACTCCTACGTATTTTAGCAGCGTTATGTCCTGCATTATCTTTTCGGAGAGATCGGCGGAGAGCATGGCGGCGCCGCCGTACTTGATTACTACGGTCTTTCCTGACAGCCGTCTTATATAAGGCAGCGCTTCAATCAGAATATTGGCTTTTTCAATATACTTATCCATTATAAATACCATCCTGTTTTGTTTAGGCCTTCCTGCTCGTCAAGAGCGAACATGATGTTCATATTCTGTACCGCCTGGCCTGCCGCTCCTTTTACAAGATTGTCTATGCATGAAACGATTATCAGCTTATTAACTCTTTTATCCAGTACAAAGCCTATTGCGCAGTTGTTGCTGCCAACAACATGCTTTATCTCCGGAAGCGAATCGCTTACCTGTACGAAAGGTTCATATTTATACATTTTAAAAGCTTCCTCGACAGACGATTCACTAACGCCATTTTTAGGAGCAGCGTATATAGTCGATATGATGCCGCGCTTTAAAGGAAGCAGGTGCGGCGTAAAAGATAACGCGACCGCTTCGCCTGCCGCAAGCGACAGCTCCTGTTCTATCTCCGACGTATGCCTGTGAGTGCCCACGCCGTATGCTTTAACGCTCTCGTCAGTTTCGCAGAAACTGTTTGAGAGCTTTTCGCTGCGCCCCGCGCCGCTTACGCCGGATTTCGCGTCGATGATTATACCGCCGGGCTCTATAACGCCTTCTTTAAGCAGCGGGTAAAGGGGCAGTATGGCGCATGTCGTGTAACATCCGGGGTTGCCTACAAGTGTTGCTCCCGCTATGCGTTCGCGGTATATTTCCGGCAGCCCGTATACGCTTTGGCTCAGCAAAGCCGGCGCCGTATGTGTTAATCCGTACCACTTTTCATATACGCAGACGTCTTTGTACCTGAAATCTCCCGAAAGGTCGATAACGCGCGCGCCTCTTTCAAGCAGCGCGGTTACAACCTCTCCCGAAGTTCCGTGGGGAAGAGACGTAAACACAACGTCGCTGTCCGCGCATATCGCATCTGTATTCAGAGACTCCAGCACATAGTCACGGCTTCTAAAACTAGGATATATATCGCTTAAGCTTTGTCCCGCGAAGCTTTTTGATACCGCATGCGTTATTGTTACATGTTTATGGCCAAAGAGTATACGCATAAGCTCGGCGCCTGCGTAACCCGTAGCCCCGACCACGGTCGCTTTTATCACAAAAACACCCCCCCAAATTATAGTATTCATAATTATACAGAAAAATGCATAAAAATGCAATATCTATTTTAGAATAACGTCCAAAGATTTTTGCCAAACTAAACTCAAACAACGAGCGATAAAAGGGGGTAACTATATGAGAAAGCTTATTCTGTTATTCGTTGTGCTTGCCGTTATAGCAGCCGGCTGGGTCTTATACTTTAACAATGGCGATTCCGCCGCAATAGTCAACCTCTGTGAAGTCAAATATATGGATCTTGCGAATTCTCTCGAATTTTCCGGACAGGTGGTCCCCGTGAAAATGTATAGTGTAATGAGCGAAACGGGCGGCACTATTGATACTATATACGTTTCCGAAGGAAGCAAGGTAAGCGAAGGCGACGCTTTGTTTGATATAGACTCCTCTCAGGTAAAGACACTGCTGAAAGTGGCCGAACTAAAATATGACATGCTCGTCGGCTCAGAGACGCAGGCTGTCATGGCTCCGGGCACCGGCCTTGCCGGTGAAAAAGCCAAGCTAGCGCTTGCGCTTTCTCAAACGACAGGGTATGACTACGAATCCTTCAACAAAGCTTTTTCTGACGATCTTTTAGAAAACGCGCAGGCGATGGCGGCTTCGCTGGATAATATGGAAAGCCTTAAAGAGGCCACGGGTTCCGCGCCAAACAGCAGCAGCGTCGAGCTTGCCGAACTTGAAGTGGAGCGGCTGCGCAAGCAGCTTGATAATATGTCATATAAGAGCCTTTTAAAAGGGACGGTTATTGCCGTAAACATACATGGCGGCGAGGTTCTTGCGCCCGGCATTCCCGCAATGGTAATAGCGGACACTGAAAATCCGCTCATAGAGGGGTATGTTTACGAAAAAGACCTGTCCAGCCTGACTATGGGCATGAACGTTAAGATAGCTGACGAAGACGTCTATTACATGGGCAAAATAACAAGCATAGGCAACGCCGCCGCCGAACTCGGCACTCAGTCGAATTACGGGGCTATGGCAAAGGTACAGATAACTCCGGGCAAAGGGCTTAAGAAGATACCCGGGGCAGTTGTTGACCTTGAAGCGGTGATGAGCTCAAAAAACCATGTGCTCGCGCTGCCCGTTGAATGCCTGGCGGACAAAAACAGCGTATATGTTGTAGGAATAGACGACAAGCTGGAAAAACGAACGGTGGAGACGGGATTTCAGGATACGTTTTATATTGAGATAATAAGCGGCTTAAGCGAGGGAGAAAAGGTAGTGCTTACGCCCGGCGGCGTGCAGGAGGGCCAGACGGTGACGTATGATAGAGGTTAAGAATCTTTGCAAGAGATATGGCAGGGGAGAAACATGCGTTGATGCGGTAAAAGATATCTCGCTGAAGGTAAAGCAGGGCGGATTCCTTGCTGTCATGGGGGCGTCCGGTTCGGGCAAGACAACGCTGATGAATATACTCGGGTGCCTTGATACGCAGACGAAAGGCGATTATTTTTTCAACAATACTGACGTAAGAAGGCTTTCGAAGGAAGGAAAGGTACACCTGCGAAGCAAGTGCATAGGTTTTGTCTTTCAATCGTTTTATCTGCTGCCGGCGCTTACCGCAAAGCAGAACATTGAGCTGCCCATGATATACTCCGGCGTATCGCCCAGAGAACGAAAGCGCAAGTCGGCCGAACTGCTGGAAATGACGGGGCTTTCTAACAGAGCGTCGCATATGCCGGGCGAACTCTCGGGCGGGCAGAGGCAGCGCGTCGCCATCGCTCGGGCGCTTGTCAATTCGCCCAGCCTGATACTTGCCGACGAGCCGACGGGAAACCTTGACAGCAAGACGGGGGACGATATCGTCGCGATGCTCAAGCGCCTCAACAGCATGGGAACGACTATTGTGCTGATAACGCACGAAAAAGAGGTGGCGGCTCACGCAAAGGAACTTATTGTTCTTAAAGACGGGCATATAGTGGAGTATTCGGAGGGTAAATGCGACTGAATGATTATGTGGGCATGGCGGCGCACCAGCTCAGCAAAAACCGGCTCAGGACCATACTGACAATATTGGGAATAATGATAGGCGTAGCGTCGATGATAACGGTAATATCCGTAAGCGGCGGCGGCCAGAAAATGATTAATAACGAGCTGCTAAAGTTCGGAATAAACAGGGTCTGGTTTTTCCCGAGCAATATGCAGGGTCCTAACGATATGCTTGATATGGGAGACGTCGATCTGCTTCAAAGCATAAACGGAATACAGGACGTAGCGCCCTCCGCGTATGAAAAGGCGTACCTGATGAATAATGAGAAGAAAATAGTGTCGGACGTTGTAGGGACAAGCGAAGCGTTGTTTAAGATGGAGCAGATGACATACATGGAGGGCAGGGGACTTACAAAAAACGATATAAGGTACGCAAGGCGCGTAGTCGTACTGAGCGAGGAAGCAAAAGATACGCTGTTTAAAGAGCGAAAAGCCGAAGGTGAAAAGGTAAGCATAAACGGCCAGAAATTTACTGTAGTAGGTGTAGAGGACGAAGACCAGTCGATATACGCGTCATTTTTTGCAGGCAAGTGCTACATACCGCTCACGACATTCAAAAACATGTTTGCGTCGAAATATTTCGATGAAATATCAGTGACGGCTTCTAGCTCTGAAACACTCGACACCGTTATAGACACAAGCATATCGCTGCTGCTGAAAAAATACGGAGACGGATCGCTGAAGATAATCAACTTATCGCACGAAATAGCTAACGCGCAGAATATTCTAAACATATTTGAGATCGTCGTAGGCGCCGTTGCGGCCGTCGCCCTTCTTGTGGGGGGCATCGGCATTATGAATATCATGCTCGTAACGGTAAAAGAACGGACGCGCGAAATTGGCATAAGAAAAGCTCTCGGAGCGGGAGAACACCATATATTAGGGCAGTTTCTTTCGGAGGCGCTGTTCTATTCGATACTCGGCGGACTGCTCGGAGTAAGCGTAGGCATATTCCTTACAAGGATATCAGGCAGCGTAATCGGCATAAAGGCGGAAGTATCGGGTTCTGCCGCATTTTTGAGCGTGCTTTTTTCGGCGAGCGTAGGTATAATATTCGGGCTCATACCCGCTTATAAAGCCTCTAAGCTAGACCCGGTCGACGCCCTCAGACATGAATGAGATAAGCACAAAAGAGGTAAATACTAACAAAATGACAAAATAGAATAAATAGACGAGTTTGTTATTGACTTGTACGCATATCTATATTAAAATATAGATAAATTGAGAAAATGGCTACCATCGCCGAAAGGCAATGGGCGCAAAGCATGAAGTCTAAAGCCGGATGCTCCTGAATATATTCAGGCTAACGGTCATGACGGTTCGGCTGCCTCGTTTGTAGGCGGCTTTTTTATTTAGTGAATTTGCAAACAATAGCCTTTTCGGTAATATATATGAAGCGGGGGAAACCCCGCTTCTGTATTTTTTCTGTGCTTTTCGGGTTGTTATTTTTTACATCAAAGCCGGTGTAAAATGAATCGCGGTTGTAGGTTTGTCAAACATATTGGACAGTGTATGATGCAAGATATTCGGTTGGGGATTGCCAACCGAGCGGGCGCATAGGGATCTTGTTCGAGCGGTAACGATAGACGTCAAGTTGGTACTTGAAGT
>JAEYPO010000015.1 GCA_023410595.1 Bacillota bacterium | reverse complement strand
CCGGCGATGTGGATCACCGCGTCGGGCAACTCCTCGAACGCCCGGTCCAGATCGGCGGAGTTCGTCACGTCGCCGCGGATGTAGCGCACCTCCGCCGGAACGTTGGAGCGCAGCCCGGTGGACTCGTTGTCGATCACCGTCACCCGGTGACCGAGCGACACCAGGCGGTGCGTGATGTGGGAGCCGATGAATCCGGCCCCGCCCGTTACAAGTACGCCCATTGGCTCGTTCATTCCGTCCTCCATCCCACGGGATTGGGATTACGCCCTGAGGGCGATGCGGCCCGGCTCCAACCGGCTCTGGTCCGTGGGCAGGCCCTGCTGGGCGAGGTAGCCGCCTTTATGCACCGGGGTAAGGCGCGGGCTGGTCCCCGAGCGGAGGTGTTCAGCGTGGGGTTGCAGGCGCGCGCGGCGTCGGCCGCCGCGCTGACGGCGGCGTGACGGTGGCGGAGTTGGTGGTGGACGGGATTGGGTGACGGCTGGGGCAGGCGGCCGAGGGCGAGGTGGATGATCGCCTGATCAGGCGCGCTGGTCGGCAGGTGCACCTTGATCGGCGTCTTCATCTCCACGATACGCGCGGCGATCTTCACCAGGCGCAGCCGCAACGTATCGAATTGCACTGTGCGCCAGCGAGAGCGCTTTGGCATCAGCGAGCGCAGGCTCCACCGCAGCCCGTAGGCCCCGGCGTGCAGGAACAGGCGGAACTGGTTGGCCGTCGCCTTGGTGCAGGAGGTCCGGTCGGCGGCGAGGTGGGCCTTCCACGCCTTGATGTGGTTCTCGGCCTGGCCTCTCGCGCAGTGCAAAACCTCGTACAGCCACCGCCCGGTGCCGTGACGGAGGTTGGTGACGAGGAAGCGGGTGTCGGTGCCCTGGTCGCCGACCTCGACCCGCGCGACGATGCGCCTCACCCGGCTCCAGGTGCTGGCGCCGTCGTAGAACTCCTTGAAGCGGCGCACCTTGCCGGGTCCGGGCGCGGCCTGGAAGCGCGCCGCGGTGCTGGCTTCCAGCGTGGTGACGTGACGGCGCAAGGTGCGGCTGGTCGGCAGGCCCAACACATAGTCGATCCTCTTGCCCTCGCACCAGTCCAGCACCTCCGGGCAGGCGTAATGGCCGTCGGCGCGCCGCAGGATCCGGGTGTGCGGCCAGTTCGCCCGAATGGCGCGGAGCAGACGGCGCAGAAAGGCCCGGACCTCGGTGCCTTTGGGTCGCTTGGCCGGGCGCAGCACAGCGGTGACGAAGCGGCCGTCGCCGTCGAACACGACGATCGGCTGGAAGCCGTACTCGTCGTAATGGGCGTTGAACAGGCGCAACTGCTGACCGCCATGCACCGCGTCGAAGGTGTCGTCCACGTCGAGCACGATGCGCTTGGGCACCTGGCGGAAGGAGGCGCGGTAGAGATCGTCCATGGCCCGGCCCATGCGCAGCAGCGCACGGCTATCCGGCAGGTTCTCCAGGCGCGAGATGGTGGCTTGCGAGCACAGGCCGCGCTCGGACGGCAGGCGCTCCAGGGCCATCTTGAACAGCGGGTCGCGGCGCAGACTGTCGGCGTCGTTGCCGTCCTCGTAGCCCGCCGCGATGGCCAGCAGGCGGAAGCCGATGATATCGGCCAGTGAATGCACGGTGCGGGTGGGATCGCGCGGGTCCTCAATGCAGGCGGCCAGCCGACCGGCAACCCCCAGCCGTTTCGCCACCTCCCGCAGCACCAGCAGCCCGCCATCGGAGGATAGGCGCCCGCCATCAAAGCGCCCGATCACGGCACCATCTGGCTCATCAGACTTTTCTCAGAGCCGATCACCTGGAACGCGCCATCCACAACGCCGTGCTCGGCCTCAACAAGGAGCGCAACCGTCATCCGTTGGACAAGCCGCGAATCGCTGCTTAGAAGAGGGCGCGGGTGATGGCGGGGCAGGCCGCCGGTCCTCCCGCCTCTGCCGCTCTTCTTCCGATCCGGAACGCCGCCATGCCGAACGACTCCAGCCGCGCGTCCAGCCTCCTTCCGGCGGTCGCCGCACGCCTGTGCGGACCCGCGGGCACGGGAGAGGATCTGAAGGCCATCACCGACGCCTGCGAGGAGGCGCGGGCCGCTGGGCTGGGCGCCGATCCGGCGCTGCTGGCCGCGCTGGAAAGCGCGGCGGCGGGGGCCGATCCGATCCTGCGGGAATCGGCAATGGCCCACATCTCCGGCGACCTGCGGCGCTTTGCCCGCATCCTGGACATGGTGGAGAATGTGCTGGATCTGGCGCCGCTGGACGGCATCAACCAGATCTACTGGTCCATGCAGCGCCAGTTGTTCCTGACGCGCATGGATGAGGCGACCATGCCGGACTTCTTCGCGGCCCGCCTTTTCCCCTTCTACGAACACTTTCTGGGGGAGGTGGCGCGGCGCCTGGACCTGCGCCCCGCCCGGCGGCCCGGCGGAGCGGCGGATACGGGCCGCGTGGTCCTGGTCACGAACCAACTCCTGTCGGCCTATCACCAGCCCTCGCGCGATCTGCTGCGGCAGGCGGCTCTTCTGCAAGGCGGCGCCGGGCGGGAG
>JAEYPO010000030.1 GCA_023410595.1 Bacillota bacterium | reverse complement strand
GAGGCTGGATTCGAAAAGGAATTGTTTATCAATTTCCGGTGATGATAGCTAAGGGGTTCCACCTGTTCCCATCCCGAACACAGAAGTTAAGCCCTTACACGCCGATGGTACTTGGCTGGACACGGCCCGGGAGAGTAGGTAGTTGCCGGATTCAATTTTAATAATATATTTAAACGGGGAGCCTGTTAGCAAAGATGCTGGCAGGCTTCTTGATTTATATTGATAATAAACATATAAATGATTATATTATTAAAATGTATAAAACTGTTATTAATAATTCGGAGCTTTTTGTGCTGTATATTGTAAGCGTCAACAATATTTGAAATAATGTATAGAGTAATATATACTTTAAGTGCCGCAAAATACGTAAGTATGAAGGGCTGATATATGAAAGAACCCCTGGTTAAAAAACTTTTTAAATCTATTACGGCGAACTTTAAAAAGAGCGACGTAATTCGGGGAGAAAATGACCGCAAGGGTTCAATAATCATAATTACCCTGCTGGGAGCCTGGATAGTGAGCATACCGTATGAGGGGCAGCTTTTGTATACGCTCGCAGAGAATTTTAAGATTAATGGAAATGAGATGCTTGATATATCTCTGGGCATGCAGGTTGTGGGGCTCGCGCTGGGCGGCATATTCATAAGAACGATTAATGTGGCCCGGAATGTTCTAAAGTATGCGCTGCCTGTATGCATATCGGGCACCGTTGCTTTTTTCTTTCCTTCGTATACGACATGGATGATAACGCTTATAGCATGCTCTACGCTTGCCGGAGTCTGCATCACCGCATCCGGCCAATTTTTGAGGAGCATATCGTATGAAAACCGGTTTCGAACTGTGGCGCTAATCCTCATAAATATATCCGCGTTAAAAATGGTTATCAACAATATCGCGCTGCTTATCTCGATTCAGGCGGCGGCCGCGTTTACAATAATCATGCTGGCAGCGGCGTGGGTGCTGACCATAAGAGCGGGCATACAGAGCATAACGTCCGAGAGACAATTCAATAAAAAAGCGGGCATAAAAGCGCTCGTATTACTGTTTCTGTTTATTGCCGTCATTTCTATAGATTTTGGAATAATGACGCAGGTCATAAACCCTAAATACGATTCTTCGGCTTTCTCGAGCTGGTACTGGCTGCTGCCTTACGCGGGCGCGGCGATCATAATGATGCGTTTGCGCAACTCAGAGGATCGCGGCATAATGCTTTACGTGGCAGTCGGCATGATGGGCTTAGGCTTTCTATTGTCTTTATCGCTTGATTATTCCGTAAGCAGCTATCTGATAGTAAATACCGTAATGATGGGAGCATGGGCGATCTCCGATGTGTTTTGGTGGAGCATACTTGTAGAGATGCTTGAAATGGTAAAAAATCATGCGGCCATATTAAGCGTCGGCTTCAGCGGAGTTATGATCGGGGTGCTGCTGGGAAAGGTAATCGGAGGCAACGATTTTACGAATTCAAATACCAGCCTGCCCATCGTTGCAATGGCTGTGATATGCATAACGCTAATAATACTGCCCATGCTGCAAAAGCTGCTTTCCATGATGATAAAGAAAAACGCTGCAGCCAGCACTAATGATTTAAATGTGGGGTCCCCCCAAAGCCTTCGAACATTTTGGGACGATAATATGCTGAGATTTCCTAAGGGTGCCGACGCTCTGACGGAACGTGAAAAACAAATAACGGCCCTGCTTCTTAAGGGCCGTACGTACAAGCTCATAGCCGAAGAACTTTTTTTAAGCGAGAATACTGTAAAAACTCACGTTAAAAACATATATTCGAAACTGGGTATAAAAAGAAAATCGGAATTGTTCAATTTTATAATGAAATGAATCAAAAATATAAAAGTCACCTGTTTTGGGTGAGGCTTTTATTTGCGCTGTGTATTATTATAACCAATACCGATTATAAAGCACGTGATCTTTATTGTTGGTATTTTTGTAACGTCTCCCCATTCGACGATTGATGCTCTGCCCACGGCGGCGCTTCGGTCGTCGTTATTTTTTGGGCACCTGTTTTGTGCAGCTTCGTTGAGAAGTTTTGTAAGGCGCTTTTTGTATGTTCCACGACAGGGTATGCGTGACTCAAAACAGCAGTATATAAAACAAGCTTATGTTGCAAAAGCAACAGACAGCCTTGCTTTCTTTTATTAATATAGTCTTAAAAGAAGAAAGTATTAAGGAGGCGGTAAATATGGTGGAGAAGCAATATATGTTCATGCAATCGGAGGGAAAGGTAATAGAACGCGTTATTGAGGACGACAACGCTGCGGTGAACCACATGATACTTCGGCAAACGGAGGCGCTTGGCGAGCATTACTCAAATTCCAACGTATACATGATAGTAGTGCGCGGCAGCGTCACGCTCAAGCTGGATGAGCAGGAAGGGCATACGTATCCTGCCGGCAGCATAATAACGATACCCTTTAAAACGAAGATGAACGTATCCAACGAGTCGGAAGAAGTGCTGGAGATATTCGTCGTAAAAGCGCCGGGCCCGCGCACTATGAAGCAGTAACGGCATATATCGCAAGAATAATTCGATTTGCTCGCTTGCGGCGCCGTGATATGCGGCGCTTCAGGCCTGTCAAAAAAGGTACTCATGTCATTCAGTCAGCTTCGCTTGATGGAGCGTAAGCGACTGAGGAATCCCCTTATTTAAAGCACTTTTCATGGGATTCCTCGCAAGCTCGGAATGACAATTTGGGGTTTATCAACACTCTACGGCGCCGTAATATGCGGCGCTTTTGTATACGGGATCCCAATAAAGTCGTGAGGCTTTTTGGGGTAGTAATATCCTGTCCCGAAGGCGAGCATCCGGCTGTTAACCGGAGGGACAAAACAAGTATGACGGGAGTGAAAAAAGCCCATGAACTATGGGACTTTTTTATGCTATATTAGCAGGAATATGCAGACATAAGCAATGCGCTCGACAGTATATAACATTAAATATATTATATACATAACATTTGGTGATTGCTAAAGCGGGGGGGAAGCTTAATGGAGCGTAACAAAGAATACGACGCGTTCGGGCCGTGGCTATACGAGATAGACGAGGAGCACGAAATACCGAGGCTGTTTAAGGGCTGCTGCAGCCAAGAAGGCTACCTTATGCTGTTTAAGGTACCAAGGCATATAGAGCGAAGGAAGGCGTCGCCCGGCATGGACCTTTACGATTATCTCATGGGCGCGCGCGAGACCTGTCTTCATATATTTAGAAGGGAAGGAAAGAAGGCGGTAGAGCGCAAGGTTAATTATAACGAGATATTGGCGGTAAAGGACTTTCACGCGCTGCTAAAGGGTGAGCTTGTGCTGTATACGCGCGGCGGACCGGTCAGCATAGAATACAACACCGTTTCGGAAGAAATCATACAAAAGCTTATCAACATAATAGAAACAAGGATAAGCGGCAAAGCGCGCAGTGTTGGTATTGAGGGGATACCCGCAGAATATGACGCAGACGGCGCGGACTCTGTCGATATGCTGTTTGAGAGCCTGCTTGGTAAGCTCAGGGCATGGAACCCGCGCGCAAGGCTTGCGGCGTTTCAGCCCGAGATAAATATAAGATGGACTCGTAATATGAAGGCGATGCTGCAGCAAAAGACCTGCGTGCCCGCAAAACTCGCGTTTGTAACAACCGGAAGTGAGCTGATAGTGATTTCGCAGGAGCTCAGTAAAAGAAACAGACGTAAAGAAACGCTCGATTACGCCTGCCTGTACGTGCCGTATCAAAATATAAAGCGGGCTCGCGCAGTCTCTTTTGACGAGGAGCAGGCAATAAGTATAATGGAGCTGGACGCGGGCGGCAAAACGTTTTTGTTTGTCGTTGAAAACGGCAACACCGGCGTTTTAAAGCTTTGCAGCGTACTTGACAGTATGGGCGCTGCGTAAGGCGCGGATTTTGGGTGTTAATATTATGAGGGTTTATAAACAGACATAATTTGCTGCGATGTTAACCTGCGTTGCTTGCCGCAACAGCGGCCTTGGGTATATTGTGTAGCCAAGCTAAGGAGGGGAAATATGTTTAGTAAAAATCTTAAGCTTCTTCGCAGGCAAAAAGGGCTTTCTCAGGAAGAACTGGCGGAACGGTTGCATGTAGTCCGGCAGACAATATCCAAATGGGAAAAAGGGCTTTCAGTACCTGACGCAGATCTTCTTATCCAGATTGCTGATATTTTTGAAACGCCGGTAAGCGCGCTTCTTGGGGATACGGTGGAATCGTCTGAAGATAAAAATATCATTGCTCAAAAGCTGGAGCAGCTTAACGCGCTTCTTGCGGAGAGGAACAGGCGAAGCCGCCGTATCTGGAAAGTGGTCGCAATAGTTTTAATAGCGGCCGCCGTGATAACAATACTGCTGATTATAGTGGTTCTCTCTGCATATATTAACTTTTCCGTCGACCCCGCAATTACAGAACAGACGGAACAAATATTAATTCAGTAAATAATAAACGCCGGGCTGTTCCCATGAAGCGGATACTTTATATTACCGGCAAAGAAGCGAGATACAAGAAGCTTCAATTATTGGTGTATTCGATGAAGAACTGACGGTGTCAACCGGGAGTTGACAAAGCGCAAGCGGCGGTTGGTGGAAA
Source organism: Bacillota bacterium (assembly GCA_023410595.1). Classification (GTDB taxonomy): domain Bacteria; phylum Bacillota; class Clostridia; order Christensenellales; family SZUA-584; genus DTFZ01. The sequence continues at coordinate 192,597 of JAEYPO010000030.1, read as the reverse complement.
CAGGCGCCGTTTTGTTTTATAATTTTCAGAGAGGTGATGATAATGGGTTTCAGTGAAAAGCTGGCGGCGGCAAGAACAAAACGAGGGCTGTCGCAGGAGCAGCTGGCGGAGAGCATGGGCGTATCGAGGCAGGCGGTATCGAAGTGGGAGTCGGGCGAATCGCTGCCCGATATAGACAATCTCTTAAGGCTCAGCGCGCTGCTTATGGTAAGCATAGACCGCCTGCTAAGAGAGGAGGATGGCTGCGCGGCGGAACAGATTGAAGGCGCGGCGGATATAAACGAAGACATAAAAGCCTTTCTCTGCAGGGCGAAGCGTAACGGGTATGCGGCGCATGCTCCACAGCAGCCGTCCTCACGCCCCGCGTCGCACGACTTAAGGTATGAGGAAGGAGAATATTTTTATATTGACACGTATCTCGGAGGCGAGAGGTTTTCTGGCGAGGAGGCGGTTTGGCTAAGCGGCAGGCCGGTATGGGCTATGAATTACACCGGACGCGTGCTGGGTAAAAACTTTTCGGGCGAATTCCTGAAGGAAGCGCTGATGCTCGTGAAAGAAGATTTCCCATACAGGGGGCCGCTTGTTTACAGTAACGGCGAGCACTGTTATCACTGCACAGTAAACGGAAACTTTGAATGGTTTAGGGGGTATGAGGAGATATTCTTAGGCGGCGGGAAGACGTACGAGTGCTATTTCCACGGCGGGGCGGTAAGGTAGTTAATCTGTTTTAGCATTTTTGAGCACAGTGCGTGCGACGAGCCTTGAGACGAAGTACTGAAGCGCGAGAAGTAACGCGCCTCCAGCAAATATAACAAGCCATATCATCCACATCTCGACGCTGAAATTAAGTCCCAGCATTGACTTAAGCTGAGAGCCTATAGAGGGCTCGTTAAGCGTCAGCACGGCAGTGCAAACACACAATACGAGAAGCAATATGAACGAAAATATGTTTATTGCGGCAGAATCGCTATTAATGGCGCTTTTAGGCGAACCGCCGACTATCCCGCGCCGCAGTACGATATAGCTTCCGAATATGCCCGAAAGGCTGCACGGTACGGGAAAGCCCATAAATACGCCGTAAGCCATTATCGAATAAAAGCCTTCGATTATGAACAGCGCCCAGAGCGGGAGTTCATAAAGGCGCAGCAGGAACTTGCGGAGCACGGTAACGTCGAGTATTATGCCTGCAGCGGCGCCGGTTATTATGAGAAAGAAAAAAACCCCTTCAATATCCAGATGCAGCAGCACGCCGCCCCACCACAGCAGCAGCGAGATTATTACGGGCGCGAGCAGTCCAAGTAATATTGCCGAGATTATTCTGTCGCTAGTTTTCATGATGTGATTATATACTGTATGGAATATTGTGACAACAAAAGTTGTTTTGTTATATTTTAATACGGTATCCCCGGTAAGTTGTGAGACTTGCCGGTATAAATAAAACGATGGCATACGGGGCAACATAATGCCGGAGGTGCGTTTTATATGAAAGTAAGAGATATCATGACAAAAGAGATAGCCTGCATGAGCGCCGACGAACCGGTGGAGAAGGCGGCGGAGCTTATGAAGCAGTACAACGTGGGCTCAATACCCATATGTGAGGGCAACAAGGTGGTAGGCATAGTTACGGACAGGGACATAGCGCTGCGATACGTCGCGGACAGAAAGAACACTATGTGGCAGCCGATATCCAACGTAATGACTTCGAACCCTGTCGTGGGCTCGCCCGAGATGGACGCGCAGGACGCGGCAAGTATGATGGGCCAGCAGCAGATAAGGCGGCTGCCTATAGTGGAGCAGGGCACTCTCGTGGGCATCGTGGCGCTCGGCGATATATCGACGCAGCCGGAGCTGCAGCACAACGCGGGGCACGCGCTTCAGGATATATCAAAGCATGGAAGCATGACTTGATTTAACAGCAGCACGAAACGCTTGTGTGTCAATGCGGGCGTTTTTTGTTTGGAGACGAGAAACATCTCCGTGTAAAAGCATTGTAAGCCCTTCAGTATATATTTTCCCGGGCAATAATGAGCGCAACGAACTATAATTAGCGGCCGCGTGAAGTTTATGGTATACTTGCATATAAATACTGAACCGGGGTGAAACAAATGTACATATACACAGTCGACGCGTTTACCGACAAGCCTTTCGGGGGCAACCCTGCGGGCGTATGCATACTGGAAACCACGAAGGACGACAAATGGATGCAGCATGTGGCGGCAGAGATGAACCATCCGGAAACGGCGTTTCTTTTAAAAGCGTCGGACGGATACATGCTGCGCTGGTTTACGCCGAAGACCGAGGTCGACCTGTGCGGGCACGCTACGCTCGCGAGCGCGCATGTATTATGGGAACAGGGGCTGACAAGTGCGCCTGAGATAAGGTTCCATACTAAGAGCTCACTGCTCAAGGCCAAAAAACACGGGCTGTGGATTGAGATGGATTTTCCCGCGGAGCCGGACGAAGAGGCGGACGCCCCGAAGCTTATGCGCGAAAGCCTGGGAGTGCCTGTAAAATATGTCGGCAGGAACAGGATAGACTATATAGTCGAGGTGGAGGACGAGCAGACGGTAAAAAAACTTATGCCCGACCTTGCGCTGATGAAGAGCATAACGACAAGGGGCGTGCTCGTTACGGCGAAGGCCGACGATGAGGATACGGATTTTGTGTCGCGGTGCTTTTTCCCCGCCATAGGAATAGACGAAGACCCCGTTACCGGCTCTGCGCACTGCTGCCTCGGGCCGTACTGGGCAGAAAAGCTTGGCAAAACGCAGCTTGTTGCCCGGCAGATATCCGAGCGCGGCGGGGAGCTGCGGCTTAAGGTGACAGGCGAGCGCGTGCTGATATACGGGCAGGCCGTGACGGTGATAAAAGGCGAAATTGCGGCGGACTAGTCTTCCGTTATATCGGCAAAGCTTATCTGTATGACGCACTCTAAAAGCCGCGGATCAATTTCGACCTGCGTGCCCACCCTGCCGCCGTTGAATATTATTTTGTCATAAAGAAGGGCAGTTTCGTTGATTACCGTCGCAAACTGCTTTTTCATTCCTATGGGAGAGCAGCCGCCCTTTATATAACCGGTAAGAGGCTCTATCATCTTAACGGGTATTAGCTCTACGCTCTTTTCGCCCACGGCTTTTGCTGCCTTTTTTAAGTCAAGCTCTTTGTTTACGGGTAGCACGAACACGTAGTTTACGCGGCTTTTCGCAGCCGTGACTATCGTCTTGAACACCCGCTCCGGCTCCTTGGCTATCATACGGGCGACGCTTACGCCGTCTATCATGTTGTCGCTCGAATCATATTCGTACTGGCCGTATAGTATGCCGTGCGATTCTAAAACGCGCATTACGTTCGTCTTTTTTATCGGTTTGGACATATATGCGTATCCTGCCTTTCCAGCGTTGCTTTGCATAGTTAAACTTCTTTGTGGGAAAACAGGCAACTAGCGCACTGACTGCCCGCTCAGCAGTATTGTATAATTTTCCGTATAAAAAAATCAACCGCTTTTACGATTGATTTGCGGGATGCTTACAACGGCCGCGCTGCCGTAAGAGCTTAAGCAAGCTTCTTTTCAAGCACGCAGTCGTCGGGACCGGCGCCGCCTCTGTCCTTATCCGCGTCCGTTATCATGAAGCCGAGTTTCTTATATGATTCTATCGAGGCGGTATCATACCTGTTGCAAGTGAGCCACACTCTCTTTAATCTGTTCTTGCGCGCATACGCGTCTATCATATCGAGCATTGCCCGGGCAATTCCCTTGCGCCGATAGCCCTGCTTTACATACATACGGCTCAAAAACAAGCCGCCCGCGCCCCGGGCGACGGCGCTGTAGCCGCAGGGCACATCGTCAAACAGCGCGATATAATACACGCAGCCGTCCTTAATGTCGCGTTCTATGGCGCTTTGAGACTGGTATTTTTCAAGCATGTAGGCTACCTGTGATTTGCCTATTATGGGAGTGTAGTGCTGCTCCCATATGTCGCGGGCAAGCGCCTCAAGAGCCCTTATATCCGCCGTTCCGGCGGGCCGTACGCGCAGTCTGTTGTTCATATGAATACCTCTATATTAACATCAGATGCAGTAAGTACGATGATGCCGCTATTATATTATAATGATACTGTTATTATATTAATGATATTATACTACATAACGTTTTTCAAATCATTTTTCGTATTTTGCCTGTAATAAAGAGTATTACGGGTACGGCTAGACCAAAAAAGAGGTTAAAATAAGGGACGACGTACTTGGAGAACTTGGCCAGCTGAAAGATATCCGAGCAGAAGTACACCGCAAAAAACAGTGCGAAACCCAGCAGAGGAGTAAGCAAAGGCGTATTGCTTTTAAGGCCGAACATGCTTTTTAATAGCCGTGATATGCAGTAAGTGAAGAACGAAACAGATATAAACTCCGCGAGTATCCAGATGGACATGAACAGCGAGTCGATACCCGCCGTAGAATTAAACAGCGCGATATTCTCAACCGCCGTAAAAAAAGGGAGCCGCAGCTTGCTTATAAGCTGCCAGCCCAGCATGCCTATAAGCGCGAGCATCATAAGCGTGTCCTTTATCACAATATACCCGCCGATAAACAAAAGCTTGCCGCGGTTTTTCTTTTCATATACTATCTGGTCGTTGAATACAAAAAGCGGCGTTAAATACGCGAGCAGCGTAAGCGGATAGACGGAAGACTTAACAACCGGCACTATATCGAGCGCGCTTACCGGCGTGACTAAAGCGGGCTGAAAATTCGGGAACAGAAAGAAAAGCGTAATAACGAATTGGGCGACCATAAGCACAAATATTATCTTATTCATGCGCGATATCACCTGTATGCCCCACCTGAGCATAATGCCGACTATAAGTACCGCCAGAAACATAATAAGCTTTTCGTCTGTTCCCACGAATATTGTGGTTACGAGATTGCCTCCGGAGTATCTGAGATAAAGTCCAAGCAACATGAAAAGCCAAAGCATATAAAGCACACACAGCGATTTGCCTGCTGCATTGCCGAAAACCTTGCAGAATATATCGTGAAGCGAATAGCCTTCAAATTTCTTAACGACCCCGAAAAGCATCAGAAAAAACGGTATGTAGATTATCATGCTTACTATGATAGAAAGCCACGCCGCCTGATGGGCGGTGTCGGCCGTTGTACTCGATATATAACGCATCGAGGCGGTGTGCCGTATAACGGCAAATATGAGCAGCGCCTGCAGTAACGTTATTTTCTGATTGCTTGTGTCTTTCATCGCTGCCCTCCTAGCCGACATTAAACAGATCGAGCATTACTTTCGCAAAACTCGTAAAATCAGTAACCTGCATAAGAAATACCCCTAAGGCAACCGCGGCCGCGCCTATTATGATAAATAGTACAGCTTCAGGCTTTTCCTTTCGCTTAAAAAGGCCCCTTACCTCGAAGAACGATATAAGTATGAAAATGCATAATATAATCAGCATGCGTCAGCCACCTCCGCTGCCCACTGGCTCGCTCAACTCATATGTGTTTTGTATCTGGGAATTGACACTGATGCTGACATTGAGCATTGAAAATAGCTTTTTCCAGTCGCTTTGCATCGTCTGCCATTTAACGGGGTCTTTATGATAAAACGAATCCATGATGCGGGCGGGATCCGACCCAAGCTGCTGCATGCACTTTATCGCGCTTGTTATTTCGCCGCAGATAAGCTGGCTCTGCTGGTTTTCAAGGTAAACAATATCTTGCGCTTCTATGGGGTTAGCTTTGTTGTATTCCACGAGGTTGGTTTTTACGTTCACGCTGATGTTGACGGACAGCGGATCGAAGCAGGGCTCTATTTTTGAATCGCAGCTGATAAGCTCGAGCCCCACGCCGCTGCCATCCTTGTACTTGACAGACATGCCCGAACTCTGGACATCATTTGTGAGCACATTTAGCCCGCGCGATATTTCGCCGTCCAGAAATCCTGCCAGTCTGTCCCCGTCGAAAAGAGCGTAGCCGTTGAGCGCCGTCAGTTGTTTTTCCTTGCCCGAATCGCCGCTGCTGCTTTCGCTGTCGCTGCCGTCCTTTGAGCCTTTCGGCTGCACAGGATTTTTTTCAAGCTGAAGCACGGGCATATATATGCTTGTCCACGGAATCTGATTATATATGGCGTAGTTGATAAGATGTATCTCCCGCGATTTTCCGGTCTGGTGCACGGCGGAAAAAAGCGTATCAAGATAGCCGGCTAGATCATCTTTACCCGTGTTGGCCTGCTCAAGATATTCGCTCGCCGTCATATCTTTTACTACCGCAAGGCGGTAGAGCAGCCTCGTCTCGTCGTCTTCGCTGAAAAAGCTGAGCAGCCGGTCCACGCCCGACCTTGCGGCGTCTTCTCCCAGCAGCACGTATTTTGTGTGATACCAGGAGGGGCGTTTCTCCATTAACATGTGAAGCTTGCCGTCAGCCTCGTATACCGTAGCTCCCGTGGTCTTAAAAAGCTTATATACTATCTGCTCTTTTCCGGGTTCGCCGCCCGGGCTGACAGCGTCTACAACCACGGTAAGCACTATATCGTCTCCTTCTATGTCGATACCTGCGATAAGTATGTTCTGCTCTTCCTCTATCGGATAAGACTCGGGAAACGTGCACCCCGAGGCAAGAGCAGCGGCAGCGGCCATAATAAATAAAAGTATCCTGCGTATCATCACTGGCGAACCCTCCGTTTGTTTTTGGGGGCTAAGTATAACGGCCTGTGCTTTATTAAGCTCGCGGGAAACTTCACTATTGAATCGTCAAGCTGAAGCGGACGGAGCGTGGTATAAGGCGCAAGATAATGTACTCCTAACGGCTTTAGTTTTGCGAGCATGAAAAGTATTATGAGCAGCGTTATTACCATGCCGATAAGCCCAAGTACGGCGGAGAAAAGAGTGCAAACAAGCTGGAACAGCCAGAGCGCCGAGTTGACCTCCTTATTCGGCACCGCCATTGAACAGATGGAAGCCGTTGCGACTACGACTATCGTGGCAGGGGAAACTATGCCCGCCGTTATGGCCGCCTGGCCGAGCACGAGGCCGCCGACTATAGATATCGTAGCGCCTATGGCTCGGCTTATCTGCATGCTCGCCTGAATGAGCACATAGAAAGCGAACGACATGATTAGCACCTCTATTATCATGCTGAACGGTACGCCGGTGCGCGACGCGGCTATCTTGATGGCGAGGCTGTAGGGTATCATACCCGGATGGAACATCGTTACTGCGACAAAAAAGCCGGGCAGCGTTAGACCTATGAGAAAGCATACATAGCGTATAATCCTGAAAAATGAAGCGACGATGAAGTTTTCGCCGTAGTCGGCAGTCGCCTGAAAAAAGTCGCCGAACACGGCGGGCAGCAGCAGCGCGTACGGCAGTTCTTCCACGATGACGGCTATCTTGCCCTCCATAATGCTCATACAGCATACGTCGGGCTTCTCGGTTATTATCGCGGTGGGGAAAGGCACATACTTTTCTTTTACGACGTTTGTGTATATGTCCTGTATCGTCATTACCTTGTCCTGGTCTATTTCGGCTATACGCTGCTTAAGCGCCTTGACAAATTCGTCGTTGCATATGTTGTGCATATATGCTATAACGTAGCGCGAACTGCTCTGCTTGCCTACGGTGTCTTCTTCAATTACAAAGTTGTGGCTCTTTATCTTCTTGCGCAGCGTCGCGGTGTTGGTGCGCAGCGTTTCCACAAAGCTGTCTTTGCCGCTGCGGTACGTATTCTCTTCTGTCGCGGTCGTTATGCTTCGCTTGTCTATAAAGCCTATCGTATTTACGACAAATCCGTTTTTTATCTTGTCGAACACGAGTATCGTCATACCGACGAGCATCAGCTCTATGGCTTCCTTCAAACTTTTTACAATTTTTATCGACGAGGCTTCGACGCCGCCGTTTATGGATAAGTCGTAAGCCTGCTGCTGCGTTAAGCAGTGATCAAACCAGCGGCTGCGCGCGAGCGGGAAAACGATATTGTCGCTTATCGTTTTCTGATCAGCCATGCCGTCCACATAGAACAGCGTTACCTTAAGCTCTTCTCGGTTTTTTATAAATATATCCCTGTGCTCTATGTCCGTGCTTTCCGCGAATATCTTTTTAATATTTTCAGAAGTAAAATCGCCCGCAAGCAGCTTGTCCTTATCATCGATATCCGTCGTATTTTGGTTGTTCATAAAAAACCTCATACATAGTTAATATTTGTAGTTTCTGTAAGAACGGCTCACGATATGCATGAAAGAATTAAAGGCGCGGGTATAAAAGCTGAAATAGCATTATCGTATGTCTTTATATTGCCGGATAATGCGCATCAATTTTTCAAAAAACATATTGACCGCATGGTCAAAACGCAGTACAATACATTTGTTGACCGGGTGGTCAAGAAGAAAGGAGCTAATATATATGAACGTCATCTCATCACAAAAGCTGACGAAATACTACGGAAAGAACCGCGGCGTCATAGACCTTGACTTAAGCGTCAAAAAGGGCGAGATATTTGGGTTTATCGGGCCGAACGGCGCGGGGAAATCCACGACGATAAAGCTGCTGCTCGACTTTATAAGGCCGACGAAGGGCTCGTGCCGCATATTCGGGCTCGATTGCATATCGTCGGCCGCGCAGATAAAGAAGGACGTAGGGTATATACCGGCGGATGTCAATTATTACGACGGCATGAGGGTATCGGAACTGCTCGATTATTCGGCGAGATATTACGGGGGAGGCTTTAAGGAGCATACGAAAAAGCTGTGCGACGTGCTCGAGCTCGACGTGTCAAGAAAGATAGCCGAGCTTTCTACAGGCAACAAGAAGAAGGTGGCTATTGCCCAGGCAATGCTGCATAAACCAAAGCTGCTTATTATGGACGAACCTACATCGGGGCTCGACCCGCTAATGCAGCATGTGTTCTACGGGCTTGTTAAGGAAGCAAAGGACGAAGGCGCTACTATATTCTTCTCGTCGCATATACTGAGCGAAGTGCAGCGCGTTTGCGACCGCGTGGGCATAATACGCGGCGGCTCGCTTATAAGCACGCAGACGATGGAGGAGCTTACGGCTGCGCAATACAAGCGCGTCAGGGCGGCGACGGAGGGCGATATAAACATACCCGGCGCGGAGCAGATAAAGAGGCTGGGAGGCACGGTTGAGTTCCTATACAAAGGCCCTGCTGATAAGCTCATTTCCGAGCTTGCGAAGTACCGCCTCGGCAACATACATATTGAGGACCCGCCGCTCGAGGATATATTCATGGCGTATTACCAGGAAGGGGGAAAATGACATGACGCTATTTATAAGAGAGATGAAAGGAAACACAAAATCGTTTATAATATGGACGGCGTGCATTGTGGCGCTGACGGCGATGTTCATGGCCATGTACCCGTCGTTCGCGGAACAGGGCAAGATGCTTAACGATATGCTGTCGAACTTTTCGCCGCAGATAATACAGATGTTCGGGTTCGATTCTCTCGACTTCACCCGGACGATGGACTATTACGCGTATATATTCCAGTACGTGCTGCTGGCGACGATGATACAGTTCATGCTGCTTGGCTCAGGGCTGCTCTCGAAGGAGGAGGATTCGGGCACTATAAGCTTCCTGTACGCAAAGCCGCTGTCGCGCAGCTATATCGCGGGTACGAAGCTGCTGGCCGGGATTGCGTGCATAGCAGCGTTCTTTGTGGTTAACACCGCCGCCGTCATAGCGATACTTTCGGCTGTCAATAAAACGGGCCTTGATTACGGCGTTGTTATACTGCTCGGCGCGGCTATGGCTTTAGGACAGCTTATGATGCTGGGAGCGGGTATGCTCGTCTCTATGTTCGTAATAAAGGCGAGGGCAGTAACGTCAGCCTCGATAGGCGTCGTGCTTGTGCTTTACGTAATCAGCATGTTCGCCAACATGAACAGCGACATTGAGTGGCTTAAATGTGTTACGCCGTTCCAGTACTTTGACGCGCGTTCCATAATAGCGGACGCCGCAATAGATTGGATGTACATCGCGCTGCCGCTGGGCGTTGCTGCCGTGTGCGCGGCGGCTACGCTTATGATATACAACAGAAGGGATTTAAAGTGCTGAACACATGATTGACCGACTTGAAGCGCTGCCTGAGGACAAGCGGCGCAGCATATTGAGCGCGAGCCTTGGCGAGTTTGCGGAGCATGGGTATATTGGCGCTTCCACAAACCGCATAGTTAAGGCGGCGGGCATATCAAAGGGACTGCTCTTTCATTACTTCGGTAACAAGAAAGGGCTGTTTCTCTTTGTGCTCGACCATACGATAAAACACCTTATGGGAAAGATGAATGAATACGCTGCCGCGCTTTCGGGCGATTTCTTCGAGCGTATAGGGCAGTACGCGATGATAAAGACGCGTATCGGAATAGAAGAGCCGGAGATGTACCACATACTCTACGACGTGTATTTGAACCTGCCCTCCGAGATAAAGGATGAACTTATGGAGCATTACGGGGCGATACTCTCCGACCAGCGCAAGGCGTTTGTATCGACTATGGATAAAGAAAAGCTGCGCTCCGGCGTGACGCCGGAAACCGCGGTCAATCTTATAGTTGATTTCCTCGACGGGTATTATAAGCGCAACATCGGCTTTTACAAGACGATGACGCCTGACGAGGTGCTGAATTATATAGGAGAAATAAGAAAAGACATAATGGGTTATCTCGATATAATCAAAAGAGGGATATATAAGGACGGGGAGTAGCGAACTTATAAACGGCTCGGCGGAGACGGTATAGTATACATATATGCCGTATGCTTTATACGAAGGTTGACAAAACGCCGCCGATATGATATTTCTTTGCCTGAGCTAACAGGATTTAAAGCCTATAAGTCAAGCAAAGGAAGTATGCTGTATGATAGTATGGCTTAAGGGAATTGATCCCGTGGTACAGGCATTGTTTGCCACTCTTTTTACGTGGGGAGTCACGGCGCTCGGAGCGTCGCTCGTCTTTTTCTTTAAAACAATAAATAAGAAAGTATTGAACGGCATGCTGGGGTTTGCTTCCGGCGTAATGATAGCGGCAAGCTTCTGGTCGCTGCTTGCTCCCGCGATAGAAATGGCGGAGGGGGGACCGACGCCTCCGTGGCTTGTCGCGGTCATTGGCTTTTTGGCCGGCGGCGGGTTCCTGTTTTTGGTAGACAAGATTCTGCCCCATCTCCATTTGGGGCTTAACAGAAGCAAAGCTGAAGGCATCAAGACCGGATGGCAGCGCAGCGTACTGCTGGTGCTCGCTATCACGCTTCATAACATACCGGAAGGACTGGCGGTAGGCGTGGCGTTCGGTGCGGCGGCGTACGGCCTGTCATCTGCTTCCGTTGCGGGTGCGCTGGTGCTTGCCGTAGGCATAGGGCTGCAGAATTTTCCCGAAGGCGCGGCGGTATCAATACCGCTGAGAAGAGAAGGGTTTTCCCGTTCAAAAGCGTTTTTATACGGCCAGGCTTCAGGGCTTGTTGAGCCGCTGGCGGGTGTAGTTGGCGCGCTTGCCGTGCTTACAATGCAGACGATACTGCCATACGCGCTTTCTTTTGCGGCGGGCGCCATGATATACGTAGTGGTGGAAGAGCTCATACCCGAGGCGCAGCAGGAAGGCTCAAACACCGACATATCCACGATAGGCTGCCTTGCGGGGTTTGCCATAATGATGGTGCTGGATATTGCTCTTGGCTGAGTGCATTATTTATAACAGCCTCCGCCTATATGCCTTAACTCAGCTTCATCTCTGATAAGATAGCCCTGCGGCGCCTTTTCCAGCACACCCTTAAGGCAAAGGTCGCCTAAAGTCCTTAGCAGATGCCTGTAGCTCGTCCCGAGTATTTCCGCCGTGTCGGTGAGCTTTTCCCTGAAGCAGCCGCCCGTATTCGTCATCGCGATATACGCGCACAGCCGCTCGCCAAGCGGGTGGAGTATAGTCGCCGCGTTGTTTTTGCTGGAACGGTAGAGCTTTTGCGCCAGCGCGGTGTTGACGGCTCTTAAAAACGTTGCGTTGCTTTTGAGTTCGTCTCTGTATCGCGCGCGCGGTATGCCTATGCACGTAACGCAGGTTACGGCCTGAACGCTGGACGCGGCCGAGTCGCTGTCCGCCGAGAATTCGACTTCTCCGATGATGCCGCTCGACGTCTGGTAACAAAACAATAGCGTCCTGCCGCTTGGTACGGTATTGAGGACCTTCATCTTTCCTTCGAGTACAAGCAGCAAATAAGGGCACGGGTATCCCTGCCGCAATATAAATTCGTCACTTCTGTACCGGAATACATAAATGTCGGAGACGTCGATATTCTCAAGCCCGTACCCGGCTAATATAGTAATATGCTCCGGCTTTAGCTGTTCTTTAACCATAAACGCAACCTTTCTTTTACAATATGACATATGGCATATCCCGCGTCAAGTCGCCGTGCTAATATAACTCAGGGAGCGGACGCAATGTATCATATTTTATCGGTGCTGGCGGGTATACTCGTCGCTATAATGGTAGCCGTAAACGGCGAGCTTTCGTCATACAGCGGCGTATATTCCTCAACGGTGGTAATACACATCGTGGGGCTGCTGTTTGTGCTTTTACTGCTGGCAATAAGGCGGGAGCGGATATTCCCCCTAAAAAGGCAGCCTCTTTACCTGTATACTGGCGGAGCAATCGGCGTTACGACGGTGGTGTTCAGTAATATTGCGTTCGGCAGCATAAGCGTATCCGCCATAATAGCGCTCAGCCTGCTGGGGCAGAGCCTGACTTCGCTCGTGTATGACCGCTGGGGGCTGTGCGGCATGCCAAAGCATGAGTTCCGTAAAATGAAGCTTATAGGCATTGCTTTCGTCGTGCTCGGCATCGCGGCAATGCTGTATGGCTCGGAGGCGCAGGCGCTAATACCCATAGCCGTATCGCTGCTCATGGGCGTTTCCACCGTCGTGTCGCGAACGGTAAACGCGCTGCTTGCGCAGCGTACGAGCGTACTTGTAAGCACACTGTTCAACTACGTTGTCGGCCTTGCCGTATCGGCCGTCGCATTGCTCGTCGCGGGAATGCCCGAGCCTATGATGCAAAAGTTTTCGCTGTCGCCCGACGTGTGGATATATACGGGCGGTATTATAGGCGTCTGCGTAGTTGCAGCGCTCAACGCGGCCGTTTGCAGGATATCGTCGTTTTATATGACGCTGCTGCTTTTCGCGGGGCAGGTGTTCGCGGGTATTGCGGTCGACGTCGTGCTGGCCGGTTCGTTTTCTGTTAATAACCTTATAGGAGGCCTCTGCATCACGGCGGGCCTAGCTCAGAACCTGTGGACAGATAAGAAGTACGGGTGCGTACCCTGCCCGGACGTATAAGTCTACCCGGCCAACTTGCGCCATAGTTTCAGGCAAGAGGGTATAGGCAAACCTTTTGGTTCAAAGCGGCTTATGGGCCGATAAAACAGTTTGTTTATTAAAAGGCATTAGCCTATATTATTAAAGACTATACGCTCGATGTTGCTTTTTTCATCCAATACATAAATATCGCTGTTATATATGAAAACGTGGTCCCCGTTTACTTCCGCAATCGGCTGCTTGGAGCCATTATCCGATAAATAAAGCAGATTAGGGCCGGAGCCGGTATATTTGATGTCCACGGACTTGCCGTCCACATGGTTGACTTCACTGCTTTCCTCATCCAACGGGCGGATGTTTGCTTTTGCCGCCGCTGTCTCTATTTCCTGTCCTTCGTTGTAAGGTACGGCACTTATTTGTCCGTCGGAATAACAGGAAAAATAACTTCGCCTGTAATCTTCGTCTCTTTGCGTATAAACCAAAACGCCGTTAAAAAAACCGACAATATAACCTCCAAGCTTCAGCGGCTCGATCCCTAACGACAGCCGGTCTATATTCGTCGTTTCTTTGGTGTCAAATTTATAGCTGTTAAGCGTATATCCGTCCTCTTTATCACAGTCGGAAAAGTAGATCGTTGTATCCGTTATAATATATTCCTGTATGTTTCCTTCAATTATTTTTTCCGCTTTACCGCCGTATACGGGAATCCGTAATAAGCCCACATCGCAGACGATGAAATACAATACATCATCGAGAATATTTAAATTAATAATAAATCCTCCCGTAAAGGGTGCTTCAGGCGAACCTATATTGCTGCCGTCCGCCAGCAGCCGGGGATCCTGACCACGCATATCACAGGACATTATAGTTTGTCCGAAATCCGGCATTATGAAATATAACCTTGAGCCGTCCGAGACCATGTTTCCCCTGTTATAATAGTTCGCTCCTTCTATTGATTGCTTATTTACACCCGGAATTGCTTTTACATCTGTAAAACTGAAAAGGCCGCTGCCTGCAACAGCGCTTGGCCCGGGTGTGGATGGGGTCTGCGTTTGGGTATATGAAAAGGCACTTATGCTCGAATCACGCTCAGTATAATTATTACAAGACACAAGGAAGAAAGAGCAAAACAGCAAAAGCAGTATTACGGGCTTTTTACATATATTCATGCTGCACCTCCTTTTAATATTACGACAGATACAGTATACATAAAATAGTACTATAAGTAAAGTATGACAGCTGGATATTTGATGAATAATCGAACCATGATCCCAATTATGCGCCTGTTTTCCGCGGATAATGGCGCGATATCGGTTTGACATTGTAATGTGCGTAGTATAAACTAAAAAAAGTAATATCGGTTTTACTTTATATCCAAGGGACTTTCTTTTTTTGGAGAGCGAGTTGTATAAAAAAACAATTTGGTTAATAGCTGTTTTTGGGAGGCGCAGATGAGGACGGGCGCGGTTATAGCGGCGGCGGGGGAATTTTCCGCAACGGGCGGTTTCAAGCCCATGATAAAAACCGGAACGATATCGACGGTACAGCGGATAATAGCTAATTTTCAGCAGGCCGCTGTGTTCCCTGTTGTGCTCGTAACGGGCTTTAGAAGTGAGGAGCTTGCAAAACACATTTCCAAAACAGGTGTCATCTGCATAAGAAACGAAGATTATACGAATACCCAGATGTTTGATTCGGCAAAGCTCGGGTTTTCTTATATCGCGGACAAGTGCGACAGGACGTTCTTTTCGCCGGTGGACGTACCGCTTTTCACGGTGAACACGATTAAGCGGCTGATGGAGTCGAGCGCGCTTGTTGTTAAGCCTGCTTGCGGCGGAAAAGAGGGCCATCCGGTGCTGCTGTCCTCTAAAGTGCTGCCGCTGCTTGCGGCGGCGGAATGCGGCGAAGGTTTGAAAAAGGCAATCGAGCAGTGCTGCGTCGACTTAGAAACAATAGAGGTAGGCGACGAAGGCGTGCTTAGGGACGTGGACGCGCCGGGGGATTACGGGCGGCTTATAGAGCGGCACAACGAGCAGCTGCTGCGCCCGTCCATAGAAATCTCGCTGATGCGCGAAGACAGGCTGTTTGACAAAAAAGGCGCTTTGCTGCTCCATATGATCGAATATACGGGCACGGTGAAGGGCGCGTGTGAAAAGATGCGGATATCCTACAGCAAGGCGTGGAACATGCTGTCCGAGCTGGAGGAGCATCTCGGGTTTGCGCTTATAGAGCGAAAGCCCGGCGGGGAGTACGGCGGCGGCAGCGAGCTTACGCCCGAGGGGCGCGACCTGCTAAGCAGGTACGAGCGGTTCACGGAGAAGTTAACGCGCTATGCAGACGAATGTTTCTTTGAATGCTTTAAGGGCGAACTTTAGTAAAGGGAATAATAACGGGCGCGGGAGGGCTGAATGAAGCTTATTAAAACGCAGGAAGCGGTGGGACAGGTTTTGTGCCATGACATAACGCAGATAATAAAAGGCGTTAAAAAGGACGCCGTGTTCAGAAAAGGCCACGTAATAACCGAGGAGGATATCCCCGTGCTGCTGAGCGTCGGCAAGGACAGCGTGTACATATGGGAAAACGACGAAAGCATGCTGCATGAGAACGACGCGGCGGAGATACTTAAGGACATCTGCATGGGCTCTAATATACGCGCCACAGCGCCCAAGGAAGGCAAGATAGAGCTTATTGCCGAAACAGACGGGCTTTTGACTGTAGACTCGGAGCGCGCTTACGCGGTAAACACATTGGGCGAAATGATGATAGCCACGCGCCATGGCGGCTTTGCCGTCAAAAAGGGCGACAAGCTCTGTGGCACGCGTGTCATACCGCTGGTGATTAAAAAAGAATATATGGAGCGTGCAAAAGAAGCCGCGGGCTCTGCGCCGCTTATTAACGTCGTACCTTTCAAAAAGAAAACTGCAGGCGTAATCACTACGGGCAACGAGGTTTATCGTGGGCGTATCGCCGATACGTTCACGCCCGTCATAGCTGATAAGCTTGCTGAATACGGCTGCGAAATGGGGCTGCACGTGATACTCGGCGACGACAACGAGAAGATAACCGCGGCGATAAACGATATGCTCGGCTCAGGTCTGGATATGGTAATATGCACGGGCGGTATGAGCGTGGACCCCGACGACAGGACGCCGCTCGCTATAAAGAACAGCGGGGCAAGGGTGGTGAGCTATGGCGCGCCCGTACTGCCCGGAGCGATGTTTTTGCTGGCGTACACGGAAGACGGACGCCCGGTGGTGGGGTTGCCTGGCTGCGTGATGTACGCAAGGCGCACGATATTCGACCTCGTGCTGCCGAGCTTGATTGCAGGCGTGCGCGTCACGGCGGAGCGGCTCGCGGGATATGGCGAGGGCGGGCTTTGCCTTGACTGCGCAGAGTGCCGCTTTCCCGACTGCTCGTTTGGAAAGTAGAAAGGACGATAAGCGTTGGATAAAAAGGATATACTTAAGGGCGATAATCCCTTTACTCATATTGATGCAAGCGGAAGCGCCGTGATGGTGGACGTGGGCGGCAAGGACGCAACGCAGCGCAGGGCGGTAGCGGCAGGCCGCATACGCATGAGCGCCGAGTGCTTGGCCGCAGTGCAAAGAGGCGCCGTAAAGAAAGGCGACGTACTGAGCGTCGCGCAGGTTGCGGGCATAATGGGCGCGAAACGTACGAGCGAGCTGATACCGCTCTGCCATACATTAAGCCTCACCTGCTGCGGCGTCGAGTTTGTAATGCTGCCCGAAACGCGCGATATTGAGGCGCGCTGCACAGTAAAATGCGACGGTAAAACGGGCGCGGAGATGGAAGCTCTCACAGGCGTAACAACAGCGCTGCTCACCGTATACGACATGTGCAAAGCGATTGATAAACGTATGGAGATACACAGCGTACGGCTGGTGGAGAAGTCGGGCGGCAAGAGCGGCGACGTACGATACGAGGAGAGCGCACAGTGAAAGACAAGTCGGGGCGCTGTATCGACTACATGAGGATATCCATTACCGACAGGTGCGATCTGCGCTGCAAATACTGCATGCCCTGCCCGCTGCCCAAAATACCTCACAGCGACATACTTAGCTACGAGGAGATACTGCAGGTATGCCGCGCGGCGATAACGCTCGGTATAAACAAATTCAAAGTTACGGGCGGAGAGCCGTTCGTGCGCAAAGGCGCGACGGACTTCATTGCGCGGCTCAAAGCGCAGCCCGGCGTCGAATGCGTAACGGTAACGACGAACGGCACTATGCTGTCCGGAGTGCTGTCCGAGCTTATCAGTGCGGGTATAGACGGCGTTAATATAAGCGTTGACGCCGCGGACGCGGAAAAATACAAAGCGATAACGGGCGCAGGCATGGCGGCCGAAGTACTCGCTGTCGTCGCGCAGTGCGCCAAAAGCGGCATAAGGACAAAGGTTAACTGCGTGATGCTCGACAGCAACGATAGCGAGTTTCTTCCTCTGGCTGCGCTCGCGCGTGACATGCCGGTGGACGTACGGTTTATAGAGCTGATGCCATTGGGCTACGGCAGGGCTCTGAAAGGGCCGGACAGCGCCGCGGTGCTTGAGCGGCTAAAGGCGGTTTATCCGGACTTAGGCTATACGGACGAAAAGCGCGGGAACGGCCCGGCGGTATACTACGCGAGCAGTCGGCTTACCGGGCGCATAGGCTTTATAAGCGCGAACACTCATAAGTTCTGCGCGAGCTGCAACCGCATACGGCTCACAAGCACCGGCATGCTCAAGCCGTGCCTCTGCTATGACGCCGCCGTGGACTTGCGCGCACTGCTGAGGAGCGGCGCCGGTGACAAAGAACTTGCGCAGGCTATAGCGCAGGCGGTATACGCCAAGCCGTCGGCGCACTGCTTTTCGGATAAGGAGCGAATGACGGAATATAGGATGATGAACGAGATCGGAGGGTAAGCATGGCAAGGGTCGCGGCTATAGCAGTAAGCGAAAAGCGCGGCACGCAGAAAACGTGCGTTAAAAGCGCTGAGTTCATAGAGAATTGGGGCATAGAAGGCGACGCTCACGCCGGGGACTGGCACAGGCAGATAAGCCTTATATCCGCCCGCAGTATAGAAGCGTTCCGCTCTAAGGGAGCGAATGTGGAGTACGGCGCGTTCGGCGAAAACCTCGTCGTGGATGATATCGACTTTCGGGCGCTGCCCGTGGGCACGCTGCTAAAGTGCGGCGAAGTGCTGCTGAAGATGACGCAGATAGGCAAGGAATGCCACAGCCATTGCGCGATATATAAAGCGGCGGGAGACTGCATAATGCCGCGCGAGGGAGTGTTTGCCCGCGTAGTAAAGGGCGGGACGATAAGCGTAGGAGACGAGATGACTATACAGCAGCGCGAGGGCGCGCGCCCTTATCAGGCCGCCGTCATTACGCTTTCCGACAGGTGCAGCCGGGGCGAGCGCGAGGACAAAAGCGGGCCGGGGATAGCCGCTCGGCTTAAAGCAGCGGGTTACGAGGTGGTCGAGACTCCCCTCATACCCGACAGCAAAGATATGCTCAAGCAGCTGCTTATAAGCCTTGCGGATCAGCGGCAGCTCGATTTGATACTGACGACGGGCGGCACGGGTTTTGCGCCGAGAGATATAACGCCCGAGGCGACGATGGAAGCCGCGACGAAGAATGCGCCCGGCATCGCCGAGGCGATGAGGTCGTATTCGATGAAAATCACAAATCGCGCAATGCTTTCGCGGGGCGTCAGCGTTATAAGGAATAAGACGCTGATAATAAACCTTCCGGGCAGCCCGAAAGCCTGCGGGGAATGTTTGGGCTTCATAATGGATACGCTTCCTCACGCGCACGATTTGCTGCGGGACGAGGCCGGAGACTGCGGACGTACTTAAGCACTTGATCCGACATAAGCTTTACCGCCGAGTTGTAAAAAATATAACGCGTATGGAATACTAAGGGCGCTTTACAAAGTTATAAACAGGAGAATTGGATAATGATAAAATGGAACGCAATAAAAATTGCGGGCCTCTTGCTGGCGCTGCTGATGGCGCTGGTGCTTGCTGCCTGCGTACAGCCCGCCCCTTCGGCTAGCGGCGCGGCGGAAGATAATCCTTCTGCTTCGCCGGAAACCTCGGCAGCCACAGTATCGCCCTCGCCTTCACAAAGCGCTGAGCACGTCGAGCTTACGGTGTTCGCGGCGGCGAGCATGACCGAGACGTTCACAAATATCGCAGAGATGTACAAGTCTGTAGCGCCAGGCGTAACGCTCACGTTTAACTTCGACTCTTCAGGCACACTTAAGACACAGATACAGGAAGGCGCGGAATGCGACGTGTTCATATCCGCCGCACAGAAGCAGATGAACCAGCTCGATTCTTCCAGGAGCGGCGACGACAACCCCGACGGGCTCGACTTTGTAGAGCAGGGCACGCGCGTAAACATACTTGAAAACAAGGTCGCGCTCGTAGTTCCCAAGGACAACCATAAAGATATAAAGAGCTTCGGCGAATTGGCCGGGAAATTGAAAGAGGGCGGCATACTGATGGCTATGGGCAACAGCGACGTGCCGGTGGGGCAGTACACGCAGAAGATACTCGCCTATTACAAGCTCGACGAGAAAAAGCTCGCTGACGCGGGCTCCATTACATACGGCTCCAACGTCAAGGAAGTGACGACGCAGGTTATTGAAGCGAGCGTGGACTGCGGCGTCGTATACTGCACGGACGCCTGCAGCGCGGGGCTTGAGGTCGTGGACAGCGCTACGGCCGAAATGTGCGGGCAGGTAATTTACCCCGCGGCGGTGCTTAACATAAGCAAGCAAAAGGAAGCGGCACAGGCGTTTCTCGATTACCTGAAGACGGACGAATGCATAAACGTATTTAAAGAGGTAGGATTCAGTCCCGTGGCCTGATTATGACAGAAGAGGTAAGAGGCATCACGGCTTGCAAGGGCGGTATTTTAGCCGCCATAATGTGGCGATAGATGACGGGCGTCCACAGGACGCCCCTACGAGAGGTATGAGGCCTCGTACGTCAAGGGGAAAGGAACTTTGGCGCGCCCAAGAGCGGTCCTTGACCGCGTGGAGACTGTTAAAAAAGTATTTATGTCATTGCGTCAGTACAGCGCAGTCAAACTTTATGCTAATGGAGACTTATAAATGGACTGGTACCCGCTTTGGAACAGCTTAAGGATCGCCGTAGTGTCGGGCGTAGTCGTGTTCTTTACAGGAATACTTTTTGCATATTACGTGGCGCGGCTGCCCCGCGCGCTAAAAGGCGTACTTGACGTCATACTGACGCTGCCGCTCGTGCTTCCGCCCACGGTATGCGGCTGGTTTTTGCTGCTCTTTTTCGGCCTCCGGCATCCGGTGGGGCAGTTTTTGCAGCAGCTTGGGATACAGTTCGTTATGACGTGGTATGGAGGCATACTTACAGCGTCCGTAGTGGCGTTTCCGCTGATGTACCGCACGGCGCGCGGCGCGTTTGAGAGCTTTGACGAGACGCTCGGCTGGAGCGGCAAGACTCTGGGGCTTTCCAATACGTTCATATTCTGGCGCATACGCATGCCCGCATGCAGGCAGGGCATACTGGCAGGAGCGGTGCTCGCTTTTGCACGGGCGCTCGGCGAATACGGAGCGACGAGTATGCTCATAGGATATACGCCCGGCAGGACGGCGACGATATCCACGACGGTCTATCAGCTTTGGCGCACTAACGACGATGCGGGCGCGCTGAAGTGGGTGCTTGTAAACCTTGCCATCAGCGCGGTGGTGCTGCTTGCCGTGAACCTTTTGGAGCGCAAAAGCAAGCGGGGGAGGCGGGCGTCATGAGCCTTTACGTAAACATAAAAAAGCGCCTCGGCGACTTTACACTCGACTTAGAGTTCGAATCGAAAAAGGGCGTCTCGGGGCTGCTCGGCGCTTCGGGCTGCGGCAAAACGCTGACGCTTAAGTGCGTGGCGGGCATTATTACGCCCGACAAAGGAAGTATAATACTTGGCGGCAACACGCTTTTTGACAGCGAGAAGCGTATAAACCTGCCTCCTCAGAAACGGCGGGTGGGGTATCTTTTTCAGAACTACGCGCTGTTCCCCAACATGACGGTGGAGCAGAACATAGCCTGCGGCCTGTGCCACGAGAAGGACAGAACTGCGCGCAGGGAAGCCGTCGCGGGAATAATGGAACGTATGCGCCTGGGTGGCCTCGGCAAGCACCGCCCGTACCAGCTATCGGGGGGACAGCAGCAGCGGGCCGCGCTGGCCCGCATACTCGTGGGGCAGCCGGAGGCGCTTTTGCTGGACGAGCCGCTGAGCGCGCTGGACAGTCACCTTAAAGACCAACTCGCGGCGGAGCTTTGGGATATACTAAAGGCTTTTGGCAAGGACACGCTGCTGGTAACGCACAGCCGCGACGAAGCTTATAAGCTCTGTCATACGCTCGCCATAATGGACGAAGGGCGTTTAAAGGGCATGGGCGAGACTAAGGATATATTCGCGGACCCGCACACGCGCGCCGGCGCGGCGCTTACGGGCTGCAAGAACATTGCGGCCGCCAGCAAGGCGGGAGATACGCTTGTATGGGTGCCTGCCTGGGGCGTAACGCTGGATGCTGGCAGGCCCGTCGGCGAGGGCCTCTGCGCCGTCGGCATACGCGCGCATCATTTCAGCACGGACACGCCGGAAAACGCGTTCCCCATCCGCATCGTGGACGAGATAGAAGAGCCGTTTGAGTGGACGGTAAAGTTTGTGTACGAAGGACAGAGCGGCAGCGACCCCGTATGGTGGCGCATGGCAAAGCGCGACAGGCCGGAAGCCGCTACTGCGCGGCTGGGCGTCGCGCCAAAGGATGTGCTGCTGCTGTACTCTTAAATAGCATTTCAAGGCATATCAAATAAAAATTCTCCTTAACCAATAATCATGTTTCTCTCCCGCCTCGAATATACTTTCATTGAATAGTGTAACTTCGTGTGTGCATAAACTGTTCAGCCCGTACAAAGGGGCTTAATGCAAACGAAAAACTGGTTTACCGGCGAAGCGCGCGATATAGCGCTGTATCTTTTATTCGGCGCATTGACGATCGGCGCCGTGTCGTAATACTCAACTGCGTATTCAGCAAGGCGCTTGTATTCAGAAAGAAGGCGCTGAAATAATGGACGTTATCTCTATAGTAGTACCCTGCTATAACGAGGAGCAGGCCGTGCCGCTGTTTATGAACGTACTCACCGCCGTAACGGAAAAAATGAGCGGGCAGGCAGAGTTCGAGTTTATATTCGTCGACGACGGCTCGGGCGACTCAACGCTTGATGTGCTGCGAAGCCTTGGCGAACGTGACAGCCGCGTAAAGTTTATATCTTTCTCGCGCAACTTCGGCAAGGAAGCGGCAATGTATGCGGGCTTCGAGCACGCGTGCGGCGATTATGTCGCTGTAATGGACGCGGACTTACAGTATCCGCCCGAGCTTGTTGAAGAAATGTACGGCCTTATTAAGACGGGCGAGTATGACTGCGTCGCCGCAAAGCGCGCCCCGGGCGGCGGCGGACCGCGAACGCGGCTGTTCTTTTCGCGTACCTTTGTTAGGCTGATAAACAGTATATCGAAAGTTAAATTCACGGAAGGCGCGCTGGACTACCGCCTTGTGACGAGGCAGGTAGTAAACTCAATACTCGAGATGAGAGAGCGCAGCCGCTTTTTGAAGGGCATATACTCTTGGGTCGGCTTCCGGACGAAATGGATAGAGTGCGGGAGCCAGGAGCGTAGGACCGGCAAGTCCGCATGGTCGCCCGGAAAGCTTATATGCTATTCGCTCGACGGCATAGCGTCGTTCTCTTCCGCGCCGCTGTATTTGTCTTCGGCGCTGGGCGCGCTGTTTTGCTTACTGGCTTTTGCGCTGCTTATCGTAGTTGTTATAGAGGCGGCGTGCTACGGCTCGTTTCCGCGGCTTACATCCGCGCTGTGCGCCGTGTTCTTCGTGGGCGGCGCGCAGCTTTTCTGCACCGGCATACTGGGGCTTTATCTAGCCAAAACGCACCTTGAGGTAAGAAGGAGGCCCATATACATAGTAAAGGAGACGAACGTGCGATGACTTATAAGCACAGTACAGCGGTATTTGTTTATCCCCTCTCGTTCTTCATACCGGCTTTTATTATGGTGCTCGTCATTGTTATATATGCCGTGCGGCCATGGTAAGGTTTTAGAGCCTCTTGATATTCCCTGTCCATGTGATAAACTGTAAGCGATAATATTCCGCATCCCGTTCATCAACTGTCCATGCGCTTTTTTCATCCGCGCCGAGCAAAACGCGATAATTTCATACGTTGGAGGTATCCATGAACGTTCTGCTGAAAAACGGCACCGTGATCGACGGCACTGGCAACGCCCCGTATATCGGCTCGATAGTCGTCGCGGGCGGCGTCATACGCGATATACTTAAAGGTGAAATAAACGAGCGCCTTGACTGCGCGGAAATTGACTGCGCCGGGAAGGTAATCGCGCCCGGCTTTATAGACGCACATTCGCATAACGACTGGTTCGCGGTCCGAAAGGACCCCGTGCCCTATTTCAGGACGTTCGCGGAGCAGGGGATAACTTCACAGGTCACGGGAAACTGCGGCACGTCCCCGTTCGGATTTGAAGCGGGTACGCCGCACCTTGCTCTGATGGGCAGCGGCATATTCAAAATGGACGAAATACCCGGCGATTACTCGTCGTTCTCCGGATGGCGTGCCGAGGCGGCAAAACGCGCGCCCCTCAATATAATACCGCTGCAGGGCCACGGCACGATACGTTTAGGGCTCGCGGGCTATGAGAACCGGCCGCTTAGTGAAAAGGAAACGGCGAAGAGAAACGCGAAAATAGAGCAGTCGTTTGACGAAGGAGTATTCGGGCTGTCGTTTGGCTTGATGTACGAACCCGAGCGGTATTCGTCCACGGCCGAGCTTGAGGAGGCGGCAAGGCTCACCGCAAAGCGCGGCGGAATACTAACCGTGCACGCGCGGGCGCTTTCCGCGGCGTCCACGTCTTACAGTCCGTCTATAGGCGGCGAAGCGCATAACATACGCGCGCTGAAAGAGATGATAGACATAGCGCGCCGCACCGGTGTAAAGCTGCAGTATTCCCATCTCATATTCGTGGGCGCCGCCACATGGAAGACGGCGGACAAGTGCTTAGAGCTGATAAGCAAGGCGAGGGCGCAGGGCGTCGATATCGCTTTTGATATATATTCCATGACATTTGGCGTGTCGGTGATAACTGTCGTACTCCCCAGCTGGTATCTTTCGCTGCCTTCTGAAAAGCGGAGGCGTCCGATTATCAGGGCAAGGCTCGCGTTTGAAATAGGCGTAACGAAGCAAGCGCTCGGGTTCGACTTTTCAGATATGCAGGTAGCTTGGGCGGGCGAGGAAAGCGAAGACATCTGCGGCAAACGCATAAGCGAGATAGCGGCGGAGCAGAAGACGAGCGAACTCGACGCTTACATAAAGGTAGTGGAAATGAGCGGCGGCACGGGACGCGTCAACCTTTACCGCTATTACAGCGATACTTTGATAGAAAAGCTCGCGAAGCACGAGGCGTCGCTCTATATGACGGACGCGTGGATAGAGGAAAAAGGCGTGCAGAACGCGGCCGCGTATTCGTGCTTCCCTAAATTTTTAGCGCTCTCGCGCGATAAAAACATTCCTCTTGAGAAGGTGGTGCGCAAGATGTCGGGAGCTGTGGCCGACCGTTTCGGCATACCTGGCCGTGGCTACATTAAGAAAGGTCTCGCCGCCGACGTGACCGTATTCGACCCCGCCGTCGCAGGCGCGGGCAGTGATCCCCTTGCACGCCCTCAAGGCATATGCCACGTTTTTATAAATGGCCTCCATGTCGTAAAGAACGGCGTCGCCGACGATTCGCTGCTTAAGGGCGCAGGCAGAGTCATAACAAGAAAAGCGTTAACTTAAATTATTATGTCGGCATGACATTTTTTTAAGAGCTTATGAGCTAATAACTGACTTAATACTTACTCCGCAGACGGACGGAAAGCAAGGTCAATGCTTGAACAGTTTAATGCATTGATTGCAAGCACCGATGTATACGCCGCTAATATCCGTCCTCCTGTTCATAGTAAATAGTCCATGTCGGCACAAACATATGGTGCTCGGCTTCATATGTAATAGGAAAATGGCGGAGAGAGTGGTTCTGCTTTTCATACCTCCCTGCCCGTGCCGTTTATTTTTTTGATCTTTGTAGTACCGTGGAACCCGTCTCGCTAAAATGAGCCACTAGCTCATTTTATTACGCTCGCTTCGAATCCCACTCTTAGAAATAAAATATCGCCGTCCTTATTGGGTAACGGTATTTTCCCGGAGAGAGTGGGAACAGTTAACGTCCTGCTCTTCGTCCGTACCGTTTATTTTTTGATTTTTGCAATACCGTGGAACCCGTCTCGCTAAAAATGAGCCACTGGCTCATTTTCTTAACGCTCGCTTCGAATCCCACTCTTAGAAATAAAATGCCGCCGCCCTTATTGGGCAACGGTATTTTATGGCGGAGAGAGTGGGTCTTCTGCTTTTCGCAACTTCCTGCCCGTGCAGTTTATTATTTCAAACTTTGTAATACCATGGAACCCGTCTCGCTAGAAATGAGCCACAGGCTCATTTCTTATGCTCGCTTCGAATCCCACTCTTAGAAATAAAATACCGCCGCCCTTATTGGGCAACGGTATTTTCCCGGAGAGAGTGGGAACAGTTAACGTCCTGCTCTTCGTCCGTGCCGGTTGTTTTTTTGATCTTTGTAGTACCGTGGAACCCGTCTCGCTAAAAATGAGCCACTGGCTCATTTTATTACGCTCGCTTCGAATCCCACTCTTAAAATTAAAAGCCAATGCCCGAAAGGGCATCGGCTTTTAATGGCGGAGAGAGTGGGATTCGAACCCACGGTTGCTTGCGCAACACCGGTTTTCAAGACCGGCACTTTCAACCGCTCAGACATCTCTCCAAAGCATTGACAGTATAGCAAATTTAAAGCGTTTCCGTCAAGCCGGTTGGATGTCTGATTGATGCCGTTTTATATTATAATATCGGCATTCAACACGGCATATATGCCGTTTTTCATCCAACCAAGCTTTTACTCTCAGCGCGGATAATAAGCATATTAAATAATAGATATTAAAAATGTACTACTGTTATTGCGAGCACAAAAGGCCGGTCAAATAAGTGCAGTAATATCTTAATTTCGTCGTCTTGTACACTTAAGCCTGTATTGGTAATGTAATGTTAGCCGATCTGTGTGCTTTTCTATATGCTCCAGCTTTCCCGCAGAGGCAAAGCGTTTTTGTGTGATACCTCCCATGACACAAAATCAACAGAAAAGCGCAGGCACCCGGGCGCTATTTATATGTGGCTCCCAAAAAGTCATAAGGCTTTTGGAGTGGTATATCGGCCCCTGTCAAGTCGTGAGACTTGATGTGGTAAAAAGCACGGCAATAAGATAAATTCGGAAGGCGAAAGCGATGTTCTGCTTTAATACCGCTCTGCTGAATATAAAGCGGCACAAGCAAAAAAGCATACTGGTTGTGCTTATCTCTTTGCTTGTCGTCTTTTTTGTATTTATATACGCGGGCGGTATAGTAACGAATCAAAGCCGGTATGATAACCTGCCGCGAGAGCTGTCCGTCACCGCGCGCATAGAGAACCCTAACGGCTCTCAGGTCGTAGGACTCATAATAAGCGAACAGACGATTGGTAAAATCAGAAATTCGGGTTTTGCGAAGGACCTTTACTATTCCACGCGGATGGCCGCAAATTTCTCCTCTATGCCGGACGAGAAGGGTGCTTACATAGAAATACGCGGCGTCAACGATATAAAAGCCGTCCCAAACTATAAAGACAAAAATATTAAGCTGAAAAGCACGGTCGATATAGGGTTTCTTAATGGAAGAGATGCACTGTGTCTTGCGGGCGATATTTTCATGCAAAAAAACGATCTTGCTGTCGGCGATACCATTGCCATCAACCTCTATGGCTATCTCTACGACTCGTCGACCGAAACGTTCATATACGTACCCTTAGGGTCGTGCAGCCTGCTTATCGTGGGCAGCATATCTTCCTCGTCGGGGGAAGACTTGAGCGCCATGGATATCCTCTGCCCCGTAGAATGGGCGAGGGGAAAGCACCAAGAGGCGGGCGCGAGCTTTTATTACGACTCCGCAAGGTTTACTGTTTCTGACCCTATGAACCTAAACGCGTTCAAGGCGGCTATGAAAAAAAGCTATTTGCTGCCCGTCGATCCGCTTTCCGAGCATTCGGTTTCCGGAATGGCGCTCAGAGTGCAGGACGAGACGTTCATAAAAACGGTGACGCGTTTAAAAAACAGCCTTACGCTGCTTTACGCGTTTGCCCCCGTAGTTTTTGCCGTTATAGCGCTTACCGGATACGCCGTGTCGTACCTTCTGATGCAAAGCAGGCGGGCTGATATAGTTATCATGCGCACTTTGGGAACAAGCCGGACGGCCTGTATCGCGATAATGTTTTTGGAATTCGCGGCTCTCGGATTAGCCGGCGCCGTGCTCGGGACGTGCTGCTCAGCAATATTTACGGGCTTTACGGACTTAAGAGCGCTGCCTATAGCGCTGCTGTTTATAGCAAGCTTCATGCTTGGCATTACCGGCGCGGCTTTTAAAATAAGCAGACGGACGGCCATGTCGGGGCTGGTTAAAGTGGAAGTATAAGGAGGCTGTATGAGTACGATTCTTGCCGCCGAGGATGTAAGCTATACGTATATGAGCAGGTACCAGCGTGTGGAGGCGTTAAAGCACGTAAGCTGTTCTTTTGAGGAGGGAAGCTTCTACGCCATAACCGGACGCTCGGGCAGCGGAAAGAGCACGTTTCTCTCGCTGCTCGCGGGCCTCGACGTTCCCACGCAGGGAGATATATTCTATAACGGCAAAAGCCTTAAAGCCATAGACCGCAACCGTTACAGGCGCGACACCGCTTCGGTAATCTACCAATCGTACAACCTGTTCCCGCTGCTTACCGCACTGGAGAATATCATGTATCCAATGGAACTGCAAGGCAGGAAGCGGCGCGAAGCTGCGGCTGCGGCGGCAAAGCTGCTGTGCGAAGTAGGCATCGGCGAAGAAATGCACCGCAAGTTCCCACAGATGCTCAGCGGAGGCGAGCAGCAGCGCGTGGCTATAGCAAGGGCAATAGGCGTGGGCGGAAGGCTGCTGTTGGCGGACGAGCCGACCGGCAACCTGGATTCCGCAAACGAAAAGATGGTGGTGGAGCTGATAAAGAAACTCGCGCACGAGCGCTCGCTTTCGGCAATAGTCGTAACGCACAACGAGTATGTGTATTCCGAGGCGGACAAAGTCGTTGTATTGAGTGACGGAGTAATGCAATAGAGAAAGGAGGGCCTGTATGGTCGTTATAAGCAGCATAAAACAGCTCGTACGAACGCCAATCAAGACGCTCTTCTTTTTCGTGCTGCTCATACTCACCGTAACCTTTCTAATGCTCGGCTTCAGCCTTTGGTCTATAGCGAATGAAAACATGCGGCGCCTTGAAAGCATATTTGTGACTATAGGCACGGTGGAGCAGAAAGCGACGTCGATGGAGACGTGGGGCAGATGGGACGCCGAGCTTAAAGAATATATCTACTATGCTAATCCGCGGCAGGGAGATCCCGTTCCCATATCCGTGCTCGACTTTCCGGGAGCGAATTATATTCGTAAGCCCGAAAAGCGCTTGTATTACTGCGCGTACGACCCAAGTTACAACGTAGTTTCAGACCCTGCTATTGCCGGAGCGATAATGGACGGCAACCTTATAGTTGAAATACAGCCCGAGAACGACTGCGAAACGGGCGATCCTGTACCCGCGACGATAACGAAGGTATTGATGGGCCGTCAGATGTTCGTCGACTTCCATATCATGTTCTGCAACCATTACGAGGAAAAGACGTATAAGCTTTATGCGGGTAAAAAATATATCGTCGGCCTGACGGAAGGGAAAGCGCATA
Source organism: Bacillota bacterium (assembly GCA_023410595.1). Taxonomy (GTDB): domain Bacteria; phylum Bacillota; class Clostridia; order Christensenellales; family SZUA-584; genus DTFZ01. The sequence goes on along the minus strand of JAEYPO010000030.1, from coordinate 163,333 downwards.
AAGGATCCGAAAAGTACTGCGAATATACTCCATGGGGCATCTCAATATCGCAGAGGTCTAAGGACGGGAAAAATGTTGAAAGCGCCATAGATACGCAAATCCCGTGGGACGAAGTGACAAACGGTTTTTATGATACGCCAAAAGGCAAGGTCTGGAGCGAATTTATAAGCTTCTGTAAAGAGTCCATCTGGCACACTATTCCCGTCATACCGACAAACTTCACAAAGCTGCTCATGCAGTTCTTCAATGGCGATGCGCGGGTGATAGAAGGGCGGGATATAACAGACGAAGAGTATGCGAGCGGCGAGTATGTCTGCCTCGTATCCAGATGCTTTGCGGAAGAGAACGGTCTTACTGTAGGCTCTAAGCTGCGTCTCCCGCTTATATATGCGGATTACGGCGCCCCGTCCAGCCTGTATTTTTCCCCGGACGGGGAATGCGGCAGCGGGTGGCTCGCTCTCAATGCCAAGGGTGAAGCTTATTCCGTGTTTGCAAACGACGTTTACAGTATAGTCGGCATATACGACGCCGCTGCGGCGTACGAATATTCGCCGTATACGCTGGGAGGGAACGCCGTTATCATACCGTCGGCGTCTGTAAAAAGCAGCGACGAAAACAATATTGCGTCAGCTAGTCCTTATATGGAGGGACACTCCACCTCGTTCCAGATACCCAACGGCACGATAGACAAATTCATGGCGGCGTGGGAAGCACAAGGCGTGGACGATTTGGAGATAAAGTTTTACGACAGGGGCTATTCAAATATAAAAGCCGGGCTTGACGAGATGAAAAACATGGCGATACTCATGTTCACGGTTGGGGCGGTGACGACGCTGTTCGTGACAATACTGTTCTGCAACCTGTTCATTACCAGGCAGCGCAGGCGCACAGCCATTGAGCGCTCGCTCGGCTTAAGCAAAGCGCTGTGCACTATATCTTTGCTCTTGGGAATACTAGTGATAGTCATCCCCGCGTATGTTGTGGGTGGCGCCGCAAGCAACGCTCTTACCGGCTGGGCCGTCAGAGCAATGAATGCGCCGCGCGCGGAGGAGGCGTTCGATACTACATACAGCGATTGGGCAAACACCGTCGACGATAACATTGAAGCTTCTGCTGAAATCTCGGCGGAAGGCGCGGGACCAACATACCTTGTGGGCGCCTCTCTAATACCAGTCGCGCTTTTAATAGCGTTTGCGGCAATACGCGGCAACCTTAGGGAAGAGCCGCTTAAATTATTGGGTGAAAAAGAGCAATAGAGCCAGACAGCAAATTTTCATTTCTCTCCTTGTAAAAGCGGGCCCATGCGCCTGCTTTTATTTATACAAAGATAAAGCCTTCCCCCCACAGCGAGCCGCAGGCTTTGTGACTAGCATTAGCTGAACGGCAAAGGAGAATGCCGAACGATAGTATCAGGCGACTATTGCGAGCAGAGTAAGGTGGCGCAAAGCGAATGAAGTGTAAAAAACATACCCTGCGTACTCCGTATCTGGCGGTCAAAGACCGCCCCTACACGCAATTGATGCTTCTTCCTTGCGTAGGGGCGGGTCTTCCTTTTGAAGGGGAGCGTATTGGCTCAGACGATGGATTTGAACAGCATTATCATGCCCAGCACGCAAAACGGTATGACAGCGCCCGTGATAAACTGCGCATTCGTATGGCGCTTCATATAAAGGCTGGAAAGCCACGCGGCGACGAGCACAGGCAATCCTATAAGATATCCGCTGTTATGCCCGAAATATACGAGCAGCGCGAAAGGCCCCGTTATGCCGCAGGCGTGGCCGCTCGCCTTAAAACGCAGAAGCTTGTTGATAAGCATTACAAAGGCGCCGGACAGCAGGTAAGACACATATATTGTAAGCACGTTTCCCGTCGCGCCTAAAACAACCGCGCATATACAGCCGAGCACGTATCCCGAGACGGCGAATATTATGGCGAGCGTGCGCTGGCCGTCGCGCCCTTTGTCTTTATAAGGCTTTATGAGCGGCTGCAGCGGGTAAGCGAGCAGCGGCAGCACGACGAGGAAAAGTACCATCAGTATAAAATCCGCCGTATTGCCAAAAAACTCAGCATCGCGAAAGTACAGCACGAGCAGCATTACGAGCGCCATAAACGGCGCGACCGTTATAACGCGTATGAAAAAGGCGAGTTTTTTGAGCATGCCGCACCTCGTCACTCTCTTTTGTCGCCCACGAAAAACAGCGCGAGCGTACCCGGGCCGGTGTGAGAGCCTATAACCGTTCCTACGCTGTTAATAAGCACGCTTCCGTTAAGACGGGGAAACGCGGCTTTTACCATGCCGGCTACCGTTTCGGCGTCTTCGTGGCACGCGGAGTTGGATATGAAGCACTTGCCGCTGTAAGCGGAACCGCCTTGAGCGTGCTGCCGCATCTTTTCCACTATTTCCAGCATGACTTTCTTTTTTGAGCGTATGTTCTCGCGCGGTATGAGGCGCCCGGACGCGTCCATATTAAGAAGCGGGCATATCTTTAATAGCGTGCCTACGAGCCCCGCCGCTTTGGATATCCTTCCTCCCTTTATATAAGAGGTAAGGTTTGTGGAAAAGAACCAGTGGTGGATTAAAAGCTTGTTTTCTTCCGCCCACCTTAGCGCCTGCTCGTAAGTAGCGCCGCTGTCGCGTACGTCGGCGAGCATGTCCATGAGCAGCCCGTAACCCGAGGAAGCGCCGAGCGAGTCGACGATGTTTATACGGCGACTGGGATATTCGGCCAGCAGCTCCAGCCGCGCGGCGCAGGCAGAATTATACGCTCCCGATATGCCCGAAGACAGGCTCACATGTAGGACGTCCTTTCCTTCTTTGAGGAACGGCTCGAAGAATTCCTTGAATTCCTGAGTGTTGACCTGCGACGTAGTGGGCTGTGCGCCTTGGCGCATCTTCTCGTAGAATTCGCCGAGCGGCATGGATCTGCCCAGGTCGTCCGCATAAATTTTTCCGTCCATATGGAAATGAAAGCACACGTAGGGAATAAAGCGCGTTTTAAAAAATTCTTCCGTCATGTCCGCCGTGGAGCAACAGGTAATGACATATTCGTTCATAACGTATCTCCTGTAAAAAGTAAATTGCAGCCATAGCAAGGCCAAAAGCATTTGAAAGCTTGCAATCACCTTACAGCAAGGAGGCTCTTTAGTCACTCTAGCTTCAGGGGATGCGGCTCTATACGTCGTTTAGGCAGGTGTAGAGAAAAACAGGCGTGATTCTACCGACAGTAGAGTTAAAAAACCGCAGATTTGATTGTTGCTTAAGCATATGGTATACTTTCCAAAAAGCGCTTTGGGGGTTGTTTTTAGCGTTATGGTGGAACTTAAGCCTGTCGTCGCCATGAATATCACAGTATTGCGCAAAAGCAGGAACTGGACGCAGACAGAGCTTGCAGATAAACTGAATTATTCGGACAAGGCGGTTTCCAAATGGGAGCGCGGGGAATCCATACCCGACGTGACCGTTTTAAAGGAGATCGCGGATATATTTGGCGTAACTGTAGACTACCTGCTGGAGACGGAGCATACGGTGGTTAAAAGCTTCCCCGTGCCGAAACAGAAAAAGCGCAACCGCCTTATAATCGCGCTGCTGTCCGCTTCGTCAGTATTCCTTATAGCCACCGTACTGTTTGTGTTTTCAGGCATACTTCCCGCCGCGCTTATCGAACCCGCGTGGATGATATACATATACGCGCTGCCCATAGCCCTCATTGTACTGCTCGTATTCAGTTCGATATGGGGGAAGCGTACCGTCAACATCGCCATAATAACGCTGCTTGTCTGGAGCGCGCTGCTTGCCGTCTATCTTTCTTTTAATGTGGATAATATCTGGCTTATATTTGTGATAGGCATACCCGCGCAGATAATCATATTGCTGTCATCTGGGCTAAGACCAGCGCAGGTGAAACATTTGCTGTCGGGAAAACGCGGGGTCTGACGTTTTATTTACGGACAAAAAAAGAAGGAGCGAAGGCGCTCCAGCAAAGTTCCAACAGGGGGTTTAATCTGTTGGTTTTATTTACACTATAAGCATATGATACAACACTGCGTGTACGAAAATGCGGACTTTTGTTTGGGCGCAGCGAACGTTTTTGCGATGGTGCAGCTTTGATAAGACAAGTATTGCATCGAATATAATTATGATATATTATGACTGAAAACAGGGAGAAAATATGGAAGATTTTTTAACAAACATACTGGCGCATCCAAGCATTTGGGTATATCTTTTCGTATTCTTCGGCAAGATCATTGAAGTTACGGTGTCGACGATAAGGATTGTGCTAATAAACCGCGGCGAGAGGCTAATGGGGTCTGTCACCGCTTTCTTTGAAATAACGCTGTGGCTTATTGTCACCGGTACGGTGCTCGTGGGCTTTCAGCAGGACATACTAAGGTGCGTTGTGTTCGCTCTTGCGTTCGCGTGCGGCAACTGGCTGGGCTCCTGGCTGGAAGGAAAGCTCGCTTTCGGTTTAAGCTCGCTGCAGGTAATTGTGCCGACAGACGACGATACCGACAGCCTTGTGGAAGAATTGAGAAGCCGTGATTTCGCCGTAACGGTAATGGAGGGCGAGGGCAAGGACGGAAAGAGGGAAGTGCTTGTACTGCACCTTAAACGCAAACGCATACCCGTCGCACTGTCCATAATAAAATCGAAACTGAAGCAGGCGGTAATAACAGTAAACGACGTAAGGGTAGTAAACGGCGGTTATATAAAGAAGTAGGCGATATCTTATGAGCGTTTATTTTATAGCGAATATACGTATACACGATCAGGAAGAGTACGAGAAATACTTAAAAGACACAGACGAGGTGTTCGCAAAATTCGGAGGCGAATACCTCGCAGTGGACGAAAACCCTTGGGTGCTCGAAGGCAGTTGGGATTACACAAAGGCCGTGCTCATACGGTTTCCGGGCAGGGAAGAATTAAAGCGCTGGTACGATTCGGACGAGTACCGGCGAATACTCGGGCACAGGCTTTCTTCCTCGGAATGCGACACAATAGTGATTGAAGGCAAATAGTTTATTACAAGGCGGCGGGCAAATGAAAGCTATAGTAACGGTATCGGGAAAAGACAAGACAGGCATAATAGCGGGAGTATCGGCGGCGCTGAGCAAACGCGGCGTTAATATACTGGACATAAGCCAGACGGTGCTGCAGGATTACTTCGCGATGATAATGCTGGTGGACCTTGAAGGGTGCACCGAGTCGTTTGCATCGCTTTCCGACGAGCTAAGCGGCGTGGGCAAAGAGATGTGCATGGACATACGCATAATGCGCGAAGAGATATTCGACGCCATGCACAGGATATAGCGGGTTAGTGTGGGAAGCCGCCCGCTTACTGGAATTCAGCTCGTATTACTTTAGCGTCCGTTTGCTGCTATCAATTCATTTAAAGTAACGTTTTCATTGCGGAATCTTGCTTCGCTTCTTTGGCACTTAAGCTGTATAGCATGCGCCGGGCAATTGTGTATGCACGCAAAGCAGGATTCGCAGTGATGCCTGAATATAGGCCTGCTTTCAACGCCAATATTCGATACAGGGCAGACCAGCTCACAAATTCCGCACCCGTTGCAGCTTTCATTAACGTAAAAAGCTTTATCAGTGTCTTTTATTGCGGCCATTCCCCGCTGCGTTTCCATCTTTGAGCTCAACATGGTCGAAATCACATTAAGCAATAGATTCGTATGCGGTAATTTATGCCGGCGCCTGGCGATATCGTTTTTTATCTCTGCCAGCTTAGAGTCGACATTCTTTCTTGGAAGCCCAGCAAGCTGATTTTCAACTTTGAAACAAGGCAGGTAGTTGTCAACCATCTTGAGAGTGGCGGCATAATGTATTGCGTTACCGTTCGATTGCAATACTTTTACGAGCTTATCCGTTGCGTTCCCGCTGAAGGATCCGTATGTAAGAACGCTGAACACATATCCGCCCTTAAGCTTTGCTTTTGACAGATAGCGCCTTACCAAAAGGGGCAGGGCAAGGAAATAGACGGGCGATACGATACCTATTACGTCGTCCTCTGTTTCGTATTCGCCCGCCCGTTCAAGCCGGGGTATGGACTTTAATTGAGGAGTGCCGATTGGCCCACAGGCTTTATGCATGTCTTCCGAATCTCCGATGTATTTTGCCGTAGATAGGCTGTTGCCGGTAGCCGAAAAGTACAAAATAGTCATATGAATATCCTTACAATAACTGTTTTGACCGTAACTAACTTAAATTTAACCAAAATATACAGCTGCATATCGCTCAAGTAAACGCGCCCGTATAAAAATACCCCCGACTGGGGATATTTATAACTTTATAATGTCCGGTCATCATCCCATGATGAGTATCCTCTGGCCCTGCTGCAGGTTATCTTCTATGTCGGGGTTGAAGCGCTTCACGCTGTCCAGCGTCGTTGAATAACGCTTCGCAATATCCCACAGGTTTTCGCCTCCGTCTGCGAAATAGATTGTGATGCCTTTTTTATGCGGCGCGCTTTCCTCCGTCTCCTCGATGTCGGAAACGAGCTTAAAGCCGTTTCTTGAAAACGCCCTTATCTGCACATCCATCATGAATTTGACGCTTATGTCCCTGCCCGCCCCCTCGAATGAGCAGTACTCGACCTCTGCGGAGACGTCGACGTCGTGGGAGGGCAGAAGGCCGTCCATCTGCGCTTCCGACTCGAACGGAACTTCTCCGGAATAGCTGCGCATGCCTTCGGGCGACGCGTAGCAGATAGTGAACATCATGAGCCCCTCAAGGTATACGCGATCTACGTTGGGCGCGGCGGTGATTATTACGGGCGACGCTTTCATGCACACGATACGTGAGACGCTGGGCTCGTAGGGCGGTATGGTTATCGCGCTGCGTGCGAACGCTTTTACGCTGCCCGCGAAGTCGGCATGCTTAAAGCAGCAGTCGCCATAGCGGATATTCAGCCTGTTCTTCAAAGAATACGCGTCCTCCATGTATTCGATATCGTTGTGCGTGTTTACGGTGCATATCACGTTGATCTTCGCGTTTATGCGCAATATGTCGCCTTCCTCTTCGGCAACGTCCACCCCGAGGTCGTAAAGGTCGGCGTCGGCCAGCACTGTGTCGTCTATGGCCGCGTTCTCAGATGCGAGTATGCTGCCGAAAGGCAGCGAGTCGTAGAAATACTGAAGCGGCGCGTTCTTGTCTTCGGAAAGGTACAGCACCATAAGCTTGATGTCGCCCTCGACTATAATCTTCATGTCTTCCGACTTTACGGATTTTACAACGGCGTACGCGTCGGAGTATAGTACCTTTTCGGCCTTGGGCATACTCTGGGGTATGCGTATATCCTCGCGCATCGTCGCGGTATCCCGCTTATGCTCGCTTACGGCCGCGATACGCTGTTTAAGCGACTTAACCTGCATATCGGGCGATTCCGCACCCACGACGGCTTCGTGCGCGTCTTCAACGCTGCCGTTTATGCTGAGGGCGACTACTCCCTTGACGTATATCGTCCGGTCGTCATCGACGTTGAACTCTATCTCCTTTACGCTCCCTTTGGCGTATACGTTCATGTTCGCGCCCGCGTTTTCCACGTTTTCCGTGTGCCTGAACGGAGAGGACGATTCAAAGGAATCGATGCTGCCTTCAAAACCCATATATACAACGCTGAACTTTACGGTTCCTTCCATAAAGACCTTACCGTCGCCCGGCTCCGCATTCACGTGCACATTGCCCTGCACGAGCAGTATACGCCCAATGTCCGCTTTATCGGCGGGCACTGTAAGCTTTCCTTCGACAAGGCTCTCGACGGGTTTGCTTCCAAGGGCCGTCTCCGTTTTGAAGGATGTTTTCTGTACTTTCATATTCTTAACCTCTCTTTTTGAAGATAGTTCTCTTTAACATATATACATATAATTTAAAGGAAATATGACCGGCCAAAAGCAAAATACACAAATTCACAGATAATTTACACCGGTATATTTGCCTCTTTGATATAATTATTCTGCAAGATATAGGTTATTCTGCCGGGAGGATGTTTTTTTGGTAGAGCTTAAAGCCGTGTATAAAAAAACGGGCGCGGATTATACGCTTACAAACGTTACGCTGTCTATAGCAAAAGGCGAGGCGGCGGCTATAATAGGCCGCAGGGCGTCGGGCAAGACCGCGCTTGCCGATATAATGTCCGGCTGCGCTTATGCCACTCAGGGCAGCGTAATCTTAGGCGGATACGATATGCAAAAGCGCCCGCTTTTAGCGAAGCGCTCTGTAGGCTACGTGCCTCAGCGCCCTATGCTTTACCCGGAGATGACGGTGAACGAATACATATCGTTTGTATGCTCGCTGAAAAACGTGGCGCGAAAAGAAGCGGGAGAGCATGTCGAGTGCGCCCTTTTGAAAGCGGGGGCGACGGAATACGGCGGGCAGCTGATACGCAGCGCGCCTAGGATAGCGCATCAGCGGGCCGCTTTAGCGGGAGCGCTCTGCGGCGATCCTCAGGCGCTGATATTCGACGAGCCGTTTTCCGGGCTGAGCCCGGACGAGGCGGAGGGCTTTCGAGAAACTATAAAATCGCTGAAAGGCAAGTATTCGATAGCGATGCTGACGCGCAGCATACGCGAGGCGGCCCAGGTTTGCGACAGCGTAATAATACTGAGCAAGGGAGCGGTGGCCGCAAGGCAGTCTACGGAGAGCCTACTGAAAACCGAGGGCTCGCAGCGGCGTCTTAAGGTGAGGCTGAAAGCTGGAAGGGAAAAGGGTCTCCAGCTACTGCGCGGCATAGAAGGCGTGGAGTATGTAGAGGCTTTGGGATGCAATGAGAGCGGTACGTGCGATTTCGCAGTAGAATCGGACACAGACGTGCGCGAGAATATATTTCGCGCTGCGGCGCGCTCGGATATAGCGCTTTTGAGCTTAAGCGGCTTAAAGCTGACGCTTGAAGATATATTTTCCGAATTGGCGGGTGGTGAAGAAACGGACAATGAGAGCCGTATATTGTAAAGAGCTGAAGTCGTATTTCAATACGCTTTCCGCTTACTTATTTATATCGGCCGTGCTGTTTATTGGAGGGGCCGCGTTTGCGACCGCCAACATAGGCGGCGAGATTACAGGCATGTACGCGGTATTCGACAGTATTCAGTACGCGCTTTTTGTAACAGTGCCCATACTTACAATGCGGCCCGCGGGCGGTGACAGGACGCTGCTCTCGGCGCCTGTGCGCATAGGGGCGATAATCGCGGGAAAGTACTTCGCGGCGCTCACCGTGCTTGCAGCGGCGCTCGGGGCGTTGCTTATATATCCGCTTATACTCGTATTTTTAGGCGAGCCTTCGTGGAGCGAGACGGGCTCTGGGCTATTAGGCTTGATGCTGCTGGGCGCGTCGCTGATATCGCTGGGGCAGTTTGCGTCCTCGTTTACGTCGAGGCGTGCGGCGGCCGGAGCGCTAAGCCTGTGCGTAATGCTGCTCGTGCTGCTTGTACAGGCGCTGTTTTCCGGCATGAACGGGATTGGGGACACGCTTGTAAAGGCGACGCCTTCTTATCATGTAAACGCGTTTTTCACAGGCTTTGTGGGACTTTCCGATATTATTTATTTTTTCAGCATAAGCGCGCTGCTTTTGTACGCTTCGGCGCGTGCGACGGCGTACAGTATGCGTTTTAAGTAGAATGATGAGTATTATGAGCGGACATACAGGAAAAAGATATATTGCGGCAATCGCCGCTGCGGCCTTGGCGCTGGGGGTCAACATATTGGCGTACTGGCTGGAGGATGGCTATAGCCTGCGATTCGACGCGACGCGCGAGCAGTATACCGTGCTCTCGGAAGGCACGAAGCAGGCGCTTTATGGGCTGCAAAAAAACGTGTACGTATATTATGTCGAGGGCGAAGAACAGGACATGACGTATGCGCTTCTTAAAAGCTATGCCTCCGCGTCGGAAAAGCTAAACGTTGAAGCCGTCAGCGCGGACTCGAAGGAAGCGGCGGCGCTCGGCGCTGCGCAGCTTTCCGTGATAATTTCCGACACGGATATTATGACAGGCGCACAAAGCAAACGGACGGCGGTGCTATCGAGCGGTGATTTGTATCAGGATTCGGGGAGGACGGGCATATCGCCGGGCGTTAAGTATTTCAGAGGCGAGCAGAGGATAACGTCCGCCATAAAATATGTGGCGCAGGAAAAGGCGGGCAGGGTCGTTTTTCTGTCCGGACAGGGGGAAAGCAAGCCGTGCGACAAACTGCTTGCCGATATAGAGGATATGTATTACGGCGCGGGGTTCATCAGCGTTGAAGCGCCGCTTGACCCGGAGTCGAATATACTCGCCGTGATAGGCCCGAAAGAGGACGTAAGCGATGCGGGATACCGCAACATTAAGGCTTTTCTCGACGCGGGAGGCCACGCCGTTTTCTTTATGGACAGCATGAGCGCGGATAAAGAGACGGGCGAGTCCGAATATCTGGGCGACAGACTTGAGAATTTTAAGGCGCTCATATCTGGATACGGCATCAGTATAGGCAGCGACGTTATAATAGGGGGGAACCCCGCGCAGACGTATAAGTCGCCCGTGAACGTAATGCCGACGGTGACGGAGGAAGGCGCAGAAGCGCTGTGCATATCCGGTAAGCCCTTGAGGCCGGTGCTCTCGTACGCGGGCGTTATAGAGCTGTCGCAGGCAGAGGGCGCACAAACAGTGCCGCTGCTCTCAACCGACATATCGTGCCGCGCCGTAAACGCGCAGGGGCCCTTAAACCTCGGCAGCGAGTCGGGCACCGCGGGTTCGTTTATTGTGGGAGCGCTGGCAAAGAAAGACGAAACGTCGCTCGTTGTGTTTTCGTCTTCATCGTTTATTACCTCGGCTGCGGACTATGCTTACAAGGGCAATTCAGATTTGTTTCTGAATACTGTAAAGTTTCTGGGCAGCAGCCAGGGGACGGCGTCAATACCCGCAAAGAAGATGTACGACGAGGCCGACGCTGCCTACAGGCTCAGCTTAAACCAGGATATAAAGCCGCTGCTTATGACGGCCGCGGCGGGAGTGCCCGCGCTGGCGGTGTTCCTTGGCGGGCTTTCGAGGTGGGCAAAGCGCAGAAGGCTTTAAGTCTTCAAGCAAATGTTTTCTATATATAAAACAGAGAGGCTTTTGTATCTCTGTTTTTTTACATTTCTATATGACCTGAAAGAAGCCGTCGTCGCCGCGGTGCTTGCCGTAGTCAAACAGCAGCGTTTTCCCCGGAAATAATCCACTGAAAGTATGAGCGAAGCAGCGCCTGCTTATCTCGCCGGGCGAAAGGCGCGCGTACGCGGGCAGGTATGCGCTTATGTTATCGGTATCGCTTAAGAATGCGCGCAGCTGCGTCCGTCCCGATTCGGCCCAGCCCTCGAGAAATTCGGGCCATGTTCTGGGCTTTTCTATACACAGCCAGTCAAACGCGAGCGCTTCTGTAATCTCGCCGCCGGGGCAGCCATGGGATGACGCGAACGAGTAAATGAGCTCAAACAGCGCCTTCGTTTTATGGGGCTGAGAAAACCAGCCCTCGCCGTCCAAGAAAAGCGCGAACTCTTCGAAGAAAGCGAACGGGGACGCAAAATGCGGTACGATATGCTCGAGCGCCGTAAGGCATAGCCCCGAGTTATAAAGCATGCCCAGCGTCTTTTCGATAAGGTGCAGAGTGGAAAGCTCCATAAACGATATGTCGTTTGTAAACAGCACCTCGTAAGGCGCGTGATCCGTGCAGACTATGCCGTAATCGGCAGCGTTTGCGCGAAGAGGCGAGCCCTTGAGCAGCTTTAAAAAGCCGAGCTGCAGCTCCGTGGGCTTTAAGCCGTACGCGTCGTTGAACGATGAGGCAAACATACCATAGCTCTCATGGGGAAGGCCCGCTATTAGGTCGACGTGCACGCGTATGTTATCCATGCCGCACAGAGCCTTAAGGTTTTCTAACAGCTGCGGCGTACACGCGCCGCGGTTTACCGCGCGCAGCGTGTCAGAATTGGTGGACTGTATGCCCGCCTCCAGGCGAATAAGGCCTTTCTTAGCTGAGCGCAGCAGCGCAAGCGTTTCGCTGTCCAGCAGCGACGGAGCAATCTCGAAATGGAAGTTTGTCTGCGAATCGGGATATTTTTCTGATAATGTGAGGAGCGTTTTTATTATCTCTTTCGCGCGGGCGGGAGGGTAGTTGAACGTCCTGTCAACAAGCTTTACCTGGCGTACGCCCGACTTTATGAAATGCTCCAACTCGTATTTGACGCGCTCTGTGGACAGGAATGATACTCCCGTACCGGCGGACAGGCAGTAGGCGCAGGCAAAGGGGCAGCCGCGGCTTGTCTCGTAGTAGACTATTTTGTTTTTGAAACGCCCCAGGTCGCCGTACAAAAACGGCGCTTCGTTCATGTCGTAATCGGGCGCGGGGGTGGTAGTTATTATGTCTTCGCCCGAGCGTATGCAGGCGGACGGCGTATCGGCAAGGCTGCAGCCTTTAATACGGGGTCCCCAGCAAGCCGTGAGGCTTGATGGGGTGTGAATAAAGCGTTGCATGAAGTGAGCGAACGGTATTTCGCCGGGACCGGCGAGTATCATATCTATAAACGGATTTGCGCGCATTAGCTGTTCGCGCCCATACGATACCTCGGGACCGCCGAGCAGTATGAAGCAGCCGGGCAGTATGCGTTTTATCGAGGACGCTGCGCGCAGCACAGCGTCTATGTTCCATATATAGCAGGAAAAGCAGACGGCGTCGGGACGCCTTGCCGCTATGGCGTGTACTATGGAAGAAACGCTGTCGTTTATTGTGAACTCGAGCGTATCAGGCCTGTATTCGGACGCGTGCTCTAAACAGAGCAGCGAAAGGCTGCTGTGAGAGTATGTGGCGTTTATCGCGCAGAGTATGACATGCTTCATAATCTGAGTATAACGCCGGACGAGGCGGGGCGCAACATTATGGCGTTTACAGTTCTATGTCGCGGCCGCTGCCCCAGCGCTTGCGTCCGTAGTGACGTTTGGCTTCGGGCTTGTAATCTTCAGGCGTATAATCTGCTTCAGGCTTGTAATCATCTGCGGGCTTATAATTGGTTTCAAGCCCGTAATTGTCTGCATGCTCGGTTGCTTCAAGCTCAAACTCGTCTTCGTCTGCTATTGGCTCAAACTCAGCGGGCTTGTTAATGGCTTCGTGTATGGGACTGCCACCCGGCTTGTAATCGGCCAGCTCGTAATCGTCTTCAAAGTCGTCTTCGGGCTCGCCCTCGCCCGCCAGCATGGATGTAGACTGAACGAGAAACAGCAGCAGGAGCATTACATAGACTCCCCACTGGAGTATCGCGCTGGGCAATACGTCCGCTCTTTGTGCGTACGCCGCTCCCGTCTGTAACGTCTTGTTAAGGCCGCCGGCAAATATATAGACGGAGGAAAATGCGCCTGCGGCTCCGGCAAAAAACGCGAAGACAAGGACGGTAATGCTGGAATCAGAATAGCGCACCTGCGCTATAACAGTGAACAGGCACATGAAGAATACCGCTGCGAAGAGCACGCCGGAGATGAACAGGTGGGTTTTTGAGTAATTGAGCGTAACAAGGCCCTGTACGGATATGAGTATGCCTGCCATTATGCCGAAGAAGCCTGCCACGGTGTCGAGCGGCGTGTTTTTGCGTATGCCGTGCATAACGGCGAATATGCACAGCAACAGCCCGGATAAGACCATGCCTATGTTGAATATGAATGCCGGGGACAGTACGAAATAGCCGTGCTCATAGTACCCAAGCTCGGTTAAAAAGCGGTTGGCCGGTGAAAACGGCCCGCCTTCATATGCCGCGGCGCCGATGACCGCGCAGATCAAAAGCACAACAACCCCTGCGACGCCGAATATGCCGGCCTTGCGACTTGAGCCCATATTTGACCTCCTACCTAAAAAACATCATTCGGCGTCCCTGCCGCTATAAGGGCTGCGTGCATACCCGGGACGACAAAATTAAAGTATATTGTGTAATATTCGCCGGATGCGGGGATAATCCTTCCGTTTTATGGGAAGGCCGCAATAAAATTCGTCAAAAACCGCGGTTTGTTTACATCGCATACGGCTTGTTACAGCCACATAATATTGTTATAATATGGGGTGGAAGTGGATATATATGGACAGGTTTTTTTCGTTTCTAGTCAGGCATAAAATTATAGTCATCGCTTTTTTTATATTGCTTTGCGTTCCCGCCATTTTCGGCATAGGCCTTGCGAAAACGAGCTTTGAGATATCCTCATTTCTCCCCAAAGACGCTAATTCCATAAAGGGCGCCGAGGTCGAGCAGTACGAATTTACCGCGGGCGAGCAGGCGTACGTGCTGCTGGAAGGCAAGGAAAACTGGCAGGCCGTAAAGCTGAAAAGCGACATAGAAAGGGTCCCCGGCGTGGAAAGCGTGGAGTGGATGGACGACATGCTCGACATATACAAGCCGGAGGAGTTTTTGTCGCGGCAGGCGCTCGAGCAGTACAAAAAGGGCGACTCGACGATAATGATAATAACGTTTGGTACGGGCATGAGAGACATAGCCGTCGACGAGGCCGTAAAGCAGATATCGGGCATGATAGAGCAGGGCGAATATTTCGGAGGCATGCCTGTTATTGTAAACGAGCTGCGTACCACGCTTAACAGCGAGCAGTCGGTTTATTTGGGCATAGCGGGCGGCATACTGATACTGATACTCGCGGTGTCGCTCACGTCGTATATTGCGCCTCTTTTGTGCCTTGTCAATATAGGCATAGCGATACTTTTAAACTACGGAACTAACTTTCTTGTCATGAGCCGCGTATCGTTTTTAACGGTGGCCATAGCCTCGGTGCTTCAGCTCGCCATATCGATGGACTTTTCTATATTTTTGATACACAGGTTTGAAGAGGACCTTAAAGCGGCAAACGGAGATACCAACAAGGCTATGGTATCGGCGCTGCACACTACGCTGGTAACGATATCTTCTAGCGCGCTTACGGACTGTGCGGGATTCATAGCGCTCATGTTCATGCAGAACCAGATTGGCGCGGATTTAGGCATAGTGCTGTGCAAGGGTGTGTTGTTCAGCCTTATAGCCAGCCTTACGCTGTTGCCCTGCCTGATACTCGCGACTTACAAGCTGGGCAAACGCAGGCACAGGGCGCTGCTGCCCGATTTTAAAAAGCTCTCTGGGCCTATAGTCAACTTAAGATATGTGCTGCTTGCCGTTGCGGTAGTTGTGTTTGTGCCGACTTTTATAGGCAGCGCGAACCAGCAGTACTATTATACGTCGGAAAACTTTATGCCCGACAACACGGCTCCCATTATAGCGACAAACAAGATAAGCTCTGCGTTCGGCACTACGGATAAAGTAAGCGTGCTTTACGACAAGAATAGCGCTATTTATGAGCAGGCCGCAATGGACGCCGTAAAGCGGCTTGAGAACATACGCGAGGTGAGCGGGCTCTCTTCCAGCGCGGGCGCGGGGATACCCGAAAGCTTCCTGCCTCAAAAGCTTAAGGACGCTTTTGTGGGCGACGGTTACCGCAGGTTTTACGTGACGCTCAAGGGGGACCTTGCTAACGACGTGCTGTTCTCCGCGATAGACAGCATAAAGAGTACGGCGGAGCAGTACCTGGGCGGCGTGTATGTTACCGGCTCGCATGCGGTGGCGGCGGACATGGCCTCGACGGCGGACTCCGACAACCTTAAGGTAGACCTGATATCTATAATATTCATATTTATAATCGTGGCGGTATCTTTCAAGTCGCTGCTTGTACCGCTGTTTTTGGTGATGGTTATAAAAGGCGCAATATTCATTAACGTAGGTATCAATTACTTCGCGGGCGAGGAGATGATATTTTTAACGCCCGTGTTTGTAGGTGCGATACAGCTCGGGTGCACGGTAGACTACGCTATATTATTCACGTCGCGATATTTCGAGTTTCGGCATAAGACGCTGGATGCAAAGATTGCCGTTCGGCAGGCCATAGTCGCGTCCACGCGGCCGATGCTTACCAGCATGCTTACGTTCTTCTTCGCGACGCTTTCGATAACGGTAATAAGCTCCATAAAGGCGACGAGAGAGATTGCTACCGTGGTGGGCAGGGGTGCGCTGATAAGCTATATCGTTATTATGTGCGCGCTGCCTGCGCTGTTTGTGCTGTTCGACAAGCCGCTGCTTGCTACTACCTGGGAGTTCAGAAAACATAGACCGGATCAAAACGAGGGGATGATTGTTTCATGAATATCGGTATTATTAAATACAGGAAGCATTTCGAGCGCGCGGGGCTGCTGGTGCTGGCGGCGGCTCTTGCCGCGCTGCAGTCCGGTTCGGCGGCGGTGGCCGTAGCAAACGGCAAGGCCAAAAGCGAGACGGTATACGCCGTGCTGGGAAGCGACGGCAGCTACTCGGGCGCGACGGTTGTGAACTGCTTCTTAAAGGGCGGGGATATTACCGACTACGGCCGGTATGATTCAATAAAGAACATAAGCGGACCGGAAGAACCGACAGTGGAAGGCGACAGTATAACATGGCCCGCCAAAGCGGGAGAGCCCTTCTATTATGAGGGGGAGACTAAAAAGCCGCTGCCTGTGAGCGTCCGCATAGCGTATTACCTGAACGGCGAGCAGGTAAGGGCTGAGGATATACTTGGCAAATCGGGAGAACTCAAGATAGAGTTTACGCTTCGTAACGAGACGGGGACGGGCGAAAGAGACGAATCCGTAAATAGGGAGGTGCTCGTGCCGCTTGCGGCGAACGTTTCGTTAACGCTTGATAATGACAGGTTCACCGTGCTCGACGTGCCGGGCAACGGCACGTCGGTGCTCGCGGGGTCGCAGTATACGCTCTCATACGCGTCGTTCCCGCTGCCCGAGGATACTTTCTCGTTTACTGTGTTCGGGCAGGACATAAAGCTTGACCCCATTAACATCGTAGTGCTGCCCAAAAGCCCGCCGGGGCTCGACTCATACGGCGATTTTGTGGACGTTGACGGGCTCTCCGAGGGCGCCGACGATATGATAAGCGGCGCCGACGACATGGAGGGCGGCACGGGCGATCTGCTTAGCGCGCTGCGCGATTTAAAGAAAGGCGTTGTTAAGCTTCAAAACGCCATGGGCGATTTGAGCGGCGGCGCGAAGAAGCTTTTGGGCGGCACGGGCAGCCTGTATTCCAGTGTAAGGCAGCTTAAAGCCTCGGCAAGCGCATTTTATTCAGGAATGTCGGAATTCGCTGCGGGTTTCGCGGCGTTCAACGAAGGAATGGGGCAGCTAGGCAGCAGTGTCGCGGGTATGACTTTGAAGCTTTCGGAACTGAAAGATTCGGCGGCGCTGCTTGATACAAAGGTCGGGGAAATGGAAGCGGGGCTCGGCGGAGTTTCGACATATAATACTCAACTCGGCGCGTTAGCTAACGCGCTGAAATCAGCATATCCTGGCGATACAAACATAGATGGTCTGATTGACGTAATTGGGGAACAAAAAGCGATAATCGATCCGCTCACTTCAGGCAGTACACAGCTTAAAGCGCTGTCAGAGGGGGTAAGCACGGGCGCAAGCGATTTCTATACGGCTTTTTCCACGACGCTTGCCGGAAGCGTCGCGCAGCTCAGCGCCTCGAGCGGACAGCTTTACTCTTCGTGCCTTGAGCTGCTGGGCGGCGCGCAGGCTATTGAGCAGGGCTGCACTCAGCTTGCGGGCGCGGTAAAAGAGCTGCTGAGCGGCGCGGACGGCCTCTCAAGCGGCGCGGGGGAGATAACAAAGAAGCTGCCCGCTATGGCGGACGGCATAGACGATATGATATCGGGCGTGGAGGACTTAAAGGACGGAATAGCCAAGCTGAATGACGACGGGCTGAAAGAGCTAAAGGGCAAGTTCGACGGTCTGGAAGGGTACTTAGGCAAGCTCTCCGAAAAGGCGGCGGGTTACGGCTCGTTCATGGACGAGCGAAACTCAGAATACAGCACCGTACAGTTCGTGCTGAAGACCGAGGGCATAGGAGGGGAAGGGTAAGCAGCCATCAGGCAGAGTTCATGGTAAAATAAAAGGGCAGGTACTCTAAAAACGCCACTGTGTGGCGTTTTTAACGCTTCACGCACTCTATACTAACTGATGCAGCTTATAGAATACGCAAACTGTTTCTTGATGCCGAAAGACGTTTCAACTTTTGTATTCTACGAATTTATCAGCCGCAGATTTATCATCTGTTTGCTTTTAATAACGGCTTGCTGCTTTAGCGTATCCGTGCCTGTTTCTTTTTTAACTGACTCACAATAACCACTGACGCAACACCAATCACCAAAGCACCAGCCGCAATCCAAAAAAGTATGGAAAGTATGCCGGCTCCGCTGCCGGCTGAGCCGGATTGCACGATATGATCGGAGAGATCAACCTGATAGTTACCCAAGGGGATGCTTTCTTCATTCAACGCAACGATTACAAGTTCACCATACTCGTTGATGTCCTCCTGACTGACGGACAGAGTATAAGCGCTTTGCTCGGGGTCGATCTGTATGATATCACCGGAGGGGAGCCTGAAAGCCGCCGTACCATCCGGCAGATCTTGGAGGCTGATTGTCACAATGACTGCGCCTGCCTGCTCGTCAGTATGTATAGACAAGGGCTTAAGTATCACAGCCGGGCCGGCTGGTGAGGCTGATACGGTCGCGGCCGGGCTTGGGGCAGCTGTGGCTGTCGGGCTGGGCGCGGCTGTGGCTGTCGGCGCAGCGGAAGGTGAGGGAGACGCAGTCGGCGTATCTCCCATCATGTATGCAGCTTTTCTGACGTATATCTCGGCAGTTGCCGTAGTAGCCAGATAATACTCGTCCGCCTCTTTGGTCACGGTCAGCAAAGCCTTACCGCTCTTCAGTATAGTCACCGTCCCATTCCCATCCACGCTGACGGCCTTGCCTGAGGTGACCGTATAGATCAGAGCTCCAATGCCGCTTCCGCCGTTTACAGTCAGACTAAAGGGCGCCTGACCCGCGACGACCCTCGCGGGAACGCCGGAAATGATCAGCGCGTTTTGTTTACCTTTATTCACACTGAGCCGTATCTCTTTTGTTTGGCTTAAATAGTTGCCATCACCCGCCTTGACGGCCGTGATGACGGCATCGCCCGGTTTTATTACTGTAACCATGCCCGTTTCGCTGATTATAACGGCGTCGCCCGAAGCGACGAAGTAGCTGAACGCGCCGCCGCCGCTGCCGCCGCTGCCGGAAATTTGAAACGGCGCGTCGCCATAGGCAATGGATTCGGGCAAAGCAAACGCCAAGGCAGCTTTTTGAGCAGCTTTGTTTACCGTTAAAGAAAACGTATGGGAAACCGGCAGGTAATTGCTATCTCCCAAATTGGTGACTTTTATGGCTGCTGTTCCCGCATTAGCCGTAGTCACCATGCCCGCGGCGTCAACAGCAACGGCGTCACCCGAGACGACGGCATAACTCAGCGCTCCCGTGCCGCTGCCGCCGTCAACATTGATGCGGTAAGGCGCGTCGCCAAAAGTAAGCGTATCCGGAATGCCGCTCACAACAAGCGGAGCCTGACTGGCTTTGCTTACAACAAGCGCCAGTAACCGTTCAATTGTCAGATAATTATCGGTATCATTGGGTGTAAAGATCACGTTATAGCCGCTGTTGTTTACGGTGGGTATAGCGTGCGGGTTTTCCCATGCGAAACTGCCGTCTCCGCTGCCGCCTGTCAGCAACGAATCAGAAAGAGCTTGTCCGTATGTGAGAGGAGCGGCTGCAGGAAACACCGCTATCGGTGCCGCTTTGTCGACGGTGACAGTCACACTGGCGTATTTGGCGTTGTAATTGCTGTCTGCGGCCTTAGTCACCTTGACAGCTGCCGAGCCCGCTTTGACCACCGTGACAATGCCCGTTGCAGCATTGACCGTCACAGCGTCGCCCGACGTAACCGCATAGCTTAAGCTGCCCGTGCCGCTGCCACCGCTGACCGACAGGCTAAACGGCGCGTCGCCATAAGTGACGGACGGTTCGGCAATCGACAATGTCGCCTGCTCGGCCTTAAGAACCGATATGGCTACCGCTTGCGTCGCCGTATTATAGTTATCCGTATCATTGGGCGTAAAGATCACGTTATAGCCGCTGTTGACGACGGTGGGTATCGTATCGGGGCTTTCCCATGCGAAGCTGCCGTTTCCGCTGCCGCCAGTCAGAGGCGAATCAGACAGCGGCTGCCCGTACGTGAGCTCTCCGGCTGTTGGGAAGGCGATTATAGGCATAGCCTTGCTGACTGTAATGTTCACCGTTTTGCTCAGCGTTACGCCGGTGTAGTCATAGTTGTCAGTGTCGTTGGGTGTGAATACTACGGTATAGCCGCTGTTATTGACCGGCGGTACAGTTCCCGGGCTTTCCCAGGCAAACGTACCGTCTCCCGTGCCGCCTGTCAGCGCAGAGTCGGACAAGGGATGTCCGTATGTGATACTGCCGGCGGACGGGAAATTCAACAAGGGCGGCGTTGCCTTATTCACTGTAATATTGACGCTAGCGCTTTTGGGGTTGTAATTGTTGTCCGCTGCTTTTGTGACCGTGACGGTTGCCATGCCGGCTTTAGCCGCCGTGACAGCGCCTGTTGCGGCATTGACAGTCACAGCGTCGCCCGACGTAACAGCGTAGGTTAAGCTGCCGCTGCCGCTTCCGCCGCTGGCAGACAGGTTAAACGCGTCGCCGTAGGTGACAGTACTCGGCAAGCCATAAAGACTCAGCTCGGCTTGATCAATGCGGGCAACCTCATATGTGAGACTTCCGGCCCCGGCCATATAATAGCTGTCCCAACCCGGATCTTGGACATATTCCGCTGTCAGCGTATGCGTGCCGCCCAATGCGACCCAATTGCGGCGCACCGCCATCGCATCGGCACTTCCGTCGGCGACACGGTTCAGGGAAGCCTGTCCGATCTCCGAGCCGTTGCTGTAAAAAACGATTTTTCCCTGCGCATTATCCGACGACAGGCCCGTTACGTTCACGGTCAATTGTACGAGGTCATAGGCTTTTGCACCTGACGACGGCGAAGCTGTGAAGCCGGTACAGGTCAGCAGCTTATGAGAATCCAGGTATTCCCCGGCGTCAAGCTGCGAACCGGTGCCGCTAACCGTCCCCGTTATGTAGTTCTTTAGCGCATTCGTGCCGCTATGCGTCATTATTACGGTCGCATGGTTCTGTATAGTCAGACTACCCCCCGATATCTGGCTGTTCCCCGAACCGATATCGAAACCATTTGCGCCGCCTGTAGCCGTTAAGGTTGTATGTTCTCCGTCTGCCAGCACGGTGCCGCCGTCGCTGCCGTTGCCGCCGCCGACGCCTGCGCCTCCGCCGCTGCCGACAGCTTCAACAGTTCCGCCGGTAATTGAGATGCTGCCGCCTGCCATGCCGCTGCCGCCGCCTATACCCGCGCCGTTGCTGCCTCCCGTGGCGGTCAGGCTGCCGGGCCCGTTTATTGAAAGCACAGAACCGTATGGCGCCTGTATACCGGCAAAACCGGCGCCGCTTGAAAGCGTGTTATCGGAGATTAGCCGCATATTGACTGTGGCGCCGCTCATATTGAACGCACAGCCGGAGTCAGGCGCGATATCCGCTGCAAACAATATTACATCGGCGCTGCTTCCCGAAGCGACGGCGATGTTTCGGCTGGTGGTGCCGCCCACCAGCGCGTATGCGTTGCCGCTGCCTGACAATGTCACGGTATTGCCGCTGACTGTATAACCCGTACCGCCTGAGAGTGTCGAAGCTTCAAGATCAATGACTGTTGTGGCTAACCGGATACCGCCTTCATAAGCGCCCGTCTGTGCGCCTGCGCCCGCGCCTTTGATAATGCAGGTACCAAAGGTCGTTACTGACGGTTCCACTCCTTGTCCCGCCAGCGTGACGATCGCCTCTTCGTCTATCAATACCGTACCGTTAATACCGTTGCGGCCCCGTCCGATGTCGAGGCTGTTGTAGGCGCCTGCGGCCGTCACATTACCGCCAAGTATTTTTATAGTACCGCCGTTATGCGTCGATGGGCCCGACGCTTCAAGGTTCCCGCCCGCACCGATACCCGCACTTCCTGAGTATGCGCCTGTATTATAGTCTCCGGCAAATGCCTTTACAACGCCACCGGATATGGTGATATTGCCGGCATTATAATTTCCTGCGCTGCCGATACCGGCGCCCCAACTTCCCCCTCTGGCCGTGATATCGCCGCCTTGTATATTAATTGTCCCACCGGCTGCAAGATAACCGCCGCCGATACCGGCTCCGCCGTATCCGGATGTAGCGTCTACGGTACCGCCGCTGATGGTTGTCGTTCCGCCGCCTGCCATGTTGCCGCCGCCTATGCCCGCGCCCCTGTAACGGCTGCTGGCCGTGACATTCCCTCCGGAGATCTCAATAATGCCGCCGCCGCCACCGCTGCCGCCGCCTATGCCCGCGCCGTAATCAAGGGCGGTGGCAATAACTGTGCCACCTGATATTGTAATTTTTATGACTCCCCGGCCGGCGCCGCCGCCAATACCCGCTCCCCCTGAGGCTACAGACAGATCTCCGCTTGTTGCATTGATAACGCCGCCGGAGATAGAAATTGTACCGCTTTGGCCGTGCAGACCGCCGCCTATGCCCGCGCCATATCCGTTGCCGTTTGCCGTGATATTTCCGCCGGTTATGTTAATGGTGCCGCCAATGCCATATTCCACATTTGAAACATTGCTGTTCCCTCCGCCGATACCCGCGCTGTTTTCTCCGCCTGTTGCCGTCACAGTTCCGCCCGATATCGTCGTCGTACCCGCGTTTGCATTATGTCCTCCGCCGATTCCCGCACCGTATTGCCCCCCTGTCGCGAGAATCGTGCCGCCGTTGATATTGGTTGTTCCGCCGAGTTCCCAATAGGTGCCGCCAATACCTGCGCCATATTGTCCTCCATTGGCATTCAGCGTACCTGTGCCTGCTCCCTGGCCGTAAATGGTCAGGGAATTGCCGTTTGATACACCGATCCCCGCTTTACTGCTGCTGCCTGTGACCGACAGCGTATATCCGTCTGCAAGAATCAGGTTGGCGCTGCCGCTGACGGTAATTGTGCCATTGCGGGTAACATCGCTGTTTACCACATACCAGCCGCTGCTCAGCGTAGCGGTATCGGCAGTGATGGGGGTAACGGTTAAGCCTTCCGTCGTTTTCGTTTCGCCGTTTTGGTCAATATAGGTATAGTCGTCTGCCGCCTGCACAGTCTGCGGTAGAAAAATCGACATCAGTCCGATGCACAATAAAAATGTCAAAAACCTTTTTCTCATGTCAAGATTCTCCTTAGCGTACAGCCGATGATTTAAGCATCTCTTGCCTATAATTCTTTTATTTGGGTTCATTACGCAGTTTACTAACGCAGCCCTTTCAGCAGGAGTTTGAAATGCTCAAGCGCCTCCGTTTTATAATCAAAGTCAGGATAACGTATGCACCACTCATAGGTAATACCCCGGATCGCCATCATAAAGTGCCTGGTCAGAACCTCAAGCGGAATATCAGTATTAAATTCTCCCCGTTTTATTCCGCGTTCCAGCACGGCGCTGAACAATTTGTATAGCCCTCTGCCGTAGCTTGTGACTGCATATGTATCCATATCTTTTGTGATCTGAACCTGATATAAGACTTGTATTTTCTCACAGCCAATCTCAATCAACACATCAGCTATTTTACCAATAAGCGAGATAAATAAGACTTCTGCCGGAGAATCGTCAGGGAAGGAATCAAGAAAGCTTCTGTAATCCGTGTCCGCTTTTGTCACGTATTCATTTATCAAAGAAGCGAAAAGGGCGTCCTTTGAAGCATAATAAACATAAAATGAACCCTTTGAAACGCCCGCCATTTTTACAATCGAGTCTACGCTCACCTCTTTATAGTTCCTGGACGAGGATAATACCTTTGCGCTCTCAAAGATCTTTTGCTTGGTATATTGAGCGAGTATTTTTCTGTTTTCTCCGTTATACGTCATATCTTCCGCACCATATTCCAGGCAGATAAATTCTGCGAACAAATTTCAATGACCATGGTCAATAAATATATTATACTATGTAAGTCAACATAAATAAATACTGTATATAACATTTCCATGTTATGCTGAAAAGCTGCGGGCATGCAGCAGCTAAATATTCTGTATATCAGCGCCTGTTTTTATTGCGGTATTTGTGTCCATTGCAGGTTTTCTGTCTATATACTTGAATTGCTGAGGATATTCGCATAAAATATACCGCGTTGTTTTGTACTTAAGGTGAGGGGTACCCAAAAGGTCAATAACGTAAAGGTTACTAACAACTTCATTGAGGCAGTAGCCGGAACCTTGGACTGGAAATATTATTTCGGGCAAGCAAAGGCGCAGTATCTGGAAAACCCGGACGAAAACGTGGATGTGGTTGTGTTCGGCCATACCCATGTGCCCAAATATCAGGATATGGGCAATGGGAAGTACTATATAAACGACGGAACCTGGATCGACAATAACACCAGCTATCCAGACGCTACCCGCACGTTTACGGTAATTACCACCGGCGATAAGGATACGGCCGCGCTGTACAGATTTATGGAGGATGGCTCTGCTACCGATATTAGAACCAACGTTCAAGAGGCCGCATAAGTGCCCATTGACACTTCATTTAGCTGACCGAAAATCTGCTAAAAAAGACTTGTCAACGGGATCATTTTGTCCCCTCCAAAGCGGAAGTACGACTTTTAAAGTGAATAGCCCTTGCTCAGCTTCAAACGCGCAGTAGCCATTGCGTTTTTCAGCAATCATTCTGATACTTTTAGCGCCAAAACCATGCTGCGGTTCGGTGCTTTGCGGCAATCCCTCCCGCATTGTGACAGTTCCCCGGTAAGGATTGCTGATATAAATGAGCAGCTTATTCTTATGCGGCTGGCAATTGATGCGCACCGTTCGCTGCGCGCTCTCGTTCATTTGTGCAGCGGCGTAAACAGCATTATCCAAGCCGTTGGAAAGCAATGCGCATAGCTCTGTATCCGAAAGCGGCAGGGCGGCGGGGATGTTGACTTCAGCGCTGAAATCAACATCTTGCTGCTTTGCTTTCGTAGCGAAAGAAGACAGAATTAGATTGACAGCGTTGTTCTCGCAGTATCGTGTCGGTACAATCGTGTCTATATCGGTTTGCGCCTGTCGTATGTACTCGCTTGCCATGGAAATATCACCGGCTTCAAGATAACTGCCCAGAAGAGAGAGGTGATGTCGCATGTCATGGCGGTAAACCGAGGTCTGCTGTTGCACCTGCTGCAACGCAAAAATTTCGTTTTTGGCCCGCTCAGATTGCGCTGTGAGTATAGCGTTATCCATTTCCAGCCTGCTTCGTCGTTGAACTTCCTGATGGTAGGCTGAAACAAACGCCACATAAAAGAGCGCCATAGCTGCGGGAAGAAATTCGGTGACCATCCGTACGCCCGTATATAAGGCATCTGTATAAACGGTGGTGGTATAGTCGAATATATAATAAAACAAAGGAAGCCCGCCGAATAACCATAGCGACCGTTGGGAATAAGTCATTGCCCGATAAGCCGCCTTGGCGAAATATTTCCGGAGAAGAAAAAACAGCGGAACCAAAGAAAGCATATAACCCAGCTCATAAGAGAGAGTTGTGTCAAACAGATAAAGCGTAAGCGACCCGATCCAGCGTGGCAGCTGACAACAGAAGTATGCGGTTAAAACACTTGCCAGCGCAATGCCCCATGGCCGTTTGAAGCGAAACACCAAAAAAAGAAAAAGCGGGAGATGGGAAATCAGCGGATAGAGCATTCTGGTTTTTTCAAACCCCAAAAGGAAGTAACTAAGTGATTGCACCGCCAAAATGAAAACGCTCAGCACCGCCACCTCGTGGCGATCTTTTTTTGAGGTACAACCACCCGCGAAGCCTATTGTGAGAAAAGTACCATAAAATAAGACAAACGCATAATTAATTATGCCTAAAATGACAGTCATCACTTAACCCCCTTTTCCGTAAATAGCTGATCCATATATGTCTTGCGTACCTGCGCATAAAGCCGCCGTGAAACCGGCACGACACTGCCCGTATAAGTCAGAATATCTGTAGGGCGGAGCTCCTGTACTTGCCAAAGGTTGACGATAAACGCTCTGTGTACGCGAATAAATTCCGGCCTTTGTAAAAGTAAACCTTCATATTCAGAAAGCGGCGCGACCAGTTCTCTTACACTGCCATCCGTAAAATGAAAGCACAGCATTCTGTTCATAACTTCCACATAGGCAAGCCTGGAAAAGGGGATGTTGGCCACGCCGTTTTGGAACTTGACGGACAAACCGTCTTCCGGTTTTTGAGCAAGGCGAAACAGCTTATCCAAAACAGGAAAGAGATTATCTGCTGTGGCAGGCTTCAACAGGTAAGCAAACGCTTCTATGGAATAGCTTTCGACGGCGAATTCCGGAGACAAGGTCAAAAACGCGATCTTTATGTTTTCATCAAACTCTCTGACTTCATGTGCAATCTCCATTCCGTTTACCAGAGGCATCATAACATCCAGAAGCAGAAAGTCAAAACCGCCTTTGCGTACATCCTCCAGAAGCGCAACGCCATCTGAGTAAGTTATATAAGTAAAACACGCTTTCGTTTTCTCCCGATAGTCATTCAGCAACATTGAGAGCACATCCAGCTCTTTTATATGATCATCACAAACTGCAATACGCATGTTTTGGGCACCCCGTTGATTCATGTACGTTGTATTTAATTATTCTACCATAAGCAGCATGTGTAGTGTCACTCCTTCAGACCGTTTACAACAAAAAACACCACCGTTCGTGTGCAAAACGGTTTTGATAAATAAAAACTGCTATGTTTGTACCGTGGGGCATCGACCAACGCACCTCGAAATTGATAGGCTACAAGGAGAATTCATGAAGAAGTTATTGCCTCTCTTATTGGCCGCAGCCTTGGTGCTTGCCCTCTTTTTGCGTTTTCATTCACTACGGCGCTTAGCGACGAGGGCTCAATAATCCTTGATGTGACCGGCGGCGCAGAAATCGTCAGCACTGTTGCTTTTAACCTTTTCTATCAGGATGATGAGAACAATTCCCTTTGGTATCTGGGCAGCGACTTTGACGTCAATCAAAATGATGAGGGAACGCAGTTTTGGGATAACTACCTCAATGTGTGGACGATTATCAACGATAACCTCTGCGAGATGGTGGCGCTGGGCTTTACCGACGATTATATACTCTATACCGTACCTGTGCAGGTCAATGCAGAACCCACCAATTTGCGTATGCTCTACCATAGAGATACCGCGGAATACGAGGTCATAGGCACTTGGGACGGTATAGACAGTGAAACCGGTATGAGCAGCCGCGAGGTAAGAAAGCTGCAGGATGGCGATCAGGTGGAGTTCGTGCTTGAGGCTTATGATCTAACCACCGGCGAGGACGCTTCTTTTGTGGGCGGAGGCTTTACAGTTTCGGGGCCTGTCATAGCCGAGGAAGCAACCCTCTTTGACGGCGTTTATTATTATCAATATGAGATTACGGACATCTTCGGCAATACCTACCAAAGCGATTTTGCGGTGATGACATCTGTCAGCGGGGAGATCACCGTAGAATTGATGGAGCCGTAAACACGGTTTTGAGACCCTCCGGCGGTGTTTCGATACCGGAGGGTCGGGAACAACAAAATTGCTGTGCTGCGTGTTAAGGGCGCTATTCATAAGTTGTGGAAAGGGGAGAAATCATGACAGCTTGGATCGCTTGGCTTCTCGCTGGGGTTAGCACGGTAGGTTTGGTGATAATCTGGTTTATTTCGGCTCATCGGGAGCTGGCGAGGGCAAAACAGAGCGTGGAAAATGCCATCCGGCAGGTACGGCTTCACATCGATGGCCAAGCGCAGGTGCGCGGCGGGCCGTATGAAGCGGCGGCGGCAATTTCCCTGAGCGTTAGCCGGTCGATCTACCACGAAACGGTAAAGAACTACGAAGCAGCAAGATACAAGCTTGTAAACAGGCTTCCCGCGCTTCTATTAGGCTATCGCGCCATCCAAAAGACGGATGGACAATTATATACAGAAAATGAGAAGAATAGATGAAAACAGTTTTTAAGCGATATTTCTTCCCTGTGCATGTCATGGGGCAACTACGTCTACTCTGGCTCAGTTCGATTACATGAAGCGGTACTATCACAGCATCGGTTTTTGTAGACTGAGAAAACACCGCGGTCATGTTTAAGGCAGCAGGCAGCTTCACTCACTTTCACATTCAGTGCAGAGTGCAGCATACTCGCTTATAATATCAAAAACATAAGCGATAGGAATTCGGTTGATCCGTTTGTGACTTTCGCAGAAGGGGGTATTCAAACTAATGAACAAAACAATTACCTTAATACTTGTAATGATTATGCTGATCACGTCTCTGCCATGCACGGCGCTGGCGGAGACACCGGCAGCACCCGCAGAACACAGTACGATCACTGAGCCCGAGGTATCTGAGGAACCCGAAGATACCGCTGAGCCCGAGGTATCCGAAGAAGCAAAAGATACCGCTGAGCCCGAGGTATTCGAAGAAGCAAAAGATACCGCTGAGCCTCTGCTATCGGAGGTCGGTACGGCGAATATAGTAGCCTCTGCGGGAGAGGTTATCATTTCTTCTCTGGGCGAATATTTCGGCTTAGGTAAATTTGGAGATATCGGCTCTGCCTTGTTCGGAGAATTGATGGGCGGCATATTCGGGGATGACACCGATGAGAGGCTGATAGACATGCTGACTCAGGTTCAGAAGCAGTTGGATGACCTGTCCCATAAGATAGACGAACAGACGCAGGAGATAAAGCGTGCAATAACCGATTCCGAGCTGTCCTCCGATATAAGAAAGGTAAACGAGTTTTATGCTCAGACCGACCGGCTGTATTCCGACTATAGCGAAATACTGGCTATAACCGACGAGGAGGTTCGTGCCCGGGAGCTGGACAGCTTTTTCAAGAGTACCGTACCCAAGGCTAACCTCCGCTCCATGATGACCTCATGCGGAGCCTATCTTACCAAATCAAGCGGCGGGTCGCCTTCTCTTTGCAGCATGTATTACGACAGTTGCTGCGATACGTATACTTTCGAGCATCAGATGGCGGACGGCGTCAACGCCTTCTATATCTATCATTTGGGCAACATACTGAAGATGCTCATGCTGTATAACGATTGGTGCGAATACACCGCAGCTGATAAAAGCGACCCCAAC
The DNA here is from genome assembly GCA_023410595.1 of Bacillota bacterium. Lineage (GTDB taxonomy): Bacteria > Bacillota > Clostridia > Christensenellales > SZUA-584 > DTFZ01. The sequence goes on along the minus strand of JAEYPO010000030.1, from coordinate 134,191 downwards.
GACGCCAAGATGCTGGAGCTTAAGCGGGCAGCCGCCGAGGCCGGCAAGATCTATTCTGCCATCGCTGCACAACTCCACATATCCTTCCTGACCACGGATATTGCCCACACCGGCACCGATGCTCTGGGTAATAGCGTAAGCTATTATATCGTACGGCTCAACAGCGACCACCGCCGCTATGTGGTGGTGGACAAGGCCTATAGCTACGATACCTTCTACGGTAAGGCTAAGGAGACGTATTACACCGCGGGAATGAACGATATTAAAACGTATATACAATCTCAGAAGACCCCGGGTTATGACAAGCTGATGTCCACGCCGCCCACGGATGGAGATGTGCTTTCAGGTATTGTTATAGCCAACCCCAAGGATGCCGACGGCTTTTTCGTCAAGGCTGCCCGCAATGAAATACTGAGCTATCTCGAGAACAACGGCATGAAGCTAAACAGTGCCGACATCTCAAAAGCCACGGCCTTTGTAATGTCCGACGCTGTAGCTCACTCCGAAAATCCATCTCCTCCGTCTATCCTGGCCAGATATTATGGCGTGGTAAAGGGCTCTAAGATCATCAGCAAAGAGAGCTACTACTTGCATTATTTCATGAGCAATGCTAACGAAAAAAAGCTGAAGAAAGATATGGATTGGATTAAAAATATACCTTATCAGAGTATGAACACTTTCAAATACGCTGAAAAAATCGGTAAATATGAGGACGTCAAGCTCTCCGGCGGCAATTCCCATATTGTCTTCTATGCTGATTATAGCATCAAGTTCTACAACGAATACTTTGATTTTCCAATGTATCTGATATACAAGCTGGATGAGGACCTTGATTATACCGGAAACGGGCTCAACACACAGGCGGGCGGCGTGTTTGAGATGTATTTTCTGGGCATAAACGTTTGGTGGTTTATAGGCGTAGGCACAGCGTTGGTGATAGGCGCAGCAGTTGCGGTGATTTTGGTGACTGCTATGCGGCGTCAGCGCAGAAAATAAGCATAGACATTTAAGAGCAAATGACGGAACAGGCGGAGGCGGTCTGCCGCCCCGTCTGCTTCTATTTGCGCTGAGGATGAAAAGTGCTTATTAAAAGAAAAAGATGCCTCTTTCGTTTTCCCTAACATCTCATCAAGAGCCATGTCTCTTTCTCGAGCAAGAAGCCGGGGCAAAGCGCTTACCGCTACGTCTGCTTATTTGTTTTACTGCTGTTTTCGTATTATCGGCTATTCAGTTCATAGAATAGGAGCTGAGATAAAAGCAGCGGGGATCACACAGCAGCTCCATCAAGGCATATACGTTCCCGAGGATAAAACGACCTTTGGAGAAATAACGAATATATGGCTCACATAATATAACCCCACAGCAAACGAGGCTTGCTTGTCAGCGCCTTCTTCTGTCTGTGCGTATCCGCCGCAATAAAACCCATGCACAGGCTGCGAGTAATGCGGCGGTCAATATAAGCGCATACACCAAAGTAAAATCCTGCCCTGTACTCGGCAGAATTGTATCCCGTATAGTCACGGTAACGCTGCTGGAAATGCCGCTAAACGTGTACGTTATCACAGATGTGCCCGCTTTCTTCGCAGTGAAGGTGACAGGGCTGCCCAGCGTGGCGGAGAAGAAGTCTTTATCCCAGTTCCATGTGCCACCATCGATATTAGGCGTCAGCGTAATACGCCCGCCTTTGTATATCGTGGCGCTTGCAGATGAAGATGTTAGAATCAGCTTCGTCCATTTTGCATGCAGCGTAATGCCGGCGGTTACCGTATCGGTATCGAAAATCCATGGATTCGTCAAGGCAGTTTCCTTATACCAGCCGAGGAACATATAGCCGTCTTTCACCGGATCAGCGGGCTTTGTCACCTTTCCTCCTGCCAATATATACTGATCGGCTACCGTGCTTCCTCCGTCTGAATCAAACGAGACAACATAATCATAATTGGTGATTGCCTGCCATGTCGCAGTGTAAACCCTGTTGCCGGAGGAACCCTTGGGTATGGTGACGTTCATGGACGTTCCTTCCGCACCCGCTTGCGTCCATCCCATAAAGGTGCAGCCGCTCTTTTCTGGATTGTTGAGCGTAAACGTCCCGCTCTCTACCGTATAACTCGGCGGATTCGGCGTGCCGAGCGTACCGCCATCCAGATTGTAAGTGATAGTATAAGACGCCGGCGTCCATTTTGCGTACAGTGTCGTCGTGGCATTGAATATGAATGTATCGCCAGCGTTATAACCTGTGCCGCTGCCGTTTGCCGCCGTGTTCCAGCCCGAGAACGTGTAATGGTCGCGCGTAAGCCCGCTGCCGCTCATTACACTCGTTGTTCCGGGATATAATTTTGTCACAGACGCGGGAACAGAACCGCTGCCGCCGTTGGCATTGTAGCTAAGCATATGAAGGCGCAAGAACGCCCCAAACGTCGGCGTCCAAGTGGATGGTATGGAAATTCCGTATGATTCTTCTATGTCGTCGGTAAACGTAAGGTGTGTATGCGTCGTCGTCGCAGGCGTAAGGCTGCGGTCTTTGGAAAGAAACGCGGCAGCATTTCCCGACAAATTCAACGTTCCTCCCGAACCGCCACTGCCGTAGCCGATATCATGTCCGCTGCCGGTGCCGCTTGCTGCGTATACGGTTCCGCCCGATAAGTTGATAATGCCTCCGCCGCCGCTGATACCGCCGCCCAGCCCCGCACCGCTTAACCCTCCCAATGCGGTCACGGTGCCTCCGGAAATGTTGATCGTACCGCCGTTGCCGGCCTGACCGCCGCCCAACCCTGCGCCGTTTGCTCCGCCTGTAGCGATAACGGTACCTCCGGATATGTTGATAGTGCCGCCGTCGCCTACTACCGTATTTGTTGTGCCGCCGCCGCCGATACCTGCCGATTTATAGCCGCCGTTCGCCTCCACCGTACCACCGGTAATGGCGATACTGCCGCCGCTGGAGTAGACTCCGCCGCCCAGCCCCGCGCCGCCTGCCGATGCATATGAGCCGCCCGTGGCAGTGACATCGCCGCCCTCGATTATTATTGTTCCGCCCACGCCGTCGTTGCCGCCGCCTATGCCCGCGGCGCCGTAACCGCCTGTCGCGATTATAGTTCCGCCCTTGATCGTGATGCTGCCGTTATCCTGATTCGTCGCGCTCCCGATACCGGTTTCAAGGCTGCTTGTAGCCGTCAGTCTGCCGCTTCCCTGGATAGTCAGCACTGAGCTTGGGCTCAGCCATATGGCGGGTCTGTCGTTGCAGGACAACAGCGTATCGCCGTAAAGCGTTATTACAGCCGTGGCTCCTTGTATGTCAAGCGGCGCAAAGCCGTTGTCACGGTACATATAGGTTTCGAACAGAGCGATGTTGACAGTCAGGCCTGAGTGGACCGTCGCAGTGGAATAATTGAGGTTTTTCCTGCCGACTATTGTATAATCGCCGCTTGCTGTTATAATGATTTCCGAGCCGTCAAATGTAAAACCGGTTCCGCCCGTAAGTACTGAAGGTTGGGCGGCAGCGTTGGTTGCCGTCGCCATGTCTATGGAGAAGGACGATGGAAGCGGCAGCGCCGTTGCCGCACTTTCACGGTCCGGCCATGATATCGAGAAGTACCTTAAGGACGAGGTGATCGGCGCATGGACCAATGAAAGGCGTATGTTTGCCCTGAAAACTTCGGTACTCGATACGCTTTCTGAAGCGTTGTGCAACGCTGTTACAGGCGAAAGCAACGGCGCAAAAATGCTTAACGAAATCAGTGAAGGAAGCGGGTTCCTAACTCCTCTGGATGAGCAAAAACGCGAATATAGATATCATCACCTCTTTAGGAGCTTTCTTCAAAAGCTTCTTTCAGAAACAGCGCCTGAAGAAGTATTTGCGCTGCACATAAGGGCCGGGCAGTGGTATTTGCAACAGGGGCAGCTGCCCGAAGCTATCGACTATTTTTTGACTGGGAACGACTATGAACAAGCCTTTGATTTGATTGAACACGAGGTCGACTATGTGCTCCGCAGATTTGAATTCGGCCGATTGCTGCCATGGGCGCAGCGCCTGCCGGACAAGTATCGCAACGGCAGTTTTAAGATTGCAGTGATTTACGCAGTATATCACGCGAGCATGGATGAATATGTACTGTCAAGGCAATGGATCTCAAGGATGAAGGAGTTAAAGGACGGCTATCCGTATGCCCCAAATCGGGAGTGGAGCGGATACAGCGAAAGAGTCTGCATGATGGTTGAAGCCTATCTGCTCTTGAGAGAAGGCAATAACGAATTTGTCTGGCTTATATTTTCTGCAGCGAAAACGGACAGCGGCAGAAATTATAGGATATCGGAATATTATGATTTAAACACGACCGACGTTTACTTTTACCGCTGCCCTATAAGCAAGGTCATCCGTTTGTTCCGGCACGACCCCGAGCTTTACGGTAAAATGGTGGAAAGCTATCACGGGATCATTTCGAAAAACCCCGGATATTCGCCACTGGCAGTCGGGGAATATCTGTATGAGATCAACCGACCCGAAGAATCCCTTCCTTATCTTCTGAAAGCTTTGGATGAAGCCAGAGAAACGGGCTGTCCTGGCGCTCTTGTCCCCGCCATGGTGGATATTGCTCGTATCAAAAGAGCAAGCGGAGACATATTAAGCGCTTTTTCTATTCTGGATGAGTGTGAAAAACAACTGAAAACCATAGGCAGGTCTCATTGGCTCTATTTGCTTGACGCCTTCCGCTGCAGGCTGAATCTCGATGTCGGGGATATTGATAACGCACGAAAATGGCTTGCCAAAGAAAGGCTGGATATTTTCTCCGAGATCAGCAAAGCAAAAGAGTTTGAATTGATCGTCTTTTCAAGAGCCCTGATTGCGATTAAGCGAACGCAGGACGCCCAGCTTCTTTTGCAAAGGCTGCTTGCATTTACCGAAGAAACGAATCGGCTTCATAGCCGGGTGGAAGTGCTGAATATTCTGGCATCGCTTTCTTTCGGGGAAAACCATATACGTCTTGCGTTAAAATGTCTTGACGAATCTCTTGAAATCGGACTGGCTGAGGGGTATATCAGAAGCTATCTTGACGAGCTGGCCCCTATGGCCCAAATGCTAAAGGCATATATCAAATCCAGAGGAAAGCAGTCTGAGGATCATCTCTTGAAGCAAAGAAAGACCTTTGCCGCAGAGTTGCTGGAACAAATACGCCACAACCTGCTGCAGACTGCCGAGGCTCATAACGAGGTATCCCCAGATATAGCTGAAGAAATAATGGAGAAGTTCACGGCACAGGAGAAAAAAGTGCTTGAGCTGATAATAAACGCCGATACAAATGAAAAAATCTGCGAAAAGATGGGGATACGTCTCCGAACGGTCAAAACTCATACCGGCAACATCTATGCCAAGCTGGGCGTAAAAAACCGCGTACAGTGTATTAAACTGGTTCGGGAATTAAGATTATTCTCAGAATAGATTACTGGATAAATTTGAATCTTAGAGAGTGCTGGATTCGTTACTGATATTAACCTGTATAGCTATAAACAATCAAGAAAAGAAGATGGTACCAAGAAATAAACACCTTATAAACCAGAGTGGCTGGACAGCATTTTTTGTTTTACTACACCTATGATAGACAATAATTATGAATGTGTAGTACCAGAAGCTGGTTCATAAGGCTTACGTTATCTTTACTTGCGTTACAGTATCGTATGCTACAAACAGATCTTAATTCCAAGCGATGGAAACATCGCCTCAAATATATAGAGAATCATATTATGAAAAAAATATCAATATTATTGATTGTTGTACTACTGGCGCTATTTTCTTTTGCATGCCAGCAACGCACACGCCCCCTTTAAACTTGATAAGGCGGTTAACGAAACCTACACTATTTACTGTTCTGAATGATCTGTCCTATAAAACAAAGACGCCACCTTTTTTGCCATTTCCAAAGGAGGTCAACGGCCTATGGTATTTAGATGGGGACTTTGAAGTGATTTTATTGAACAAACTCATATGTGATATAGAAAAAAGCTTTCATTCTCGCCCATGGACTTGGACACTAATGTCTTCATAGGCATATGCACACTTGCATGAGTATGAGGCCACTCCTCTCTTACAGGCAGGTGAAGCAGCCGTCTATAAGCAGTTCGCTGCCTGAAGTATAGCTTGACGCTTCGCTTGCGAAATATATAACAGCGCCGGCGATTTCGTCGGGCTTGGCAAAACGTTTGAAGGGAGTGGCGTTTATCCAAAAATTCCGGATATCTTCAGGTACGATCTGATTCATTTCCGTCCACACATACCCGGGACTTACGGCGTTAACACGTATGCCGTATTTTACCCATTCTATTGCCAGAGTCTTTGTCATATGCAATACGGCAGCTTTTGAAGTGTTATATGCAGTTTGGCTCTGAGGCAAATTCACGATTGAAGCGGATATTGACGCCATATTAATAACTGACCCTGGCCTGCCTTCCTTGATAAGTCTTTTCGCGAAAGCGCGCGCCATAAGAAAAACGCCGTTAACATTGATGTCGAGCACATGCTTCCAGTCCTCATATCTTAGCTCTATTGCAGAACCGTTTATATTGATCCCTGCATTGTTGAACAGAATGTCGGCTGTGCCTGTACTCTCGGCTACGGCTGACACCGCTTTTTCAACAGCGTCCTCATCTGTCACGTTACATTCCAGTCCGAAGGTTTTTACGCCATATTCCTGCGCTATCTCAGCTGCAACTTTTTTCGATTTGTCTTCATGTCTGCTGATTACGGCGATATCAGCGCCTGCGGACGCAAGATAGTCGGCTACACTGCGACCTATTCCGCTGGTACCGCCCGTTACAATAGCTGTATGGTTTTTAAGAGAAAAAAGTTCTTTTGCGTTTACCACATTAACACCTCATTATTTGTTGTCGAATTTGTAATCGAAAAATATCCGTCTTGTGGCAATAAGCCTTGACGTGGCGTCTTGTCCTTTCTGTATGCTAATCATGGAAAAAAGGGCGTCAATCGTGCAAAGCTGCGCAATACGCGAATTCATTGCGTCCGTCATGAACAGAGTTTCATCGGATTTTGTGTACAATACTACATCTGCAAGTTGTGAGAGCGTAGATTCCTGAGAACCTGTGATAAGTATCATAGGAAGAGTTTGATGTGCAAGGTTTTTAAGCGGTTTTATCAGGTCGCTCGTTTCGCCGGAATGGGATATGCAAAAAACAAGATCGTCAGGATTCGGGCGCACAAGTACTGCCGCATTAATATGTGAATCCGGCGAAAAATGGCAGTTGAAACCAAGCTCGGTAAATCTGAAGGACGCATAATAACACAAGGCCGCCGAAGTGGCATATCCTAATAGTATAATTCGTTTTGCGTTGTTAAGCAGCTCGCAGGCTTTGATATATGCATCGGTATCTTCATACTGGGCGTTTGAGTTCAATGTTGCAATAGCTCCCTGGAATACCTTCATTTTTACTACGGCAGCAGAATCGTCGAACTTTATATCTTCATATGAATGGTAGAACATATTACTGGCCAATTCCTGCGCCAGCTGTATTTTAAAATCCTTAAAGCCCGGAAAACCAAGCGTTCTGTAAAACTTAACGATCGAAGCTTCGCTTTTTGCATCTGTTAGTTCCGATAGTTCAATGATCGAGCTTTTAACAACTTTTGCCGGATTATTAAGTATAAAATCAGCAATCTGCTGCTGAACGCGCGGAAGATTAGGATATAAGAGATTTATCTTTTGTAATATCGTGCTGTTTTTATACAGTTCATTATTATTCATCTTGTTACTCCAAATTATACTAGAAATATATCGGTAAAATTAATACATAGAAATTATACTAAATACTTTAAAAAAAACAAGTGATTTGATAAAAATAAAAAAGTTTTTTTGAGTATATCGTATTATTGCACTATAAAATCATATTATTAAATAAAAAATAAAAAAATTTTATTGACAAAGCACTTTATAGAGGTATAATGGGCTTGGCTTGAATGCTGTATGCCCATCGATTAGAAAATATTATTTAATATCATTATTAAAGAGAGAAAAAATGTATCTAGCAGATAAAAAGGTTTTTGTTACAGGAGCCAGCAGCGGAATCGGATGCCAGGTCGCAAAGAGTTTTGCGCAGGCAGGCTGTAGAGTTGCTTTATCTGCCCGTTCTGAATATAAGCTGGAAAGAATATGCCGGGAAATAGAAGATGCCGGCGGTAAGGCGTTCTCATATCCGGCTGATGTTTTGGACAGCAGATCGCTTAAGGATAGTATAGATTCTTTCGCAAAAGATATGGGCGGGATTGATATTGTGGCGCACTGCGCCGGTATGACCATAAAAAGCCCCCTGCAGGATATGCCGCTCGAAGATTGGGACACCGTGCTGGATTCCAACCTTAAATCTGCTTATTATATGGCGCGGTTTTCATATAAGTATTTAAAAGAATCCGCGAAAAACGGAAACGCAAAATTTATAGCCATAGGCTCGGTCGGCACCTATTTGGGTATACCGCTTTCCGCCGCTTACTGCGCGTCAAAGGGAGGGCTGGTCCAACTGGTAAAGACGCTGGCTGTCGAATGGGCGAAGGACAATATAAACGTAAATGCGATCTGCCCGGGGTATATCCTTACTCCGCTTTCCGAATCGGTGCTTAAAATAGGTGAAACATATCAAAAAGTGACCTCACGAATACCTATGAAGCGTATTGGCGATCCGCAGGATATTGCAAATGCCGCCTTGTTTCTTGCTTCGCCGATGTCGGATTACATTACCGCTACTACGCTAAATGTTGACGGCGGCCTGATCTCAGCGGCCTATACAATGGATAACTAGAATTAAAATTGAAAGGGTGAAACGCATGGAGTTAAAGGATAAGATCTGTTTAATTACAGGTGGCACATCTGGTATCGGAAAAACGACAGCGAAAAGGTTTGTGGAGGAAGGTGCAAAAGTCGTTTTCTGCGGAAGGCGGAAGGATAAAGGCGAGGAGTTCGCCAAAGAACTGAACGGAATGAATCTGCCGGGCGAAGCGCGTTTCTTCCAGTGTGATGTGAGCAAGGAAGAAGAAGTTAAAAAGCTTGCGGGTTTTGTGAAGGATACGTTCGGTCCCTGTGAAGTCCTGTTCAACAACGCGGGCGTTCATCAATCGGGAAAAATACATGAGACGAAGCCGGAAGATTGGGACCGCATAATGAATATCGACGTGCGTGGCGTATATTTAGTCTGCCATTATATAATACCGCAGATGCTGGAAAAACAATACGGCACTATCGTAAACATGTCTTCTGTTTCCGGCTTGCTGGGCGATACCGACATGGTTGCATATAACACTGCAAAGGGCGCTATAACCAACATGACGAGATGCATGGCGCTCGATTATGCTGATCAGGGTATCAGGGTAAACGCGGTTTGTCCGGGTATTACACGCAGCGAAATCGTTGAAAACACCTTCAATTCGGTAGAAGGCGCTGAAGAAAAATTCAAACAGGCGTATCCCGTACACTATATCGCGGATGCGGTGGAAGTAGCGAACGCAGTCGTATTTTTTGCTTCTAGAAAGTCTGATTTTATCAATGGCGTCAATCTTCCGATCGACGGGGGCATTACCGCACATACCGGCCAGCCTTATATGGGTACGTATTAATTATGTTTTCAAATAAGGTTGTATTGATAACGGGAGCCGGCAGCGGCATCGGTATGGATTCGGCGCTTAGTTTCCTTAGAAACGGCGCCTGCGTTATTGCCTGTGACATCAATGTGAAAGGGCTTGATTCGCTTCGCTTGCAAGCGAAGGAGCTTGCGGACAAGCTGGAACTTGTATGCTTTGACATATCGGATACCGGAAGCTTTGGTGGAGCGGCGGGAGCCGTTGCCAAACACGACCGACTCGATGTACTCGTGAACTGCGCGGGTATATGCTCAGGTACAAAGCTTGACGATATATCCGAAGCGGAGTGGGACAGGACATATTGCATTAACGTAAGGGGCCCGTTTTTCCTGACCAGACTGCTGTTGCCATATTTAAAAAAGAGTTGCGGCGCGGCTATTGTCAACATAAGCTCGATGGCAGGCTTTACGGGCGGAATAATGAGCAATCCCGCGTATTCAAGCTCTAAAGCTGCCGTGACGTGTATGACAAAGAATCTCGCAAAATTTTGTGCTCCAATGGGTATCCGCGTCAACGAAGTATCGCCAGGAACGGCACGAACCAATATGACGCTCAATTGGCTTGGCAGCGAAGGACTTAAAGGCTTTATTGATAAGGTCCCTTTGGGACGGCTGGCGGAAGCGCAGGATATTGCGAAAGCGGTACTTTTCCTTGCGTCAGAAAACGCAGATTTTATCACCGGACAAAGTCTGCAGGTGAACGGCGGAATGTATATTCCATGATTAATTATTAAAGGTGAAGCAAATGAAATCAGACAATGAAACCGTTGTATTGCTGGACCATATAAGCAAGCAGTTTGGCGGCGTATACGCATTGAATGATGTGACTTTTGATTTGAAGAAAGAGATTCATGCAATCGTCGGCCATAACGGCGCCGGTAAATCCACACTCGTTAAAATATTAATGGGTGCATTACAGCCTGACGGAGGAAAGATTTATTTAAACTCAAAGCAGGTCAACTTTTCATCTCCCCGTGACGCGCAGAACAACAGCATATCGATGGTTTGGCAGGAGCTTAATAATTTTCCAAATCTCACGATCACGGAAAATTTGCTGATAAAACGTTTCGTCAGGAAGAAAAACGGCGCCATCGACTGGAAAGCAAGTCATGACAAATGCAAAGAGTATCTCGAAAGGCTCAACCTTGATATCAATCCGCAGGAAAAGATGGGAAACCTGCCGCTGTCCATGCAGCAGCTGGCGGAGTTCGCAAAAGCATTATCCTACAATCCGAGCGTGCTGATACTTGATGAACCCACCTCGGCCCTGTCGATAAAAGAGCAGGAGATCATGCATGAAAAGATCCGCATGATAAAGGCGCAGGGAGTTGCTATCGTATTTATCTCGCACAAGCTGGATGAGATTTTGGACTTGTCGGATCGGATCACCGTATTGCGCGACGGCAGACATATAATGACAAAAAACTCGAATGAGCTGAACAAAGACCAGATCGTCAGCGCGATCGTCGGCAAGAGCGAAGAAAACTGCTCGCTGGAACAAATCAATGTTTATGACGAGAGGAAGCACTCCGATAACCGCTCTGTTGCCCTTAAGGTGGACAACCTTTCACTAAAACACATCTTAAACGGCGTATCGTTTGAATTGCATCAAGGGGAGATATTGGGTATATCGGGCGTATCAGGTTCAGGCATTTCTGAGGTCGGCAAGATTTTATTCGGTATTGAGACGGAGTACTCAGGCGCTATAGCGCTTAATGGTGAAAAGTATCATGCGTCATCGCCGCTGCAGGCAGCGCTGAAAGGGTTTGGTTATGTGCCTAAAGACCGCAAGGAAGAAGGCATCATACCTCAAATGTCTATCGGCGACAATATTGTTTTATCGACGCTTCCGGCAATATCGCGGATGGGGTTTATCGACTTCTCAAAACGTGCGGAGATCATTAACCGAATAATCGAGACTATTGACCTTATTCCCCGCAATCCTGATATGAGTATAGGTTCGCTGAGCGGCGGCAATCAGCAGAAAGGCATTATGGCCCGCTGGATAAGTAAAGACACCCAAATACTCATACTGGACGAGCCGACGCGTGGGGTAGACGTCGGGGCGATTCACAAGATATATTCGTTGATTCGTCAAATGGCAAACGACGGGCTAAGCGTAATTATCATTTCAAGTGAGTTTGAAGAGGTCCACGCGGCGGCCGAACGTATGCTGGTGTTTAACAAGGGCAGGCTTGCAGGCGAGCTGGATACCTCCAGGAGCACATGGGAAGATGCTTTTGCATTAGCGGTTAAGTAAAACAAGGAGCGGAAAAGAGTATGAAAAAGGATCCCAAAACAAAGTCGATAATATCGTTTGTAAAGAAGAACGGCGTTGTAGTTATTTTCTTTGCGATAATTGCGTTGATCGCGATATTGACCGAAGGCAAAAATATTACGCCTTCAAATCTCGTCAACATATTGCAGCAGGCCACAACGACGGGCTTGATGACTATTGGCATGACAATGGTGATAATCGACCGCGGTATAGACCTCTCCGTCGGCGGCGTGGCCGCATTGAGCAGCGCAATAGGGGCCATATTAATGACGGAATATCAGCTTCCATGGCTGTTATGTGTACTCATTATGCTGTTTATAGGCGTGTTTGTAGGATTTTTAAACGGCGTCTCGATTGCCATTCTTAAAATGCCCGCGTTCATAACAACCATGGCAATGCTAAAAATGACCCAGGGCATGGCGCACTTCATACTTAATGGAACGACCGTTTTCGGACTTCCGGAGATACACTCTGTATTCGGCCAGGGAGAGCTGCTTGAACTACCGGTTTCCGTATGGATTTTGATCTTGTTTACCGTGCTTGGCATCATACTGCTCAGGTACACAAGGTTCGGCAGAGAGCTTTATGCTATGGGCGGTAACCCGAGAGCCGCGTGGACCGCAGGTATCAATGTTGTGAAGAATAGAATAGCCATTTACATAATTTCCGGTTTTATGAGTTCTGTTGCCGCATTGATTATCACATCAAGGATCATGTGCGCGCAGGTAACCATTGGTGAGGGAAGCGAGCTGGACGCGATTGCGAGCGCAGTTATAGGCGGCGTAAGCATGGCGGGGGGTGAAGGAGGTGTTCTCGGCGCGATTATCGGCGCGCTGATCATCGTTATGATCAATAATGGCTTGAATCTTCTTGCGGTATCTCCCTACCTGCAAACCGCGATAAAGGGGCTTGTAATTTTTACCGCGATAGCGCTTGACGTGTTAAGCCGCAGAAAAGAACTCAAGGGTCAATGATTTATCAGGCAAACCTGATAATTATATAGTAAGAGGAGGAGAAAAATGAAAAAGGTTATTACTATCATGATCGGACTGCTAATGGTAATTAGCCTGATCGGTTGTACAAACGGTGCGCCGACTCAAGAATCGGCAGGGCAATCGGCGTCTGAGGCGCCTTCGGAAGCGTCGGCTTCCGGGGAACCTGCTGCCCCTACAGAAGCGGCGTCTGAAGCGTCGGCACCCGCGGACAATCCCATAGCCGGAGCGGCCGTTGATGAAAACGGAAAGCCTTATGTTCTTGGCTATGTTACCAATGAGACGAGCAGCGGATGGAACAGCTTCGGGCTTGCTTATCTGAAGGGTATTTGGGAAGCGGCTGGAGGAGAATTTATATCCTATGTGTCGGATTACGATCTGGACAAAGAAGTTTCAATGTTTAACGACCTTAAGCAGATGAAGCCCAACGCGATTCTGGTACATCCCAGCGACAGCTATGCGATAGCTCCTACGGTGAAAACAGCCATGGATGAAGGATATCCTGTTTTTGCGGTGGATATGGGCGTTATTGGCGCCGATGTTACTTCTTACATCTCAGTCGACCAGGTAGAGATGGGGCGTCAGTGCGCGAAGTATGTTATGGCACAGTTTTCTGAACAGAATCCGGGCGTTATCCTTGAGATCGCAGGCGGCCTGGAACAGGACGGCGCGCAGAAGCGTCAAAAGGGATTCCATGAAATAATGGATCAATGCAATTATTGTGAGATAGTTCAGGTAATAGATACAGGCTGGTCCAGCGACGTGGCTTTCGACGGCATACAGGACGCTTTTGAAGTCAACGACAACATTAATTGTATCTATTCACACTCGGATTTCATGATGCAGGGCGTTATTGAGGGACTGCGCGTTAAAGACAAGCTCGTTCCCGCGGGACAGAACGGACATATAATCATAGCGTCCATCGACGGCGATTCGACCGGTTTGAAGGCGATTCGTGACGGATATGTGGATATGATCGCGGAAAACAGCCCGCTGATGCACATGGCTGTTACAGTCAACGCTATCTTAAGCAAGCTTTACGGCACGGATCCTGAAGCGGAATACTCTCTGCCTGTTAATGTGATCACTGCCGAAAACGTAGCCGACGAAACTCTCTGGGGCAACCTTGAGGTTGGAGCTGCTCCTTATGTAGAGCAGGATGTATGCCCTCTTCCGACACGCTGACAAAAGTACATGCAACAGAGGGCAGCGGGTCTGTCTGTTTCAGACAGACCCGTCCTGCTCTAGGATATCGAATCCAAGCTTGCCCAGAAATTATTGGAGAAAAATCATGCTGACAGAAATTAGTTATTTTTTAAACGAAACTGCTCCTAAATGGCCTACAAATCCTTCCGAAAAGCTCGAAGCGGTATTGAGCTTTTCCAAGGGCGGCATATGTAACGCATATTCTGTCTATCACCATATGCATAACGGTACGCATGTAGACGCTCCTTGCCATTTTTGTCCGACCGGCAGGACTATCGACGAAATTCCTATTGAAGATTTTTTATATACGAATCCCTATATTGCGAACTTCAAACGTAAAAAGGGAGGAAGAATAACCCTTGAAGATATAATGAGCATTGAAAATGAAATGAACCAGTCTGATATTCTTTGTATATATACGGGGTATGCAGACTTAAGAGAAACGGATCCTGCGGCGTTTACGGATGACTTTCCGTCTTTAACGCCTGATGCGGCGGTTTACCTGCGCAAGAATTTCCCAAAACTGAAAGCCATAGCTATCGATGTCGTCGGTGTTGACAGCCCGGCCACGCAAGGATTCCCTGTCCATAAAGCGCTTCTTGATCATATGGAAGGTACCCCTCGCACATTATTGCTTTTTGAAGATGTGAACACGCGAAAATTACTTGAACTAAAGGGGAAAGTCAAAATGATATGCGCTTTCCCGGTAAGATGGGAGGGCGCAGAAGCGGCGCCGTTATGTATGGTGGCAATCAGTGACTGAAATAAAAGCATAAAAAGATATACAATAAGGAGAAAATGAATGTTTAAAATGAATGGGGTCGTTCCCCCGATGATTACTCCATTTGATGAGTATGGAGTTCTGGATGAAAAGAATCTTGTAAGACTTGTCGAATACCTTTCGCCAAGAGTGGACGGTTTATTTATATGCGGCTCTTATGGCTGCGGACCATTAATGACAATGGCAGAGCGTAAGCGCGTGGCCGAGATCGTAAAGAAGGCGGCTCTTCCGGAGACGAAAATAATTGTTCATACCGGAACAACAAATACAAAAGATACGATAGAGTTGACACGGCACGCGGCGGAAATCGGATGCGATGCGGCTTCCGCGGTCGGACCTTACTATTTTAAGTATACAGAAATCGAGTTGATAAACTACTACAGCGATGTGATTAAAGCCGTAAAGGGCTTCCCCGTTTACGCATATCATAACCCTAAATTTCAGGGGTATGAGACCAGCTTAAAGGTTATGCGTACGCTTAAAGAAGTAGGACTCAACGGCATAAAGGATGCGACCTTTGATATTATGACGTTTGCGGTATATGCGCGCGAACTCATGGATGAAAACTTTGACATCGCGCTTGGAACCGAGGCGATGTGGGTGTCGGCTTATGTTCTTGGCTGCCGCGCGTATATACCCGGTATTGGAAACGTATTCCCGGAACTGTGTAAAATGATGTGGCAGCAGTCTATGGACGGTAAGCTGGAGGAAAGCAAGATCACACAATTCAATATCAATCGCTTAAGGGATATCATGTACATCGCAAGGTCTACGCAACTAGCAATATATGCGATAGCGGAGATCAAAGGCATCATGAAGGCGTATCCAAGAGCCCCCTTTGTTCCTGCCACCACGGAAGAAAAAGCTTCAATTTCGAAGGCTTTAGCTAATATGGAGTTGATTTAATGTTCTATTCAACTATTGACTGCGGAACCACGAATTCTCGCGCTTATATCGTCGACGAAACCGGCAGCATATTCGGAATGGCAAAGATAAACGTTGGGGTAAAAGATACCGCAACAACGGGAAGCAAACAGCCATTGCGCGAAGCCTTAAGGAAGATCATCCAGGATGCCGTCATAGAGGCGGGTATAAAGCCGAAAGATCTGAAAGCTGTATTATCGTCCGGAATGATCACATCGGAAATTGGCCTTTATGAGATACCTCACCTGATGGCTCCGTGTACAGAAGACATGCTGGCCCAGACGATAACAAAGGTTACGGATACCGGCATCGTGGATGCGGATATACCCGTTTTCTTTGTCCGGGGGATAAAGAACAGTATGCGGGCGGGCGTCGAGGCACCGACAGCCCAGGTGGGTGAGCTGGATTTTATGCGCGGTGAAGAAGTACAGGTTGTGGGAATGACAAAACGCAAAGATTTTGAAATCCCTGGTACTATGGTCGTACTATCCTCACATACAAAGTTTATACCTGTAGGCAGCGACGGGGCGGTACTGGGCAGCCTGACAACCATGAGCGGCCAGCTCTATGACGCTGTGATGAATCACACGTTTGTCGGCAAATCTGTCGAAAAGCGGGACAACTCAGATGAAAAGCCACAAGACTATTTTGATGAAAGCATCGTTGAAAATGCAATTGACTGGATAGGCAAGGGCGGCATCGTCCGGGCGCTCATGTTCCCGAGGTTTCTTGAGGTACTGCTCGATACAAAGTGGTATGAACGCCATCTGTTTTATGAAGCGCTGATAGCTGCCGAGGATATGCTGGCTATTGATCAGCTTTCCGCAATGTGCGGTGATTTTCATAATTGTTTCGCGCTGGTTGGAGGGAAAGAACGCTGCAGGCTTTACAGTTATGTATTGAAGCGTCGAGCTCCAAACGCAAACGTAAACTGCATTAGCGATAGCAACGAGATCGATAGCCTGAGCATAACGGGTATACTATCGATCGCACGTAAGGCGGGTATAGTGAAATGAGCCAGTATAAGATAGTTATAACGGATTATTATTACCCTGATCTTAACGAGGAGTACAGCGTTTTTAAACGGCTGGGCGGCGACGTTGAGATTGTAGACTGCACAAAAATCATTCCGGGCGGCGTCAAAGAACCCGGGGAAATAAAAAAATATGTAAAGGACGCCGACGCTCTGATAGTACAGTTTGCGAAAATAGACGCGGACGTCATCTCATCTATGCAAAAATGCAAGGTAATAGCACGATATGCAATAGGCGTAGACACGATAGATTTGGAAGCCGCAGCTAAAAAGAATATTTACGTTGCAAACGTTCCTGATTATTGTATTGACGAAGTAGCGAATACGGCGATCGCACATATATTGAACGCTATGAGAAAGATCACCGAATCAAGAGACCTGCTGTTGAAGAAGGCTTTTACCTATGATGCAGTACGTCCTATCAAGCGCCTGTCGGAGTGTACGTTATGCTTGCTCGGGTTTGGCAATATTGCCCGCGACGTGGCACGGAAGATGGCGTCTTTCGTAAAAAGAATTGTAGTTTTCGACCCGTATTTTATCCAAAAAGACGCCTATGATTGGGTCTCTTTCTTGCAGCTTGACAAAGCGTTATCACTAGCGGACGTCATATCTATCCATGTACCGCTAAGCAGCACGACCAGAGGGCTTCTTTCTAAAAGCGAATTCGCTCGGATGAAAGACGGCATTGTGATCGTCAATACGGCGCGAGGCGGAATAATCGACGAAGACTTTCTTATCAAAGCTTTGGAATCAGGGAAAGTAGCGTATGCAGGTTTGGACGTGATCTCATCTGAAGATTTTGCAGGCTCTGTATTATTGAATCATCCTAAGGTAGCGTTGACGCCGCATATAGGCTGGTGCTCGGAGGACGCGGTTAAGGAGCTGCAGCGTAAAACGGCTGAGAACGTAGTGTCGGCTTTGCTTGACGGCCGCCCGATTTACTGCGTTCGCTGATAAGAAGGCTAAGATATCTATTACAGCGGTTAGAAGGGTAATATGAAAAGGATTGGCACGCGCATGCGCGCAATGACCGCGCCGGGCAAGTACATACAAGGCCCGGGAGAAATGGACAATCTTCCAAAGTACACGGCAAGGTTCGGAGAAAATGTTCTCGCAATCATAGGCGGAACGTTTTATTCCGTACTGTCGGAAAAATTAAAATCATTATATCCGCCCTCTAAAATCACCGTGGAGCGATTCGATTCAAAGAAAAAGCAGGCCACCGCGGTGGAGATTGCCCGTATAGCCGAGAAATACCGCAGCGGCGGTTTCAATGCAGTGGTCGGCATAGGCGGCGGCAAGCTTATTGATGTTGCAAAGGGCGTAAGGCACGCGCTAAAATCCGCGATTATAATTGTGCCTACTTCCGCTTCATCCGATGCACCTACGAGCGCCCTGTCAGTGCTGTATAATGAAGACGGTTCGCACAGCCATGAGGTGTTTTATCCAACAAATCCGGATATCGTGCTGGCAGACACCAGCATCATCGTACAGGCGCCGGTAAGGCTGTTTGCGGCAGGTATGGGGGACGCACTGGCTACGTATATCGAAGTGCGCGCGTGTATACAGGCGGATGCGCCTAACTTTGTCGAGGGCGGCTGCAATCGCACTCTTACCGGAATCGCCATTGCAAAGCTGACGTACGATGTGATTCTCAGAGAAGGACGAAGAGCGAAGATGGCGGCGGAGGCAAAGCTATGCACAAAGTCATTTGAGGATGTGGTAGAGGCGAACACATTAATGAGCGGCCTTGGGTTCGAGAACAACGGCTCAACAGGCGCGCATGGTTTTCAGGTCGGTTTCTCCACGCTGCCTCAGTGCAAAGACATGCTGCACGGCGAGCTTGTCGCATATGGAATACTATGCCAGATGATGCTGGAAAACGCGGATATGCAGGAGATCGAAACCATTACAAAGTTTTTGATAGATGTCGGCCTGCCCGTGACATTAGCGGATATCCGTATTAAAGATGAAATCGAAGAGAATATCCGCGCCGTTGCGGCCTCAATGGTCGGGGGATACCATATGGAGTGCGAACCGTTCATGGTCATGCAAGACATGATCTATAGCGCAATCCTGGCGGCCGACAGTATGGGAAGGCATTTTAAGCAGACGCATAAGCAATGGGAGGAAATATGAAGATAAAGGATTATAAATGTTTTACGATCTGCACCGGATGGCGCAATTTGACATACGCAATGATAGAAACGGATGAGGGAATTTGCGGCTTCGGCGAAGCTCATATTGTGGGTAAAACGCACACCGTCCGTGAATACCTGAAGGATATAAGACGTCATATCATAGGGCATGACGTATACGATATAGAGAGCCTCTACAATAAATTGACGCTGCTTGATTTTGGAGCGCCAGGACAGGTGACAATGACGGGCCTTGCCCTCGTAGAAATGGCATGCTGGGATTGTATAGGCAAAAAGGCAGGCCTGCCTGTTTATAAGCTTATCGGCGGAGCTGTGAGAGATAAAATACCTGCCTATGCGAACGGATGGTATACCATAGAACGCACGCCGGAGGCATTTTACGAATCAGCAAGGAAAGTGGTGGCACAGGGTTACAAGGGGCTGAAATTCGATCCCTTTGGCAATGGAAACATGGAGCTTACTAGAGAGCAGTATCATCATTCGTTTGATTTGATCGAAGCCGTCCATGATGCGGTTGGCGATAATGTTCAGATGTTCATTGAAATGCATGGCAGGTTTTCGGGGTATCAGGCCGTCGAGATATGCAAAGACCTGGAGAGGTTTAAACCGGGGTTTGTGGAGGAGCCTTGCAGGCCGCTTGACATAGGAGCGTTGAAGTATGTGATTGACCATACGACAGTACCTATAGCGGCCGGCGAGAGATGGTACCTCTCAATGGCATATAACGAAGCATTTAAAGACCGCCTTGTAAATATTGTGCAGCCTGACATCTCACAGTGCGGCGGTTTACTGGAAGTAAAGAAGATCGCGTCGACTGCAGAGGCTTTTTCAATCATGTGCGCGCCGCATAATGTGGGCGGCATAATTGCCACGACAGCAAATATACATCTCATGGCAACCTTGAGAAACGGAAAAATATTGGAGCATTTTAATGATTTTTCCGATTCTTATGTTAAAGACGCAGGAGTTCCTTATCCAATAGTGACAGATGGATGTTTCAGCCTGCCTGAAGGCCCGGGTTGGGGCGTTACCGTGGATTTGGATTTTTTGCAGGCACATGAAGCAGCTTTGGACGGGGGGATAATACAGGATCCCGGGCTCAATATGTATAAGTCTGATTCGTGGAATTTAAGAAGTAAAAAAAGCTAATTATATTTAGTTAATCGTAACGATAAGCGGCATCCATCAAAAAAGCTATTTTTGATAAAAAACTGTTTTTTGCCGCCCCCCCCAGACGGTATGCCTATAGTCTAGATGTAGATTGATGTTTTGTTATGCTTTGATCGGACGGCATCTATCATAAGAGATGCAAAAAAGGTTGGTGCCCCACTTTGTATTAGCAGAACAACTTTTTACTAAATTTAACCTATAATAAGAAAGTAACCACCGCATACCGCCATAAAAGCATATATTACCATCCGCAATGTTTTTTCGCTTAACCATTTGAACAACTTTGTACCCAAAAATACAGCGGCCATCAATGGAATTAATGATATTCCGAACAGTTCCCAGCATTCAACTGTCAGTTGACCATAAAAAAAGCGTATTCCCAACATGCATATGTTTACAATGAGAAAATGCATCTGCAGTGTTGCCATGTACTTTGTTTTTTCCTCCATACAGACAAGATAATAAAGTACCATGGGCGGTCCGCCTATACCGAAGAACCCGGTAAAGGTGCCGCTCAAAACCCCCATTATAGCTCCGTTTATTGGTGTTGCTTTGACTTTGATACGGTCACTAAAAAAAACGGAATAGATGGACAATACAACTAGAAAAGCTCCCAAAATCCGTTTCGCTGTTTCCTGCGGCAGATCGGTGCCAAAATGTATGCACAGAAAACCGGCTGCTAGGCTTAACAAAACAGGGATAATAAGCAGCCGCCATTGGACATGCTTTATGCGCAAACCGGTTAGCAAAAAACCCATCACGACAGTTACCATACTGGTTAAGGCAACGGCTGTTTGAACAGGCATGAACAATGTAAAGAGTGCTACTGATATAATGCCGAAGCCAAACCCTGTAACAGTATTAACAAAGACTGCGGCAAACGCCACAAAAATTACAAAAATATACGTCACGTATATATGCTCCTTTAATGTGATCTCTTGAAAAGCAAACATACTTAAATCAGGTATCATTGAAGGGCGCTGAATAATGAAAGACAGAAGTATATCTTTTATCTGGCGAGAACTGATACCAATAAGACAATAACACAAATTCACTCTGACCGAAGTCTAATCCTGTCAGGGTGGGTGCGCAAATTGATAACAGAAGAAAATGCAGTATTTGTATCATGTAAAGGAGGCTAATCAGACAGATCTGATTACCATCCCCAACATTGATAGAGGCTATGGGAAATCTTCTCAGAAGCTTCACGTAAGGCCGGCAAATATTTCTGAAGCTCTTGCGTATCCTCGATACCAATAAAACCGCTGAAAGATAACGCAGCGATGATTGTCCCTTCGTGGTCGCGGATAGGGACTCCGATGCAGGAACCGTTTTCCGCAGATTCTTTATTATCGATGGCGTATCCCTGCTTCGCCGCTGCCCGTAAAGCCTGCCAGAATTGTTCGGGATCAGTAATCGTATGGCTGGTCAAGGGCTTCATATCGCAGGAGCTAACGATTTGTTCGGCCAGATAGATCGGCAACTCGGATAAGAGAATCTTCCCGCCGGCGCAAGCATATATAGGCAAGTTCGAGTACAGCGGCGGAACATAGTCTACAAGGCTCTTTGTTCGGGACTGTTGCAGTATTGTACAATGTACGCCCTGACGCACCAACAAATTCATAGCCTGGCCATATTTTTCTGTGTATTCCTGCATTACAAACTGTGCGACTTCACGTAAAGCAAGATATAAATTGTTTTTTTCCGTGACAAAGCTGATCTTCTGGCCGGTTATATATCGTCCGTCGTTTAATTGGAATACCCATCCCGACTTTTCCAGAGTTTTTAGAATGCGAAAGGCGGTTGAGGGATTTAAACCGCACGTTTTTGCAATTTCGTTAACGCCAAGACGTTCGTTCTTTGAACGCAACAAATCGAGCACTGTTAAGGCGCGTTCGACCATTTTTATTGTCTCAACATTTTGAATATTTTGTTCATCCAATCTTATACTACCCTTTTAAACCCTTCAGTTTATTATTGCCCGGATAATCAAACGGAATATATTGACCGGGACAAATAAAAACCAAAATATATATTCCGAAAAATAAAACATATAAAGTCTTTAATAATTATATACTTAATCAGTGGGTATTTGTCAATACAGAGATTAAGGAAATATACAGAATAGACAATAAATCCGGCATAAGACACCAGAAGGCGGGCAAAACATTACTTAAACCTTGTTTTGGTTAATCCCCTGATAAAACGTAAATTTGTTAATCTATAAATTGCCCCTTGCATTTTCTTTTTTACCGTGGTATTATCAAAACCGGAATAGTCATTCCGAAATAACCCACGTAAAGAAGGAGACATTATTATGGCAAAACCCAAACTGCATGGCATCTATATTCCTATGGTGACGCCCTTTAATGCGGACGAATCAATTAACTTTAACGGTATCAAAGAGTGCACTGGTTACCTTGCAGAAAACGGCGTAACTGGAGTTATTCCCTCTGGAAGCACCGGCGAAATGATTGCTCTGACTAAAGAAGAGCAGATTGCTGTGAATCGGGAGACGATAAAGGCTGCGGCTGGAAAGATTAAGGTCGTTGCTTCTACGGGCGCATACCGTACCAAGGATGTTGTTGACATGTCCATTGCTGCTGAAGCTGACGGTGCAGACGGAATTATGGCTGTTACGCCATGGTACATGGCTCCGAATGAAAACGAACTCCTCAAGCACTACGAAACAATTCGCAAGGCCATCACTATACCCATAATGGTTTATCACAATCCCTATTACTCCACCTGCCTGATGAGCGATGAGTTTATGGCAAAGCTGTATAACGAAGGCTTTATTGACGCCGTGAAAGAGCGTCAGGCCGATGTTTACAGGCAGCAGGATCTCCGGTATCTCACCAATGAAGGTTTCGGTATCTTCTACGGTTACGATGTTTGCCCCGTTGAAAGCTTAAGCTGCTGGGCTGACGGCTGGGTCTGCGGCACGGGCAACCTGTTCCCGAAGGAGAACACTGAAGTTTATCAGCTGGCGACGGAAAGAAAGATGGAAGCGGCTATGAAGGCTCACTTTGAAAAGATACGTCCATATCTGCCGCTGTTCACCAAACCCACAGCCGATGGCATGCCGACCCCATGGCTGCAGATCATCAAGGAGGGCTTGAAGCTGCGCGGCGTTGACGCGGGTTACTGCCGCAAGCCGGTCATATCCGAGCTGCCTGCCGATGTGATGGCAACTCTGAAAGCTGTGCTGAAACAGTACGGATACCTTGCATAACAAGTATTATCGATTTCAGCAAACTCAACTTATAATAACAGATCAACACCAATCTGGTTATACAGCAAAGTATAATACGGAAGAACTGAGTTATCGTTTGACCGTGACGCTTTAAAGAGGTGTTATTAAAGCAGCATCGAAAATTTAATTAGGCACGTTATAAAAAATAACCAGCAGGGGCTCACACAATATATCAGCAGACCTTATCCCAACCGCAAACGGCTGGGATAAGGAAGGCTATAAGGAGGAGTCAAATTGAAATTGAAAAAAGTCAATGTTTTGGTCGCAGGCGGCGGAACAGCGGGAGCTATTGCGGGTATTGCGGCTGCCAGAAATGGGGCAGAGACCTTGATCGTTGATAAGCAGCGGTGTTTGGGCGGCCAGTTCACGGCTGGCATGCAGGGGGCATGGGTAGGCTTCAGCGATAAGGAGAAAGTGATCGTTAAAGGAATAGCATGGGAACTGAGGAACCTGCTCAAGGAACGCAATGCCATTGTGGAAGAGGACCCCAACACCGATGTCTGTTTCCTTTACGATACCGAAGTTGTCAAGGTTTTGCTGGATGAGATGGCCAGTAAAGAGCCTAACCTGTCAACGTACCTAAATTCGTCAATCGTTGATGTCATCACAGAAGGCGATACGGTTCGTGGCTTGGTTGTTCTTTCTGAAATGGAGCTGATGGAGATTCGGGCGGACGTCGTGATTGACTGTACAGGTGATGCGGTTGTGGCCGCAAAAGCCAAGGCTCCATACGAAATAAGAGCCAAAAAGGATATACAGCCGATGACATTGATCGGGAAAATGGCTGGAGTCGATATGGGCAAGGTTATGCAATATTATCGGGATAACCCGCCCAGGCACGATGCGTCCGAGCCGCCAGCCTGGCATGACTTCAAAACGTTCCCCGGATTTATGCACTTTGGCTTGAGGGATGAGCTGGAAAACGTTGAGCTTCCGCCTCATCTGGAATATCTGCGCAACTGGCTGGCTATATTTACTTCAACGCCTAACCCGGGAGAAGTGACGATTAATTGCTCCGGGGCGATTGAAGCGCACAGTATTGCCGGCTTTGAAGACAGAGCCCGGCAGGAGGTTTTCTCTCAGAAATGCTTATATGATGTAGCAGAGGCCTTAAGGCTGTATGTACCGGGCTTTGAAAACGCTTATTTGTCAGCTATCGCCAGCCTGCTGGGCATTAGAGAAAGCAGACGTATTATTGGCGATTATAAAGTCACGTTGGACGATTTTCTGGCCGCGAGAGAGTTTGAAGACAGTATTGGACGGGGTGCTATGCCTGCGGGCACACATACTCCGGACGGTGTGACTATGGTCGTTTACGATTTAGAGCCGGGCAAATCCATGAGTATTCCGTATCGATGCATGCTTCCTCAGAACAAGGAGGGGCTCATTATTGCAGGGCGGTGCGTTTCCTACGAAGCGCCGGTCGCGAATTGCATCAGATGCATGCCGCAGTGTATGGTCATGGGCGAAGCGGCGGGTACAGCGGCGGCTATTGCGGCTAAGCAGGGCGTGACGCCTCGAAATGTTGAAATAAGCTTGCTGCAGGCAACGCTGCGCAAACAGAATGCGATTCTTTAATACCGTATCTGGAAGAGGAGCAGTTTAACAAATATGGGGATAAAAAGAGGAAGGAGGAATGCGAAAAGGGCGACGAAGAGCTCAAGGAGAATGCAGTAAGGCTTAAACAGTGTAAACATGCAGCGCGGGGAGACATGTCACGGAATTCAATATAGGAAAAGGTATTCAAAACACTCGGGATGAAGGTTGCGCAGCAGGCGATGGGATTGACTTACTTAAAGGCGGCCGCCTACTTTGCAAGCCTCCGCAAAGAATCTGGATGTCTATAAAAATATCAGAAACAACTATGGAGGTAGAAATGTTAAGGAGAGTTGTATCTTTAGTAATTATACTCGCGATTACGATGACGCTCGTGTTAGCCGGATGCGCGAATCAGCCATCGGAGACTTCGGGAAAACCCGCCGCGACAGATCAGGCATCTGCATCTGCTTCCGCAGGCCAGAGTGAGGGAAGTCAGACAGAAAAACAAAAACTGGTCATATGGACCAATTTGACCGCGGAAGCACAGGCAGCAGTATTGTCCAAGCAGTTCGGTGAAGTTGCCGATGAGATGGACATTGAAATCGAAATGGTAACCGTTTCTTTTGCGGATATGTACACAAAACTCGCAACCGCAATGGAATCAGGGGATGCGCCTGATATTATGCATACTAACTTCGCCGGTGCGGCTTACCTGCAGGCACAGGATATGATTGCCGAAATGGGAGATGTGATTGATACAATCGGCCGTGATGATTTTATTGATTCCTATCTGCGGGTGCTCACAGTTGACGATGCAACATGGGGCGTTCCCGACTGGGCTCTACATACTTCCGTGTGGTATCGAAAGGATTTGTTTGCGGAAAAAGGAATCGAAATACCCACGAACTGGGCGGAGTTTGAAACTGTAGCAAAGCAGCTTTGCATTGATGAGAACAATGATGGCAATACGGACGTCTATGGCTTTGCAGTTCCGATGCATGCAGTGCAGGTAGCCGCACAGACCTATTATGAGTTCCTTTATTCCGCGGGTGTTTACACGCTGGATCCGGGCACGGGAGAGTATGTCTTCGGGAACCAGAAAGAAAAAGCGGCAGAAGTTCTCGATTATATGGTCAACCTTTACAAGAACGTATCTCCTCCTTCTTCAACGGAGTGGTCCTGGAGCGAATACCGCAACGCGTTGGTTGAAGGCACGGTGGCCATGACGCTTGATATGGGTGCGGTTATCGGGCTGGCTCAGAGCAACAATCCTGAAATGGTGGAAAACTTAGGCTGCTTCGATCTTCCCGGCCAGAACGGAACGAAACCGGCATCATTCGGCAGCGGCTATTGCTTTGTGGCAAGCAGCCAGGGTTCGGAAGATAAGGTTCGGCTGACAAAGGATTTCATTAAAAAGCTTTATACTCCGGAACGCGCTGCGGAACGTGCGCTGTCCCGCCCGATGTTTGCCTTCCCTTCGCTGTATTCTGCTCTTGAAATTTATAAGCAAGATGATAAAGTAGCATTATTCCAGGATGAAATCGCCACGATTACTGACGCGTTTGAGAACAGCAACTGGTATTGGTATGGTATGGAAAACGGATTAAGCCAGATGTCCTCTCAAATTGAAGCCACCACATTCTTTGGTGAAGCGATTCAGAGTGTTGCGCTGGGACAATGGACGCCCGAGGAAGCTGTTGACTATATTGATCAGATGTTGCAGGAGCAGTTTGCGATAATCAATCAATAATTGGACATGCCTTGCTGGTCGCCTAAAAAAAGCATTCTAATGAATATGGAGAGTTATCGGGTGTACGTTTCAAATACACCCGATAACAATCCTGCTGGAGGGAATATGAATATAGCGCAACCAAATATGAAGACCAAACGAGGGAGTAACGCTTCCATGAGCTTTTATACAAAAAGAAAACTCCTCGGGATTATATTTATTCTCCCTACGGTTGCATTTTTAGCTGTGTTTATTCTGTACCCGGTTTTAAGCAACTTATTTTTGAGTTTTACAGATACAAATTTAATAAAAAGCGAATCCAGTTTTGTCGGGTTCGATAATTATATAAAACTTTTCACCAACAAGATGTTTTTAAAATACGCATGGAACACGTTTATATGGACTGTTTTTTCTGTGGCCGGACAGTTGGTGCTTGGTCTTGGGCTTGCGCTGTTGATCAGCCGCAAAATGCGGGGCGGTACGCTTATGAGAAGCTTTCTGCTGATTCCGTATGTTGTTCCGGCAGTCGCGCTTGCCCTGATTACAAAGTGGATTTTTAACGGCGACTATGGTATTGCGAGCAGCTGGCTGCAGAACGCGGGATTGATCGATTATAAGCAATCACCGTTGGCCATGTCTACAAGTGCCATGGTAATTCTCATCATCGTTAATATATGGCGGTCCTATCCATTCCCGATGCTGATATACTGGGCAGCGCTGAAAGGAATTGATAAAGAGCTATATGAAGCGGCGCATGTGGATGGCGCCAACAAATTGCAGACTTTCTTATATATCACATTGCCTCAATTGCGTAATACGACTATTGTGCTTGTTATTTTGCGCATCGTGTGGACGGCAACATACTTTGACCTGATCTGGATGGTGACGGGCGGCGGACCGGCCGGATCTACAACACATCTGCCGATTATGATTTACCAGTCATCTTTTGGAACCTTTCAGCTTGGTTATGCATCCGCGATATCCATATTGCTCGGCATAGTATTATTCATATGCATCTTCTTCTATGTGAGGAAGTCGGGAGATTTTGCGGATTGACAAGACAGAACTGGAAAGGAGCAGTATTATGGATCATCATAAAAATAAAGACCTATTCAGGAAATGTGTACTGACTGTGGTATCGGCCTTGTTTATCGGCATCGTTGGTTTCCCGCTCCTTTGGATGCTGCTGAGTTCGCTTAAGCCGGCGACAGAACTGTTTAATACGCCCCCCACAATTCTTCCCAGTACAATTTCCTTTGAATGGTATATTCAGGCGTTTAGGGACACAACAGTACTGCGTTATTTTGCGAACAGCTTTATCGTAGCTTCGGGAACCACGTTAATTGTTATCGTTATGGCGACTTTCGGGGCATACAGTTTGACGCGGTTTCGCTACTTCGGCAGAAAGGCAATAACGATAGCCACGCTCTCTGCTTATTGTATTCCGCCTATAATGCTGATGATTCCTCTATATCGTATCGTTGCCGGCATGCATATGAACGCTTCACTTTTTGGGGTTATAATCGGACATACGACAGTAACCTTCCCGTTTGCAATATGGCTGCTTATTTCCTTTTTCAGAAGCATTCCCCGTGAGATCGAAGAAGCAGCGTTGGTAAATGGAGCGTCTGACTTCACTGTCTTTTATAAAATCATTCTGCCGTTGTGCATTCCCGGGATACTCAGCACCGGCATTCTGGTATTCATTCTGTCGTGGAACGAATATCTGCTGTCCAGCGTACTGGTATCCCAGGATACGATGAAAACGCTGACTGTGGGATTAGCCAATTATATCAGTTCAACGGAGATCAACTGGGGTGTCATAATGGCGCTGGGGACTGCGACTACCATTCCAATCGTGTTCATGTTTACAGCGATTCAGAAGTACTTTGTTGAAGGCCTTACGGCGGGAGCTGTTAAGGGCTGACGGTTGCGTTAATTGCCCATGAACGCAATGCCGAAATGAACAGTCAGTTTTTTGATAAATGTCTAAACACCATCATGTATTATGCACTGCCATTTGGCGGCGCATGCGGAGGAAAAGTACAATTATGGCTAAGGTTACTTTAAAGAACATAAAAAAGATTTATCCGTTCATCAGCGGCGAAGTTAAAAAGGAGAAAAAAAGAAAAGACAATGATGCAAAGGAAAAAGCTAATCTTCAGATTACCGACAAGGGCGTTATCGCCGTACAGAAGTTTGATCTGGAGATAGCCGATAATGAATTCATTGTTCTTGTAGGGCCGTCCGGTTGCGGGAAATCCACTACGCTGCGTATGATCGCGGGGCTGGAAGAGATTACTGAAGGGGAGATATACATCGGCGATAGGCTGATGAACAATGTGGCGCCCAAAGATCGCGATATCGCCATGGTTTTCCAGAACTATGCGCTCTATCCGCATATGAACGTTTACGATAACATGGCCTTTTCGCTTAAGCTGAAAAAGATGCGCAAGGCCGAGATCGACCGCAAAGTTCGTGAAGCGGCTGAGATTCTCGATATCACCCAATATCTCAGCCGGAAGCCCAAGGCTTTGTCCGGAGGACAGCGTCAGCGTGTGGCTATCGGTCGCGCCATCGTACGCAATCCCAAGGTCTTTCTGATGGATGAGCCGCTTTCCAACCTGGACGCAAAGCTGCGCAACCAGATGCGGGCGGAACTTATCAAATTGCGTGAAAAGATCAACACTACATTCATCTATGTGACACATGATCAGATTGAGGCCATGACGCTTGGAGACCGTATAATCATCATGCGCGACGGTTTTATCCAGCAGATCGGCACGCCACAGGAAGTGTTTAACTATCCGGCAAACCTTTTTGTTGCGGGGTTCATCGGAACACCGCAGATGAACTTTTTCGATGCACAGCTGACTAAAAAAAGCGATAGATATGTGGCATCTGTCCAAGGAAAAGATTTTGAGCTGCCGGAGGATAAGCAGCAGTTACTTGGAAAAATGGAAAAAGTACCGACCGAAATAACAGTTGGCGTTCGGCCAATACATATACATTTGTCAAACAGTGTCGGCATAAGCGCAACCGTTGATGTCTCTGAAATGATGGGTAGCGAGTTTCATCTCCATGTGAATTCAAGCGGAAAAGACGTTGTTATCGTGGTTCCCGCCAATGGTATCGACTATGCAACGAACAATGGGTGTCACAAAATAGTCAAATATGATTTCCAGCCTGAGCTGATGCATTTCTTTGATAAGGTAACAGAAATAAATCTGTTCTGAAGATATGATTCTGACAACGCCTTCTTATATCTTATGTGGGGGAGTAACGGAAAATATATTGGAAAGCACTTATGTTAGTCTCCCAGGCGACATGCCTATAATTCAAATATACATGGGGGAGGGGTAAGGAGCCTATTTAAGGGGTATGCTTGCTGATTTATTAACCAGAATGACATTTCTCTCAAGGTCAATATCTTCCCATGTTAACGCCAGCAACTCATCACGGCGCAGTCCGCAACACATCATGATCATGGCTGCATGACCCATACGGTGCTCTTGCCATGTACGGTTAACAAGTTCTCTCTTATTCTGTCAATGAACGACGTTCGTTTGGTTCAAACCTAATTTATGTCGTGTATATATGCAACATCTAGTTTAGCGTAGTAATTATATAAAATATTCCACCCTTGTCCCTTAAGACTTTAAATGGCTAAGGCTATATCCAATACCCCTGTTGTTTATGTCTGGTCTAAAACTTGTTGAAAAAAGCGGCACCTGCCTCAGGACTATAAACAAATCCAAATATATTATTATATAAGTAATTTTAGGCTAATATTAGCATAGCAGTGTTCATTGATCATTTCATAGATAAGGCCTCTTTCTTGAAAAAAAGAGATGTTTCAATTATAATCTGATAGTAAAATCAAATAATCGTCCGGGTGTAAAATGGGAGTAAATTTAAACACGATACTTAAAAACTTATCTAAAGTGTACAACATAAGATTACTGGCCGGGGAAAAGGGGCTATGTAATGAGTTAAGTTGGATCTATTTTACCGAAGACCATAGGACGGTTGAATTTATTCGTGGCGGAGAATTAATAATAACTACAGGTATGATAACAGCCGGCGACCCAAACGGGCCCTCCAGTTGGCTTTTCGGACTCATCGACAAGCTTATCTCACTGGACGCTGTAGGGTTGATCATCAATGTCGGTGATTATATCCCTTCCGTTCCAGTTGACGTAATCGAGTATTGTGATGAAAAATCATTCCCTCTTTTCTCAATACCATGGGAAGTTCACCTTGTCGATATTCTTAGAGATGTCTGTAACTATATAATTGAAAACGAGCAGCGCGAAAGAAGCATTTCTACGGCGTTGTCTGTATCTATCTTTTCTCCGGAAAATTTTCACCTATACGAAAATAATCTTCGCCGAAACGGGTTTGATCCCTTTGAAAGTTATGCGACCATTTGTTTTGATATAAGATCTGTTGCGGAACCGCAAAAAAAGTTGTCTCATATTATACATTCACCGTTTTTCCCTTCAAAGACAAAAGTTAGTTTAATTTTTGAAGACAGCGAGTTGGTTTTAGTCATCTACAAAGCGACCGAAGAAACAACAAAAAATGTTTGTTCCGCACTCATTCAATCATTTAGGTTACACGGCAATAATCTTCCTGTACATATGGGCATTGGCCCCGTTGTATCGGATATTCGGAAACTGCACGAAAGCTATCAGCATGCGCACGCATGTATGGATCAGGCTTTCAGGTATAATATACCTGAATTGTATTACGACAGCCTTGGATTCATGAAGATACTGCTTTCAACAAAAGACAAGGATCTTCTCTTGGGATTTTGCGAGGAAACGCTTCATACGCTAAAAGAGCATGACATGGCGCACAATTCTGATTATTTGGAACTTTTACGGATTTACCTTGACGAGAATATGAATATTCAAAGCACGGCGCAAAGGACATATACACACCGTAATACCGTTAATTACCGAATACAAAAAATCAAAGAATTATTGAATACGGAATTTACCACACCCGAGGAACGGCTTGATTACCAGATAGCTCTGTATATTCACAACATGTATATAGAACCGACTCTCAAATAAGAACAATAAAGCACAAAGGAGCCTGCAGCCGACCAAGCTGGCAAACCCCTTTGTGTCCGCATATTTGACAGAGGAAGTAATTATTTTATATTTCTTTTTTTCGCTCCAAAATACAACACTATTCCAAGTATGGCCCAAAACAGTATTATAGCCCATTCATACGGCCAGGTAAGCGAAGATGGCATACCCGGCATATACATAATCGATAATCCAAAGCACAGTATAATTGAACCAATTCCGATAAACCGCCATCGCTTGATTTTATATGGGCGCAGCATCTCCGGCTCTTTTTTACGCAGCATTAAAAATGCAACGCTGACCAACAAATATGTTACAGTCATTGCGAGTCCCCCTGCATTAACAAGCCATGTGAGCATGTTCCCACCTAAGAATGGCGCCACGCTGGTAAGTACCGCAATAAGTATTATTGCATTGCTCGGCGTCTTATATTTAGGGTGTATCTTGCCAAGAAATTTTGGCAGCATTCCCTCTTTTGCCATATATAATATCATCCGGCTTCCTCCAATATAGAAAGAGTTCCAACACGAAAGGATTCCGGCTATACCGCCGCAGATCAATATTTTAGACGCTACCATGCTTCCAGAGTATAAGTTTTTCATAGCGTCAGCTGTTGCTATTGATGAAGAAGCCAGTTCCGGTTTTGATAACCCAATAGAGACGCCAAATATAATAAGCACATACCACACAACCGCCATAAAAACAGACAGAAGCAATATTTTCCCTATTTTTTTCTGCGGGATATTCATTTCTGAAGACGCTGACGGAATAACATCAAACCCGACATACATAAACGGCGTCATTGCGGCTACTGCAAGAAAACCTGAAATACCGTTTTCAAATAAGGGTTCAATGCTCCATGCATTACCGTTTATGAAGCCTCCGGAGATAAGCCCCACCCCTACTATTGCTACAACTATCGTTAGAATAGTTTGGGCTGTGGCTGCTATCTTAACTCCGATATAGTTGATGAACGCAATAACGACAGAACTGCCTATGCCTATTGCCAGCCACGTTAAATGAACATCAAATCCCGCTACAGAATACATTTTTATTTTTAGATAATCAGGGAACAGGTGAACCATTACATTCGGAAGAGCCACTGCCTCGAACGCTATAACAGAAAAATAGCCAAGCATCAGCGTCCATGTAGCAATATAGGAAAACCGTCTTCCTACTCCTCGCATAGTAAAGTCCAAAACGCCTTGCCCGTTGCTCATTGCTGAAGTAAGCTCCGCATATATCTGCCCTACAAACACAACAACTATACCGCCTGCAATAAAAGCCAGTACCGCTCCTAAGGTGCCCGCCTTCATTATCCATTCTCCGGACATAACCACCCACGCCCAGCCGATCATAGCTCCGAACGCCAACACAAATATATCTGCCTTGTTTAAAACCTTATTTGTTTTTTTAGAGTTGTCTCCTTTGTGCCCACTCAATTTAAGACTCCTTATCCTGCACTGAAAGCCCTGCATTCTGTAATCTCATCTGTTGTCCAGTCATTTGCGTATCTGTCATCCGTAAAGACATAGTTACTGAATTTCTTTACGAATTGGCATTACTTAATAAACCCCCTGATTTTAAAGGCTTTTTATCGCGTATAATCTTTATCTAATGGTTAGACGCCTAAGTATTTTTCTTTTATGGTTGGATCATCAAGGAGATCCCGGCCATATCCCTCACCTGTTATTGAACCGTTTTCGATAATATACGCACGATCCGCAACCTTAAGGCAAAGATAAACATTCTGCTCAACAACCATTAATGAAATGCCTTGTTTTTTTAGTTCAAGAAGCATTTTATATATGTTTTCTACTACAACTGGAGCAAGCCCCAGACTTACCTCGTCGAGAATCAAAAGCTTTGGCGATGTCATTATCGCACGCCCGATCGCAACCATCTGCTGCTCGCCGCCTGAAAGTGAACCGGCAATTCTATTAAGTTTGTTCTTAAGCGCCGGGAACAACTCCAGAACCTTCTCCATCTGATTTTTTCGGTTTTGCTTTGCTCTCTTTGATATGCTGCCCATTATCAGGTTTTCCCGAACAGACATCTGTGAGAAAAGACCCCTTCCTTCCATTGCAAGCCCTACTCCATACAAAACAACATCCTGAGGCGCAACTTTTGTCAGCTCTGTGCCTTCCATAATAATTGAACCTGAATAGACTGTAGTTCGCCCCATTATCGAACGAATCAAGGTTGTCTTTCCCGCACCATTTGAACCGACGATACCGACTATTTCTCCCTCTCCAATTTCTATGGAAACATCCCTTAATATCTGAACATCGCCATAACCGGCGCACAATTTGTCAACCTTTAGCATGATATCCCTCCCCCAAATATGCAGTTATTACTTTTTCGTCATTAATAACTTCTTCTGGCGTCCCCATTTTTAATATTTCTCCGAAGTTCAGTACAATGACTCTGTTGCACAGTTCCATAACAGCCTGCATAATGTGTTCAACTATCATAATTGTAACACCTTGTGAATGAATCGCCTTAATAAGCTTGCTAAAGGCAGTCATCTCGTTTATATTCAGCCCCGCCATGACCTCGTCAAGCAGAAGTATTTTTGGGTCGGACGCCATTGCACGAGCGACTTCGAGTCTCTTCTTAAGTGAAAGAGTAAGCGAACCGGGGTATGTTTCCGCAATATCTGTAAGGCCGAGAATTTCAAGAACGCTTTGTGCTTTATCAAGCGAATTTCTTACGGACATGCCTTTTGCCATTGCACCAACCGCGACGTTTTCACGCACTGTTAAAGAATTAAACGGGCGAACTATCTGAAATGTCCTTCCGATACCTTCATGGCATACCTTGTTAGGCAACTGTCCGGTTATATTGCGCTTTCCTAAATAAACTCTGCCGCTGGTAGGCTTAAGCCCGCCGGTAATGCAATTGAAGAGCGTTGTTTTACCTGCGCCGTTTGGTCCTATAAGGCCCAGAATCTCTCCTTCATGCAGTTCTGCACTTACTTTATTGAGGGCAACCATCCCGCCGAAACGCATGGTTACATTTTCTATTCTCAGTATGGTTTGCATGTTACCGCTGGTCATGGTTAACCCCTCCTTCAGATTCGGTTTTTAGTGAAGCCTGCTTCTTTTGCCCGAGACTCTTTTTCACCTTTTTATACAGTTGCTTGATGCCGCCGATTATTCCATCAGGCAGCAATATCAATACGACGATCGTTATAACGCCATAGATAATAATATGGAGCCCCTGCCAGCTGGAACCAAGCGTACTTCTTACTATTTCCTTCAGGGGAACGAGCAGCGCCGCGCCGAGAAGCGGTCCGAAAACCGTACCAACTCCGCCCATAACCGTATAGCAGATCATGTCGATGGAAATACCGAAGTCAAAAGCAATGGCAGGCTCAATATAGCGCATAAATACTACATAAAAGCCTCCTGCAAACGCCGTAAGAAACGCGCTTATCGTCGCAATGATTATTTTAGTCTGGGTTGTCTTCACGCCTATGGCTTCAGCGGCGCCTTGATCATCCTTAATGGATTTGCCGAAATAGCCCAGTTTTGAATTCATGATTAATATTGTTATCGCAAGAAGAACCAGCACCATTATTAGAAGCAGATAGTAGTAACCTGATTTTTCTTCAAACTGAAGTGTAGCGACAGAGTATTCAGTCGGAATCATATAGCCCTGAGCGCCGTTAATCTTAAGGCCGAAAATAACCTTTGTAGCAACAAAGAACGAAGCGCAAATCTCTGCAAACGCCAATGTCGCAAGGCCGAAAAAGTGATGCTTCAGCCGCAATGATGCCAGCCCCATCACTAATCCCCCAAGTGCGGCCACAATGCCGCCGGCAAACATTCCGATCAATGGGCTGATACCCAAATCACCATACAAAGCGGCAACAGTGTAAGCCCCAAGTCCAAAGAAAACCGCGTGCCCCATCGAAAAGCATCCGGTCAGGCCACTCATCAGGTTCCAGCACATCCCCATATACCCGCCGAGGAGTATCAGGATAAACATGTTCATAAGCGTAACTTTTTTCGTTAACAGCGGAATAACAGCAACAAGTATAAGTATCAGAGCATAGATCATCCACTTTTTATATCCGCCGCCCTTTACAGCCGCATCATGTTTTAACAGCACATTTTTCTTTTTATCCATATCAGGCCTCCTTCTTCCCAAGCAAGCCTGTCGGCCTGAAGATCAGGAATAGTATGAAAACTGCAAACACAATCATATTAACTGTTGAGGTTTCCAGATAAAGCGTTCCAATGGTCTCGATTATTCCTATGATGATGCCGCCTAACAACGCGCCGTTTATATCGCCCATACCACCCAAAACAACAATTATAAACGCTTTGGTTGTAAACGTATGGCCCACGGTTGGAGTGCAATAGAAATATGGCAAAAAGAGAAGCCCTGCAAGTCCAGCAACTCCGCAGCCTAAACCGAACGCTATGCGGAACATCTTTTCGGAATTAATGCCCATTGTAAGCGCGGCTTCCTTGTTCTGGGATGTGGCGCGTATCGAGCGGCCAATGTCTGTTTTTTTGAGGAACAGGTGTAACAGCAATGTAATTATTATTGCGGCCAAAGCGCCGTAAAGCTTCGCCTGAACTATTACAATATCTCCTATCACCCATGATGCCGTTTTTACACTGGACTCAACTATTTTATAATTCGAACCGAATATCAAAAGTATTACGTTCTCAAGTATCCAGCCCAGGCACGTTGTCGCAAAGATCACATTCATAGCTCCGGTCTTGCTTTTCATCACCGGTTTGACGATGATCCTTTGCATTAATGCGCCAATGAAAAACATTATTATAAATGTCGGGATTATAAATGCATATACCTCTACCTGCAAAAACGTCCATAGAAAGTATGTTACATACATACCGATCATTATTATTGCACCGTGGGCAAAGTTGCAGACGTTGGTAACACCGTATATTATACTAAGGCCAAGAGCCGAGACGCCGTACATACAGCCTGTCAATATACCGTTTATTATTGCTTGCAGCATGAAATTCTCCCTCTGAACTGCTATAACATCTTACTTCAAACGATTTTAATTTGATTTTGGGGGATGGGCAGCCCATCCCCCGTCAGTTATTACAGCAAGTTCTTAAAGTTTTATCTTTTTGCTTAGTCCTTTTTATTCCAGCCCATTATAGGATAGCCGTCGGATTCCGCTGTCATGACCACCAGCTCTTTCGGCCAGCAATATCTCCAAGAGCCATCAACGATCTGCGTTACGCAGGAGAAGCTCCAGCATTGGCCGTTCTCGTCGAAATTGATCTCAAAGTATGGCATGCCCCATAGGGCCCTATCGTTTTCCGTATCCTTAATATCAGTGGCATCAAAAGCCGCACAGAGGGCTTCACAGTCAAGACCGGCGGTACGCTCCAGTACGTCAGCTAAAACATAGCCGTTGGAGTAAGACATGGAAGCGCCCAGCGGGCATATGTTGCCTGCTTCCTCTTCGCCGCCGTAAAGACCGAAGTAGTTTTCACAAAGAGTGTTAAACCCTGGTCTGGAAGTCCTAAGGTCGATCGTTACAGGTTTCGGAGAAAGAACATGCTCAGAAGCCTCGCCAAGAGTCGCGATAAACTCGGTACTCTGCTCGCCGCCGCCTCCGCCGATCCACATATCAAGGGAAACGTCATAAGAAAGCATGGTCTGTGCAAGAAGCAGCATATCTGACAGATAGGAGCCACTCCAAAGAATATCTACGTCATTATTTTTGATTTTGTTCACTATCGATGACATGTCGGTAACTGTTTTAGCGTCATACATTTCATCAATTACTATGTTCAATCCGAGATTTTTCGCAATACCGCGCCATACTTCAGCGTTTGCAACATTGAGCTCGGACGACTCGTAAACAATACCGATGTTGTTTAATTCATTTCCGGCGTCTCTGCATAATTTGAGGTATTCCTCAAAATAGCTCCAGACATAGCCCAAGCCTACGTTTATCCTGTATACGTAATTATAGCCGCTTTCCGTAATGGAGTTGGAACTTGCCAGAAGAACCAGCATAGGAATCTTATAACGCTCGGAAACGTCACAGATTGCGAGTGTGACCGAACTGCTATAAGCACCGGCAATTAAGCTAACGCCTTCATCAGTGATCAGACGCTCAGCTTCTGTCATTCCAACCGTTGCGTCATTTTCAGAGTCGGCATAGATAACTTCTATTTTCGCGCCGCCCAGATTTTTGATTCCACCCGCATCGTTGATTTCAGAGATAGCAAGATCAAAACCGTTTCTGCATTCTTGCCCCAACGTTGCCATACTGCCGGATAGCGGAAGAACACAACCGACTTTGACCGATTCAGCTTTTTGCTCATCAGGCGCTGCAGTCTTATCCACCGATTGCTTGGGTTCATCCGTTTTTTCAGGAATATCTGTCGCTACAGGCTGGCAAGCTACACCTACGATCACAAGGCAAAGTGTCATAAGTATTGCACTAACACGAGTTATTATCCTTTTCACTTTTGATACCTCCATTATTTTTTCTGTTTGAGCATTACCAGATAAGAATTTTCTCGGTACATCATCTCCCTTATAAATCAATTCAGGCAAGAGAACCGCTACGACGTGGCATGTCTTTAGTTAAAACATTAATGCCCTTATCGGTTATCTCAACCATTTCAGCAGTTCTAAGGCCCATATTTTGTCCAGTAAGATATATACCTGGCTCTACATGAACAACCATTCCTGGTTGTAAAACCGTTTCATCTCTGGGATTTAACATAGGCGGTTCAGCAAGTGAAAGGCCCGTCGCATGCCCCATATAGCCCTGCACCTTGTAATTCTTAAAACCTGCTTTATCCAGCTCAGGAATTATGTAATCATAATAGACGGGCGCATACATATCTTTAACCGGAAGTCCGGGCTCCATGATAGACAGGCACTTCTCAAGGCCTTTTAGCTCAATCTCTGAAAGTTTCTTTGCTTTTTCGCTGGCAGTTTTGCCACATACAAACGGCCGGTCTATTCCGGTAGTGTAGTTCTTATAATATGAAAACACTGTTATGAGAACCATATCACCGTCACGAATAACCCTGTTTGTCGCCTGCGGTGTTGCTAAAGAGCATTCCGAGTTTGGACCGCTAAGAATACAAATGCTGGGGCAGTGCGCTGCACCGCGTTTTCTTAGTTCGTAACGTATAGCTTCTGCTATTTCCCATTCCATAACTCCGTCTTGAATCTTTGGTATGATCAGATTGTAAACCTCAGTTTGCATTTGTATGGATTCTTTCATTATGGAGATTTCAGCAGGGCTTTTTATGCTGCGAAGTTTCTTTAAGCAATAATTAAAGTCAACCAATTCAATTCCATCAGGCAAAGATTCTAAGAATTTTTGATAATGATTTATCATAAATCCATCTGCCACTATTCCCAGTTTTCCCTTAACGCCGCGCTCTTTTATTGCTTTTATTACTTCGCCCCATAGATAGTTGTCGTATCTTAAGTCCTCTATCCAGCTTACCCTGGATGCTTTATCAAGCCAGTAGTCACGGTCAAGAATCAAAGTCGGGGCGTCCTGCGCTACACCGAATACGCAGGCTCCCATCCAGCCTCCGCCGCCGAAACCTCCTGAATAAGGCGTCATATCCACACCAATAAGGCAATAATTCGATACGTAAATGAGATTTTCAGGAACCGCGCTATGTCCTAAAACGACAACACCGAACAGCCCTGCCTTTTTTGCTTCCTCTTTAATCTTGTCAACTCTTGTCTTAAACTCACCGGGATTGATCCACTGTTCTTCTTTAATACTGTTCATCAATATACCTCCGCACATTATTTTAATATTAATTTCATATTTTCTCGGTATATCACAACAAAATGTCTTTTTGGCGGATTTGTTCAAAGGGATGTTTAACTTATTTATATCTTACTTTAGAAATATTACAAATGCTATGGATATAAAGCCCAAAAAGGAATAGCCGTTTTGGTATTAATAACAAACTTTACGGCATCATATAGCGAATTTGATAAAATATCTCATAATGGCTATTAAATATACTCTGGTTTTCGATATCATGATAGTCAAAGTCTTTATAGAAAGTTTATCTGATTTAAGGTTATTTGTATAAATTCCTTTGATGTGAACTCCTGTATTTTATAGCTGTCTTACAACTTCTTTTATGACTCTTGTTTTTCCGGTACCGGGAGATCCTTGAATCATAGCAATATCTTTTGCGCCTATTATTATATTAATAGTTTTTGACTATCATCAAGGTCTTCCTCAAATATTTTTTCTATCGTATGCTAAAAAAATCATTATTCCTTTTAGGCCGACAAGTGCTGATTTTTTAAAAGTTCATTATAAACAATTTCATTTCTATAAAAGTCCTTTTACGCTTTTGCTTTCGGTTAGTATCGTATCATAAAACTTTGCCTGCCATCCGATTACCTCATTATCCTTTGTTGTTGGGTTGGTTTCAATTCCTGCCTGATTCTTATAATGAAATATCCCCAATGGTTTATTGAACTCTTCACAAAAGAATAAATAACAAAATAATTCAAAGGCATCTTACGGGCTATCACTAAATTTGGCTTTAAAAACATTTCAGTCTGGTTTTATCATTTGTTAGCACCCTAAATCTTTCGAAACTAACGCACCATTATAGACATAATATAAAGTTCGATCAGGACAAATCCTTTAAAATATGGAAATATAGGTGAAGCTTGAACAAAATATAAAATGTTTTTTCCAATAGTACGCGCAAAATAGCAATTTTACGCATACTTACTATTAATTCATCTCCACTTCA
The DNA here is from genome assembly GCA_023410595.1 of Bacillota bacterium. Lineage (GTDB taxonomy): Bacteria > Bacillota > Clostridia > Christensenellales > SZUA-584 > DTFZ01. The sequence goes on along the minus strand of JAEYPO010000030.1, from coordinate 93,630 downwards.
GCTATACGATGCTTAATAGCCTGCACGCTCTGCGTGCAACTTGCCTCTGTACTCCTGATAAGCCGTAATGCGGTATTAATCCAAAAAGCGACCATATCATTCATCCTGTTGGATACTTCAAGGATAGGGTGATGAAATGATAGAAAGAAGGTATGAGAACGATAAGAAGGTATATGTGAAGGTTGTGGCTACTTTTTCTCCTGACGGAAAACTGCAGCCGGTAGCTTTTGGTGGGGAGGTGTGCCAGGCGGCCAGCTTGAAGACGGGCGGAGCGGAAATAAGATATACGTGTATAGCTCTTGGGAGAGAAATCAACCTTTTCTTTGGAGGAAAGCAGATAGTTTATTGAACTTAAGGAAACATCACCAGGATAAGGCTTTACTATTTTGTAATTGCAAGGTTATATGGATAATGCGTGCCAAGAAAAACTCACTATTCAATCGTAACTATCATCTAAATCTATAAGTCCTCAACTTCATATATTTCTAGACGATTCGAAAATGAATTTTCATCCATCGCAAACTGTGGGTCTGTCCATTCGCAATCCCTTAAAAATATTTGCCTACAAAAACACTATTATCTCCTACCGCAACCCTAACTTTCTCCCAATTATCTATCGCAGCGTTAAACCGATTTGCAATCCAGCATGCTTCCTCTTCAATATTCCGCAAATCAATTACTTTTTTATTTATTGATATAGCATAATCGATGCTCTCGTCAATAAGACCATTAACATATTTATTCGTTTCTTCTTCTTCTGTATCTTTAAAAGGAATGGCAACGAATGTATCACTTTCTAAAATAGCGTTTTCAATGTCACTTGTAACTTTTATACCGATATCGGGACGTCCGAAAGCTCTTCCGGCATCCATCCCAACAATACCCCACCCATTAGGTGATACAAGTTTTACTGACGAATCAATAACTTTTTTTTTAGATAATCCGCTTATTATGGGAAAAAACTCATATCCAAATGGAAAAACAGCTGCGTTTTTAAAATTGTACTTCATTTAAATAATGCCCCCTGCCTTTATCTCTTTTATTGCAATGTATCTCCTTAGTTTATAATCAAGGTCAGCTTTTACACCACTGCATCCTTCCAGTATTCTTTCTGCACAGAGCGTAGTGCCGTTATCAGTATATTTCGCACACATACTGCACCTGGCAACAGCCCAACATTCTTTGCATTGTTCTTCTGTTAAACTGGCAATATTCATCAATTGTCCTACTTTCTCCATATTAAATCCTGATTTAATATTCCCTATTTGCATGACTCCTGACGATTCGCTTACTCTTTCACAAGGATACAAATTTCCTCTTGTGTCTACAAAAGTTTTTCTTCCAATAATACACGGCCCCCCATGAGACATTTCTTCGTATATTTTATTCGTTCCAAGAGTTTTTTTAAGCTGCTTTTCTTGAGCTAACCAATGCCTGGATATGGCTGAAAGGTTCTCATCGTTTAATCTTCCCAATTCGCATAATAAGATCTTGAACTCTTCATATGAATGTTGCTCGATGAATTCATCACTGTATTTATTTTTCTCCACTGAGTACGTATCATCTATGAGGCTATGCATAGATGATTTTGATGCATTTAACAATTCATTACTAATATACATTTGGTTAATGCAATCATATTCCTTAGACGGATCAACAACAGTATTAAAGCTAATATTCTTCATATAGTAATCAGGATATTTACGTTTTATCATGTTTAGTTTTTCCATAATAACATCAAAAGTTCCACAACCGTTTACAGCAAAAACCACATTACATACAAATGCAAAACGGCAACAGTTCTAAATGCCCCGTTCAAATATCTTTTGTATGCTGGCTTTTGAATTTTACACAAGGTAAAATTGGAAACATTTAGCCTATTTGATTAATAAAGTATTGACAAATGAAGGGAACTGTATTATTGTAAGTTTAATAAATATTTTAAAATACTAGTGATAATCAGGTGCAATATGGATCAAAAAACCTTAACTGCTTCGGAATGGATAGTGATGGATAAACTCTGGGGTAATGAACCTCAGGTGCTCGCAGAAATAATTGATGCTATCGGAAATAAGGTTGAGTGGAGCTATCAGACATACGCGTCATATCTGAACGTACTGTGCGAAAAGGGCTTTGTAGGTTTTAAAAGAAGAGGTAGAACAAAATTTTACTATACACTCGTTGCTAAGGACGAGTGCATTGAAGCTGAAAGCAACAGTATGCAAAATAAGATGAGTAAAGAAACAGTGGAGAAGTTTCTCTTGTGTATGATCAAGAATACGCAGCTTTCAGAAGACGCCCAAGTAAAGTTGAAGGCGCTGATTGATGAATTAGCTGAAAAGGAATAAGGCAATGGAGAACCTGAACTATTTACTGGAGATATCCTTTTATACCATTTTGCTGTTTATAATTGTGCTCGCCATCAAGAAAATGTTTAAAGACAAAATGTCGCCGACACTCCATTTTCTTATTTGGTTCATACTCATTGCCCGGTTCTGTATTCCCTTTACTATTGACAGCAGCTTGAGGCTTATAGTTATCCCTGAGAAAACCGTCGGAGCCTTTCAAGCACAAGCAGGAGGACATATACAGCTAGATCCGTCGTTTAGCTGGACAGATATTTTCTTTATCGTGTGGTTATGCGGCATTCTGCTTTTATCAATACGAATGCTGGTGAATATTTCAGGCATGAATCGTGAAATAAAAAGACATGGTAACGAGCCTTCTTCTCATATCCGCGAGATGCTTAGCCTTTGCCGTAAAGAGCTTGGTATAAAGGAGGAAATAAAGGCGTTTATGCTCCCCAATTTGACGACGCCCGCCCTGACCGTCGGCCTTCGGCCTAAAATAATTTTACCGGCGGACATTCATAATTGCTTAAGCAATGAGCAGCTCATGCTTGTCATTAAACACGAAATTATGCATTACAAACGCCGGGATCATCTTATTGTTTTGCTTCTGCGAATATTAGAAATTATTTACTGGTTCAATCCGGTAATCTGGCTAATGAGCCGTTATTTCAGCCGTGATATGGAGTCGGCCTGCGATAGTATGGTGGTAAGTGACCTCGATAATCATCAGAAAAAGAAATATGCTCTTTCGTTACTTCAGTTATCCACTCGTGAAAGAGTGTTGAATCTCATGCTGGGTTTGGTATTTGGCAGTAATGAGAAAATTATTGAAAAAAGGATTCGTAGAGTTTTCCATAAATGCCAAAGAGACCGTGGCATGATGATTGCTGCCGGCGTTATGGCTGTTGTTCTGATCATCGGCTGCTTTACAACAATCTTTATGCCAGTCATCAAGACTGAGAATGCAATTGAAGACCAAACAGCAAACGCAGCGAATATTACAATAAAGGAGGAATTACTCAATAATATTCAAGCGTACCATCTTGATAACGGTTATTCAGCCGCATATGAAACTTCAAAAATTGATGCAATAGGTTTAGGCATTGATATTTCAAATACTGATGAGACAGGCCGCGCAATCACAACGCCGGTATATAGCGACCCTAACGAAAAAGTGACGGCGTATTACGCGGATAGTAATACGACTACAGAGATGGAATCCATTTTAGACGACACCAAAAATTCAGTACATGTGATTACTTCTTGACGCCCAAATAAACGCTTAAGGGGCTTAAGGTAATTTGATATGAGAAAGAAAGCGGTGTACATATTCCTTATACCCAGCCTGGCGGGTTTTCTGATATTCTTTCTGGTTCCTTTCATAGGAAGCCTGTATTATGCCTGCAATGTAGACGGGTCGTTTAGTCTTGCTAATTTCACTTATACGCTGCAAAACGAGGCTTTTCAGCTGGCGCTCAAAAATACGGTTTTGTTTCTGCTGATCTGCGTGCCGCTGAACATCATACTGCCATTGCTTGTCGCGATTGCCGTTAAAAGCATCGGCGAACAAGGCCGCCTTTTCCGGCTCGCGTATATCTCACCTCTCGTGGTGCCAGTGGCTTCAGTCGCGATATTTTGGTCGATACTGTTCGCACCCGGGGGGACGATCAACCATATTCTTGGCACAATCGGCATTCCCGAAACGGACTTCCTGCATAGCGGTTGGGCCGTATTCGTTGTTGCGCTGATCTATCTTTGGAAGAACCTTGGCTACATGATGGTGCTTTATCTGGCGGGACTCAGCGAAATACCTTCGAGCTACTACGAATCCGCGTCGATGGACGGCGCGGGCGCTTTTCAGAAGTTTCGGAAAATCACGGTGCCCTGCCTGTGGCCGACAATATTCTTTGTTCTGGTACTGTCCGTCGTCAACTGCTTCAAGGTGTTCCGCGAGATGTATCTCATCACCGGGGCGTATCCGGACGAAAGCGTATACATGCTGCAGCACTACATGAACAATATGTTCAGCAACACCGACTACGCGCGCCTGACTTCCGCCGCATATATCATCACCGCGATCATCGTTGTATTCCTGCTCTGCATGTTCCGCCTGAACCGCAGGGCGCAGAAACGGCTGGGGAGGTGACCGCATGAAACGAAAGCCCAAGAGGATTTTGCTGATCGCCCTGCTCGCCGTGCTCGCGTTTGTCATGATCTTTCCCATGGTCACGACGGTGCTCAATTCTTTTCTGCCCGGCTGGGAGGCCGCGCAGTATACCAACGAGCATGTGGCGAACAAATCGATCAAGCTGATTCCCAGCGAGGTGACGATGGAGCAATACGAGCGGGCTTTCATACAGAACTACGTTTATTGGGATTATTTCTGGAATTCCGTTTTGCTGACCGTATCCATTGTGATCGGGCAGGTCATCGTCAGCACGCTGGCGGCCTACGCGTTCACGATCATGAAAAACAGATGGAAGGAATGGCTCTTCTTCCTCTACATCGTCGTGATGCTGCTGCCTTTTCAGGTCACGCTGGTGCCCGCCTATTTAACCGCAGACGCTCTCGGTATCATGAACACGCACCTGTCGATAATACTGCCGGGTATATTCTCGACCTTCGGCGTCTTTTTGCTCCGGCAGCATATGGAGCAGATACCCAAGAGCTATATCGAATCGGCGCGCATGGATGGCGCGGGGCATGGGCGCGTATTCTTTCGCGTGATGCTGCCGCTCAGCAAAACCACCGTGGTGGCGCTCGCAATACTATGCTTTATCGACAATTGGAACATGATGGAGCAGGCGCTTATTTTCCTGTCCGACACAACCAAATGGCCGCTTTCATTGTATTTTACATACTTCAACCAGTTTATTGAGATGGCATTCGCTGCTTCCGTCGTGTTTATGCTGCCGATGCTGCTGATATTCATGAACGGGGAAAAACAATTGATGGAGGGAATAAAACTCAGTGGAATCAAATAAAAAGCCAATAAAAAGAAGTCTTGTGGCGACGATCCTATTCTTGATCATAGCACTGCTTCTGACCTTCTTCTCCAAAACGTTGTACAGCTTAAACCTGCCGTCTGTCAGTTACGCAAGCCCTATAGAAGGGTCGCTCAAGCGCGTATTCTCCTGTGAGACGGTCGCCTCCGCCAAGACGGAATATGACCTTTACGCACCGTCCGCGCAGAAGGTACTCGAGGTGCTGGTCAGCGAGGGCGAACGAGTGCACGAAGGGCAGACGCTGATCCGTCTTGATACATCCGGCCTTGAAGACGAGATGCGGCAGCTGGAGCTTGAAAAACAGCAGACGAAGGATTTGAAAAGAGCATATTCCTCCAAAACGTATCAGCTGGCAATTGAGGCTGTGGAAAAAAGGATTGAGTCGAAGCAGGCAGAAATCGACGGCTCAACAATCACTGCCCCGGCGAATGGGTATGTGACCGCATTGGCCGCACGGGCCGGCATGACGGCGGGTACCATGGAACCTCTGATGACCGTGGGTTCGGTAGAGAAGGGCCTTCAGGTGACACTTAACGTGACGAAGAAGCAGGCCGCGTGGTTCGCCAAGGAGGACAAGCTCAGCGTCTATATCCCCTTATTGAATCAAACATATGATGCTGTTGTGAGACAGGTTAAATCGGCGCAGGAGGGCGGCATGGAGGTGCTGGCGGATCTCAGCGACCCTTCGGGGGAGGTTGCCGCAGGCCAACTCGCCGAGGTCAGCTATGTAAAAATGTCCCGCGCCTACCCCCTGCTTGTGCCCATCAGCGCGCTGCACTCCGAAGGCGACTTTGATTATGTATTCAAGCTTGAAACCGTTCAGGGGCCGCTGGGAGAAGAACATCGTATATACAAAAACTATGTGACGGTGCTGGATGAGGACGATGCCAATGCCGCGCTGGCAGCGGAAATCACCTGTGATGACCGGATTGTGACGGGGAGCGACAAGGAGCTCTTTGGCGGTCGCGTCAGATTAACGGAGGGGTAAGCAATGAAAATAAGTAAGTTGCTTTCTGTTATTATTGCGTGTATCGTGCTGCTCAGCGGATGCTCGGCGGGAACCGTGGCGCCGGGTCCTTTGCCCCTGCCTTCGGATGACGGTGCGGCAGAGATCACGATCGAGGTGGATGATACTGCGGATTTTTACGGTAATGCGGCGAGAAGATTTGAAGAATTAACCGGTGTCAAGGTCAACGTCATTAATCATTATAGCGCGGAACAAACCATTGACGATAAGGATTACGCCTATCTTGACAGGATCCCGGGCGAATTGATGGCAGGCAAAGGCGCGGATATCTACACGGATATCAATCTTGACTTTACCAAAATAGGCCGGCAGGGATATCTATGCAATCTCGCGGAATGGATAGCCGCTGACCCCGATTTTTCGGACAAAACGTATTATATGAATATATTGGAGTCCGGGTTTGATAAGGGCGATGTGTATTCTTTTCCGTTGACGATGACTTTTCAAGCGCTGGAGACGGATGTTGAAATACCGGAGCTGGACGGGAAAAATCTCAACTGGGAAGAGTGTATTGAACTCATCAAGGGGATCAACAGAAACGGCGTTCTGTTTGGCTTAACGGATCAACAAATATTTATGCGGCGTTTTAAAGAGAGATATGAAAGCTTCGTCGATAATGAAAATAAAACGCAGAACCTCAATACGCCCGAATTGATTCAGCTCCTGGAGCAGTCAAAAACATGGAGTAAGCAAGGCCTGTGTATCCCGTATAATGAGGATAATAACGCGAGCGTGTTTTTAAATTCGTATATCAAAGTAATCGGCGGCGGTATTGATATGCTCACAAACAGTGCAATGGCCAATACAACAGAAGCGACCGTCATTAACGGTGAAATGGTCTATTCAACAGGGGGCAACTACTTTTACGACATACCGTCTGACTCCGGAATAAGCGATAAATCGAACAAGGTACTTGAATCAGACTGCATTTGCGTCAACGCTTCCAGCCCGCACAAAGGAACCGCATGGAAGTTCGTTAAGTTCCTGCTCAGTGAAAACATTCAGGCTACCAGTTATCTTTTTCCGATCAACAGGAAGGCTGCCGCGGTGCATATCAGAAAAACCTTCAATTTGGAATTCAGTGATAAGAGCAACAATGCGGATGAGGTGATCAAAGAAGCGGAGACGCTTCTGGATGCCATCAATGAGATACCGAACAGAACCAAGACGGATCTTGAAAAAATAATTTCGAATGAGGCCGTCCGCTATTTTACAAATGAGATATCGGCGGAAGCTGCGGCAAAAAACATGGCCGATGCTGTCGCGCTATACTTGAAGGAACAATAAGAAACAGCGAGGATGCTACAATGCCGGAATTGGAACTCAAAGGTTTAACCAAAACATTCAATGATGTGGTGGCAGTCAAGAATCTCGATCTTAAAATCGCCGACAAGGAATTCATGGTGATCGTGGGCCCTTCGGGCTGCGGCAAGACCACCACGTTGCGCCTTATTGCCGGGCTTGAGGACATCACGAGCGGCGAAATCTATTTGGACGGCGAAAATATAAGCAACATGCCACCCAAGGACAGGGATATGGCTATGGTGTTTCAGGATTATGCGATATACCCACATTTATCGGTATTCGACAATATCGGTTTTGGCCTCAAGATGCGAAAGATGAGCAAAGTTGATATTACCCAAAGAGTCGGTGAGGCGGCGGAAATCTTAAATATATCCCACCTTCTAAAACGCAGGCCACACGAACTGTCCGGCGGCGAACGGCAGCGCGTCGCGCTTGGCAGGGCCATCGTCCGGCGGCCCAAGGTATTTTTATTCGACGAGCCACTCGCTAACCTCGACGCTGCTTTGCGTACCCAGATGCGCGAAGAATTATCCCGCCTGCATAAGGAACTCGGGACTACGTTTATTTACGTAACGCATGATCAAATTGAAGCCATGACGATGGCGACGAAGATCTCGGTAATGGATAAAGGAGTGCTGCAGCAATGCGACATACCTGACGCTATATATGAAAGCCCCGTTAACACGTTTGTAGCCGGGTTTATCGGCAATCCCAAGATGAACCTCCTACCATGCTTTTTCGAGACGAGGGAGGGCGAGTTATACTTATATGTTGGAGAGCAGGAACAACCCGTTCCCGAGGATATAAAGCAGCTTCTGTTCAAAAACAAGCTGATCGGAAAAACGCTGACTTTGGGACTAAGGCCAGAACATGTTACGGTAAGTTCGCCTCAAACCAGCGGTTTATTGGCAACGTTTTTATATAGCGAAAATACGGGTGCTGATGTTTATATGCATTTTGCTGTTGAAGGCTGTGGCAGTCATATCATTGCAAGGGTTAACGCAGGCAAACGGTACGAAGAAAAACCACCGGGCATTAATTTTGACTGGAAAGACGTTTTATTATTCAACTCGGACTCAGTATCAATAAAATTATGAAAGCAGGTGGCTCAATAGATGGATTATGGGCAGCCAGATATTCTTTGCGTTCGACTATTTTAATTGAATGCTGTCCCTCAGGCGACAAGCCTATAGTTCGAACATTAATTAGGGGAGAGCTAAAGGGCCTATTTAAGGGGCTTTTTCGGTTTTCAACGTAAAAATACAGCCCAAAAGCACCCCGAAACGCATGTCTAATGATAAAAAGTGTAGTCAATTTGTAGTCAAAGAAATTTACGGCTGTTCCAATTGCTCGTTTTTTCTGAGGTTCTCATCTTTCGAGGTCTTCTCTTTTCTTGTTTTTTATAGGTTCCGAGCCTTTCAGTTTACTTGATTGGGGTTCTATGGTCGCTATTTTATCCAAGTGTGCGTTTAGCGAGTTGATAGCTTCGTCCTCTTTGAATTTTGTCAGGTGTGTGTAAACCGCCAGCGTCATTTCAATATCGGCATGGCCCAGAAAGCGCTGCGCGGACTTTATATCAACCCCGGCTTCATATAGCATGGAGGCATAGGTATGCCGTAGCATATGTGCTGTGATGTTGTCGATCGCCTGAATCTTTTCTCTTGTACGAGAAGCATCTCTTCCTCCAGCCTTTAAATTCAAATAATGCCGATAACTGTTCCACGCCCGCCGATATGCTGTATCGGACATCATCTCACCCTTTGCGTCGGGGCAAACTAGCGCATAATCTCGGGGCAAGTCGCGAAGGACATCTACCAGGATATTGGGTATTGGGATTTCCCGGGTGCCTGCCTTTGATTTTGGTTTTTTGACATATGGCTGGTTCTTGAACGTACGTACGGATTTATTAACTGAAAGCATTTTGTTTTCAAGGTCAATATCCTTCCATGTAAGTGCAAGCAATTCACCGCGCCGGAGTCCGCAATACATCATAATCATAACGGCATGTCCCATACGATGTCCTCGCCATGTTCGGTTAACGAGATCCCTTTCCTCTTCCGTCAAAGCCCGCCGCTCATGCGGCTCGATGGTTGGCACTTTTACGTTGGAAAAGACATTACGCACAACGAGGTCATTCTCCACGCCAATATTCAATATCCGCACGGCCGTTTGCTTTGCCTTTTTCATCGTACTGGTGGAAAGGCCGTCTTTTGCCATCTTATTGATAATACTCTGCAGGTGATAGGGTTTTAAGTCTTTCAGCTTCATATATTTTAGTGATGGTAACAGGTGTTTGTTGATCACGCTTTGCTGACGGTAAATCCATTTCTCATTGGCAGTTGGGTTATACTGTGTCAGCCATGTTTCTGACATCTCACCAAATGTGGTCTTGTCTTCCGGAACATAAATGCCCTGATGTATTTGCTGGGTGATTTCGGCGATCTTTAGCTCAAGCTCCTTTTTGGTCTTCCCATATATGGTTTTGCGAATATAGGAACCATTCGCTTTTCTTCCAACAATAATGTTTCTCTGATATCGCCCATCGTCGCGTTTACTTTTAGCCACATCACGCCTCCTCTATATGCTCACGCTTTTCCAGCCAGTTAAAGAATTTATCTTTGTTCACAACCCGCCGTTTTCCGATCACAATAACCGGAAGGCTTTTATCATGCAGCAGATTGTAAGCAAATGCCCTGGATATTCCAAGTACGTTGACAATGTCATTGGCATTCAGCATGATAGGCAGGTCGTCGATATTTTTATAGGTTGCTTTCATGATCTGTCCTCCTCCTTTTAAGTGTAATGGGATTGATTGATCCAAGCAAAGGTGTGGAAACACTGTTATATAGCGACACATATTTTAATGAAGCTTTTGAGGGAAAAGAATAATGGTACTAAATATGTCAGGCCTAAGGGTACGCGGACAGTTGTCGGCGCATTTGCGCCACCGGGCGCACCCTTAGCCTGAGCCTCCGTTTTGTTTCTATATGTTTCTGGAGCTTGTCCGGCGAACGGCGGCTGACCGTTCCATAGGAATCGCACCTCCCCGTCAAAGACCGGGGCGCACCATGGGACCTAACCTCAGCTATGCGCAAGTATCATGATCCCGCCGCATGTGTCATCGCCATAAATGTTGCCAGCACTTACTGATTGCAGAGATATTCTCGCTCGCACCCTCCGGCGGTCGTGGCGTATCTGCAATCTGGCTTTCCCTCCCCGGGACATGCGGGGAACGTACCGAATTTGCTCCTGTTAAATTATCAAAGATCTTTTTCACCGAGGGGGATAGTTATATCCCTCTAATAATCAGGACTTTTTTTGTTAAAAAGCGGATGCATACTATGAAGGTTTCTATAGCCCCCGTAGAAATGGTTCCATACGCAGCATCCCCGCTTCAATCGACCGCCGTACAGCGCTTTCATCTACGCCTTCGGTTTTTGCGATCGCATATTTACTCATGCTTAGGAAGTAGTAGGCATAGATACGTTTGGCCTGTTTTTCGGATAAGCTGTTCAATGCGGCGTACAATTCCTGATTAGTGAGTTTTCGCTCATAAATTTCAGGAGGGGTTAAGATGATAAGCATAATATCTTGTTCGATACCGTCGCTCCTATCAAGTAAATAATATGCCTTGTGCTTGCATATACGCCGCCGTTGTGCCTCTTCCAACCGCTTATAAAGGAATAGCAACTCGGCAACCTCATCAGAGACCTCACATAGACAATCAGCGGAATAAATTGATGAGTAAAAGTCTCTCAGATTAATTGTTTTCATTTGTAAACCTCCATAAAATCTTGATTTTGCAGATAGAAATCAAGAAGAAACGGAGGCGATCTTATACAGGGAAAGGCGAGATATATAACAAAAACGCCTTTGGCATATCTGCCTTGAGCGTTTATGTTCTCAATAATTACCGTTTCGCTATATAATGCATTATCATATTGAGTTTTTACTTCATACTAATGCCGTAATGTCCCTGAAATGCAGACAAAGCTTTTTTTAATGAGCCTGCCGTGCATTTTGGAGGGAATTTGATTTTACAATGCAAATCAAACATTGGCTCCCCCAAAAAGGCCGCTTCAGGCTGAAAAAGGTATAACTTTAATACAGGCAGCCAAAATCCACATGTTTGTGACGTCGGGTGCTTGCGGCCTTTTTCAGTTTTATAGCGAGCTTTATGTTTTTCCGTAGAACAGACTACGGTTAAGCTCTCATGTTACGCACTATATAGCAATGAAATTTTGTAGTATCACAACCTTTCAAAATTTATGTATCCAGTGCAAACTATATAAGGAGGTGAAGTGACAGTGCATAATGAAGTTGAATTGCTTGGCGAGATGGTTGAAGCAGCAAGGTTAAGAAAGGATCTCTCGCGATCGAAGCTTTCCGAGCAGATTGGGGTGGGGGAACGACATATCTATGCAATAGAGCATGAAGGAGGCAACCCGAGTTATAGTGTTTTACGGAAATTGATATACGCAATAGAGTTATCCCCTGACGAAATTTTCTATCCTCAAAGCGAACATACCAATCCTAAATTGGCGACTTTATTCAGGGCGATCCGCCGTCTTGACAACCGTGAAATCAATATCATCAAGACGATGGTTGACGCGCTTTTACAAAACAGGCCGGAATAACGGCCAAAAGAATACACCCGCCAAAACTAACGGCTGCGGCAAGAAAAGGGATGGACAGCGTATAGCTCGAAGTCCCTTTTAATTCGGGCGGCAAAAAAGACGGAAGTGATAAACCGGCTACAAGGCCGATTAAAGCTCCAAAAACAGAAACGATAAGAGCATGGAGCAAAAACAACCGTGAAATATTACGGTCTTTCATGCCCATCCATCGGAGCATCTCGAATGCTTCTTTTTTTTGCTCTAACGTGATTGCCCGGTTAGCGGCTATCATTAGGGAAGCGCATGTCAGACAAAAAGCAGCAATTACAATTAGGTAGACCATCTCTTTCATTTCGACGTCCCATTCCACCTGTAATTCCTCAGTTGAATTAGTGACGGTAAGGCCGAGCGCCGATAGCTGCTTTGACACGGCGTTTGCACTGCCAATATTTGTGACGCGCACCCATGCGGCCTGTGCCGTTGCCGGCTGATTGCTATCCCGCAATAGCTCTTTGGCAACGGACAGGCTGACGTAACCAGCGGGCTCCGCATCCTTTTTGTCACCATCTGAGAGTATCCCGCAAACCTTTGATGTTACGCCGCGGCTTTCCTCGCCTATTCTGAGCAAATAGCCTGCGTTCAGCCAGTCGATGTCGGGCGTCTCTTTGCCGATGTTCTTTTCTTCCTTCGCAAACTGTTTACAGGCGGCTTCATTCAGCACGATATACGGCATAACGCTGTCAGCGAGGAACATATTACCCTGAGTATAAACGCCGCCCGGATAGCCTGCATCCACGCCTGTGAGCGTGAGCTGTGCGGTATATATGCCTACCTGAATCGCAACAGGGACTTGCAGAATAGACGTTGCGGCCTTTACGTCCGCGATTTTCAGTATATCGGCAATCGTACTGTCCGTAACGCCCACGCTGCCCTGTGCTGACAATACCAACTCATACGGCTGCGATTTTTCTTCCTGTACAGTGGTCGATATTGCGCCTGAGAAGCACAGGCAAAAGGCGGCGACGGCAAAGCCGATAACAGGCAGCACAGCCCATCGGCCTTTGAGGTTCCTAACAGCCAGCCTTATCAGATCAAATATCTTCATTGTCCTTCACCTTGCGCTTAGTCCGAATAACCAGGAACGCTGCCAATCCTCCAATAACAACAGCGCCAATTACGATAGATATCCACCATTGCCCGGCCTTTTCCGGTTCTTCCTCCGGCTCCGTGGAAGCCGCCACGATCACAGGCGGATTTATGGTCGTGGAGAATTCGACCTCCTTGGTATACTGCTGCCCGACGGCGTCCTCATAGATGAGCGTGATCGTGCCGCTTGTATACCCGTATTTATCCTCGCCCTCATAGCCTTCCGTCATATCCTTGGTTCCGATGAACACATCCATCTCTTCAGGCATGGCGGTTCCGGGTTCCATGTTGCCGATAAACGCCGTGTCCGAAGGGATCAGGCCAGGCGCAGAAAGCTCACAGCAGACGTTATATACCTTGCTGCGCCCCATGTTCATCACTTGGAATGTAAGGGGCAGCGTGTCTCCGGCATTGACCTCGGTGGTGATCTGCGGCGTTTCCATCTCTACGCGCAGCGGCTGGCTGACCTGCACGGCGACTGTTCCGGTTGATGTCAGCGGCGTGGCGTCGGTATTGTCATATTCGATGGCTAGCGTGATATTATGCCGCTGTGCGGGTGTCTCAAGATCGGTTTTGTATTCCAGATTAATGTCCGTCGTTTTGCCCTTGCCGAGCTTTCCGATATAAAAGGTGTTGCTGTCGTTTTGCAGCGAGAAATTCGGGGATTCGCAGGATGCCATAACTACCATGTTCTGCACAGATTTCGTTTCGCTGGTGTTTTTCAATGTGATGGACACCGTAAATTCTTCGCCAGCCATGGCAGGAGAAGGGTTGATGCTGTAACCGCTGACGATGATCTTAGGCTGTGACGTGGGCTTTTCCGGCGCCGGTGTAGGCTCCGTTACGTTTGGGTCTTTGCCGTCCGTGATGGTCACGTAGCAGGTGAAGCTCTTTTGTATAGGACTGCCATCCGGGGTCTGCGCTTGCACGTCGATGGTTACGGAATAAACGCCGTTGACTCTACCCGAAGTAAGCGGAAGATCAAAGCGCACCAGGTAGGACGGAACCGCCGCGCTGCCGCCGTTTACGGGATTGTTTTTCAATTCCACCGTCTTCTGATAGTTTCTGAATGCAAACGGTGAGGAAGCCGTATCTCCAAGGTTAGGTGTAACCGTGATAGCGTTATCCTTTATTTCGCCATCTGCAATCAGAGGGAGCACCACCGTTGCAATCCCGTCTTTTACGACCGGGGTATATCCATCCTTATAAGCCTTATCCATGCCGTCATAGGCATGAGTGTTATCAATATCAAGGTTTACCGCCGCAACAAGCTCCGTAGGTGATTCGGTAGGTTCCGCAGTAGGTGTCGGCGTCGGCTCGCCTTCAGCCAGCGCAGCCGTAGGCCATATCAGTACCAGCATGAGCATCACAGCCGGTAAAACGTATAATCTTTTCATTGTTTTGATTCCTCTCGTATCTTTCCGTGCTCAAGGTTCATCATTCTGTCGGCGCATATCAGCCCGTTTTTTTCTTCTGAAAACTCCAGGAAGGTCCACTCCCCGAACTGTGACAGCGCGCGCAGTATGCCTTTTATCTGTTCTACATCCTTTTCGGGCAAGTCAGCCGCCGCATCGTCCAGCAGCAAAATCTGTGGCTGCGCGATAAGCGCACGCGCAATAGAAACCAGCTTTGCTTCCATTGCGGAAAGCTGTGTCGGACTTGCGTTTACGGTATGCATAAGCCCCAGGGTTTTAAGCTGCTTTTTTGCCGCTTTCTCCCTTTGCTTAGAAGGGATACCTTGGATCGTGAGCGGCATCGCCACATTTTCCAGTACCGTAAGGCTTTCCATAAACGCAGAATGCCGTTGTAACAACCCGATATGCAGGCTGCGGAAAGCCGCCGCCGTGTCCGCATCCATTTCATGCACGGCTTTTTCCAGCACAAATACCTTGCCGCTGCTCGGGCGTTCCATGCCCGCGATCAACCGCGCCAGTGTCGTTTTACCGCTGCCGGGCACGCCGTAAATGGCCACGCGTTCTCCCTTTGATACGCTGAAGCTCACCCCGTTTACGGCACGCCGTCCGCTTTCCAACATCTTAACCACGTCTTCCAATCTGATGATTTCCTTCATGATCGCACCACCGTCAATATTCCTGCGTCCATTTCGCAGACCGTATCGCACAGCTCATCGATGTCCGCCTGGTTATGGCTTGCCAGCAGGATGGTCTTGCCCTGCTCGCGCAGCCCTTTGATAAGCTCGCGCATATGCTTCACTCCACTTTTGTCGAGGCCGTTGAGTGGTTCATCCAGTATCAGAATGGCTGGGTTTTCCATGATGGCCTGTGCGATCCCCAAACGCTGGCGCATACCGAGGGAATATTTACCCACCGGCTTTTTCATATCGGGATCAAGCCCCGCGCGCTGTATGGTTTGCCGTATGACCTCACCGCCGATTTTCTTTTTGAGTGAGGCGAGTATCTGGAGGTTCTTCATGCCGGACAGCCCCGGCAGAAAGCCCGGCGTTTCGATGATCAGTCCGAGGTCGTCGGGAAAGTCCATATCTTTTCCCACCTGTTTATACCGCACAAGTATCTTTCCTTTGGTCGGGATCAAGAAGCCACAAATACATTTCATAAGCACCGTCTTGCCGGAACCGTTGTTGCCCACGATGCCATGTATCTTACCTTCCTCAAAGTCGTGGGAAACGCCGGTAAGCACCGTTTCTTCACCGAAGCGTTTATATACATCTTGCACGCTGATAGCTATATCCATTTATCCATTCTCCGTCCCCGTAAAGTTAAAGTTGTATTTGCGCACAGAGCGCAATGCAAATATAAAGCAGAGCGCAATCATCACGCCGAATATCGCATAGGTCATCCACAATCGCGGCAACAGGTCGTAACCGAAATTGTGCGTATGGTAGGTGGCATGGTTCAGAGGGGACAGCCACCCCACTGCCACGTTCGCCTTATACATCAGTTCATCCGGGAGCTGAAATATCGTTTTGAACAGTTGCGGGTTGAGCAGGAATCCATACAGGCTGAACGCGAACACGCTCACCACGCCCGCAATCTGTCCTTTTCTAATATTGAACGTCAGCATGATAAATACAATGAGCAGCGTATAGAGCAGCATCAGCAGGAAGATGGTGCCCATAGCCTCATAGGGCGTACTTATTTCCAGTGTCTTGACGAGCGCGGGTAGCGCCACCGCCTTGCCCGCGCCAGAGTAACCCAAGATCGCCGCCGTTTCGCTCCACATGTTGCCGATGAACGACTGGCTCATGCACACCACGGAAGTTGAAAGCAGAATAAATGCCATATAGAGGGCAGTGGCCAATGTGATATAGAGCGCCTGCCCGAATAGCCATGTTTTCCTGTCGATACGCGAAAGATAATATGGCGTCCCCGCGGAGAGGAAAGGCATGTCCGCAAATAGCAATACAAGCAGCAGGGAAGAAAGCAGTATGGAATTCGCGTCTCCGAACGTCCAGACGAACGCTTCCACGATTTGTATGGTCGTTTCATATTCCCGCGCAAACTTGACCGCCTTGTCCGAGAGCAGGAAGCACAGGATGAACGCAAGTGCAAATGTGATGATGACACGCGGGTTTTTGCGCCATAGACGAAAATTGTATGCGGTAACGGAGCCGACTTGCCGGAGTTTAGACATTAGACAGCCTCCTTTTCGCGGTAATAACGAATGCAAGAGAAATAACTGCCGTCAGTTCCGCAAGCAGAAGGATCACGCCCAAGCTCCCCAGTACCCATGCATTCGAAGGAAACAGCCATTCCTTGGGATACAGCACGTACAAATCCTTAAAATACCGTTCGTTCAGAATAATCAGCACGTAATATAAAATGAACGGCGAGGCGTATGCCATGTAGCGGCTCATGGTCAAAGCAGCGAAGGTGAAACCTACAAGCGACCAGAATGCGCCCGACAGAAAAAGCGTTGCCGCGATCATAAGCACTTGAGCGAAATACGGTTGCGCTATTTCGCCCTCG
The DNA here is from genome assembly GCA_023410595.1 of Bacillota bacterium. Lineage (GTDB taxonomy): Bacteria > Bacillota > Clostridia > Christensenellales > SZUA-584 > DTFZ01. The sequence continues at coordinate 76,233 of JAEYPO010000030.1, read as the reverse complement.
CCCAACGCTAACTCCATTGGGGTAAATATAAGCACTGACAGGCAATATGCTATTACTATGCCGAAAAAAAGCGTAAAACCGCCTGACAAGCCGCAAGCAATGAGCTTTGCCTTGATATACGTCTTTATACCCGAACGATGCAGATATTGCTTGATGAATCCACTCTTCACATCATCCACAAAGGTGGCAGTGAAGGGCAGTGCGCAAAGGATAGGCAGCGCCAGCGTTACCCAATCGGATGAAAGCGTAGTGATGATGAATTGCGCATGAAAGCCGTTCTGGAGTGGTTCGGTGCTTCTTGCGGCTTGAATAATGCTTTCCAGAGACGACAGCACGATAACCAATATCATTCCAGCTATGCCGATGATGAAACCTCGTCCTGAAAGCGCCCTTTTTATATCAGATTCAATTATATTTCTTTGTATATTTTTCATCATGTCATTTTACTTTTTGCCGCAAACATGGGGTAGTATGTTAAATATATCCTTTCATTAGTAATTAGCCATGCTGTGTTAAAAATTAAAATCGTTCGCCAAGTTCGACTTTAGGGTATTTAAGAGTAATAGAAAAGCAGGCATGGTATATCGCATGCTATTTCATGCCTGCTTATCGTTTATATTAATCAGTAGCCTTTTGATATATCAATGATACTGCCGTCTATGGCGTTGATGGTCAAGAAGCTCTCGCCTAGCAATTCAAACTGCCCTCCTGTCGAGTCCGCTATTGTCCATTTCCCGTAAAAGTTCCATGCCGGAACGAGAAGGCCGGTCTCGTTGGAGTTACGTTCAATGATGCGGTGCAGGGACAGTGTAACACGGTTGATTTCAAAATCATATTGGCTAGATTCGGCCTGCGCTTCGTATTTAACGAGCATCATCTTTTCAAATATCTCCCGTATTTCAGAAAAAGGCTTTAATTGCGCGTCCTGGTTTACCGTTTCAACAACTTCTATCGGACACGTCCAATCCATTTTGAATATGCCTTCGTTGTTGACCATAAAATACATATTTTCATATTGCCAATATGGAGCTGCCGCACCTGCCTCCGGTTGGATTGACCCAGCGACATATGAACATGGAAAGCCGTCCGTAGTTCGAACACAGTAAATCAGATAAGCGTAGTGCTCTGCGGGTTGTACAATACTGTCATCATTATATTGCGCGTCATCCCGCAGGTAGATGCTATCTACCACCATCCCCGAGCCAGTCATGTCGAGCAGCTCCTGTACCATATGCTTTGCCTCGCTGGGCTTCAGTTCGATTTTGGAGAGGACTCCCTCATCCACATCTGCGTCTTCTAGCACCGGCAGGGAAATTGAAGACGCGAAGTTGATATTCGCAGCCGGGTTGCGGAAGTCGGAATATGTCATAAGCGGGCTCGTTCCATTATTAACCTGAAAAGTTCTTCCGCTTCCATATGCGCCTCCCTTATACCGTTCGTAGGCATCAAGAGCGGTATGGGTGCCGCCGGTTTGCGGGGCGGGCACTGTGGTTGATTCTGCTCCTCCTGCGGATGGGGGGGCCTGAGGAGCATCTGTAGCGGCGTCAGTCGTTTCTGTCAACGTTCCGTCTGTTCGTACTTCCGCGAGGGTGCCTGGTGCGGTCTCCAGTTGTTGCTCCAATTCAGCCACAGTCTGCTCACACATTGTTAATTCATCCGTTAACTGTGGATCATCTTTTATCTCCGCAATGCGTTGTTTGAACTTTATTATAGCTTGCTGTACTTGTTCCTTTGTAAGCTGATTGGAGACGGTCCACATTTCCGTATCGCCACAAAGCGCCTGAAAGAACGCGCTGACAGTTTCCTGTGAGAACTCAGTCAGCTTGGTGCGATAGATGGGCATCCGGTCGCTGCCCGGTATTATAACCTGCGCATCCGCAATGATATTTAGTTTCCCATCCGCGCCCGTCGTTTCAAATTGATAGCTTTCGGGAATGCCATATTGTTCGGACAAACTTTTCCCGCTGCTGGCATTCGCACTATCCTTTTGCGCTTCCTCAAGTAAACGTTCCGAATCCTTTTCCGCCACTACGCCTTTTTGCGGTGTAGGCTGACAGGCTACAAGAGAAAAAACGATGCTTAGGCTTAAAATGGCGGCCATTATTCGTTTCATAAAAAACTCTTCCTTTCTTTTCATGCCCTCATCCTAACACAACCACTGTTATCAAGTATTCTTCGATGTATTATCAAAATGTAATTTCTCAAAGCGGATTGTGACGATAGTACCTTTACTAAGCTGGCTTTCAATATGTAGATGCGCATAATGAGCTTTTATGATCAGTTCGCACAACGCCAGACCGAGGCCGCTGCCGCCTTTCGATTGGCTGTGCGATTTGTCCACCATATAGAAAGGTTGAGTGATTTTGACGATCTCATCCTGTGGAATACCCGAGCCGTCGTCCTTTACGGATATCGAGCTATCTTCCGCCGTAATTGTAATATGCTTCGCGCCGGCTTTGCGGGCATTATCAAAAAGATTGATAAGCACGCTGGCCATCATATCGATGTCCATTTCAAACACCGGTGAACCATTCTCTGTAAAAACAAGCTCGATGTTCTCCTTCCAGGCGATACTCTGGAGCGTCATATGCACGGCTTCATAAAGACGATTGACAGGTTGAGGTTTTATATTTGTGACCTCTCCGCTATGCAGCGTGATAAGCTGCATCATCTTCTGCGACAAGCGTTCAATGCGTTTGCACTCGCTGTTGATATATACGATGGATTCATCCTGTTGCGACTTTTTTAAATGCACACGCATTAACGCTTCTGAATAACCGATGATCGCTGTCATTGGTGTTTTCAGTTCATGTGTTAAGGCGGATAATAACAGCTTTTGCTGCTCCATCGTATCCTCCAGTGCACGGATGTGGCCAGCGATAGCGTCGGCCATCTTGTTGAAGCTTTCCGCAAGCACTGAGATTTCGTCTTTGCCCGTAACCCCAATACGGTTATCGTATTGCCCGTCGGCTAAAGCGGCAGCGCTTTTTTGCAATCCTCCAAGCGGACGTAAATTACGCCGGATGAGAAAGATCATAAAAGCGGCGCTGAGTATGACTGTAGTAAGTGCGATTATAGCGAAACGGATAGTCAACGCGGTGATTCCTTCGTAAACACCCGTAATATCCCGCACCAAAAAAGTCTCATTCTCAAATTGCATCTTGTCGCCCAGACTGGCGTTCCAATGTCCAACAGCCAAGTATCTGCGCCCGTTCAGTTCCGCTATTGCATACGGCCAAAGGGTAGATACGTCATTTATTTGAGCACCGCTGTTCATTGTCGGGTCGCTGGTTTCTTTCAGGTTGGGCAGCAGCGGGCGAGGATCAATAGGGCAATCGTTATACAGAGTTTCCGCCATGTCTGTAAGAATATAATGCGCGCCGCTGACCGATGCGTCCGTATACTTACGAAACACGAACAGGATCATGCTGCGTTTTGCCGTATCCGACAGTTGATTATCACCCACAACGTCCATCTCCGCAGCAAAGGAATTGTTCAACATACGCAGTTCTGCGACGCCACTTTGTATAGCATTGTTGATATGGTTATCCGCCGTTGTGATGAGCAGAAGCGTACAGCAGAGAATAATGGCAATCGCTGTAAGTACCACGGAATAGATGGCAAGCCTGACGGAAATTTTCATGGTTCCTGCTCCAGACGATAGCCGATCTTGGGGACGGAGGTGATGGAAAGCCCCGTTTTCTTGCGTATCTGGTTGATATGCACGTCCACCGTACGCGTTTCGCCCATGAAGTTCATGCCCCAAACCTCTGACAACAGCTTTTCCCGCGACATCGCAATGTTTTTGTTTTTAGCGAGAACAACGAGCAGGTCAAATTCGCGCGGTTTCAAGGATAAAGGTTCTTTATTCAGTTTTACAATGCGTTCGTCAAGGAAGATTTCGAGGTCCCTTAGGTGTATTATCGGCTCGGTATGCCCGCGCCGCTCCAGCACTTTTTCGATGCGTACCAGCAGTTCCAATATTTCAAACGGCTTGACAATGTAATCCTCTGCACCACCCTTTAATCCGCGAACTTTGGATTCAATATCGTTCTTTGCGGTCAGATAAATCACCGGAATGTTACGCTCGTTCAGTGGAGACAATAAATCAAACCCATCGATCCCGGGCAACATGATATCTACAACAGCCAAGTCAAAATGCTCCCCGTTTTCCAGCAGGTTCAATGCGTCGAGTCCGTCAAGCGAAGGTTGAACTTCATATCCGACAACCGAAAGGTTCATACAGATTAGATTAGAAATTGCTTTATTATCTTCTATGACCAATATCTTTATCATACGCTACCTCATCATTTTGCCACATTACCAAATTATATTATATCTTGAAATTTGTAATCAAGGCCGCATCAAAGTATTATCAAAATGTAAACGCCATTAATTATAACTATAAAAGCGCGCTTTAGTACCTACCATACCTGATTATAAAGTTTGGCAACAGACTTTGAATTTACTAATTATCGGCCGATAAGGTTTATTAAATATACAGAATTCTGTGTAGCCCTTAGATCGCAAACTGGAACTCATAAAGCCGAACCAATCTGAAACATACCATCCATCTTCTTTTCGATATAATTTCCGTAGACAATACAGACCAGTAGTAAGGCAGCGCCCGCCCAGCCAATACCGGAAAGATGTTCACCGAGGATTAAGATGGATGCGACGGCGGTAAAAACAGGTTCGGTGCATTGGGTAAGCGAGATAAGGCTGGACGGTATATGTACCAAAGCAATATTCTGCAGTAAATAAGAGAGGCAGGTACAAAGAATAGCAAGATAAACGATCACCCACCAAGCTGCTGGCTGGATAGCGGACCAGTCCGTACCGCGTTCGAAGATTAGAGCACCAGTGATCGACAATATGGCGGTTATGGTGATTTGGGCAAAGGATACGGTGAGCGGCGATAGGCTTTGCAGGCTTTTTTCACTCCATACCAGCGCTCCAGCCACGCAGACGGCGACAATTAGAGCCAGTATCTCACCCCAGCCGAAGGAGAAGGAACCGCCGCTGCTGCATGGCAGGTACAATCCGGCTGCCGCCGTCAGTTGAACGGGTAGGAATGCCCAGCGGTAAGGACGATGCAGCACAATGATGACAAAGATGGGCACGAAAATTACTGGCAGCGACATCAGGAAGCCCACCGTAGTAGCGGTAGTCAGATTCAGGGCTATATTACTGAGGATATAGGCTCCGGCCATGCATAAGGCTCCAGGCATCCAGTTGCTTATATGAACTGAGCGCAATTCGGGTATAGCTCTTTTGCCGGCGATTACAGCCATCACCAAAGTGGCTAGTGTGAAGCGAAAAGCCAAGCACCAAAAGGGTGTGATGCTCTCGTAGGCAACTTTGGTTATAGGATTGCCGATACCATAAATCACGCATTGCAGTATAATCATGAGTATATAGACAATATGTTTGTCCTTCTTATTCTGAGTTAACGTAGCAATATCTATCATTCCTTTAACAGCCCTTTAGCCTTTGCCCATTACTGCCTTGGAAGGCCATTAAAAGTGCGCACTTTATCTGCCCACCAATATCCTTTTAGGGATGTTGGCAGTTTCAACATTTGTTTATCTATCGGCTGATAGTCTGTGACAAACGTTTTTGTGATCCATTGCAAATACCGTCGTGTTTCATACTCTTTTCCCACGAATCATGTGAAAAATTTTTATGTCAATGGCCTGCCGAACATAAAAATCGGATAGCTTGCGCTTGACCAAAGATCGCGGATAATGACCCGTCCCTTGCTGAAACTTGCTTCAATGACCTTGCCATTTCCGATATAAATGCCCGTATGATGCACTTCGTTCCAGCGGCTGCAACCCGGACAGTTCAGGTTCTGCCAGAAAACCAGATCGCCCGGTTGAAGCTCGCTCCTGCCCACAACACTGTTATGGGTATAGCACCACTTCGCTTGTCCGGCTGCGTTGGTATACATTGATGCTCCCAGATCGGGATCGACTTGATTGATGCTCCAATATACAAAACCGGAACAGTCAAACTTGGATGGGCCTTTTGCGCCCCGCACATACGGCGCGCCAAGTTGCGTGACCGCAGTCTTGATGACCTCCGCGCCTTCGGTTCCCACCGGCAGATGGGAGATGATTTCAGTCAGATCAGCGTCACCCAGAAGATCAACGCCCAGCAGATCTGCGTACAGGGCATAGTAATCGGGAGACATCATTTCATCGGCTATCTCCATTTGCTCGGAGGTAAAACCATAAGCCGCAGCGCCTTCTTCATACGTCATACTGCCGACCTTGACATAGATGATTAGCGTGGTATGAGTAACGTTTTCTTCCTCGCCGTCTTCGCCCGTAATCGTGGTTTCTTCGGACACGATTTCCGTACGCGTTGAAAATTCGTTCATTTCATTGAATACATTCCTCAGTTCATCCACCTTTTCAGGCGTGATGGTGATGACCTCCACGTTTTCACCCATACTGGATATTGTTTTCCTAACAAAAGGCGATAACCTTTTTTGCCTATGTATAGTCTTCATCAAGTAGCTCCTTGTCAAGAACTCAACGGTTATGGGTACCTAATATAAAGCATAAATCAAACAATTCTAAGTATATCAAAAAGCCTTGTTTTTTCCAATGAAATTTGCAATGCCTGCTCTCAATAGATTGTCGTAGCTTAATATTTCAAAGGATTGCCGTCTTCATCCACCTGCAAATCATACGTAATATCCCGAAAGTCCTCCATAAACTCATATAGATAGACCTCCTTCAACTCCTTCTCACCACAATCAAAAATTATCTGTACTTCATCTGGAATAGGCAAACCGCAAAAGTTATAGCAAATTATCAGTACGCTAATCATGATTTCGTACTGCTCATTCTCATAAAGCTCATTTAAGAAGGTTTGCAGGTTCGCCATTGCTTCCGCGTCGTGCAGATATAAATCCCATACCTCGCTCAAAAGCGGCCAGGTGTGCACGCCGGAAATGCAGTTTAAGGTTATAGCGTTGACTGTTCCAGCGTCATCGATCAAATTCTTCGCAACCAAAGCACAACGGAGCTCGTCCTCGTTCATTCTTTCCATAAATCATCTTTCTCCTTTTATAATATAATGTTGTATTTTTGCCTTTAGGCACGGAATGTATAAAAATGTATAATATCGTATATTCAATGCTCAAACCCACCCGATTTTGGTCTATTATGTATCATAAAATCCATGAAATTATAGGACGTTATATAAAAAGTGTAGTAAAATGTAGTCAAATTTGCTCCGTCCTCGGTTTTTAGGCACACAAAAATACCCTTAAAATGGGCTGCGAAGGGTAGGACGTTGTTACTTTTGTGTAGTCAAAAAACGTAAGGATCTTTGAGTAGTAAAAAACCCCGAAAGTGGCTATCTATCGGGGTTTCTGGCGTTCCCGGCGCGACTCGAACGCGCTACATCCCGCTTAGGAGGCGATAGGCCTATAGTTCGAAACACAGTCGGCCAAACCCGTAAAAGTGCCTATTTATCGGGCTTTTGAGGGTTTCCACTGTGTCCATTTGGTCTAAAAAACACCCTAAAATCCATAGTTGACTACAAAAAATGTAGTCAAAATGTAGTCAAAAAAATCACGGCTGTCCAAATTGCTCGTTTTTTCTGAGGTTCTCATCTTTCGAGATCCTCTCTTTTCTTATTCTTTTTGGGTTCCGTGTCTTTAGGCTTACTTGATTGGGGTTCTAACGTCGCTATTTTATCCAAGTGTGCGTTCAGCGAGCTGATCGCTTCATCCTCTTTGAATTTTGTTAAGTGGGTATATACTGCCAGCGTCATTTCAATATCGGCATGGCCCAGAAAGCGCTGAGCAGACTTTATATCAACACCGGCTTCATATAGCATGGAAGCATAGGTATGCCGGAGCATATGCGCTGTGATGTTGTCGATCGCCTGAACCTTTTCTCTTGTACGGGAAGCGTCTTTTCCTCCAGCCTTTAAATTCAGATAATGCCGATAACTGTTCCAAGCCCGCCGATATGCGGTATCGGACATTATTTCGCCCTTTGCGTCAGGGCAAACCAGCGGATAATCACGAGGAAAGTCGCGTAGGAGTTCTAACAGGATGTTGGGTATTGGGATTTCACGAGTTCCCGCCTTAGATTTTGGTTTTTTGATATGCGGTTGGTTCTTAAACATTTGTAAGGATTTATTAACTGAAAGCACCTTCCTTTCAAGATCAATATCCTTCCAAGTCAGTGCTAATAGTTCCCCGCGCCGCAATCCGCAATACATCATAATCATGACGGCATGTCCCATACGATGTCCGCGCCATGTACGGTTGACGAGATCCCTTTCCTCTTCGGTCAAGGCCCGCCGCTCATGCGGCTCGACAGTTGGCACTTTTACGTTGGAAAAGACATTACGCACAACAAGGTCATTCTCCACGCCAACATTCAGTATCCGCACCGCCGTCTGCTTTGCCTTTTTCATTGTACTGGTGGAAAGGCCTTCTTTTGCCATTTTATTGATAATACTCTGCAGATGATAGGGTTTTAAGTCTTTCAGCTTCATATATTTCAGTGCCGGAAGCAGGTGTTTGTTGATCACACATTGCTGACGATAAATCCATTTTTCATTGGCAGTTGGGTTATACTGTGTCAGCCAGATTTCTGACATTTCGCCAAAGGTGGTTTTGTCTTCTGGGACATAGATGCCCTGATGGATTTGCTGGGTGATTTCGGCGATCTTTAGCTCTAGCTCCTTTTTGGTCTTTCCATATATGGTTTTGCGAATATAAGCACCATTTGCTTTTCTTCCAACAATAATGTTTCTCTGATATCGCCCATCGTCGCGTTTACTTTTAGCCACATCACGCCTCCTCTGTATGCTCGCGTTTTTCCAGCCAGTCAAAGAATTTATCCTTATTCACAACCCGCCGCTTTCCGATCACAATAACCGGAAGGGTTTTATCATGCAGCAGATTATAAGCAAATGCCCGGGATATCCCTAGCATATTGACGATGTCATTGGCGTTTAGCATGATAGGCAGATCGTCAATGCTTTTATAGGTCGCTTTCATAATCTGTCCTCCTTCTTTTTTAAGTGTAGTGTGAATGATTAATCCAGGCAAAGGTGTGGAATTACTGTTTTATAGCAATGAATGTTGTAATAATATTTTAGAGAAAAAGTAAAGGAGCAATATATATCAGGAATATCAGGCCAAAGGGTGCGCGAGTCATTGGCAAGTTTGTTCCACTTAGCGCACCCTTAGCCTGAACCTCCGTTTTGGTTTTATATGTTTTGTAGCTTGTCCGGCGAACGGTGGCTGACCGTTCCATAGGAATCGCACCTCCCCGTCAACGACCGGGGCGCACCCTGGGACCTAACCTCAGCTATGCGCAAGTATCATGATCCCGCCGCATGTGTCCTCGCCGTAAATGCTGCCAGCACTTACTGATCGCATGAGTATTCTCGCTCGCGCCGTCCAGCGTTCGTGGCGTACCTGCAATCTGGCTTTCCCTCCCTGGGACATGCGGGGAACGTACCGGATTTGCTCCTATAAAATTATCAAAGATCTTTTTCAAAAAGGGGGGTAATTATATCCCTCTAATAATCAGGACATATTTGGGAAAAAATCGGATGTATACAGTCCAAGGTTTTATAAATTTCTCAGGATTTTTCCCATTCGTAATAACCCCGCTTCAATCGACCTTCGCACAGCGCTTTCATCAACGCCTTCAGATTTTGCGATCGCGTATTTGCTCATGCCAAGAAAGTAGTGTGCATAGATGCGTTTGGCTTGTTTGTCAGATATGCTGTTTAACGCTGCATACAGTTCCTGAATTGTGGTTTTCTTTTCGTATATCTCGGGAGGGGTTAAAACAATGAGCATAATGTCGCGTTGAACGTCATTCAGATCAAGAGAGTAGTACGCTCGATGCCTGTTGGTCCGTTTTCGATAGGCTTTTTCAAGGAGTTCAAAGGCTTTTAAAGTTGATACAATGATGTCTTCCAGTTCAATGAAATTGTCATGAGTATAGAAAGGATAGTAATCCCGTAAATTGATTTTTATCATGTATGAACCTCCGTTTTGATTTTTTGTGGGAAACCAAAACAGAGGGGGAGGAGACCTGCAATCTGGAAACAAAACGCCCAACCGGGTACAATCCGATCGAGCGTTAGTTGAAGTAAAGTGTAAATATCCTACATGGTATAGTGCATATCCATGGACGCATCTGCTCGCTGTGCGTGCCAGGATTTTTTTAACAGATTGATATTTTCAGGTTTATACTGGATACGGGCAAACATAGCGGGACCTCCATTTGCCGCCATTTGCTGCTTGCCGGTCGTTTATGCTTGATTAGTTGATATAAAGAAACGGCGGCTTTTCAAAACCGCTGTTTCCGCTTTAAATTATGCGTATGGGGTATCGGCCACAAAACAACGATTTTTTTTTATTTGCCGTCATGTGGCTGTGTCTTGTTTATAAGAGAATAGTGGCTAGACAATATACCATAGTTGTGATATGGAAAAATCAAAATAGGTACTGGGATATGGCTCATTTTTCAATATATAATGCCACCATTCACAATCATATGAGTTAAAACCGCTGGACTCCATGATAGAACGCAATAACCGGCGGTTTTTAGTTTCAGCTTTAGTGATTCCCTTAGCTCCGTGATGGGAGATAACATCCATCAGATCAAAATCACCGCCCATCGGAACAAGAGCGCCGGTATCTGCTCGATAAAGAGTCAGATCAATTGCACTGCCACGGCTATGACTCGACTGAGTCGCTACGTAACCCTTCTGAATCATTTCGGAACGGTTGATATTAGGATAATGCTTTGATTTTGTACGCCCATCTTCAGGCTCTTCAGACCATTGTAGAAAGCGATCCACAGCGCGTTGCGGACGATAACCGTCCCAGAGAAGCAAGCCATACCCAAGGACAGCTGCCTGCTCCTGTGCCACAAGCAGCGCGGCAGCTAATGTATTGGTGCCAACAATACGATTGACTTCATAACCATCGACCGGTTTTCCGGTGAAATTGTCCCATGTGGCATACTTGGCATCCCAACGAATTCCGGGGAGAACTTCATCAAGGAACATAAATCCTTTTTCCATATTCTTATCCCTTCATCGCTAATGCAACAACGCGTTCAATCACATCGGCAAGCGTTAAGCCAGCGGCGGCCATCATTCTTGGATAGCGGCTGTATGAGGTACAACCGGGCATAGTGTTGACTTCATTGAGCACGACTTGCCCGTCTTCCTGTAGAAACATATCCACACGGGCAAGCCCACTGCAGCCTAAAGCCCGATAAACCAGCTTCGCTGTTTCTCGTACCCGTTTCTTATCCTGATCTGAAATATCGGCTGGAACCTTGATCGTAGAGTTTTCAGAACCGTTCTCCGGATTTTTTTCCTGATGGATTCGGAAGAAGCCATGTGATAACTGGATTTGATCCACTTCACCAACAAACAAGTCGTTATCGGTTCCCAACACTGCGCAGCCCACCTCGCTGCCGGAAATCATTTGCTCAATCAGAATTTTTGTATCATATTGCCTCGCGTTTTCGATGGCTTCTGGCAATTCGTCCATATTGCATACCTTGCTGACACCAAAAGACGATCCGGAACGGGCTGGTTTAACAAAGACAGGATAAACAAATTGCTCCGCGTCCGGTATATCGTCTTTGTTTAATGTCAAAAAATCAGGCGTAGCGATTCCTGCGTTTCTTACGATCACATAAGCCAAAGACTTGTCCATGCACAGCACTGAGCTCTGGATATCGCAGCCTACATAGGGAATGCCGGAAAGCTCCAACAGTCCCTGCATTGCGCCATCTTCTCCCATTTTTCCATGCAAAACAGGAAACACAATATCCAGGCGGATGATCTTATATTCTCCCTGCTCCAACACAATCAACCCGTGGACAATTCTGTCCGCTGACAGAATGGCGGGAATGCAATCCCCACTTTCCCATTTGGCATCCGGATAATCGCATAGCTTCCATCCACCGGCTTTGGTTATCCCGATGTAAAGCGGATCAAATTTCTCCAGGTCAAGGTTTCTGGCGATCTCCTGTGCGGATTTTATTGAGATAGCATGTTCTTCTGAACAGCCTCCGAATAAAACGGCAATCTTGAGCTTGTTCATTTATCTTTTTCCCCTTTCGAATTCTAAGCAATTCTGAAGCGTGTTCTCCACGATATCTTGCAGCGCGTGTTCTGTGTAAAAAGCGGTATGCGGCGTAATAATCGCATTCGGCAGTTTTTGCATCCGCAGCAGAAATTGATTATTGATCGGCTTGTTTGTACAGTCGTGATAGAATATCCCTTCTTCGCCTTCAACGACGTCCAATGCGGCACCACCCAGTCTTCCATCTTCCAGAGCCCAAATCAGCGCCTCTGTGTCAATAAGAGAACCGCGTCCAGTGTTAACAACTAATGCTCTGTGTTTCATGTTTTTGATTCGCTTCCGGTCAAGTATATGGTAAGTATCCGCGTTGAGTGGCGTGTGAAGCGTGAGGATATCACTTTGCCGCAGCAGTTCATTAAGAGAAACATATTCAGCCTTAGCTTGTGGATACAAGTCATAAGCCAGTATGCGGCACCCGAAGCCGTTTAATCGATCAATGACCGCTTGCCCGATGCGGCCTGTCCCTAATATCCCCACCGTCATGTCGCGCAGCTCCCGTCCCCGTACGGTACAAAGATTGTAATCATGGACGTCTGCCCGGCATAAAACCGACTTTGTATTTCGTATAGACATGAGTATCAGCATCAAAGTATAATCCGCTACGCTGGCCGGCGAATAAACAACATTACCAATGGTGATGCCAAGCTTTTCTGCCGTTTCGATATCAATGTGGTTGCAGCCTATGCTTCTTGTGGATATGTAAGCAACACCGTTTTCTTTAAGGGCGCGTAGAGTGGGCATCGCTATCTCCGTTTTATGGTTTACACTTATACTGCGGTTGCCTGATGCCAACGCGGCGTTTCCTGCCGATACCGCTGAGTTAATGATCGTAGGTTCAATACCATAACGAGGCGAATACTGCCTGAACAGTGCCGCTTCATCCTTTTCACATCCGTAAATCGTGATCCCTGTTTTCTCCATGGTGTCAAGCATCCTTTTCTATAACCTTGATGTGATCGGGCAGTTTATATCCGATTTCGCACACGTTTTTATATACCAATGCCGAGTTCATTTTCTGATTCGTCGTGTCGGAAATCTGGTTTTTCCATACATCCACCTGCTCATAAACAATATTGTTCACTCTGTAATAAATCAGATCTCCATTTTTGATTTCATAATGACAGCCCATGTCTTTATCAGAAAAGACGCTGCCCGTAATGCATTCCTCATCAAAAGCGATGCATATCTGAAAGGTATATTCCGTTTCATTTTTTACCTTCAGGTCAATCCATCCCAGCGAAACGGTCGCGTCAACACCCATCGGCGCGTCGCTTGGCGGTTCAGGGAAGTCTTTGATGTCATGCCCGTGCCGTTCAAGAATGGTCAAAGGCGTATGCAGAAACATCCAGAATAACACATTGCTCATGTGGCACATACCGCCTCCGTATTCCGTAGTCAGAATTCCGTCCTTCACTGTCAGCCCGTCTTTATAGGGCGTGTTTTTATCCGCATGCCGTATAGCCATCCAGAAAGAAAAGGTCTCGCCCGGTCTGATAATCAATTTGTTCAGTTCCTCTGCAGCCAGCTTCAGGTTGAAAACCTTGTTTTCCTGATAGACCATATCAAAACCTGTTTTTGGGTTATATAACGGACAGCTCGTTTCAAAAACCTTGTAGGGCAGTATGGTTTTCGAAAAGCTCTCTGCATATCGGTTTTTATCCAGTCGCATTCCCGTATAAAAGCAGAACACACGCTGCTTTTTCCTCAGGGGTAAAAGAAATGGAATGCGTTGGGTTAAGCGCTTTCTTGTCATCCTTATATCTCCTTGCTATGATATCTTTATAAAAAACAAATTTTTGCTTCGCGAGCCCACAACGATCATGTTGCCATATACCACCGGCGTCGCTTCAAAGTTGTTGTGCTTGAGGACGATGCCGAGAAAGTCCACTTTAAGCTGAAGCTTGTATACTTCCTTGCAGGTTTGGCCGTCTGCTCTGATAAGCGCAACGTCACCATTCCAGTCACACTGAACGATATACCCCTGTCCATCAGCCGTATATACGGGAACAGGCGAAGACGGCGACCATCCGGTCACATCCATGTCATAGCTCCAGACTTCCCTGCCGGTTTCCTTGTCGAGGGCCACAAGACGGCTCGTTGTGGAACCGCCTTTGACTTCCGCCGTAACAGTGTAGATAATCAGTCCCTCCATTGTTGTTCCTGCCCTGCCGAGAACGGGTGATGCGAGTATGCCGCCGTCAACGCTTTTATTGGTAGAGTCGACTGAGTAAGGCACCTCCCAGACGATCTCCCCGGTAAGACCGTTTATTTTGTACGCATAACAGGTACCTTGTCCAGGAGCAGCGTTTGCTGCCTCATCGTCATATTCGCACCCCGCATACAGATAGAACGTATTGTTCTCTGGGTCTTCTTCAAGCACCATGGAAACATCGCTGTCGTTTCGCAGGTCATTTACATATACGGGTTTCATGGTGTTGAGGTCGACGCACTGCAGCACGCCTGCATTGTCCGAGAAAATAACATAGTTTCTCCATGCAACGATGGAATCTTCTATGCCCCATCTGCCACCGTTCCCCGTATCCCTTGACGTGTTCATCGTAGAGGTATATCTGTATTTAACAACGGGGTCCGGATTCATGGTTACGATCCCGGTATTGGCATCGTAAGAGGTATTCAGCTTCACGGTGTACAGTACGCCGTTCTCGCCCGGCTGGATCAGCGTGTCTGCTTCCGCGCTGATCAGCGGGCTCGAATCGTACGCCTGCCAATATCTGTACGCGAACGGATCGTCCGTATCATAGCCCCATTGATGTAGAAGCGTGCCGTCAATCAGGCTGAACGCCCTGAAGTACATATGGTCGTCCGTAGTCCCTCCGGTCGGGCCGACGCCCTGCCCAACGTAGAGTATCGGGTAACCGCGTGGGTCAAGGCTGGGAGATCCCTTTATCGGGGCGCCTACGTTAATCGGATCTCTCGTCTTTCTGCCCGTTTCAAGCTCTTCAAAATAGATGTTTCCGTCAAGCGTCACAACGATGACCTCCGTGAAGCCTTTCTTGTTTCTGAACTCCTCATACAGCGATGTCATCTTCTCCCGCACATCGTCAGGCCATTTTATAACGAGCGGCTGCCCCGTCCAGGCATAGCCTCCCCAAGAACCGATGGCTCCGTTCTGCATGGTATTGACCACAGCGAGTTTTTCATTTATGATATCCGCAGTACCCCAGCCCGCTAGATTCCTGTAATTATTGCCTCGGAATGTCGTAACGCCTTCAAGCCCGGTATATTCATCCCCTGAATCAAACGCAATAGCCTTGCTGCGCGTGTAACTTTCCACGATCTTTTCCCCGGCCATGATGTCTGTTTCAAAACCGAAATTGGATGGATCAGTTTGGGAAGTCGCATACGGCTTAAGATCCTCCGAAAGCGAAGGCGCGGGGGTAGAAGCGGGTGTTGATTTTGCCGTCGGCTCTGTTGTTGGCAGGCTAGAAGTGGCGGATTTGCCGGGCATCTTGTTCGTATCAGGTTGTTCATTGATCACCTTAGCCATAAAGAATATGATAATCGCGAGCGCCATCAGCACGGCGATAATGATATAGAACCTAGTTCGTACGGTCCTGCGTGTCTTCCGACGTTTCGTGCAGTATCGTTTTCGCACTATAATTTCTTCTCCGTGTGTTTATTCCCACTGCACTGCACCTCACCGGCTCGCAATTTGTGCTGCTTTTGCCATTGTATGTTTTTCGCTTTATATGAAACATGTTTCATTCTCAATGCTCCTTATAATACAAAATGCCTGTTATCCTTGCATAATTAGCATACCGTAGATGAGCAGGCGATACTTTAACTTGAAATTGCTATTTAGCTAAGGGGAAATTGAGGTTTTCATAAGATTTTACTAAGAAGAAAAGTAAAGCAACCGTAACACTAAAGCATACGATATTCTATATTTGGTCTGTTACATCCCTGATCATTTCATATTATCCAAATATTCTTCAAGACAAAGGCCTTGTGCGTATATTTCCTTTGCTGCTTCATCCCCAACATATCTGTAATGCCATGGCTCATAAATCGTTCCTGTTATGTCTGTTTTATCAGAAGGATAACGGAGGATAAAACCATATTTATAACTGTTTTTATGCAGCCACTCATAAACCTCATCACTCGTTGATTTATCCGTATCCGCATTGATGTCAACGGCAATTCCTAATTGATGTTCGCTTGTTCCCGGAACCGCAACCGATTCTTCGGCTAATTCTTGCGCTTTCGCCGCGGAATAGCCTTGCGCTTTATATTCTTTAACTTTTTCATCCAGAAGGCTCTGCTGATATTCCGCCGTCCTGTATCCCGATGCAACAACAGGATATATTCCGTCAGCTCTTGCGGCATCGAACATTGCCTGCAGGCTGGGATAAATCCTTGTATCAACGTTCTGGCCGTTTGAGAGCTGCGTCAAATCCACTTCATAATCATCAGGTAAGGTATTCCACCGGTTGACAAGAATCAGGCTCCATGTGTCGGCTTTGTTTGTCGGCGATATATCCCATAGATTATCTATATTGATTTTGTCGATCAGCAGCTTTCCGCAAGCCAGCACCACGATTAGGCAGATAAGTATTATTAAAAATTTTCGTATCTTTCCTGCCCCTGAACTGTGACGCTCCTGCTGTTGTCTGTTATTCGCTTTATAAGAGTCTCGTCCCATTCTAAATACTCCTTTTAACGCAAAAAAGCCTGTTCATCCTTGGCATAATAAGCATACCGTAGTTTGGCAGGCTATAATTTAATATGGAATTGTTATTTCACTAAGAAAAGATTGAGGTGTCCATAAGATTTTACTAATTTTAAAGAAGATCTTTTATTAAGACGTTTTACCGATGTAAATTAACGGGAGTTCCACAGTAAATGTTGTACATTCTATATCACTCTCAGCTCTGATGATGCCCCCGTGTAAAGAAATGATATCCTTCGCAATGGCAAGCCCTAGCCCCGCTCCACCTGTTGCGCTTGACCTGGCGGCATCCAGTCTATAAAACTTCTCAAATATTGAACTCAGTTGATTTTGGGGAATTGTCCCTTGGTTTTTGAAACGAATAACGACTTTATCGGGTTTTGCTTCCGCAGTTATATAAATAGTGCTGCCATCCATGCTATACGCAATAGCGTTTTTCAGGATATTGTTGAACACCCTTGCCAGCTTTTCGGAATCCCCATAAACGATTATATCTTCTTTGATATCGGTTTCTATTTGTTTCCCGCTCGCAGCGAGCTGCGGATACATTTCATCAGCAATCTGCACCATCATATAGCAGAGGTTAATGTTTTCCTTGTTAAGCGGCACATACTGAAGGTTATAGCGTGTGATCTCGAAGAACTCGCTGATGAGCTTTTCAAGGCGGTAGGCCTTTTCAAGTGCTATCCCAACATATTTCGCTTTCTGCTCCGTTGGCATATCCGGGGCCTCGTTAAGCAAGCTTAAATATCCAATTACTGAAGTAAGAGGGGTCTTTATATCGTGTGCAAGATAAACGACAAGATCGTTTTTTCGCTGTTCCTCCGTCTGCGCTTTTTCCGTTCGTTTTTTTAGTTTGTCCTTTACTTCATTCAATTTTGTTTCCATGAATTTAAGCTCGGGGCTCATTACAATTGTCTCATCGGCTTCCTCCGCTAACTTGTCTACGCCGGTAACAATCTGATCAAAATATTTTGTAAACCAGGAAAATGACAGCCGTAACAAAATAAAGAAAAATACAATCATTGTAATCACAATGATAATGTCTATATTGTTTCTGATATATTGCATGTATATTAAGCCTGAGGACTCCCGATCAGTATGCCATAGGATTCCAATGAGCGAAACCAGAAAGTTTGCGAATTTCCCTCTTAATACAGCACGCAGCACGATTACGAGAACGACGGCGGCCCCCAGTATTGCAATTGTCTGATAGAATAATCTTCGGATCAGCTTACTATATTCTTTTCCCCTTAACGCTTTATTTTTCAATTTTATATCCAACTCCCCATACCGTTTTGATGTACTTCGGGTTTTCTACCGTGTCATTCATTTTCTCGCGTAAATGGCGGATATGAACGGTAATCGTATTATTGTTTTTGTTAAAGCATTCGTCCTTCCAAATTTCATGAAACAATTCTTCTGAGCTAACTACTTCGCCTTTTTTCTCCAGAAGGATGCGGAGTATGGAAAACTCGGTAGGGGTAAGCATAAGTGGTTTTTCGTTCATAAAGCATTCATGGGTTTTCTCATTCATCACCAGGTCGGAATAAACAATAACAGGTTCAGGGGCAACATCAACCTGCGCAGTATTGTATTTTTTGTATCTGCGCAGTTGAGCTTTTACCCTTGCCACCATTTCAAGAGGACGAAAAGGCTTTGTAACATAGTCGTCTGCTCCCAAAGTCAGCCCAGTAATCTTGTCGGTTTCTTCATCTTTGGCTGTCAGCATAATAATGGGGTAGGTAAAACGTTCCCGTATCTTCTGGCTGAGAGTAAAACCGTTCAAATCCGGTAGCATAACATCCAGTATGGCAAGGTCAAGTTCCGTTGTTTCTATACATGCAAGAGCGTCTTTGCCAGAATAAAACTTAAAAACGGTATAGTTTTCATTTTGCAGATAAACTTCCACAAGATCTGCAATTTCGCGTTCATCATCCACAACGAGTATTTTATCGCCCATACGATCCGAACTCCTCTCTACGAAGTTTCGATAATTATAATTCTATCAAATCAGATGAAATTATTTAAGATTATTTCCATGATAAATTATTAAGGTTTTCATAAGACGCCTGTTTTTTTCGCATATCCTCCGGCTAAGGCTTTATATTAATTATAATATTTCGTCATCCAAAAGAAAGCAAGTGTACGGGATGAACTACTTGATGTACTAAAAATGCATATCAAATCATATCCAGCGCATCATATGAATTATAGAATGTAACAAGGTGAAATGAGATATGCCAAAAGCAAAAGATTGTCCCAGTTTTAAAACACTCGGCAATGACATAAAAGAAGCGAGAAAAGCTTTGGGCCTTTCTCGGAAAGACTTGGCCGGGAAAGTAAACATTGACCCTCGTTATCTTGCAAATATCGAGAACAGCGGAAATTTACCCAGTATACCAATTCTATATGAGCTGGTGAAGATATGTAAGCTCCCCATAGAACGCTATTTCTTTCCCGATGCAGAGGACGAAGGAAGCGAACAGCGCAAGCGGACAAATCACAAATTGAGCCTATGTCCCGAACATTTTTTACCGATCATCGAGGGGGCCATAGACGGAGCGATAAAGATCAACTAAGTGGAGGACGAATAAGTGTCCGGTTTTTTTCACTGTTTTAGGAATCTTGTTTTTCATTTCGTAAGTGCTTATTTAAAACCATGTGACCTTTTTTTAAACAACGGGCATCACCCTGTTTAACATCTTGGTTTATCACTTTTTCTTTCCTGCCGCCATTATCAAAAATAGTACGGAGCGACGAAAGCTTGAAGAGCTGTTAAATGAGCTTAATGATAACGACCTTATCATTATAAAAGCAACTTCAAAAGGAATTATTGAAGCAAACAGGCGAAGAAGTAAAACTTCATAGTGGTTTACACATACGGGCGCGCGAAAGCATAGAGCGGATAGCTGGAGCTTGACCATAAATCGCGCACGACAACGCGCCCTTTGCTGCTGCTGGCTTCAACAGCTTTACCATCTCCGACATAAATACCGACGTGATGCACTTCGTTCCATCTGCCACAGCCCGGACAATTAAGGTTTTGCCAGAAGATCAAGTCTCCCGGCTGAAGCTCGCTCCGGCCTACGGCTTTGCCATTCTCAATGCACCATTTTGCCTGTCCCGCCGCATTGGTATACATTCTAGAGCCGAGCACAGGGTCAACCTGATTGATCGCCCAATACGCCAGCCCTGAGCAATCAAATCTCCGGTCGCCTTTTGCGCCCATAACGTAAGGTGAGCCCAGCTTCGTCAACGCAACCTTCACAACCTCTGCGCCTTCAGTACCCGCCGGCAGGTTGGATATGATCTCTGTCAAATCCGCACCGCCCAATAGATCGACGCCAAGAAGCCCCGCATACAGGGAATAGTAATCGGGGGACATCATTTCATCCGCAATTTCAATCTGCTCGGAGGTAAAGCCGTATGCCGTAACGCCTTCCCCATAGGTAAGGCTGTTGACCTTGACATAAATGATGAGCGTGGTATGGGTGACTGTTTCTTCTTCGCTTTCATCGCCCTCAGCCGCGGTTTCTTCGGTTTTGGTTTTAGTGCGGGTGGATATTTCATTCATTTCATTGAATACATTTTTCAGTTCATCAACTTTTTCCGGCGTAATGTCGATAACCTCCACGTTTTCACCCATGCACCTTACTGCAAACACGGTCAGCACATCAGTCCAGTTGTTGACGGTTGCGCTGTCGCCGTCCACGTCACCTTCGTAGACGATTTTTACCTCATCATATGAACCACCTGCGGATAGCTCACTGATTTTATCATCTATCCTTGTCTGGAATTCTGTGTTGATTTCGGTAACGGCCTGGCTGATCGGAATGCCATCGCCCGCCTCATCCGAAAAGAAAATACCGAACGCCGAGCCGAGGATGAGGGCAATGATAGCCACGACAAGGATGATAACGGCTACGATCCATCCGCCTGCCGCGATTTCGGTAATAAGAGCCTTGACAGCTGCGATAATAGCCTTAACCGCTGCCTGAATTGCTTTTATAGCAGCTTTGGCTGTTTTTGCGGCTGCTTTAGCCGTTGCCTTTGCCGCCTGTAACGCTTTTTGCGACGTTTTAGCCGCCGCCTGCGCTGTTTTCTGCGCGGCCTTAGCCGTTTGTTCAGCAGCCTTAATGGTATTTTGGGAGGCTTTAACGGTATGCCGTGTCGTCTTAATAGTATTCTGTGCATTTTTTACCGTACCTTTTGAGACGGATTTGACGGTATGAGCTTGCTCATTATAGCGTGCATTTTGGGATGCCCGACGTACGTTCTTAGCGTTTTGTTGCGTACGTTCTTTTCCGGCATGATAAGCATTGTCTTCGGACGAAAAAGAGGAACGGTTTTCCGTCCCCCTCTGTTTATATGCTTTCCGCGTTTTCTGAATAAGCTGTTTACCTCGCTTATACGCCCCTTGTCCCGCACGATTCGTGACATTATTAGCTGTATGCTCAATACAGTTTTCAGCGTATTGCTCCGGTGATTCGGCCTGCGGCAGCTGACGTTCTGCAGTTTTCTGTGTTTGTGTACTGAACTTGCGTAAAAGCTCTTTGGGTATTTTCGCTGATGGGGAAAGCTCACGAGGCGCTTTTTTTGTTGGCCTGGTTTTGATATTTTTCATAGGTTATTTCTCCATAAAAAAAGCAGCTGCAAAAGCAGTTGCAAGTATTAATATACCTAGTTTATTATCTGATTGTAGCTTTAAGAATCTCGGTTAAAATGGTTTTTAGTTGAATTATCTCCATGCTTTCCGCACGTGCTGTTTCAGGTTGCAATACATAACTGGTATATTTAATTTTATTAAATTCAAAATTAGGGGATATAAAATCATCAGATTGATTTACTCTTAATGTCGCTTTAACAGTGTCGATATCCTCAATAATTTCATTTTTATTAACGTCTATCTCGTAACATATAAATTTATAAACGAGCTTAAATGGGTGATTTATCTTTTTGGTCAAAGACCCTTTAAGCTCAATATATTTTGGTGTTCCAAGATAATCAACTACAAAATCAATTCCTTTTGTGGTGTTGTAATCAAGAATTTTAAATGTAAATAAATCTGGGTAATGCTCCATTAGAGTTAACAATACTACAAAGGTTTCGGATTCTGAATAACCACTTTTTGTTTTCGCTGGTTCGAACAAAGTAGTTCCATCAGGTAATGTTATTAGCCTTTTGTTTTTTCCGGTACTATAACGAATTTTTAGATTTTTCTCGTCTTCTTTAACAGATGATATTACTTTTTCAATTGCTTCCCAATCCCTTCGCTCTTGAAGTGCATCCTCAACTTTTTTACTATTAAAGATTTTATTTACTTCTTGTTTGATTATATCAAGCTTTTCAATATTTGTATTCCTTATAGAGCCTCTATTTGCCGTCAATTGAAAATCACCACAATCAACGAATCCTTGCATAAATGTATATGTGCCAATACCACGTCCGCCCTCAATCCAATCATCGATTTTTTCAACTGGAACACCACCTTTACAAGCCCATAGACCATAGCGTGCTCCATCGGTATGATCAATACTTAAATCTGCAAGTCGTCCTTGCTTGGATAATAGTAAATCATATCTTCGCTTAGTCTCGTAACCTTCCAAGCTAATAACCACTCTAATTGTTAAACCACTAACAGAAACAATATCATTATATGCCATTTTACTATAATACATATATGAAGCTTTTGTACTTCCAATTGATCTGGAATATTTGTCCATAGCAGTATCCGTGGATCGCTGTGGTGGAAAGTAATGCCCAAGCTTGATCTCTTCTGCTAAACCAAAAGGACAATCTTCAAAAGTAGGTACTGGGTCAACTTCAGTAATACCAGTATATTTTGACTTGAAACTGTCCATATTTAAGCCACATAAATATAATCTCACATTGCGATTTCGCAAATTATTATTATATAAAGTTTCAATTGAACCGATAATTGTATACCATTTACAGTAATCTCGAAGGAAAATATGGCTAAGCTTTGATCTGGTCTGTTGTGTTGCGAAATGTCTAGGTGCAATAATCCTGACCATAAAACCAGAAGCCCAAGAGGATGGTAGTTCAATATCAATATCACTTGGTCGTAATATTTCAGAATATTCAAGATTATTGCTCTTTTTTGAGATTTGCTCAATAGGATTTTTTAAATTTGCGGCCCAATAATCACCATCTCGGGTTTTTGAACAAATCTGAACTTCCTGGGCATTAAAAAAAACTTTAGAACCATGTCCTTTATAACCATGTTTTCCCCCTATTGGAACATACTCTTCATCTACCTTACTAGAGTTTGCCAAGTCAAAAAAGTTTGAGATATTTTCTCTTTTTAAGCCATTTCCATTATCAATTATATCAATCCTTAACTCATTCCCTCCTAAAAAGGGTCTTTCATATACGTGAACCAAAATCATATCTGCGAATTCATCAAATGAATTCTGAATTCCTTCTCTAAATATCTCCAAAGGATCTCCAAAATCAGTGATTATTTGATAAAGTTCATAACCTTCATTAACATTAACTTTTGGCATATTAATACCTCAAACATATTAAGTAAAATTAATACAATCAGTATATCATTGCATAAATCTGATGTAAATGTAATCAATGAATAGTTTTATTTTTATACCAATGATGATTATCTATAATTATATAAAATTATTGAGCGTACCATCCTCATACAGATTGAAAGATGATACGCTCAAAGATGCTACCCTAATATTTCCTGTATTTCGCCCGGCTTGGTGCTCATCAGTCCGTACAGCTTCGTGTGTTTCGGAAAGTTATCCACGAATGGCACGACGCTGTTGCCGCACTTCAAAAGCCCCTTGCCGAAGCCCACGTTGGTGATGTAGGAGAGCTGGTTATCGCTTATGTGCAGCAGTTTCGCCAGCTCTATGCGGTCGGTTGGAGCCTGATTGAGCATCACAAGGTATTCGGAGTTGGCCAACATGGTGCGAGCGGTCAGGGATTTCAGGCAATCCTCCACATTCTGCGTGATGCCGGTCGCCAGAGCGCCGTCCTTGCGAAACTGCTTCCATGATTCCGCGAAGAACACGGAGGATAGTTCGTTGGAGAAGAAGATGTGCATCTCATCTAAGAAGATGTGCGTGCGGACGCCGCGCTCACGGTTCTGCGCCACGCGGTTGCGGATGGCGTCGGTCATCACGAGCATACCTGGCATGCGGAGCTGCTTGCCAAGATCTCGTATACCGTAGGCGATCAACCGGTTATGTACATCCACGTTGGTCTGGTGGGCGAACATGTTGAGGTTGCCCTGCGATACCATCTCCAACGCAAGCGCCAGTTCCTTGGCCTGAGGCTCCTTCTGCCGCTTCAGCTCTGCGTGGAGATCGACCAGAGTCGGCGGCTGGATGGTGTAATTACTATCGAAGTATTCGCGGTAAACATTCGTCAGGCAGCGGTCGATTATGGACTTATCCACGGCGCGTAGTTTACCTGTACCGCCCATAATCTGTTCAAAGAATGAGAGCACAAATTCGCTCTTGGCGATCAGCGGGTTTTCACTGTCGCCGTATCCAAGCGCCAGATCAAGCGCGTTGATATGATTAGGCGACGCGGGCGAGAGATTGACCACCGCGCCGCCGAGAGCGTAGACCAGCGAAGTGTATTCATTTTGAGGATCGCCAATGATAATGTCGTCGTTTGTGCCGAGCAGCAGGAAGATGATCTCACGCTTGGCGAAAAAGCTCTTACCGCTGCCCGATACACCCAGGATAAAACCGTTGCCGTTGATCAGTAGTTTCCGATTGGCGATGATCAGGTTATGGCTTATGACATTCATGCCGCAGTATGTCCCGCCGATATCCATGATCTCATGGGCGCGGAACGGCATGAGCACTGCCATACTCTCGGTTGTAAGCGTTCGGATGGCGTTTATCCTTCTGAGGCCATAGGGCAGCGCGGTATTCAACCCGTCCAACTGCTGGTATTTCAAAACGGCAAGCTGGCACAGGTGCTTTCGCGCCACGGACAGCAGCGCCTCAGTATCACGGTCGAGTTGCTCCTTGCTGTCGGCGGTATGCACGATGGTCGCCAACCCGAACATCATGCGCTGGTCGCGGGTGGTGAGGTCGTCCAGAAACTCCTTGGCCTCTTTGCGCTGCTGCTCCATGTCGTAGGGGATGACCGCCGAGAAGTTGTTGTTCTGGTTTTGCTTACGCTGCCAGTTGGTGATGTTGGTCTCGATGCCCAGCAGCTTGTTTTCCACCTCGCGCACCGCCTCGTCGGTGGGGATCGGTATTATATCCAGAGAGAAGAATAGGTTGCGGTTCAACTCGCAAAGTTCGGATACCAGGCTGTCCTTAATATAGGATGCGTAGTCTTTGAGGAACAGCACCCGCCCATATTTACCACCCATTATGAAATGGTCTTTTTCAAAGCTGAAGGTGTCCGGGCAGATGTAATCGCGAAAGCTGTTTCCACGCCGCATCATGTCCTTCAGGTCGATATGGTAATTCGCTTCTTCGCCCGTTCTGTAAAAGTCGTGGAAGATACGCAACCGTTCCACCGAATCCAGTTCTTCGCAGATAGAGGAAAGTTGCGCAAGGTGCGAGGATAGGTCAGCGCCCACACGGTTGAAGTAGCTGCGAGCCTCGTCGATATCCTTGACTACGGTGGACACGGTGATATAGCGTTCCTGCACGATGCTGTTGCTTACGTCCGTCACCTTACTTAAAAGCATCTCGTTGTACTCGCGGCGGTAGCCGTCGAACTGGTTTCCCTGCATGGGCAGCAGAATGGAGCTCTCGAAAGCCTGCTTGTTAAGCTGCCGATTGCAGATAGTGATTTTCGTGGTGGCGTTGCTGTCCAGCGCGTTAAGAAGTTCGGAGTAGTCCAGAAACATGGATGTCTTGTCGTCCTTGCTCGCGATGGCATAGTTGATATCGGAAAACCGCCAGCACTTGGAATACTTATTGCCCACCATCCAGATACCGTCCGGCCATATCCGCCTGATAGGGATGGTCTGCTGTACGCTGCGGGGGATGTTCAGTTGTTCTTTATCCTGCATGAAGATGCGCCGCAAAGCCTTAATCATGGTTTTTGCCTCCCTTTTCAATGCGCTCAGTGAGCGCCATATAATAAATGTTCTCGCTCTGAAACGTCAGATGTTTCGGTATGAGGAATTCGGACTTGACATAAGCGGCGATGAACTGCTCCGCGCTCATGCCGTTATATTTCACAAAGCCGAGCGCGCCGAACGGCACAGCGCCGAGTATGCACAGCCATGACACTGTTTCCGTGCCCAACACACCCCGAAGGCCAAAATATACGCCGACCGCCACAGCGACGGCCAGCACCGAGAAGACAAGCTGGCGCATGCTGAGACCAAAGAATATGGCCTCCTGATAATCGCGAATTTCGCGATTGATTTTTACTTCCATGAATATCCTCCTGATTTTAAGTAATAAAAAATCGCCAGCAGTTTGCTGACGATCGAGCTTGTCGAAAAAGTGGCGTTGCCACTTTTTCGAGTTTTACATTGCAGCTTGCTCTGCCGCAAGCTGCAATAGCGGTGTCATTTCCGCCGTACACGCCGCCGGAAATGACGGATTTATATTGGCAAGATTCATATTTCTGAGTTTAGTTCCAGTGCCATACTGTTTTTTGACAGTCTGAATCGCCAGCAGTTTGCTGACGATCTACGTTGATTATCCTATTCTTCTGGGCTACAGTCTGAGTTATTTATGCACATCTTCCGGCGATAGCCAGGTGTCCCATCCTTTACCGCGCTTTCAGCCTCTGTAAGTTTGGACAGCAGCTTAAGGGTCGCCTGTGTTTTTTCATATTCCACTATGTCCATCATAACATAACGTCCCCGCCCGTTTTTCGTTAAGAATACGGGTTGCCCAACAGAAACGTCTTTTAAAACATCGTTGTAATTGCGCAGATCAGAAACAGGTTTAATATTTGGCATGTTTTTCGCCCCTTTCTGATATTACTATACCCGTATCCTTCGTAAAATTCCACATCAAATGTTACAGCATAATGTGTTTTTCAGATTATTATCTTGGGTGTTCATCCCGATTTCTTGTCTGCTTCTTCTCCTTTTGAATTTCGGCGATAATCATATCAATCTTTCTGCTTTGCTCTAATATTTCCTCGCTTTCTCCCGGAGAAATTCCTTTTTCCATTGTATCTTCTATTAGTTGGTTCAGTTTCTCTTTTTCTTTGTTGAGCTCATTGCGAATAGAACTTTTCACAATACCTCCTTGGCTTGGCGACAGACTTTACATTCTAGGCAAAACCTCTGAATATGGTAATAGAAAGGAGGAATGCCGTTATGATGTACGCATCCATCGCCATATTTCTGATTATGGTTTTGGTTAATTTGCTATTCAAAATTGCATCGTTTTTTCGATTGGGTGTTCCACTGTTCTACGCCCTTTTTGTATCTATCCTTTTCCCAGATTGGGTACAGAAAAATGAAATGTTTGCAACCCTCATCTTTATCGGGCTGATCGCGCTTGTGATTTTTAGCTGGGTCGTAACGATACGGAAAAGAATTCTTCGCAAAAGGCAGCAGAACAAATATAATCAGCAGACCTTATAACCCCATCATCTCGCGCACTACGCGGTCAGCCATCTTCACGGCTCCGACCAGCACCAGCAAATTAAAGATCAATTCGCCCATGTAACTCCAAACCATCGTGACAGGGCTGGCGTCTGCCGGTACTGCCGGCGGGCTCGCCGCGAATACAGAAAAGATAATACAGGCCAGCACGATGATCGCCCCTTCAAGGCATACAGCAGCGTAGCTTTTAAGAAAGCTCTTGCCAATGCTGCTGCTAGGTTCGCCCGCGAAGCTCGCAAGCGGAACGGGGGCAATCGCGGTGTAGAGGTATAGCTTAAAAAAGCGCCCGTATACGCTCATGATCATGATGAATGACAGCACGATAATAAATAAGCTGCCGAGCAGGGATACCGCCCAGACGGGTATGCTTTGCAAAAAAGACAAATTGCGTATTGCTGTATCCATCTCGGCGGGTATCGTGACCGCTGCCTGCGCACTCAGACCCGCAGCGTTTGTAGCTGTGGAAATGACGCCCTGAACGATGTTAAAGAGCGCCATCATAAGGTCGAGCCCGTAAGTCACTACGGCTTTGGCAAGCACAAAGCGTACAAACAGCCTGAACGCTTGCTCGGGGCGCTTGATTTCCGTAAAAGAACCACACGTCCTGACAACCCCTACAAGAAAGAAAAGCACCAGCAGCGCATAGCCGATTGCTTTAAGCGCGCCGTTGATGTCGGTCACCACATTCCAAATGCCCCCGCCCTTGAACGTCTCGGGGGATTGGGTAATAAGCTGCCATATCTCCGTGAGCTTGGAGTTCCACGTATTGAGAGCATTGGCGATATTATCGATGATCCAGTTGCCGCTTCCCATTTTTTCACCTCGTTTCGTTAGAACAAACCCGCTCATAAGAAGCAGGCTTGCCATTCAATTTTACCGGCATGGCTCATCCTTACGCGGCGTTTTGTCCCGTATGATCCCGTACTTGTCATCGACATAGAAGCGACCAACGAAGGGATTGAATATAGCGGTGCAGCGCATGCCGTTGTATTCCGCCACATATTGGTTATCGCCGACCTTTTCCACAATCGTCGCTTCCTGCAGCTTGCCGTCCAGCGAATGGATATGCATCGGCTCTGTTATTGGAAATTTGTCAAACATATCGGTCAACCTCCAGTGATAAGATTCAGGATCTCTTTGGCAAAAGTGATGACGATGCCTCCGGCTAGCGTCAGAAAGCCATTCGCCCTCTGGCTCGGATCGTGGCTTTTAAGCGATAAGCCCACCTGCACGATACCCCAACCAAGCAGAATGATGCCGATTGCGCGTATCAAGCCGAACATGAATTCGGACAGATTATCGACTACCTGGATCGGATCGTCGGTAGCAAAGGCCGTGGCCGTGACAGAGAACACCAGTACAAGGGTACAAAAGACGCTGAAAATCAGCCGCATTTTTTTAGACGTTTTCATTTTTGTTCCTCCGTTTCTTTGTTTAATATTCTGTTGAGGTCGTCTTCGGACAGCACTTCATAGTCGCCGTAATCGCCGTTCAGAAGAATTTCGTCCGTATCGAGAGCGAGAGGGGCCTGCCCGTGGATATACGGCGGCGCTCCGCCGTCTACAGTGAATTTGATATTGGGATGGCGCAAAAGATCGTACTTGCTATCCTGTACGGCACGTTCGCCGCGTATGAACAGCAGGGCATAGCGGTTGTCCAGCATACGCACTTCGTCCGGCGTGTACAGTTCCCGTCCGGTGATTTGCCAGTTGGTCGAGTAGTTCCCGCTTCGGCCTTTGCTCTGCCCGTAGGTGTTGGTGTCGATGGTCGCCTTGCCAAGCATCTTGCTGATATACTCGTGCGTGGATTGCTCGTTGCCGCCGAGATAGACAAATTCATCGCAGTTGCCGACAATACTTTCCCATTGCTTCTCGAACAAGGCTTTGAGCTGCGCGAGGTTTTGCAGGATAATGGATACGCTGACCTCCCTCGACCGCATGGTACTGAGTATTTTGTCAAACTCGTCGGGCAGAGCCACGTTCGCGAACTCGTCCATGACGCAGTGGACATGGACGGGGAGTTGTCCGCCATACACGTGGTCGGCGCGGTAGTAAAGTTCCTGAAAAAGCTGCGTGTAAAGCATCCCGATAATAAAGTTGAGCGATGAATCGTTATCGGGGATCAGTGCGAACAGCGCCACTTTTTTCTCGCCCAGCGAAGGAAAGTCCATTTCATCGTGGCTGACTACACTGGCGATCTGCGGGAGGTTGAATTTTTCCAGACGCACTCCGAGGCTGATGAGGATGCTTTTGGCCGTTTTACCTGCGGCCAGCTTGAAGATATTATATTGCTTGACTGCAAGGTTCTCGGGGTCGCGGTCTTCTAGCCGTTCAAACAGTTCGTCGAGGACGCTGGCATATTCCTCGTCCTCCTCACGTACATCGGCCGCACCGATCATCTCCATGACCATTGGGAAGTTTTGTTCAAAAGGGGGCGCTTCGTGGACAAGATAGAGGATGAGGGCCTCCATGAGCGCCGTTTCCGCACGTTCCCAGAAGGGGTCATTGCTCTGTGCGCCCTTAGGCGTGGTGTTGCGTACGATGTTGCCGACAAGCTTCAGCACATCCTTGTCATCCCGAAGATAGGTGAAGGGGTTATATCCGTGGGATCTCTCCGTGTTAATGAGGTCGAGGACACGCAGTTCATAGCCCTGTCTTTCGAGCAGATATCCCGTATTCCGCAGGATTTCGCCCTTTGGGTCGAGCACGACGAACGACGAGTTGCATTGCATAACGTTCGGCTTAGCGTAAAAGCGCGTCTTGCCGCTGCCGCTGCCGCCCACGACCATCACGTTTAGGTTTCGCCTGTGCTTGTGCCCGTCCAGACCGATGCGGACGTTCTGCGAGAGCAGGATATTGTCAGGTTTGTTCCTGCCCTCGTACTTTCGGGATAGCTGCTTCGGGTCGCCCCACTTGGCGCTGCCGTGTTCCTCGCCCCTGTGGTAGTTCCGCTTCAGGGAGTAATAGATACCGATACCCATTCCGTATATCAACAGAAATATTAGAATGGCTTTGGGTGATTCGGCGCACCAAGTGATAGCGGTCGGATTGTTCATGCCGTTGGTGAAGGCGGTCAATATGCCCGAAAGCCCCTGGGATAAAAAAGGGGCGACGATCAACGCCGCCCACACCACGGGGAGGATGCCCAGCCCCCAAAGGACAAGGCTCTCTTTCTTATTTGTAACCGGTCTGTTCATCTTTCTATTTCCTTATATCTCTTTTTTTCTTTGCGGGTGGGCGCATCCATCACATCCAAAAGGGTCTCATCCACAAAGTCGGTATCCCGCCCCTGCGCCACCAGCTCGTTGCGCTTGTCGTTCAGTGAGCCAATGATGAGCCGCTGCTGGTATTCATCCACCTCGATGACGCGTTTTTCTTCCATATCCGTCACCTTTCCGGCTGTTTTTTTTGCTGCTGCCGCTCAGCGTAGAGGTTTTTGTCCACACGCTCGATAATGTCGCAGGCGGCTTCGCGAATGCTGCCCAGCGCCGCACGTTTTTCGGCAGTATCCTGAGCAGATATTCCTTCAGGTATCCGGTCGCACGACGGAGCAATAGTAACGCCGTATCGCAGACAAACGATGTCCGCCGCGCAGCTCGATATAAACGCGTCGCGGGAAGCGTCGCCGGTCATGTTTTCAGCGTGGACAAGCTCGCAGGTGAGCACGGCAAACAGCGTTTCGCCCTCCATGTTGCGGGCAACGTAGACCGTCTTGTCCTTATCGGAATACATCGCGCCGATTTTCCGCGAAACAGAATCGGATACCCTGATGGGGATGGGAGTATTTGTCGCCAGCGCCTTGAGCCTTGATCTTATGGGCGCTTGCGTCCGCTCCCGCAGGGGCTGGCCATGCGTTTGCGACACGTCAAATACACGCTTTACGTCGAAGCGGGTTCCCATTGTCCCATCCGCCCGTTCGTACTCGCCGTCGGCCTCCAGCACCAACAGGGCTTTTTCGTTCCGTTTGACCGCCCGGCCTCTCTGCTGCCAGTCGTCAAAGCTCATGACGTAGGAGGCGTCCGGCTTCTGCGCCAACACCAGCAATGTGTTGGCCATACTCGTCCTGCTGAGCCTCGACTGCATCGCCAGATAATTCGAAAGCGCGGCGGGATCAGAGAGCGCCTTGTCCGCCATGCCATCGATGATCTCATAGAGATGTGCGCGTTCCTCCTGCTTGCGTTGTGCCCATGCTTCTTTGTCAAATGGCTCGCTTTGCTGTTGTCCGGAATTCTGGTTTTCAAATAAGCTGTCGTAGTTTTCCATATAAAATTACCGTCCTTTCGATTGAGTATCTTTCCTGCTCCGCGCTGGCTGTGTGTGAGTGGTCTGCCGGGTCTGGTACTTGCTAGGCGTGGGCTGATTACGGCGGGTGTCCCTGATTTCCCTGATCTGCCGACGCACAGAGGGACGTTCAGCCTCGGCGGTATCGCCTCTGTTCTCTGAGAAAGGCGCGGACGGATGTGATTTTTCCGTCCCCGCCTTCGTAGGGCTTGACACATCCACAGGCTGCTTGTGCTCCTTTTTCTGCGGAGTATTCAGCATCTCATCCAGCGTATGCTCGTCCACGGTATGCGCTTTCTTTTCTGACGGTGGCACAGTGCGTTCTTTTTCGGCGTCTGGCTGTTTGGCCTTCGCTTCCCGTGCTTTTTTGATGTCGTCGCGGATCTTCTCCATATCCACAGTCGAGAGGGCAAACCGCTCCGCGATGCGGTTGACCTTGGCGGCATCGTTGGCGTTGACCACGATGTCGCATAGTCCGTCCGGCTGCTTTCGATTGACTACAGCGGCGTACAGTACGCCGTATTTTCTGGCTTCCTCAGCAAAGCATTTGAGTTCGCTGGCCTTGATGACGAATACCTTTGTCGGCTTGCCGTTGAACGCCTTCATCCGCGCTTTGCCCTTGGTGCGTTTTTGGTCCTTCAATGCGGCGATCAGGAATGTAGCGAGCGACAACGCACCCTTTCCCGCAAGATTTGTCGCTACCTCAATACCTTTAATTGTCACGTTAGTCGCCATATTGACGATCTGTTCTGCCGCGTCTCCTATCTGGCTCATGTTTTTTCCTCCTTTTTCTGATTAAAAAAGACGCCTCCCAGTGGGGGACACGTCCGATTTAAATTAATTTTATGATCTTCTATTTATTATATTTAGAGAGAATATGGTTGCAGGTACACTACCGTCCGTATTATAGACGGCAAGAAAATAAAGTGAATTTTATACCCAAAAATATCATAGATTTTACTTTTGAGATGTGCACATTATATCTTGTCCAGTAACCTCGCAAGCAATTTCATCTATAAATTGATCTAATGCTAATGTGATAAATTCATGTAACAACCAATTCTCTTTTGATTGCATTAACCGCGATAGCTGCTCCGGTTTATATCTAACGATTTCACTAATACGATGCATAGACGCCATGATGAGTGTCATGTCGCATAAATTCAGCACATCAGGATGTGAAAGCCGGATTCTTTTTAGATACCATAATCTATGAGTTCCTTTAATATAAGACATGAACTTTCGCGATTGTTGAGTGAATACTTTTATTTCACTTGATACACTATCTGAATATCTTATAGCACCATTAATACTAATAAGTTTAAATCCAGAGCCATCAATAAGTTTGAAATCTTCCGGTAATGTAGTTTCGATAGCCGATGGTATTGTTCTGGCATTAGCTGCGAAGTAACTTTTTTCTAAATCAATAATAAGATACGCTTTTCCATCATTTGCTTTATAGTATTTAGGGGAATCGCCGACATTTAGAGGGAGAAACAACTCTTCGACTTTACTATTTCTAGCATTGCAAGTCATTGAAAAGGCTCGGTGTACAAAAGGTAAATTGTACAGTAATGATTTAAGTGAGCGTGGAGTTCCAGCTGCCCATTTTTCTGTAAAATCCAGATCTAATGATTTTGCGAATAAAGGGAAAACGCCTATTTGCTTGTGCTTAATGTTTATAGTAGACAAATCCTCACCGGTATCGCTATTGTCTTCGTTCAGACCATGTTGACCAAAATGCTCAACAAAATCGTCAACATATTCTGACTTAAAAGCTATATATGATTTAGCCGCATTAAGCATGCAATAGTAAGCTGATAAAGGAGCCGATTCGACAGGTAGTGATTTAGCAGAATCATAGAAAACCTTTGCCTGCTTCCAATAAAAATCATAATGAAATTGGTCTGCATTGCCATACTTTGTTTTTAATGATGAATCCCGGTATTTCATTGCTTTATTATGTGTTGCATAATAAAACGCGACAAACGTAAACAAGTCGTCGGTTAAAACAGTTTGTTTACGGTAATCCTGCCAAGTATATGATTTTTGCATACGTAGGGGTTTATTTCGAAAATGTATTGGGTTTTCTTCAATACAAAACTCGGTTCTCTTCGGCATTGGCTTGCTCCCTAACAATCTAATCTTATCACTACTTTGCAATTGCTTTGATTATAATGCGTTGGGTTCAGAATAGGCATAATAGCAACAGTAAATAATTCGACACAATATACCAAAACCCTTGATATAATTTAAAAGTATGAATGCAATTATCAGTGGACAGGTTCATTTCTATCAATCATTCCACGTTCTTTATTGCCTTGCTTCTGTTGGGTCATCTGCTCCAGCTTTTCCGCAATCACCACAGAACGTTTCAGAATATCGTCGCACAACTTCACATCTCGCCTGAGCGGTTTAAGCTGCGCCGATAGGGCACTGATCTGCACCCCGAGTTGCGCCCGGTGTTCCTTCGGGACGGATGTGCGGCGCTTCTCATCCGAAAGCGCTTTGCGCTTGGCGGTCAGGACAGCGATCTGCCGCTCCGCATCCGCGCGGAAGCTTGTGAGTTGCTCGTCACTGTCGATACCGTGCCGATGCAGGAATTTCGCGTGCTCGGTTATAGCATCCATCAATCGTAAATCTTCGCGTAATAAAAAATGCGCCTGGCCTGACGGCTGGCGCTGCGCCCTGCGGAGCTGATATAGATAACGGAAGTACAGGGCGCGAAGTCCTTTCCATGTGACGTGGGAAAGCGTGAAATTGCCGTACACTTTGACACGCTTCACTTTGGGCGGTTCCGGCTTGAGTGGGTGCTCGGGCATCCTCTGTCGGAGAAGGTGCTGGCGTATGGCCTCCTCCGTGTAGTTGTCCCCAAGCGAGCGGAGCCGTACAAACCGTTCCTTGCCCGGGGGACGGACTTTTATGTATTTGCCGCCTGTGCCGACCTCGTAACCCTTTTCCTTCAGGCTTCGGATGAACGCCTGAAAGCTCATGGATACCATGACGGCCTGATCCACATCCTCTCGGATAGCGCTGCGCCAGGTGGGTTGCCCGGCGTTTTCGGCCTTCCACTCTGCGTAATGCCTGGCCCGTCCCCTGTAATCCGTGATGACCGAAAGGGCGTTTTCGCGGCACAGGTCGTCGGAGGTGCGGCGCATAAGCGCGTAGCTCGCTTTGTTATCGTAATACCGGTGGCCGTCTTTGAAGGAGACAGAGTTGATGACAAAATGGTTGTGAACACACTTGGTATTCAGGTGGGTGGCTACGATCACCTCAAAGCGGTCGCCCCACAGCTTTTCGGCCAGCGCCACGCCAATGCGGTGCGCAGCCTCCGGCGTGACCTCGCCCGGCGCGAAGCTCTGATACCCGTGGTAGGCGACGATGCCGCCCTCCTTGTCCCATTGCTTTTTGGTCAGTATCATCTGTTGCCGCGCGATTTCCACGTTGCAGTTGATACCTGACACGAAATGCCTTTGCTCCGTCTTGTAATCCGCAGCCGCATATTCTAGCACATCGATCAGACCGCGTTCGCTCGCTTCCTGCATGGCGTATTCCATGATGTCCTGCATCCCTTCGCGCTCAGCGGCGCTCCACTCGCGGTTTTCCGTCTTTTCCGGGTTCTCCGCATACAGAATGACCTTGCCTATCCAACCGCGTACGTCCCATATTTTTGTAGTCGCCATGTTATATCCTCTCAGGCAGCACGACCGACGCCTGTATCCGAAGAATAGCCTCGTGCAATTCGCACGCATCCTTCTCATATTGCTCGGCGTTGATGAACCCGATGGCATTGGCTCTGGCAGCGATTTGGTTGATACGGTTGCCGATGGCGCGCAGCTCCTTCATCATGGCGTAATAGTCGGCTGGCGGCGGCTCTCTCGGAATGCGGCCTTTGATGAGGGCGCGCAAATATGCCTCCTGCGACATACCTGACTTTTTGACACAGCAACGGAATGCTTCATATTCGTCATTGGACAGGTGCGCCCATATGCGGTGCGCGCGTTTCCTCATGGAAACCACCTCCTTTGTTACGGGGTTTAAGGGAACGCCCTTACAAGCGAATTTGTGGTCACACAAATTCAGTGCTTGGTAGTAGACGGCAGAGCTTCCACTGACATACCTGCCGGGAAAGAAATCATCTCTCGAAGTCACGCGCCTCACGGCTCTCCGGCGTTCTCGTACGGCTTTTTTCAAAGCGATCCAGCTGCTTGAAGCCGAAGCTGTCAACATAATACGCGGTGCTTTTGCTGCGTTCCCGGACGACGATTACGTCGCTCACCGACAGGGAATGCCCTTTGAAATCCTCCGGGCGCTCCATATTGTATTTGTAAAACAGGTTCTCCAGCGTTTCATTCGGACGCATGTGGCCGGAATACACCAGGTCATAATTGCGCACGTCGCATGAAAGGTCGTTCTGTTGCAGATATTCATAGGGCTCAAACCGTATATCATGCAGTTCATCCAAGCCTTTAAGCTGATAGATCGAAAACTTCCGCAGTGATGTGGTATCGGTTGGTTCCACCATATCCTGATGTGCTGATTTTTCCGGCATAGGTTCCGGTTCCACCTTCTGCGCATGTATCTGCCCATTCGCCGAATAGAATACCTCGGGCGACTCAAAGAGCTTTGTGTATTTTTCGGCCAATTCATTAGGTAGTTCCGCGAAGTTATCCTCGCTTAGGCCGACGATGAGAAAGGCTCCGGCGATGATATCTACCATTTCGCCGTTTTCGCCATAGATGGCGCGGTTGAGCGGTAGCCCTTCCAGCTTGCCTTCCTCGTTGCAGACCAGTCCTACCGGCTCCTCATACGGGTATATCGCCTCGATATATCCGCCTACTTCCTGCTGTAATGAATTCAGGCCGGGATCGATGTCCTTCAGATAAGGCTTCCTCATGGGTTCAACAACCAAAACGTTCATTTAGAATCCTCCTTAAATTAGATATTTGTTGTGTTATCTTTCGGGTTCGCCGCGCATCCTGACGGCGGGAGATATTCCTTTTTCTATCTGGAGCTGCCGGTTGTAGTCTTTGCCTTTTTCGGGGAGCAGCATTTCCGTGGCGTAATGGCCCGGCAGCAGAGCGCATATCGTTCGCGCGGCCAACCTTCCCGCATCGTCGTTATCAAGACACAGGGCAACATGGTTTGTATTCGGGTGGTCTTTCAGATACTGCGCAAGCGCGACGGGCAGCGGCGTTTCAGATAATGTTTTGCGCGGTTGATAGATACCAGACAATGATAGGTAATTGAAATCCCGCCATTCATTCCTTCGCAGCGTGGCAAACGAAAGCAAGTCTATGGCGCTTTCAAATAAATGTATCGTTTCCGATGCCGGTTGAAACGGCAGGGCAAAGGCATACCGCTTGTCGCTGCCATCGGCCTCCTGAAGAAATAAAGAAGTGGGGCTGGAACTGCGCAGCATGGCGTACCTGGGTTTACCGCCACTGTCAAAGCCCACAAATACACAGTTGTGGCGCTCGTCTTCATATAGCCGCCCGGTCTTAACGCAGTACGCCAGTATCTCCGGGTCTATCCCGCGCCCTATAAGATATCTCAAGACACGGTCGTTGTTGACATACGGTTTCGGGAGTATGAACGGCGGCTTGGGCGATGGTTTCACTGTATAGACAGGCGGGGAAGGAGTATATCGCATGCAGCCACACAGATGCTGAACGGCCTCCACGAATTCCATACCGCGCACCTTGATGAGGTAGTCCAGTACGCTTCTTCCGCCGATGCCATGAGACCACCAGCACCATTTGCCGTTGGATATCTTCAGGCTGTCATGTGCGCGTGTGGTGTAAACGTCCGGACCGATCCGCACCAGCTCATCCGGTTCATATGCTTGAAGATAGGTGAGCAGGTCCATTTGCTTTGCGCGTTCGATTTGTTCTTTTGTTACATATCTCTGTTGCACGATTTGATTCATAACCATCTCCCTTGGGCAAAAAAAGACACCGGATAATTCCGATGCCTTAAAAGTTCTGCTTCTGACTGTTACAAAGCGCCAACTCGTTTAAGATAAGCGATGCAATCTGCATGCCCGAAGCAATAGATTTCTTTGCGCTCCATGTTTTCTTCTTCGATCTGCAGCACAATGTACTGTAAAAATGCGGCGTGTTCTTCTTCGCTGATCGAGATCGCTCCTTTGCCTTCAAGCAGCTGTAATATGCAAGGATGTTTCTCCATCAGCTGATCGCGCTGCTGCCGGAGCATCATAAACTGTTCGTCCTCGCGCAGCTTTGCGGCCACTTCGTTTTCGATTTCCGAATACCGGTTGTTGATCCAATCAGATTTTACAGGCTCCATAGAAAACCGCTCCTTCCAGGAATATTCCTGTCATATAGTGTATCCATACATGTGAGCCATATCAAAGCTGTCGATTTAGCGTATCATATCATACTTTCTTTCCTTTATATCCTCCTCCTGTTCCGGCTCGCCGTCAAGCATTTCCGGTTGACCTTTATCCATGTTCAATAATGCGTCCAGTTCAGCCAACCGCGCAGATTTCTCTTTTAACTCCTGCTCCTGTGCAAACGGCTTATCTAGCTCCAGTTGGGCTTCGTTCATCTGGCGGTGCAGATCTTCCAAGTTGCGACTACAGCGGCCTAACTGATCTGGCAGACCGGAGAGGGCATTGTCGATCCTTAATATGTTTCCATACACATCGCTTCCCAAAACGATGGAATAGCTGAGTACGTTCTTCATCGTCAATTGAAACACCTTATTGAACGTATCGAAGGAAAGGCTTAGCTGAAATCCGCGGTATTCGCCGATTTCAGCCGGGTCGGGCGAAGTCTTGGCTTTGCACGCTTCGAGCAGCGCCTTACCGGCGAGTTCCTTTTCATCATACCGAATACCGCCTATCGTCATGGGCAAGAACTTTTGTCCATCCTCCGGCGCAAACTCCTTCAGACGCGCGATGTCCTGCTCATATCCTCTGATGCGCTCCTCGGTCTGCCGTATCTGCGAGGGGAAGTATCGACACAGGTTATCTTCCATCGCGTACCGCTGGTTTAAGTGGCTCGCTTTCAGCAACTTCAACCGCGCCACCTGGATATCCAAGTCCATTTTTTCTTTGATAAACGGATTGCCTGTCGCCAATGCTTTGACTTCGGCGTAGGAGAGCGCCGTTTCGTCTATGTCCTCGCAGCTCCGCACAGGGCTTTTGCTCGTCATGATCTGGGAGATGAACTTCTGCTTGTTCTCGATGGTCTGCCACATGTAAGAATCGAAGGTATTCTCAGTGACATATCTGAAAACATGCACCAGATCGTTGTCGTTGCCCTGCCGGATGATCCGGCCTTCGCGCTGCTCAATATCCGAAGGCCGCCACGGCACATCCAGATGATGCTCGGCCACCAGCCGTTTCTGCACGTTCGTCCCCGCGCCCATTTTGAAGGTGGATCCCAGAAGGATACGCATCTGCCCCTTGCGGACGCTGGCGAACAGCTCGCTTTTTCTGGTTTCCGTGTTCGCATCATGGATAAACGCGATCTCGTCCTCCGGTATACCCAGATCAACCAGTTTTCGTTTGATATCGTCATATACGTTGAAGCTGCCGTCGTAATGCGGGGTGGAGAGATCGCAGAACACCATCTGCGTCAGTCTCTTGTTCCTATTTTCTTCCCACATGCGGTAGATGTTCTCCACGCAGGCGCTTACTTTGCTGTCCACATCATCCGGCAGCAGTTCGCTGATCAGCCGCTGATCCAATGCCAGCTTGCGCCCATCGTTGGTGATTTTCAGCATGTTGTCCTCGGTCGCGTCCACCATGCCGTTACGTACCTTTTCCGCACGTTCGGCCAGCTCCGCTACCATATCCCGCTGATACTCGCTTGGCTTGATCACAACGTTGTGGTATTCCGCCTCGGGCACAGGCAGGTTCAGCATATCTGCGGTCTGGATATCGGCCACCATTTTGAACATGCTGATCAGCTCCGGCAAATTGTAGAACCGCGCAAACCGCGTCTTTGCCCGATATCCCGTACCCTCCGGCGCAAGCTCGATAGACGTAATCGTCTCCCCAAATGTGGACGCCCAGCAATCGAAGTGCTGCAGGCCCTGGCTGCGCAGCGCCTCGTACTGCAAATATCGCTGCATGGTGTAAAGCTCGGTCATGGAATTGCTTATAGGCGTCCCTGTGGCGAACACCACGCCGCGCCCGTTTGTAGTTTCATCCAGATACCGGCACTTCATAAACAGATCTGAAGACTTCTGCGCTTCAGTTTGAGCCAGTCCAGCAACGTTGCGCATCTTCGTAAACAGAAAGAGGTTCTTAAAATTATGCGCCTCGTCCACGAACAGCCTGTCCACGCCCAGCTCCTCGAAAGTCACCACATCGTCCTTCCGGCTGGTATCGTTGAGCTTATCGAGCTTAAGCTTAATAGCCTTCTTCGTTTTTTCAAGCTGTTTGACCGAAAAACGTTCCGCTTTAGCGGCTTTGGCGTCCGCGATACCGGCCACGATCTCGTCGAGCTGCTCCTGCAGCGTGGCCTTTTGCCGCTCGATGGACATGGGTATCTTTTCAAACTGCGAGTGCCCGATGATCACGGCGTCATAGTCGCCGGTAGCGATCCTCCCGCAAAATTTCTTCCGGTTGCGAGTCTCGAAGTCCTTGCGCGTCGCTACAAGTATATTAGCGCTCGGGTAGAGTTGCAGGAACTCGGCGGACCACTGCTCCGTCAGGTGGTTTGGCACAACAAACAAACTCTTCTGGCATATTCCCAGCCGCTTTGATTCCATGGCCGCCGCGACCATTTCATACGTCTTCCCGGCACCAACGACGTGCGCCAGCAGTGTGTTGCCGCCATACAGGATATGGGCGATGGCGTTCACCTGATGCGGCCGCAGCGTGATCTCCGGGTTGATGCCGGAAAACTTCAGATGGCTCCCGTCATACTCCCGCGGGCGAATACTGTTGAACTTCTCGTTATAGAGCCTGACCAACCGCTCGCGCCGGTCATGATCCTGCCATATCCATTCCCGGAACGCGTCCTTGATCTGCTGCTGCTTCTGCTGTGCAACCGTGGTTTCCTTACGGTTCAGAACGCGTATCTCTTTACCATCGGCGTCGATCTTCTTGTCGAAGATGCGGACATCCTTGAGGTTAAGCGTTTGTTCGATGATCTGATAGGCGTTGATTCGGTCGGTGCCGTAGGTAGCGTTGGCCAGAACGCCGTCGTAATCAGCCTTTTTCCCCTCAATGCTCCATGACGCGGTGTAAGGGGAATAGTGAACTTTTATCCTGTCTTTAGCGTAATAACTCGGCTTCAGAAATTCAAGTACGAATTGCTCAATATCCTCCTGCGGAAGCCATGTCGCACCCAGCCGCACATCGATTTCACTCGCGGTCAGGTCTTGGGGCTGTACAGCCTCCAGCGCCGTGATATTTGATTGTATTTTTTCCTTCTGATCGGGAGGCAGGATTCCGGCGAGATAATGTACCAACTTCAGCTTTTGACGAACATTGCCGGATAAATATTCATCCGCGGTGACAAGTGGGAAACGTTCTGCCTGGAAAAATGCACGCGACACTTGCTCCGGCTCCAAATTCCCGAAATCCCG
The DNA here is from genome assembly GCA_023410595.1 of Bacillota bacterium. Lineage (GTDB taxonomy): Bacteria > Bacillota > Clostridia > Christensenellales > SZUA-584 > DTFZ01. Next base: position 34,942 of record JAEYPO010000030.1, on the reverse strand, counting down.
GAAAACAACGCCCTGAAGGTCGGTTTCAATCTGTTCCTCGGATAATCCCGTCAGACTTGCCATGTACGGGAGATCCACACGGGCTTTTTCCGCAAGGGACACCGCCAGCGCTTCGCTCGCCGTGTCAACAGAGGTCACAACGGTATGCTGCTTGATAGTGCGCTTGGTGAACATATCCGCCTTGCGCTCCAATTCGCCATTTTCGTCGATGACCTCAAGCGAGCAGAGCAGGCAGTAGGAGCTGTCATCCGAAAACGCCATGTTGTTGGCGCGGGAGTTCAACATGCCATATTTTTTTGTAAAAGCGTCATATAGTGCGTTCAGGTTATGCTGTTCGCTATGGATCACCTCATCCGGGTAGCCCTCCATCTGGTACTCAATGAGCCTCCGCGTACAGTCGCGCAGTTCGATCATCCCCAGGATGCGGTTTCCCGCCGTGACGGATAGCTCAATCTTGTTCATACGGCTGTTTTCACGATAATAGATCTCGCCGTCCACAAGCGCAAAGCTGAAATTACGTACATCCGGGTCGGCAGGGATGGATTCCGTTTCGCTTTCTTCCTGTTCATTCCGCTCGTAATCGGTAATCTGCGTATGGATGTTTCCGATGGCGGTCTTAAGCTGTTCGGCCAGGTCAGCGTCTTCAAACGGCATACAGGTGGTTTCGGTCTTGTTGCCGTACATCATGTCGTCATACGCCATTGTCCCCAGCATCATCTCAGGATGTTCGATGAAATAACTGTTGACGGGTATGCCGTCCTCGTTTTCGGCGAGGTGTATCCATTCGGGTTCAATATCTATGGATCGGTCGCGCTTTTGAAGGAAAATGATGTCCGACGTGACCTGTGTACCGGCGTTTGCGGTAAACGCGTTATTGGGCAGCCGAATCGCACCGATGAGCTCTGCGCGTTGCGCGATGTATTTGCGAACAGCGGGATTCCTTTTATCGAGCGTCCCTTTGCTCGTAATGAACGCGATGATGCCGCCCGGCCTGACCTTGTCCAGTGCTTTGGCGAAGAAGTAGTCGTGGATGAGGAAGTGATTTTTGTCGTATCGCTTGTCCGTGACGCCGTAGGAACCGAATGGGACATTGCCAACCGCCAAATCGAAGAAGCTGTCTGGCAGGTTCGTGGCTTCAAAGCCTTGCACGGCGATGTTGGCGGACTGGTAAAGCTGTCTGGCGATCCTGCCTGTGATGCTGTCAAGTTCCACGCCGTACTGCTTGCTGTCGGCCATGCTCTCGGGCACGAGTCCAAAGAAGTTGCCGATGCCGCAGGCGGGTTCCAGTATATTGCCTGTTTCAAAGCCCATATTTTCAATCGCCTGATAGATTGCCTTGATGACAATAGGCGACGTGTAGTGCGCGTTCAGCGTGGATTCCCGCGCCGAAGTGTATTCCTCTTCGGTCAGAAGCTGCTTTAGCCCGTCGTATTCATCGCTCCAGCTTGAATTGGTCTCGTCGAATGCTTGCGGGATGCCACCCCAGCCGACGTATTTTGAAAGAATCTCTTGTTCCTCAGCGGTGGCAAGCCGGTTTTCTGCTTCAATGGCTTGCAAGGTGCGGATTGCCGTAACGTTGAAACCGTACTTGGTCTTTGCACCGCCGTGTCCGAGAGCGTCATCCGTGATACGAAAATCCAGTTTGGTTTGGGCAATGTGTTCTTTTACAGGAATGATCTCGCCGGGGTACGAGACGCCGCTATGCTTTTGCTGCTTAGGCTTTCCTATATTGTTGGCTGAAGCATCATTCTCCTGTAAGGATTTTTGTCGCGTCGCGTCAGCGGATACTTGCCGGATAAACGGGTCGTTATCTATCGCTTCCTGATCAACAACAACGCCGTTTACGATGCCCGCTTGTTCCAGCCGTTCACGGATAGCAACAGGGTCTACGTCATCAAGATTCTCCTGTTCCTCCTGTGTATAAAAACAATGTTGCTGGATAAGCTGGACGATTCGCCGCTGCACCCTTGTCCACGGTAAATCCAGCGCTACTCCTTCTTCGGTCACAGGGAAGGCGGGCAGATCATCGCCATACTCGGCACGCAGAAAATCCGCTGTTTCCTCATCATAGGCATGTTCCCGCATATAGCGCACGACAGTATGCTTGCTCTTGATATCGCCATTCCATTCTTGCAGGGCCTCGTCAATAGCAGTCTCGGTAATGTCGTTGTCGGGAGCGTTGCCAGGAAATGCCCGCCAGCCGTCTGCGCCAAACTCCGCTACGTGCGCATTGATGGCTCGTTCCGCTTCCGCATCTATCGCGGCATCCTCGTCAGAATCGGGTTCTTCTGTTTGTGCTCCCGATGGCAACGTATCCGGCAATTCCTCATTGATCGGGATTTCGCCCTTTTTCCCGGCTGGTTCTGCTTCTTTGGGAACTCCTTCCCTTGCGATCAGACCATTGTTGAGCGGATTTTCCCGTATACGGCGTTCAAACTCTGCCAGGGGCATTTCCTTTGTCAGAAGCGGGTACTTTTCATCGTTTAGGGTGACTGTTTCATCGTCGAACCCAAGCAGGGTATATTCGCTTGTGCCGAAGTAGACGGTATCGCCCAGAGCGTAGTGGTAATCGGCGTTGCGGCGCGTATCCGTCATAGCGTCGGCGGCTTTCCGCAGTGCTTCATGGGCTTGCTGTTCTTCCTGATAGACGGGAAGTTGGGCTTTTTCAGCGTCCGACAGGTAACGGCCTGCGTTGATCAGTTCGCCGATGCGCTTTGCTGCTCGACTCCATGTCAACATGATTTCCGCGTCGGGGCTGAGTAGGGAGCCCTTTGTGAGCTTAATGCCTTTGCCGCCATGGTTTTCCCAGCCATGCGGGATATCCTTGAAAGCGTTGCTGCGCCCGCCGATGCCGTATTCCTGCCGGAGAAACGCGATTCGCTCCTGTAGGGTATGGGGCTCCAGAAAGTACAGATAGATACGGTATTTACCATCCGCCACGCCGCTGCCGTCCGTCAGAACTTCGTCGATTTCTGCCTGTGAAATAGAAAAGGCAGAGGTTTTTTCTTCCTCTGCCTGCTCGATTGCTTCGATCTGTTCTTCGGTTGTGGGGAATAGGGTTAGCTGTAGATGAGGTCGCGGAGCACCGCTTCCTCGGCTTGAAGCTTGATCATGTTCATAAGCCCCGTCCATTTCATCGGGTCTTGGGCTTTTAGCGCTTCCGTCACGCCCTGAGCTTTCGCCATCCGCACCATTGCCGTTTCCACCTGTTCTCTCGCCGTCTGGTCGATATCCGCCAAGTGGCTGTCCAGCTTCTCCGACAGGAGCAGCCCCGCGTATGTCCCTTTCCGGTGCTCCTTCAGAAACGTCTTCCTCAGCATTCCGTATTTCCCGATGGGCCGCGTCTCCGGTTCGTTCAGCGTCAGATTGGGTATCAGGTAATCGCCCTGCCGCGTGTATGTGATCTCCATGCTCACCGCTCCTTTCATTTTCATCTTTGCCTATATTGTCTGTCATGCGATCCGGCTTTGCAAGCCTGTCGCGCTCCTGCTTTTCAATGCTCCTGACGGTACATTCGATCTGGCGGAGCACCATTTCGGATATGTCGCTGGCCGCGCAGCCAAGCTGCATCACCGTATCGAACGTGTTGAAATTGAAAATATCTTTGAATAAGTCATCAGGTAAATATGTTTTTGTATCCAATCCAAGACGGCTGAATACCATGTAGGATATGCTGTCGGTCATGGCTTCCTTAAATACGGCGTCCACATTGATTTCGTCCAGATCGGCCAGATAACTGCCATCCCGAGCATTTAACATCTCGCTGAGGTAATCCGCAACATTGTCCTGTACGGCATTGCGGATGATATCTATCAGCTGGTTTTCAAAAACGATGCTTGATTCGTCTGTATCCCCGAATTGGTGGGACAGTTCTTCAATGACCTGATCCTGATATGTTTTCTTCATTTTCCACAGACGGAACGGGATATGATCTAGGCTATGCGTATCCGAAACGTTGAAGACATGCTTTAAAATTATTTTTCCCGTGCTGTCGTCGATAAGTGCGATGCCCTTCGCGCCCCGATTGACCCACCGACGCATATGCGTATTCCAGAATTCGATGGAAGCGCAGGCGATGGCGTCCGGGCGCTGCGCGTAGATGAGGATTTGCTCCTGAAAGGGGTATTTATACAGCCGGGTAGCCGTTTTAAGAAAATCCGTCCATTCGTTCGGTGTGTCCGTCACTTGCTTAATGGTTTGCTCCATAAGTTCGGATATTCTCTGTAGCTTCGTTGCCAAATTATCAGGCTCCTTTCTTAAAAATGGGTATAAAAAAGACGGCCTGTATTAGCCGCCAGAATTGATATATTATACAGTAAAACAAGTTTGTTTTATTTGGATAGTACATAGTTCATACGTATGTACAATAATAAACATAATAAGAAACTCAATTCAGTTTGATTATGCGGATATATAATTTACAGAAGTTACTGTATATAGAAATTAAGTGTTATGGATAATAGAAGGTTGGCTAGACAGACTACATAACAATAATTTATCGGCATATTTCAAATCCAGCCTGAGATAACTTGGTCTCAACATCACTGTTTAGATCTGGCACTGAAACAAATAGCTTTTCTTTTGCTCGACTAAGTGCGACGTAATATACTCTATTTTTCTCAATATCAATATTTGGTTTTAAAATAAATTCAAGTTCTTTCTCTGTATTATCGGTTGCTGGGATTATAACCATCACGGAATCAGCTTCGTCACCCTTGGCCTTGTGAATGGTTCTATTAGTGCAGTCATCATCGTCAATTCGCACCGCTAAAGCAAGCTCACAGTACTTCTTTGAATCATAATAATCCTTGGCTTTTCCTCTGGAAATCTTGGTTTTGTCAAAAACGCTTTCGTCCATATAATCGGAATAGAATTCCGTCAATGACTTATCCTTAAATTGATCATAATTCTTCAAAAAGTACTGTAATTGAATTAATGCCGTCTTTTCCGCATCTTCGTTGTGTATAGATCTTTTCATTAACTTAAGGGCATCTTTGATTTTATTATCGCGAGCATTTTCTATTGAAGCGATAATATAATAAAGTTGTTTTGCGCGAATGGCATTACTGTCGTTGAGAATAATGTCTTCCAGAGTAATGTCGTCAGCTATACAACCATAATCTTTTTTCAGACAATTAGACGTTACATTTTTATAGCACAACGACCATATTGTCTGCTTCTCGCAGATATGTTTTGCTTGCTGGAAGGTAGATATGGCGTCCCCGACAAGTAGCTGCGGCTTGCATCCGTGCTTATTTTCTGGACTATGCTGTATTAATGAAGAGTCGTTTCTTACAATATTAAGAACACTGATTATTTCTTCCGTACTTCGGTGGTTCCCATCAATTTTATACTCGGCCATTCCGTTTAGTTTAAAGTTAGTGAATTGAGCGACATCCGCTCCCTGAAATTTATATATTGATTGAGCCTTATCTCCAATCACACCGACAATACTTTCTTTTTCAGCTAATTTATTTAATATGGCAGCTTGAATCGGGTTGGTATCTTGAAATTCATCGATAAAAATATATGGGAATTTTGCTCTTAGGAGATCCAGAATTGAGGGGCAGCGCTCAATGAGCTGCCAACTAAAGTACAAGACGTCATCGTGGTGCAATATGCCTTTGCTCCAGCAGATCTTTTTGTAAGCAAGATAGGTATCCTTTTTTATTCTAAATTTAAAAAACTTACGCGGCCCGATTTGCAATTTTCCATCCTTGTCGAATGTCCATTGCAAATCTGTCAATGCAGCCAATAAATCTTTATCATCCAGATACGTTTGCTTGGTTTCCGATTTTATGCCAAAAAGAATTGACTTATTGGGGACGTACTCATCATGACCCCTTATTTTACTGATATCTAATTCCGGCTCATTTAGAAACGAAATATAAGGTTTTACAATATGCTTATATAAAAAGGCATGGATTGTGCTAACTTCGACACATTCGCATGCTTCCCCAAGGTTAGACAGTATTTTTTCAACCGCGACGTTGGTATAAGTTATACAGGCAATTTTTTTAACTTGCCCTAAGCGGTTGGAATGCTGGGCTACATTTTTAATATGATTAACAAGCCAAGTGGTTTTGCCCGCACCCGGCCCGGCGTTGACTTTAAAGTGTTGCTCAATATCAATCGTTTCGTGACTATCTTTTAAGGTTATTATGGTTTCTGCACCCATTTGATAGCCTCCTCAATATAGGGCGGTATCTTAAATAAAAATACACCCTTGAGATATTCGTCAGCTTTTTCATTCAGAACTTCCGCAATTTCCTGAGCTGACTCGGCTTTACTAACGAAGTTCAAATAAAGGGCTGCAATTAATTGATCCTTGTTTTTACTGTCTGCAAGACCAGCTTTTATACGTTTACACTCTTCGCTATCACCGACATATGTAACCAAGTCCTCAAATGTCTTAGAGTAGTTGTCCATTATTGCTTTGAGATCATCACCGTTTGCAATACTCGACACTACCAACTCTTTACAGGTTGGATTATGCAGCAGCAACTCATATTCAAAAGTGCAGCCTGTATTCTTAGTTTGGGTAAACACACTTACCGTCTTTGCTCGATCAGAATAAAGATCGGCAATTGCGTTGGATGATGCTTTATATTCACAGCTGCTATCTTTATTTAATTCAAACGGATAACAAGAACTAAATTGTGCGCCCTTAATGCCGGTTTTCTTTCTGACAGGATCTAAATCGGTGATTACTGCCACCCGTTTATTTATCGCATATTCACTTTTATCCTTATCGAAAAGTCTTAAAAAATGGGAGAAGTATCTGCCGCCGATATTTATAACAGCGATATGGCGGTCGATCAGGTCACCCTTTAGATATTTTGTGAATATCGGCAATAGTAACTGTTCACTAATGCCTTCAACCAAAATGACCCTTTTGGCGAATAGCATATCGGATTTTGTGACATCAAGGTATCTTTCTATATATGCTTTTGAAACTTGATCATCCTTCTTCTTTAGATCGAATACACGCCCCGGATAGGCAACCTCGATTTCCTCATTTTCTTTATTAAGAACAATCAGATTATCTAACTTGGAGGCTGCCGTGATGTTCGGGGAATGAGTGCTTATAAATATCTGCCGAACATTAGCTTTCATATTTTCATTTAGGAATTTCAGAAAACGATATTGCAATGAAGGATGCAGGTGTGCTTCCGGTTCTTCAATTGTCAGTACTGAAAATAATTTTGCGTTACTGCCATAATATTCGCCCATCGCATCTTTTTGCATCTGGGCCAGCAGTAGGGCAATATATATTAAATTGTTATAGCCCAATCCATTATTTGAAGGTGGCAGCTTGATTCCGGTCTTGTCTTCAAGAGTGAGTCGTAGAGCGGAGTATAAGGTTGTTTCATTTAGAACACCGCTGAAATGCGGCGATGTTTCATCAAAGGTCGCACCAGTGTCGTCGGCATATGAGACGATCTGCTTTTCACCGGCATTCAGGCGACTTTGCAATTTAGCCATTAGTTGTTGGGATGAATCGGCAAAGTCCCGCTTTACCCTTTGCAAATCGGTCTGGATTATATCTTTAGTTTTTGTAGTATCGTTCTTGATGTCATAATCGATAAAGAAATCAATGACTTCCTTCAGAAGTGAGTTGCTTCCAGAGCTTAAATCCCTTTCGACATCTCTAATCGGTTGTAGGAACTCAAAGTCAAATTTACTCAGAATATCATTATCGATAGCCATTTTTAACTTTTCATCGCCACCATATAGCTTCCATATATATTTGCTTAAGAAGGAATGCTCGATTTCGCTCCAGTATTCTTCAATATTTGTGCTGGTGATGGCATTCATAGCAGTTTTATAGTCGTCGACTTCCTTTTCGGGAAGGAAAAACTCATAAGTCAACTTAGCTTCATATGGACGCTGAATTTTTGTAAGTAACGTTGAAACTAAAACAATATCCTCGGAATACTCCGTTTCGCCCTCGCTTTCCTTAAGCACTGAAGAAATCACGACTTGCGGGGGATTGGACTTTAGGTCGGCGATGGATAATTGTCGATTAAAATCACTAATACCTAATTTCTTAGGATATGAAGAATCGAACAGGATTTGGAGAGCTTTAATGATCGAGGTCTTACCTGAGTTATTATGACCAATAAAAATATTTAATTTCTCATTGAGTTCAATGACTGTTTTGCTGCTGAAACCTCTGTAATTTTCTATTAATATATTCGCAATATACATGAATTTCTCCTGATACAAGTCAGCGTAGAATACATTTTCCAAATTTTTTAAGCTTCAATCATAGACATTCTATCCACTACAACAATATAACATATATTCGACAAGCTTGTTTCCAAATCCTTGTAATGTGTGACGAAGAAGGTTGAAAAATTGCCTTCTTCGTCACAATTTCGGACTTATTTCCTTTTTCTTTTCCTTATCTGTAGAAACACGATCCCGCCCAATATAAATAAACAGAGTCCAATAGTAACAGCCGTTTTCATCAATTTTGACCTCCTATATTTTCTCTATATCAACAATCCATAAACATAGCTCATAGTAACTGCACCAATCGCACCGAAGGCAAGAACCGGCGCAACAGGTATCCGGCATTTCAAGGTTTTTTCCCTTATCAACGATCTGGCCATCAGAACAATAAGAACCGGAACCATGAGCGCAAAAGCAATAACTGCATTCAGCAGCCCTAGATAAAGGGCCATCGCCATGACCATCTTCACATCGCCCGCGCCCATACCGCCTCTCAACCATGAAATGAAAAAGGGAATAACAAAGGTCATACCTAGCGGATATACCCACCAAGTGCTTTGCGCGGAAGCAATTAATCCTGTATGTGCAATACCAAGGCACAGCAGCACAGTAATAACCACGTTGGAAACAATACGTTTCCGTATATCCGTATAACCGCACCATACAAGCAACCCGATAAAAAAAGCATCCATCAGAATGCTTAAAATCTGTCCCATATTCATTACCTCTTTATCGTTGTGATCCGGTCGTACATATCTCCGAATATCGTCACACTATCCATCTCATACCCGTAAAGCTGTCCGACCGGACTCCACGCATAGAATGGCTGCGCCAGCGCGGTATATTCGCCATCCGGGAACCAAAGCGGTGTGTAATGCAGCCTACTTCCGGTCACGGACCAGAGGTTGATGGCATATTGCCACGTGGCTGTGACATCTCCGGCGTTTCCTGTCTGTGCTTCCAGACTGTCATTGGCATACTGCCATCTGGATAACTGCCCATACGCGCTTTCGGGGTACCGTACCCAAACCATCTGAGCGCCGACCAGCTTTTCGGGATGATCATAGTTGGTAGTCAGTGTCGTTATACAGGATGCCTGTACGCCATACCCGGATTCCATTGTATCTGGATTATCGCTCTTAGCGATACGGCCGTCCGGCGATATTTCAAACGTGGTGGTCAGCTTTGCCCAGAAGGTTCTTGTTACATAGCTTCCGTTCTCCAGCCGAACCTCCTGCCATGTGCGAGACATTAAACTGTTAACAGACGGCAGATCATACAGGCCGTATGCTTTATTAACCTGTTCCATGTCTTCATCATCCGGATCAAGAGCAGTAGAGGCTGGAAGATCAACTACAGAAACATCCCTGCTCAGTTTGTTGTTATTTTCATTGATTTCGCTGATCTTATTATCTGGATCGACTGTAAATGAAACGGTATAGTTGCCCGCCGTAATCGGAACGGTGAACCGGAACACCGCCAGATTGCTGCTGCTGCCCGGAACGCAGATCGTTTCAGTCATCACGACATCGCCTATGACCATCCGTATTTGCACGGATGGCACGGGTTGTGCCGTCAGGTTCTTCACCGTAGCTGATACGGTGACTTCTTTGCCCGCATACCAGTCGGTGGCCGTGGTATCGGTGATCGTTAAATCCGGTCTCAATGCCTTTACACCCAATGCTGCTGTTCTGGTATTATTGCTCTCGTTGCTTTCCCTGATTGTATTATCCGGATCAATCGTAGCCGTCAGGGTAATAGTTTGTGCCGTCAGGGAGGTTGGTGCAGTAAACGTAAAAGTTACAGTTCTGTTGCCTCCGCCAGCGGCTAAAGTGGAAACATTCTTGCTCTGCGTACCGACACCGGATATATCCAGCTTAACCACTGTTGAGGAAACCTCCTTGTTGCCAATATTAGTTGCCGTAACCGTCACAACGACGGTATCTCCGGCTTCATACGCCGCCTGATCAGTCGTTATCGAGGAAACAGTTAAATCCGGCAGAGAACCAATCACCACAATGCTCGTACTTCGGGAATTGTTGCTTTCATTTAGCTCCACGATCCGGTTGTTCGGGTCTGCCGTCGCAGTCAGGCTGACCGCTGTGTCATTGGAGAAGGTGGGGGCGGTAAATGTGAATGTAACCGTCGCCGTGCCGCCTGCCGAAATATACCCTGTTGTTTTAGTAATGGATGTAATATACGCAGAGCTTAACATGACCTCCGTTGAGGACACGCTTCCGGTTCCCTGATTGTATATTTGCGCTGTTACAGTCACCATTGCTCCGGCCTCATAGCTGCTCTTGTTCGTTGTCAGGGATGATACCGTTAAATCAGCTACGGCGGGCGTATTAAATGTCAGTGACGCGGAAGCCGCTACGTTCGATGTGCCCGTAACGACCGTAACCACAGCCTGGATGCTGCTTGAAGTCGCGTCATAAGCCGCCATATTCGCCCGCATCCGGTTGTCATATCCCGTTGCGGAGACGGAAAAGCTCCTGTTGGAATTCGCTGCGCTCATCGGTATATATATTGTCAGCACATCTCCGTTGCGGCCGGAATACCCCGACACGAATGAGCCGCTCGGAAGAGAATCTGTATCAAGCGTATACCCGCCGTTCATGTTGGTTAGCGTAACTTGGGTACTTCCAACGAAGTAACTTCCGGAAACGCTCATGCCCATGGACGTAAAAGACACGGCATGCGTCATCAGCGTTTGCGAACGAGCATTAATCAGCAGTTCAATTGACCATTGCAGCACATCCGTATAGCCGGATTTAGCCCTGATCTTGCTGCCGATTTGTCCCGCTGCCGCATAATTTCGGAGTTGAGAGTCCGAATACGCGCCGAGGTTCGTGAAGTTGTAGCTTTGAGGCTCACCCTGCTCAGACATCCAAAAGCGAATGGCGTTGGCGGTCGCATACCGGGCCTCCGCCGCGCTTAGCCCACCGGCCGAATACGGATATCCGTTCTCAAGGATGATACGCAGTCCGGTAAGCGTTCTTGCCGAATAGTTGTTCAGGATATCCGAATCCGAATATGTTGAATTGCTGGGCGACGTCCGCATATGCTCAATACAATACGCAACCTCATTTGTACCGACGATATAGTGATTTGGGGTGTTCAGATCATGCCAGCCGCTGCTGTTATAATATTGCATGTAGTCTGTCACATCCGTTGTTCCAACTCTGACCGTACTGGCAAACGCGGTTGTTGAAAACAGAGTCATGATGCAAACGGCGATGAGCACGATAAATATTGCCTTTTTGTGGTTCATATTCATCAACTCCTTCCACACTAATTGACATACAGGACGCTTGCCTGTATCCGCATGGGAATCCGGACTTCGTTCATATTCCCGATTTCCCACAGCAGCGGCATTTCAAACGTTGCATCGATCTGCGTCGTCATATCGGCAATTTCAACATGCATATCCTTAAGGCTGTATAGCTTTTCATCTCCATCGTATCTCACCCAGCCGTTCTCCTCTTTCACCCAACCGGCTCCGGTCAGGTTGTCTTCCAGTTGCGTCTCAGCCGAATCCGGAATATCAAGCTGCATATCGCGCACGTTGGCGTTCTTCATGCTGATATCTGCCGACATGGTTGCCGCCCTTTGCAGCTCCGCTTCCGCAACCTGATAATTGGCGGACACCGTAACCGCCGAATATACAACAACCGACAGGATACAGAGTATAAGGATAAGAAACAACGACCAAAGCACCGCACTTCCCTTCTGGCTTTTTATCATGTTCTTCATTTCCAGTAGACCTCCGAGATCCCGTTGGCTGATGCTGTAATAAGTACGTCGATCGTCACCGGGTCGCCCAAAGACGGACGCATAATCACGATGGATACGGTTTTTTTGATCGTAATGGTAAACGGGGTTTTAAGCTGTATGGTCTTTTCAGCGGCGTCTTTCCACTCTGTATCGATGGAGGTGCTGTCCGGATCAATGAAGTTCTCATTTTCCGTGACGGATAGCAGGGTTTTGTCGTCCGCCTTTCCGTACAGTTCAACGGTTCTGGCCATATATTTTACCGTCTGGTTCAACGACTGCTGTGCCGTAAAAATGGGGTATTGCGCCATTAATGACGCCATGAGCGTGAAGATAATCAGCACGGTAATAGCGACGTCGATATATGCTTCGCCGGTCTGGTCTCGTATGAATTTTCGTTTCATTTTCTTCCTCCTGAATGAATGGCGAGGGAGCCGCATTCGCAGCTCCCAACCATTGTCCCTTTTTACGGCAGCACGTCGATGCCGGTCAGTTCGCCGCTGATCTTATCGATCAGCCCCTGGAACAAATTCGGAATGGCCGCGTTCAGAATGAGCAGGACCGCCGCGCCAATCACCACGACGATCAAAACTTTCATGGCAACGTCCAGAAAACTGCTGTCTGCCCTTTTATCGGCTGCAAAGCGTTTGATGGTGTTTCTGATTTTCAACATGTGTCAAATCTCCTTTATAATCTGATTGATATAAAATCCGCTTCCAAAGGCAGCAAAAAAGCAGCCTCCTTTCGGTGCAGCTTAAGAAAACGGATATATATGCTTAAAAACCTACGGCCTGCAGTTCTTTGATGATGAGCAGAATAAGGGGAACCATAAACATGAATATCATAAGAATGGTTAGTATAAAGGATGCTGCTTTAATCCGGCCCGGACGTTTCTCCATATCCCTGCGAAGCGCTTCTCGCTCCTTGGTACGCATATCCTGTTCCAATACCAGGAGGCTGGTTCGTTGATCCACGCCCTGATGGACGCCGCAAAGGATAGCGCAAAGCGAAGCAAAGGATGGCAGGCCAATCCGCGCGTCCATGTTCCGGAGCGCCGCTTCCTGATTGCCCGTTTTCATATCGACGATCAGCCGGTCAAGCTCCGCGCCCAGCGCTTTGCCGGATACCTTGCGGTATTGCTCAAAGAACGAGAGCAGGTCGCGGTTATCCTGTAGGGAATAGTTCAGTGTTTCCACCATCCTTGGCAACTCCGCTTCGATCTCGCGGTTAAGGGCCTCCGCCTTTTTGCGGACAGTTTGCATCCCCTTAAAATATGCGAGAACAGCGGCAACAGTTGTCAATAGGGACAGCCACGGGATGCCCAGCGGAATGAACAGCAATCCAATCAGCACAAGCAGTAAGGCCTTTGCCAGAACCGTTGAGACATACTGCTGCGGCGTCTGGCGGATATTCAGCCGCGAAAAGTCCGCTTCCAGCTTTTTTTGCCTGTACTCGCTCATGGGAAACAGCCTGGATAACAATTTAGCAAATGGCAGCAGCGCGTTTTGAAGCCGTTCCGTCATATTCTTTTTTCCATGAATGTTCTTGACAGCATCAACGGCTTTACCTGAAGGCAGAAAAACCGCCTGTGCAATTCGGTACAGTCCGAAAGCCATCAGAACAGAGATCAGCGTTATCCATATCAGCGTCATTCCTTCCCACCGCCTTCCAGGGGACGGTATAGCTGCGCTACCCATACAGATGTTGCAAGTATGGCGGCAAATATTACCGCCAGCGTGATCTTGCCCGCCAGCGTGGTGGTCAGCATCGTATAGCAGTCCGGTATCATCATGCCCATCAGCGGGATCGCACCCAGCACGATCATAACGGTAATGATATAGTCGCTCATCTGTTTGCGGATGGTGGTGTCCACTTCCATCTGTACACGCCGCATTTCACCCAACCGGGTTACAATACCGGACAGAGCAAAACGCATTTGACGGTCGCGCTGGCACTGTACCAGCACGTCGCACCAATCCCGCCAGTACCGGTTGTCGATCCGTTCACGCATGTGGTGCAGCGCCTTGACCACGTCCGAATCAATGAGCTGTGTTTCGCTGTAGAACTGACGGAATATGCCCTCCACCTGAGAGGGCAGCAGGTGCAGGCTGCTTTCCACCGCGCCGATCAGGTCGCCGGAGGAAATGTAGCTGTTCGTCACGATGCTCATGGCACTCTCCAGCTTTTCGTTAAGGCTTCGGATATAATCGCCCGTGCGGATACGGATCACGATGAGGGGAGAGCAGCCCATGCCGACCGCCAGCACCAGCGCCGCCAGAATGTTATCCAGTGCCAGCCCGATCAGCAGGCCAATGACTGCCATGATCACAGCCGCCCGCCTGTACGCGGATATTTTTCCGCTCATGCCTGCTGCGGACAGCATTTCCTTTGCGTTATCCACCGTACCGGCGATCCGGCCTTTTCGTTTGCCGGTGATTCGCCGGACACGCTCTATTCTGTCCCGTCGTTTTTGGAATGGCTTCAATAGCGGGGCAAACGCGTCTTTCGGGTGGATACTAAGTAATATAAAAAGCCCTGCGATGATCAGCAGGGCGCAAAGCACTTTCAGTATCATGCCAATACCTCCCGTAGTCCGGAGACGTTTTTTGCGTCCGCGCCGTTTTCCAGCAACGTATCCGAAAGGGAATCCGATATCCCGTTCACTCTGACATATTTCTTGTTTTGCATGTCGTATTTGTACAGCGTGCTGGCCTCCACTGCTCCGCCTTTTACGCCGGTCGCCTCTACGATTTCCATGACTCGGCGCGTACCGTCCGGGAACTGCCGCTTGAATACCATGACGGGGAATGCTTCGGCTATAAAACCCATAAGGATATCGGTGTTGATATTCGTCCCTGACATTTGGCACATACTAAGTATCCGGTTGTAAGCCTTCCTCGCGGAATTCGCGTGCAGGCTGGTAACTACGGTATGCCCGGTACGCGCGGCCTCCTGCGCCACCATCGCTTCCGCGCCACGCATTTCCGCAACCGCAATGATGTCCGGTGAAAACCGCATGGCTTTTCGCAGCAGATCGTTCATGTCAATATCGGCGTTCTGCATTTCACTTGGGCGGGTGCAGGTGTGGACGACGCGGTTCTGCGCATTTCCGTCAGTGTCCTCACTGAACAGATCAAGCTCCCGCGTTTCCTCGATGGTATAGATGCGCTTGCTTTTATCAGCCATGTTCAGCAGAAAGGAGATATCCGTCGTCTTGCCGCTTCCCGTCTTTCCCGCGATGCCGATGGAAACGCCGTAGTTGATGCAAAGCATCAGGAAGTCCAGCATTTCCGGCGTCGCAGTCTTCCATTCGACAAGCTGTTCCTTCGTGACCCGCGCCATACGCTGTCGGCGTACGGAAAACACCGCGCCGCTGCGCCTGTCCGCGACGGGCGGGATCATGGCCGATATGCGGATGCCTTCGGTGATATAGCTGTCCACGATAGGATTCGTATTGTCCAATATGAGGCCGCCCAAACGAACCATCTTTCTAAGCGTATCCTCTGCGTGTTGCGGGGAAAGAAAATGCTCGGGAATTTTACGCCAGCCTGTTTTCGTTATGACCTCAATATCCCGCCATGAATTCCCGTCGATCTCCTCGATCTCGTTGTCGGTAATATACTTGTCCAGAAAACCGAAGCCCACCATATCGCCGTAGAGCTTGTCAGTAAGCTGCTGCATGGAGAAGCCGTCCAGGTGAAGATGCTGACTGCCGACATATTCCGCAATCAGTTCTTTGACGGCAACCAGTGATGATTTCTTTGCAATACTCTGTGCAAGCTCTTCCGTGTGGTTCTGGGTGAGATACGAACGCGTCTGTTCGAGTATGGTTTCATATTGGCTTTGCTCCTGGGGCGTTTCTGTCTGATTTTCGTATACGATCTCGCGAAATGTCCTCAAGCCTCACCACCACCCTTCAACAGTGCATAAAGCTGTTCGGACTGCTTCGCGTACCGTAAAGCCGCACGCGACGTTCCGTCCAGCGGGGATACTGTACTGTCCTGTCGGAATTCCCTTACGAAAGGCAGTACTGCGGAAAACCGAACGCCGGCCGCCTTTTCAACAGCAGATAAATCGTGGCGCCTGTCCGTCATTGCTGCAACCGGCAGGATGCGTCCTTTTGTATTCATGATTTCCAGCAGCGGTTCCACCGCAATATACCAGCAGACGCCCTGAACATCCGGCGTCATCAAGACAATGATTTTATCCGAATTGATCAACGCACTGGGAACAAACGGGTCTGTCCTCTGCCCGGAAAGGTCGAGGATAACGGTATCGGCTGTATCCCTGCAATCATCAACAAAATTCTGTGCGTTGTCGTCGGCTTCCAGGCCAATTTCATACGACAGGTATTCGTCGCCTTCGGTCAGACCGGCATAAAAAAGGTTTTTCTTCTTCGGATGCTGATGCAGGAACCGAACCGCACTTTCTGTACCGATTCCCGATATGGCTTTCCCCAGCGAATTATCCGGATGGAAACTACCGCCGCTGATCCGCGCCGGTAATGTCGGCTGCATGAGGTCTGTATCAACAACGACGGTTACGTCTTTTCTGGAATACAGACAGCCCAGCACGTCGGCAAGCGTACTCTTGCCGATTCCGTCCCGGCCCCAAATTGAAATCAGCATATCAGCCCACCTCCGGATTCAATACTCTGTCCGCGTCGGGGATATACTGCGCCGCGTCGTCGCCCCGTGCTACAAAAGCGAGATAGATTGTGCCCTGCTGTTCCAGCTCCGCAAGCCTTAGCGCCTGTTCCTGGCTGACGTAAAAGGAGACCGTAACCGGCAGGCTGTTCTTTTCATCTTCACCCGGATCGGCCTCGACGGATGCGTCCGCGCCATCGCTGCTTGTGACCATGCACACCTCTACGTACTGCAATTCCGGATAGATGACTGTAGATGCGGCTGTGTTATAGGTGGTTTCGTCTGTCATATCGGTGGTGGGTTCTACGCCTAGCTTTTGGTTGGTATCAGATTTTGATACCGACATAACCGTTACGATGTCGCCCGGCTGCAATTGTCCCGATACGCCCGACGCTAATGATGGGAGAGTAACGGATACGACCAGCTTGCCTTTAGCTGTACCGGCCGGGAAAGAATTCTGTTCCGCAAGTGTGGTTGAAAACTTTTCAGCAGTCAGATAATCTCCCGCGTACAGATCAGCGGCTGCATATTTACCAACCGCCAATGAAATATCACTGATACCACCTTTCACGAGACTATCCGGTACATTCACGGTCTCCAGCATTTCGATGGTAAGTTGGGTTCCCGCCTCAATTGGCTGCTTTATGCGCACCGCACTGATATATGCGCCCTGACTGCCCTGCAATGATGGCAAAGCGAAAAAGACTATGAGAAGCGCTGCGATAACGCATAATGTTCCGATGACAAATCGGTTTTTGAGAAACTTCATGGATTTACCTCCTACAGTATTTTTGGTTGATTCTTTTTTCCGGCTGGTATAACCGGCTGGTAACTTGGGGGTGAGGTGCAGGAGAGGGGGAAACGAAAAAACGGCCTGATACCGTTTTTAAACAAAGATACTACCCCCCTGGTGTAAAAATGTTTTTTGCTAATCCTCAAAGACGACGCATTTTCCCAGGCTGCATTTACGGCTTTTTTCGTCATAATGCAGGCAATGTTTGCAGTCCCGCTCTTTCATTGTTGTGACGGGACGACGGTAAAATCCTGGCGTTTCCTGCATCATGCGTTCATATTCGAGGTCTTTTCCTACCGTAAAGAGCACCGTGCCCACCTCCCTTCAAAAACGACATAAAAAAACGCCCTTGTTTTACCAACTTGGGCGTATCAGCGTTCATATTCCCGATCCTGTTTTGTTCGTTCGAGCTTTTTGTAGTACAGGTCGAGTGCTTTGATTATGATGTCTTCCTTTTGCTTGGGCGTGTATTCTTTGGGGAAATATTTATCGAGTCGGTTGCCTTTAATGGTCAGGTTATTCTGCTGCGGTTTCTCCTCGCTCATAACGAGCTCGATGCCGTTATGGTCGAGCTTGCCTTTCTGCGCTGCCTGCTTAAGCCGCTGTGCCTGTGAGAGCGATGGCGTACACTCATTTTGCTCTATGACATCCAGCAATTCAGTTTGCAGTTCCTGCGGCAGATATGAAAGCTCCACTGCGGGGTTAAAAGCAATCTTCTTATCGTCCACCATTTGAAGCAGGGAAGGGGCGAGTTCATTTAAGCGAATATACCGGTATATTTGATTCTTGCTTTCGCCTTTTTCTTGAGCCATTTCTTCAACTGAAGTCTTTGTGCTAAAATTATTCCCAAGTTGGGAATAATTTTGAGGTGGTCGGCCAGCTTGCCTTTTTAACGCCCCTAACTTCATCTTATATGCCTTTGCTTTTTCGCTAAACGTAATTGTTTCACGCTGAATGTTGCCATCCACCACCATTATGACAGCCGAATCGTCGTCGATCTCGCGGACAATGAGGGGGAGAGTTTCACATCCGGCCAGTATGCTCGCCAGCTTACGCCGGTGTCCCGACAGCAGTTCGTATCCGCCGTCTGGCCGTGGCCGTGCAATGCATGGCGTATGTACGCCAATACGCTGGATGCTTTCAACCATATCCATTAGTTCGGCGTCCTGCCTGACGTGGTAGGGGTTATCAGCAAAGTCGTATACCTCCGAGATCGACACGTTTAACACCTGTTCGCCCTGTTGCTGTTTTTCCGCTTGTCGGCTTTCCTCGCTACTGAACAAGTCATCTAACGATGTCAGCTTCCGGTTTCTCACGTTGCTTGCCACCGAATAACACCTCCTTCGTCAGAGCTTCGTATGCCGCTGCCGCCTTGCCGTGCGCGTCATATGCGTAGATGCTTTTACCCTCGGCGCTTGTTTCCGCCGCTTTGATAGCAAGGGGTATCTCCGTTTTGAAGACGCGCAGCTTGTCCCCGTAATCCCGCCGCAGTATGAAAGATATGTCCTTTGCAAAATTGGTTCGGGTATCCACCATAGTAAGCAGCGCACCCTCGATCTTCAGATTGGGATTGATATTCCTTTTTACGCGGTTGATGGTCTGCAAAAGCTGCGTCATGCCTTTGGCGGGGAGATAATGTGCCTGAACCGGAATAATCACGCTGTCGGCGGCTACGAGCGCGTTGACTGTAATCATACCGAGTGAGGGCATGCAGTCGATAAGCACATAGTCGTAATTCTTCTTGGCTTCATTGAGATAATTCCGTAGTACGATCTCGCGGCTCATGGTGTTCACCAGCGAAACTTCCATGGCGGAGAGTTCGATGTTGGCGGGCATGAGGTCAACGCCTTCGGCGTGGTGCAGGATGCCTTCACCGGATTCAATAGGCTCGTCCATGATGATCTTGGTCATGATGCTAGCAAGGGAGACGGGCAGCTTATCCGGTTCATTCCAGCCTAGGCTGTCCGTGAGATTGCCTTGCGCATCAGCATCCACCAACAGCACCTTCTTACCTTGACGCACCAACCCAATGCCAAGATTGACGGTAGTGGTCGTTTTTCCTACGCCACCTTTTTGGTTGGCGAGAGCGATGATTTTTGTCATATTAGATTTCTCCTTTCCTAGAAATAAAAAACCGCTTACTTATACAGTAAACGGTAACCTACAACAGATTTATAACTAGATTGAAAATCCCTTACTCAATTAAAGCTTGTATTTGGTTATCAATATATGACTCGTAAGCATCAAATTGTTTTTGCCTCAACGGACTATCCTGATCATAATAAGATACTAACCGAAATGGTACTCCAAAATCACTCAGCCTTCTTGCATTTGGATTCAATGCGTTATATTCAAGCTTTTGTAATAATACACCGATTCCAAGGATATCTTCAATACTCTTATTTGTAGCCAAAGACCTATTATATCTATAGAATATATCAAATAACCCCAAGTATTTAACTAAGTGGTATTTGAAAACATTATAAACGAAATCTGAAACCCTACGGATAGCCTCATCTTTTTCCAATGGTGGCTTTTTCTCGTGTGTATAGAAATCCACCATTGATAGAAATCCACCATTTAAATATGCGCTTAGTAGGACAGTAACCATTGAATGCGCTTGTGTTTTGCCGGCTTTAAGTATAATCAGTTCTTTCAATTTTGCCTCGTTTACTATGGGTAATATAGTATCCATTATTATCTGAAACCCGTCCCAATATAACTTAGAAGCCTTGCTTTGTACTAACATTGCAGATAAATTTCGTATAATAATATTTTGGCTATCTGATAATTTTGTTATGCTTTCATACAGCTTTAGCTTATCCTTTGGTCCTACTATTCTAAAAGCGTTAAATATATCAGGAGGGATGTTCGTCTTGGCAATTAGATCAAATAGCTGTTTCTTATCATCAAGATCGTGCTGCGATAGATATTTGTCACCCGTTATCAAATAATCAACGTCTGTCTTCGGCGAGTGTTCATCATAATTTTTATGCTTAAGTATATCTGCATTACCATTAATAATGTCAATAAAATTGCTGTCGACCGAAATGACCCTACCGATATAATGCTGAAGAAATCTCCCAGCCCGTCCTGCAATATTTTTAGCATCAAATTGTTTAAGTGGCTTCGTTCCTTTTTTATCAGATGTTACTATAATATTTTTGGCAGTAGTATTCACACCTTCTGTTATCGTTGTAGTTGAAAAAAGGCAAATTAGGATACCTTGGTTGAATAGGTTAATGATTTCTTTTTGTATGTATTTTGGGACAAGGCTATGATGAATGCCAATATGGTTTTTTAAAGCTTTAACAACGACCCAATCTGAACCAAAAGTCCGTTCAAGGTGATAAATAAAGTCATCAAAAACAACAGATGATGTTTCTATGCATTTTTTCTTTAATTGTCCCATAACTTTTTGATTGTTCATCAACGCTTTAGCATATGTCTCTGTTTGTGCTTTCCGCCCACAATAGATTATACTATTTTCAGTTGTGGTACTCAGGGCTTCAATAATATTAGCTATTTTTTCCTTTTTACCAATTTTGCCAATAGGGATAACCCGTCCAGCCACCTCATATGTTTGTTTTGTCCCTTTAATATTGTCATATGTTTTGTCCACTATCTCAAGGTCATTATATACTAAAAACTCAAAGCCGTTGTCTTCTGCAAAATTAATTAATGACTCTGTACTAACCGGACTACGTTTTGGTAATGACATATATGGTCCGGCAAGGAGTAAGTCGGTAGATGATCGGCAGATATATTCAAGTGCTAACCTATATGCTATATCCCGTTCATTTTCACCAGTGGTTTCTTGATCGATAATAAAACTATTATCGATTTTATAAACTTCATCCACAAAAGCAAAGTCAAACCGTAATAGTTTGTTTTTATCCAAAAAAGACAAGTATCGCTCAGGGGTAAAAATAAAAATATTTTTCTCTGTTTCTATATACTCTTCTTCACTTAATGTATGGATTTTATAATCACTAAAAACATCTGTTTCGCGAAGTTTACTATAATTTTCGGATAATAAACTAATAGAAGGGAAAATTAACAGTACATTTCTATATTTAAGCTTATTTAATATCTCAAATACAATATATGTTTTACCGAATGACGTTGGTGCAGTTAAAACATATCTATTACGCCCTTCCAACTTAAATCGTTCCAGAACTTCTTTTTGGTAGCGATGCAGTTTAGTTCCATTTGTTATTAAACTACTATCATATATATATGAACTTAACGTTATCAAGTTTATATTCTCTTCCGAAACTTCTTTGGCGGTATATTTGTTTTTTAGTAAATCATAATATTGAGGGAGGCCTGCCTCATTAGCAAGGAATAAGAGTAGAGTAATGTCACTTTCGGTTAATTCATACTCTTTGATATAATCAAAATATTGGCACACTTTTTTAATAAAAGGAGCAGCGTGTGCCGTCCTTTTGTATTCGTAATAACTTTTTATTATATCAACGGTTCTTGCGACTCTATCCATGTAATAACACTTTCCTTAATGTTTCTGACTTCAGATAAAGGTAGGAACATAAAAAAGATTTTATACTCAAAAGACGCAGAGATTTTAATATTAAGCCTAGTAAATTCTTTTAAAATAAATGCGATGCATTCACGGATATTCTCATGATAGCAGCCATCATTTATCTTTTGAAAAGCAATAAAAATTGGATATACTAAGAGCATATTGTGTTTGTTCATTTCATCAGCAAGATTAATATCAGGGTTTTCTTCCCAAGTTGCAAGGATTTCCCCAATTTTACTATTGGGGGTTGTAAAACGATCTTGCCAATCGATTAGTGCTATTAGGTTATCATTAATATATTCATCCGAGAGGGATATTTTTATTTTTTTTAATACTTGGGAAATTGCTTGTTTATAGTCTTGATGAAATTTTGCTTCACCAAACCACAATTCAATTTTATTATCTGGTTTTTCTATAATATGAAATGCATCAAATCCTTTTGGCTCGCCTTTTTCCAATACTGAATAAAAATAACCACGTGCTATTAAGACACTTGTTTTCATGTAGCATCTAAGGATTAGGTCTAATAGAACTTCACCATAAAAACCATACTTAAGTTTTGTAGGTTGTGATGCTTTAGGATCATATTTTATATACCTAACTATTGCTTTTCTTTGTTCAAGGTCTAAATGCTCATAATCTATTTTAAATTCATTGACCGCAAACTCAACTATCCCATTATAAATAACATTAGCTACCTTCATTGGGTCATCGTTGTGAAAACAAGTATCATTTTTCGTGGATAGGCAAGAACACTCAATGCCACTTCCCTTATGGGGCAAGTAACATTCAAAACATATGGCGTTTTTAACAGCGTCCCTTAATACCTCTCTCACATCAAACACACCCAAAACGAAAAAATCATCAATCTCCAGAATTAAACTCTACAAGCTTTTCCCAATCTATACTACCATCGTCCATACAAAACTCGTTTGTAAATTCCTTAACCAGACGGTTCGAAGCTTTTTGATAGGATGTTTCGAAATCCTCTACATACTTTTCAGGTAGGGTATCCATATAACGAATCAGCTTGATATAAAACTCCTCATCCCCGGTAAGCTCAGCCCAAAAATCTTTACCGGCTAATTCCATATAGAATTTAGGTAATCCCTTATTTGTAGATTTCTTTTTACCATAGCCATACCCTATAATCGGTACAAAACGTTTTTTCGCCTGCTGGGCTAGTTTACTTGCAGCCATAAAATTCTGCTCTTGCCGTTTCCTGCTATCTGCGTTAAAAACGCTTGTACCAGATTTAACCGCAATTGCATAAATAGTATCTCCTTGTTCGACCATTACATCTACACCCTCAGCTAAGGCCTTTTGCCCTTGCGCAGCAGCTGTTGCTATCGGCTCAAAAAATACGTTGCCAAATATGGTTTCTTCAGAAGAAGAAACAAAGGCAGCAAGAATCGCATCAACAATTTGTGCTGCACCATTCATAGCCTTTGCTCTAAATAGATAAGGGTTCTTTCTCTTCATTATGTTCTTTATATTGAGTTTGTTAACCTTAGCAATCAATGCTGAGTAGAAATTTTCCAATGCGGTTGCAATAGATTCAATTACAGCTTCTTCGTTATAAATACTGTTTATAGACATTGGTTGCCCCCCATTTCGATGGCATTTTTAATCCTATTATGGATATCTGTTCCTCGCATCCTTTTTGTTTTCACAAGCGCATTATTCTCGGCAACAGCAATAATCGACTTTCCTAATGCTGTAGCTAATCCAATAGGCACTGCATTCCCAATTTGACGATATTTAGCGGCTGTTGTGCCAGTAAATACCCAATCTTCGGGGAACTGCTGAATCCGAGCATATTCAAGTATGCTTAATGGCCTATCCTTTGTGGGATGACATAACATAGAAGCCTTTTGGACAGGGGAAGTTACAAGGGTCGGGGAAGGCTGTGTATAACTAAGCCTCCGATAAAACCCGACTTTCCCGCCACCGGATTGATATGCCCCGCCCATTGCAGCTGGTATCAGATCCTTGGGGAGATCCCTCCAATTCCCACCTTCTGGTACAAGTTTCAATATTTCTAACCGTTCATTACTAAATCTTGCACATTCACCGGGAGTATCCTCCATATCGCCAATTGCTGACTCCAATGTCTTCCATTGATATCCTGGCTCTTGATGTCTTTGAAAGTGGGTAGGTATCGGTAAAAAAACATCTTCATGATCCCGGCTCCCAATTAAAACGAAGCGTTCTCGGAACTGGGGGACTCCGTAGTTTACGGCATCAAGTATACCGTAAGTCGTCTTATATCCTAGTTTTTTAAATTCAGCCAAAACGACTTCTAATACAGAACCTGCTTTTTCTTGTGGTACGGTCTCCCTATCGGATCGTTCAGAAATTGGGATATGCTTAAGTGGAGCAGACATTAGCCCCTTAACATTTTCCATTATAAAAAAGCGGGGCCTAATATAATCAATCATCCGGATAAAATCCATAAATAAACTTCCACGGGGATCATTGATTCCAAGACGTTTCCCAGCTGTGGAAAATGGCTGACAAGGTGGTCCGCCGCAAACAAGCAATGGCTCTCCCTGTTTTAAATGCGCAGAATCTAATAAATCTTGAGGGTTGATTTCACGGATATCTCCTGCAATAACATTATGGGCATTTGCCCTCATTGTTGCAACGCAAGCCGTATCAAAATCTTGGCCAACTTTAATATTCAAACCAGCTGCCATTAAGCCAATATCTAATCCCATAGCACCAGAGAAAAGAGAAATAACATCCCGATTTGAAGGTGATTCTATAAATTTCAATTTAATCATACGTTCACCCTCCTTAGATTCTTTCGCCATTTGCTAATATGAAATTACGTTCAAAAGAAGAATTTGCCGCATTTGCGATTGCTTCAAGTTCGGATATACTGAAGCTTTCCCTCTTCATTTTTGCGTTAAAATTTTGAGGTGTTGTTCCTACCCTACGGGCAAGCTCAGCAACACTTATATTAGAGCGGACACATAATACTTTGATTTGTTCTGAAACAGTCATAGATGTACCTATTATTATTAATTATGTTACAATTATAAAACACATGTTTTATAAAATCAATCAATATTTTGATATTGCAAAATATTCAATAACTATATATTGTGGGGATGAAGGTTAGCATAGCAAATAAGCTTCTTTGGACTAAGACTCTATATAATATTAAGACAATTTCGCCTCCGCTTTAAAGTCATAAATGATATCCTGACTGTCCTCCAGAAATTCATATAAATAGACTTCCTTCAATTCCTGTATGTCACAATCAAAGATCATCTGTACATCGTCCGGAATAACCAAGCTGCAACAGTTATAGAGTATTTTCAGTATTCCATTCATGATTTCATACTGTTCTTTCTCATAGACTTCATTTAAGAAAGCTTGCAGTTCTACCATTACGTCTATGTCGTGCAGATACAAATCCCATATCTCGCTTAAAAGCGGCCAGGTGTATACACCGGAAATGCAGTTTACAGTCATGGCGTTGACTGTTCCAGCGTCATCGATCAAATTCTTCGCAATCAAAGCATTACGGAGCTCGTCCCCGTTCATTCTTTCCATAAATCATCTTCCTCCTTTAATAAAAACGTTGTATGCCATTTGGCGCGGAATGTATAAACAGTGAATACGAGTGAATATTTTATCCTTGAACCCACCCAATTTTGGTCTATTATGTATCATAAAATCCATGAAATTATAGGGCGTTATATAAAAAGTGTAGTAAAATGTAGTCAAATTTGCTCCGGCCTCGGTTTTTCGACGCACAAAAATACCCTCAAAATAGGCTGCGAAGGGTAGGACGTTATTACTTTTGTGTAGTCAAAAAACGTAAGGATTTTTGGGTAATAAAAAACCCCGAAAGTGGCTATCTATCGGGGTTTCTGGCGTTCCCGGCGCGACTCGAACGCGCTACATCCCGCTTAGGAGGCGGGCCCTCTATCCTGATGAGGTACGGGAACTCGTTATTCAATTTTCGCCCCATAACTCATCGGGTTAGGAGGCGAACGCTCTATCCTACTGAGCTATAGGTGCATGTTATTCGTTTTTTGCCCCATAACGCAGCGGGTTAGGAGGCGAACGCTCTATCCTGCTGAGTTACGGGAACTTATGCAAGTTTATTCAATTCTTTATGCATCCTAGGCGTCAAAACCTCTCACGATTAAAAAGCGCGCCCTCTATCCCTGCTGAGCTTTGCATGCCATGATATTTTACAGATAAACGAGCAATATGTCAACCTGCAAATATGCTTTGACACGTGAATATCCCTACTTATATAATTAATAAAAACATCTGAAAGGAATTGACTATGGAAAGCTTTACATTCTACAGCCCCACATATTTTGCTTTTGGTAAAGATCAGGAAAACGATGTCGGCAAATACACAAGGCGCTTTGGCGGCAGCAAGGTTTTAGTTCATTATGGAGGTGGTTCTGTTGTTCGCTCAGGGCTTATTGACAGAGTCAAAGCTTCGCTGGTAAAAGAAGGTTTAGAATACATCGAGCTTGGAGGCGTTATGCCAAATCCAAGAAGCGGCCTTGTATATAAAGGCATAGACCTGTGCCGTAAAGAGAATGTGGATTTTGTACTGGCCGTCGGCGGCGGAAGTACTATAGATTCAGCTAAGGCAATAGCCGCAGGAGTCTTATATGACGGCGATTTCTGGGACTTTTATCAGGGCAAGGAGATAACGGAAGCTTTGCCTGTTGGGACAATACTGACGATTGCCGCAGCAGGCAGCGAAGGCTCTCCCGATACTGTTATAACAAACGAAAATGGTATGCATAAACGCGGCGCACGCGGAGAAGCTGTACGCCCCGCTTTCTCAATACTTAACGCTGCTTTGACGCAGACGCTGCCTGCTTATCAGACAGCCTGCGGCATAACCGACATAATGGCGCATCTCTTTGAACGTTACTTTACTGCAACGCAGGATGTGGAAGTTACCGACAGGATGATAGAGGGATTGCTGCTGGCTATGATACATGAAGCGCCCATTGCAATGGAAGACCCGAACAACTATCAGGCCAGAGCTAACATAATGTGGGCGGGAATGATGGCGCATAACAATTCCTGCGGCGTCGGGCGCACACAGGATTGGGCAAGCCACGATATTGAGCATGAGCTTTCGGCGATCTACGACTGCGCGCACGGAGCGGGCTTGGCGGTTGTGTTTCCCGCGTGGATGACGTACGTTTATAAGCATGGTATTAACCGCTTTGCACAGCTCGCCGTACGCGTATGGGGATGCCAGATGGATTTCGAACATCCCGAAGTTACAGCGAAGGCGGGTATCAAGGCGCTTAAAGCATTCTTCAAATCCATAGGTATGCCCGTCAATTTTGCAGAGCTTGGCGCAAAAGAAGAAGATATTGAAAAAATGGCACGCAACGCATGCTGGGGCGACGGACGTCAGGGAACGCTGGGGGGCTTCGTCAAACTTAACCAGGAAGACGTGACAAATATCTACCGGCTTATGCTGTAACATAAAGAATACTGAAAACGGGATGCTGGTCGCGTTCTATATAAGGATTTAAACGGGGCTGCCCAAAGCGGGCAGCCCTGTTTAAATACCCTCGGAAGTCGGTGCTGGCGAAGCTTAAATGGCTGTGGCTGAATTGGCGCCAGATTTATAGTAAGGCCTGCCGTCGCAAAACAAGGGATATAATAGTTCCTCTTAAAACCGCGGCTATACCTTTATCAGTTTCTTATGCCCTGTAAAGGCGCAGGTATTCTTCCGCCGCGCGAAATCAGGCGGTCGGAGCCGCTTTGACCGACGTCCATAACGACGACTTTTCCCAAAAGTCCGCCGTATTCCACGCAGTCGCCCACGCTTGCGCCCGGAACGGGTATTATGCGCACGCCCGTTGTTTTGCCGTTTATTACGCCAATTGCAGCCTCGTCGGCGATTATGGCGGATATGACGTTTGCGGGGGTAGAACCGGGTATGGCGACCATATCGAGCCCGACGGAGCAGACGCACGTCATGGCCTCGAGCTTTTCGAGCGAAAGCGCGCCCTGCTTAACCGCGTTTATCATGCCTTCGTCTTCGCTGACGGGAATGAACGCACCGGACAATCCGCCCACCTGCGATGACGCCATTACACCGCCTTTTTTAACCGCATCGTTTAAAAGCGCGAGCGCGGCAATCGTGCCGTGCATGCCGCATACGTCGACGCCTATCTCTTCGAGTATATGCGCCACACTGTCTCCTATCGCAGGAGTAGGTGCGAGCGAAAGATCCACTATACCAAAACTGACGCCTAAGCGCTCGGAAGCTTCCTTTGCGACGAGCTGGCCTACGCGTGTTATAGAAAACGCCGTCTTCTTTATCGTCTCTGCGACGATGTCGAATTTTTCGCCTTTTACCTTTTCCAGCGCGGCCTTGACGACGCCCGGCCCAGAGACGCCTACATTTATTGCACACTCTGGCTCGCCCGCGCCGCAGAACGCCCCAGCCATAAACGGGTTGTCTTCCACGGCGTTTGCGAACACGACGAGCTTGGCGCAGCCTATGCCGCCGCTGTTCTTTGTGAGCGCTGCCGTTTCGCGGATTATGCTGCCCAGCTTTTTAACAGCGTCCATGTTTATGCCGGTGCGCGTACTCGCAACATTGACGAACGCGCAGACGCGCTCGGTAGAAGAAAGAGCGCTTGCCAAAGAATCGAGCAGTACGGTGTCGCTATTCGTTTCGCCTTTGTGCACCAGCGCGCCGAAACCGCCTATGAAATTTACGCCCGTATCAGAAGCCGCCGCGTCCATAGCCTCGGCGAAAACGGTATAATCACCTAGGCCGCTGCTTGCGGCTATCTCGGCTATCGGCGTTACTGATATGCGCTTGTTGACTATGGGTACGCCGAACTCGCGCGCTATATCCTCGCCGACGCGCACGAGGTTCTTGGCTTTGCTGTATATCTTGCCGCGTATGTTGTCGCAGCAGACTTTAGCGTTTGATGAAACGCAGTCCCGAAGCGATATTCCCATCGTTATGGTACGCACGTCAAGGTTTTCCGTGTCTATCATCTTTATCGTTTCGAGCACTTCGCGTTTACTTATCAATGCGTATTCCCCCTCAAATGTTATCTTAAGATAATTATAACCCAAGGCGATGTGGGGCGCAACGCAGCCACGTAATATCAATCTGGGGGTATTTATTTTACCAGGATTTGTTCTAGTATTATTGATATCAAGCTCGGTTTCCTCCCCTTATCTTTATAAATCTGTTTTTACCGAATTGCAGTATAAACGGTATTGTTATCTGTATTTTTAACATCGAGTCTTCGACGGTAACCCCGTTGATTTTAACACCCCGCCCAGTGATATTTCTGCGGGCTTCACCATTTGACGCAGCGAATCCGACCCGTCTGAGCAGCTCGTAAAGCATGATTTCATGTTCAGGTACAACAAACTCTGCAATTTCTGCGGGGGCAGCACCGTCGGCGACCTGTAGATATCTTTGCTTGGCGTCTTCTGCAGAGAGCTTATCATGATACATCTCTGTGATCATGGACGCATACGTAAAATGCGCCTCACAAATATCCCTGCGGATTTCTGCCTCAGCGTCTGATTTCAGAGTATCTGTGGTAAGTATAAAATAGTTAAGCAATAAGCTGTCCGGTACTTTCATAGCTTTTTCAAACATGATGTCCGCAGGCTCGTCAAGGCCGATATAATTGCCCAAAGACTTGCTCATTTTTTCTTTGCCGTCAAGCCCGACAAGAAGCGGGAAAGTTATGACTTCCTGTGGGATCTGACCGTAACCGGCCTGCAATGCCCGCCCCACAAGCAGGTTGAAAGTTTGGTCAGTTCCGCCTACCTCGATATCGGCATTTAACACCACAGAATCATAACCCTGAACCAGCGGATATAAAAGCTCATGCATGGAAATGGGTTGGTTCTGTGCAAGACGCTTTGAGAAGTCGTCACGCTCAAGTATCCTGGCAACCGTGTATTTTGAACAAAGGTTTATGACGTCGGTAAACTTCATTTTTGAAAGCCACTCGGAGTTATAGATGATTTCAGTTTTATCGGGGTCCAAAATCTTCGTAACCTGCTTAAAATAACTTTCACCGCTCATTCTGGTTTCCTCCAAGGTCAGAGACGGGCGGGTCTTACTTTTGCCGGTCGGATCGCCGATCATGCCGGTAAAGTCACCGATGACAAATACGACCCTGTGTCCCAACTCTTGAAAGAGCTTTAGCTTACGTAGCACGACTGAATGCCCAAAGTGTAGATCGGGACGGCTTGGGTCGGCGCCGAGCTTAATCGTCAAGATCTTACCGCTTCGTAATCTTTGGGTCAGTCCCTGCTCTGAGTAGATTTGAACCGCCCCGCTTTTTATAAGCTCGATTTTATCGGTGTTGTCCATACCTGGTAACTCCTTTTAAAAATAAAAAACGATCTGAATTTTGGCTTTCAGACCGCTATATGTTCAAACTTGGATTTTTCATCTCATCCTATTTTAGCATATAGAGCGAAAGCCCGTTTCGATATGACGATACGTACGAATAGGAATAAGATAAATATTTACTTGCCATATTTATTTGCAGCACGAGCTTTCCTCCTTATAAGAATTTTCATCAGCTTACCATGATATGCAGCCTGTGTCAATTTTGAATTTATATGTCTTCGGATTATCTGAGAAAATACATTTATTACATAAGCGTTAAATATTATACCAATGTATGAATCTACTGTTAAAATAAAAAAACTCATGTTTAGCCTATTGAATATCGACTTATTATATATATAGGAAAAAGGTGGAGGTGTGCTGATATGAAAAAATTGCTTGCGGCGGGAATGATAACTTTATTTCTGGCATTATATTATATCGTCGGCACCGGTTATGCCGGAAGCTGAAATTTTTTACAAAAATGAGCTGCCCTTATAAGTTGACAGCTCTTTTTATATTGGTCCTTTAGCCAGACGAATTGGGGGACAAAGCGTCCGGCTTTTGGGGGTAATCTATGAGTTCGCCCTGAGTCTATGAAATATTACTTATCCCTGTCTCTGTCTCCTCTGATCCTGGAGAACAGCATAATACTCCACAACCCGGCAAGGCCGACGAGCGCATAGATGATTCTTGCAACGATTGAACCGGTGCCGAATATTGCATCAACGAGGTTGAAATTGAAGAATCCTACAAGGCCCCAGTTGATTGCGCCGATAACTACGAGTATCCATGCCAGTATATTCAAAAAAACCAACTCCTTTCGCTGTTATTATCCGCAGAACGCGAAGGAGTTATTACATTTATAATTTTTTCTTGGTGACAATTTTTTCAATCTCGAGAGAATCGAAAGAAACGCTTTCGACAAAATCGTCAGGATAGAAGACTGTTCTGTTGAAATCCCGGGTTTCGCTTAAATGTTTGCCAAGCAGAATAGGCTTAGAAAGGTCGAATACGTCGCACACGGCGGCAACGGCGCTTTTTAAATCCTCGCTCTCTACTATAACGTCTTTTTGTATCCTGTCTTCGATTTTGACTTTGGCCCAAAACTTCATGGCTACTCGCAGAGATTTATTATAGCGCTGGCTATTATCTCGGCGTTTTTGAAAAAATCGTCTGTTTCTATATATTCGTCGGGGCCGTGCTCAACGCTGGGCTTGCCGGGAAAAAGCGGCCCGAAAGTCACGGCGTTTTCAAACGCGCGCGCGTATGTGGCTCCGCCTATGGATATGCAGTACGGCGCTTCGCCCGTCATCTCGGCGTACGTTTTCTTGAGCTTTGTAACGAGCACGCTGTCTTCGGGCACGTAATGCGTGGGCAGCGCGTGGAAGTGGCTGTAATCGAAAATTCCAAAGTGCTTCTTTATCTGCTCGTCGATAAAATCGAGCGTATACGACACGGGGTATCTTATGTCCATCTTAGTATATACGGCGCCTTCTTTAATGGAAACGCAGCCGATGGAGAGCGTAAGCCTTCCCGATTCGTCGGAGACGTCAAGCCCTAACCCTTCGCCGTTATAGTTAAGACCTATTTTGTCGGCCAGCGTATACACGGCCTGCTCTACGCCGCCCGCCGCCAGCGGCAGCGTGCTCAAGTATTTGAGCAGCGAAGCGGCCGCGTTTATGCCCTCTTCCGGCCTTGAGCCGTGGGCGCTTTTGCCCGTTACCGTTATTCGGACGTTGCCGTCCCCAGTTTGTTCGCACGCATACACAGCGCCTGAAGGGCACTTGTAGTTTTCCACGCTCTTACTGATAATATCGAACGGAGCGGCGATAACGCACTCCGCCTTGTTGGGCACGACGTTGAAAGCCGTGCCTGATTCAAAGCTTATAACCCGGACGCCTTCTTTTGCCGTCGTCTTTTCAAAGCTCTTGTCGAGCTTAAAATGCAGCGCGCCTTTTTCCATGTTTATTATCGGGTATTCGCCGTCGGGAGAGAACGCTATGTCGGGTATCTGGCCATTCTTCTTGTAAAAGTCCATATCCTGCCATGTCGTCTCCTCGTCCGTGCCAAAGAGAAGCCTTACCTTTTTATTCAGCTGTATGCAGTTGTCTTTAATGGCCTTTAACGCGTACAGCGCGGCTACGCCCGGGCCTTTGTTATCTATAGCGCCGCGGCCGTATATGCGCCCATCCTTTTCTATGCCCTCAAAAGCGGGCATAGACCAGCCCTCGCCCTCGGGAACGACGTCGACATGCATGAGCACACCCAGCATCTCGTCGCCGTAACCGTAATCGACGTACGCCATCTGGCCGAACATGTTGACGCAATCAAGGTCGAGACGCTCCGCCGTGCTCTGTATGAACATGAGCGCGTCGAATATGCCTTTGCCGTAAGGCGCGTTGGGCAGGCCCGGCGCTCTGACGCTTTCTATCTTAATGAAATCTTTCAGAGTATCCAGCATCTCCTGTTTATACGGTTCAAAAGAAAAGTCAAGCATAAGCAGCTCCTGTATTTATATTAAATCTTGATCTTCCTACCAATTAATAATACCAATCGCAAACTGGTCGAGCAACACAAATATGCCGAGCAGCGCCGTATATATCGCAAAACCGTAAAGTTTTCTGCGCTGTATGAGCGCGAGCATGAACTTAACGGCTATGTAACCCGCTATACAGGCGCATACCGTGCCTGCTATCACGGGAGCCCACTGTATCGCAATATCAGTCTTAAGCGCTTCGTAGCCCTGCAGTAAGTTCGCGCCCAATATGGCGGGCACGGACATGAGAAACGAGAACCTCGCGGCTTTTTCCCTGTCCACGCCGTACGCGAGACCGCCCGCTATCGTTGAACCGGACCGCGACACGCCGGGCAGTATGCCTGCGACTTGCATCATGCCCATCGTCAGCGCGCTTCCCGCGCTCATATCCTTTTTGTGCGCCGTTCTCTGGGCAATGAGTTCCGAAACGCTCAGTATTATAGCGGTGAGCAGGAACGAATACCCAAGAAAACCTCCGCCAAACGCCTTGTCGATAAAATCCTTGAACAATAGCGTGAATACCACAGCGGGTATCGTTGCTATAACAAGGTACAGCAGCGTATGGAACGGCTTTTTAAAAAGGTCTATTATATACTTCCACAAAACGATGACTACTGCCACAAGCGTGCCCAGATGCAGCATCGTATCGAAGAACATAAGCCAAGGGTCCGTCGCGCCCTCTATCCCTGAAAACCCGAATATCTTCTGGAGCAGCACTATATGCCCCGTACTCGAAACGGGCAGAAATTCCGTCAGTCCCTGAACGATACCGAGTACTATCGATTCTAATATGCTCATGCGTTTTTCCTTTCATACCGCACAAACTTTAATCGTCTGTTTGTCGCTATGCTATTATATCAGTATTGATATGATTTGCAAATATAGGTTATGCGGCTATGAGAAAACGATGTCGCATTACAATAGAGTTCGTAAATTGACAATAGAGTTTGTTAATATTAAAAGTCTCCAAGCTTCTTACTGCTGCCGTTAGCTTAGTTAACTAAGTTATAAGCGCGCCCAACATCGGCTGATATGTAGCCCGGGATTATTGTTATACTAATCTATACTGTTCATAATTTTATTATGGCCTTGGCACAACAAATGGTTGATATTAAGCAGAGTCTAAAGAAGCTTGACCATTGTATATTCATCAACACAGGTACCATCGGTATAACGCAATGCATTAGGGATGGTGCCAACAATTTCAAATCCAAAGCTTTGATACATTTTCAAAGCTCTTTCATTATTTTTAACCACATCTAATTCAACTTGTGTTACATTTTTATCTTTACACCATTTCAAGCATTCTTCCATCATCTTTCCACCAATACCCATATCGCAGTATTGTTCTAACAATACAAAAGCCACTCCCGCTCTATGTCTATAACGCTGATACCCTCTAACAAGTCCTGCTGAACATTGTCCTACAACTTTACCCTCAAATTCCGCAACAAACCATGTTCTGTATGTACTATTTAAAACTTCTGTTATAATATTCTGCTCCTTTTCAAGCGTTATTTGAAATTCCCCTGGATTTCTTGCTAAAAATAAGGTTTCTTTATCAGCAGTTGTTATAACGGAAATTATTTCTTCGGCATCATCAACTACAGGTTCTCTTATTGTCACGGATTTACCGTTTTTCAATATATAATACATAAAAACCTCCGATCTCATTGTCTGTGAAAATTATACATAAATCAGTTTGTTTTCGCATCACGTAAATCAGTTTTCTTTTGCGACCACGTACTAAATAGCATATAATATGATAGATTAATTTATATATCTTTACCATATAGATTTAAAATTACAAGCGGCGCGGTTTAAGACGCAGGTTCGTTTTTGAGGAACACAGAGCTGAAACTCGGTGCGGTTTCTGTATTATTATCGTAGCGTTTGTAGGTTTGTCAAACATATTGGACAGTGTATGATGCAAGATATTCGGTTGGGGATTGCCAACCGAGCGGGCGCATAGGGATCTTGTTCGAGCGGTAACGATAGACGTCAAGTTGGTACTTGAAGT
>JAEYPO010000026.1 GCA_023410595.1 Bacillota bacterium | reverse complement strand
TTTAACCTCTTTCGCATTACAATCTTTTGCTCTGTTTTGTAAAATTCTTCAAATCCGAATTTTATATATAAATTAACAGGACCCATATGATCATAGTAAATGTCAATAAAGTCTTTGTTGGGATATGCTTCAATATAATCAAAGCCATCTTCTACTGCATCTTTACAAACATGTTCTAAAAGATATGATGCAACACCAGTTCTTCTCATATCTGGTGCAACAACGAAGCAAAAAATAGATTTCACTTTTATGTTCGCGGTAGAATCTGTTGTTTTTACGGAAGTCAGAATTCGTTGCCATCCTTCACATTCTAAACAATCTGATTTATCGTTAGCATTACACCATCCAACAACTTGATTATCTCTATATGCTAAATAGCCTTTTATTTTCCCTTCTTTTATATAACTTATAGCATAATCTCTTCTCACCTCTTGCAATTGAAAATCCATTCCTACTTGGTTGTCACTGCAGTAACAAGTACAATAGCAGTCTTCATGTGCTACATTCTCAAAAAAATACATATAATCCTCTAACAAATTAGGAGTTAATTTTCGTATTTCAATATTCATATAGTACCTCCATTTATGTACATTCTGTAGTTTATACATAATTAAAATAGCAATAAACACGACCGTACTTTATCTATAAATCTACAGTATCTTTTACATTTCTATAACATCAACTATATCAATTAATATTATAAATAGCAATAAATTCCAATAACGGTTACACATCACGTTTTGAAAAAATGTATGGGTAAACGTTTATTGGCTTCTTTGATTTAAGTTAGGCCTTCGAATTGGAGAGTCTGTTGCACTTAAATGGTCTGATGAATGCAAACGACGTACTCAAATCGACTAAACGAAAAATTGCCAGAAGTCTTATAAATAAAGGACTTCTGACGATAATTATTAAGCACGAGACGGGATTCGAACATTAACGCCTTTCGCAAACCCAGCCTGTCTACAACTATTTTATTGGAAAAATTTTGATGTCATTGTATATAAGTGATATGATTTAAAGGATAGAGTTTTGTTTTATCAAGCGATGATACACTATGGGTTTAGATAGCGTACTAAAGCAAGTAAATTAAATAGGATTTAGTTGAACAAAGGAGAATATCATGCAGGAAATAAAATTAGAACTAGTTAATGAATCAAAAAGGTTGGCTTTTGATAACTTATTCTATTTGTATCATCATGAGTTATCAATTTACATACCAGAGTTGTATCCATTTGTTGATGAAGAAGGATTATGATAGAAAAGCTACAGACGATTTCTATAATAAACCAAATTCAGTTATAGAACCTTATATAATTAGGTGTGATACTAAGATCGCTGGAGTAATGGTTTTTTCACGTCCACCATATGTTAAGCCAGGATGCGATTATTGTATTCAAGAGTTATTTTTATTAAACAATTATAGGAGAAAAGGTATTGCTGAAGAAGCTTGCAAGATTTTACTAAATGAGTATCCGGGTAGATATTGTATTCAAGTTATAACTGAAAATTTAAAAGCAATGAAATTCTGGAATAAACTAATAACTAAAAATGGTACATTAATTAGTCAAGAGAAATATAGTAACATTCTGACAACATTTGAATTCAATATAAAAGGGTCTATTTGAATAAAGTTATCTGCTATATGTAATCTTCAAGTTAATGGGTAGTATTATGATGTGAATTATTACAATATAAATCCTATGAACATGATGAACATAAGGATTGGATAGAATTTGGACATACAATGTCAGATATATAATTCATTTGTGGGGAGCGGTAGGTCAAACGATAGTGCAACTAGAAATTGTAGATAGCAAGAAATTATTATTGAACAATAAAAACACGGAAACCGTTATGGCAACCGTGTTTTTTGTTGCTGAAAAAATGATCGAAACCTTTAGTGCTTGGGATAATACGTAAATATATTCAATGCATATTTGTCAACGACTGCGAACAAAATTTAACAACTTCGTGTTATTGTTTTTTCCAAGAAGTCCAGTTTACTAAACCTTCAAAACCAAGATTGAAGTAAAACTGATTACTTCCACCTGTCATATGTGTAGCACCTAGAGGACTAGTTCGCTTATAGATCTCGGAAATAGCTGCTGCGCCTAACCCCATATTGCGATATTGAGATAAGGTACATAATGGCTCTAAATATACACACTGATTTTCTTTAATCATACTCACACCAGCACAACAAATGTATTCACCTTTTGAGTTTTTAATTACCACATCTAATTGTGGGGTTTTATGAGAACAAGGTAATTTATCATTTTCAAGTCTCTCATCTATAATTGGAGAAGTAGTATTATCAAAACCCTTCCAGGGTAATCTAATTTTCCTTTAGCATAATCATAAATACCTTCCTGATACTCATAGTTTTTTATATACCCATTATTTTTTATGTAATTAATAAAATTCTCTTGGGATGAATATAATTTAACTTCTAAATTTCCATTACTATCACATAATTCATTCTCAGCATATTTAATCATTTCAGAGATTATCATATCATACCCCTCTTCAAGATTTAAAATATGCAGTTCCTAGTCGTTGGTCAAAGAAACAAAAACCTATTATCCTATCATTATCTTCCCAAATTGCATTTTTATAATTGAGGTGACTATGGGTCCAAGGAAATTCTTGCATATGTTCAAAAAACATTGCGGCAGGACCATTTCTTCTATCTATGTGATAAATGTCTATCATAAAGCTATAAATGTCAGCAAAGTCCGATTTCAAATTAAATGACCTACGTCTTATTTTATTCATTTTTTATTATTAACAATCCAATTATCCTTTGATAGTTATTGAATTGTTTTTATCCTTTCATTCTATCTAGTGCTCAGGTTTTCTACGCAGAAATAAGTTTACCTTTTTTTATGAATTGTAGAAATGACAAAAATAAATATAACTATTTTTGACATAAAAACAGGATTCAAAAGAATCCTGCTTTTAAGTTAACTATAAAGTATTTTTTTGACTGTATCAAATGCTAACCCATACAGATCTGATATTTCAGAAATGGGTTTCCCATCTTTGTAATTCTTTTTTATTTCATTGTTTCTTTTTAGATAGTATGTACGAGAACCGCTTTTTTCTCCCCATCTTTTTTGGTCACTGTTGTTGGGAATATAAA
>JAEYPO010000003.1 GCA_023410595.1 Bacillota bacterium | reverse complement strand
TCTCTACCAATGTAAAATGATTATATGACTGCATAGTGACCTCCGTGTAAGTGGTGTGTGGTAACTTCATTTTACACCTTGGTTGCTATGTAGTCTCTTTTGTTGCACTTGCAATTATACTCTAAGGTGGCGCGCAGCGCCGGAAGGGTACGCTCACCACCCTATTATGTCTCATGACTTGTCGGGACACCGAAACAAAAAAGAGGCTTTTCTCAAAGCCTCTTTCGTTATTTAATGTTATTTTTTCAGCGTCGCCTTTGCCTTAGCTATTACGTTGTCCACCGTAAAGCCGTATTTCTCAAACAGCAGCTCTGCGGGCGCGGACGCGCCGAAGCTCTCCATCGCGATTATCTCGCCCTTGTCGCGCGCGTACTTCGCCCATCCGAAAGACGAACCCGCTTCCACTACGACTCTTCTGTCCAGCGTATCGGGCAGCACACTCTGGCGGTAGCTTTCGCTCTGCTCTTCAAACACGTCCATGCACGGCATAGATACGACGCGCGCGGCTATTCCCTCGGCGGCGAGCTTTTCTGCCGCTTTCATGCACAGCTCCACCTCGCTGCCCGTTCCTATGAGCGCGACGGCAGGTTTGCTTCCGAAGTCTTTCAGCACATACGCGCCTTTAAGCGCGGCCTCTCCCGTCTCCTCGTAAAGCGGCAGGTTCTGCCTTGTCAGCGCTATAACGGAGGGCGCTTTCGCTTTCAGCGCGGAGATATAAGCCGCCGCCGTCTCCTTCGAGTCGGCCGGACGCCACATGTGCGTATTCGGCGTGGCCCTCATGCACGCGAGCTGCTCAATGGGCTGGTGCGTAGGCCCGTCTTCGCCCACGCCTATGCTGTCGTGCGTCATCACGTATATCACGGGCAGCCCCATCAATGCGGACATCCTCACCGCGTTCTTTAAGTAGTCATTGAACACGAAGAACGTTGCAACATACGGTATAAGGCCGCCGTGCAGCGCTATGCCGTTCGCTATGGCCGCCATCGCGAATTCCCTTATGCCAAAGTGTATGTTCATACCTTCCCTTGATTCGGGAGAGAAATAAGCCTTGCCATTAAGTACCGATTTGTTGGACGGCCCTAAGTCCGCGCTGCCTCCGAAAAGCCCCGGCAGCTTGTCCGCGAGCCTGTTTAACACGATGCCGGAGGACGCTCTTGTCGCCATAGCCTTGTCGAACTTATAGAGCGATGGGTCGGCAAGCACGCTCTCATCCGCTCCGCCGAAGCATTTGTCCCACATTTGCGCCATGTCGGGATATTTGCTCCTGTACTCAGCGAACATAGCGTTCCATCTCGCCTCGGCGTCAGCGTACGCTTTCTGCCTCTCGTCAGCCGCGGCTTTCACTTCGTCGGGGACCACAAAGCTTCCTTCATAATCCCAGCCCAGCGTCTTTTTGAGCTCCGCAATATTCGCTTCCCCAAGCGGCGTTCCGTGGCATGACTCTTTGCCCTGAACCGCCGGGCAGCCGTAGCCTATCTCGGTCTTTATTATTATTATCGAAGGTCTGGCAGTCTCTTTCTTCGCGGCTTCTATGGCCTTCGATATTCCTCCTATATCCTCGTTTCCGTCCTCGACGTTTAATACCTGCCAGCCGTATGCCTCAAAGCGCTTGGCTACGTCCTCGTCAAACGCGAAGTCCGTTCCGCCCTCAATTGTTATCTTGTTGCGGTCATAAAGCAGTATCAGCTTTCCGAGCTTCTGCGTTCCCGCGAGCGAGCACGCCTCGGAAGCAACGCCCTCCATGAGGCAGCCGTCGCCCGAGAGCGCGTACGTATAATGGTCGACAACGTTATATCCTTCTTTGTTGAACATTGCGGCGAGATGCGCTTCCGCCATCGCCATGCCGACAGCGTTCGCTATGCCCTGACCCAGAGGCCCCGTCGTTGTCTCTATACCGGGTATATGCCAGTATTCGGGGTGGCCTGCCGTTTTAGAGCCCATCTGCCGGAAGCCTTTAAGGTCGTCTATCGTCGCGCCGTATCCGAATATGTGCAGCAGCGAATAAAGCAGCGCCGAGCCGTGTCCCGCCGACAGCACAAACCTGTCCCTGTCCGGCCAGCATGGGTTTTTGGGGTTATGCTTTAGGTGCCTTGACCACAGCGTATACGCCATGGGCGCCGCGCCCAAGGGCAGCCCCGGATGTCCGCTGTCCGCTTTTTGGACCATTTCC
Source organism: Bacillota bacterium (assembly GCA_023410595.1). Classification (GTDB taxonomy): domain Bacteria; phylum Bacillota; class Clostridia; order Christensenellales; family SZUA-584; genus DTFZ01. The sequence continues at coordinate 38,326 of JAEYPO010000003.1, read as the reverse complement.
GCGGATAGTATCCTCAGTGTGTTTACTGAGAGCCTGTCAGTGTTGTTCATTCATTTACCTCCCTATAAACTCAACCCCAAACGAAACATTCGGGTAATAATAAATCAAAAGCAATCCACATATTAATCTACATTATTAAAGCCGATAAAGCAATATTTTTATCTCCGCCGCGAGAGCGCCATGAAGCGCAGCACATTGAGCAGCGCTATCAGCGTAGCCGCAACGTACGTGAGGGCCGCGGCGCCCAGCATACTTTTCGCGCCGTAGATTTCCTCTTCGCTGAGCATGCCGCCGTCCACAAGCGCCGCAAGGGCGCGCCTTGAGGCGTTGTATTCCACGGGCAGCGTTATAAGCTGAAATACGAATATACCCAAGAATATATATACGGCGAGGTTTATCGCCTGCTGCGCTAACCCCGCGAGTACTCCGAATATCAGCAGGGGCCACAGCGCGTATGACGCTATGCTGACTACGGGGGCAATGGCGCTCCTTATCTGCAAAGGAAAGAAGCCGGTTTTGTGCTGCAGCGCATGCCCCGATTCATGCGCCGCCACCGCGACCGCCGCTATGCTGCTGCCCGAATAGTTAGCTTCCGAGAGATTGAGCGTTTTCTTGCGCGGGTTATAGTTGTCGGTAAGCAGCCCGTGCGCGGCCTCGACGCCGACGTCGGTTATGCCGTTTTGCTGAAGTATGCGCGCGGCCGCTTCCCTGCCCGTTACGCCGCTTCCTGCCGGTATCTTCGAATATACCCTGTAAGCCTTGTTTACCCTTGACTGCGCCCACGCGGCAATTATTATGCCGGGTAATATAAGCAGTATCGTCCAGTCGAAATAGTACGGCCAATACATATAAACAACCTCCTTCATATATTTATATTTTGTGCCTTCGTTTTAAGCGTATTCACGCCCCGACAAGCCTGGGGCGATCAGGCGGGCTTATATTCAGCGCCTTCGCCGACCTGCCGAACGCCGCACGGGCGACTATGCCCGTTATAGTTCCCGAAACAGCCCCGACGAGGAGCAGTATAAAAGCGTAATAAAAGAGGTTCGCTTCGCCCGTCATCAGCACAGCGACGACGACCTGCATCACGTTATGCGCGCACGCCCCCGCCATAGATACTCCTACAATGGAAAGCGGCTTAATCAGCTTAAGCGCGGCGTACATAACGAGTATGCTCACTACAGCCCCCGGCGCGGAATACAGAAACATGCCGAAACCGCCTGTAAAAAACGACGCGAGCAGAGTCCTTATTATGCCTACGGCGAGCGCCGACGCCAGCGAAAAATACGAGAGCAAAAACATCGAGATTATATTGGCAAGGCCGAGTTTCACGCCGGGTATGGGCAGCGGCACCAAAGCTCCCAGCATGCTTTCCACCACCGAAAGCACCAGCGATAATGCAAGCAGCGCGCCCAGCAGCGCTATGCGTTTTGCGTGTTTAGTCTGCAATGGCGTCCACCCCGCTTTCTCCCTTAACCGTTATGGACACTCTGTTGGGCAGGCACGCGGCACTCGCGCCGGGCATTCGCAGCCAGCCCGATTTTACGCATTCCCTGCCGGAGCAATTGGATTCGGTGAACGCTATCGCGCCTTCCTTAACTTCAATGCGTACGCTTCCAATATAAAACGACTGGTCGACGCTTAAATCGACCTGCCTGACCGCTTTGCCGTCTACGCGTATGACGGCCGTTTCCCCGCCGCTCCCGCCCGATATGAGCAGCATGCCCGCCACGGCCGTCAGCACTATTACTGCGAAAAGTATTATGTCAGCTTTTGAGAGTATATGCTTCATTCGTTATTTCAACGCTTTCCTTAAGTCCTTCCGTAACGTATATATCCCTGTCCTCCGTTATGAATACTGCCTGTATGTCATACTGCGCGCTCGCAAATTTTAGCCCCTCATTAAGCCCCATCACGAACAGCGCCGTAGAAAGCCCGTCCGCCCGCGTGCTGCTTTTGCATATTACCGTGACGGATACCAGTCCATTATCCGCAGGGTATCCCGTTTTCGGGTTGAATATATGATGGTACCTGACGCCGCCGCTTACAAAGAAGCGCTCGTATACGCCCGACGTCACGACGGACGTATCGCTCACCAAAAGCACCGCCGCCGTCTCGCCTGCCTCTCCCAGCGGATCCCTTATGCCTATCCTGTAATCCCCGCCGTCCGGCCTCTTGCCGTATGCGTATATGTTGCCGCCGAGGTCTAAAAGCGCGCTATTGACGTCGTACGATTTATATATTTCCACGGCTTTATCCGCCGCGTAGCCCTTCGCTATGCCGCCCAGGTCTATTCTCATGCCGCTTTTTTTCAGGGAAACGTTCGTGCCGTCAACCTCTACGCCCTTATAGCCCGTGAGTTCAAGCACGCCCTCAATCTCAGCCCGCTCCGGCACGCGCGGGTCGCCCGTTATGTCCCACAGCGCTGTAACAGGCCCTATGGCCGGGTCAAAAGCACCGTCCGTCTCACCGGCTATCTTAAGGGCAGCGCTTATCACGTCCGCGGTCTGCTGCGATACCTGTACGGTATTTGGCGCCGCCTCATTGACCGCGTAAACCTCCGAGCCCTCGCTTACAGACATCGTGTTAGTGATATCTATAAGCATGGCGCTCACGTCTTCTATAGCCTGCCGGGCTTTGCCGCCGTAAACGGTCTGCGAGCATATGGTATTGAGCGCGTAGCTCTCGCTTTGCTCCGGGCCGCCTGAGCACGCCGAAAATAAAAATATCCACAATGTCAAAATAATAACCGCTGCTTTTTTCATATGCATATTATAGTTATTTCCCAAAGCAATCGCAACCGCCATGGGCGCGTACGTGCGGTTGTAAAGATTAATAATATGTGAATAAAGCGCTAACACAGATTGACAAAAACAGTCTCTTAATATAATGTAAGCAGGCACTTGCATTTTTACTTTGCATACACACCGCAGTTTTATTATACGGAGAAGTTATGGGCAATACGCACGAACGAATAATAGCGGCGGCGAAGGACCTGTTTGAGCGGCGGGGGTTCGCGGCGTCGACAACAAAAGAAATAGCAGACCTTGCGGGGGTGAGCGAAGTAACGCTGTTCCGCCACTTCGAAAACAAGCGCAGACTGTTCGAGGAGACGCTGCACAGCTGCATACATCCTTACGAAATCGACAAATACCTTGAAAACGAGGCGGCGTACGACTTGCGTCTCGACCTTACGCAGATAGCGTATAAGATGAAGGAGACATACCATAAGAACGCGCCTATAATGCGTATGATAATGCGCGACAAGGTAAGGAACTCAGTGCACGAGCTAAGGTTCAAAAGAAACGAGCACAGCTCGCAGCAGCTGCTCATTGAGTATTTCGATAAAATGTATAATCTGGGCAAAATAAGCGCCGACCCCAGAATGGCCGGTATGTTCTATATTTCAAACATCGTGGGATACCTGATGAAACAGATAATCTCAGGCCACACAATCGACGAAGAATACTTTGCGTGGATGCTCGATAGGGTCATAGGCATACTGAAACCCTAAGGCTCGGCGCAAAGATATAATATTTTCAGGAAGGGAACAAACATGCTTAAGCTCTTAAAGTATTTAAAGCCTTACAAGTGGCAGACGGTCGCGATCGTGCTGCTTACCGCCGTGCAGGCCATAAGCCAGCTTTATTTGCCTAACCTTATGTCCGACATAGTCAACAAGGGCGTCGTGCTGCAGGATATAGACTTTATAATCAATACCGGGCTCGTGATGCTCGGCTACACTCTTATTGTATCCGTTTGTACGATAGTGGGCAGGTATTTTGCCGCCAGAACGTCCGTAGGGTTCGCTAAAGACCTGCGCCGCGATATATTCGCTGCTGTGGAAGGCTATTCGCTCAGCGAGTTCGACAGGATAGGCACCGCCTCCCTCATAACGCGCTCCACAAACGACGTTACGCAGATACAAAACGTCATGGTAATGATACTCTCTATGCTTATAGCGGCGCCCATAACGGCGGCGGGCGGCATAATAATGGCGGTGCAGAACGACGCACACCTTACTTGGCTTATAGTCGTTATCATCGTCGCTATGTCGGCGCTTATACTTGGCATAGCCCTTAAGGTAATGCCGCTTTTCAAGTCGCTGCAAAAAAAGATTGACAGAGTCAACCTCGTACTGCGTGAGGGCTTAACGGGCATACGCGTCATACGCGCGTTCAACAAGACGGAATACGAGCAGGAGCGCTTTGGCGCGGCCAACAAGGACCTTACGGATACCTCTATAACCGTGCACCGCTGGATGGGCGCCATGTTCCCCGCCATTATGCTCGTTCTCAACATAGCCACCGTGCTCGTCATATGGTTCGGCGGCCATCTTGTGGATACCGGAGAAACGCAGGTAGGCGACCTCATGGCCTTCCAGCAATACGTGATGCAGACTATGTTCGCGCTCATTATGGCGACGATGATGTTCGTAATGCTGCCAAGGGCTCAGGCGTCCGCCGAGCGTATAAACGAGATATTCAGCCTCAAGCCCACCGTGGTAGATACAACAGATGTCGTCCCCGCAACCGCGCTCAAAGGTTGTGTAGAGTTCAAAAACGTAAGCTTTTATTATCACGGCTCTAAGGAGCCCGCGATAGAGGGCATATCGTTTACCGCGCGGCCCGGCGAGGTCACGGCGATAATAGGCAGCACGGGCTCAGGCAAATCCACTCTCGTAAAGCTCATACCCCGATTTTACGACGCGAGCGAAGGCGAGGTATTCTTAGACGGCGTGAATGTGCGGGATTACCCGCAGGAAGCACTGCGCGGCAGGATAGGCTTCGTTCCCCAGAAGGTAAGCCTTATGAGCGGAACGATAGCGAGCAACATCCGTTACGGAAAGGACGACGCCACGGACGAGGAGATAAAGCGCGCAATTGATACAGCGCAGGCGGGCGATTTTGTCTCCGAGCTCGAAGAGGGCTTAGAGTCCCCCGTCGCTCAGGACGGCACGAACTTTTCGGGCGGCCAGAAGCAGCGGCTGTCCATCGCGAGGGCGCTTGTAAGGAAGCCGGAGGTGTATATATTCGACGACAGCTTCTCGGCGCTCGACTTCAAAACGGACGCAAAGCTCCGCAAGGCGCTGTCAGGCGAGATAGAACAAGCGACGGTGTTTATAGTGGCCCAGAGGGTAAGCACCGTGATGAACGCTGACAACATCATCGTGCTCGACGACGGAAAAGTCGTAGGGCAGGGAAAGCATAAAGAACTGCTTGCTGGCTGCGATACGTACAGAGAGATCGTATCGTCCCAGCTCTCGCTGGAGGAATTGGCATGAGTGAGAATAATAACAAACAGACAACAAATACGCCTTCAGGGCGCGGGCGCATGCGCGGACGCGGCCCGGGCGGCGGGTCTATGGGCCACGGCATGCCCATGGAGAAGGCAAAGGATTTCAAGGTAAGCTTCAAACGGCTGCTGTCTTACCTCGCAGCTCATAAAGCGGCGCTCACGCTCGTGGTGATAATCGCAATGGGCAGCGCGGTGCTTTCAATATTCGGCCCGAAGATTTTGGGCAACGCGACGACCGAGCTGTTCCGTCCCACTATGGCCAAGGCGGAGGCGCTGACCGATTTAAAAACGATACTGCCCGAGGACGTCGTAGCGCAGCTCGGCAGCGGAAAGCTATCCGAGCAGGACGCTATGAGCCTTGTTATGCAAAACGTGGATATGACGGATCCTGATCAGGCGGTCGTGCTTCAGACGACGATGCAAAAGCTTAACGAAGCAAGCAAGCTAGCCATAGACTTCGGCAAGATACTCGGCATACTGATAACGGTGCTCATATTGTACGTAGCGAGCGGGCTCTTAAGCTTTATCATGCAGTTCGTAATGGCCAAGACGTCCCAGCAGATAGTGTACGACATGCGCAAAGAGGTGGATACAAAGCTCTCAAAGCTGCCACTTAAGTATTTCGACCGACATACGCACGGCGAGATACTCACAAGGGTGACTAACGATATCGACACGATATCACAAGCGCTCTCACAGGGCATCACGCAGGTCATCACGTCGATAACGATGCTTATAGGAATCGTCGTTATGATGTTTTCGATATCGTGGATAATGACGCTTATATCGCTCGTTGTGCTGCCCGCAAGCTTCATATTTGTCCAGATGATTGTTAAAAGGTCGCAGAAGTATTTCAAGGGGCAGCAGAGCGAGCTTGGCCATATAAACGGCCATGTCGAGGAAATGTACGGCGCTCATACCGTCGTCAAGGCGTTCGGCAAAGAGAAGGACAGCATAGAAGCGTTCGAGAATATAAACGAGCGCCTGTATACCGTCGGCTGGAAGGCACAGTTCCTCTCGGGGCTCATGATGCCGCTCATCAACTTCTTAAGCAACCTCGCATACGTGTTCGTATGCGCCATAGGCGGCATAATGGTGATAAACGGCAATATAACCATAGGCGACGTACAGGCGTTCATAGTGTATTCGCGCCAGTTCACGCAGCCAATTCAGCAGGTTGCGCAGATAGCTAACGTATTGCAGTCGACGGTAGCGTGCGCCGAGCGCGTGTTCGAGGTGCTCGACGAGGAAGAGATGACGCCCGACAAACGCGACAACGTAATTAAATACCCCAAGGGCGCCGTCAGTTTCAAGAACGTGTCGTTCGGTTACGAGCCGGAAGTTACGATAATCAAGGACATGAATCTGGACGTAAAACCCGGCGACGTCGTCGCCATAGTCGGGCCGACCGGCGCGGGCAAGACTACGCTTGTCAATCTGCTGATGCGCTTTTACGATGTGGACAGCGGCAGTATAACGGTGGACGGCGTCGATATCACGAGCATACCGAGGGAAGATTTACGCCGCGAGTTCGGCATGGTGCTTCAGGATACGTGGCTTTTTGGCGGCACTATCAAAGAAAATATACGGTACGGCAGGGAAGGCGCTACGGACGAAGAGGTAATACGCGCTGCCAAAATGGCGCACGCCGACCACTTCATACGCACACTGCCGCAAGGTTACGATACCGTGCTCAACGAAGAGGCGTCCAACATATCGCAGGGCCAGAAGCAGCTTCTGACGATAGCGAGAGCGCTGCTCGCCGATCCCACGATACTGATACTAGACGAAGCCACGAGCAGCGTAGATACGCGCACCGAGGCGTATATACAGAACGCGATGATAGAGCTGATGAAAGGCAGGACGAACTTCGTCATAGCGCACAGGCTCTCCACTATACGAGACGCGTCTACCATACTTGTTATGAACAACGGCGAGATAATAGAGCAGGGCAACCACAAGGCGCTGATGGCAAAGAACGGGTTCTACGCTGATCTTTATAACAGCCAGTTCACCGGCGCCGCGGTATAAAACGCGTTCAGCGGCCTAAACTCCAGTACTTGACTGAAGGGTTTCCCTCTCTTTCAGCGCAGCTGTGAGATTCGGGTTCATAATAAGCCCGCCTTGCCCGTAATAGATTAATAGTATAATATGTTTACGGATAGAAACCCTGTCCAACCAATACAAAGTCAAGGCGGAAGGGCGGTACTATGAACAAGAAACTTATTATACCGGCGGCAGTTCTTATACTTGTGCTTGCCGCCGCCTTTATACTGCTGCGGGGCCCGCTTGACATCGGGCAGGCAACTCCAAGCCCGCCCGCAAGCGCAGTAGCAGCGCCTTCAAAGGCGGCAGCGGCAACGCCCGTGGTGACTACGAGCCAGGACATCTCCTTAAGCATGCTGCCCTCAAAGCCGCCGAAGTACATATTTATTATGATAGGCGACGGCATGGGCGATGGGCAAAGGGCGCTCGCCGAGAGGTATGCTGAGTATAAAGGGGACAAAACGCCTCTTGTAATGAATACGCTTCCGCTAAGTGGCACGGTAACTACGCGTTCGCTCAACGCCGACATTACGGACTCGGCCGCCGCGGCAACAGCTTACGCTACAGGCCACAAGACGGACAACGGTATGCTCTCGGTAATGCCCGACGGGCAAAGCCTTAAGACGGTAATCGAGGAGGCGGAGGAAAAAGGGCTCTCGACAGGCCTCGTTACAACAACGACGCTTTCCAACGCCACGCCCGCCGCGTTTGCCTCGCACACGGAGAGCAGGGCTTTAGAAGCTGATATCGCGCTGCAATATCTTGATTCAGGCGTCGACTTCTTTGCGGGCGGAGGGGATAAATACTTCCTGCCCTCCTCTTATTCGGACGGCTTTGACGTAACCGGAGCGCCGCTTGCGTCTTCACGCGGCGACGGCAGAGATCTCATATCGGAATTCGAACAGGCGGGATATAAGACGTTTATCGGGTGGCAGGGCGCGCAGGATTTTACTGCCTATGTTCCTTTGGCGGGCGATAAGGTGCTCGCGTCGTTTGCGAACGATTATATGCCTTACGAGTTGGACAGAATAAACGATAGATTTCCCGCTCCCAGCCTTGCAGATATGACGCAGAAGGCCATAGAGACACTGAAAGGCGATGAAGACGGCTTCGCGCTCATGATCGAGGGCGGAAGGATAGACCATACGTGCGCCGCGAACGACCCCGCGGGCACCGTCAACGAAACGCTTGCGTTCAACGACGCCGTGCAGCAGGCGTACGATTTCTATACGCAGCACCCCGAAGAGACGCTGCTGATAGTCGTGGGCGACCATGAAACGGGCGGGCTTAAGCTGGGCGATGATCTCGACCTCTCGCATATAGCGGGCGTTAAGCTATCTGTCACCGAGCGGCTGCACGTTTTCTATACGGGAGACAGGCAGGCGTACTATGCTTACCTCGCGGCAAACCTCGGCCTTGACGATCTTAACCCGAGCGAGAAGCAGCGCATAGAAGACGCGCTCGACTTCGCGGACAGCGCGGATTACAAAGGCGAATACCGGGACTCCCCCGCTTCAGTGGTTGCCGCCATACTCTCAAAGCGCATTGGAGTCGAATGGGCCGGCAAGGATCATACGGGCGTCCCCGTGCCGCTTTATGCCGTGGGCCCAGACGCAGACGCGTTTTCGGGAGACAAGGATAATACTGAAATAGGCCAATTACTGTTTGACGTATTGCAGGATGGCTGATAATATTTACATCAACACGCTCCGCGCGCGTTACCGCCCCGTATTAAAGCGGCGGGCGGCCCTAACGGGTGTTATTAAACTGGCAATATGCTTGATTATTGATTTAAGAGTGGTGAAAGCATGTTCAGAAGAATGTTCATAGGAAGAAACGGTCCCGACCAGCTGTCGCTCGGCCTCACGCTGCTGGCTTTTGTGCTTAGCCTTATACGCGTGAATGTGTTGTTTTACATATCTTTGGCCATATTCGCTCTGGCGATACTGCGCATGTTCTCAAGGAACATAGAGCAGCGCAGAAAAGAGAATTTAATGTTCTTAAAGCTGGTTAACAAGCCCAAGATGTGGTATTATAACTTTAAGGCGTCAGCGCAGCAACGCAAAGCGTACAGGATATTCAAATGCCCACAATGCGGGCAAAAGCTGCGGGTGCCTAAAGGCAAGGGCAAAGTATCAATAAAGTGTTCAAAATGCGGCAACAGGATGATAAAGAACACCTGACCGATTAAATTAAAGAAGAGGTAAACACCATGACAACGATAACGAAAGACATGACGATATCCGAAGTGCTGCAGCTTGACGTCGACTCGGCAATGGTATTTTTTGAATCGGGAATGCATTGCGTCGGCTGCCCCTCGGCTGCGGGCGAAACCATCGAAGAAGCAAGCGCCGTGCACGGCCTTGATTCTGACGATCTTGTGGACAAGCTCAATAAATATTTTGAAGAAAAAGAAACAGCAAAATAATAAAAAAGTGAGGTAAATGCCATGAAGAGTTACGAATGCACAGTTTGCGGTTATGTTTACGACCCCGCCGCAGGCGACCCAGACAACGGTGTCGCACCCGGCACTGCCTTTGAAGATTTGCCTGAAGGCTGGGTATGCCCTATGTGCGGTGCAGGTAAAGACATGTTCGAGGAGATCTGACATAATATTATGAAGCAACCAGCAGAAATAACAAAAGGCGTATACTGGGTCGGAGCGCAAAACCCCGATCTTAGGGTGTTCGACGTCATCATGCGCACGCAGTGGGGCACGTCTTATAACAGTTACCTCGTAAAAGGCACTGAAAAGACGGCTGTAATCGATTCCGTCGAGGAGCAGTTCTCGGACGAGCAGGTAGAGCGTATATCCAAAGTCTGCGACGTAAAGTCGATAGACTATATAATCTGCAACCACACCGAGCCCGACCATTCGGGCGCTCTTTGGAAGCTGCTCGAGCTTGCCCCGGGCGCTACCGTCGTGTGTTCAAAACCCGCGAGCGTTTTTCTGCGCAGCATAATGAACAGGGACTTTTCCTGTCGCGTCGTGACGGACGGCGACACATTGGAGCTCGGAGGAAAGACATTAAAGTTCATCTCCGCACCGTTTTTGCACTGGCCCGATTCCATATTCACATACGTGACGGAAGATGCAGTGCTGTTTTCGGGCGACGTGTTCGGGTTCCACTTCTCCACCGAGAACGTGTTCGACGATTTAACGCCGCTATCCGGCGAGATGCTCGAGTCGCAGAAGTATTACTTCGACGTAATAATGGGGCCTTTTAAAAACTACGTGCTCGACGCGGTCAAAAAAATACGCCCGCTGCATATAGACGTAATAGGCCCGTCTCACGGCCCCGTGCTGCGCAAAGCGCCGGGTGAGGCTGTGGAGCGGTACGAGCAGTGGGCTTCCGACATACTGCGCGTAAACGACCCCAAGAAAGTCTACATAGGCTATGTGTCGTGCTACGGCTATACAAAGATGCTCGCCGAGGCCATATACGGCGTCGTCTCCAAAGCGGGTTACGCAGTCGAGATGGAAGACGTATCGGCAGTGGACCCAGCCTCTGCCGCCGAGAAGATACACGCCTGCGACGCTTTTGCTGTTGGTTCCCCCACGATAAACCGCGACGCGCTAAAGCCCGTCTGGGATGTGTTGACCTCTGTGTCCACATACATAGTCAAGGGCAAACCGGCCGCAGTGTTCGGCTCGTTTGGGTGGAGCGGCGAGTCCATTAAGTTCTTAGGAGAGCGCCTGCGCGACGTGGGCGCCGACGTCATTGGCTCGTGCAGCGCTAAGCTGAAACCCGACGAAAAGGAAATAGCGGAAGCTGAAAGATTGGGCAAGGCTGTCTGCGACGCTCTTGCGAGCCAGTCGTAGCCAATTACATCTGACAAAAAGGACGGAAACGTCCTTTTTTACTTACATAAAAAGAGGCTCCGCATTTGCGAAGCCTCCCGTGAATCTTCTATATAACGTTAAGCCTATGCTTCCTGCACTTCCTGCGCTTCCTGCCCGAACACGCTCTCGATATGCTCCGCGCTGAACTTGGCGGATACAACGCTGACAACAGGCGTTATTATAAGCGACGCTATCATCGCCATCGCGCCTATGGTCGGCGGGCTCATCCACTTGGGCAGTATGCCGCCTATCGCGTTAAATATCATAAGAGGCACCGTTATACCGAGGCCTACGATGAATCCGCTCCAGGCTCCCGCCTTCGTCATGCCCTTCCACCTTACGCCGTACAAAAACGGCGCGAGGAAGCAGCCCGAAAGCGCGCCCCACGAATAAGACATCAGCGTGACTATGGCAGCGGGCTGCAGCAGCGCTATCACGAGCGATACCGCGACGAACACCGCGCAAAGCGAACGCATCCATACCATCACCTTTTTATCTTTCATATTTGGCTTTACGACGCCCTTTATAAGGTCCATCGAAATTGACGACGACGATACGAGCACCAAAGACGACAGCGTAGACATCGAAGCCGAGAGCAACAGCACGAGTATCAGCCCGAGCATTACAGGCGGCAGTGCTTGCCCCAAAACCTGCCCCATTATGTTGTCGGGGTTCGTCGCGTCAATGCCCGGGAACAGCCGTCCAAACCCGCCCACAAAATAAGCGCAGCCTCCGATGACGAGCGAGAACAGCGTGGAAATAACCGTTCCCCTCTTTATGGCCTTCGCGTCGCGTATGGCGTAAAACTTATGCACCATCTGCGGCAGCCCCCATGTGCCAAGGGAAGTCAGCAGTACTAGCGATATAAGCCCAATAGCGTTTTCCGGCGAACCGAACGGAGCAGCGAGCCCCGGGCCGACGTCCGGAACCTCGGCAAGCTTTGAAAGCCCCGCAGTAAGCCCCCCGACAGCCTCGTTGCCCAGCACCAGAAATACCATTATAACGACGCCCACTATCATTACTAGACCCTGTATAAAGTCTGCGAGCGCCGTCGCTACATAGCCTCCTATAAGCAGGTAGAACGCCGTGATGACCGCCATAGCGACCATGCAGTATTCGTATGTGAGGCCTATAGGCTTGAATATCATTTCAAAGAAATAGCCGAGCCCCTGATATACGCTCGCGCAATAGGGTACGAGAAATATGAATATGAGCACCGCCGCGAGTATCTTCATGTTCTGCGACTGGTAACGCTTCTTGAAGAAGTCGGGCATCGTAGAGGCGTCGAGCCTGTGCGTTATCTCTCTCGTGGGCTTCGCCATCAACAGCCATACCACAAGCGTGCCTATAATAGCGTTCGCTATGCCTATCCACGTAACGCTTACGCCCATGCTCCAGCCGAATTTGCCGGCATATCCCATGAATATGACTGCGGAAAAATACGTCGTGCCGTAGGCAAAAGCCGTCATCCAGGCGCCCATTTTTCGTCCGCCCAAAAAGAAATCGTTCAGTGTTCTTGCTTTGCGCCGCGAATATATAGCGATTGCGGCAAGGATGAGTACATAGATACAAAATATGATGATCTGTACGGCCATAAGAAAACCTTCCTTCCATACTACTGTTTTTCGGTAATAAAAAAAACACCTGCCATACTACTTTTCTTCCAACTGTATATTACTATACAGTGTATGAATATGCAAGCGTCAAATGCAAAAACAGGCGATGAAAGGCTTTTTGCGTTATCCCACGAGCTCTTTTATTCGGGCGAGGTTTTCCATCGCCGTCCGCTCGCCTATGCGCAGCACATTTTCCACGCTCTTGAAGCAATAAGTAGGGTAGCCTTCGAGCGCGGGCCTCAGCATTATGTCGCTGTACTGCTCGCACAGGCGGCTGTTAGCGTTCGTGCTTATGTTAAGCGCCGTTATCATGACTTTAAACCTTTTCGTACTGCGCGTGCCCTTTGTCTTATCCGAGTTAAGGTCTATGCCCACCACCTTTTCGGCGCCCATCTCCCTTAACGTCTCCGTGGGTATGCTGCGCAGCGTTCCGCCGTCTATGTACGTCCTGTCCCCTATTTTTACAGGCCGGAATACTCCGGGCACGGCGCAGCTTGCCGATACCGCCGCGGACACCCTGCCGCGCCTTAAAGCTTCGAGCGTTCCTCGCTCTAAATCTACCGCTGTCGCGCAAAACGGCTTGCTTAAGTCGTCGAACGTTCTGCCTTTAAGGAAGTGGTCCGCCAAATCCTGTACGACGCGCGGCTCTATGTATGTAAACAGCGTTTTCGCGGGCAGTCGTTGCTTAATTTCGAGCACGTATTCGTAAAGCCTGCTCCACGGTATGTCCGCCGCATAAAGCGCCCCCGCTATAGCGCCCGCCGAGTTGCCCGCCACATAGTCGAAATCTATGCCGTATTCCTGAAACACCCTTATTGCGCCCACGTGCGCTATGCCGCGCGTACCGCCCCCACCGAACGCTATTCCAGACTTTGCTTTCCCCATAACATCACCCCGATATACTATGCGGGAGGAAGAAGGGTTGGTTACAGGACTTTCGCTGCATATTCCCATATTTTTTTATGGAACATAAGCTCTTCTTTGTTCGTCAAACATTGCGAAGAGGAGAATGATTATGAAAAAGATTTTATTTGCTGTATTGTCTATACTACTGCTGCTTGCCGCGTGCTCTCCGGCCGTTTCCGATCCGCCATCCTCGCCGGGCGTTAAAGGTATAAGCTACCGAGCCGAATTAAAGGCACAGCCCATTGAGCCTTTCTCTGCTGATTTTGTGGCGGGCGTAAACTCGTTCGGGCTTAAGTCCGCCGGGCTGCTTTACGACAGCGAGCACAACCTCTCCGTCTCTCCCGTGAGCTTAGAGCTCGCGCTCGCCATGGCGCACACGGGCGCCAGCGGCTTAACGACGGAGGAGATGACGAAAGCGCTCGGTCTTTCCGGGCTAAGCGAAGAAGATATAATCGCCGCGTGCCGCTCGCTCATGTGGCGCGCCAACACAGGCGGCATGGAGGCCGCGAACTCCATATGGCTCGATAAAAGCTATCCGTTCAGCGAGGGTTTTGTAAACACATGCACGGGCGGCTTCATGGCCGACGCGTTCCCGCTAGAGATACCCGGCGCGATGGACGCCATAAACTCTTGGGCAAGCGAAAAAACACACGGAAAGATAAACGGAATAATACCGCAGGAGCTAAGCCCGGAAACAAGCCTCGTACTGTGCAACGCTCTTTACTTCCTTGGCGACTGGACAGTGCCGTTCGATTCAAACTACACTTATGACGGCGACTTTGCCTCCCCGTCAGGCAAGGTCAAAGCGTCGTTCATGAACAAAGAGCGCGGCTTGCCGTACTACTCGGGCGATGGTTTTTCAATGATATCTCTTTCGTTCAAAAGCGAGGAGGGCGAAGGCAAATACGCCATGGCTTTCCTGCTGCCCGCCGAAGGTTCGGATGTCGCCGCAATGCTCTCTTCGCTCTCCGCCGAAAGCTTCTCCGCGGCGCTTTCCGGCATGACAGAACAGCAGGTGGAAATAAAGCTGCCGAAGTTCGAGTACTCATTCTTTACGTCGTTTAAAGAAACACTTATGTCGCTCGGTATGAACGAGGCGTTTTTGGACAGCGCGGATTTTTCAGGTATGACAGGCGGCGATAACGACCTTTTTATATCCGACGTGCTGCACAAATGTTACATAAAAATAGACGAACTGGGCGCGGAAGCCGCGGCTGTTACCGCGGTCGTGATGGAAGCCGGCGCGATGCCACCTCAGGATATACGCGAGTTCCACGCCGACCGCCCGTTCGCTTTTGCCATTTACTCGCAGGAGGACGGCACTATAGCGTTTCTTGGCGCGGTGAACGACCCGACGCAGGAGTAACGCGTAACCCCAAATAGCGCAAACGGCCGCCATGTTGTTTTGCGTACTTATAAGGAATATGCCATTACATATGCTGCGTGTACAGTAAAAACACAGTAACGTAATAAGGAGTGAATTATGAAGAAATTTATATTTATTGCAGTATCACTTGTTTTGCTGCTTGGCGCGTGCTCTCCGGCCGTTTCCGGCCTGTCGCCTTCGCAGGGTGTTAAAGCCGAATTAAAGGCGCAGCCCATAGAGCCTTTCTCCGCCGATTTTGTGGCGGGCGTAAACTCGTTCGGGCTTAAGTCCGCCGGGCTGCTTTACGACAGCGAGCACAACCTCGCAGTCTCTCCCGTAAGCTTAGAGCTCGCGCTCGCCATGGCGCGTACGGGCGCCAGCGGCTTAACGGCGGAGGAGATGGCGAAAGCGCTCGGCCTTGAGGGTATGGGCAGCGAAGATATAATCGCCGCGTGCCGCTCGCTCATGTGGCGCGCCAACACGGGCGGCATGGAGGCCGCGAACTCCATATGGCTCGATAAAAACTATCCGTTCGCCAAGGATTTTACGGACACGTGCACGGGCGGCTTCATGGCGGACGCGCTCCCGCTCGAGATACCCGGCGCGATGGACGCCATAAACTCTTGGGCAAGCGAAAAAACGCACGGTAAGATAGACAGCATAATACCGCAGGAACTCGACCCGCTGACCCGTCTCGTGCTGTGCAACGCTCTTTACTTCCTTGGCGACTGGTCGGTGCCATTTAAAAGCGACGATACTTACGACGGCGACTTTGCCTCTCCATCAGGCGCCGTCAAGGCGTCGTTCATGAACGACGCGCGCGGCGTGCCGTATTACTCGGGTGATGGTTTCTCAATGATATCTCTTTCGTTCAAAAGCGAGGAGGGCGAAGGCAAATACGCTATGGCTTTCCTTCTGCCCGCCGAAGGTTCGGATATCGCCGCAATGCTCTCTTCACTCTCCGCCGAAAGCTTCTCCGCGGCGCTATCCGGCATGACGGAGCAGCAGGTGGATATAATGCTGCCGAAGTTCGAGTACTCGTTTTTTACGTCGTTTAAGGAAACGCTTATGTCCCTCGGCATGAACGAGGCGTTTTTGGACAGCGCGGATTTTTCTGGCATGACGGGCGACGATAACGACCTTTTTATATCCGACGTGCTGCACAAATGTTATATTAAGATAGACGAGCTGGGCGCGGAGGCTGCGGCCGTCACTGCGGTCATGATGGCTACCGGCGCGTCAATGCCTCCCGAAAACGCTGCGCAGTTCCACGCCGATCGCCCGTTCGCGTTTGCCATCTACTCGCAGGAGGACGGGACTATAGCGTTCCTGGGCGCGGTGAACGACCCCACGCAGAAATAACGTATTAACACCATGGCTTTACATGGAACGGTATCAGCAGAAAACGCAGGAAGCAAACACCTGCGTTTTTTATTACAGCTGAAACGAGTAGTAATTTGACATCAGCACATATGTTCGATATTCTGTATATAGAATATAATGTTTTTTAGGGGCTGTGCGATGATAAAAATAAGTTTCTTTGATAATGTCGATGACCGGCTTTTAAAATTTGCCGTCGTCATTTCCGAATACCATGGCAAATGGGTTTATTGCAGGCATAAGAATAGAGATTCCTACGAGGTTCCCGGCGGGCACAGGGAGCAAGGGGAGACAATATTGCAGACCGCCGAAAGGGAGTTATACGAAGAAACTGGCGCCGTGCGATACGATATCCGGCCTGTCTGCGCATATTCGGTCATAGGCGGAGGCGAAGAGACCTTCGGCATGCTCTATTATGCGCAAATACACGAGTTTTCCAAGCTGCCGTCTTTTGAAATCGAGAGAGTAGAATTTTTTGAGCGGCTGCCCGGCAGGCTAACTTATCCTTTTATACAGCCTCATTTATTCTACAGAGCCAGAAAGATTATAAAGGGTCGGACGTTCCCATATGTCATCTGGGATTGGAACGGAACGCTCGTAGACGATGCGGACGTAGCGCTGAATTCTGTGAATGATATGCTGCAAAAGCGCGGCATGCCTTTATTAGACAAATCCTTCTATCTTAAAAATTGTACTACCCCGATAATTAATTTCTACAGAAAAATATTTGATCTTAGCGTAGTCCCCTTTGAGGATATTTTAAAGGAATTCAACGAAGGCTACCACGTTCACATCAAAAAAGCGGGATTAATGCCGGGAGCCGCGGGTATACTCGACGCGTTTAAACGGCAGGGCGTTACGCAGATAGTACTGTCCTCAAGCGCGCAGAAAGAGCTGTTGACGTTTGCAGCGCGATTTAACGTACAAAGGTATTTTTCCGAGATACTGGGCGCGCAGGATTATTATTCTGAAAGTAAAGCGCAGCGCGCAGTCTCTTTTATGTCGGATAACTATATAGACCCCAACGATGTTGTTGTCATTGGCGACACGATACACGACTTTGAAATCGCGGATGCTATTAAAGCTGAATGTATACTCATCTCCAACGGGCATCAGGGCAAAGACGAATTATCGCGGTGCGGAAAAATTGTTCTTGACGATATATCGGATTTAAGCCTTTATATATGAATACACATCAACCATAATCAGGCTTATAACCTTTTTTATACTTCCAATGTGTGGTATACTATATATATTATTATAGAAATGGAGGCCTTATATGAAAGTCATAGCTATCAACGGCAGCCCAAGAAAACAATGGAACACCGCAACGCTGCTGCAGTCAGCGCTGGACGGCGCTGCGGCGGCGGGCGCGAAGACAGAGCTCATACATCTATACGATATGGATTTTAAGGGCTGCACAAGCTGCTTTGAATGCAAGCGTATCGGCGCAAGCAGCTACGGGCGCTGCGCCATTAACGACGCTCTTACTCCCGTGCTCGAGTCGTTTAATAAGGCGGACGCCGCCATATTTGGCTCGCCACTCTATTTCGGCAACATAAGCGGAGAATTAAAATCGTTCCTTGAACGGCTGTGGTTCCCCTACCTCATGTACACTAAAAAGCTGGAGCGTTCGCTGTTCCCCCGCACCTTAAACACGCTGTTCGTATATACGTCCAACGCGCCCGAGGGCCAGATAAAAATAACCGGTCTCGACAAGTTCCTCTCCGGCAACGAGCGCACATGCGCCATGCTGTTCAAAGGCAAATCGAGCTCGTATTACTGCACCGAAACGCTGCAGTTTCACGACTATTCAAAATATGTTTCCGATATGTTCGACGAAACGGCGCGCACGCGCCGCAGGAGCGAGGTGTTCCCTCAGCAGCTGCGCGACCTTTATGAGCTGGGCGAAGATCTGTTAAGATGAATCTTACGCTTAAAGGCAGAGCGCCCGCCTTTTAAAATTATTATAAAGCATTTCGGCATAACCACGGTTTGTGATATAATGTTATATAATAACAATGCAGAGGTAAAGCATGAAAGTAATCGCATACAATGCTAGCCCAAGGAAGAATTGGAACACCGCGATGCTGCTCGAATCCGCACTGAAAGGCGCAGCCTCAGCGGGGGCACAAACTAAGCTCATACATTTATACGATCTTAATTACCATGGTTGCAGTAGCTGCTTCGAATGCAAAAGGATAGGAGGAGAAAGTTACGGACGGTGCGCGCTGAAGGACGAATTGTCCCCTGTGCTCGAATCGTTTAAAGAAGCGGACGCCGCTATTTTCGGCTCACCTATCTACTTCTGGAACGCCAGCGGAACGCTGCGCTCGTTCCTTGAACGGCTATGCTTTCCGTATGTTATCTATACGAAAGACGAAGAGCGTTCTATGTTTCCCCGCAGCATGAATACGCTGTTCGTGTACACATCAAACATGGCGGAAGATCTGCTTAAGACATCCATAGTCGGCCAGTCCCTTTCGTGCAACGAGTTCGTAAGCACGTCGGTGTTCAAAGGCAAATCGAGCTCGTATTACTGCACAGAGACGCTGCAATTCGGCGACTATTCAAAATACGTTTCCGATATGTTCGATGCAAAAGGGCGTGCCCGCCGCAGGAACGAAGTGTTCCCTCAGCAGCTTATAGAGCTGTTTGAGCTCGGCAGGAAGCTCGCGGAAAACACATAAATTTTTTTCTGTAACAATTTATATTTATTTCTTATCATTGACATATTTTAATATAAGGTATAAAATAACATTAATTTAGAACATAATCCAGTGGTGGTATGTAGTGTAATTAGAGGGAGAGGAACTATGCGTATTATTAAGGTATGTTATTAAGATTGCCTCAAAACAGTTTATATCATGTGGATGACGATATGGGCAGACATAATTCAATCACTTGTTACTATCCGCATCCCTCTGAAAAAAATATGGAACAATATAATGACTTATCTATTGAAAAAGCAGATAATATAGCCAAAGAATTTGTTAATGGTCTGGGCGCTGACATGTCAATAAATAGCACAATACTGGTTAATAAAATAGATGAACAGAATTATAAATGCTATGATGTAATATTTACAAAAACGTATAATGGAATACCTGAGACCTATACCGAACAGGATCAAGCCGATATCAGGAAAGAAGAAAAAACATACACATGTCCGTGGTTTTATGAAAAATTAATTGTAAGGGTTGACAACTTTGGGGTATGGTTTTTCCAGTGGTATTCACCATCAAAAATTGTAAAGTTAATGTCAGATAATGTCACAATACTATCTTTTGATCAGGTCAAAAATATTTTCCAAGACCAAATTGGGTATTCCAACTCTTGGATCGATAATGATTACCATATTATATCCAGAAAACTATTTGTCACCGAAATCAAACTTGGCATGATGCGTGTAAGTATCAAGGACAGCATCGATAAATATATGGTGATACCGGTTTGGGATTTTTTTGGTTATACAGTCGATAAATATGATGCACAGCAGCCAGGCGGATATGCACTGGACGAAAACAACGAGTACGCAAACATTATTGAGGCTCATAGTTTCTTAACTATTAACGCTATAGACGGCAGCGTTATAGACAGAGGCGTTGGGTATTAGAAATAGTCGGAATAGTCAGCCTCCCTTGCCTTTACCCTAAATAGCTCGCGTTTCTTTTGGAAACTCAGAACGAAATGTCCACATACGGCGGAGGAATTAATAAATATAAAAAGGCAGATTTCTCTGCCTTTTATCTTGCTTTATATCTTAATATGCGTCTTCCGGCCCCTGATTCGCAAGCTCCACAAACCGCGTATATTCCCCGCGCCATCCCAAGGTTACCTCGCCCGTAGGCCCGCTCCTCTGCTTCGCGACAATCACTCTTGTGGCGTTGCCCGCCTCCGCGTCGTAGTAGTTGTCGCGGTGCAGGAATATGACGACGTCTGCGTCCTGCTCTATACTGCCCGATTCCCTAAGGTCCGAGAGCATAGGTATCTTCGTTTCCCTCTTTTCGCTCTCCCTTGACAGCTGCGATAAAAGCAGCACCGGAACGTCTATCTCCTTCGCCATTATCTTTAAGCTGCGCGTCATGGCGGATATCTCCTGCTGCCTGTTCTCGCGCCGCTCCTTGCCCGTCATCAGCTGCAGATAGTCTATCATTATAAGCCCGAGGCCTTTTTCCTGCTTTAGGCGTCTCGCTTTCGCGAGTATCTCCAGCACCGTTATGGACGGCGTGTCGTCTATATATACAGGCGCGACCCCAAGTATATTGACCGCCTCCGAGAGCCTGTCGAAATCGTCGTCCGTAAGCCCTCCCGATCTCGTCTTCTGGCTGTCCACGAGCGCCTCGCTGCACAGCATCCTCGTGGCGAGCTGCTCGCGCGACATCTCGAGCGAGAAAAGCGCAACGGGTATACTCTCCTTTACGGCCACGTGCTGCGCGATGTTGAGCGCGAAGCTCGTCTTGCCCATGCCGGGGCGCCCCGCTATTATAACGAGCTGCGAGCCCTGCAGCCCAGAGAGCTTCTTGTCCAGCATCTTAAAGCCGGTGGGTATGCCCAGCAGCCCCGACTCCCTGTTCATCGACTCGCCTATGCGCGTGTAGCCTTCGAGCAGCGCCTGCCTTATGTGCTCAAGCGAGTCGCGCTTGCGCTTTACGGCTATCTGATACACTACGTCGCCCGCCCTGTTTACTATCTCAGGCGCCTCGTCCTCCGAATTCATCGCGTCGCGTATTATCTCGTTGCCCGCCTCTATAAGCATGCGCCGCACGGAGTCCTGCTCTATTATGTCTATGTAGTGCAGTATATTGGACGCGCTGGGCACGCCGGACGCTAAGTCCGCCACGTATATCGTGTCGTCCGGGCCGTCGAGCTGCCCCTTCCTCTCGAGCCTGTCGACTACGGTAACCGTGTCTATGGGCTTGCCCGCTTCGGAGAGCTCGCGAATCACCTCGAATATGACCCTGTTGCGCTTCGCGTAAAAATCGGCAGGATTCAGCCGTTCGAGCGCGATAAACACAGCCTTCGGGTCGAGAAACATGCTCCCCAGAACGCTTTTTTCCGCGTCTATGTTGTTGGGCGGCTTATAAGCCGCCGCTCTTGCTACCTCCGCCGCCATATGCTACTCTTCGGCCGCCTCCACGGAAAGAATCATGTCCGCCGTAACGCCGGCGTGCACCTTTATCTGCATGCTTACATCACCCAGTTCCTTAATATGCTCGGGTGTAACTATCTTCTTCTTGTCTATCTCTATGCCGTGCTGCGAAAGAATGGCGTCCGCTACCTCCTTTGCCGTCACCGAACCGAACAGCCTGCCGTTCTCGCCGCACTTAGCCTTTACGACTACCTTAAGTCCGCTTAACTTCTTTGCCGCTTCTTCTGCGGACAGAAGCTCGAGCATGCGCCGCTTCTCTATAGCTTTTTTCTGCTGCTTCGCTATGTTTAAGTTCTGCTCAGTCGCTTCCTTAGCAAGCCCCTTGGGGAACAGGAAGTTTCTCGCGTACCCGTCGCTCACCGTTGCTATATCTCCGGCATGTCCCGTGCCTCTAACATCCTGAATCAATATCACTTTCATGGCAGTTTTCCCTCTCTTACATATTTATCTATCGCTTCTATAAGCCTGAACCTCGCGGTCTCAAAGCTCGAATCCTTGAGCTTAACCGCTGCCATCGTGGCGTGGCCGCCGCCTCCCAGGCTTTCGAGTATCAGCTGTACGTTCACTTCGCCGAGCGACCTTCCGCTTATCTGTACGTCGCCGCTCTTTTCACTCAACACAAACGAGGCCTTTACGCCCCTTATAGTGAGCAGCGCGTCCGCAGCCTGCGCCGCCACCAGCGAAGAGTTCTGTGCGGGCGGGCAGTACGCCACCGCTACGCCGTCTTTAAGTATCTCGGCGCTCTTTACTATCTCCGTGCGCGCCTTATAAGTCTCCAAGTCGTCCTGTATGAGCAGCCTCACGGCAGTCGAGTCTGCGCCGCTGTCCTTCAAAAACGATGCCGCCTCAAACGTGCGCGCGCTCGTGTTAAAAGAGAATCCCTTCGTGTCCAGCGTTATGCCGCACAGCAGCGCCTCGAGCTCTATATCCAAGGGCTTTATATCCTCGTCGAAATATTGCAGAAGCTCCGCTACGAGCTCGGATACAGAAGACGCGTACGGTTCGTGGTAGTAAAGAGCCGCCTCCTCTATGGACGAAGCGCCCTTGAGGTGATGATCTATCACTACCATAGTCTCGGCGAGCTCAACAAGCGGCGGAGATACTGTAAGA
The DNA here is from genome assembly GCA_023410595.1 of Bacillota bacterium. Taxonomy (GTDB): domain Bacteria; phylum Bacillota; class Clostridia; order Christensenellales; family SZUA-584; genus DTFZ01. The sequence continues at coordinate 15,608 of JAEYPO010000003.1, read as the reverse complement.
TACGGTATTACGGTATCTACGATGACGAGCAGGCTAGATGAGCTTATAGCAAACCCCGCCTCCTGCCCGGATATTATGTATTTATTATACTGCTCCAGGCTATTAAGCCGTTCCATAAGCGGCTCTATGGAAGGGTTAGTATCGTCGATCACGAGATAGGCGTCTTTACCCACATGCCGCGCGCACGCCGCTATGCCGAGCGAAGCTCCCATGCTGTCCATGTCGGGCGACCTGTGCCCCATGATGAAAACGTCGCTGCACTGTTCCATCAGGTTGCGCAGCGCGTGGCTCACCATGCGCGACTTTACTTTGCTCCTTCTGTACGGCTTCTTTACAGTGCCGCCGAAGAATATGAACTTGTCGCCCTGTTTTATAACAGCCTGGTCTCCGCCGCGCCCCAGCGCCAATTCCAGCGCCCGCGTCGCGAAATCCGCCGACTGCTCGGGCGTCTCACCCACGCCCACCGCTATGGAAAGCGTAGGGCTGTACTTCATCTTCAGCTGGCGCACGTCGTCGAGTATGCGAAACTTCGAGCCGCGCAGCGTCGAGAGGAACCGCCTCTCAAACACACAGATATACCTTCCGCGGTCTATCCTTAAGAACACGGCCGAAAGGCTGATGGCCATCTCGGATATGCGCTTTTCGACTGATGCCACCATCTCGGAGAGCTCCGTCTGAAGCATGTCCGCGGCAAGCTCGTCGTAGTTGTCTATCTGTATATACGATACCACAGGCAGATAGTTTAAGTAGAGCTTCTTTATCTCAACGGTGTTCTCCAGGTCCACGAGCCTGTAGAGCAGCATCTCTTTGTTCCTGTATTTTACCTTAAATATCTCTTTTTTGTACGCCCGTTCGCCTATTATTATCTTCTTGTCGGGATCAGGAACGTTTATGCCGGGTATCATGCTGTTTATGTTTCGCAGCGCGCCGTAACCGCCCAGCCTTCTAAACGCGAGGTTTGCCCACTTAATGCTGCCCGACGAAGTCACGAGCGCCATAGGCAGCGCCATTGTGTCAAGATATGTGGCGAACGTTTCCTTATCGGCCAGCGTATCGGTAATAAGCTGCTGCCATTTTATCTTCTGCAGTATGCCGAAAGTGACATACAGCACCGCGAACGCGATACAGAATATCGAGACCACTACGCCCAAAAACAGGCTGTGATAAAACGCGATACCAGCGGCGGCAATAAGAGCTACTATGAGGTACCAAAAATCCAACGTAAGAAACCGGACTCTCATACCTTAAACCTCTCTTTCCTCCGTCCGTTTGCGTATCGACGCTATGTTTTCTATAACGCCTATCCACATAAGCAGCATACTCAGAACCAGCGCCGTCAGCACGTGCAGTACTGTCCTTGTTCCCGTGCTCATGTTGCGTTTCCTGTAAAAGTAGTCAAAAAGGCTCAGCGCCTGCACGGAGAACACGATCGCGTAAAGATTGTATATCGTAAGCTGCACGATATCAAACGAGCGCCATCCGAAGCTCGCCCCCGCCATTGCGAACAGATACGACACAAGAAACGCCAGCCAGAACCTTTTGGGCAGCGTGTAATCGCTAAATGCCGGCACGGGCGCTACCTCAATACTCTTTTTAACTATCGCCCGCGGTATGGTGTAGTAAAGCAGCCCCGTCAGCAGCGAATAAAGCCCCATCATTGTCACGAACCATACGCTGAGCATATCGCGCAGCAGCTCCTGCATTATGGCTATCGCCTCGGCGGGCGGCGTGGACCACAAGGCCTGCTGAGTTATCGCGCCGGTCAACAGGTCGGGAGAGCGCACGAGCTGATAAAGCGACATGATTTCGGCATCGCCCATCGCCTTCATGCCGTTCCCGGCATAGCCTACGATAACGTCTATTGCAGCGCTTTTCGTAATCAGCGACAGCAGCGCTATAGACAGCGCCGCGCCCATCAGCGCCATTGCTGCAGATACAATAACGCTATCGCGGAAGCGCTTTTTCTTTCTTATCATATAGCCTGTCCCGAAAGCTACAGGCAAAAAAGCCCCCGCGAGCAGCACGGCCGGTAAGAATTCAAAGTACGCCACGGTAAGAAAGCCCAGCAGCATAGCTCCGCCGCCCAGCACATACCCCGTTCGCGCTATGGCGTAAACAAGCACAAACGGCACGGCAATGAGAAACACCGGCACCAATAGCCCCGCATACAGCAGCGCCGCCGTCAGCAGATATGCCAAAACCGCAGCTTTATACTCTTCTCTTTTTCTCCTGTCCAAAACTCCTCGTATTCCCGCTTTCAAAATGTTTTTTCAACAGAGACAGGTCTCCGTAATTGCTTTCCAAAACGTGTTTTTCTTTTATGCCGGATTCCGTCTTTTTAAGAACCTCTGCGTCCAGCTCGCTAAACGGCACTCCGCACCTTTTCGCGAGCAGGTAGGCAAGCAGTACGCAAGCGCTTAAGCTGTCCAAAAGCTCCGTCCTGCCGTTAGGTGAAAGCGCCGCTCTTATCACGTCTGACGCTTCTCCAATAAATTCGGCTTTCAGCACCTCAATAAGCTTCGCGTTAGAGGCAACGTTCATAGTTTGATGCATAGCAATACCATCCTTTTCAAATATGAACCCAATACCTCTAATAATGGCTATATTCTATATGTAAACAAAAAAATAGTCAATTAATCCGCCGAAGAATAAGGTCCCATTAATTGCTCGCACTTCTCCTGCCTGCCGCGAATGAGGGGCGGCGGAATACCAAGGGATGTATTTATAGTTAAACAACTAAAATAAGCGCAGATAAATCGGGTCCGCGCTTTGCATAGGCTAACCCAATTCAGTCAGATAAATATTCAAATTTTTTGCCTTGTTTGAACGTTATCGTGTCTGAATCTGAAACCTGTTTTTTGAACAGCGCAATGTTTTCCTCGTTCAATTCCGTCAGCGTAACCTAGATGTAATCATCCATGATGCAGGCGCTAACAAATATTTGTCCTAGCTTATCATTATCAAGACTTTCCGGGTCTTCCAAGCCCGCAAAGTAATTATCTATGTCCTCCATAACCGAGTTAAGAAATTCGCGGGAATACCCGCCGGTGCTGGAAACTGCTGTATCCGGGAATGCGCTTGAGCATCCCGAACAACAGCGAGAATCAGCGATAACAGGATAATATGAAATCTCTTCACAACAGTGCGCCTCCCATATAACCAATTACGCCGCAAATTAGCTGCTCCAACTATATCCATTACCGACAAAAATACTACCGAATCCATTTTTCATCTTGCTGATATTGTTCTTTCTATTACGCTTCCGTCAATCGCGTTGATTGTAATATAACTGTTCATGAATTTATTGTCGACATATTCATTGTTATCATTTAGCTCATATCCCCCCGGCTTCTGCTGAGAATATTTATCGACGCTGTAACCATAAAAATCCCATGCCGGCACGAGCAGCCCTTTGTCTGGATCGTTTTCTTTTGGTACTTTTACGAGACCCAAAACGATTTTTGTTATATGTATCTCTTTTCCTATTACATAAGTATTACCGTCATTCCATATATCTCTCACCCTTGCCTGTTCTTTAAAGGCTGACTTGATATCGTCAAATGGCACCAGTGATGCGTTATCTGTTACGTTTTCTGCGGTCTTTATCGGCGCCATCCATTCGAAGCGGTTGATTCCGTTTTCATCCACTCCGATCAAAAGGCTCTCATCGTACCATGGCGCGCTGTACATCGGAGATTGTGGATAGCTGGAACTTCTGACGTAATTAACAGAAATGCCGTTTACACTCTGTGTAAATAATAAAACAGGATAGTCTTTTATGTCTCCGGTAGATCTACTTACTTCCCGGTCATGCCCAACCGCAGCCAGTTTCATTTTCGAAAGTCCCATGCTGCTTAGTATATTTTCTGCTGTTTTAACTGCTTCGTCAACGGATACAGCTAAATCGTCCGATTGCTTCGGTTTCTCATATAGATCAAAATTCGGGAATACCGATTCATCATAATTTTGAAAAAATATTTTATTATTTAATTTTGCAGTATCAGAGACAATTACAATGCTTGCAGGTTTCTTTCTGCCCAAATACGCCTCGCCCTATATGAGCGACATATCCGGCATTTTTGCCAGGTCCTCTTCCTTCATTCCCGGAAATAATGTTTTTTTACCGTCATCGAATATTAACGAAGCGGGTTTCGGAGTATATTCTTCAGGAGCTCCTTCTATTTGCTGTTCCAGCGACTGTATTTTTGCGTTTAATTCATTTACAGCTTGCTCATAATATTCCGGGTCGGAATCTTTTATATAATAAAGATCAGAGTCTTTATCAGCAAGGTGTGCCTTTATTTTAAGTATTTCCTCCTGTATTTCATCCTTTGTCTTTATTGCGGTGTTTAGTTCATATAATACATTGTCGTTAAAAAGGGCTTTTATCGCTTTGTCCGCCTGTTCCTGTGATATTTGCATCGGTTCAATAACGGTAACCGGAAAGTTAGTTACGTCCGGTACGGAAACATCTGCGTCAATTACTATGGAAAGAAATCCGTTTTCCGTTGAAACGCTTTCCTTCCAGCTTTGCGGCGCCTTGTATGGCTCTGCCGGGGCTTCAGTTTGCTGTATTTTCTCCTCAAAATCATTTTTGCCTACGACTATCTCTTTTTCCGGCGTCGGCTGGCAGGCCACCGTGCAGGCAGCTATTAAAGCCAATATTAAAATCAATGCTCTTCTACTATTCAATATCTATCCCTTTCCTGCGCATAATACGAATCAATACCCCAGCTCCGTGTCTATAACGCTGCCGTCTATGGCGTTGATCGTCATGAAGCTTGTGCCGCTTTCAACCTGGCTTCCCGTATCCCAGTCTCCGATAAAATCCCACACCGGAAGCAGCCTGTGTGCATCCTTATCCTTCACCCTCACGCGCATATAGCCCAGTTGAATTTTATTTATCGTGATTTTAAAACGCGAACCCGGCGCGTTCCATTCCTTCTCATAAGCGATCTGATCCCTGAACCGTTCCTTTATGGTTTTAAAATCTATAAGCTGCACATTTGAATTGACCACGCCGGTTACTTCTCCTGGGGAAGTCCATACAAAACGAACAATACCGCTGTCATCCATCTTTATTTCAATTTGTTCCCGAATCCAGATAAAATTAAAGGTTGCCGTATCGTCCGACAGCATGCCGGAACACGACGGGACGTTTGTGACCGGAACGCCGTAATAAACCGGGGCATAGCAGAGCACATAGAACTTCTCTCTGTCCGGGTCTGAAAGCGCGGAAGGATAATTGGCTTTATCAGCGATGTCCGTTACGTCGACCAGAACCTTGGATGAAGATAGCTGTACCGCTTCAATACCAATATCCCGCAGCAGGCTTTCCGCTTCCGCCTGCGCCGCCTTTAAAGTTATATTCTGGCCCGATAGCGTCTCCGTCGCATCCAGTTCGGTATAGGGGGCATTTCGCTGTTCCCCGTTATTAAACCACACTGTATTATCATAATTATCGTCGGTCATCGAAATGGTCAGCCATGCCGGCTCGTCTTTGCCGAGGTCCGCCTGAATGCTCATTCCTCTCGTGTACTCGGACAAGGGATCTTCGGCTTCTTTGAACTCTACCGTAGCGGGAGTTAACCCGGCCTTTGCCGCCGGTGCTTGCTCATATAGCTCCTCAAGATATTCAATACTATCCTTCAGCATGCTTATCGCCGACAGGCGGGCGGCTTCCGTTTTGTATTCTCCCCCGCCGCTTTCCGCTTCCTGAAGTTCGGCCTGCATTTTTAATATTTCTTCCGTACAGTCCTCTTTTGTAAATGCATTTTGATACTCGTAGATGGGCTGGCCCTGCATGAAGAGATCGACAAGCCGCTGCGCTTCTTCCGGCGTAAATTCATGGGGAACGACGTCCAGAACCGGTATGGCGCTGACGTCCGGCCTTACGACAGCCGCGTCAATTAAAACCGACCCGGCGTTAAACTTGAGGGTCTCCTGCCAGATTTCATACTGCCCTGCCTGCTGCTCCAAAGAATCCGGCGGCGCCGTCTGTTGTATCTTTTCTTCAAGGTCATCGTTCTTTCCTACGACTGCCGGTTCGTCCGGAGTCGGCTGGCAGGCCGCCGATAAAGCCGCCATGATAAATATTATTAAAAGTAAATAATACTTCTTTTTCATATCGATCCACCATTTTGGTACTGCTGCCGTTTTCATATGATACTAACTGTTTAAGGCGACATTAATAACATACCTCAATAAACTGTATATTTCCTCACCCTCTGTTTACACTACATACCACCAATGGATTATCTTAGATATTTAATACTATTTTATTCTGTATATTGAAATATGTCAATACTGTGAATTATAACTTATTTGAAAAACCACCCCCAAAGAGGTGGTTTTGAATCTATTGGGGACTCTTATTGACAACACTCTCTTAGCGGCTATTCCACAGATCCGGCTGCTTCCTTCGGGAAATACCCAGATATTTTCTGGTAGAACGTATGCAGGAATGGACGGGGATCGTTTTCTTCCGTATAGCCCTCATATATCCTGTTCTCATTGGACAGGTCTGCGAACAGTTCGTCAAAATCGATTAGATAGAGGGAAGCCGGTATCCTACCGTTACCTATTATGCCGTCCTGCAAGTCATAATTTGTGACTTTGTCGTATACAACAGACATTGAATGTCCACTTGCTGCACATCTTTCTTTAAATGTTATCAAGTCTGCATTTTCAAGATCGCAGAGCATTTGATTGTAATCATGCTCTGTCATTGGTTTCCCATTGTAATGGGACGTGACTGCCTCCCATTTTTCATCTTTGGTCATTTCAGCGCCCTTCGCCTTGTTATACAAGGCCTCGAGAAACACGCGCGGATCGCTGCCATCATCAGTACTGGGAATTTCTCTGTTCTCATTGGATAGATCGGAAATCAATTCATCAAAATATATGGTGTTTACCGGAGCCGGTATCCTGTCGTCTCCCAGTTTTCCGTCCTGCATGTCGTAATTATAGCGTTTTTTTTCAATGACAGCCGTGGCATGGGACATAGCGACAGCTTTTTCGTCCGCAGTGATCAGCCCCGCTCCCTCAAGGTCATCGAGCATATTCATATAGTCGTCATATTGAAATATTGGACTTCTATACTTGGATGTGATCACGTCCCATTTCTCATCATCGGTCAGTTCAGTGTTTTCGGACACTGCGTTGTTGGCCTCTACAATGCTTGCCTTATCTGAATAGACTCCTGGTCTTGTATATGTGGAATATATTGAATCATCATCCGAGCCAAGCGTAAGGATGTCGCCGGATGCAAGGGCTTGTTTGAACGTATCCTTCGATATGGAAATCACTTTGCTTGTGGTATTCTTGACGTAATTCGTATAACTTGCCGAAGATATGATACTTTGAATGTTCATTAAAATTCTCCTTACTAAATATACCTCATTATTTACACCCCAAAAGGTCTCACGACTTTTTGGGACCCCGTTACTAATATCGGTATTTTTGACCAATTATTTAGTTTTTTTACCATATATCACATAAATTAATTGAATCAATAATGAATCAGGCTGCGATTACTCGCAGCCTGATTGTGATAATCCTTTATTTCAATAAATATCAATAGTCACAACAAACGAGGCGGACGATGTGCCGGTCACCGCTTTGTATCTCACCATTACCTGGGTATATCCCGAGGATAACAGGGATGACACCGGTATTGTTGAAGATAATATACTGTACCAGCTGGATGCACCAACAGCAAGGTATTGCATCGTATTGTCAACTCCGGTAATCGTTTTGTTCACTTCATCATAAGCAAGTCCTGTGGGCGCAGAGGCACGCGGGTATAGCGTAAACGTTTTGTCCTTGGATGCGGGCGCGGTGGCGGTAGCCTTCTTACGAATATAAAACGTCGATGTTCCGCTTGTTGTCGCATTAATGATATCGGATATGCTATAGCTTGAAATGGTTGATGTGATCGCCGTATAGTTAACGCCATCCGTACCAACTTCCATGGATGAGTTCAGCGTTCCCACGGTTTCATTTGCTGTGTTATAAGCAAGCGATGGAGCATCGCCTCTTGCCAGCAAGGTGAGATTCTGCACCGCGGAATTCGGTACGGACCCATGCGCTGCATATCTGACGTAACAGAATCGATCTCTGTCAGGTATATCAACGGCAATATTTTCACCTGTATATTGCGTCCATGCGGAGTCCCCGGCTACCGTAAATTCCATACTCGTAGTCATTCCTGTGACGACCGCCTGTCCGGGATGGTTCGCATTGTTGTAAACCAGTGCGGCCGTAGTCGGCGCGGAGGGGCGCTTCGGAACCACAAATATTGCGGCAGCGGAAGCCGGCGTGGTATCAGTCTTTGCTTCCCGAATATAAATCGTGATAGCGTTCTGCATGGTGATGATTCTTGACACATCAATCTCATTATTGCTCATGGTAATATCCGTCCAGATGGTCGCTGAGCCGGTCGTATTGTACTGATAGCTCTTGTCGGCGGAAAACCCGGTGACCACCTCGCGCGTCAAATCGATGGAAAGCGTTGATGGCGCCGCAGGCAATTGATTCAGCATTATACTTACACTTAGTGAAGCGGAGTAAGCACCGCTTACCGCCTTATTGCGGATTTCAAGTGTAACGTCCGCAGAACTGCTGAGCAAATTCCCAACGTTTAGAGAGGTCGTTGTAACCGTTGCCTATGTTCCGCCCTGAGCCCTGTACTGCATATTCGTCGTTACCCCGCTTACGGTAGTGGAGACGTGGTCATAGTTAAGGCCCGTAGGTGAGGCGGTCCTTGGATATAGCGCTATCGTAGTCGCCGGCCCCTGAGGGGACACTTCGGACGTTCTGACTCTGATGTCCACCGTTGCAGTATCTCCTGCGCTTATCGCGTCGATATAAGAGGTTGCTCCAGCGGCGATAATTGCGTCCGTTACGTTAAAATAGTCTCCGCCGTTTATCTTCATTTCCATCGAAGTGTCTAAACCGTTAAATAGCTCTGTAGTGGTATCAAGGGAAACGGCTGGCGCGGCGGGCGTAGTCTTCAGCGTCAGCGCGATGGCTTTTGATTCCGGGCTGGCATAACGGACATAATATCCGGTGTCCTCGGAGGGAGGATCAAAAACCACACTTTCCCCGGTTATGCTGGCCCATCCGTCATAATCGCTCTGCAGTCGGTATTCCATGGTGCTATCTACTCCTGTCAGTACAGCTTGGCCCGGGTGATTAACGTCGTTATAAATGAATGTTGGCGTCGTCGGCGCAGCAGGTCTGAAATCTGCCCAGTCAATTATCAGGTTATTGCTGCTCGTTAATGTACTGGAGGGTTTGCGCGTGGTGATTTTAAGCGTACTATAAGTTGCATCAGGATTGATAAGATCGGCTATACCGGTTATTGTTATCGTCGATTCGTAGTAATACAGACGATACGTGCTTTCATAATAAGTGTTATACGTGCGTGTCATATTACTGCCCGTAAGCGTGATTCCGTCGATTGATACCGTAAACCCGGTGTTCGAGCCGGTTGTCACGTAAATCTTAACTTCATCTTTATAATGTTCCAATGACGTCCTCGGGTTATGAACCGATTGGTTGATATTTTCTTCTTGTATGTTCGGATTGCCATATTCGTCATAACCTAATGTTCTAATTTCTGTATAAAAGAGACTGCTCCAGGATGTTACCGTTGCCGCCAGTGCGGATACGAGGCCAACACTAAAAACAAGCGTTAATACCATAACCACTAACATTATTTTCGCTATAGTTTTTTTCATTTGATTCATTCTTTCTTTTTTCGGTATTTAGCAGATTGAACATATTCTATTTCTGTTATTACTACAGTGTATTTAGTCCTTGCCAAAGCCTGCTGCCGCTATTGCGGCAGGGTTGACGCCTTAGGTTTTGCAAGGACTTTTCTATACCCTCATACACATCGCCTCTTTTCGTTTGATATAAACGGTTTCGAGGTAAACCAAATAAATAACATAAAAAGTATTTATGTCCGCTTAATTTCTCTTTTTACACCATGCACCAACAATGGACCCGATTTGATATTATTGTTATTTTATACCTTATTTTAATTATGTCAACATTGTAATTTTACTGGCAAAATATTATTTTCCTGCAAACAAAAAGCCGCACGTCTCCGTGCGGCACAAGCTGTCGATAAAGTGCCTGTTTAATAAAAAAAAGAAGCTAAACCCCGGACATTACCACCCCATCAAGTCTCACGACTTGCTGGGGACCTCGATATTAACATGCCCTTCATCTGGACTCTCCCAGTGAAGGGCACACAATAATACAAAGAATGCTCGCAAAAGCGCCCCCGCACTGGATTGTTTGCCTAAATATAAACCGACAATCCAGTGTGGGGGCAAGACCCGATGACAAACGTGTAATTAGACGGTTTGTCATCGGCCTTAAGCGCTCCTGTCCATGATGAGCTTGTCCGCCATCAGCGCAATAAATTCTCCGTTCGTCGGTTTGTCGTTATTCGTATATATGTTGTAGCCCAAAAACTGGTTTATGTTCTCTATCTTGCCCCTCGACCATGCGACCTCAATGGCGTGGCGTATCGCGCGCTCCACCTTGCTCGGGCTCGTCTCAAACGGTTCCGCTATGCCGGGGTAAAGCTTTTTCGTTATCGAATTTATGAGTTCGGGCTGCTTTACAACCATCTTTATGGCCTCGCGCAGGAAGTGATACCCCTTTATGTGCGCGGGTATGCCTATCGACAAAAACACCGCCGTTATCTTCTCGTCCAGCGTACGCGAGCGTATGGGCGCAGGCGCTTTTTTAGCCACCACCACCCTGTGCCCAAACATATCCTGTATGCGGCGGTAAAGTATGTCCTTGTTGACGGGCTTAATCATGTAATACTTGGCGCCAAGGTCGCAGGCCATCTTCACCATCTTCTCGTTGCCCACCGCCGATACTACTATCGTAGCGGGCATAGTTTCAAATTCCGACGTGTTGAACCGCTCCAGCAGCGAAAGCCCGTCTGCCTCGGGCATTATCATGTCTATTATCAGCGCGTCGGGCGCCACCTCTTTTATCATCCCGGCCGCTTCCACCGGGTTCGTACACGACCCCACAACCTCCACGTCAGTTTTTGTGCTGAAATACTTCGTAAGCATTTCATTGAGCTGAACATTGTCTTCAATGATCATTAATTTAATCTTTCTTTCCATATAAATGCTCCTTTCGTTTAAATTAAATCCGTTCAACCCCTACGAACCCTGACGCTCGGCGCTTCCGACAAAAATGACGCAATTTGTCGAAATGTGTCGATATTCCATTGCAAGAAATAATTTCTAGCGCGTTGATTTATATTATCACGCTCATTTCTTTTTTACAATGGCAATATTGAATCATTAATATATTTTCTTTCAATTTTTTTAATTTCTTAGGAAATGGCGCGCCAAGGTTTTTATATAAATAATACACGTTAGTTTACGCTTCTTTAAAAAACGCGCCCCAAAGTCCTAAGTCTGCGGATATTTACCGACATAATATCCGCAGACTTTGGCTATATGACAGTATTGCTTATCTTGGCTCACAGCGCGTCTGCGCTTCCCACGCTGCTCTCTTTGAGCCACTCTCCGAGCCCGGCAAGGCCTTCTATATCCTTCGTGTCTGAAAACGCTGAATTTACCTTGATAAGCTGCTGGAACAGCGCCGCCGCCTTTACGCTTTTCTCCATCTCTTTTTTAAGCTTAGCGTTTAAGTCCTTGATGTTGGCAGTTAGCTCCGCGTTTTCGTTCTTTATACTCTCGTTCTGTGAGGAAAGCACCTCTATCTCTTCCTCCGTGCTTAGCTTCGAAGCCGCAAGCGAGGCTATCTTCGCGAGGCCCTTAAAGAAATTCTTTATGTCGACGTCTGAAGATACGAGCACTTTTGCTACGTTCTCGGGTATGTACTTATTTTCCCGGCCAAGCGCCGAACTCGGCCTATGAGATTCATATGGGCTCAAGTATTTCTCTGCGTCCTTGTCCATATCGGCCATCACCTTTTCGACCAGGGAGCGCCCCGTCTTGATAAGGCTTCTGTACTTGTTCTGGTAGCGCAGCATCAGTGTCTTGTCTCCGCCCGCCAGCTTAAGGCTCGCGCCTCTTATCGACTCACCCTTCGCTCCCGCCGCGAGCAGCGTACGCAGTAGCATGTAGATCTCTTCCTTGGAAAACGGGGTGAACGTAGAGGGCTTCTGCTCTATCTCGCCTGTTTCCTTGACCTTCATATAATAGTAGTTCCGCACGCTGTTCGGTTTGCGCCCGGTGCTTTTCGCTACGGTCTCAAATACTCGCTTTAGAGGAGCGCCTATTTTCTGCGCCTTCTTGACTTCGTCCCAAAGCAGCAGCTTTTCTTCGTCCTTCCAGCCTGTTCTAAGAGAAATCTCAAAGCTCTGAAGCCCGATAGTGTTGTTCATATCCATGTTCCTACCCCTTATAATAAGATTTTTATGTATATTATTCTCTTATACAATGCGTTTTATTCCGTAATTTAACAATTAATTAACTAAAGTTTTTAAGAATCTTTGGTGCTTTGCCGCCTGAAAGCTCTTAAGCCTCTGCTCCGAAGAATAAAAAAGAACAAACGCGAATATCGTTTGCTTTTGTACTTCTTAAGGGAGCCTTTTGGGGCTTAAGACTCATTTAAAGGTAATAATCATATCATGTTCCGTTTGTATATAGTTATGCTGCAAAGCAACCTGTTAGAATTGTGTATCACAGGCCAAGACGCTGAATATACATATTGTACAAGGGGATAACGTATGGAAGAAAACAAGATAAAACTGCTGTATATAGACTCTAAAGTCCACGCGCTCGTAAATATTAACCAGGCGCCCGCCGGTGAAACGGGAGTCAGCGCGATAACGCAGCCCATAGCAGGCAGCGCTACGTTCTTTATCACTATGCTTCCGCTCGAGAACGAGGCGAATTTTTCGTACCTGCCGTATACGCGGCGCGTGTCCTTAGCCTCGGGCGGCGCGATATTCAGCAATGACGGACTTGTGGAACTTTGCATATGGCCGGACAACATCGTGGAGCTGACGCTTTTCCCTCAAGCAGTATTCAAAAGCGAAGCCGTCGAGATATTTCCCTCGGTGCTCTGCCCCTTCGATTTCTTTATAAGCGGCGAAAGGCATACGGCTTTTATATATAACGAGGCGTATTCCATATTTGCCGTAGAGCATTCGGCGAGCAACCGCCTCGTGTTTCTATCTCCGCTGCCGTTTTTTGCAGCCAGCGCCGAAATAGCTTTTACTAAGCTTAATGATTTTCCGGTGTTGTACGCCTGGGGCAAGACGCAAGACGCAAAGCCTTTTATTTATGCCGTGAGCATACTGCCAGGTTTTAATACGGCCATCTGCACGCTGTGCGAAGAGCATTACGTAGAGGGCAGCCGCATATCCGTCGTGACTAACGGCGAGTTTCACCAGCTTAAAACGATATATGAGCGGCAGGATTCTCGCCTCGTTCCCGCCGCCCAGGAACTCGGATGGTTCACGTGCGAAAAGAAGGAGCCTTCCACGCCCAGCGAAGTATGCATGAGCCTGCTGCAGGCGGTGAAGGCGGGCCTTAGCGAAACCGCCATGGGCTGTCTTACCCCTTCGCTTGCCGACGGCCTTTCGTTTTCGGACTTAAAGGAATTCTTTGGCGATTTTACGCAGATAACGCACACGGTATCCCCCGCGTGCGGCCCGAACAGCTTTGCGCTTAAATACGCCTCGGGCAGAAACATCTACACCGCGCGCGAGTTCTGCGTCGAAACAAAGCAGTCAGACGGCGCGCTGCTTATTGACAACATACGCGAGCCTTAGGCGCTTGACATATCCCCACACATACTCTATTGTGAACATATGTTCTATTTTTATGTGGGGTAACAAAAGATGAAGGTAAAAATAACCGTCTTAAAAAAGCATTTCTATGAAGATCTCGCGGAGAAATTTTTGACGGAAGGCAAGTCCGTCGGCCCGTGCCCGCTGCTTCGGGAAGGTGATACGTTCATATTTGAAGGCAGCGCCGTAATGCCGCAGGGCTTCTGCCCCTGGGCGTGGATAGACATCTATCGCGGCGTCTCCGCCATATCGCAAGGCGCTACGTACAAGCCCTGGAACAACAAAGACGGCCTGCAGATACTCTGCTGCACCGACGGCGTGCGCCCTGTTGTGTTTTCAGTGGAAGCCATGGCGGAATGACGGGCCTTGCCTTATAGGCTTCCCCTATACCTTTCCTAACGGACTTTGTTCGCCATGCGGCGGGGAAGGCTTTATCTTCTTAATATCCAGGGAACTTTCGTATACAAAAACAAGGCGCCGGACTTAAACCAGCGCCTTGCGGTTCTTCTATTATTATAAGGTGATTATCCAGCCGAATTCGTCTTTCTCGCGCCCGTACTGTATGCCCGTGAGCTTCTCGTACAGCTTCGTCGTCAGCGGCCCCATGCTACCGTCCGCGACTTTAATCTTCCTGCCTTCCCAGGCCATACCGCCCACCGGGCTTACTACCGCCGCCGTGCCCGTGCCGAACACCTCTTCGAGCCCGCCCGTTTCGTTCTCCTTGAATATGTCCGCAATAGCGAGCCTTTCTTCGCGCACGTTGACGCCGAACATCTCTTTCGAGAGCCTGATAACTGAATCCCTTGTTATGCCCGCCAATATGCTGCCGTTTAGCGGCGAAGTAAAAAGCTCTCCGCGTATCTTGAAGAATATGTTCATCGCGCCCACTTCTTCAACGTACTTGCGCTCTACGCCGTCCAGCCACAGCACCTGATCGTAACCCTTTGCATGCGCTATCTGCGCTGCGAGCAGGCTTACTGCGTAGTTGCCGCCCGTCTTTGCGAAGCCCATGCCTCCGGCGACGGCGCGCACATACTCGTCTTCCACGTAGATATCCACCGGAGCAAGCCCCGACGCGTAGTAAGCGCCCACCGGCGAGAGTATGATATAGAATATATATTCCTGGCCCGCGCGCACTCCGAGGAACGGATCCACCGCGATAATTGTCGGTCGTATATACAGCGACGTGCCTTCCGCTTTAGGCACCCAGTCCTTTTCCAGCTTAATAAGCTCTTTGAGCGCGTAAAGAGCAAACTCCTCGTCTATCTGGGGCATGCAGAGCCTCTTTGCGGAGACGTTCATGCGCGCAAAGTTATCCCGCGGCCTGAAAAGATTAATCCCGGAATCGGTATGATAGGCTTTAAGCCCGTCGAATATCGTCTGGCTGTAATGGAACACGTTGCACGCGGGAGAAAGCGAAAAGTTCTCAAACGGCCTTATTTGGGCGTTATGCCAGCCCTTGCCCGCTTTATACTCCATCGTGAACATGTGGTCGGTAAATATCCTGCCGAAGCCGAGAGATTTCTCATCCGGCTTGGGCTTTAAGCTTTTTGCCTTGACGATCTTAAGATCCATAGTGCCACCCTCCAAACATACAGAATCAAAACTTTGATGATTATTGTATACCCCTCGTTTTGCATAGTCAACTAAAACGCTACGATAATAATACAGAAACTGTAGGACTACAATACATATTGGACACTGAACCTTGAAAATAAAAGATGCAGGAGCTGGCTCACGGGGTATTGTTGAGTTGAAAGACAAAAACATTACCGAAAGGAGCCATATCCTGCATGGATAA
>JAEYPO010000007.1 GCA_023410595.1 Bacillota bacterium | reverse complement strand
CGAAAGTATGTCATTGCAAAAGAGCACGTTGTTAAATATATCAGAAAAAAATCATCATAAAACTTCCGGCACCTTTTACAACTATCCAGCGTTGGCTTATTATTGTGTCACAACAAAGGGTAATGATTCAAAAGGTGATTGAAAGGAGCACGAAATGACAGGATCATTACAAAAAACGAATAGAAGCCAATACTGGTACGCCGTTATCTGTGTGCCAGATCCGAGCACAGGGAAGATAAAGCAGAAGTGGATTAGCACCAAATGCATTAAAAAGAGAGAGGCCAATGAGGTGCTGCGCGCTCTGTTAAACAAGCATGAGGAATTAGAAAAGTTAGAGAAAGAGCGGGCTGAACAACCAGAGCAAATACTATTCACAGACTATTTAAAAAAATGGCATAAATCCTGTGTTACCGGATTCTTAGAAGAGACAACAACCAGCGGATATGAACAGAACCTTGAAAATCACATAATCCCCTATTTTGACAAGCTCAATCTTTTTCTGCATGAAGTCAAGCGCGGACATATACAGGAGTTCGTTACTGAAATGCATCAAAACGGACGATTAGACGGGGGTGGCGGGTTGCGCGTGACTTCAATTAAGAAATATGTCGCGAATATCTCAAAAGCGCTTGATCAGGCGGTTATTGACAGGCTCATACCCGAAAATCCTTGCAGTTTAATCCGTTACCCAAAAGAGCAGCCGTTCGAGGCGAGGTTCTTGAAGCTCCCTGACCTCAATACGCTGCTTGAAGCCGTGCATGACATGGTTATAGAGCCTGCAATCATTCTGGCCGTCTACTACGCGCTGCGCCGTGGAGAAATCCTCGGGATTCGCTGGAGCGACATCGATTTTGAGAGAAACATTGTTTATATCAAAAACACGAGAGTGCGCGTGGGAGAGCCTGTTGAAAAAGGCCCGAAAAACAAAGCGAGCATGGCTCCAATGCCATTGATGCCAAACGTGAAGGATTACCTGTTGACCCTTAAAAAACAGCAAGCTGCGTACGCTAAGGCCTTTGGAAAGCAATATCATCACAACGATTATATCTGTAAATGGCAGGATGGCCGTCCGTTTGAGTATAAGTATGTGAATTCTGTGTTGGGGAGAGTCTTAAAAAAGAACAAGCTGCCCCATAGAACGCTCCATGAATTGCGTCACAGTACGGCTTCGCTGCTTCGCGCTCAAGGGTTTTCGCTACAGGAAATTCAGTCTTGGCTCAGACACGGAGATATTAAATCCACAATGAGATATGCCCATGATGATATCGATGTGAGGATAAATGCATCGGAAAGATTGAACGGAATATTCGCCGTTCAGCAAAAGGTGAAAGAAATCGTATAATCCATTAGAAGTTTCATTAGAAGTGGCCAATTTTGGGGGGTTACGAGAAAAAGAAAAAATCCGAGAACTCAGTGTTCATCGGACTTTTCACTGGTCTGGGTGAGAGGAATTGAACCTCCGGCCTCTTGAACCCCATTCAAGCGCGCTACCAAGCTGCGCCACACCCAGTTGCACGAGCTTTATATTAGCATCTTGCCGTTTTGTTGTCAATTGCAATCTCTGTCTTAAAAATTGTATACTTTACCGCAGAGCAATAATTACCGCTTAACGTCATTTAAGATGCCTCCGCATGATATAAAGCGACTCCATCTTTATGCTCCGTGCCTTCATATAATCACGCATCGTTTTGACCAAGCACGCCCGCCAGCCAGTCCTGGTCTATGCGCAGGAACGCCTTTTCACCGGGCTCGCTGAACAAACTGGAAAAGTCGCTTCTTGTCTGCCGGTACGCTTCGTCCGGTATTTCGACCGAAAAATCCTCGTCCTGCAAAAACACTGCGAAGCAAAGCGCGCCCGACTCCGCCGTCTCCTCAAATATCATATTGTATATACTTGCGCCGCACGCTTCGCGGTACGCCGCCGCGTACACCGCCTTTATCGCTTCTATGGCGCGGTCGTCCAGCCTTTCTTCGAATATCCTTATCTTTTCCACGAAATCTATGAATGTGGACGCGACACGCAAAACGCTGTGCTGCGTATCATAATCCTCGTCCACCTTTATGGCGGTGGGGACTTCTAAAGCATCTTTTTTGAAGCCCGGCACATAATACACCATGAACTTGCGCCCGTCGTCGTTGTATAAAAACACGTCGTCGATAAAGAAGCGCTTCCCGCATGCGGGGCACTCCCATTCAAAAAACGATCCGGATAGTATGTCTTCCTTTAGCTCCGGGCGTTTTGATATGCACACCCTTTTCTGTGATTCTCTCGAACCCGGCTGTCCGCAGCCGGGGCAGTTAAAGTCTGTTTTAGCCATACGTTTGTTATTCGGGTTTCGCGACCGCGTCGCCCAGCACTTTTATCGTGCGATTTCTCGACGCTTCCAGCGCCGAAGCCTTGCTGCTCGACGATATGGAAACTGAATCAGCGGGCAGTATAACGTAGCTCCCCGCCTCGGTTCCCGCGCACAGCGTGGGCGTATATGTGAGTTCCTTCAATTCAACTTCGCTTGTCACGGCGTCTTTTTCCAGCGTCATATTGACAAGAAAGCTGTCCTTGTTTATCGTCCTGCCCATGCTCGATATCAGGTTGCCCAGCGAATAGAATACGGGCACCGCCCCGCGGCTCGTACCAATGATATCCGCGCCCTGCGTGCAGTGCGGGTGCGAGCCTATTATGATGTCCGCGCCCTCGTTTGCGACAAACTCCGCGGCTGTTTTCTGGGCTTTAGTTACCTTATGGGTATTCTCCCTTCCCCAGTGCAAATAAACTATGGTGTAATCGGCGCCCGCAGCTTTCATTTCAGCAAGGTCGGACGCAACAAGTTCTTCCTTATACATGTTGATCATCTCGTTGCCTCTTCCCCCGCCGTTAAGATGATCGGTATATGCGAGTATACCTATTTTTACGCCTTTTACGTCTATAACAAGCGGCAGCCGATCCTCGCCGGTAGCGTACGCGCCCGTATGATAAACGCCGTACTCGTCTATCTTGTTTATTGTCTTATCGGCCCCGTCCGTCTTTCTGTCAAATATGTGGTTGTTAGCGTTTACAAGCGCGTCAAAACCGCATCCCACAACTGCGCTGAGGTACGACTCGGGAGCGTTCAGCTTCGGGCTTCCGTTTTCGGGCGAAGGCCCCGTATAATGATATCCCTCTGCTACCAGCGTTTCAAAGTTCGCTATCGCAAGATCCGCCGCCGATACCTTTTCCTTTATTTCCTCAAAGCAGTAATCGAATTCGTATTCACCGCGCTTTCTTGCGGCGTTTAACTGCGCCGAAAGGCACATTAAGTCACCCGCCGCCAGTATTGTAACAACTGTGGGCTCAAGCTTAACTGTCGGCACCGGCGTAGGCTCGGGCGTGGGCTTGGGCTCGGGCGTTTCTTCCTCTTCAGGGAAAACGAGCGTAACGTTCACCTTCCGCCCTTCCGGGCCGGGATCCATCGATCCCATAACGTTTTCCGAGCCCGCCACAAACAGCGTTATCAGGCATACCACCGCCAATAATACGCGCTTCACTGTTACGCTCCTCTTCAAAATTATACCTTTTAATGATATCACGTATAGGCGTGGGCTACAAGCAACATATTGTTTTCTGTTGCCATTTGAGGCTAATGACGCTCTTTTATGATATAATTGTTATTGTTAAATAAATATAAATGAAATATAATGAGGAAAACATGCGCGGACACAATGTCTGCGCATATGGTAGTGTTCTCCACGCGGAGTATATGTATGAGTTTTATTAAAAAGTCGATTATATTAGTATTATCCGTTATATTCTTTGCCGCAGCCGCTGGCTGCAGCGTAGGGACTTCGGCGCAGGGCGGCGGCCTTATAATATCCGAGGTTGTTACGTCCAATTCCAATTCCCTCATAGACCCGGTACTGGGCAAACCCGACTGGGTCGAGCTCTGCAACACGTCTTCAAGCCCTATAAGCCTTCTCGATTATTCCCTGGCGGAATCGAGCAGCGCAAGGTTCGTGTTCCCTGACGTTACAATAGCGCCGGGAGAATACATGGTAGTATATTGCTGCCTTGCCCTTGAAAGCGTCGAGTCCGACCATTACTGCACGGGGTTCAAGCTTTCAAAGGGCGGAACGACGCTTATACTGTCTTCCGGCAAATCCACTATACAGCAGCTTGTCATACCCGCGCTGGAAACGGATATATCGTATGGCATCGATTCCGAAGGCAACTACGCATATTTTTCCGATCCCACGCCCGGGGAAAATAACTCCGACGAGTCTTACGCCACTCTCGCGGAGCTCGAGAGCGATAAGACTGTACAGCTTGTAATAAACGAAGTGCAACCCAAAAACGCATCTGCCGACGACCCTTACGGATGGGCGGAGATATACAACGCGGGTCCTGGGGCTGTGGAGCTTTCCGATTATTATGTGACTGAGGACCTCTCCGACCCCACGAAATCGCGGCTTCCTGAAAAGCAGCTCGCCGCGGGAGAATACGCCATAGTCAGGTTTACCGGCTCAGCGGGAGAGTGCGAAGTACCTTTTAAGCTGGGCAGCAATGAAACCCTGCTTGCGATATCCAATAACTTCGGCGTCGTCATCGACAGCATATCGTGGGACGCCGCCGTTCCTTCCGGCATATCCGCAGGCCACGGCTCAGGTGCGGACGCCGTTTATTTCCTTACGCCTACGCCGGGCGCCGCTAACGGTACGGACGAGATAACGAGCGTCAAGTTATCCGAAGGTACGGCAGGCGTACAGATAAGCGAGGTTCTTTTAAACAACGCCTATTCCATTACCGACTCGGACGGAGAACGCTGCTCCTGGGTAGAGCTGTGCAATACTTCGGCAAATACTGTCTCGCTTGCGGGGTACGCGCTTTCCGACAGGGAGGACAATCCACTGAAGTGGATGCTTCCTCAAGTCGAGATGGCTCCGGGTTCGTATATGACGGTGTTTCTGTCGGGCAAAGACAGGAAAGAGGGCGAGCTACATACCAGTTTTCGTATAGGCAGCGGCGACGGCAAGCTGTTGCTCACCAGCCTTATGGACAGCACTACGCAGACGCTTGACCTGCCCGCAGACAGGAGGGACAACATATCGTACGGCCTGTCGCCGGACGGACAGTGGCTGTTCTTCCCGCAGCCCACGCCCGCGGCGCCCAACACGTCGCAGGGCTTTACGGAAATAGCAATGATAGATTCGCAGCCTTCCACACTTAAGATAAACGAAGTCGTATCGGTAACGTCCGCCAAGAGCGGTAGCCCCGACTGGGTGGAGATACGCAATTTCTCGCCCGGCGACATTAACCTTTCCGGTTATTGCCTGTCGGACACGAAGGACGACCTTAAAAAATGGCCGCTGGGCGATATAAGCATAGGCGCTAACGGTTACTTGAAGATAGACAAGTACCAAAGCGGCGACCAATCAGGCGAACTCAATATCTCTCCTTCAGGAGAGTTTCTTTATCTTACGGACGCTGAGGGATTTGTCGTTGATAAGTTCAAGACGCTTGCCTCGCGGGCGGGGCTTTCGTGCGGTCTCACCGCCGAAAATACTACAGCGCTGTTCATAAGCCCGACTCCCGGCGCGGAGAACGCCAGCGCTACGGTGCAGGGCTATTGCGCTCCTCCCGTGCTTTCGGAAAGCGGCGGCAGCAAGGCCTCGCCGTTTTCGCTTACGATTACCACGGCGACTCCCGGCGCGGATATATACTATACGCTCGACGGCTCGACGCCTACGACGGGCTCAACTAAATACTCGGCGCCTATAGCAATATCGGGTACAACGGTCGTGCGCGCCATAGCGGCTTTGCAAGGCAGGCTTGACAGCGACGAGGGTGTAGCGACTTACCTCTTTGACGAGCCTCACAGTCTGCCCGTAGTCTGCCTCTCTATTGCGAAGGGCGATTTAAGCTACGTGTTCGGCGGCCTCGACCGGGACAGCAAGCGCGAACGCGCAGGATACGTGGAATACTACGAAGCGGGCGGCAAGCTGGGCGTAAAATTTCCGGCGGGCTTTCGCCTTGCGGGCGCGGGCACAAGGGGTTATGCGCAGAAGTCCATAAACCTCTATCTTCGGGGAGGATACGGCAGAAGCAGCGTGACGTACCCGTTCTTTGAGGGTTACGGTATAACCACTTTTAAGTCGCTTTCGCTGCGCAACATGGGCCAGGATACAACCACGCGCATAAAGGACGCGTTTATACACATGGCGGTAAACGGCATGAACGTCGACAACATGCAGACAAAATTCTGCGCCGTATACATAAACGGAGAGTACAGAGGGCTTTACGAGTTCAAGGAGAACCAGAACGAGGACTACCTCGCATCAAAGTACGGCATAGACCCCGATAAGGTGGTCGCGGTGCGCGGGAATCAATATAATGTTGAGACCGGCAATTCTGATAAGGACATCATGAATCTCTATAATTTCGTCAAAAGGGACATGAACGACCAGCAGAATTTTGACGAGTATACAAGCCGCGCGGACTCCGACTATTTCATGGATTACATCATAGCCGAAACGTTCTTCTACTGTTCGGATTCGTACAATCAGAAGTTCGCGCACACCACCGATGATACCCTCAAATGGCGGCCGCTTTATTACGACTTTGATCTTAGCTTTAACAGCGCGTCGAACAGCTGGTTCCACTTTTTCCAGCAGGACCAGTATATAAGGGGCCTGACGGAATCGGGCCTTGGCGAGCGGATAACGAACACGTCGCTTTACAACGCGTTTATGCGCAACACAGAGTGGAGGCTTAAGTTCTTAAAGCGATACGCCGAGGTGCTTAATACCACGCTTTCCACCGAAAACCTGCTTGCGGTGTTCGACGGTCTTGTGGACTCGATGAAAGACGAGATGCCGCGCACGATAAAAAGATGGGGCTCCCCTTCTTCTATGGATAAGTGGAACGATTCTATAGCGGTATTGAGGGAACGCATAAAAGACCGCAGGAAATATATTATCGTACAGCTTAAGTACTTCAACAACCAGCTGCCCGGCGATCTTAGGCTCTCCGACGAAGAATTCAACGCGCTTTTGCCCAACGGATAACCGGATTTAAACCGTCTCAGGCAGTTTTTTACTTCATCTTAGGGAACTTGTTGTACTCTTTTTTCGTCCTTGATATGAGCCCTGTTGACTTGATCCGCTATAATTAATACAATAAGCAAAAGGATTATATAGATTATGAAAAAAATGATTTTACTTATAATGACGGCCGCGGCCATTATAGCGCTTTCCGCGTGTGGGAGCGCCGCGGATGCGGTAAACCAGGACGTATCAGCACCGTCCGCTTCGGCGGTAACGGACGTTAAGGGGCGCTGGTATGTGTCCGAAGTGCTTGCACCCGACGGAACGCCCGCTACGGCTGAAGAGATGACTCAGATGGGCGCAGGCTATACGCTTGAGCTTCTTGAGGGCGACGCCTATTTGGTGTACGGTGAGGACGGCGCCGCTTTAGGGCAGGGGCAGTACAGCGTATCCTCCGGCAAGCTTACATGCACTGTGGGAGAAACTGAGATAGTTTTCGACATTGAGCAGGCCGGAACGCTGCGCAGCCGCGCCGAGGACGGCAGCGTTACGGTGCTCTCACGCAAGCCCCAAGAGATTATCGACGCGCCGGACGAGTCCGACATAATAGACGAAGGCGAGCCTACGGGCTCGGACGCGCCGGAAGACGCAACTTCGCCGGACGGCACGGACATCCCCGAGGATGAAGCCGACGCCCCGGACGACGGCGGCGTAATAGAAGACGATCAGGACAGCCCCGAGGACGCGCCGAGCCAAGGCTGAATCTAAATAACCGGAACGACACAGGGGTCGTTCCCTACAAATAGTCATTACTATTATCTATTCTTAACAATTACATATGAGCTTACATCTATAAAAGCCTGATTTCTGCATTAGTTGCTTCTGTCATTCAGAGCGCAAGCGAAGAATCTTTAATTTGTTTGAACTGATGACCAGGACATTGTTCTATTATTTCTAAAATCTTTTTCAAACGCCAAAGCTCTCCTTTGGTTCACACGCTTAGCGTGCGTTTTTTCTAGACACAAAACAGCTCCGTCCGACGGACGGGGCTGTTTGTTTACAATCTATGCTGAGTATATCTACTGTGGCTAGAATATCCTGAAACCGCAGATAAAGTTGCTGCTCCAATAGCTCGAGCCCGTATATTTGCGCTTTACCACTTTCTTATTGTGGGACGACGCGTCTATCTGAACGCCTCCGCCCGCACATATGGCCACATGCCCTTTGTATACTATGATGTCGCCCTTTTTAAGATCACCCATCTTCGTTATCTTAGTATATTTCGAGCTGTTAGCCCATGTATGAGACGTCATGTAGCCCTGTTTTACGCCCACCTTGTTAAGGCACCAGTATACGAACCCCGAGCAGTCAAACTTATCAGGCCCTTTTGCTCCGCGAACGTACTTGCAGCCCCTCTTGGAATTCGCTATTGATATCAGCGAGTTCGCGTTCGCTCCCGTTATGTTCACGCCCGTAGACTTCTTAGCCTTATCGGACATCAGCACTCCCATCGTCTGAGGCCCCACCTTGCCGTCTACACCGAGGCGGTTAGTGTTCTGGAAGCTGCGCACGGCAGAATCCGTGTCCGTTCCGAAATATCCCGTTACTTTCGAAATGTATTTAAGCTCTTTGAGCCGCTTTTGTATCCTTGTAACGTCGTCGCCCTTTGCGCCCAAATGCAGCGCGTTTATCTGAGCATCGGAGGACATCAGGGCGTCTTTTGTCGCCGGCCCTATATATCCGTCCGCAATAAGCCCCGTACTCTCCTGAAAGCGCCTTACAGCCGCTTTTGTATCCGAGCCGAACTTTCCGTCCGGCGTCGTCGTAAGATAACCAAGCTCTTTGAGCCTCTGCTGGTATGTAAGTATCTCGGGGCTCTCTTCGCCGAATGAGTAGGCGTTCGCTACCACCTCTTCGGAATACAAGGATTCGCGCAATGCATTGCCCACCTTGCCGTCCTCGGGCAGCTTATTCATCTTCTGAAACTTCTTAACCGCCGCATCCGTATTTTCGTCGAACGTTCCCGTTACGTCATTTAAATACCCAAGCTCACGCAGCCGCTGCTGAAGCTCCGCGACGTCGGTATTGTCTTCCGTGTCCTGCATGCCGAGCGATAACGTGTATTCCTGCGCGCTCTCCGCAAACAGCGCGTCATATGTCTGCTGGTCAATCTCACCGCTTGCGCTAAGCCCGGACTGGGTCTGAAACTGCGTTATTCCCTCCGCCGTCAGATCGTCGTATACCCCGCTAGGCTCGTCGTCGTCTATGTACCCTAAGTCCATCAGCCGCTGCTGCACGTCTTTGACGACCTGCGCGCTCATGCCCTGCGATACCGACAAAGGGGCGTACGCGGGCATGGCAAGCGTTATCTTCCTCGCGGCCGTGTTTTCCGGCGGGATACCGCTAAGACCCGCCACGGCCTTACCCGGGTTGGGGCTCAACGTAACCGCAAGCACTACGGCTGCGGTAACAGCAAGCACGCCCCCCGCGATAAATATAAAGCGCCTGTCAATGCGGTCAATAAGCTTTACGCGCCTCGAGCTTCTGCGCGCAGGCGTCTGCGGCTCAAAAGAAGGCCTTCTGTAACCATGCGACATGCTTGCCGCATTTCGGCCGTGCCGCTTTCCGCCTTTAAGCCGCCTTATAAACCGCAGCAGCTTTATATTTGCTTCGCGCATTTTATAGCCAACCGAACGTCTTCTCATCATAGGTTTATTTCTCCGAACAAGTTTTTGTGAAGTGCGATATCTGTTATGCAGTATTATACATCATTTATTTCGTTTCCACAATACTTTCGTAATAACTTTGTAATATTTTTATTTTCTTTAATATATCAGTAATCTACGGTTGACAAACAGACAATAGCTGTTATACGCTTCAATAAAAAGGATAAGCTTGTCATAAATATTATTGCCATACCGATGTTTTTCAGCCATGTGAACCTAAAGCTTAGTGTAAAGGATGTGAATAATATGGACTCGGAAGAATTAAAGAAAATCAACGCGTATTGGATGGCGTGCAACTATCTGGCCGCCGGTATGATCTATTTGAAGGATAATCCGCTGTTAAAGGAGCCGCTAAAGCCGGAGCACGTCAAGAAGAGGCTGCTGGGGCACTGGGGCACGAGTCCGGGGCTCTCGTTTATATACGTGCACCTGAACAGGCTCATAAACAAATACGGCCTCAACATGATTTATATCGCGGGCCCCGGGCACGGAGCGCCCGGCGTTATAGCTCCCGTCTACCTCGAAGGCACGTATTCCGAATTCTATCCCAACACACCCGAAACGGAAGAGGGCATGAAAGAGCTGTTCGGGCATTTCTCGTTTCCGGGCGGTATAGGCAGCCATTGCACGCCCGAGCTTCCCGGTTCCATACACGAGGGCGGAGAACTTGGCTACAGCCTTTCGCACGCGTACGGCGCCGCGTACGACAACCCCGACGAAATAATAGCGGTAGTCGTGGGCGACGGCGAGGCGGAAACAGGCGCGCTCGCGACGTCGTGGCATTCCAACAAGTTTCTGAATCCCGCGACGGATGGTGCGGTGCTGCCCATACTGCACCTCAACGGCTATAAGATAGCCAACCCCACGATACTCGCGAGGATAAGCAGAGAAGAGCTCGAGAGCCTCTTTAAAGGGTACGGCTATACTCCCTATATCGTGGAAGGCCCCGATACGGTTTCGCTGCACACACGCATGGCCGACACTCTCGAGAAAGCGGTGCAGGAAATAAAGGCAATACAGGAAAAGGCGCGCGGCGGAGATATAACGCGCCCTATGTGGCCTATGATAATACTTAAGTCACCCAAGGGCTGGACAGGCCCCAAGGAGGTTGACGGGCATAAGGTGGAGGACTTCTGGCGCTCACACCAGGTGCCTATATCCGGCGTGCGCGATAACCCGGCTAATTTGAAGCTGCTCGAGGAATGGCTCAAGAGCTATCATCCCGAAGAGCTGTTTGACGAACACGGCAGACTTATACCCGAACTGAAAGCGCTTGCCCCCAAAGGTGCGCTGCGCATGAGCGCAAACCCTCAGACGTACGGCCTTACAAGAAAGCAGCTCCGGCTGCCAGATTTCCGCGATTATTGCATAAAGGACGTTAAGCCGGGTAAGACGGAGGCCGAGAACACGCGTATGCTCGGCGAGTTCCTAAAAGACACGATTGAATATAACAGGGATAATTTCCGCGTTTTCGGCCCCGACGAGACCGCATCGAACCGCTTGGACGCCGTCTATAAGGCAAGCAAAAAGGTATGGATGGGCGACATAATTGACGCGGACTCAGACGGCAGCGAAATAGCGCACGATGGCAACGTAATGGAAATGCTGAGTGAGCATACGCTATTAGGGTGGCTCGAGGGCTATATACTCACCGGCCGCCACGGGTTTTTTCACACATACGAAGCGTTCTCGCACATCATAGACTCGATGTTCAACCAATTCGCCAAGTGGCAGCAGATAAGCAAGGACGAGGTCTCATGGCGCGCTCCCATCTCCTCCGAGAACATTCTGCTGTCCTCCACGGTATGGCGGCAGGACCATAACGGCTTCTCTCATCAGGAGCCGGGCTTCCTTGACGTCGTCACCAATAAGAGCCCCGAGGTCGTGCGCATATACCTTCCGCCCGACGCCAACTGCCTGCTTTCTACCGCCGACCATTGCCTGAAAAGCGAAGGATATGTCAACGTTATAGTCGCGGATAAGCAAAAGCACCTGCAGTACTTAAGCATGGACGAGGCTATAAAGCACTGCACAAAGGGCATAGGCATATGGGACTGGGCGAGCAACGACGATTCTGACGAGGAGTGCGGCGATACGGATATCGTAATAGCGGGCTGCGGAGACGTGCCTACCCGCGAGGCGCTCGCCGCCGTCGCCATATTGCGCAACGAGTTTCCAAAGCTCAAGGTGCGCTTTGTGAACGTCGTGGACTTGATGAAGCTGCTGCCCTCCACGGCGCATCCCCACGGCCTTACGGACAAGGAGTTTGACTCGCTGTTTACATCCGACAAACACGTAATATTCAACTTTCACGGGTATCCCTGGCTCATACACAAGCTGACGTATAAGCGCACCAATCAGGAGAGGATACACGTGCGCGGATATAAGGAGATAGGCAACATAAACACGCCTCTCGAGCTGACCATAAAGAACCAGACCGACCGCTTCAACCTCGTAATAGACGTCGTTGACCGTTTAAACCTGGGCTCGAAGGGCGCGCACGTCCGCGAGCGCATGAAGAATGAGATAATAGAGAACATACAGTACGCCTACGACAACGGCGTCGACAAGGATGAGATAAACAACTGGAAATGGCCTTACTGAGTAAAACATAACCGTAAGGAATAAAACGTCTCTCTGCGCTTTTTTGCGTAGGGGGATGTTTTTGTTTGTCTTTTATCTATCAAAATCCCTTTAAACATTTGCTGCGTTAATGTATAATCGTCCGGTGTGTACATTACTATGTTACTTCAGGGGATATCATTGAAAAACGGAAAAGCAAAATACAATGCGTTGCTGCTGATCGCGGCTATGATATGGGGCGCCGCTTTTGTGGCGCAAAGCGAAGGCATAAAGCATGTCGGCCCGTTCACGTTTAACGGTATACGGTTTGCGCTGGGCAGCGCGTGCATATTGCCGGTTATACTCGTATCGTCAAAACGAAGCTCCGTGCCTGCCGCACGCATGTTCAAAAGCGCTTGGTTGCCCGGCCTCATTACCGGAAGCGTACTGTTCGCGGGCTCATTCCTGCAGACGTTGGGCATCGCCTATACGACGGTGGGTAAAGCGGGTTTTATAACCGGGCTTTATATCGTACTCGTACCGGTGGCGGGCATATTCTTAAAACACACTACCGGTTTAAAGGTGTGGCTGAGCGTAGGAATAGCCGCCGCAGGCCTGTATCTGCTGAGCGTGCAGGGAGATCTCACTATCGCAAAGGGCGACCTGCTCGTGCTTGCGAGCGCGGTGTTCTGTGCGGCGCAGATATTGCTCGTAGACTGCTTCTCAAAACGGGCCGACGTTTTTACGTTCGCGTTTACACAGTCGTTAACATGTTCGGCGCTGAGCATCGCTGCCGCGCTTCTCTTCGAAAGCATAGATGTTACGCAGGTATTGCAGGCTGCGGTCCCCATACTCTACAGCGGCCTCTTCTCGGTAGGTATCGCATTCACGCTGCAGGTCGTCGGACAAAAGCATGCGGCCCCCTCGCACGCTGCGCTTATCATGAGCATGGAAGCGGTCTTTGCGGCGCTCACCGGATGGCTGCTGCTCGGCGAGCAGATGCAATTAAAAGAGTATATCGGCTGCGCGCTGATGCTCGGCGGTATGCTGCTCACTCAGCTACCAGGCCGCCGGAGAGATATGGCCGCAAGCATTCAATATAACGAGTCGAATAAAACGCTTTGATTTTACCCCAATAGAAAGTTACTGTCTTATAATCGATAAATGGTATGTATATCCGTGCTAATGGGTTTCATTTGTTTCCTTATATCGCGTAATAAAAAATCCACTGCTTTATCTAAAACGGTTTTGACTTCATCCATATTAACTCACCTTTTAACATTATAGTAGATGCTGTACAATCAGTACAACAAAATGTACAATACAAAGCGCATTAATAATGTTATCTATTTTAAGCGTAAGAAGTATTCAAAGCCCAATATATGTTTCAGCGAAATAATCATCCACCCCTTCAAGGGGTGGTTTTTCTTGAACCCTATAAGGGACTCTTGCTGGACAGCCTCGCGGCATATTACGGTTCCGCCAACCGCATGGGACCAAGATTCTTCGTCCCTTCGGTCCTCTGAATGACATATGAACTTACGTCAATAAAAGTATGATTTTCTCATTAGTTGCTTCTGTCATTCAGAGCGCACGCGAAGAATCTTTAATACGGGGTCCCTTCGTCGCTTTAGCGACGGGCGACAAGTCGTGAGGCTTGCCGGTGTGAATTTGTTTGAACTGTGTTTTCCCTTTATCTATCTTAGTTTTCTGTTCGTTTATTATTAATGCCTAGGACATTATTCTATTATTTCAAAAATCTTTTTCAAACGCTAAAGCTATCCGTTGCTCCACTCGCTCAGCGTGTGGTTTTTTCTGTGATAACAAAAAGAGCCGGTACGCGACCGGCCCTTTTAGAGGTTATTGTTATTGTTTAAAGTTATTGCTGCTCTTCCTCTTTGCGCCTTCTCTTCCACACAAAGAATATCAGGAAGAACAAGAGGCCTGCGCCGAGTACAATAACAGCGATCCACCACCACGCGAACGCGCTGCCGCCGGTAGACGGTACCGGTTCATCGGGTATGTTGTTATTCGTCTCGGGTACTGGTTCCGACGGTACAGGGGCTACCTGCTCGTACTGGGCCGTAACCGTTATGTCGGACGTAACCGCCTCAAAGCTGGTGTCCCAGCCGGTGAACGTGTAGCCGTCTCTTTTAGGGTCGGCCGGCGCTGTGGCCGCCGTGTTGTAATCGACGGTCTGCGAGTCTATCTCGGTGCCGTCATAGTCAAGGAACCTTACAGTGTAGCGGTTTATCTCGTACTGCGCCGTTACCGTGATATTGCCCGTTACAGGATCAAACTCCCTGTCCCATCCGGTGAACGTATAACCCGCTCTCGTCGGAGGCACAGGCGCCTCGGCGCCCCGCCCGTACAGCACGCCGTCCGTTCCTATGACCGATCCGTCATAATCCACAAACGTTACCGTATATCCGTTCCTTATATAGCTTGCCACGGCGTTTATATTCTCTTTAACGTGCGTCAGGCTGTCCGCGTACCCCGCGTTGTCGCCCGTAAGCACCCATTCGTCAAACGCGTATCCAGTACGCGCGGGCGCCGTCGGGAACACGGCCGGGCTGTCCCAGTTAATAGTCTGCGGTGTGCCTATCTCCGTTACTCCGTCCACGGCGAAGAACCTTACAGTATACGTGTTTATCGCATACTGCGCCGTCACCGTCAGCGCGGACGTTACTTTATCGAAGCTCGTGCTCCATCCCGTGAACGTATAGCCTTCGCGCACCGGATTTGCGGGAGGCGCGGCCGGTTTTCCGTAAGCTACTGTGGACGTGCCGAGCGGCGTGCCGTTGTAGTCCTGGAACGTTACGGTGAGCATAAGAGTGTTGACGGTAAGCGTGCCGTCCTTGAACGTTATGTTATAGTTGTCCGACGTAAGCCCTGAAGGAGTTATCGGATACGTGCCTACCGCGCTGCCCGAGGCGTAGCTGCAGGTATAAGCGAGCATTCCATTAAGCTTGGCCGCCGTGTCGCCCGCTACGAATCCGGAGTACTTAGCCGTGTATGCCGGAGCTGCGTCGAGGAACGTTACCGCCTTGTCTTCCGCCGTAACCGTCAGGGCCGCCTTATTGACTGTCAGCGTGCCGTCTGCGAACGAGATATCGTAGTTGGTGGAAGTAAGCCCGGAGGGCGTTATCGGGTATGTGCCGACGTTGCTTCCCGCCGCGTATGTGCTGTTAAGCGCCAGCGTGCCACTCAGCTTGGTTTCATCCTCTCCGGTTATAAACCCGTCGTACGATACTGTATACATCGGAGACGAGCCGCCGTATATGACGGTCTTGTTGTCCGCCGTTACTTTAAGCGCTTTCGGGTCTACCGTCAGTTTTCCGTCCACTGCGGTAAACGTATAGTTAGGAGCCGCAAGCGTTCCCACCCCTGCCGTTATCGTATAATCGCCGACGTTGTTGCCGGGAGCATACGGGCAGCTAAGAGCGGCGTCGCCAGTTACTATGCTGTCGTCTTCCCCGTTCACAAATCCGGTTATCGTCGCCGTATATGCGGGGGCCGCGTCGCCATATGTTGCGGACTTATCGTCCGCCGTTACCGTAAGCGTAGCCGCTCCTACCGTCAGTTTTCCGTCTACGGGAGCAAACGTATAGTTTGTGGCTGCAAGCGTTCCCGCACCTGCCGTTATCGTATAATCACCGACATTGTTGCCGGGAGCATACGGACAGCTAAGCGCGGCGGCGCCCGTTACTACGCTGTCGTCTTCGCCGCTCACAA
Source organism: Bacillota bacterium (assembly GCA_023410595.1). GTDB lineage: Bacteria > Bacillota > Clostridia > Christensenellales > SZUA-584 > DTFZ01. Next base: position 202,791 of record JAEYPO010000007.1, on the reverse strand, counting down.
ATCCGGTTATCGTCGCCGTATATAAGGGGGCCGCGTCGCCGTACTTAACGGACTTGTTATCCGCCGTAACCGTCAGCGCCTTCTTCGTTATCTTAATAACCGCAGAAGTTGTGTACGTAGCCGCGTTCGTTCTCTCAACTTTAACGTATACGGTTATTCCGCCCGCAGGAGTCACGTCCTTGAATGTGGGAGGAGCGGATACGTAGTGAAGTTCATCACCCTCGCTGTACCAAACCGTTGCGCCCTCCGCGCCCGACACGCTTAAGCCACGATATGTTCCGTCGTATTCACGCTCATATCCCGATACGGAAACGCCGCTTACGTTCCACTTAGCATACAGCGTTACGGTGCCGCCCGTTGCAAGGTTCTTTACAACCTGCTCGTCGCTGTATACGACGGAACCGGTGGAACTTGTCGCCCAGCCTGCGAACTCGCACCCTGTTTTTGTAAATGTATTCTTCTTAAGAGCCTGTTCGGCATCATATGTATAAGCGCTCGGCGTCATAGTGCCTGTGCCGCTGTTTGCGTCATACGCTACGGTATAGCTGTTCGCCGTCCAGTTGGCGTATATTACGGTATCGGCTTTTATTTTCGTATTGAAATTGAACAGCGTCGTGCACGCAGCGTCAGCATACCAATTGACGAATGTATACCCCGTTTTCGTCATTACGGTCGTAGGCCTTGTCGCCTTTTTGTCATACTCAACCGTCTGGTCGGGCACATTAGGCGTGCCGCCGTTTTCCTCAAACGAAACGGTAGACACGTCGCGCACGAACATCGCCCTGAACCAGTTAGAATCACCTATCGTGATAATGGGCTCGCCACCCACGAGTGGAACATCTACCCAGTCTCTCCATTTTAACTCTTGCCAGTGACTGAACGTATAGCCGGTCTTTGCCGTAGGCTGGGCGTCGTTAAGGTTTACAACCGCACCTCTGCCGTAATGCCCATCAAGGTCATTGGCAAGATAACCTTTTGAGTTGTTCTCGGACGAGGTGTCAAGCCATTCAGCATCTCCGTACATGGCCGTAAACGAACGATTACCTGTCAGTTTGAAAGTATAGTTCTCAGACTTATAATCAGAGACCATTTCCCCCGTTATACTATCCTTCCAGCCTATGAATTTATTTGAAGTCATGAAATCCGAATCCGGGTTGGCGTCTCCAAGATTAATCGTAGAGTCAACATCGTGCCATTTTTCAATGGCGCCCTCATTATCATAATGACCCCCCGCGGGATCGTTCAGCGTTATATAGAACTGCTGTATGAAATTCGCTGTGACGCTCTTGCTGGCATCCATCGTAACTGAAACGGGGTTTGACGAACCCGTAGCGTCGCCCGACCAGCTTCCGAATCTCCATCCGGTAGCGGCCGAAGCCGTCAGTGAGACGCTCTTTCCTTGATAGTATGAGACCCAGTCGGGGCTCTTACTTACACTGCCGCTTCCCGGTACATTAACACCGGTCGTTAGCTCATACGTGGGCAGCGCAGTAAACGTCGCCGTCACGTTCTTCTCCGAATTCATGTTGACTGTCGCCGATGCGCCGGTTCCCGACGCGTCGCCCGACCATCCTGAAAATTGCCAGCCTTCGGCGGGATTTGCCGTCAGCGTCACGTCCGTGCCTCTTAAATATGTGGAGTTGTTAGGATTTTTCGTAACCGTACCGTTGCCGTCTATCGCTACATTGAGCGCATATTTCGGTATCGCGGTAAAACTCGCCTTAATATTTTTGCTACTGTTCATCGTAACAGTCAGAGGATTGGTTGTTCCCGAAGCATCTCCGGACCATCCGGCAAATTCCCATTCTGATTCGGGATTCGCGGTGAGAATAACACTATCCCCCTCATAGAAGGATGTCTTATCAGGGTTTTTACTTATCGAACCATGGCCACCCGGAACTTCTGTTGACAACGTATAAACTGTTCTTTCTTTTTGGAAATAAGCGGTTATCGCTTTATCCCCGTCCCTGCTGCGTACGCTGTTCGGGTTATCATTGCTGCCTTCCCTGATGTCACCTGACCAGCCGGTAAATTTGTAGCCGGATTCAGGGCTGGCAGTTACGTCGAACACGCGGACAAGCCAATCATAGTACTCGTTGCTTCGATGTACTGACCCGCCAGTACCATTAACCGCTGCACCGGTACCGCTGTCCTCATCTATTATCGTCCCGTTTACATCTTTAGTAATGACTCTGATTGTCAATTTGTCAGGTGCATCCGCCAATGCCGTCACTGGCAAAAGCGTCACCACCATTGCCACCGCCAATAGAATTGATAGAATCCTCTTTGTTTTCATACATTTCCTCCTTTTCACACTGAAAAGATGCTGTCCCCTTTAACACCACGCCTGAACTTAAGAAAAATAAAAGGCTGCCTCAATGGAAAGAGGCAGCCGAACGGTCATAGTTTTTAAACTTTAGACTTCGTGCTTTGCGTCCTCACCTTTCGGTGAGTTTGCCGTTTACTCTTAATGGTACTGCGAATGGTGTTATGAATGTTGCTGTAACCAGTGTATTTAGTTTGAATAATTATAGCATTCATCCTTCATTTTTGTCAACATATTTTACCTCATTTTTCTTTCATTTCCCTTCATATAACAACAATTGGGGTTTTTATATTATAGTAATTAAGGTCGTTTTTTATATGTTTTTACATTATGCGCCCTTTGTGCGCACAGATTTTTTTCCAAAAAACAATTAATTTTTACAAGAATCATTACGTTTTTGCCTATACTATTATCTTATCAATAAAGTAAAGACAGGTAACTTGATTATGGATATGAAAAAATGGATGGAAGAACTGCTTGAGGCTGAAGTAAAAAAGCCATTGCCTATACTGTCATATCCCGCAGTGCAGCTTTTAAACGTCGGGGTTGATGAGCTTATTGCAAGCAGCGATACTATTGTATAGTTACCAGAAGCGTTTCTACTCAAAGACCAAATTTTATTCCTTTGCTGACTTCAAGTACCAACTTGACGTCTATCGTTACCGCTCGAACAAGATTCCTATGTGCCCGCTCGGTTGGCAATCCCCATCCGAATATCTTGCATCATACACTGTCCAATATGTTTGACAAACCTACAGGTAAACCCACTCCGTTTCCACATTTCGATAAGTACACCTCATCCCGCGCTTTGCTTAACCCTCTTCTATGAGAAAGCTTTATATAAGCAAAAAAGCATCCATTGCTGGATGCTTTTATTATCTGTTGCCTTTTCTTATTCTCTATTCTTTGTGGCCGCAGCAGCCGCATCCGGAGCTGTGCTGATGCTGCTCTCCGCCGCAGACATGCCTTTCACCGCTTAAGAGCTTTGCTTTTTTATAGCTCCCGCAATTCGGGCACGGTATCTCATACCCATGCTTTCCGCCCGCCGTGCAGGGCTCAACTTCCCAGATTTCCCCGCAATCCAAACACTCAAACACACGATTATTCATAATATGTCCTCCTTATGTTATCAAGAGATATTATTTCATCAACGCGCAAATGCTGTTAGTGAATTCTACTGTGTCCTCTACGGGAAGCCCTTCTATAAGCAGCGCCTGATTATAAAGCAGCTTCGTGTACAGCTCAAGCTTTTGCTTATCGCTGCCAAAAGAGTCCTTAAGGGCATTATAGATATCATGGCCAGTGTTTATCTCCAATACCTTATTAGCTTTTATATCTGGATTGTCAGGCATGGCGCTCAACACTTTCTCCATCTCTATAGATACAGCCCCGTCGCTGACCAGGCATACCGGGTAGTTCTTAAGGCGCTTGGATTCCCTCACGTCCACAACCTTATCTTTGAGCAGCTCTTTCATATAACTGAACAATTCCTGGTTTTCGCCGCCGTCGCTTTTATCCTCGTTGTCGAAGCCTAAATCGCCCGCCGATACCGATTTGAATTCCTTGTCCTTAAAGCTCCTTAGCATTTGTATGGCAAATTCATCGATATCGTCGGTAAAGTAGAGTATCTCAAACCCTTTATCCTTAACGAGTTCAGTCTGCGGCATCTTGTCGATTCTCTCTGCGCTGTCGCCGGATGCAAAGTATATAAACTTCTGATCCTCTTTCATTCTCTCTACATACTCGCTTAATGTGACCATTGCCTTTTCGCCGGAGGAATAGAACATCAGCAGGTCCTGAATATCGTCCCTGTCCATTCCATAGCTTGAATATACTCCGTATTTAAGCTGCTTTCCGAACGCGTTAAAGAACGTTATATACTGCTCCCGCTCATTCTTCAGCATGTCCGAAAGCTCTTTCTTTATCTTGCCTTTTATGCTTTTCGCTATTTGCGACAGCTGTCTGTCGTGCTGAAGCGTCTCCCTTGAGATATTAAGCGACAGGTCTTCCGAATCCACCATGCCCTGTACAAAGCTATAATAATCAGGCAGCAGCTCAGGGCATTTATTCATTATAAGTACGCCGCTTGAGTACAACTCCAGCCCCTTTTCGAATTCCTTTGTATAGAAATCGAACGGGGTTTTCTGCGGTATATACAGTATCGCGTTATACTTTAACAGACCTTCGGCATTGATATGAACGTGCTTTAGAGGCTTATCGAATCCATAGTGTTTTTCGGCATAGAAGTTTTCATAATCCTCCTGCGTCAACTCGTTCTTGTTTTTGCGCCATATCGGCACCATGCTGTTTATGGTCTCTTCTTCTTTATATTCCTCATATTCTTTATCGCTGCCGTTTTTTAGCCTGCTCTTTGTCGTTTCCATCTTAATGGGGTATCTGATGAAGTCGGAGTATTTTTTTATAAGCGATCTCACACTATACTCCTCAAGATACATACCGTATTTTTCTTCTTCTGTGTCCGGCTTAATTTTCATTATTATGTCGGTGCCGACTGCCGCCTTATCGCATGGCCTTATGGTATAGCCGTCGGCTCCCGCCGATTCCCATTTGTAAGCTTCTTCGCTGCCCAGCGCCCTGCTTATCACCGTCACCGACTCCGCTACCATAAAGGCGGAATAAAAGCCTACGCCGAACTGGCCGATGATATCATGATCGGGGGCGCTTTCATTTTCCTCTTTAAACTGCATAGAGCCGCTTTTAGCGATAGTACCCAGATTGTCGTCTAGTTCTTCCCTGCTCATGCCAATACCGGTATCAGAGACGGTGAGTATTCTGTTATCCTTATCGATAGATACGCGAATGAAGTAATCATCTTTGTCAAAGGACATATTCTCGTCCGTCAGCGCCTTGTAATAGATCTTATCGATAGCGTCGCTTGCGTTGGAAATAAGCTCGCGCAGGAAAACTTCCTTATGGGTGTAAATCGAATTAATCATTAAATCAAGAAGACGTTTTGATTCTGTTTTAAATTGTTTCTTGGCCATTTTAAAAACTCCTTCCGCTATTTTGCCCTAGATAGCCTCTCGGCTGTTTTGAGCCCGATTACCGCCCCATCAAGCCTTACGACTTGCTGGGGACCCGTGTTTTATTTTAGCACTCTCATAGTCTGAGTGCTAAAATATAATTTAATAAATTTCCGCCTGTTTGTCAAATATATATACGGATTTTTAAGAAATATTTACTTTTTCCGGCTTTGCTTTATCAACTGATATCGATGGAATTTATATTACGCGAGCGAAGGGCAACGGGCATTCGAGGAATGAAAACGCAAACAGGTTTCGCAATACCCCCAAGGCGGCGCTGTTATGCGGTTTTTGCTTTGTTCCTGCCAAAGCCGGGAATAACTTACCCATGAGGTTTTTAGGCGTTTTACTCATTTCGCCTGGTTTGCCGGGAAAAGAGGCAAACCTCAAAGCACGGGTGATGATGGCTACATAGTATGCTTAAACTATTCGTAAAGGTTTCGTTTCAAGTAAACCATATCTACCAATTGAATACCATCTTCAAATATTGGGTGGTCGTAGTTATCTGTGAAAAAGCTCTTAATCCTGTGTGAAATGCTAAAACCGTTTTTCTGGTAAAACTGTATTATCCATGGGATGTCACCCGTTCCCACAAGCATTGCCCGATACTTGCCCTTGTAATGCGAAAATATGTGGTTTAAAAGCTTGCTTCCATACCCTTCGCCCTGCCATTTTTCATAAGTGGCTATATTTTTTAGCTCACAAACATCATCGCTTTCCCGCGTAACCACGCGAACACTTTTTAAGTCACCATCGTATAAGGCAAAAAGCTCACCTCGTTCTAAATATTTGTCTATCATAGATTCTTGTTCATCAGCTAATATTAGCAAATCAAGAAAATCCTTTTTATTGCTCTTGACGATTATGACTTCCATCATATTTGTACCCCGTCAAATATTAATACTGTTCGGCTTGTCCTGTTACCAAAAATAAACGAAGATTCCTTTGCCTATTATACCACGGCAGCCTAACCAAACAACGCAAGAGTAAAAAAGCGGCGGTTTTTTGTAATCACATCAAAACGCGAAATAAACAACAAATCCGAACGCCTCTCCCACGAAGAAAAGAGGTTCGGATTATCTTGTTGTGATAAAGATAAAGGGACTGGTTATTAATTCTGCAGCTTACTGCCCGCACCGTTTCCCCGTCTTAAATAGGTCAGCCCTATCAAGGGGGGCTAAAAACATACCGCGGCGCGTACACCGGGTCCTCAGAAAGCGGGCTTTTTAGGGTAACGATCCCTTATTATAACTAAATCTCAATATTCTTCTCTTTTACCAAATTCGGCAGCTTCAACCCATTCTTTTGGACGGCTTGCGAGCTTTATAATCTGCTCAAGAATTCTACTATGCTCCTCTTCCTCTGCAATCAGATAATGAAAAATTTCTTCATCGCATACAGATTCGTTTAGTAGTTTTTTATAAAGATCTATGCTTTGCTTTTCCTTCTCTAAGGCCACTTTATAAGCATCAACTTGATCATGAACGCCTTTTAAATCAGATAACCCATCAAACACATTCTTAAGAGAAGGTTGAACAGGAGTATTTAATCTGTATAACAATCCCTTTGCTTTATCTTCTAATATCTTTGCGTGGTCAGATTCATCTTTGGCCAGATCCATAAAAACCTTATACAAGCTGTTCCCACGATTACGCTCGGCTTGTTCTTTGTAGTATTTCTCACCATCTAATTCCATTTTAACAGCATAAACTAAAATATCCATGTAAAAGCTCCTTCCGTAGTTCTTATTTAATTATTTCATCGTAGTGCATGCATTTAATATCTATATAATAAAATAATACTTAATTGATATATGCGCAAACCACACCGTAAATATGGATTTTTCATATACAGCCATACAAAAACATAGCTTTGGCACACTCGAATAAATTAAAAACAACACTGAGCATGAGTTCTTAAAGCATATTATTCTACAAAATTATTTATATTCCTTGATTGGCGGTGAGAAAAATGTATAATTTATTTTCTTGTTGCATTTTATAATATACAGCACATAACGCACTTCCCTTAACTTATCCCAAATTCATTTTATACTGGGTAATTTACTGCCCGTGCCGTTTGTTTACCTCAATGCCCGTCTCCCGTGGAACCCGTCTCGCTAAAAACGTGCCACCGAGGCATTCACCGAGGTCCCCAGAAAGCGTGCTTTTTGGGGTGGTTATCGCTCGCTTTGACTCCCCTTGTGGATAAATTACTATTAAACAGCAACTTACTGCCCGTGCCGATTGTTTACCTCAATGCCCATCCCCCGTGGAACCCGTCTCGCTAAAAACGTGCCACCGGCACGTTTTCTTAACGCTCGCTTCGACTCCCCTTCATACAAAAAGCGAAGGGCACATTTTCGTGCCCTTCGCTTTTTGGTGGAGATAAGGGGAGTCGAACCCCTGACCTCTTGAATGCCATTCAAGCGCTCTACCAACTGAGCTATATCCCCAAAGCAGGTGATATTAAAACCGACAAATGGTATTCTAGCAGATTTAATGTTTGTTGTAAAGCACATAATAACAGCCGCATTTTTACATATAGCCAAGAAAGAATATATATTAATACGGCTGGCAGACTTGCTTTTTTTCCTTTCACTTTTGCGGCTTTTTTAATATACTGTAGATGATAAAATACAAGAGGCGGTTTATGAGTAACAAGCAAAAGCTTTTGAAGTTCTTTGAATCGGAAAACAACCGGGACTGGGAAACCTACCGCTTATTTCTTCACCCTGACGTAAAGTGGATACTTCATTCCAAAGAAGAGCGTTTGATAAGCGGTATCGACGATTATCTGGCTGCAATAAAGCGTGCGTATTCGGGAGGGAGCAGCAAGTTTAAATGCGAGGGCTTGTACCACGGCGGCAATGAAAACCGCATCGTGACTATACTTAAAAACAACATGGGCGAGCTTTCCTGCGATGTTTTTGAATTCAAAGACGGTCTTATTTTTGAGGAACACGAATTTATACTTTCATAGACGGATGTCTATGAAAGACGGGAGAGTTTGTACTTAAAAGGCGGAGTACGCAAGTGTTGACAAAAAAAGGCGTTAATAATATAATTATCATGGGAAGAATTTTTTATAATAATATTTGTTTTTTTATTCACAATATATTATAATACCTATAATTGAATAGTTATTGCTTTTTCGGTTGGCAGCGATGTTCAAGACTTTGAGTTTCTAGGGTGGGAAGCTTTCGCTTCCCACCCTTTTTAAAAGCTTTTGGTGGGACAAACAACAGAGTATTTGTCGGAAAATAAAACCGCAATGGTTTAATATCAAAAATATAAATTTTTAAGAAAGGATTTTGACATGAAAGTAAACATCACAGAGACAGTGCTAAGAGACGCAAACCAGTCTCTTATTGCTACCCGTATGCCTTTTTCTGATTTCGAGGAAATACTCGAGACCATGGACAAGGCCGGCTATTACTCCCTGGAATGCTGGGGCGGCGCAACATTTGATTCCTGCCTTCGTTACCTAAACGAAGACCCGTGGGAAAGACTCAGGAAAATAAAATCAAAAATCAAGAACACCAAGCTGCAGATGCTTCTGCGCGGCCAGAACATACTTGGCTACAAACATTATCCCGACGATGTCGTCCGCTTGTTTGTCGCCCACGCGGCGGAAAACGGTATGGATATCTTCAGGATATTCGACGCTCTCAATGATTTTAGGAATATCGAAGTAGCCATAGACGAGACGAAAAAGCGCAATGCACATGCGCAGGGTACTATCTGCTATACCACAAGTCCTATACACAACCTGGAGAAATATATAGCGATGGGGTCCCAGCTTGAGAGTATGGGCGTGGATTCGATCTGCATCAAGGATATGGCGGGCATAATGGGGCCGCAGGAAGCGTACGACCTTGTCAAGGCGCTTACTGAAAGCGTTAAAGTGCCTATAGTGCTGCATACACATTCTACCACTGGCCTTGGGCCTATTACTCTTGTAAAGGCGATAGAGGCGGGCTGCAGCGGCATAGACTGCGCCATATCCTCATTCTCGGGAGGAACGTCTCAGCCCTCCACAGAAACGTTGGTTTACGCCCTGAAACAGATGGGGTATGAAACCGGCGTCAACGAAAAGGTGTTAAAGAAGATTAACGACTTCTTTAAGCCTGTAAAACAGAAACATATAGAGTCTGGGCTTATGGAACCGTTTGTAATGGGAACGGAAACAGACGCTCTGGTATATCAGGTGCCTGGCGGAATGCTTTCCAACCTGCTGGCGCAGCTTAAGGCGCATAACTCTCTCGACCGGCTGGAAGAAGTGCTCGCGGAGATACCCAGCGTTCGCAAAGACCTTGGCTATCCGCCTCTAGTAACTCCAATGAGCCAAATGGTCGGTGTGCAGGCCGTATCAAACGTCCTTCAGGGCGAACGTTATAAATCCGTATCAAAAGAAGTTAAAGCTTATCTTAAGGGCGAATACGGCAAAGCTCCCGGCGAAGTGGACAAAGCGCTCGTTAAAAAGGTATTGGGCGATGAAAAACCCATAGAGGGGCGGTTTGCAGATACGCTTAAGCCTGTGTTCGAAGAGACGAAGCAGCAGCTTAAGGGAGTTGCGAAAAGCGACGAGGATGTGCTTTCTTACATAGCGTTCCCGCAGATAGCCGAAAAGTTCTTTGAAGAGCGGGAGAAAAGTTCGGTCATGAAAGTTACGTACTCTATTGTTGAAAAGTAGGGGGTAGATGTATATGTCTTTTTTGGATAGCTTACTGGTAGACGCGTTCGGTTTGGCCATAGTGTTTGCCGTTTTGATTATCATTTGCTTTCTTATCAAGCTTATATCAATAATCGTCGGCGGCATACAAAAAAAATCGGGCAAGTCTTCAGATGAACAGGTTTCTTCAGTGTCGGCGGTTTCAGAGATGCAGCCAAACAGCGAGCTCGAGCTCTTAGACGTAGATGAGAAAACAGCTGCTCTCATAATGGCGATAGTAAGCAAAAATACGAATATTCCGTTGTCAAAGTTACAGTTTACATCCATTAAGCTTGTGAAATAGAGAGGTTAGCGAAAATGAAATACGTAGTTACGATAAATAGCAATGAGTATGAAGTTGAAGTTGAAGAGCGCGAGGCCCAGATTGTAAGCGTAAGCAAAGCTGCCGCACCCGCGGCGGCGCCCGCAGTTGTGCCGGCTGCACCCGCGGCGGCGCCTCAGCCCGCCCCTGCCGCCGTGCAGACTGCAGGCGGAGAAAATATAACGGCTCCTATGCCGGGCATAATACTGGATATCAAGAAAAACAGCGGGGATACTGTAAAAAAAGGCGAGACCATACTTCTGCTGGAAGCTATGAAGATGGAAAATGAGATAATAGCGCCAAGGGACGGCGTAATAGTACAGATCACGACTGCAAAGGGCGCGAACGTTGAAACGGGTGCCGTTCTTGCGGTTATGCAATAACGGAGGCTCCAAATGACGTCATTTGTTGATACGTTAGAGAAAATCTGGGTAACCTCCGGTTTTTCGAACATTACGTGGCAGCAGGGCATAATGCTGCTCGTAGCCTGCGTGCTGATATTTCTTGCTATAGTCAAGAAATACGAACCGCTGCTGCTGCTGCCCATCGCTTTCGGCGTGCTGCTCGCCAACCTGCCGATGGCGGGACTTATGAGCCCTCCTGCCGAAGGTTCGTCCGAGCCGGGCGGGCTGCTCTACTATTTGTACCAGGGCGTAAAACTGGGGATTTACCCGTCGCTCATATTCCTGGGCATCGGCGCTATGACGGACTTCGGGCCGCTGCTCGCGCGTCCGTCCAGCCTTATTATGGGCGCCGCCGCGCAGTTCGGAATATACGTCGCGTTCACCATAGCGATAGTGCTGGGCTTCACGCCTCAGGAGGCTGGGTCCATAGGCATAATAGGCGGAGCGGACGGCCCTACTGCCATATACCTTACGACAAGGCTAGCACCCGATCTTCTGCCCGCTATAGCCATCGCTGCCTATTCCTATATGGCGCTCATACCGTTTATACAGCCGCCTATAATGCGCGCGCTGACGACGAAAAAAGAGCGGGAAGTTAAGATGGAACAGCTGCGCGAGGTAAGCAAGGCGGAGAAAATAGTATTTCCTATAGTCGTTACTGCTTTTTGCGTGCTTCTGCTTCCCTCAGTCGCGCCTTTGATAGGCATGCTGATGCTGGGCAACCTGTTCAGGGAGTCCGGCGTTGTGGAAAGGCTCTCAAATACGGTGCAGAACGCGCTTATCAATATCGTAACGATATTCCTGGGCGTTACGGTAGGCGCTACCGCCAAGGCGGAAACGTTCCTGCGGCCGGAGACGCTGATGATAATAGGGCTCGGCCTTCTCGCCTTCATGTTCAGCACCGTGGGCGGACTGCTTATAGGCAAGCTCATGTATGTTTTATCCGGAGGCAAGGTGAACCCGCTTATCGGCTCCGCCGGAGTATCGGCAGTGCCGATGGCCGCAAGGGTATCGCAGGTCGAGGGCCAAAAGGCCCGTCCGGGCAACTTTTTGCTCATGCACGCTATGGGTCCCAACGTTGCCGGCGTAATAGGCTCGGCCGTTGCCGCGGGCGTGCTGCTCGCGCTGTTCGGCTGATATACCGAAATAAAGCACAAAGAGCGGAACGGTTTTTGTTCCGCTCTTTTTATATCTCTTTATTGTAACGTAAAAACACGAACGTTTTTGACAAATATCGCTGCTGTCTGGCTTTTTTCATTGAATGTTTTACTTTTTTAATATAACATATGAATGATTTTAAAGTGTAGTTAAAAAATGTTTGTATTGCTCCGTTTTTTTGTTTAGCATTGAGCCCATTGTTTATGCAAGGCGTTACCCCTTGCGGCGATGGGTATTTTTTTGCAGTTTATCTTTGCAGAAACGTCTCGACTTCCGAGCCCATATCGTACCTGATGCCGCTTATAATGCCCGTAGCCCTTCCTTTATCCAGCCTTATCTCCTGCCCCGCCTCTTTTAACAGCAGCTGCATGCCCAGCTCGGAAAAACAGGATAACGCTTCGCAACCGCTGCTTGCCTCGTACGTGCTCGCCGTTCCCGTGCCGGTTATTATATACGAGCGGCTGCGGCGCGAAGAATCCTTTATATCCACCACGCTGCCTATCGTCACGAACGGAGGTTTGCTTTCTCCTTCGACTACCACCGCGTTATCTATATACCTTTCGAGACTTTTAATGTACCTGTTTAAAAAGCCCAATACTTTTACGTATTTATCATAATCCATCGAATACTGCCGCACCATGGCGATCTTTCTGTTCTGAATTTCCTTCATATGCAGCGCGAGATAACTATACACTTCTTTCGTAATCTGCCTGTTCATAGCGCTCCTTAGTACCTAATATATAAATGTCTTAACACTTCCGTAATATATAAATAATATATTAATGTATTAACTACCTTTTGTCAATGCTGGTTTTAGATTCCATTTTATTGCTTATATATAATTTAATTGCTCAGTAAATATTAAATTACAAAGACGGAAAATGCGTAATTAGACGGGCTGTCATCGGTCTGCAAAATTTCTGCAATTATACCCCCTCCAGATCAAACGGAGGGGTATATTCTTTTTTTGCGCAGCCTCGGCGCTGCATAAATCCGCTGTCCATGCCCAGCCTCAACGCTTCGCTTACGACTGCTTCGTATTCGTACGTCGTTATGCTGCGGTCTATCTCTTCATAATTGCCCGTCTTAAACAAGGGCGTATACTGGCTGAGCAAGCTTAACAGGAACGCGTCTTTCGATATGTTAGCGCTTAGCCACCTAAGTATGCTTATAGAGTCTTCCTTTGAGCCCGGCAGCACGAGATGCCGTATTATCATGCCCTTGCGCAATATACCATTTTTGTCGAATTCCAGCTTTCCCGCCTGCTTCGCCATTTGCTTTACGGCCGCTGAAGCGACGCTGAAATAATCCACCGCCTTTGAATACCTGTGAGACAGCGAGGCGCTGAAGTATTTAATATCAGGCAGGTAAACGTCCACATACCCTCTGAGCGCCTCTATCGCCTCCATCCGCTCGTACCCGCTCGTATTATACACGACGGGTATGTTAAGCTCGGGCTTTGCAATGTCCAGCGCCTTAATGACTTTGGTCAGGTAATGCGAAGCGGTAACAAGGTTTATATTGTGCACGCCCTTTGCCTGCAGTTCGAGGAATATCTGCGCAAGCCTTTCAATGGAAATCTCCTTGCCGCGGCCTTCGCTGCTTATATCAAAGTTCTGGCAATAGCAGCACCTTAGCGTGCAGCCGCTGAAAAACACCGTGCCGCTGCCCCGCGTGCCGCTTATGCACGGCTCCTCCCAGTAATGCGGCGCAGCCCGCGCCACCTTTATTGTGTCTTTGCTCCCGCAGTAACCCGGCTGCTTTGGCCTGTCCGCCCCGCATTCCCTCGGACACAGGTTGCAGGGGCTCATCGTTAGCATGTTTTCCATATCATCTGCCTATAAACTTCAGTATAGCCTCTTCTCCCGCGTCCCCGAACAGTCTGGCGCAATGCTCCGCTATCTCCGCGCGCGATCGCTCAGGGTCCGTCTTATACTCGGAGCGCACATAGTCGGCGCCGAAAAGAGCCTCCGGCGTTGTGCACAATCCTATCGGCCAGCCGTACTCCGCACCCGCTTTGTTGCGCCTCCGCGCGAAACCGCACACAGTGAGGTATGTCTGCATCTGCAGCGACGTCAGCGTTCCCTCAAAGCCCTTCTCGCCGTCTCCGCCGAACCCAGCCCGCTTCTTTATCTCATACGAGGGTATAGTCGCGCCGTCCTCAAACAGCTTCATGATAATGAATTGCCGCCGGGGAGCCAGCCCTTCGTCATACAGCGAATCAAAATCGTACCCGTTGCGCCGGTAGTTGACGAACTTAGGGTACCACTTCTTCGATATGAACCCCGCCTTGCCATTGAAAAGCTTGCCGTAAGCAATATCGCCTTCTGCAGCTATAGCTTTGCGCCAGTTCCACGGATCGAGCTCCGGGTTAGTATCGCTGAACCAGCGCTCCCATAGCGTTATCTCCTCCACAGAAAAGCCGGGTATGCCGCACTTAGACAACGGCAAGAACCCTATGTCCTCTATGAGCGAGCAAAGCTGGTCTTTAGTATCAATCATCGGCAGCTTAATCATCTTTAACCCTCCCCTGATTCTCTCTTTGCCGTAAAGCCCCTTTTTGAAACCGCATTTTGCAGTATATACTTGTTCATGTTTTTCTCCAAGCGTATTATAACAAACGCCGCGGAAAATTTCCTTGTGATAATTTGTAATTCGAAAAATCGGGGTTCACAAAACAAAGCACTTGCTGTATAATGTTATCCAGACTTTAAACCGGCAGCAACTAAGATAGTCTAAGGGGTCCTAAAAAAACTTTAGTTTAGGAGTAGATTTTGGAGGCATAGCTCAGTCGGTTAGAGCGCTCGCTTCACATGCGAGAGGCCGCTGGTTCGAGTCCAGCTGTCTCCACCAACAACACCCTCCGGTGCAAACATAACCGGCGGGTGTTTTTCTTTACGCAATAAATGAGGTTAGATTATGTGGCTATACAAAACGGAAACGTTCAATTCCATGTGGAGCACCGAAAGCCACGCTTAAGGAGAGAAGCGACGAGATGCTAAAGCAAGCCGGAGAAGAAGGATGGGAGCTTGTCAATTTTCAATGTGCCGGCCTATTGGGCTCCACTATGATATTCGTATTCAAAAAGAAAGCCGACATGTAACAAGCCTTAAGCATATTTTTTAAGGCATCTTTTCTTGACTTTGCCAAACGTCTGTGATACTGTAACATAAATTGATAGGCTCCTATGGTTATTTGCCTTTATAGGAGCGCATAAACGCTATGACGGAAGACGCCGTACGCTAAAACTTTTTACAGAGAGCCCTTGGCTGGTGGAAAAGGGCAAAAGAGGCGCAGCGGACATCACTTTCCGAGCGGAGGCTCTGAACATTTATCTAAGAGCTTTCCGGGGTTTGCGCCGTTACACGCAAAGGTTTGTCTGAACCTTATCAAGAGGGTAGTTTTACCAATCTGGGTGGTACCGCGGAATGCACACTTCGTCCCATAAAGGGCGAGGTGTTTTTTATTTCCCGGAATTAATAAGATTAGTCTAGGAGGTATGGATATGGAAGACCGGATTATACTTATCGCGCAGCGTATAAAGGATTTAAGGGAGATCATGGACGTTACGACCGCCGACATGGCAAAGGCCTTGGGCATCTCTGAAGCGCAGTACCTTGACTACGAAGCGGGCAGGAACGACTTTTCTTTCTCGTTCCTCTACTCGGTCGCGGGCAAGCTGGGCGTGGATATCGTCGACCTGATGACGGGCGAGGCGCCGCGGCTCTCGGTATGCTCGTTTGTAAAGAGCGGCACGGGGCTCAAGATGGAGCGCCGCAAGGAGTATAAGTACGAGCACCTTGCGTACATCTTCAAGAACAAGAAGATGGAGCCGTTCCTCGTCACGGTGGAGCCGAAAGACACTGACGCGAGGTCGCACATGAATTCGCACGAAGGCCACGAGTTCGATTACGTGCTCGAAGGCAGCATGCGGCTGTTTATAGACAAGCAGGAGCTGCTGATGCAGCCGGGCGACGCTGTTTATTACAACGCGAATCATCCGCACGCGATGCAGGCCGAGGGCGGCGTTTGCAAATTTCTTGCGGTCATAGCGAAGTAGGAGGGGCATATGAGGATATTTGAAAAATACACGCAGGCTGACTTTACGTCCTACGAAGACTTCCACGAGAATTTCAAAATAAACGTGCCCGAGCGTTTTAACTTTGCCTACGACGTGCTCGACGAGCTGGCGGCCACTAAGCCAAATAAGCGCGCGCTCGTATGGGTGCACGAGGACGGCACGAAAAAGGTGTTCACGTTCGCCGACATAAAGCGGTTGAGCGACAAAGCCGCAAATTACCTTACGTCGCTTGGTATAAGCAAGGGCGACAAGGTCATGATCATATTAAAGCGCAATTACCAGTTCTGGTACACGATAATGGCGCTGCACAAGATAGGCGCCGTAGCCGTGCCCGCCACGCATCTCTTAACGAAGAAGGACGTCGAGTACCGCGTGAGCGCCGCGAGCGTAAAGATGATAATCTGCACGAATGACGGCGACATAAAGGAGCATGTTGACGAGGCACAGGATATGCCCACGCTCAAAGTAAAGGCGCTCTTAGGCGAAAGGGAAGGCTGGCTCAACTATCCCGAGGGCGTCATAGCGGCGAGCGAAGACTTTAGAAAGCCCGCCGAACTGCCTAAGAACGACGACATAATGCTGCTGTACTTTACGTCGGGCACGACGGGGCTGCCCAAGATGGTCGCGCATTCCTACACGTACCCTTTAGGCCACATACCCACAGCGGTGTTCTGGCATAACGCAGACCCCGAGGGGCTGCACCTGACCGTATCCGAGACGGGCTGGGCGAAATCCGTGTGGGGCAAGCTTTATGGCCAGTGGCTCGCCGAGACGGCAATATTCGTATACGACCACGACAAGTTCGTGCCTCACAAGATGCTCGAGGCGATAAGCGAGAACAAGGTGACGACGTTCTGCGCGCCGCCGACTATTTACCGGTATTTCATAAAGGAAGACCTTACAAAGTATGATCTTTCATGCATAAAGTGGGCAAGCATAGCGGGCGAGCCGCTTAATCCCGAGGTGTTCTATAAATTTAAAGAAGCCACGGGGCTTAAGCTCATGGAGATATACGGCCAGACGGAGCTTACCGTTACAATAGGCAACTTCCTGTGGATGGAGCCCAAGCCCGGCTCTATGGGCAAGCCTTCGCCGCTTTTTGACGTGGACGTCGTAGACGAACAGGGTGAGTCGTGCAAGTGGGGCGTCCCCGGCGAGATAGTCGTACGCACGGACAGGTGGACGGCGCCCGGCCTTTTCCTCGGCTATTACCGCGACGAGGAGCGCACGAAGGCCGTATGGCACGACGGCATGTACCACACGGGCGACGTCGCATGGAGGGACGAAGAGGGCTACTACTGGTACGTGGGAAGGACGGACGACGTCATAAAGTCTTCCGGCTACCGCATAGGGCCTTTTGAGGTGGAAAGCGCTTTGATGGAGCACCCCGCGGTACTCGAGACGGCTATTACGGGCGTGCCGCACCCCGACCGCGGTCAGGTAGTAAAAGCTACCATAGTGCTCGCCAAGGGCTATACGCCCTCCGAGGAGCTTAAAAAAGAGCTGCAGGAGCACGTTAAAAAGGTCACCGCGCCGTATAAATACCCGCGCGTCATAGAGTTCGTAGGTGAGCTGCCCAAGACGATAAGCGGTAAGATACGCAGGGTGGAACTCCGGGAAAGAGACCAGAAGAAATAGGGATAGATCAAGCAGCGCCGGTGGAAACATCGGCGCTGTTGGTTATCGGTAAACCCCAATTTTTCATTGCTACAAATACTAAATTATGGACAACCCATAGGGAACGACCTCCGCCGTGTGCCCCGAAGGGGTATGTCGTTCCGTGTATTTTAAGCTCTTAGCTGATGGGTGACCGCCTACCCCCTTTCGTCATTCCGAACGTAGTGAGGAATCTTATAGTAACTATCAAAAGATTCTTCTCTCGCTTCGCTCGTTCTGAATGACACAAGTCGCTTTATGGATCATAAAGGCTCCCCTGCCGTCGCCCTATGGCCTGTGGCAGCCCAAAGCCCCTTTGCCTTAACGTTATCCAATAAAAAGCATTGTCTTCTTCCCCGATAAACTATAAAATAACAATATGCTTAAAAAGATATTTTATATAGCAACCGTAGCGCTCGGTGCCTTAGGCGTTGCCGCGACAATAGTCGCCGCGCTTGTATCCACCGGCATAAGCACGGGAGTGGTGCTGCCGGGGCTTGCGGGGGCCGTGCTTATCGCGTGGGGTCTTAAGCATATACTGCGTCCCGGGCCGGTAATCGGTGTAAAATGGCTGAGAATAGCCGTAACGGTTATAATATGCATTGGGCTATTGTCGTTCATCGTCGTCGAGACGATGATAATCGCATTTCCGGGCGGCGATGCCCCCAAGAACGTTAATTTCGTCATAGTGCCGGGCTGCGGCATATTCCCCGACGGACGCCTGACGCTCACGCTTACAAACCGCCTCGACGCCGCCTGCGGCTATCTTTTAGAGAACGACGGAGCCGTCTGCATCGTTTCTGGAGGGCAGGGCAGGCGCGAGCCTACTACCGAAGCCGAGGCAATGAAGAGCTATCTCGTCTCCCGCGGCATAGACCCGTCGCGCATCGCCCTTGAAGACAACTCGTACGACACTCAGGACAACATGGCGCAAAGCTCCGCGCTTATGGACAAGATGTTTCCGGGCAGGCAGAAGACGGCCGTAGTGGCGACGAGCGCTTTTCACGTGATGCGCGCCGTAACGCTCGCGAGAAACAACGGCATAGAGGCGTACGGCATAAGCGCTCCCACGCCATGGTATATAGCGATAAACGACTACATGCGCGAATACATAGGCGTGCTTAAAATGGCGCTTATAGACCTTAAATGACCAAGCAAACATTGATTTGCCATCCGCCGTGTGATATATTCTCTATTGATATTTACACTGCCAAGTCTTACGACTTGCCGGGCCGTATTATACGGATTGCAAAAGCTTTGGCTTTTAATGAATAAGAGGATAACTGATGGACTACAAACAGGAGCTTTCAAAACTTATTGCCTCCGCAGCGGGGATGAACTCAGACGAGGTTCTCTCGCTCATCGAGATTCCGGCCGACGAGACGCTGGGGGATTTCTCTTTCCCATGCTTTAAGCTTGCCAGGACTTTTAAGAAGCCGCCTGCGGCGATAGCCGCTGAAATAGCGGGCGCCTTAAAGCTGCCCGCGTTCATAGCGGAAGCAAAAGTCGTCGGGGCGTATATAAACTTCTTTCTCGACAGGCAGCAGTTTATACAGGACACGCTGTCCGAAGTCAGCGCTAAGGGCGCGTCGTTCGGCGGCGGAGATATAGGCCGCGGGCGCACCGTTTGCGTCGACTATTCGGCAATCAATATAGCTAAGCCGTTCCACATGGGCCACCTTTCGAGCACGGTCATAGGCAACTCGCTGTGCAGAATATACGGCTTCTTAGGCTATAAAACCGTGGGCATCAACCACCTGGGCGACTGGGGGACACAGTTCGGCAAGCTCATTGTCGCTTACAAGAAGTGGGGCGACCGGGAGGAGATAGAGCGCGATTCCGTTAACGCGATGCTCAAGCTGTACGTTAAGTTCCACGACGAGGCCGAAAAGGACGAGTCGTTAAACGACGAAGGCCGCGCGTGGTTCAAGAAGATAGAAGACGGCGACGCTGAGGCGCTCGAGATATTTAACTGGTTCAAGGAGCTTACGCTCAAAGAGGCGGGCGTTATATACGACCTGCTGGGCGTTAAGTTCGACAGCTACGCGGGCGAGAGCTTTTACAACGACAAGATGCAGCCCGTCATAGACGAGCTTAAAAGCAAAGACCTTCTGGAGCTATCCCAGGGCGCGTATGTCGTGCGGCTTGACGATTTTGATCTGCCGCCCTGCATCATACTTAAATCCGACGGAGCTACGCTGTACGCCACGCGCGACCTCGCGGCGGCGTTTTACCGCAAGCATACTTACGACTTTGAGAAGTGCCTTTATGTCGTGGCATACCAGCAGAACCTGCACTTTAAGCAGCTGTTTAAGGTGATTGAACTGATGGGCTATGAATGGGCGAAGTATATGGAGCATGTCGCGTTCGGCATGGTGTCGCTCGAAGACGGCACACTTTCCACTCGTAAGGGCAAAGTCGTGTTTTTAAAGGACGTGCTCGACAAGGCGGTGGAAAAGACGCTTTCCATCATACAGGAAAAGTCGCCCGGGCTCGAGAATAAAGAGGACGTTGCGAAAGTCGTGGGCGTGGGCGCGGTAGTGTTCGATACTCTCACGGCGGCGCGCATAAAGGACATCGTCTTTTCGTTTAACCGCGTATTGAATTTCGACGGCGAGACTGGCCCGTATGTGCAGTATACGCACGCGCGCTGCGCGAGTCTGCTGCGCCGCGCGGAATTCGATTATAAAGAAGAGCAAAAGGATTTCTCGGCGCTCGACAACGAGGAGGCGTTCGCTGCCGCAAAGCTGCTTTATTCGTTCCCCGAGGCCGTACGCCGTGCGTGCGAGAAGAACGAGCCGTACCTCATAACGCGCCATACAATTGAGCTTGCGAAGGCTATGAATAAATACTATTACGAGCACCGCATAATAACCGAGGATACGCGGCAAAGCGCCGCGAGACTGCTGCTTGCCGAGTGCGTAAAAACGGTTATAAGCACGGGGCTTTCACTCATAGGCGTAGGCGCGCCCGAGAGGATGTAATAAAGAAACGTTTTGTGGGTGTTTTTAATGACCAATGACAAATACTTTCCGGCTGAACATTAGCAGGAAGGATAAGAGGCTTTATTATGCTGGATATAAAAAGGATAAGAACTAACCCGGAAGAGGTAAAAGAAGGTCTTAAAAAGCGCGGCGTCACCGGCGCGGTCGAGAGCATACTCGAGCTCGACGAAGCCCGAAGGGAGCTCATAGCTAAAGCCGAGGGCTTAAAAGCCCGCCGTAACGAGGTCTCAAAGTGCATACCCGCGCTTAAAAGGGAAGGCAAGGACGTTGAGCCGCTGTTTGCCGAGATGAAGCAGGTCGCGGACGACATTAAGGCGGCGGACGCTAAGCTTGGCGAAGTCGAAGCGCAGCTAAATAAGATTCTGCTCACCATACCCAACGTGCCGCTCCCCGAAGTGCCGCTCGGCGAAAGCGACGCTGACAACTTGGAGATAAGAAAATGGAGAGCGCCGCGTGAGTTCGATTTTGAGCCGCTCGCCCACTGGGATATTGGCACGTCGCTCGGCATACTCGATTTTGAGACCGCCGCGAAGGTCACGGGCGCAAGATTCACGTTCTACAAGGGGCAGGGCAGCAGGCTTGAGCGCTCGCTTATAAGCTTCATGCTGGACACGCACACACTTGAAGGCTCCTATACAGAGGTGTTTCCGCCGTACATGGTAAACCGCTCGTCCATGCAGGGCACAGGCCAGCTGCCCAAGTTCGAGGAAGACGCGTTCAGCATCAAGAATATGGACTATTTCCTTGTGCCTACGGCCGAGGTTCCCGTTACCAACATGTACAGAGACAGCATTATGGATGAGCTTCCCGTCAAGTACACCGCGTACAGCGCGTGCTTCCGCTTTGAGGCGGGCAGCGCGGGGCGGGATACGCGCGGCCTGATACGCCAGCACCAGTTCAACAAAGTAGAGCTCGTTAAGTTCGTGCGTCCCGAGCAGTCCGAAGCGGAACATCAAAGCCTTGTGCGCGACGCTGAAAAGATACTGCAGAAGCTTTCTTTGCCCTACCGCGTCGTGCTGCTGTGCACGAAAGACTTAGGGTTTTCATCCGCTAAGACTTATGACTTAGAGGTATGGATGCCGAGCTACGGCCGCTATGTCGAGATATCGTCCTGCTCGAATTTTCTGGACTTCCAGGCGAGGCGCGCAGGCATTAAATACCGCACGGACGATAAAAAACTGGAGTTCGTGCATACGCTCAATGGCAGCGGCCTTGCCGTCGGGCGAACGGTCGCGGCTATACTCGAAAACTATCAGCGCGCGGACGGAAGCGTGGATATACCCGAGGCGCTGCAAGACTATATGAAAGCGGACTTAATAAAACAAGCTTAAATATTTCTTTATCTTTAGTCGGGAGGCAAACGCATGGTCTGTGACAAGTGCAGGTACGTGAACAAAACAGGCGCCGATAAGTGCAGGCATTGCGGCGCTTCTTTATTGGACACGCCGGAGGCTGAACATATTGAAGAAAAGGGCGATATTGAGACGACGAGAATCTATGCCATAAAAAGCTCGCCGCGTACCGTCAACTTAACTAAAATCAATGTAACAGGCGACGCTGCCGCGCCGGTAAAACCAAGCTTAAAGAATGCGCCTCTCAATATAGAATATACCGTACCGCGGGAATCCATGGAAACGTCAGATGAAGGCGAGGAGGGCGACGCCCGGGGCGAAAGCCGCGACAAAATAAAGTTCATAGCAATAATATCGGCGTTAATCATTTTTGTGGCGGGCGCTGTCGTCGTACTTTCACTGCTGCTTAATCAGGCAGGCAAAGGCGCTCCCGCCGCCGCCGCGGCTCCGGCCGCAGGCGATATAACTTCCATTAAGCCCACGGGGCCAAACGGACAGGCGGCAGAATGAAAACGCTTCGCAAAAGCGAGGCAGCTGCCGAAGGCGAATCATTGCTTAAATGTACTTTCCGTAAACAAAAACAGGAGCGTAAAAGCCCCTGTTTTTATGTATGTCATTACTTGAAGTACTTTTCAGGGTCTTTGAACTTTCCGTCCACGACGTATTCAAAGTGCAGGTGATACGACAGGTCGAGCTCCTTGGGCATTTCGCCTACTTCGCCTATCTTCTGTCCCGCGTCCACCTTCTCGTCCTTTTTGACTACCATGTTGCCTAGCCCGGCGTATACCGTCTTTGCTTTGCCGGAGTGCTCTATAACCACCATGCCTCCGTTGGACTCATCCGTGCTTACGTCCGTCACAGTACCCGAAAGCGCCGCGCCCACCGACGAGCCGTTTTCCGCCTTGATGTCAACGCCGTTGTGCGTAGCCCACATGCTTATCGACGGGAACGGAACGAAGCTGTCGCCCGAAAACTTGTTTATTATCAGCCCTTTAAGAGGCATTGTAAGCGTCATCTTGCCACTGCCGTTCGGGTTTTCCTGACCGCTTTGGGAAGGCTGGGGCGATACTGTAAGGCTCGGGCTGGGAGCAACGGACATCGAGGGGATGGGCGACGCTTTCGCGATCTCATCTGAAAGCGAAGGCCCTTCTATTACAGAAGCCCCCTTATCCGAATCGCCTATCTTTTCATTGTCGTCCCTGGGCCACGCCACAATAGCCGTTATGCCTGCTGCAACTACGCATAAGAAGATGAGTACGTATAGGCCCTGTTTTTGGAAGAAACCTTTTAAATTTTCTTTGTTCAATCTTAGCGAGATCTTATCTTTGATGCCATTAGAATTCATTGTTTCACACCTCCACGATATAATAGTTCCCCTTTTTTCATAAAAAAATACCAATAAGGTAAAAATGGAAACAGAAAGTGTGAAACGTACAAAAATGTTATTTTATTGTTACGGCTTTATTATTTAACCGTTACGCCCGTATAATAATGCTCAAGTATGTCAATATAGGTTGTTCCCCGCTTTGCCATAGCGTCCGCGCCGTCCTGGCTCATGCCCACGCCGTGTCCGAAGCCTTTTGTATCAAATATGATCTCGTCTTCAACGTTTACCGTAAAGTCGGCGGAATTCAGTTTGAATATGCCGCGTATTTCCCGGCCGGTAAAGTATTCGTTGCCTATCTTTATGCTTTCCACCCTTCCGCTCTCAAAACGTTTTATTTCTCCTATATCTGACGACAGGTTCTTAGCGTCTATATTTATGCTCGGTGAATATTCCTTCATTGCCTTTACGAACTCCTGCGGCGAAACGCTCACCGTGCCGTAAAAATGGGAATAGCCTTCTTCACCGTCGCTTTCCACGCTTTGAAGATACGGCAGCGACTCCGAGTATACATTGGCGCAATCTTCCGTCCTTCCTCCTGAGCACGCGTGATAAAACGCCTGTATCTCTTTACCGTCGTAGTATATCCTCTGTCCGCGCGTCTCGCTGACCGCCGTCTTTATTTTATTGAAATAAGAATCGAAGTTGCCGCCCCAGTTTTTTTGCATCCTGTCCGCGGTGATGTAAGCCTGGCAGCATCCGCTGTTTGTGCATATGTCTGCCTCGGGGTGCGACGAGCACCCTCCGTGGTTTTTTATATAACTCGTATACGTCCTTGCGGCCACTGCCTGCGCCTTTAGCGCTTCAAGCTCGAACGACGCGGGCATCTCCGCCGCTACGACGCTCACAAGATACTCCTCAAGGTTCATGTTTTCTATGCCGTCTTTTTTGTATACGTCCACATACTCGGAAGATTCTATTTCAAAGCGGATATCCGAAGGCGAGCCGCCCTGCGGCTTTGATGCAAATACAGCGGGAAAAATTATCGCCAGCAATATGGCGGCTATTATAAGCAGCAATATCTTGCCTTCCGCGGTGAGCTGTCTTCTCTGTCTTCTATACACTTAAGGCCTCCTCTTGGAAATCATATTTCCAGCGAGGCTCTATTATTCCACCCTCTCTATATTCGCGCCCAGCTTCTTAAGCTTGCCCGCAAAGTCGTCGTAACCCCTGTCCATGTGATATATGTCACAAATCACTGTTTCTTCATCCGCAATAAGCGCCGCTATGCAAAGCGCCGCTCCGGCCCGCAAATCCGTAGCCGAAACCTTGGCCCCGCGCAGTCTGCCCGTGCCCTTTACTATGGCTTTGTTTCCGTCGACGATAATATCCGCGCCCATCTTTTTTAGCTCCGCTACGTGCAGAAACCTGTTCTCAAACACCGTTTCGCTTATAGTGCTTATGCCCTTCGCCGCGCAGCACGCCGCCATAAACTGCGCCTGCATATCCGTGGGAAAGCCGGGATATGGTGAAGATATAATATCCATCGGGCTTGACCCCGCGCCCCTTACCCTTACGCCCTCAGGGTATGGAAAAACTTCCGCTCCCGCCTCCATTAGCTTGCTCGTCACGAAGCCCAGGTGCCGGATATCCGCCCTCCCCAGCATCACGTCGCCTCCCGTTACGGCGGCGGCAAGCATCAGCGTTCCCGCTTCTATTCTGTCGGGTATCGGCGTATAATCCGTCCCGTGAAGCTCTTTTTTCCCTTCTATCGTTATCCTTAAGTTTTCCGTCTTTATGTCGGCGCCCATGGACTTAAGAAAAGCAATCAGATCGATGACTTCAGGCTCAGCCGCCGCTCCCCTTACTATTGTCCGCCCCTCGGCAAGGCAAGCCGCCATTACGATATTCTCCGTCGCGCCCACCGAAGGATAGTCAAGTAAAATGGTCGTCCCCGAAAGCTTCTTTGCCCATGTGCGCACATGCCCCGAAGACTTAAGCGTCGCAGCCCCCAGAGCGGTCAGCCCTTTCAGATGAAGGTCAATCGGCCTTAGGCCTATCCTGCAACCCCCGGGCATGGGCATGGTAACGCAGCCCTCGCGCGCGAGCAGCGGTCCCATAAACAAAAACGACGCCCTCAGCCTGCCGGCCATGCCTTCGTCTGTCGTAGTCGTTACTATGTTTTGGGCGCGTATATATAGCGTATTGCCATCGAGTTTAACATCGGCACCGTATGCCCCTAAAAGCTCTATCATGTCGGAAACGTCGCTTATCTTTGGAACGTTTCTTATTACTACGCGTTCTTTCGTGAGCAGCGAAGCCGCTATTATTGGAAGTATAGCGTTTTTTGATGTGCTGATATCGCATGAACCGTAAAGCGGCCCGTTTTTCAATATCCTTAAGTGTTTACCTGTAAGATTTTCGCATTTATTGTCTGGCCACATAAGCACCTCGGAAGCATTCTTTTATTATTTTGTCCGAAGCGCGTCAAATTACGAAGGTTAAATTTTTCAACTAGTGTATACTCCCGCCAATAAACCATAGACGCAGAATAATTATGATTATGCGATAAATCGACAAAATTTTTTTAAAGAGTATTATACATTGTCCCATGTTTATATTATAATATGACGATATGGAACATACGATTGCGACAGCCGAAGGCGCACTCAAGTTAACATTGCTGAGAAAAGATATTCGGAATATTCGCATCCGTGTAACGGGGGCTTCCGAAGTCGTTGTTTCCGCTCCCCGCGGCACGGCACAAAGCAGGATATTCAAATTTGTTGACGAAAACATCGATAAAATATACGCAAGCCTTGAGTCGGTAAACGAAAAGCGGCAGATGTTTTATCCCATCAGGTATGTAAGCGGGGATAAGTTCTGGCATCTCGGCCGCAAAGCTACGCTTAAGGTTGTCGAATCGAACCGCGCATCAGCGGTGTATTCAGGAGGAACGCTTCTGCTTCATGTGCGCAAAGGCTCAGATATAGGAGCAAGAAGAACCCTCTTTGTGCGCTGGTCAAAGCGCGCGGCAGACGTGATATTCGCAGAACGCCTTGCCGCCATACTTCCCAACTTTTCAAGCAGGCGCGAGATATCGATAAACGTTAAAAATATGCTCACAAGGTGGGGAAGCATCAACACCGCCCTTAATACGATGAGTCTTTCCATACACCTTCTGCGCTGCGACGTAAAGCTTATAGATTATATAATTACGCACGAGCTTTGCCATCTTAAATGTCCCGACCATTCCCCTGCGTTTTACCGCGAACTTGAAAGCCGTTATCCGGACAGGGCGCGATTAGACAGCATTCTGGAAGAATACGGCCTCGTTGACTTCAACTGATGTATTTCACGCCTCTCCTCAAGCGAGGGGCTTTTTTTATTTGGCTTCTATCAGACATTGGCATGTGTGTTGTAACAAAAAATAACTAATGCTAATAAAATATTATTAGTAGATACTGAAAGGAGTTTAATGTATGAGCGAGAACTGTGAGCATGAAAGATCCTCTCTTGTCGAAGAGCTTATTGACCACATAGATACCGTAGTTACTGTGTGTACGGAAAGATGTGTATTCACAGGACTATTGGTCGGCGTGAACGATGACGCGATAAAGCTTGTAACGAGATTCAACTGCTGCCCGGGTAGAAGCATTTTCGGCAAAGTGACTATTATCCGTATACGGCAGATTCAGGCGGTCTCTTTCTGCAACACGGAGTTCTAAAGATTTATAGGTGTCTGGACACGTAAAGCTCTTTGGCGCGCCGATTACACTGGCGCCAACTTGGCCGATCGCCAAAAAATATAGCAGCCTTAAAAAGCTGCTATTTAATTGCCCTCACATACGTGATTTGCTGTCCTTTTGATAGAACATATGTCAGCGTATGCTGCCGCGCCGTTTTATATAAACGAACGTATTTGCTATCTCCGGGTCAAACTGCGTCCCCGCACAGCGCTCTATTTCGCAAAGCGCCTCATTTACCTCTACAGGCTCCCTGTAGCACCGCCTTGAGGTAAGCGCGTCAAAGGCGTCCACGACAGATATTATGCGCGACAGCAGCGGTATGCTTTCACGCTTGAGGCCTTTGGGGTATCCTTTGCCATCCCACCGCTCATGGTGGCATAATATATCTCTGGCTATGCCGGAAAGCTGCGGCACCGCCTTCGCTATCCTGTAACCCGTCTTAGGGTGCTTTCTTATCTCGCTCCATTCGCGCGCGCTTAGCGGCCCCGGCTTTTTAAGTATGCTCTCGTCTATGCTGACCTTGCCGATATCGTGCAGCATGGCCAGCAGCTCGAGCTTTCCAAGCTGATCCTTGGGCAGTCCAAGCGCCTCGCCAAGCATTCTCGATTGGCGGACGAGCCTTTTGCCATGCTCCTCCGTTTCGTGGCTCTTGTCATGCAGCGCATTTTTTATGGGCTGCAGCAGCGACGCGTAAAAGTCTTTATGTCCGCTATGCCCCTGCGCATACATATCTTTCTTTGCCTCGACTATAACTTCCAGTATATCTTCCTTTAGTCCCGTCCTGGTCGCGCAGCCAAGGGAAAGACATAGCAGGTTATCATCAGTATTGCCGATATTGATCTGGCACTTGCTTTGTATCCTGTCCATTATGATCCCGGCCATGGCCGCGCTTGTCTGGGGCAGCAATATTAAAAATTCCTCGCCTTCGCCTTTTGCGACACAATCTCCCCTTCTTACACAGGACGAGATAAGTCTCGACGCATTAATCAGCAGCTCCTCTTTTTTTAACCGGCCAAGCGCATCGCCTATAAGCCCGAGCCCGTTTATACCGCATATTATAACAGAAATCAAAGACCTTTGGTCTGTGTCAAGAAGTGCTGCCTGCTTTTTGAAATAATCATAATTGAACAACCCGGTCAATGGGTCGCGATGGCCGGAAATCCTGTGAATCTGCGTCGCGCCACTGTTTTCTGTGGTACTGGTTAGCATGAACAAAGTTGTATACCTCTTAAGCACGTAGAATTCTTATTGATGAAATTTCTGAAGGCAAAATCGCCCAGTATGGTGATTAAGCCTTAAAGCCTCTTTACCTTTGATAAAGAGGCTTTAAAACGTCAGGTATATTAAATTTGATATTTAAGGTCCCGGGCATTTGCCCTTGTCAATATGTGTCGTAATTAGCGCACGTTACGCTCTCAAGCAGCGTTGCGTCGTAATAACAATAGTAGTAGCACATCAGGCGATATTGATACCCGCTTGTCACATAATACCCTTTCGACCATGTCGCAAAATCGGAATACGTTGTTTGTGACCACTTTGTTACATCCTGCCATGAACCGTTTACATATCTCTGAAGATGCGGCGATAAACGTATCTTGTTGACAGGCGAATAACATTCCATAACCGCGCTCATTTGCGCATACCCGTTTGATGAAATATTAAGCGAACAGGTTGCATAACTGATGTAGGCAAGCCTTGGACTTATCACGTCGTCCCCCACAGCTTGTACGTTATCTGCCGCCAGAGCGGCTCCCGGCATGCAAAAAAGCAGCGCGACAACAAGAACCAGAATTGTTACTCTTCTCATATTCTTCCCCTCTCCTGTTTTTATAGATGATAAAACGAGGCCTTCGACGTTTTTAACATAGCTGCAGATACGTTGGATGAATTATTTTACAACGAAAAACCCCGTTTATCATTAAATAATATATGGACTCCCTACACATTAATAACGAACAGACGGGGCGAAAGGTTACAATGAATATTAAGTTTTTTGCAAGATTATTTTATTATGCTCCCTGCAACCTTTTTAAGCTCGCAAACATCCATCGTTCCTGATACCGCAAAAACATAAGATCCGTAATTAAATATGATCAGGTTTCCTTCGTCGTTTTCGGACACAAACGCCTTTTCCCCTTTAATTTCAGTTTCGTAAGCGTCGTAACCGTCGCTGTCCACAACCGCGCTGGCGCACTGGCTCTGCTGCACTATTCGTAGTATATTGCCGCCCGTATCTTCGTATCTGCTGTTAAAAACATTGCCGCTCTTTTCCGCTCCGGCCAGCTTGTAACCGTCTGGCAGATATCCCGGAACGATCATTCCTGCCGGTATGTCGTTTCCGTCGACCTCATAGAATTCAACGTCTGCCGAATCGCTGCCAATGCTGGAGAACATATTCATCACCTTGGTCCTCAGCGCCTCCGAGCTGAATATTACCGCCGTCGATATAACAACAAGTACGAGCAGCGCAGCCACGATTTTTGCTGCGCCCCGCAGCGCTTTCGACTTGCTTATCTTTCTGTTCTCGGCTCCTATAAGCTTTTGCATGGTTTTCTCGAAACTCTCGGAAAAGCGCGCTTCCCCGGCGTCCAAAATCCCCGAAGCCTCTTTGAGAATATCGTGGCCCGCATGCTTTATAGCGACATCGACAAGGTCGTCATAGTAACCCCTATACATTTATGGCCTCCTTTTTTATAGCCTCAATAAGCTTCTTCCTGCCCCGGTGACATCTCACCTTGACATTTTCTACGGATATATCCAAAAGGTCGGCGATTTCCGCGTGGGAGAACTCCAGCGTATACTTTAATATAAGCGGCAGCGCGTATTTATCGTCCATCTCGCGAAGCTTCTCTTTTACCGTACTAAGATCAAGATCAAGCATCGCGATATTTTCCAGAGGCTTTCCGTCGTCTACGGTAAACTCTATGCTTTCGTACGATACGGTATTGTCTTTTTTCTGTTTCCTGAGAAAATCCAGAGACAGGTTTTTGACTATATATATAATATAACCCTTTACCTCATCGGCTGGGATACTGCTTATTCTTCCTATATGCTTGATTATGCGTATAAAAGCAAGCTGAACTATATCCTCGGCCTGACTGTGGTCTTTTACTATCGCCAGCGCGGTATACAGCATATCGCTTCTATAATCGTAATATAATTTTTCTACCTTGCTCTTATACTTTGGCGGCAGCGATTCCAGAACAAACAGCAGCATTCTCTACTCTCAACTTTATTATTCAGCATAGAAATTATATAACACAACCGGCTGCTTTACCAGTAGTTTTACTGTTTCTATTATATTATACACATTCTGTGCGCGCAAAAACGTTTTACTTTTAATAAGCCTTAACCCCCTTTTTTCAGTTAAGCAGCTTCCTTTATCGGATTATATAGGTGATAGCATCAAATATTGTAATCATTGCAATATTATTAACTTTGCATTAATATATACATGGAGGTATAAGCATGCTCGAATACTCTGGATCCACTCCCCTTTATGTACAGATAAAAGATCTGCTGCTCAGCGATATACTTTCCGGCAAGCTTCAGCCCGGCCAGAAAATACCCACGGAGTTTGAACTTAGCGCTACATACGGGGTAAGCCGTATTACCGTCCGCGGCGCTGTATTGGAGCTGGTGAAAAGCGGACATCTTGTACGCCGGCAGGGAAAGGGCACGTTTGTCTATAAGCCCATAGTGGGCGAAAACGTGCTCGTAAACCAGAGCTTTACATCGGTATGCCGTGAAAGCGGCGTAGTTCCGGGCAGCAGAATAACCGTTAAAACCTTGCAGCCTGCCGGCCAGGATGATATAACCGATCTCGAGCTGCCCCCGGAAAGCAATGTGCTGTATCTCGAACGCATAAGGTACGCCAACGGCTCTCCCGTCATACTCGAATATAATTTCCTTCCTGAAAAGTTCTCAGCGCTCGCCCGCAGCCTTTCAGATGACGTGTCGCTTTATTCGCTGCTGGAAAACGAGTACAGCGTAGGCAAGCTTAGGTCAGTCAAGCGGATAAGCATTGCGAAAGCGGACGAGTACCAATCCACACTGCTGGGAATAAAGAAAGGGACGCACGTGCTCTATCTTCGCGAGATAGTATACGACGTTAGGGACGTTCCCGTACACCGGACAAGGCAGTATATACTGGCCGACAGGTTTGAGTATATCGTTAAGTAGAATGGCTTACCACACGCTGCCCCGGGCTTCCCCCGCCATTACCCCTTAATACATCAATCCTCTGTCTATTATCGTTCCATCTATAGCGTTAATCGTTATGAAACATTTCCCCGCGCCGCGATTAATGCTTTCCTGAGCGGGGTCTGATGCGTATGTTTCATAGCCCATAAAATTCCATGTCGGGATTAGTTTATAGTCGTCCTTGCTGTCCTTCATGAGTATCTTTGTCAGTCCAAGCTCTATCCTGTTTATATGCACCTCCGTCTCCTCAAAAAAGACAGTTTCATTATTCCCTTTGCTCATTGGCTCGGGAGTCATAAGATAATCCATCTGGGTTTTGAATATCTCCTGTATCTCCTCCCATGATTTTGTCTGCACGTTCTCATTGTCCACATTGGTAATTTCGGCTCTGTTATGCCATTCGAACACAACAACACTACCGTTCTGTATTTCTATGTAAAGATACTCTGGCTCCCATAAGAATATTTCCGGCCCGAAATCAACGGCTGTTATTGTAGTACCAATGAATCCTTTAACATAGGTTTCCTGCAATCCTTTATAATTGCGTGTATAATAGAAGCTGTAACTTCCTTCTCCTTTACACACAGAACTAACGGACATATAGTCTATACCCATCTCTGCGACATACTGCTCCGCTTTTGCACTCGCTTTCACAAACTCAGTATCATCTTCCAACGATACCGGCATTACATATTCAGCATATGTCCCAACGTTCTGTTCATCAAACAAAGTAGATTTCAGTAAAAAGTCTGACCCCCCCATATCCCAGTTTATAAAACTAATATAAATCATAGCATCATTAGTTTTTGCGTTCATATTTGATTGAAAACTGCTGCCCCTGTCGACAAGCTCATAGCTAGCCTCTTTCAAATCACTTTCCTCGACAGCAGTAGACATCTGTTGCTCATAATAGACTATAGCGTCGTTTAGTTCTTGTATATAGTGCGCTTTTTTTTCTTCGGGGACAGGATCTGCACCCGGATAAGGAGGCAGATTGTTTTCTACGTTAAATATTTCATTCCTTACGTCCATTATTGCTTGTTCAAGCTGCTGTTTAGTGGCCGTATCACCCTGATCATAAATCTTTGTATCGCTGTCAGGACAAAAAATGCTTGTGATCTTTCTTAGCTGTTCACCGTTTTCAAACATTTTCGGGACTACCGACAGCACGGGAAGCTTGTCTGCATTTGTATTATGCATAACAGCGTCTACAAAAAGACGGTTCCCCGAGTCGTATTCCTTTTCATATGCCCATTTTGGCTCTGCGTTTTCAGTTTGTTTTGCTGGTGCTTCAGTAGGCCCTGCCGTCTTTTGTATGTTTTCTTGCAGGTCAATGTCGCCTTTGTTGATGACGACCTCCTGGCTGGGCGTCGGCTGACAACCCGTAAACAGTACTAAGGCCATTATAACGGTCAATAATATGGTTAATATTTTTTTCAAAGCTCTGCTCCTCGCTTTTTTTCCACCACCGTTATATGCCCATTACATAAAGAATGCAGTATAAATTGGTTTATTTGTTAAGTATAAGTATCTTGCCTGTCAAACGAAACGTTATATTAATGTGTTTTACATAAGTGTGCTAAAAAGCCCCGAAACGCTTTCGAGGCTTAATCTCCGGACCGCTAAACGGATTGGCCTGTATCCCATCCTTACCGTACAGTACGAGTCTTAAAAATTCGCTTTCAGTTCTGTAGCATGCCGGATGTCACAAATGCGAGTTTGCACAGAATCCGGAATGTTGTTGATTTAAAGTTTTTTAACGATAGAGTCGTATCTCTTATAAATGCTGTTCTCAGGTACAAATCCGCGTACCATAGAAACAGGATAAATCGTGCTGTTGCGGCCGACAATCGTGCCGGGATTAAGCACCGAATTACAGCCAACTTCTACGTTGTCGCCGAGCATAGCGCCAAATTTTTTCATATTCGTCAGTATTTTTTGGTCCATAAAGCGCACAGTCACATTGCTCTTATCGGATTTCACGTTTGAAGTAATAGAACCGGCACCCATGTGTGCCTTAAAACCAAGTATCGAATCTCCAACATAATTATAATGCGGCACCTGCACCCGATTGAATAAAATGACGTTTTTTAGCTCTGTTGAGTTTCCTACAACGGCATGCTCTCCAACAATGGCTGAGCCGCGAATAAATGCGCAATGCCTGACTTCCGCATAATGGCCAATGATGCATGGTCCGTTTATATAGGCAGAAGGGTATACTGTAGCCGTTTTTGATATCCACACTCCTTCTGCGTTATGCGTATATTCATCCGGCGAAAGCGTTGCTCCCAAAGCTATTATAAAAGATTTGATTTTGGGCAATACTTCCCATGGATACTCGCAGTCGTTAAAAATTTCGGACGCGATTGTCTCTTTCAAATCAACTAAATCTGCAATCTTGATACCTTCCGTCATTTTATCAGCTCCTTTTTTTGGGTTATAGAATAAAAATAAACTATATTATTATATCAAAAATTTATTTAAAAAAAAGTATTTAAAAGAGAAAAGCATTTAAAAAAGAGAAAAAACAGATATAATACTAAAGTAACATACTTCAGATATTCTTTAGTTTATTTATATACTGGTCAACTTTATTGAACAAAGGTGAGGATAAAAATGGACATTATTATCAGAGAAAACTATGAGCAAATGAGTAAACATGCCGCAAATATTATTGCAGTATACGTTAAGCGGAAACCAAATTGCGTGCTGGGGTTAGCAACCGGAGCAACGCCTATCGGCACATATCAGGAGCTCATCAAAATGCATAAAGCAGGCCTGGACTTTTCACAGGTTAAAACATTCAATCTTGATGAATATCTGGGAGTAGGTATAGAATTGAATAAACCATATAATATAGATCAAAGCTATGCCCGTTTTATGTACGAAGAGTTTTTCAAGAATATCAATATTAAAAAAGAAAACATATATATACCTGATGGTAAAACAAAAGAACCTGAGGAGTTCTGCAAATGGTACGAAGATGAAATCAAAAAAGCCGGTGGAATCGATTTGCAGCTTTTAGGCTTGGGAGGTGACGGCCACTGGGGGTTCAACGAACCCGGCACATCGCTTGCGTCCAGAACGCATGTACAGGCATTAACAAAAACAACGTTGGCTGATAATTACGAGGCATTTTATAAGAAAGCAAATATAGAAAGAAGCCAAATGCCCCATTTTGCGATCACAATGGGTATCGGCACCATACTTGATGCAAAAAATATTTTAATGATTGTGAACGGTCTTAAAAAGGCCGATGTTGTTGCCAAATGTATTGAGGGCCCGGTTACATCCCAGATAACTTCATCGGCAATACAATTACACAGCGGTAAAATTACCGTTGTTTTAGATGAATCGGCGGCATCGAAACTGAAACATATTGATTATTATAAGCATGTAGAAAACTTGAAAAGCCAGTATGGCATAGGAGAAGAATAAACAGGGAAAGAATCTTCGATGCCTGTTACTATAAGACAATTAAATATGCCAGTTTGATCATGCTCATGCATCATACAAAAGCTTGTAATATGTTTAAAAGAACTCTTCTGTTTCTTCGTTTGTGTAAAATAAATGCATCGTCTCGGTATCAATATCAGCATCATCAAATGCCAGTAGAATTTCTCTGGCATTTTCACGTTCTATGAGAGCTCTTTCTTTCAGCGAAAATAATTTCCCCGGCACACCGGAATAGTCGATCATTTTTTTAACCTCCGAAAACAATAAAGCGCTGCCAAGTAAAAACTTGCCTTCATCAAGTATCTTTGATGCAACCATCGAATTAAAGTCTATAAATTTTAAATCTTTTTCCACTTTTAAAACATTTTTTATCACATAGTCGATCTCTTCCCGGTAGCCTGGATTCATTAGTAAAAAGGCCTTTTGTTCATAGATAGCCATATCCAGCTTTTCAATTATTTCTTCCGGCAAATCTTTATAAATAACTACAATATCAAGATCCGACCCATTGACCATTTTTCCTGTCGAAGATTCCGGCCTGGGTTCCAAATGAGACATGTTATATACAACATCACCGGATATCATGAAGCATGCGTTTTCGATTATCGCTTTACGTTCGCTTTGAGAATCCACTATTTTTTTTATGATATCCTTTGCTATTTCCTTTTTAGCCTTACTTATCTCATTGACCGATTGTTCCAGCTGTTTTGCTTTTGCTTTAATCTCTTTGGTTTGTGTTTTTAAACCAATCACCGCATAATTGTAAAACTCCCGCAATATAGAGGGAGAAAGCCTTGCATAGCCGCTAACTGATTTAGATAGCCTCAAATACTGAGTGCCAATTGTCTGTGTAACGATAGATGCAGATTGATTGCATCTCTTCCAAAGCTTAAAAGGCTCTATTACGGATTTTTCATGTAACTCTTTTCCGGTTAGCGGCCCATGGGTTTCAAGCAATTCGATAATACTATCCATATCTTCCCTCAATAATACATTTATTTTCATTATAAACCGGCATAACAAAATAAAAAGCCTTTGATTAAAATTTACCTGAAGATATGCTTTCTTAAAATAGACCGACGTCGAAAATTGATAGCTGCTTACAATTTGGGTAAAAGCGTAAAAAGGGGCATCTTGACTTTTGACCGATAAAACAAAAAGCCCGGAACCCCCGATAAATACGGGGCTCTCGAGCATTTTCCCTGGAGCCGCTAAACGGATTCGAACCGTTGACCCCATCCTTACCATGGATGTGCTCTACCTGCTGAGCTATAGCGGCATATAAGCGCTTTTTGAGACACTGCGAGTGTTATTATAATGTATCGCCACTGTGATTTCAAGTGTTTTGTTGAGCGCCGCGCTCCTTCCTGCCTTTAAGGAAAAACATAGCAGCCATCACTGCAGCGCAGGCGGCCGCGACAAAAAACACCGGCGTAAAGTCCGTGCCGGTTATAAACGCTCCCTCGACTATTGATTTTCGGGTTTTTGTATTTTTATTATATCTATTATTTGCATTCTTGACTTTTAACGATACAATGTTATAATTACATTTGCGTCACGCAAAAATCATATATGCGGTCGTGGCGGAACTGGCAGACGCGTACGTTTGAGGGGCGTATGGTTATACCGTATGGGTTCAAGTCCCATCGACCGCACCATAAATAAATGGTCATACGTAAGTATGGCTATTTATTTTTGATTTGAGATTGTGGTACGTAAAGTTTAATTAAAAAATTATATTTACACCCCATCAAGCCTCACGGCTTGGGCCGTCGCTAAAGCGGCTATGGGACGCCCGTATTAACGGCAAAGCGTTTGCTCAACCGCCTTGGCCGGGTCTTTAATGTCTTTGTTATAGCACATTTTATACGTATACATAGCATATTTATAGTTTCATGCCAAAACAGACAAAAAACAATGCTTTTTGGTTAAATTACCGGTTTCATCTTTACTCAATGTGTTTATAAAACATATACATAATTTATCGACTTTTTCATTATCGCATTTAAGTAAGCTTCCATGTTAACAATCTCTATAGTGGTGATGGTATGCGAGTTTTAATTGTAGACGATTCTTCTTTCGCACAGCATTTTACGAAGAAAATGATACTTGACGCCTTCCCTAAGGCAGAGCTTATGTTCGCAAGCAGCGGTGAGCAGGGTTACGAGATATATATAGATTCAAGACCCGATTACGTTATTACAGATTTACTGATGCCGGGTATAGGCGGGAAAGTGATGATAGAGCGCATCCGTCAGGAGGATCGCATGAGCAAGATAATTGTGCTGTCCTCCGATATACAGTATGCGGTAAAGGAAG
This sequence comes from Bacillota bacterium, assembly GCA_023410595.1. Taxonomy (GTDB): domain Bacteria; phylum Bacillota; class Clostridia; order Christensenellales; family SZUA-584; genus DTFZ01. The sequence goes on along the minus strand of JAEYPO010000007.1, from coordinate 165,679 downwards.
AGATAGCGCGTCTTGGGGCGCTTTATTTCATAAATAAGCCGCTGACTGCGGACAACGGCAGATTTCTGATCGCGCTTTTGGGAGGTAAATAGATGCTTACTCCTCTTCAAAAAGACGCTCTCACCGAGATACTTAATGTACAACTGGGGATGTCTTCCTGCCTGCTTTCTGAAATGGTAGGACAGAAGATAATACTTTCCGTTCCCGAAGTGAATTTGAAAAGCGGTATGGAGCTAAACTCATCCGCGCTTAAAAAGGTCGGCCTGTTTGACGCCGGTAATTTTGTAATAACGTCGGTGGCGTTCGGCAGGGAGTTCCAGGGCAACGCGCTTATCGTCTTTCCGGAGGACAAGGCGACCGTGCTCGTCAAAGCATGCCTTGGCGAACAAACAAGCGCGGACGCAGGGCTTACCAGCCTCGACGCCGACGTAATAAGAGAAATATCCAACATAATACTGAACTCCATAGTCGGCGAGTTCGGCAACCTTCTCGATACGAAGCTGGAATATACGTCTTTCGAGCTGAGCTATTCTACAGACGGACTCGACAATCACAAATTCATACCCGAAAATTCACATGTATTAATGCTGTACACCTCATTCCTGCTGACGAAAAGCCAGATAAGGGGGGTCATATTTATCGCGCTTTCGGCGTCGTCGTTTGACATGCTTCTGGATAAAATAAACGTTATGCTAAAGGAAGTCGTATGATCGACTGGAGACAGCAGGTTCTTGACAACATCAGCGCAGGGATAATCGTCGTGGACTCTTCCCAGCGCGTAATATACTGGAACAAGGAAATGGAGCGGCTTAGCGAAATAACCGCGCACGACGCGGTAGGCATAGATGTTTGCAGTCTTTGTCCCAAGTTTGCCGAGAACAGATATCAGGATATATTGAAAAATGTTTTTGTAGCGGGCCAGAGCCGTTTCTGTTCAAGCGCGCTGCACAAGTATTTCGTGCTGCCCAAAAGCAATTCAAAAGACGCCGATATCGTACGCCAAAACCTTGTGGTCGAGCCCATATGGAACGACGACAGGGTGGAGTTCGCGTTTTTGCATATCGCGGACATAACGGAGCATACGACGAATGAGCGCAAGCTCCGCGACCTCAACAACAAGCTGAGCGAAGGCTACAAATCCGTAAAGGCGGCCGAACGCGCCGCAAGGGAAATAGCCAAATACGACCACTTAACAGGTTTACTTAACCGCAGCGCAATGAAAGCCGAAGTACAGAAGATCATAAACAGGGTCAGCGAATACAACGGAAAGCTCGCGCTGCTGTTTATAGATATCGACAGCTTTAAAAAGATAAACGACACCTACGGCCACATTGTGGGCGACGCACTGCTCGAGCATGTCGCGGGCAGGCTGAGCAGCAATACGCGGCACGGCAGGAGCAGGCGCTGTGACGTCATCTCCCGGATGGGCGGCGATGAATTTTTAATAGTGCTTTCGGATATAAAAACCCCCGATGATATTTCCCGTCTTACGGATAAGATAATGGATCTCATCAGGAAGCCTTTTTTTATAGGCAACGACAGGCTTTGCGTATCGGCCAGCATAGGCATCGCCGTATATCCCGATGACGCCTGTTCAATAGACGCGCTTATAGACCTTGCGGACAAGGCCATGTACAAGATAAAGCGCAGCGGCAAAAACGCATACCGCTTCTACAATCTCTCCTGATAGATTTTAAAGATAATCTTCCCTAACCGGAGAAAACACCTCTATAGCTATGGAATCTTCTATTATGCTCGCGCCATGCTCCGCCCCTGCGGGTATTACCCACGCGCCGCCTTCTTTTACATCGTATTCCACGCCGCCGATCTTCAGCTTTATATGCCCCGATACAAGATACCCCGTCTGTTCCTGCGGGTGATTGTGGCTTGGCAGCGTGCACCCGCCCTTTAGCCTGAACTCAGTCAAAAGCGTGGCGCCGCCATGAACGAGAGTCTTGCGCTCTATGCCGGGGAGCGCGCTTATGTACCCCTCGTTTGAAGCTTCTTTTGCATATCCTTGCATAAACGTTCTCCTTTATACATGTCAACTATTTATAACATACCAAAGCTCCTTTGGCTACAGAAAAACGCCTGGCTTGGCAGGGAATTAGCGCTAAGCGGTGAATAGTATATTTATCTTAAGACACGGGGGTACGTCGCAATATGGGCGTTAAAACATACAACAAACTTATACGGGACAACATACCGTATATTATAGAAGCACAGGGCAAGCGGAGCGTAACAAGAGTTTTATCCGAACAGGATTTTGTCGGCGAGCTGCGCTCAAAGCTTTTAGAAGAAGTAAACGAGTATCTTTCAAGCGGCGAAACGGAGGAACTTGCCGATATACTCGAGGTTGTTTACGCATTGTCGGATATAAGCGGCTTAAGCAAAGACGGCCTCGAGGAGCTCCGCCTTGAAAAGCACGCGAAAAACGGCGGCTTTAAGGGAAGGATCTATCTGGAAAGCGTGATCGTCGATTGATAGAAAAGGCGGCTTTGTCAGCCGCCTTAGATTGATAACAAACATCTTGTATAAACAATGTCTCTCTTTTATCCTACGTTCGGTACGGTAGCCATGCCCTCGTCGTGCATATTGTCGGTATACTCAAAGTCTTCAAGCAGACCGGAATGGTAAGCATCGTACGCCGCGAGGTCAAAATCGCCGTGGCCCGAGAGGTTGAAGAATATAGTCTTCGCTTCTCCTGTCTCTTTGCACTCGAGCGCCTTCTCCATAGCAGCGAGTATAGCGTGAGCCGACTCGGGCGCGGGCAGTATGCCCTCTACCCTCGTAAAGTCTACAGCCGCCTTGAATACTTTTGTCTGCTGCACGGCCTGCGCTTTTACTATTCCGTCATGGTATAGCTGCGAGAGCAGCGCTGAGTCTCCGTGATACCTAAGGCCCCCTGCGTGTATGCCCGCGGGCACGAAGTCATGGCCAAGCGTGTACATCATAGCAACAGGCGCCATCTTCGCCGTATCGCCGTAGTCATACCGGAACTCGCCTTTCGTCAGCTTCGGGCATGCGGCGGGCTCTACCGCTATAAACTCAATTTTTTCGCCGTTTTTAAGCACGTCGTGCACGAAGGGGAACGCGCATCCCGAGAAGTTAGAACCGCCGCCGTTGCAGCCTATTATTATATCCGGATATTCGTCTATCTTTTCAAACTGTTTCTTCGCTTCCTGGCCTATTATCGACTGGTGCAGTATTACGTGATTCAGTACGCTGCCCAATGCGTAATGCGTATCGTCCCTCATGGCAGCGTCTTCCACCGCCTCGGATATCGCTATGCCGAGACTGCCGAGTGAATTCGGATCTTTTGCGAGTATCGCGCGCCCCGCGTTCGTTTTTGTGGACGGGCTCGGTACTACATCCGCGCCGTATGTCTGTATTAGTATTTTGCGGTACGGCTTTTGGTCGTACGATACGCGCACCATATAGACGATGCACTCAATATCGAACATCGAGCACGCTATCGAAAGCGCCGTGCCCCACTGCCCCGCGCCTGTTTCTGTAGATATTCGCTTTATGCCCTCCGCTTTGTTGTAAAAGGCCTGCGCCACCGCCGTATTCAGCTTATGGCTGCCCGAAGGGTTCGTGCCCTCATACTTGTAGTATATCTTTGCCGGGGTGCCCAGGAACTTTTCGAGCCTGTACGCGCGAATTAATGGCGACGGCCTGAACGTCGCGTATATGTCGCGCACCTCTTTTGGTATGTCGATATACCTCTCTGTCGATACTTCCTGCTCTATAAGCGCCTTTGGGAACAGCACTTCAAGATCGGCAGGGCCGATAGGCTTTAATGTCGCCGGATGCAAATACGGCGCCGGCTTGGTGGGCATGTCCGCGGCAATATTATAATACTGCCTTGGCAATTCGTCCTCAGTTAAAAATACTCTGTTGGGGATAGTTTTACTCATGATCTCTTCTCCTCTAATCTTGTTATTAGCTCCACGCGGAATAACACATGTCTCATCTCATCTCGTCTTGCGGGCTCTTCGCCCATAAAATGTACTCCAAAATGGAACTTTTGTACAGTATACGGTACAGAAGCTTTAAATGTCAACGAAAATATTTAAAAATCAGCGTTTATGTTCAATTTATCTATTCATTTTACGTTAAGAAAAGCCGATATATTAAGTGTAGCATAACTATAGGAGGCGCGCTGTATGGAAGAAAACAAGGATATAATGTTCGAGCCCGACAAGAAGCCTTCTTTGGCGGCTCAGCTAGGATCGTTCGATACGGTGCAGTATATCACACATGACGCTTCCTATAAGTTGCTGTATCAGGAAGACGGCGTATTCCTGCAGTTTATGGAAGAGGTAGGTGCAGGCGCTCCGCTAAATCCTTCGATCGTGTCATACGACTTAAACCGCAGGAATATAACGGGTATAGACGTAAGCAATGTACTCGTGCACATTCGAAGGCGTGAAAGCCTTATTAAGATAGCGGAGAAACAGGATGAGAACACGGTCGATTCCGACGTCGTCGTAGTGATTTCAAAAGACGCGATGTCTGCGCATATGACACTGCTGCCCCCTTCCCCGTCGGGAAAGCCCTTAAGCTTTGACGAGATAATGCAGAAGATAAAGGAGCAATGGGGCGTAGTATACGGTATTGATGAAGCGACCGTGCAGAGTGCCATAGCAGGCAGCGCGTATTTAAGGCCTTTCCTGATAGCCTCAGGCAAACCCGCGAAAAAGGGCGCAGACGGATATCTTAATTTCATGTTCAAAAAGGAGCACGGCTACACGCCCACTATAGGGGCGGATGGCAGCGCGGATTACAAACAGCTCGATCTGTTTGAGAGCGTGACGGAAGACGCGACCGTCGTTGTCAGAGTGCCGCCCGAACAGGGCGAGGACGGCTGCACGGTAAAGGGTGACGTTATACCCGCAAAGCCGGGCTTGGAACCTAAGCTTCCCGCGGGCAGAAACACCCGCGTGTCCGAAGACGGCCAGAGCCTGCTGGCGGCAAAGAGCGGCAGGATAGACTTTGTAAATGGAAGAGTGGAAGTATCCGACATATACAAGATACCGGGCGACGTGGACATGCGCGTCGGAAATATAAAGTTTGAGGGCGACGTCATTATACGCGGCAACGTTATCACCGGGCTAACGGTGCAGGCAACGGGCTCTATAGAGGTCAGCGGTTACGTAGAAGGCGCGACACTGATTGCCTCAAAGGATATAATACTTAAAAACGGCATAAAGGGCCAGGACGTCGGCAAGCTTATAGCCGGCGGCAACATAATCGCCAAGTTCATGGAAAACTGCTCCGTAGAGGCCAGAGGCAATATAGTATCCGATTATATCGTGCACTGCAACATGCTGGCGGGCGGCTCGATAACGATGAAGGGCAAATGGGGGAAGATAATCGGCGGCTTTATACGGGCGGGCAGGGAAGTGACAGCGAACATGATAGGTTCGCCGTCGTACGATCCGATGGTGATAGAGCTCGGGGTCGCTCCCGAGATACGGGCAAAATATGTGGACGCTGATACGCGGCGCACACAGCTTAAAGCACAGCTAATGAAGATAGACAGCCTGGCGCGCCTGCCTTCGTCAACGCTTTCGCCCGACCGGCTGGCGATGCGGCAGAAGGTGCTCGATTCAAGGGAACTGATTGAACAGCAGTATAACGACGCAGTCGACGAACTGGCCGCATACGAAGAAATACTCTCCCACGCTAGCGGCGGCCGTGTAAACGCGACAAAGTGCGTCTACCCCGGAGTAAAGATAATAATCGACTCGGCGATATTCATTACGAAGTCAACATTTGATTATGTCACGTTCAAGAACAGAGGCGGAGAGATCATATTCCCTTCGTGCGAAGTCACGCCATGATGCTGGGGAACGGCGTATAATATACTTCCTTTAGTGTAAGGCCTCTGGCGGGCGCTGTCGCGCTTGCGAGCGTCCTGTCTTTGCCGCTCACTATCTCTTTTACATACTCCGGAGATATCTTTTTAAGCCCCACGTCAATAAGCGTGCCCGCGATTATACGTACCATATTGTAAAGAAATCCCGAACCCGTTACGTCTATATATAGAAAAGGCTCCTGCGACGATATCTCGAGCCTGTGTATAGTGCGCACGGTGTCTTTAACTTCGCTGCCGCTCGCGCAGAAGCTTGCAAAGTCGTGCGTCCCTCGTATGAACGCGGCGGCTGCCTTCATGGCCGGTATGTCGAGCCTGCCGTGTATGTGCGTCGTAGTGTTGCGGTAAATAGCCGAGGCGTGCGTATCGTTGTAAAACGTGTATCTGTACGTCTTTGCCCTCGCCGAAAACCTCGCGTGGAAATCCACGCTCACTTCCATCGACTGCTTAACGCGTATGTCGGCGGGCAGCAGCATGTTCATAGCGTAGCTTATCTTATTCGCCGGTATGGTGCAATTAGTGTCAAGATGCGCCACCTGCGCCTCCGCGTGCACGCCCGCGTCCGTCCTGCCCGCGCCGTGTATTGTGACGCTCTCGCCCGCCGCTTTATAAAACGCCTGCTCCAGCGTTTCCTGCACGGACATGCCGTTTGTCTGGCGCTGCCAGCCCGAATAGTTTGTTCCTTCGTATTCTATTATCAGCCTGACCCGCATATTTGCCTCCCCCAAGGAGACCCGCTCCTTTACTATTTCACAAAAAGCCTTATGTCTTTATGACCCCGGTCATTCGCCCTTAAGGCAGCACCGCACTACGAGCCGCCCGTTGCCGCGCGCTTCACAAGTAAGCAGCGTCAGCTCCCGCTCGTATACCGTATTGTCAAGCGCCTCCGGATTGTCGGGTTTGATATGGTCGATGCCGTACACAGTGTACGCATAGGTTTTGCCCTGCGTATCCATAAGAGTAACAACGTCTCCCTCTTCCAGCTTGTCCAGGTTTCCGAAATGCGCGCCGTTTCTGTAGTTATGCCCCGTTATCACAAGGTTGCCGTCTTCCCCCGGCAGGGAACCTGTGTAATAGCAGACCGAGACTTTAAGCGCCTTGTCCGACGCAGACGAAATCACCGGCAGGTGCTGTTCTATTTTATCTATGTCGAGCCTCGCTATGACGGAATACCCCTTAAGCTCTGTTTCCAGCAGCCCCTTAATCTCCTCCTCGCCCTGCGCGTCGGGCTGCTCGGGCTGCACATACGCTCCCTTGGGGAATGGCTCTGAAGGCGACGCCGACGGCTCTAAGCTCGCTTCGCTGAGCAGCCGCCCGGCTTTTCTTTCGGCTGTCTCACCTTCGTTCCACTGGACAACGAATATAAACACGGCTGCCAGCAGCAAAGTTCCCGCGAGCGCGAACAGGAATACAGGCGCTCTCCCGCTCTTTACAAAGAGCCTTATCTTGTTCTTGAATTTACTGCTCCCACCGTCATTGCGGTTGGGAACGAATGATCTTATATTCATTCCTGCTATCCCTGTGTTACGTGCCAGCTTTACATCCAAATTGTCTTTTTATTTTACACCCGCAAGTCTGAAAATTAAGGAGCGCCGGGAAACGGCGCCTGCAATACTTGTTTACCGCATGGCATTTATATAAGGCTTTTTAAAAACCCAGCGCCGCGAACACTATAAGCCCCGCGACGACAGCCGAAGCTATAGCGTCTCTTAAATGCATATGCATCACCTTCATGCGCGTCCTGCCCTCGCCTCCGTGGTAGCAGCGCGACTCCATGGCAAAAGCAAGCTCGTCCGCTCGCCTGAATGCGCTGACAAATAGCGGCACGAGTATGGGCACCATGCCCGCCGCGCGCTTCAGTATGCTGCCGCTGTCAAACTCCGCGCCCCTTGCTGTCTGCGCCTTCATTATCTTGTCCGTTTCCTCAAGCAGCGTAGGTATAAAGCGCATCGCTATAGTCATCATCATGGCGAGCTCGTGCACGGGGAAACGCACGATTTTTAGCGGCCGCATCAGCCGCTCCAAAGCGTCCGTAAGCGATATGGGCGACGTAGTGAGCGTGAGCATCGTCGTGGCCGTTATTAGGAATATAAGCCTTGCGGCAAGCCGCACGGCGTTTATAAGCCCTTCCTTGGATACGCGGAATATCCACCACGAAAACAGCTCCGTGCCGCCCGAATAGAAGAACGTGTTAAGTACCATCGCCAGCAGTATTATAAACCACAAAGGCTTTAAGCTGCGAAGCACGAGTCTTGCACTCACGCGCGACACTATAATAATAAACAGCAAAAACGCAAGCACGACAAGGTTGCCAACAAGCGTGTCTATCAGGAATATGAGCACGATTATTGCTATTACGAGCAAAAGCTTTACCCTTGCGTCCATCCTGTGTATTATCGAATCCCCCGGGAAGTACTGTCCGAGCGTTACGTTTTTAATCATGCTTGTTACCTGCCACCCCGACGATATACTCTTCGAGTTTATCGAGCTTTATTACATCCTCGGGTACATTTATACCTTTTGCGCGCAGCTTCGCCGCTACTTCCGCCACCGCGGGCAGCCCGAGCCCCACGCCCTTTAGCTCGCTCTCACGCAGGAATATCTCGCTCGGCTTGCCGTCCATTAATATATTCGCGCCCGAAAGCACAACGACTCTCCTCGCGTTCTCCGCAAGGTCGTCCATAGAGTGCGTTATCATTATTATCGTAACGCCGTCCGCGTTGAGCCCGCCTATAAGCTTCATAAGGTGCTTCCTGCCCTTTGGGTCGAGCCCCGCCACCGGCTCGTCGAGTATGAGTACCTTGGGGTTAACGGCGAGAACGCCCGCTATGGCTACCCTTCTTTTCTGCCCGCCCGAAAGCTCAAAAGGCGATAAGCCCTTTATACCCTCAAAGTCAAGCTCCATAAGCTCCATCGAGCGCCTCACCCTTTGCTCTATCTCGCCTTCGGGCACGCCCGTCTTAACAGGACCGAACGCTATGTCCTTATACACCGTCTCTTCAAACAGCTGGTGCTCGGGGTACTGGAACACGACGCCTATGTGCCGCCTCAAAGCTTTTCTGTCATAACCCTTTTTGTTTATGTCTTCGCCGTTTATAATGACGGCGCCTTTGGAGGGTTTAAGCAGCCCGGCCATGAGGCCAATAAGCGTCGTTTTGCCCGAGCCCGTCTGGCCAATAAGCCCCAGGAACTCGCCGTCCTCTATCTTAAGGCTTAAGCCCTCTATGGCCGTCGTCTCGAACGGCGTTCCCGGCATATATGTGTATTTAAGGTCCTTAAGTTCTATCGGCATAGCTTTTCCACCAGTTCCTCCACAGTCATCGGGCACTGCCCCAGTTCGAACCCGCGCGCCTTAAGCCTGTGGTAAAGCTCTATATGCGGCGGGAAATTGAGTCCCGCCTCTTTTATGGCCTGCTCGTTATCAAACACCTCGCACGGCGGTCCCGAAAGCGTTATCCGCCCGCCCGTCATTACGCACACACGGTCCGCAAACAGCGCCTCTTCCATGTAATGCGTTATATATATTATCGTCTTGCCTTGTGCGCTCAATGCCTTTATCGTTTCGAGCACCTCCGCTCTCCCCTCCGGGTCGAGCATCGCCGTAGGCTCGTCAAACACGATGATATCAGGGTGCATAGCGAGCACGCCCGCTATTGCTACCCTCTGCTTCTGCCCGCCCGAGAGCATATGCGGAGCGCGCTCCTTGAATTCGCTCATGTCTACCTGCTCCAATGCCGCGTCCACCCTCTCGCGTATCTCCTTTGTCGGAACGCCGAGGTTCTCGGGGCCGAACGCCACGTCCTCCTCCACAATAGTCGCAACGATCTGGTTGTCGGGATTCTGGAACACCATTCCGCAGCATTTCCTTATGTCCCATACGCTCCCTTCATCCTTCGTATCCATGCCCTTAACCTTAAGCGTGCCCGATTCGGGCAGGTAAAGCGCATTTATAAGACGCGCGAAGGTAGACTTGCCTGAGCCGTTATGCCCAATTATGGCGACGAACTCGCCTTTTTCAACGGAGAGCGTCACTCCCGCCAGCGCAAGGTTTATTGAGTTTTCACCGGTATACGAATATTTGACGTCTTCGGCCTCAACTATCCCCATTGTTGCCTTCTTTCTTTTGCTTTTCCTCCCATTATACACTAAAAGGCTCTGAAAACAACTTCCAAAGCCTTTTTAATGTGCTTAATTATCTGTGAACTTTTATACGAGCTCTAATATAACGACCTCAGCCGCGTCTCCGCGCCTCGGGCCCTTCTTGATTATGCGCGTATATCCGCCGCCCTGGCCTAAATCCTGCGCACGCTTGTAGTACTTCGGGCCGTACTCGCGGAACATCTTTTCCACGAGGGGATGGCTGACTTCGCCCGCACGCTGCTTATAGTTGAATTTGCTTTCCTTTTCCTGCTTCGGCTCGGGTATATCGTAAACGTACTGCATTATGCGCCTTCTCGCGGCGAGCTTGGAAGGCGAGTCGTTAGTAAACTCCTTCTTTACCTTCGTATCGCCATCGGCGACCTTTTTGACTACCTTTAAGTCGTTCGCGTATTCTCTGACGGCAAGCGTGATGAGCTTTTCGGCGATGCGCCTCGTCTCTTTAGCCCGCGCGGCGGTCGTCTCTATTCTGCCGTACCACAACAGTCCGGAAACAAGGTTTCTCAGCGCCGCCTGCCTTTGATCGTTCTTCATGTTAAGCTTTCTGTATTCAGCCATTTTAGCCTCCTGATATGCACCCCAAAATTATACAACGTTTAGGGGACCTCTTTGCTTTTTAGTCGTCCATGCGAAGCGAGAGTCCTAAGGTAGCGAGCTTTTGCTCCACTTCTTCGAGCGACTTGCGCCCTAAGTTTCTTACCTTCATCATCTCTTCTTCGTTGCGCTTTATAAGCTCTTCCACTGTGTTTATTCCCGCGCGCTTTAAACAGTTATAAGAACGCACCGAGAGGTCGAGCTCTTCTATCGTTATCTCGAGCACCTTTTCCTTCTTGTCTTCCTCGGGCTCCACCATTATCTCCACGTTCTGCACATGGTCGGTTAATGCCACGAACTGTGCGAGATGCTCGTTTATTATCTTGGCCGCAAGTGACACCGCCTCGTCGGGCGATATCGTGCCGTTAGTCCACAGCTCTATCGCCAGCTTGTCATAGTCAATGGACTGGCCTACGCGCGTGCTCTCGACGTTGAAGTTTACCTTCCTTACCGGCGTGAACAGCGAATCTACGGGTATGACGCCTATGGGCATGTCGGGCAGTTTGTTCCTGTCCGCCAGCACGTAGCCGCGCCCTTTCTCCACCGTAACCTCCATATAAAGGCTGCCGCCCTTGTCCAATGTGGCAATATGCAGCTCAGGGTTCAAGATCTCCACGTCCGAATCCTCTGATATATCCGCCGCGGTAACCTCTTTAGGCCCGCGGGCGTCAATAGTCAGCGTCTTGGGCTCGTTAACGTACATCTTCACCGCCAGCTGCTTTAAGTTGAGCACGATATTCACGACGTCTTCGCTTACGCCTTCCATCGTGGAAAACTCGTGCAGCACGCCGTCTATCCTTATCCTCGTAACTGCCGCGCCGGGCAGGCATGAAAGCAGCACGCGCCTTAAGCTGTTGCCAAGCGTAGACCCGAAACCGCGCTCCAGCGGTTCCATCACGAATTTGGCATATTTATTATCGGGCGACTTTTCAACGCACTGTATATTTGGCTTTTCTATCTCTAACATATATAACCCTCCCGTTATAGTCTTATAGAATCGAGGGCAACCGCTTTTAAGCCTGTTACTTCGAGTAGTACTCGACGATGAGGTGCTCTTCTATAGTCAGGTCGATATCCTCTCTTGCCGGAACCGCGACGACCCTGCCTGTAAGGTTTGCGTTATCCATAGTAAGCCAGCTGGGCATCGGGCGCGATTCGCTCTCTCTTATTTCCTTGAACCTGTCGGCATCGGCGGACGTTTTCTTAACGGTTATCTCGTCGCCTTCCGTAACCTGATAAGACGGAATGTCTACCTTCTTGCCGTTTATGAGTATGTGCCCATGCAACACTATCTGCCTCGCCTGTGCGCGCGAATCCCCGAGCCCCAGGCGGTATACGACGTTGTCGAGCCTTGATTCGCAGAGCCTGAGCAGATTCTCGCCCGTCTTGCCCTTCATGCGCTCGGCAATATTGTAATATTTCTCAAACTGGGATTCGAGCATCCCGTAAAGCCTCTTTACCTTCTGCTTTTCACGGAGCTGCACTCCGTACTCAGACGTCTTCTTGCGTCCCTTTGTTACCATTCCCGGCGGTGTGGGGCGCTTTAAAACCGAGCATTTTCCCGAATAACATCTGTCACCTTTTAAGAACAGCTTGCAGCCTTCCCTGCGGCACAGACGGCAAACGGAGCCTGTATATCTAGCCATATATATAAATCCTCCTTATACTCTCCTGCGTTTGGGCGGACGGCATCCGTTGTGCGGAATGGGCGTCACGTCTTTTATGAGGCTGATCTCAAGCCCCGCGGTCTGCAAAGCGCGGATCGCGGCTTCACGTCCTGAGCCCGGCCCCTTTACATAAACGTCGACAAACCGAAGGCCATGTTCCTTTGCGGCGTTGGCTGCCTTTTCGGCTGCCATCTGAGCGGCAAACGGCGTGCTCTTTCTCGAGCCTCTAAAGCCCAGGCCCCCTGCGCTCGCCCACGAAAGGGCGTTGCCCGCCGTGTCGGTTACCGTTACGAGCGTGTTGTTAAACGAAGCGCGGATATGCGCCTGGCCGCGTTCGATGTTCTTCTTTTCCCTGCGTTTTCTGACTGTCTTTTTTGGTGTAGCCATCGGCTATCCTCACTTTCTCTTGCCGCCCGCGGTACGCTTCGGGCCTTTTCTCGTGCGCGCGTTCTGTTTCGTGTTCTGTCCTCTTACGGGCAGACCTTTGCGGTGGCGTATACCGCGATAGCAGCCTATTTCGATGAGCCTTTTAATGTTCATCGTCGTGTCGCGCCGCAGGTCGCCTTCCACCTTCATGTTTTTTTCGATATATTCTCTTAGCTTGCTGACGTCCGACTCTGAAAGGTCCTTAACCCTCGTGTCGGGGTCGACGCCAGTCGATTCCAAAATGCTTTGGGAAGTCTTGAGCCCTATGCCGTATATATACGTCAGGCCGATCTCGACCCTTTTCTCTCTTGGCAAATCAACGCCGGATATACGTGCCACTTATGTTTACCTCCGAATATTTTTATATAGAAGTACGGATTTCCGGGTTTTCCCGGCAGCCGCATCCGTACAAGCATTCAATTACAACATTAACCCTGGGTCTGCTTATGCTTGGGGTTTTTGCAGATCACCATTACCTTGCCGTTCCTCTTGATAACTTTGCATTTCTCACATATCGGTTTTACCGATGGCCTTACTTTCATTTTGCTTTACCTCCTTAGTACACCCCTTTTACCGGGTACGCTGTTTTATATCAGCTCTTGCCGCGCCATGTAATGCGGCCGCGTTTCAGATCGTAGGGAGAAATCTCAACCGTAACCTTATCCCCCGGAAGTATCCTGATGTAATGCATCCGCAGCTTCCCTGATATATGCGCGAGCACTTTATGCCCGTTTTCCAGTTCCACCTCGAACACGGCATTCGGAAACGCTTCCGTAACCCTGCCTTCCATCTCTATCACGTCGCTTTTTGACAAATCGCTTCCCCCTTTACGCGCCGTCACAGCTATCGCTAGATTTTATCGCACTGCGTATTTCCGCGTCAAAGACCTTTGCTCCTTCTTTCAGCTTGCCCGCGATCCCCTCCAGCACCTCGGGCAAAAGCTTTAAGTGTTTTTGCTTCTTTTTCTTAGGCCTGTCTTTCGGCCTTAAGCTGCCGTCGGTTATGTGTACATACTGTTCATCTATTATATCCAATATCATGAATATCTTACCTTTGTCCCTGCCGGCCTTCGACTCGGCCAGCCTGCCGACTTCCACGGGATACTCAACCACGCTTTTTCCCCCTTCCGTCTAGACCCTTGTAAGGATCTCCGGGCCGTTTTCCGTTAAAGCGACGGTGTGTTCATAATGCGCCGAAAGGCTTCCGTCCTTTGTGCATACCGTCCAGCCGTCTATTCTCGTGTACGTCTCTTTCGCGCCGTAATTTATCATCGGCTCTATGGCGAGCACCATGCCCACCTCCAACCTCGGTCCCTTGTACCGGCTTACGAAGTTCGGCACATTAGGCTCTTCATGCAGCCTCTGGCCTACGCCGTGGCCCACGAGCTCGCGTACCACCGAAAACCCCGCGGCTTCAGCTGTCTGCTGCACCGCCGCCGATATATTGCAGAGGCGCTTTCCCTGCTGGAACTGCTTCATGCCCGCAAAGAACGACGCTTCCGTCACGTCTATGAGCCGCTGCGCTTCGGAAGTTATACTGCCCACCGCGTACGTTCTCGCGCAGTCGCTGTGATAACCCTTATACTTGCAGCCCAGGTCGATACTTACTATATCGCCCTCTTTAAGCTCGCGCTCCCCCGGTATGCCATGTACTATCTCGTCGTTTACCGAAGCGTTTATCGTCGCGGGATAACCCATATATCCTAAGAACGACGGCTCGGCGCCGCTCTTTTCAATATGCCGCCGGACAAGCCTGTCGAGCTCGGCTGTCTTAACGCCGGGGCGCACAGCCTCTCCTACCAGCTTGTGGCACTCTGCCGCTATAACTCCCGCGGCTTTCATTGACTCGATCTCACGCACCGACTTCAGAATGATCATTTACCTTTTACCCAATCAAGCCTCACGGCCTGGCTGATGCTCCTCATTCAACACGGCAATTATCGATTCGGTTATATCGTCAATACCGCCCGACCCGACTATGTCATGCAATATCCCTTTTTTGATATAGTAGTCTATAAGCGGCTGCGTCTTTTCCTTGTAGACAGCAAGACGCTTTTTGACCGTCTCTTCCTTATCGTCGTCGCGCACATACAGAGCGCTTGAGCAGCGCGGGCATTTATTTATATCCTCGAGCATCGACTCATGGTACGTCGCGCCGCACTTGCTGCACACCCTGCGCCCGCACATCCTGTGTATCAGTTTGTCGTCGGGTACCACTATGTTGATCACCGCATCGAGCGACGTGAACTGTTCGAGAGATTCAGCCTGAACGTCCGTTCTCGGAAATCCGTCGAGTATGAATCCGTTCCTTGAGTCCGGCTGAGAAACGCGTTCCTTCACCATAGCTATTATCACGTCGTCAGGCACATATGCACCTGAGTCCATGTACTTCTTAGCCTCTTTGCCCAGCGGCGTTAAGTTCTTTACTTCTTCTCTCAGCATGTCGCCGGTGGATATGTGAGGTATTCCATATCTCGCGGCTATCCTTGCAGCCTGCGTCCCCTTTCCCGCTCCCGGCGGTCCGACAAACATAAGTTTCATAAATACCTCTTATTTCAAAAAGCCCTTGTAGTGCCTCATCATAAGATGCGACTCCAGCTGTTTCGTCGTTTCAAGCGCAACGTTCACCATGATGAGCAAGCTCGTAGCGCCGAATCCCAACGGGAATTTCGCTATCGCGCTCAGCCCCATGGGCACCGTCGCTATAATCGCCAGGAATATCGCTCCAAAGAGAGTGATACGTATAAGTATCTTCTGCAGGTATTCCGTCGTGGATTTGCCCGCACGTATTCCCGGTATGAACCCGCCGTTCTGCTGCATGTTCTTTGCTATGTCCGTGGTGTTGAATGACACCTGCGAATAGAAGAACGTGAAGAAGAATATAAGCAGCGCGTTGAGCAAAATATACAGTATGGTATTGGGCCCCATGACAGCTTCATACGCTGCGTTCTTCGCCGTGTCTGAGCCGTTTATCAGCTGCACTATCATCTGCGGGAACTGCAGCAGCGTCATCGCGAATATAAGCGGCAGCACTCCCGACTGGTTAATCTTCATCGGTATATGCGTCGACTGCCCGCCGTATATCTTGCGGCCTATGACGCGCTTGGCGTACTGCACGGGTATCCTGCGCTCGCCCATGTCGATAAACGTAATGGCTGTTATAACAGCCACCGCGGCGACAAGCAATATTACGGGTGTAAAATATGTCGTACCGCTTCCCTCTATGCCCGCGCTAGCTATAAGCTGAGCACCCGCGCTGGGTATCGAGGAAATTATGCTTATATAGATCAGCAGCGACACTCCGTTGCCCACGCCGTTTTCCGTTATCTTCTCGCCTATCCACATGATGAGAGCCGTACCGGCAGTAAGGCACATGACTATCGTAATCTGCGTTAGTATGACCGGCGTTCCGGTCTTTATTATTGCGCTGTTGCCGAACCACAGCATCATGCTTATCGCCTGCACAAGGCCCAGACCCACGCCCGCGTAGCGGGTGATGGATGCGAGCTTCTTCCTGCCTTCAGGGCCTTCCTTTTGCATCCTCTCGAGCGGCGGGATGGCCATCGTCAGGAGCTGCACTATGATCTGCGCCGTGATGTACGGCGTTATGCCCAAGGCAAACAGCGAAAAGTTTGAAAGGCCGCCGCTGAACAGGTTAAGGAACTGCCCGAACGTGCTTGCCCCTACCGTTTTGCCTACTATTGAGGCGTCTATGCCCGGAACAGGTACATGCGCCCCTACTCTGTATACAAGAAGCATCATTACCGTATAGAGCATCTTTTTCCTGATATCCGGGACCTTCCATGCGTTTCGGAGCGTGCTGAACATTACTCTACCACCTCTGCCGTTCCACCGGCCGCCACTATCTTTTCAGTGGCCGTCTTTGTGAATTTCGCAGCTTTTACATTAAGTTTTTTAGTTATCTCGCCGTTTCCGAGTATCTTGACGCCATCAAGTATTTGCCTCACGAGCCTCTCTTTTTTGAGCAGCTCGGCCGTTACTTCTGTGCCGTCCTCGAAACGGTTCAAATCCCCTACGTTGACTATTGAATATTCTTTAGCAAATATATTTGTAAAGCCTCTCTTGGGGAGACGTCTACTTAGCGGCATCTGTCCGCCTTCGAATCCCGGGCCTTTACCGCCGCCGCTTCTGCTGTTCTGCCCCGTCTGGCCGCGCGTGGAAGTCTTGCCCATCCCTGAGCCTATGCCCCTGCCAACGCGCTTTTTTCCCTTCCTGGAGCCCGGAGCCGGCTTTAATTCGTTCAGTTTCACGATTATTTGCCCTCCTTAGCGTCCAGCACCTTGATAAGGTGCGAAACTTTGTTTATCATTCCCCGTATGCAATCGTTGTCCTCATGCTCTGCGACAGAGTTCATCTTTCCAAGGCCCAGAGCCGTTATTGTCGCCTTCTGGTCCTTTGGGCAGCCTATGGGGCTTTTTACGAGCTGTATTTTAACCTTTGCCATTGTGACCCTCCTACCTAAGCTGCTCGACGCTTATGCCGCGAAGCCTTGCATAATCTTCCGCAGTCTTTAAGGCCTTTAAGCCCTCTATCGTGGCTTTCACGCAATTCGTGGGCGTGTTAGACCCCTGAGACTTCGTCTTTATATCCTTTACGCCCGCAAGCTCTAAAACCGCGCGCGCGGGGCCGCCCGCGATAACGCCTGTTCCTTCGTTTGCCGGCAGCAGCAGCACCTTGCCGCGTCCGAACACGCCTATTACCTCGTGAGGTATCGTCGTACCGACTATAGGCACGTTTATCATGCTGCGCTTGGCCTTCTGCACCGCTTTAGAGATAGCTTCGGGTATCTCAGCCGCCTTGCCAAGACCCGCGCCGACTCTTCCTTTTTCATCGCCCACTACGACAAGCGCCGTGAACCTGAAGTTGCGCCCGCCTTTTACGACCTTTGCAACGCGGTTGACGTAAACGAGCTTCTCCTTAAATTCGGATTCTTCTTCCTTGCGGAACGGCCTGCGCGGACCGCGCTGCTCTCTTCCTTCGCCTCTATTGTCACCTTTTGAAAATGCGTCGTTCTTCTGCACCAGACAAACCTCCTTCTAAAACTTGAGCCCGGCTTCCCTGGCGCCGTCTGCCAACTTTTGAACCCTGCCCGTGTAGAGGTATCCCCCACGGTCGAACACCACCTGAGTAATGCCGTTTGCGAGAGCCTGCTTTCCAATGGCGAGCCCGACAATCTTTGCCGCTTCGCCCTTAGTTTTGCCCTCTATATCCTTTTTAAGCGCGCCGGAAAGCGTTGAAGAGCTCGCCAGTGTAACGCCTTTAGCGTCGTCTATTATCTGCGCATAGATGTGCGTCGTGCTGCGGAACACGTTGAGCCTCGGCATGTCGGCCGTGCCCGCTATCTTGTTGCGCACCCTTATGTGCCGGCCTTTTCTTATCGCGTTTTTATCTGCTTTGTTTATCACGCTTTACCACCTCTCTACATTCCGGTCTTTCCGACTTTTATAGTGACCTGCTCGCCCTGGTACCGGATGCCCTTGCCCTTATAAGGCTCTGGCGGGCGTATACCGCGTATCTTTGCAGCAAATTCTCCGACGATCTGCTTCGACATGCCGGAAACTTTTATTACGTTAGTGCCTTCCACGTCGAGCTTTATGTCATTTGTCTCATTTACCTCGACCGGATGAGAATACCCTACGTTCAGCACAATCTTGCTGCCGCTCTTCTGTACCCTGTATCCGACGCCCACGACTTCCAGCGTCTTGGTAAATCCCTTCGTTACGCCGGTGACCATGTTTGCTATGAGCGCCCTTGAGAGGCCGTGCATCGCCCTGTCCCTCTTGTTTTCGGACTTGCGGCTCACACTGATAACGCCGTCTTCGATGCTTACGCTTATTTCGGGCGGCAATTTTTCGGTTAATTCGCCCTTATTGCTTTTTACCCTTATTATATTTCCCTCTTCCATTGTGGCCGTTATGCCTTGGGGAACCTCAACGGGCATCTTACCAATTCTAGACATCTTATCTCCTCCGCAATTGCGTTGTCTTCGTTACCAGACGTACGCGATGACCTCTCCGCCTACGCCGTTTTCACGCGCTTCCTTGTCCGTCATTATACCCTTAGAGGTGGATATAATGGCGATTCCAAGTCCGCCCAAAACTTTAGGCACTTCGTCCTTGCCTGCATAGACTCTGAGGCCAGGCTTGCTTATCTTCTTAAGCCCGGTTATTATGGACGTATCCTTGGCGCCGTATTTGAGCGTTATGCGTATAACGCCCTGCGGGCCCTCTTCTTTGTATTCATATCCCTTTATGAAGCCCTCTTTCAAAAGGATGCCGGCTATCGCCTTTTTTGTCTTTGAAGCGGGCATATCTATCACTTCATGCTTTGCTCCCAGAGCATTGCGTATGCGGGTCAGCATATCCGCTACTGGATCAGTTACAGGCATCTTCTTACCTCCTTAATTTATCGAAACGCGCCGGGACGCATATGCGCCCGGACCAAGCAAGCGCTACCAGCTCGATTTTCTTACTCCGGGTATCTCGCCCTTGTAGGCAAGCTCCCTGAAACATATACGGCATATACCGTATTTGCGCAAGACCGCGTGCGGTCTCCCGCAGATACTGCACCGCGTATAGTTCCTCGTGGTGAACTTTGAGCCTCTTTGCTGTTTATTTATCATCGATTTCTTTGCCACTTTGAATCCTCCGTCCTTAGCGCTTGAAAGGCATTCCGAGCAAGGAGAGCAATTCCCTTGCTTCCTCGTCCGTCTTAGCGGTGGTGACCATGATTATATCCATCCCGCGTATCTTGTCCACGTTGTCGTAGACTATCTCAGGGAAGACAAGCTGTTCTTTAAGGCCCATCGCGAAGTTTCCCCTGCCGTCGAACGACGTGTCGGGCACTCCGCGGAAGTCTCTCACGCGCGGAAGAGCTACGCTCATCAGCCTGTCGGCAAACTCATACATCCTGCTGCCGCGCAGCGTCACTTTTGCGCCTATCTTCATGCCCGTCCTTACCTTGAAGTTCGCGACGCTCTTTTTGGCTTTCGTCACGACCGGCTTCTGCCCCGTGATAACCGTTAGATCCGCAACAGCTGAGTCCAGCCCTTTCGGGTTGTCCTTCGTGTCTCCGAGCCCCATGTTTATCACTATTTTTTCAAGTTTTGGGACCTGCATTATATTCTTATAATTGAACTTTTTCATCAGCGCCGGAACCACTTCGCTGACATAAGCATCCTTTAGCCTAGGCATCAGTCAATCCTCCCTATTTCTCGAACAGCGCGCCGCACTTCTTGCATACGCGCACCTTGTCGCCGTTCTCCAGCACCTTGAAAGCTATGCGCGTAGCTTCGTTGCATTTGCCGCATACAAGCATGACCTTGCTTGCGTAAATGGGGGCTTCCTGATGGATTATGCCGCCAAGATTGCCCTGACCTTTGGGCTTTTGGTGCTTTGTCGCCATGTTTACCTTCTCGACCACTACCTTGCGCTCTGAAGGATAGGCTACGAGCACTTTGCCCTTTTTGCCCTTTTCCTTGCCGGATATAACGACGACTCTGTCATCTTTTCTTATATGCATTCTTGCCATATCAGTCTACCTTCCTACAGCACTTCGGGCGCGAGGGAAATGATCTTCATGTATTCTTTTTCCCTCAGTTCCCTTGCCACAGGCCCGAATATACGCGTGCCTTTGGGCTGTTTCTGCGTGTCTATTATGACTGCCGCGTTGTCGTCAAATTTGATATAAGAACCGTCCGTGCGCCTTATGCCCGCAACGCTTCTCACTATGACGGCGCGAACGACGTCCTTTTTTTTGACAACTCCGCCCGGAGTCGCCGTTTTAACCGACGCAATTATAACGTCTCCTATATTCGCACTGACCCGCTTTGAGCCGCCGAGCACCTTTATGCACTGTATCTCTTTGGCGCCCGAGTTGTCGGCCACTTTCAGGTATGTTTGCGCTTGTATCATGTCACGCCTCCCTAAATACTCATTGGCTACTTGGCGGCCTCAACAACCTCTACAAGTCTCCATCTCTTGTCTTTACTCAAAGGACGGGTTTCGGTAATAAGCACCTTGTCTCCGACCTTGGCTTTGTTCTCTTCGTCATGAACCTTATATTTTTTAGTGTAATTCACGGTCTTGCCATAAAGCGGATGCTTCGCCTTGCGGACTATTTCGACCACTATGGTCTTCTGCATTTTATCGCTAACGACTATACCGGTTTTTGATTTACGGATTCCTCTTTCTGACATAAGCTTTTCTCCTTAGCTCTGCATAGCGCTCTTCAGTTCGCGCTCTCTTAAGATCGTCTTGACGCGTGCTATATCCTTCTTGGTCTTCATGATGACCATCACGTCGCCAAGCTGGCCCGTTGCGCTCTGAAAACGCAGATTAAAGAGCTCCTGCTTTAAACTTTTAAGCTGCTCAGTCAGCTCGTCATTTGTCATATCGTGCAGTTTGCTAGCTTTCAACCTGCTCACCACCTGTTCCTTCTTCGAGTTCAGCTTCCTGCGGCTGCTCCTCATGAGTCTTGAACGACATCTTCGAGAACGCTTCCGCGTCAAAGGCTTCGTTCTTCACTATCTTGCATTTTATCGGCAGCTTGTATGCCGCGAGCCGGAGCGCTTCCCTTGCCTGATCCTCGGCGACGCCCGCTATCTCGAACATTATTCTGCCGGGCTTTACGACTGCCACCCAGTATTCGGGAGAGCCTTTTCCGCTTCCCATGCGGGTCTCGGCTGGTTTCTCCGTTACCGGCTTGTGCGGGAATATCTTTATCCAGACGTGCCCGCCTCTCTTTATATATCTTGTCATCGCGATACGAGCCGCCTCTATCTGGTTGCTCGTTATCCATGCGGGCTGCTGAGCTTCAAGGCCATACTCGCCGTAAGTAATAACGTTGCCCTTGTTGGCTTTGCCCTTCATGCGGCCGCGGTGCACTCTTCTGTGCTTAACCCTTTTTGGCATTAACATTTTTGCTGCCTCCTTCCGGTGCTGCTGCGGTCTTGAACTTATCCCGGAGCGGGTTTCCAAGTATCTCGCCTTTATATATCCAGACTTTGCAGCCTATCTTTCCATATGTCGTGCTCGCTTCCGCGAACCCGTAATCGATGTCCGCTCTTATCGTCTGCAGCGGTATCGACCCGTCGTGATATTTCTCGCTCCTGGCGATTTCCGCGCCGCCGAGACGTCCCGAGCACATCGTCTTGATGCCGAGCGCTCCGCCCTTCATCGCGCGGCCTATGCACTGCTTCATCGCGCGGCGAAAAGATATACGCCTCTCGAGCTGCTGGGCTATGTTTTCTGCAACAAGCTGCGCCTCTGTGTCGGGGCGCTTTATCTCGATGATGTTGAGTATAACGTTCTTGCCCGTCTGCTGCGAGAGCTGCTTTTTAAGGACTTCCACGCCCTGTCCGCCCTTGCCGATGACTATACCCGGCTTGGCGGTATATATGTTGACGGTCAGCTTGTTGGCCGCTCTTTCCGTTTCTATCTTCGCGATGCCCGCGGCAAAGAGCTGCTTTTTCAGCTGCTTCCTTATATCATTGTCTTCTTTGATGTTGGCGGCAAAATCGCTTTTCTTTGCGAACCAACGAGCATTCCAGTCTTTTATGACGCCTACGCGCATACCATGGGGATTGACTTTCTGGCCCATACTATTCCTCCTTAGCCTTATCGAGTATCACGGTCACATGGCTCGTTCTCTTGCGTATCCTGTAAGCCCGACCCTGGGCTCTCGGCCTCATGCGCTTCAAAGTAGGACCCTGGTCCGCATACGCTTCGGCTACAATAAGGTCGTCGCGCAGCAGCCCCTGGTTGTTTTCCGCATTCGCTATCGCCGAGTTCAGTACTTTTTCTACCACCGGGCCCGCCGCTCTAGGAGTGTTCCTAAGCAGCGCCGTTGCTTCCGCAACGCTCTTGCCGCGTATAAGCGTGGCTATCTGGCCGAGCTTTGTGGAGGACATGCGTATATACCTCGCACGCGCCTGCGGCCTTTTATCAGCTTCCTGCTGTCTTTTCTGAGATTTTTCTCTCTGTCGGGTTGCCATTTGCTTAACTCCTCTCTATAACAGCCCCAAAAACTAGTGGAGCTCGTTTGGGGACCCCTGCCGCCCCAAAAGTCACGTTCTTCCTGGGACCCTATTTGGAGCCGGACTTTTTATCGCCCGCGTGTCCGCGGAAAGTCCTTGTCGGGGCAAATTCACCAAGCTTATGTCCCACCATGTCCTCCGTCATATATACAGGAACGAACTTCCTGCCGTCATGTACGGCCAGAGTGTGGCCTACCATGTCCGGAAATATGGTCGAAGCTCTCGACCATGTTTTAAGCACTTTCTTTTCGTTCTTCTCGTTCATCTCGCGAAGCTTTGAAAGAAGCCTCTCATTGACGAACGGTCCCTTTTTAACCGATCTGCTCATATATTTTCTCCTTACTTTAACCCCAAAAAGCTTTGTCTTTTTGCCCCGATTACTTGCCCCTGCGGTGGACTATATATTTGCTCGAAGGATTCTTCTTCTTACGCGTCTTGTATCCGAGCGCCGGCTTGCCCCATGGAGTCACCGGCCCCGGGCGTCCGATAGGCGATTTGCCTTCGCCGCCGCCGTGCGGATGGTCTACCGGGTTCATGACCGAGCCTCTTACTGTCGGCCTTATGCCCATATGGCGTTTCCTGCCCGCCTTGCCTAAGTTGATTATCTCCTGGTCTATGTTGCCTACCTGGCCTATTGTCGCCCTGCATACGAGCAGCACCATGCGCACTTCACCCGACGGAAGCCGGAGCTGCGCATAAGCGCCTTCCTTGGCCATAAGCTGCGCCGCATTGCCCGCCGCGCGCACCATCTGTCCGCCCCGGCCAGGTTTGAGCTCTATGTTATGCACGAGAGTTCCCAGCGGTATATCCTTTAAATACAGCGTGTTGCCCGGCTTTATGTCGGCGTTCTCGCCCGAGACCACCGTGTCGCCCACCGCAAGCCCCAAAGGCGCTATTATATATCTCTTTTCGCCGTCCGCGTAGTGCAGCAGCGCAATATTCGCGGTCCTGTTAGGATCGTATTCTATAGTTGCGACTTTGGCGGGCACGCCGTCCTTATCGCGCTTAAAATCAATTATCCTGTACTTTCTCTTAACGCCGCCGCCCCTGTGGCGCACCGTTATCCTGCCCTGTACGTTGCGTCCCGCCGTCTTCTTCACCGTCTCAAGAAGCGACTTTTCGGGCGCCGTGCATGTGATCTCCTCAAACGTGGAGACTGTCATGCCGCGTCTGCCCGGTGAGGTCGGTTTATATTTCTTAATCGCCATGCTGCTTTCCTCCTAACACTACTGCGACAGAGAGTCGAAGAACTCTATTGTCTTCGATTCTTTTGTCAGCGTCACGAACGCTTTCTTATATTCAGGCCTTCTGCCCGAAGTATAGCCCTGCCGCTTTACCTTGCCAATCTGGCGCAGGGTGCTTACCTTGCTTACCTTGACGCCGAATATTTCTTCAACCGCTTTTTTAACTTCGGTCTTATTGGCTCTTATATCCACTACGAAAGTGTACTTTTTGGCCGCTATATCGTCGTAACTTTTTTCGGTCAATATCGGCTTTATAATGATGTCTCTCGCTTCCATTACGCAAAAACCTCCTCGACCCTTTTTACGGCTTCTTTCGTTATAACGAGCTTGTCGTAATTAACAATATCGTATACGTTTATGTTGTCGGCTTCCAGCGTTTTGACGCCCTGTATGTTGCCCGCCGCGCGCACGACTTTTTCGTCCTTGCCCGCCGTGACAATGAGCGCCTTGCCAGCTTCAAACTTGCCTAACACTGCGGCCATCAGCTTCGTCTTGGGCTCCTCTATGGCGAGGTCTTCAAGCACTATTATGTTCTTATCGTTTACCTTCATCGAAAGAGCGCTCTGTATGGCTGCTCTGCGCATCTTCTTGTTGATTTTCTGCGTATAATCCCTCGGCTTTACCGCAAAGATCATGCCGCCCTTTCTCCACACCGGCGAACGCGACGAGCCGGCTCTTGCGCGCCCCGTGCCTTTCTGCCTCCACGGCTTGATTCCGCCGCCGCTTACTTCGGCTCTTGTAAGGGCGCTCTGCGTGCCCTGCCGCCTGTTGGCGAGCTGCGCCACTACCACCTGGTGAATGACCGCTTCGTTGACTTCTACGCCGAACACTTCGTCTTTGAGATTTATTTCACCGGCCTGTGTGCCGTCTTTTTTAAATACCGATACTTTGGGCATTCGTTCTCACTCCTTTTCTTTAGCCCCTTAAAACCTTTGGCTTTTTCGGGCATTAAGCTTGCTTAACGGCTTTCGTGATAGAGAGCAGTCCGCCCCGGGCGCCCGGAACAGCACCCTTTACAAGCAGAACGTTCTTGTCAAGGTCTACCCCAACTACTTCAAGATTCTGAACGGTGACCGTGTCAACGCCCATATGCCCCGGCATGGCCTTGCCCTTTATGACCCTTGAAGGATACGAGCTTGCGCCGCCGCTGCCCGGCCTTCTCTTGCTCTTCGAGCCGTGAGTCATGGGCCCTCTGTTGCCGCCGTGCCTCTTTATCTTGCCCTGAAAGCCTTTGCCCTTGGATGTGCCCTGAATATCAACGAGATCGCCCTTTTCGAACACGTCGACTTTCAGTTCCTGCCCAAGCTCATAAGAAGCTATATCTTCCACATGATATTCGTGAAGGTGCCGCTTTACGGCGACGCCCGCTTTTTTGAAATGCCCCGTTACCGGTTTTGTCACGAGCGATTCCCTGATAGCGCCGTACCCTACCTGAATAGCGTTGTATCCGTCCGTCTCGGCCGTCTTCTTCTGCGTAACGACGCACGGGCCCGCTTCTAATACTGTGACCGGAACGACCGTGCCGTCTTCAAGGAATACCTGAGTCATCCCCAATTTTTTACCCATTAATGCTTTAACCATTGCTATCCTCCTAGAGCTTTATCTCTATGTCTACGCCGGAGGGCAAATCAAGCCTCATCAAAGCGTCCGTTGTCTTCGACGTTGCTTCCAGTATATCGATAAGCCTCTTGTGCGTCTTGATCTCAAACTGTTCCCGCGAATCCTTATACTTATGCGGGGCGCGCAGTATCGTTACTACTTCCTTCTGCGTCGGCAGCGGTATAGGCCCCGAGACCTTCGCGCCTGTGCGCTTCGCCGTATCGACGATCTTCATGGCCGACTGGTCGATTAGGTTGTAATCATACGCCTTCAGCTTGATCCTGATCTTCTGACTACTCATTCTTCTCCTCCTTACGCTCGCGTCCGTCAACACGTTGCTTTCAATGGCTTTGTGATATACACTCAGCCGTGTGTGTCACTTTTTATTATCCGCGGCACTTTTTTGCCGCTCCAGACGCCGTCCTTATATAATTGGACTCGCAGTCCGCGAGAATTACCCGGAAAGCGTTTTATTCCGGCAACCTCCCGCATCGTCGCCTTAAATACTTTCGCTTTAAGGCTCCATACCTGCGTTTTGCGCACGATAAAATGCGCAACGTGAAGATTATATAATAAGCCCCTGTCAAAAGCAAGAGTTTTTTTGTCGATTGCACATAAGTTTTTTATGCCTCGAATACCCGGCTAAACCTGCGCGGCTTAAGCACGCATAAGGCGCGTAAACACGACTGGTCTAAATAATAAAACCGTATCTGTTTCGTTACTCGCGCACCGCTTATATATAATAATGTAATGAAAAAAATATACGCTTCTAATTATATATGAGTATGGCTTTAATGTTTCCTCCTATTCGCGCTTACGTACTGTTTGCGCCGACAAAAAAGCGGCCCTAAGACCGCCTTAAACCGCTTTGTTCGCAGTTACTTTAAGCTGTAGCTCCCCAGCGTGCTCAACGTCTCTTTCTGCTTCAGTATCACGTCGTAAAGGCTTATGTCCAGCGCGTTGCACAGCGCTGCGAGATAAAACAGCACGCCGCCTATCTCATCCTCCACCGTCGTGAGGCACTCCGAGCACAGCTTTCCGCTTATCTGCGTGGACAACAACTCTTTTAAATCGTTCATATTAGCTTCGCCCGGAAACGTCTGCTTTTTTCCCTCGATCTCAACACATCCGCAATGCGTCACCGCCTTTATGACGCTGCGGTTCACACGCCCCGCGCTTGTCTGAACCTTTGAAAGTATGTCGAGTATGCTCCTGTTCCTCATGAGAAGGTCGCTTACGACGTTCTGAAAGTCCTCAATATGGATGTCGTTTATAGAATTGCCCATTTTTCGCTCCTCTTGCCTGAACTTAATCCCCGCTTATATTATATATCGCCTTTTAATTTTGTCAAAGAATGTTTTTTGTCGCATTGTGCTAATATTTAACGCTTGCCATCCGCAACGAAGGATCATCGTTTTTAATCCGCATGGCTTTCAGTACAGGTCCGTATAATACTTTATTACCGCCATAGCCGCTTTTCAGTATTCAATACCCCGCCTCGCAGGCGCTCCTTCATTAAAATAATGCTTTATCTCCTTCATCTCGGTAACGAGGTGGGCGCGTTCAATTATTTCCTCTGGTGCGTCCCTGCCCGTCAGTACAACTTCCGTGCCGCCCCTTGTCTCAATGACCCTTATTAGCTCTTCCTTTTTAAGTATGCCGCAGCGCAGCGCGCCCAGCGCTTCGTCGAGCACGAGCACGTCCGCATTGTTGAGCCAGCGCTCTATGGCCGATAACGCCCGCTCCACTTCGCCGCGCATCTCCACCTTCTCGCGCTCCGAGAGCTCGCCAAAAAACTTTTTGCTTTTCGATACGCGCAGTATCTCGATGTTTCCCATGGTTTTCAGCGCCGCAATCTCGCCCGTTTCCCTTCCTTTTAGAAACTGCACGAACTTAACGAAAAGCCCCTGCCCCGCCGCTCTCGCCGCGAGCCCCACGGCGGCCGTCGTTTTGCCTTTCCCGCCGCCCGTATACACCTGCACGTACGATGTCTTCATAATGCTTCCTTTTTTAATAAGAATATCATCAAAGCGGGAGTTAATCAATCTGGCATATACAACATGCCGTATGATATAATGTGTCGATAGAAAGGAAATAACATGTCGCTCTCATTGTCGCCCCTGTTTTCCGGGTCTTCGGGCAACTCGGTACTGATAAGCTCCGGAAAAACAAAAATACTCGTCGACGCCGGCGTATCGTGCAGAAGGATAGAGCAGGCGCTCAAAGCCGTCGGCACGGACGTCGCTGATATAAAAGCAATACTGATAACTCACGAACACAGCGACCATATAGCGGGCGCAGACGTGCTCTCGAGAAAGCACGCCATACCCGTATTCATGACGGAGCCTACATGGCTCGCCTGTTCTTCAAAGCTAAATGTAAGCCCGCGCCTTACAAGGGTGATATCAAAGTCGGAGTTTTATATAGACGACCTACTTGTTGAGCCGTTCGAGCTGCCGCACGACGCCGCCGACCCGGTAGGCTACTGCGTCTCCTCAGGCTCGCGCAAAGCCGCTGTCGCGACTGACTTAGGATATTTTCCGCAGAAGATCGAGTTTAAGCTCCAGTCCTGCGACCTCGTGCTGCTAGAGTCCAACCACGACTTGCAGATGCTTTCCAGCGGCAGGTATCCTTATATGCTCAAGCAGCGCATAAAATCGCGCCGCGGCCACCTATCTAACAACGACGCCGCCGACGCCGCGGTAAAGCTGGTTTGCGCAGGCGTTACGTCCATATTGCTCGGTCACTTAAGCCGCGAGAACAACTCCGAACAGCTCGCCTACCGCACGGTAACAGACGCGCTGCTCGAAAGCGGCATAGCGCCCGGCCGCGATGTGGCCTTAGGCATAGCGTTCCGCGACAGGGTCACCGGCGTGTTCGATATAAAGTAGCATATCAATAATAACAATATTTAATTACGACCAAAAACGGATTGTATACCTATATTAACACCACGCAGCTGTTGCGCGGTGTTATTCATTTCAAAATAACATATTGACATTTATTCTACTTGTATAATATTATACCAGTGGAATATCCGCCTTCATAATCTATATTGAAAGGGCGGTACAGGAGATGCAAATGGCTTTACGGTATGCGGTGCTTGGGCTGCTTGGCTATAGCCCGATGAGCGGCTACGACTTAAACAAGATGTTTGGGGAATCTATAAATCATTTCTGGCATGCGAGCATGAGCCAGATATACCGCGAGCTTAATGCGCTCGAGGCGGACGGGCTGCTTACATCGGAGGTCTGTCATCAGCCGGACAAGCCGGACAGGCGCGTTTACAGCGTCACGCCAGGCGGCAGGGCTGAGTTTAAGCGCTGGCTTAAAGACTTCCCCGAACGGCCGCTTAAGCGTACGCGCGACGAATTCTCACTGCGCCTGTTCTTCGGCGGCAGCATGGACAAGCGGGATCTCTTGGCTGAGTTCCGACGTTTCAGAGATCAGAAGCGGAACAATCTTAAACAAATCGGCGAGCTTGACCGCATGACCAAGGATTACGCGCAAAAGCTTTCGTTGTTCGGCAACGAGGAGATATATTGGCGGTTTATATTGAAAAAAGCGCGGCGCTCGCTTGAAGCCTCTATTGACTGGGCGGACGAATGTATCGCGGAACTTGAGGAGGGAAACAATGAAAATCAAGAATAACGTTTATCTGCTTGAAAGCACAAAAGGAAGCTATGTGTATTACATCGGTGGCGGCGAGCCCGTGCTTATCGATACAAGCCTTTCATTTAAAGGCGGAGCGCTGATACGCGAGCTTGAGCGCATGGGCGTCATGGACAGTATAAAGCATATACTCATAACGCATCACGACCTCGACCATGTGGGCAATCTGGTATCGCTCCAGCAGCGCACAGGCGCTATAGTCTGGGCGCCCGCGGCAGATATACCTTATATCACAGGCGAAAAGACAAGGCCCGGTTTCAAGGGAACCATAAGCCGGGTCATGCGCG
Source organism: Bacillota bacterium (assembly GCA_023410595.1). Taxonomy (GTDB): domain Bacteria; phylum Bacillota; class Clostridia; order Christensenellales; family SZUA-584; genus DTFZ01. The sequence goes on along the minus strand of JAEYPO010000007.1, from coordinate 136,095 downwards.
TAAAGAAGCCTGCCGCGATAAACGCGTTTTCCGAAGGACAGACCATTGCCGGTGTAAGCGTTATAGGCGCGCCCGGGCATACGCCGGGACATGTGTGCTTCCTCTATGACAGCGTGCTGTTCGCGGGCGACCTCATCGAGAATAAAAAGGGCGCTGTCGTGCCTTATCCCGCTCCGTGGACAATAGACCCCGCGGCGCTGCTCGAGAGCATAAAGAACGTCGAGCAGCTTGAGTTCGATTGGGTGTGCCCCGCGCACGGGCGGCCGTTTAAGCGCACCTGCAGGGCTATCTGCAATTTGTAGGCCGCACTTTTAATACTTACGCGTAAGGAGAATATATGCCGAACATTAACATCGTCTGTATAGGAAAGCTGAAAGAGAAATATTTTAAAGAAGCCGAGGCGGAATACTTAAAGCGCATATCCGCGTTCTGCCGCGCAGCCGTCATAGAAAAGAAAGAAAGCCCGCTGCCAAAGGACGCCTCGCTGCCGCTCATAGAAAAAGCCGTCGCCCTCGAGGGCGCGGCGCTTTATGATTCGGCTTGCGGCACGCTCATTGCGCTTTCCCCGGACGGTGAAAGCATGAGCTCCGAAGCGTTCGCTTCTCTCGTCAAAAGCCGCCTTGATACAGGCGACATTACATTTGCCGTCGGCGGTTCGTATGGCCTCAGCCCTGAGCTTAAGAAAAAAGCGGACCGCGTCATATCGTTCTCTGCCATGACTATGCCCCACCAGCTTTTCCGCATCGTGCTGCTCGAGCAGATATACCGCGCGCTGATGATATCGTCCGGCCGCACATACCATAAATGAAATGCTGTTAAATAAATGAAAAATAACGCCGCACTTTCCCATGTTGTCGCAAACAGTATAAAACATAACGGTTAATTTTCACAAAAACGGTCATATTTAATTTCATCATGATCTTCTCATATGTCAAGACATATTTCGCGCGCCGTCCACTATTTATGTCGTATATTAGGAAGTATTGTTAGCCGGGAAGGTAATTGCTTTTTTATGCCGAATTTGTGCATTTAGATATAGAAAAATTGCGGTCAAAAAAAGATAAGCACTGAAAAGTTTTGTTTGGCGCATAAGGCGCTTTTGTAAAGGAGTGTTTTAATATTGTTGAAGTTCCAGAAGACAGACGCAGACAATGTGCGTAAATTCAGTATGGATAAAAGCCAGGCGAACACGCTTGAGATAATACCTGTGGACTACATCCGTCCCAACCCTTATCAGCCCAGAAGGGTGTTTTCCGAGGACAGCCTTAATGAGCTTGCACACTCTATAAAGCAATACGGCCTTCTTCAGCCTATAACTGTAAGAAAGCTCAGCCATAACTATTACGAGATCATAGCGGGAGAGCGCAGGTGGCGCGCGGTCTGCAAAGCGGGCTTCACCCATATAAAGGCTGTTGTACAGCCCGCGGTGGACGAGGACAGCGCCGTGATAGCGCTCATAGAAAACCTGCAGCGCGAAGATCTGCATTTCTTTGAAGAGGCGGAAGGATACCAGAGCCTTATGAAGGAACACGGCCTTACGCAGGAAGAGCTTGCCCGCCGTCTCGGCATGAACCAAAGTACTGTCGCGAACAAGATGAGGATACTCAAGCTTCCCGTCCCCGTCAAAGAACTCGTGACCACATACAGGCTTTCCGAGCGCCACGCTCGGGCGCTGCTGCGGCTGCACAACGAGGAGGCTCAGCTAAAAGTGCTGCGCGACATAAAGCAGAAAAACCTTTCGGTAAAGCTCACTGAAGATCTCGTCGAAAAGATGCTCTCGCGAATCTACGGCGAGGAGCCCGTCGACTTAAGCAGGCAGAACGTAGTCTGTATAATGCGCGATTACCGTATTTACCTCAATACAATAAAAAAAGCGCTTTCGCGCATAAAGAAGTCGGGCGTAAAGGTCAGCTACCAGGCGAGCGAGAGTAAAGACAAGGTTTCCATCAGCATCGAACTGGCCAAATAAGCCGGTTTATACTTAGTCCCCAATACCCCTACTATTGGCGGAACCCGCGGGCACAAACCCCAAGGCCGTTCCGCCCATTTTTTTTATATTTACGATACCGCGCTTAAGGCCTAAAGCCTTCTGCACCAAGGCGTTTTAAAAACGAATAATTTCTGAACGAATAATTTCTGAATGTAAAGGTAAATATTGTGGTATCTTTCAAACGGTAGTATTATTAACGGATGGAGATTGAACAAAAGAAATGGTTCCGGCTTGATAACGCCGCAAAGCTCTATCCCGCTATTAAAAGCCGCCGTTGGACGGCGATATACCGCGTGTCCATCAAACTCAACAAGCCCGTTGACAATAAGCTGCTTCAGCAGGCGCTCGACTTAACTGTCGGCCGCATGGAGGTGTTCGGGTGCAGACTGAGGGCAGGCCTTTTTTGGTACTATTTCGAGAAGAACCGCAAACGCGCTTTGATTACCGGGGACGCTATAAATCCGTGTATCCGGCTGTATACCAAAGAAAATAACGGCTACCTGTTTCGCGTGCGCACGTTTGAGCGGCGCGTGTCGCTTGAGGTGTTTCATTCCATATCCGACGGCTTCGGCGGCATAACGTTCATAAAAACGCTTATAGCGCAGTATCTGCGCCTTTTGGGCTATGACATTCCCTGCACGCACGGCGTTCTTGACTGCTCCGTCACCCCTTCCCCCGAAGAGACGGAGGACGCTTTCTTACGCTACTACAACAAAAAAGCGGTTCGGCCGTGGAGGGAGACAAGGGCTTACAGAATAAGCGGCACGGAGGAGAGCGGGCATACGCTCAACGTGATAAACGGCATACTGTCCGCGTCGCAGGTAAAGGCCAAAGCTAGAACGCTCGGCGTATCCGTCACCGATTTCCTTGTGGCGGCATACATGTACGCCCTTTATACCATACAGAAAGAGGAGCGTCCTAAAAGAATACTTCCGATAAAAGTATCCGTTCCGGTCAACCTGCGGGCGTTTTTCGAAACAAATACGATGCGTAATTTCTCGTCTTACGTAAACCCTGAAATAAACGCCGACTGGGGAGACTACACGTTTGAGGAAGTGCTTCATACCGTACACCACTGTCTCAGGTCAGAATTTACGAAAAAAACGCTGCTTTCAAAGATGTCCAAGAACGTCAAGCCCGAAAAGAATATTTTCGTACGCGTAACGCCGCTTGTTTTGAAGAATCCGCTGATACACCTTATATACCGCCTTGCCGGCGAAAGCAGGATAACGAGCACTCTCTCCAACGTGGGCGTGCTGGATGTGCCGGACGAGATGGCGGAGCACATCGAGAGCTTCGACGTAATGCTGGGGGCGCCCCGGCTCAACAAAATAAACTGCACCGCCTGCACATACAAGGACGCGCTAAGCATTTGCTTTTCGAGCATTATAAAAGAAACAAAAATAGAGAGGACGTTTTTTACGTTCCTCGTGAAATCCGGCTTACATGTCAGGATAGAAAGCAACAGGAGGATATAATGTCGTATTGCGTTAACTGCGGCGTGGAGCTCGAAGCGGCGCTTAAAAGCTGCCCGCTCTGCGGCACGGAAGTAATAAACCCAAAGGAAGCTGAAGCGCCCGCGGAAAAGCGCAGTCTCCCCGAGATCCGCGACGAATACAGGAAGGTTGACAGGGTGTTCTGGCTTAATTTTATCTCCCTGCTCGTCGTCGTGCCTATAGCCACGTGCCTCATATGCGACATGCTTTACAACGACCGCCTTACGTGGTCGCTCTACGTCGTCGCGGGCGTGGTAATACTCTGGGCGTTTTCCATATCTCCGTTCCTTTTTAAAGAATTCAGCTACTTAAAAATGGTTACCGCCGATATGGCGGGAGTACTTATAGGGCTGTTCTTTCTCGAGCTGCTCTCGCCCGCCAAGGGGTGGCTGCTGGAGATAGCGCTGCCGCTCGTCGTTTATTGCTATCTTATTTGGCTGCTGATAATATGGCTGACAAAAAGGAAGCTGCTGCGCCGCCTTGCCATAGGCAGCTCTTACGCCGTAGCCATTGGCGTAATGGTTATCTTTTTGGAAATACTGCTCGACCTCGCTTCGTCGGCAGCGGTAACACTTACATGGTCTTGGTTCATAATAGCCCCTTGCATATCCGTCGCAGCGCTGCTCATACTTTTAGATCACAACAAGCGCGTCAAGCAGGAGCTTAAAAAGCGCCTGCACGTATAAACAGATATAAAACAAACGACCCCATAAAGCCATGCCTTAGGAGTCGTCATCATTTATATCAATATTTAATAGTCTTCTTCGTCTTCCACATACTCTTCCCTGTGTATGTTAGCGCCTAATTGCTTAAGCTTATCCTCGATGTGGTCGTACCCGCGGTCTATGTATTTGACGCCCGTTATCTCCGTTACGCCGTCCGCCATCAGCCCCGCGACAACGAGCGCCGCGCCCGCGCGCAGGTCGGTAGCTCTCACCGGCGCTCCGGTGAGCCTTTCAACGCCTTCCACTACGCAGACCCGCCCGTCTATAGAAACGTTGGCGCCCATGCGCCTTATCTCGTTTATGTGCTTGAAGCGTGACTCGAATATGTTTTCCACTATTATGCTCGCTCCGTCCGCCGTGCTTAAAAGCACCGTCGCCGGCTGCTGCAGGTCGGTGGGAAATCCGGGGTAGGGCAGAGTTTTTATGTTGACGTGCTTGGGCCTGCTCTTGCATGTCACGCGTATGGAATCGTCGCCTTCTTCCACCTTAACGCCCATCTCCATGAGCTTTGCGGACAGCGCCTCCACGTGGGTAGGAATAGCTCCGCTTATCGTAACGTCGCCCCCCGTCGCCGCGGCGGCTATCATAAGCGTGCCCGTCTCTATCTGGTCGGGTATTATCGAATAGCTGCAGCCGTGCAGCTTATCAACGCCTGTTATGCGTATTATGTCCGTGCCCGCTCCTTTAACCTTTGCACCCATGCAGTTTAAAAAGTTCGCGACGTCCACGACGTGCGGTTCTTTAGCGGCGTTCACTATCGTCGTCTTTCCCCTGGCCTTTACCGCCGCGAGCATTATGTTTATAGTCGCGCCCACCGAAACGATATCGAGGTATATGTCGTTGCCGACAAGGCCGTCAGGCGCTTCGGCTTTAAGCATGCCGTATTCTGTCCTGACTTTGGCGCCCATAGCCTGCATGCCCTTTACATGCTGGTCTATGGGGCGAAGCCCTATAGCGCACCCTCCGGGCAGCGAGACCTCCGCCCTGCCGAAACGCCCGAGCAGAGTTCCCAGAAAATAATAAGAAGCGCGCATCTGTTTCACCGCTTCGTTATTGATCATATAATCCTTTATGCCGCTGGAATCTATAGATACCGATTTGTTTAAGAATACAGTCTTTGCACCCATGCTGCAAAGCACGTCGTTCAGCAGATGAACGTCGGCGATGTTTGGCAGGTTGTCTATTTCGCATACGCCTTCGCAAAGCAGCGCGGCGGGCAATATGGCGACGGCAGCATTTTTAGCGCCGCTGACGCTGACGCTGCCTGTAAGCGGTTTCCCGCCCTGTATAACAAGTTTTTCTCTCATTATAAAACGCGCAAAAAAGCGCTGACCTCCACTTTTCCTGTTACAGAGTATAGCAGGTTATGCCTTTTTGAGCAACCTTAATTATTGGAAGCACATATTATGTCAGTTTATAAATTCCCTGCTGGTTTTTTTAATAAAAAATCATATATAATATGCCAAAAGCACCCGCGTTGTGATATTATACATTTACGCTCTCTAAGCAATCAGGGTTTATTTGGTATCCGCAAAAAGGAGTAATGTATGCAGCTTCAGCTTAAAAACAATTCAAAGAGCACTGCCGTTCCCAACAGGTTCATTGAATGCTGCCTTAATGCTCCCGCACGATACACGGAACCATATCTTTATACGCTAATGTATTCCTGTCTCAGCGAGGTGTGCGACTTTGACATGCTGTGCGCGCGCTTAGGGCTCGACCAGCGCGAAGTAATGGACGTGTTTGAATACTGGCAGGGCAAAGGCCTTGCGCGCATCGTCAACACGAACAACCGCATAGGCTTAGAGCTCGGTGATTTTAGTAAGCCTGAGGAAGACCTGTATACCGAGCGCGAGTTCAATCAGCAGCTTCAGACGATATTCGGTTCCCGCCAGCTCTCGCCTCACGAATATTTAAAGATATACGACTACACCGACACGTTCCGTCTGCCCAAAAAAGTCGTGCTGATGCTCGCGCAATACTGCGTGCTGCTTAAAGGCAGACGCGTCTCCATAGCGTACATGGACAAGGTGGCAAAGTCCTGGGCGGAGGAAGAAAACATTGACACGGAAGAAAAAGCGGGCGAGAAGATAGCGTCTTACAAGACGGCTTCCTCGGGCATAATACGCGTACTAAAGCAGCTCGGCATTTCGGGCAGAGAGCCCACGAAGGACGAGGAAGAGCTGTTTGCAAAGTGGACGGGCGATTGGAGCTTCACATTGGAGGCCATACTTACGGCATGCTCGCACACCACGGCCGCCCGCGAGCCCAGCTTTAAATACTTAGACCGCATACTCGAGCGGCTTCATGCACAGGGCAGCACGACGTCGAGAAAGATATCCGAGAACAAGGCGTATTCCGAGCGGTCGCTAAAAAACATACAGGAGCTTATGCGGGCTTTGGGCGAGCTGAGCTTAAAGCCGCCTCTTGAGTACGAGAGCCTGTATCATAAGTGGACCAATGTATACGGCTATAACATGGACATGCTCACCAAAGCGGCGAAGTTTTTGGGCGCGCGCGGCAGAAAGCCGCTGCCTTACCTTGACGCCGTACTGACCGACTGGTATAACAACCGCATAACCGCCCCTAAGGACGCCGACAGCTACATAGCTGAGCAGCGGGCGCTTGACGAATGCATCGAGGCGGTGTTCAGAGAGGCGGGCATAACGCGCGGCATAACGGACGCTCACCGGCGGGCATACTTAAAATGGACAAACGAGTGGGGCATAAGCCACGACGCGATACTTATAGCCGCCGAAATAAGCATGCTTGTAGATAATCCGTATAGGTATCTTAACACGATACTCACAAACTGGCACAACGCGGGCGTACATACGGTAAAAGACGCGCAGCGTGAGACGAAAAAGTACAGCGTAAGTCACACCGCCGAAAGAGAAAGCTTCGAGCGCCCCACTGAAAATTATGACCACCTCGCAATAGACCCGTTCGCGGACGAAGGAGCTTAAGACTTGGGCATATCACAAGTGCTTGCGGAGTTTGAACGTATCCGCGAAAAAAACAGCATAGAAGAGAGCCGACGCCTTAGGGAGGTATCAGAAAGCATACCGCAGTTTAAAGAGGCGCGCTTCAAGATGAAAGAGGCGCAGCGGCAGCGTATACTGAACGCTTTTGGCGACAATACATATTATGAGAACCTGATAAAAGATTTAAAGGAAGCTGAGCGCAGACTGCTTGCAGACGCTGGGTACGACATACACTATCTCGACCCCATATATTCGTGCGGGCGCTGCCGAGACACCGGGTTTCATGGGGACGGCGAACGCTGCGAATGCTTCAAAAGAAAGGTGCTGGAAGACAAGCTTTCAGAGGCGCGGCTTAATGACGCGGGCGTAAGCTTCGAGAAGTTCGATTTGGAAGTGTTTGACGATACGCCCCTTAACAACGGCAGGACGCAGCGCGATTATATGGCGCAGTACAAAAAAATCGCCGAGCTATATTCGAATGATTTGCCCGCCTCACCTCCAATATTCCTCTTATCAGGCGGCACGGGGCTTGGCAAGACGTACCTTTCAAAGTGCGTAATGCGCCGCGTAATGGAGCGCGGTTATACCGCGGCTTTTTATACGGCCTACCGGCTGTTCTCTATATTTCACCAGCACAGGCTGGGCGAAGACGTCGACATCTCCCCCATATTCGAGGTGCCTCTGCTCGTTATAGACGACCTTGGCACCGAGCCTATGACGCGCAACGTCACGAAAGAATACCTGTTTGACCTGATAAACGAACGAAGCGGGCTTCATACGCTCATAGTGACCAACCTGTCGTTCGATGTGTTAAAGGACAGATACGGCGAGCGCATACATTCGCGCCTGATGGACAAAAAAGCATCGCTTAAAATGCTGCTGTTCGGCAAAGATATCAGATACTAGCGAGTCTCAAGCGGCATATTTGGGGCATAATTATATAAAGCATACACCTTTTGGAGGATATATGAAACGCGGCGATATAGACGAAAAATACAAATGGGATCTAAGCGCCCTTTACGCCTCGGACGAGGATTGGGAGCGCGACTTCGTTAAACTGAAAAACATGCTGCCTGATCTTAAGGGTTTAAAGGAAGGCTTCGCGGACACGGCGCAGAGCCTCGCTTCCGCGCTTGCAAAAATGGATGAAGCGGGGCTTATAGGCGAGCGGCTTTATGTTTACGCCAAGATGAGCCGCGACCAGAACAATGCCGACTCAAAATATCAGGCGATGACAGACAGGGCCATGAGCCTGCTCGTAGCGCTTTCGGGCGAGACGTCGTTCGCGGCGCCCGCGCTGCTCGCTCAAGACGAAGAAAAGCTTTTGGGCTTTATTGACGAGGAAAAGGCGCTCGCGCCTTACGCGTTCATGATAAGGGACACTATACGCCAGAAAAGCCATGTGCTTACCGAGAACGAAGAGTTGCTGCTGTCACTGAGCTCCGATTTCTCTTCGGGCGCCAAGGATATATTCACAATGCTCAACAACGCGGACTTAAAGTTCGGAGCGGTAGATACCCCGGAAGGAAGCGTGCAGCTGACACACGGCAGATACATAGAGCTCATGCAGCACAGGGACAGGAACGTGCGGCGCAGCGCTTACGAGACATACTACGGCGCGTACAGAGGCAGCCTCAACACGATAGCGGCGGCTTATTCCACGAGCGTCAAAAAGGACGTGTTCTACTCGAAGGCGAGAAAATACGGCAGCGTTTTAGGTAAGGCGCTTTTTGCCGACAACGTGCCCGAGTCGCTTTACGAAGGACTTATAAGCAGCGTGCACGATAGCCTTTATGTGATGTACGACTACATAGAAACGCGCAAGAAGCTATTGGGCCTTGCCGATATAGCGATGTACGACATATACGTCCCGCTCGCGGGCAAGACCGACGAAAAGTACAGCTACGAAAAGGCTATGGAAATGACCAGACAGGCGCTCGCTCCTTTGGGTGAAGAGTATGCGGGGCTGCTCAACAGGGCGCTTAAGGAACGCTGGATAGACGTGTTTGAAAACGAGGGCAAAACGAGCGGTGCGTATTCCTGGGGCGCTTACGGCGTCCACCCGTACGTACTGCTAAATCATCGCGGCGACCTTGACAGCGTATACACGATAGCGCACGAATTGGGCCACGCTATGCATACGTGGTATTCCGAGCAGAACCAGCCGTATTCGCTTGCGGGCTACACGATATTCGTCGCAGAGGTCGCCTCCACCGTCAACGAGGTGCTTATGACAAAATACCTGCTTGAGCATTCGGACGGAGAGCTTAAAAAATACGTGCTTAATCACTATCTCGACCAGTTCCGCACGACGGTGCTTCGCCAGACTATGTTCGCCGAGTTCGAGAAGATATCGCACGCCATGTGCGAGGCGGGCGAGCCGCTTACGCGCGAGAGCCTCTCAAAAGCATATGCCGATTTAAACCGCCTTTACTACGGCCCCGAAATTGAGACGGATGATTACATAGCAATAGAGTGGGCGAGGATACCGCACTTTTACAACGCGTTCTACGTATATAAATACGCGACGGGCTTTTCCGCCGCTGTAATGATAGCCTCAAATATTTACAATAGAAAACAAGGACAATTGGAGGCGTATAAAGAATTCTTAAAGAGCGGCGGCAGCAACTATCCGCTGGAGCTGCTAAAAAAAGCGGGCGTTGATTTCTCGGACGGCGCGCCGGTAAAGAGCTGCATGAGCGAATTTAAAAAGACGCTTGAAGAGTTCAAGAGCGTAATGAACAGGTAAACGCAGGCAGTACAAAGAGGTCTATATAGGAGGGTCCATATGAAAACATGCTTTTCTACATTAGGATGTCCTGAATGGTCGTTCACCGAAATAATCACCTTTGCTTCCGATTTAGGGTTTGACGGAATAGAGATACGGGGAATCTTAAGCGAACTCTTCGTTCCGGCGATAGACGAGCTTTCGCCGGCGAAGATCGACTCTACAAAGCGGCGACTGCAATCGCTGGGGCTTTCTATCCCGTGCCTTACGTCTTCATGCAACCTAAACGATGAGAACGTGCTGGAGGCTGCCAAAGCGTACATCGATACCGCTAGCGCCATAGGAGCGCCGTACCTGCGGCTGCTGGGCGACGCGGCTCCCGCCCCCGACGGCGGCGTAAGCATGAAGGTCATAATACCCAATCTCGCCGACATCGCCGATTACGCAAAATCTAAGGGGGTCATGCCGCTTATCGAGACAAACGGCTTTTTCGCTAAGACGCGCGTTCTGGCGGCGCTGATTAAGGAAATCGGCCAGGGCAGCGTAGGCGTGCTATGGGACGTACACCACCCCTACCGCTTCTTCGGCGAAAGCCCGGTTTACACGCTCAATAACATCGGACAGTATATAAAGCACGTGCATATAAAGGACTCCGTAATGGACGGCAAGCAAGTGCGCTACAGGATGCTCGGCGAAGGCAACGTGCCCGTAGAAGCGGCGGTTAAGGCGCTTAAAGCCTCGGGCTACGACGGCTTTTACTCGCTTGAGTGGGTAAAGCGCTGGGACCTCTCGCTCGAAGAGCCGGGCATTGCTTTTTCTCAGTTCAAGGAGTATATGGACCAGCTTTAAGCTATTATGACTCAAATTACAGGCGTAATCATACGCCTGTTTTGATATTACCTCAACAAAAAAGCGCACCCTTCGATGCGCTTTTGCTTTTCCTATTCTTCTTTAGCCTTTGCTTCGTCCTTTAATGCCACGACAACGCTCCTGAAAGGATCCTCGCCCTCGCTGTACGTCGTTATGCCCGGATGATCCTGCAGCGTCGCGTGCAGTATGCGCCGCTCGTATGGGTTCATCGGCTCGAGCACGACCTTCTTGCCCGATTTAATAACCTTGTCCGCCAGCCTTACCGCCAGCCGCTTCAGCGCCTCTTCGCGCTTTCTGCGGTAGTTCTCGGTATCGAGCATCACCTTTAAGTACTCATCCTTGCCGTTGTTTGATACAAGGCTCGTTAAGTACTGCAAAGCGTCAAGCGTCTCGCCGCGGCGGCCTATGAGCATGCCCATCGCCCTGCCCGACATATCTATGCGTAGTATGTCCTCTTCCAGCTTCTCGGACTTTAACGCCACGTTCATGCCCATGCGCTCAAAAAGACCATATAAAAACTTCTCGGCGTCGTTTTGAGGCTCCTTCGGCTGGGCAGGCTCTGCTTCTTCCGCCCTGTGTTCATACCTTTGGTCGTATTCCCTGCGCCTCTGCGGCGCGTAGTCCCTTCTGTCGTCGCGGCGCGCTTCACGCCTCGGCGCTTCGTAGCGCGGCGTTTCGCGCCTTGTGGGCGGCGTTTCCTGCTTCTCGCCAGCCAGCTCGATTCTGCCGGGCAGCTCGGAGTCCTTTTTCTTCGTCATCCTTACTTTCGCGCTTTTAAAAAGCCCGCCGCCCTCGTCGAGTATCTCTATGTCCACTTCGTCTATAGACAGGTCCATCTTAAGAAGACCGCTGAAAACGGCTTCGTCGACCGTCTTTCCTTTGCATTCAATAACATCCATCAGGGTGCCTCCTCGATAATGCCTTTCGCCTTTTGATCGCGTTTTTTATAGATATAATTCAGAACAAGCACCTGCCCCAGGGCATAGATGTTTGCAACTACCCAGTAAACGGCGAAAGCTGCGTTGGACGTCGCGCAGATGTACACGGAGAATATCGGGAAGAACCACAGCATAAACTTTCCCTGCCCCGCGGCCTGCGGCGTCTGAGTCATCGTCAGCTTTTGCTGGAAGAACAGCGTAACGCCCGCCAGTACCGGAAGCACGAACCACCCGTTGTTGAACCCCGTAAGGCCGTTTGCGGATATTATTTTGGCCGCAAGCGTGTCGTACGCGGGCATCGCCGTACTTAATACTCCGCCTGCGTAATCGAAATTCAAAAGTCCGTTCTGAGCGAGCATATGCATCGCCTGCGGCGTTATGTACGTAGCGTTGGTCTGCACGAATCCCACAAAATCCTTCGCGGCGGGCAGTATGGGAGAAAGCCCCGAGTCGGCCTGCCAGAAGTTGTTTACCCAGAGCCATTGCGGCAGAGCCGTCTGCCCGAGGTTCTGCGCGTCGAGCATCAGCGATACGGTCTGCTGCGCCGCGAGCACGCGCATCGCTCCGAAGAACGCGAAGAATATAGGCAGCGTAATGAGCATGGGCAGGCATCCGGCAAGCGGCTTTACGCCTTCCTTTTTGAAAAGCTCCTGCTGCTTTTTCTGCAGCTGCTGCGGATTATTTGCGTAGCGTTTCTTTAAGCTGTCAACCTGGGGCTGGAGCAGCGCCATCTTGCGGGCGCTGTTCTTTTGCCTTAAGTCAAGCGGCAGCATAAGCAGCCGCAGTAATATCGTCATGACGATTATAGCTACCGAATAATCGTTAACGAAGCTGTATACTCCTTTTAAAACTATCAGAAAAAAATCGGATATAAAGTTGTTGCTTAAAAAATCCAAATTCGTTATCCTCCGAGTCTATTGAGGCATTGCCTGAATGCCGCGATTCAAGGAACGGGGTCGTATCCGCCTTTGCAGAGCGGATTGCAGCGCAGTATGCGCCATGCCGCCATGCCGAACCCTTTAAGAGCGCCGTATTTTCCAATCGCCTCTATGGCATATTCGGAGCATGTCGGAATGAACCGGCATGCGTTCCCCAGGTAAGGAGATATAGCCCGCTTGTAAAACTTTATTATTGCCAGGAGTATGCGCTTCATGCTATTTCTCCACAAGTCCCGCTTTTTTTAAAAGAGCGCCCATCGATTGAAGCAGGTCATTGTATTCCGCCTCCCGCGCTGCCTCTCTCGGTACGAACACCAGCAGGCACTTTTGCGATACGGCGTCCAGCATAGAAAAAAAAGCTTCTTTCATCCTGCGTTTCAACCTGTTGCGCTTAACACTGTTTCCCATCTTCTTGGACACCGAAAACCCCACTTTAAGGTGCGGCGTTTTGGTGACCACATATACAAGCGTAAGGTTCCTGTCTGAAACGGACCGTCCCCTTTTATATACATACCTGAACTCTTTGTTGCGCCTCAGCGAATATTCACGCCTCAATATACCTTCCATCCAACCACAAACTGACGATACAGCAAAAACATCGTTCAGAAGGAAATTAAGCGGTCAGCTTTTTCCTGCCTTTCGCGCGCCTGCGCTTTAAAACATTGCGGCCGTTTCTCGTGCTCATTCTCTTTAAGAAACCGTGTTCCGCTTTGCGCTGCCTTTTCTTAGGCTGAAAAGTCATCTTCATTATAGTTACCTCTTTTGTATGTTTAGCCCGCGATGCGGGCAAATCCGCATAGTCAGACGAATATATTATATTTAAGTGCCTTTGCAATGTCAACAACAATGATGACTGCAATGCTTTTCCTGCTTTAGAAGACTTTGAGCGCCCACAGCGCCGCTCCCGCCTGCAGCAGCATTATGAGCGGTATAAGCAGCATGAACTTTAACCGCCTCGTCTTGTGCCGCAGCATGAGCATCGCCGCGTATACGCCGACCGCGCCGCCCAATGCGGCAATAGCCAGCAGCGCGTCTTCGCTCACCCTTCGGCTGCCCTTTACGGCAGCATGCTTGTCGCGTGCGCATACGCAAAACCCCGCGGCCGACATTACTGCCGCGTATACTGCTAAAAACAAAGGCATACATCCTCCAAAGCGGCAATTAATTAATTGTATACGTTAGCTCATTATTGCGCAAGCCGCTATATATTGTGGTCGCTTATCTGTGTTATAATATTCAAAACGCGTATGGGAGCACAGTAAAAAACATGAAGTTTTCCGATCTCATGTGCCGGCTCGAGTCCGGCATATTCACGCAGCTCGCCAGGGAGAAAGCGATACTGCTGCGACAGGGCGTGGACGTTATCGACTTAAGCGTCGGCACGCCCAACATACCGCCCGCAAAAAACGTGAAAGACGCCATAGCCGCAGAGGCCGAAAAAGACGAGAATTACATATACGCTATAGAGGATCTGCCGGAATTGAAACAGGCCGCCTCCCGATGGTACGGGCGGCGTTACGGCGTCGATATAGACCCCGAGACGGAAGTGTGTGCGGTGCTAGGCTCGCAGGAAGGCCTTGCGCACTGCTGCCTGCCGCTCGCGGGCCCCGGCGACACCGTAATACTTCCCGACCCATGCTACCCAGCGTTTTATACCGGGGCGATGCTCGCACGCTCCAAAGTCTATTGGGCGAAGCAGCGCCCCGAGAACGGCTTTTTAATCGACCTTCGGGACATACCCGAAAGCGTCGCCCGAAAAGCGAAGCTCATGATAGTGTCCTACCCCAACAACCCTACGACAGCCGTCGCGCCCGATTCGTTTTACAAAGACCTCGTCGCGTTTGCGCAGGAAAACGACATATTCATAATACACGACAACGCGTACAGCGAGCTCGCGTTCGACGGGCTCAAAGTTGGCAGCTTTCTTGCATACGAAGGTGCCAAGCAGGTGGGCGCGGAGTTCAACTCGCTCTCCAAAACGTTCGGATTCGCGGGCGCGCGCCTCGGGTTCTGCTTCGGCAACAGCGAATACATAGGCATGCTCAAGCGCTTCAAGTCCAACACTGATTTCGGCGTGTTCCTGCCCATACAAAAGGCGGGCATATGCGCGCTGTCAAGCAGCTCCGCGGATATCAGGCAAACAGCCCATGAATACGAGCGGCGCAGGGACGTGCTGATAGAATGCTTTGCGGACGCCGGATGGAGTATAACGTCGCCAAAGGCCACTATGTTCGTCTGGGCGAGGATACCGCAAGTTTTCGGCAACGACGACATTGCGTTTGGCAGGCTGCTTGGACGTAAGACTGGCGTAATAGCCGTACCGGGCAGCGCGTTCGGCGAGGGAGGCAAAGGTTATGTGCGCATGGCTTTAGTGCAGTCGGAGCAGCGCATACGCCTCGCGGCGGAAAGGATAAAAGTATTTCTTAAGGAAACGTGATATGAATATAATATTTGAATCGGAGCGCCTTTTGTTCCGCCTCATGGAGCAGGCTGATCTCTATGCGCTTTACGAAATGTGGGGCGACGCCGATACGATGCGCTACTGCGGGGGAGCCACCAGCATAGAGCGGATAAAAAAGGTAATAGAGTTTGATCGCGAAAAATACGCGCAATACGGCAACACCATATTTGCAATCGTCGAAAAGAGTTCAGCTAGGCTCGCGGGCATATGCGGCGGCCAGTTTGATAAAGAAGACCCGCTTCATGTTGAAGCCATACTCCACTTAAGCAAGCTGTTTTGGGGGAAGGGATACGGAACGGAAGCGCTGGGGGCCTATGTCTGCTGGCTCAGAGACAACAAAAAGGCACGGCTGGTATTCGCCTCGGCCCATCCCGACAACGCCGCGTCGATAAACATGATAAGCAAGTGCGGCTTTATACAGAAGGGCTATAAGCAGTTTGAGGACACAGGGTTCGTCGACGAGCCGTATTTTGAGTTGCAAATGGACTCTTAAGCAGGGTCTATTCTATAAACGCGGACAATATATGGGCACTCAACTGTTTTTGTAATAGCATGTATTCCCGTCTCCGTTTGACATATACGAACTAACCACCCTTTCAGACGATGGCGAGAAATAGGATTCAGGTCAATGTCAAATATTCCTAACATTGAATCCCCTATATAACCATAAATATTACCTTCATCATCAACAATATGCGGGTAAAACTCAAACCCAATCTTTTTCGTAGTATATTCCATATTTTTTAAATCAATAGAAACAATTGAGTTATTGAGCGTATGAAAATAAGCTCTAAATGTTTTATTATCATATGCTCCATCACCGCATATAGATATGTCTTTTGGAAAAACGATTCTATCAATAAGTTCGAAGGATTCATCCAGTTTCATATATGTACAACTATAAGAGCCCTCACTGAAGTCCCTTGCTTTACAAAAAATATATCCACCTAAAGTAGCCATCTTATTTTCAATGCTAATCTTACTAAATTCCTTTTTTATAATCACATTGCCATCCATACTTAATTTATAAAGTTCTGATTTCATATCTTTTCCCATATATGTCCCAAAAAAAATGTTTGCCCCCTGTTGAACGGGATTTATATATGGGTATAAAAAACCTGTATCTACTTTCCACTTTAAAACCCAGTCTTTATCATAACAGATTACCCCCATAACCTTATCCAGATGCATCGGTTCCATTTCCCTTATGCATAATATATCTCCATTATCAAGAACAGTCGCAATAAAAACTTTTTCAGACAGCGTTACTTCGCCTAAAACTTTACTATCATTCGAGATACGAATACACGTCCTATGCGTTATCAAGTTATGCACTATTAAAAATTCTTCACTGTTGTAATACAGCATCACAAAATTGTCGGATGATATATTGACTCCCTGAAGTATGCGTTGCAGAGTATCTTCAACAAGTTCTGCTAAGCATCCATCATTTGGATATTCTTCAACTGCATTTAATAATAAAAAATAGTTACTGTTTGTTGCCTCTTCGTTAAAACAAGGCCAAAGCAAAGCATCCATCTCTTGCGTAAGCACTGTTTTAGTTTTGTTCTTTATCTTGTTTATTTTTTTCTGTTCCTCTTCATATTTTAGAAAATGGGCATCGCCTCTCGTGCGCCTGTATTTCTCCCTGTCTTCCTTTGTGAATTCCGAATTTATATAAAAGGCTACTCCGAAAAGCTCCTCAAGCATCTCTACCTTTCTTCCGAGGTCCTCGCATTTGAATATCTTCATAAGTCGTCCTTCCAAAGATGCTTCAAGCCACGCCGCCGCAAGGAATTCTCTGCAGCTTTTTACATAAGGCGCCCTCTCGTAATACGTCTCATAATGCGCGACCTTTTTTCCTTCCCTGAAAAGCTTCAGCGATATAAGGTCGTCATCAAAGTACATGAAAGAAAACACGGCAGCATCTATGCTCTTTGAAAGCTTCTTCGCCTCCGTATCCACGGTTTCGAGTCCTACATCAAGTACGCTCGTCCATTCGTCTGACATCCGCATTATCGGATAATCGCCATTTATCAACGTCTTTATAAATTCAGGGTCTGTATTATATATATGAAGGTTCCCCAGCGTCGTGCCCATATTGCCCCCATCGTCATCAGATAAATATATGCAATTATACCATATAATTTTATGGAACTAAATGATTCAATTACCATGCTTCCATCTTTATCTTGCCATAATTTCCCGACTTGTTTATAATTAAGTATGCTTCCGGAGGGAATAATGAATAAGCCGAAAACAAAAACCGAATTATATACGACGCTGCGGCGCGAGTGGACGCGCAAGCCCGTTACGAGGGTCAAACAGAGCGCAAAGCTCTACAGCCGCAAATGGAAGCGCGAGGAGGGCGAGCATGAGTGACCTTCGCTTTACTATCTGCGAGGAAGACCCGGGTTCTTCTGACGCCGCCGCGCTTATGGATGAACTGTCTGAATTCTTGGAGAGTGTTACGGGCAGGAGCGGCCGCGCTTCGTTCGACCCGGAAGGCGTGCGCGTACCGAGAGCGGCGTTCGTCGTCGCGCGCGACAACAATGGGGTTGCTATAGGCTGCGGAGCGTTCCGCCCTATGGACGAAACCACCGCGGAAGTAAAGCGCATGTACGCGCGCAACCGCGGAAACGGCGTCGGCGGTGCAATGCTTAAATATCTTGAGGAAAAAGCGCGCGAATACGGCTACAGCGCGCTGTGGCTGGAGACGGGCGTGGAAAATAAAAAAGCCGTGGCGTTCTATGAGAGCAGCGGCTATAAGCGCATTCCTAATTTCGGCATATACGCGGGCAGGAACAACTCTGTCTGCTTTGAAAAGCGGCTGTAGCGTTTCAGGCGTCCGTATCGTTATGCTCGATCTCTTCAAGATACTCCCGCAGTCCCTTCCACGCTATGCCTCTTGGCAGCGGCTGCGTTAAGTCGGCAGGACGTTTCTCCATCTCCTCTATATCAAAGCCCTGTTTCAGTATCGCTGAACGCATCATGCCTGGCTTTATGGCATTTGCCGGACAAACGTACGCGCACCTTAAGCACATACAACAGGACTTGCCGAACACCGGCCTTGCGCCCTCCATGCGTATGTTGCCCGTCGTACAACCTCTGGCGCATAGCCCGCAGCCCGTACAATCATCCGTCGTATAATATTTCCTGCCGAACCGCTTTGCCCCCGCTCTTTGAACAGCAAATATCGCGCAAAACAACCTGTCTCTTAGCTTCGTCTTAAGCGACTTTTCCCGCCCTGACGATATGTCCCGCGCTATCAGCGCCATCTTTTCCGGCAGCGCCTTGAGCAGCCGCGCGGCGGCGTTTGCCGGCGTGGATGTGAATATGTTTGCGGGCATGACCACGGAATCCTCATAGACAACACTGTAGCCTCTTTTCTTAAGGCGCTTTATACATCCCCGCCTGCTCGCGGTGTTGGGCGATACCTCCCCGCCTCCCGATACGGCTATTACGGCGGCCTTTTTGCCGCTTACACCGCTTAGCTGTTCGAGCCAGCGGCGTACGGGCGCGGGCTCGCTGCCTGCATACACCGGGAACAGCAGAGCGAGATAATCTTCGCTTCTATTACCGGCGGCTGCGCCGTCCCTAATCTCCTTAAGCGTTACGTCCGCGCCGCTTTTCTCCAGCGCCGCCGCAAGGTGTTTTGCCGCCTTCGCCGTGCCGCCTGTTCCAGAAAAATATGCGATAAAATAATGCTCAGCCATAATATTGACCTTTCGATATATAAGCTTACTAACGCCATCCATATTATAACACGCCTCGTTGTTTAAGTTAAACGTATATATGCCTGCCTCTTGAAGTTCTATCATATATATGGTTGAATAAGGAATAAGCTTGGCTGAAAAGGAGAGCTGTTTTGAAGATCGCGTTTATTCTTTACGACGGGCTCACGCTGCTCGATTTCGCGGGTTTTTACGACCCGGTCACGCGGCTTCGAACCATGGGCTTCGTCCCTGATATGGAGTATGCCATTTGTGCCCAGAAAGACGAGATCAGATCGTTTGAAGGCGCTGTGCTTACACCGGACGCGGCGGGCGGCGATCTTTACGCGTACGATTATATATTCATACCGGGCGGCAACGGCATTCAGGCACTTCTCGGCGACGCGTCGTTTTTGGATTGGATAAGAAGCGTATCGCCCGTTACGGTCAAGACCGCCGTCTGCGGCGGAGTACTCGCGCTCGGAGCGGCGGGATTCCTTAAGGGCAGGAAGGCCACGACGCACCCGAATCATATGCAATTCTTAAAAAGGTTTGCGAAAGACGTATCAGGCGAGCGTGTCGTGGACGACGGCGACATAATAACCGCGAGAGGCGTTACGTCCGCGATAGACTTAGGTCTTTATGTCTGCGAGCGCATCGCAGGGAAAGAAGCGCGCGAGCGCATACAGACACAGATGGATTACCGCGCGTATCCGTATTGACAAGCAGGCGGCGGAGAGTCTTGTTTGTTTTCTGTAAAAAGAACATCTCTTTTATGATGTCTTTTTTATTACTTTGCGAACTTCCTTTTTAAAAATCTGTAGAATACAACGATTGCTATGGTTATTGAGATATACAATAGTATGTTGAGAATATGCACAGCTATTTCAACAGCACATACTGCATTTAATCATGGCGCCCTCCTATGCATAATACATCCACCAATGTATATATACTCCAGCTCTATTATCACGTATTCCCTTTATCGCGTCAATACTTTTTCTGTAAACGCTGTGCTTCCCGAAACAGCAGCGCGTTATGGACAGAAAGCGTCGGTCGGGTGTATTCTAATGGAAAAATCATCATGCAGAAAGGCAGCAATATATGATACATGAATTACAGCCGCTTAATTTTGACAATAGTTACCGTCAGCAAGCGCCCGACTCAGAAAGCTTTATAATGTTCATAAAGGACAACGCCGTTCTCGCAAAGGAAACGGAGCAGGGAGTCGAGTTCCCGAGGCTTGGCGAGATACCGCCCTCCCGTTCCACGTATACATACCTGTTCGCAATCGACGGCGATAAGTTCTTCCTCGCCCCCGCAACTGAGCCCTGGGGAGATTTTGAATACCTCGACATGATGGCCTTCCGCGGCAGGCAGCCAAAGGCACTTGCCTTCGCGGCCGCGACGGCCTGCCATCTTTGGGGCTGGTACGAGAGCAACCGCTTCTGCGGAAGGTGCGGCGCGGATATGATAAAGGACGGCAAAGAGCGCATGATGCGCTGCGAAAACTGCGGCCACATGGCATATCCCTGTATATCGCCCGCTGTCATCGTTGGCGTAACGGACGGAGACAGGCTGCTGCTTACGAAGTACTCGGGGCGGCTTTATAAAAGCTACGCGCTCATAGCCGGTTTTACGGAGATAGGCGAACCAATAGAAGATACCGTGCGGCGTGAGGTCTTTGAAGAGACCGGAGTCAGAGTTAAAAATATACGCTATTACAAGAGCCAGCCGTGGCCGTTTTCCGGCTCGCTGCTCATGGGCTTTTACTGCGATCTTGACGGCAGCGACGCTATTGTGCTGGACGAAAACGAGCTTTCCTCAGCCGAGTGGGTGCGCCGCGACGATATTGATATAGCGGCGGACGGCATCAGCCTCACAAACGAGATGATAATGAACTTCAAGGAATATAGGGCGTAACGGGACGCTTTTCGTGCTTCGCACTATGTTTTAGTGTTAGCGCACCATGTAGGGAACGACCCCCGTGTCGTTCCGTTTCGTGCTAACGCACTTATAGCGGCGTTGCATCGGATCTGTTAACCCTTCGTGCTTCGCACTTATGAGGGCTCTGCCCTCAAACTCCCGCCAAAGAGACTAACCCCTTTGGGAACCTACCAATAGCGAAATATGGCATATATAATAATATTATGGTATAATATGTCGAAAGAAAATAGGTTTCTTCTATAATCGAATATATAGGGCAGTTGTAATGAGAGTTAATAATAGAGTAAAATCATTTATTAAAAAAAATAAAATTCTGATAATATTTTTTACTTTACCCGTATTGATTATTTGCATGTTTTTAACAGATGGATTCTTACCTCTTGGAATACAATTAAAACGTAATGATTGGCTTGTTTTCTGGGGTTCGGTTCTAGCATACATAGGGACTGTTTTTTTAGGTTGGCTTGCATTAAAACAAAATAAGAAAATTCAAAAAACAAATGATGAATGGCAAAAAAAATTTTTCGAAACTAATCAAAAGACATTGGAACTAAATCAAAGATTAACCCGGATTGAGGAACAAAAGCATACTCCTTTCATAATTATTGATGATGAAAAAGAATTTAATATTTACCTATATCCGGAAACAAATGAGCGTTTTAAATGTATAAATGATGATCATGTTCTACTATATAAAGGATCATATAACACAGATGATAAGGGCACAATTCCCCAAGAAATCTTTTCTATTGAATTAGATATAAAAAATATAAGTGAAACAAATATTAAAGACATAATAATAAAGCATATTTTTATTCAAATAGGCGGTGCTTCTTTTCAAGTTAATTATAGCCGAGACTGTAAACATAATAGCTTACTTATTAATAAACAAAAGAAAATATTATATACATTTCAAAGATATTCTGATGGTAACCCTGATATAAACGAAGATCAACTGAAAAATCTTGATGGTTGTTGTTTACCTACAGTAAATATTGGGGTTACTTTTGAGCTAAAAGATTTTGCTAATCAGCCTTTTGAAGAAAAAATTCAGCTAAGTGGTCCATCAATTAAAAAATCTAGTAGATACGATGATATGTATTATACATACATTAATCAAAGGATAGAGAGCATTGAAAAACAAACTAAATATTAGGGAGGATAGTTTCTATGGCTCTGACAAAACCCTACTATGGTATATATCGCCCTTATATATCCCAAAAAGATTTGCCTGAATACGATTATTTAACAGAAGCTGAATTTTTTGCGTCAAAAGGCCAGCATATCATGGCTTATTATATGATTGCAGAGGATCTAAAAAAAGTCTTTGAATATATTGAACCAGTGCCAGCACATGATAAGGTTTATTCACATAGGTTATTTGAATTGCTTCTTCGTACATGTACAGAAATTGAGTCAATATTTACTGAACTTCTAACCCAACATGAGTACAAATTACAGAAAGGGATGAGACCAAACGATAACTTAAATTTGAATCACTATTTTGAACTCGAAAAACATATGAGATTATCTCAATATTCAGCTAACTTTCAAACGTTAACTTTTACTCCATATGCCGAGTGGCAGGGTACCGGTTATAAAGCATTAAAATGGTATCAGGATTATAACAGCGTAAAGCATAACCGATTTAATCAATTTAAAGGTGCAAGCCTAAAAAATGCAATGGAAGCACTCTCCGGACTTTATATCTTACTATACGCTCTATTTTCCTTTTATGCAGACTCCCCATATAATCTCACCGGAATTATGGCAATCGAGTATGATGATGGTTTTATATTGAGTAATCTACCTTACAGTAGGCTATTTTCCATTAAGGACATGCCTAAATGGATGGATGCAGAGAAATACGATTTTGATTGGCTGGTAATAGAAAATAGCCATGATAGATTTCAAAAGATACTTTTCTAGTATCCAGAACATAGCAAAGCAAACGCATACAATCTTTTCTTCTTAAAATATGATTCTCTGGTAGTCGTGTCGTTCCGTCTTTAGCCTCCCTTGCCTAAAGGGAGGGGGACCGCCTTAAGGCGGTGGAGGGATATATTCCTCACACCCCCATGCCTTTCATCTGGTCTCCGCCAGTGAAAGGCAATCCAAAAGATTTATAAATGTAGTCATAAACGCCCCGCTGACCGCGCGTTAAGCGCAAGCGGGGCGTAACTCGATGGCAATCGTGAGGTTGCCATCGATTTAGTTCGCTATATACATATTTCCATACGGCCTCTTGCTCTTAGGCTGATACTTCTTAAAATCCTCTATCTTCACTCCGCTTAAGCCCGCGCCGAAATACGCGGCGTATTCGTCTATAGTCTGCTTTAAAAAAGCCTTGTCTTCATCATCGAGCGGCGCCTCCATTATCTCTTTGCCCGCGAGCGCTTCGTTCAGCTTCCCGCGTATATACATCCTGCCGCCGTGCATGCCCGTGCCGTAAAACCTCCCGGCCGCAAGCTCGTCAGGCCCAAGGCCGAGGCCTAATACCACTATCCTTCCGCCCGCCATATATTCGCCTAAGAAATCTCCCGCCTTGCCGCCTATTACTATCTTAGGGCTTTTATCCATGTATTCCTTCATGTGTATGCCCGCGCGGTAGCCCGCGTACCCTTTAACATACACGCTGCCGCCTCTCATGGCGTAGCCCATTATGTCGCCGCAGTTACCGTGTATTATAAGCGTGCCGTCGTTCATAGTGTTCGCTATGCCGTCCTGCACATTTCCATAAACCTCGAGTGTCGCGCCGTCCATATAGCACGCCGAGTCGTTGCCCAAGGTCCCGTGCACAGATAGCTTTGTGTGTTTTTTCAGGCCGCAGCCCATATAGCGCTGTCCGAACACGCCCTTAACGACGATCTCTCCGGGCTTTTCGGCAAGCTTTTTTATCTGTTTGTTGAGTTCATAATATTGCGTTGTCTCCGCGCGAATTTCCATTTTAAGAAGAGATCCTTTCTTTCATCCTCGTGCGCCCCAGCGCCATGAGCCCGAAATTATCGTCTGTGAGCGGCTTCTCCAGGCTCGATACGGGTATTTTTTCGCTCATGATGTATGTGTATATGCCCGCCCTGTCCACGTCGCCTACCAGTATGAAGCCTGTTAGCCTGTCGTCCTTAACAAAGAAGCGTTTCATCGCCCCTGTTTTTGCATCACTTTTGGATATCATCTCTGCGCCTTCGCCGCCCTGCACGCCCGCCGTTATCATAGATAATCCGAAAAACCCTACGGCGTTCATCGGGAACACGCCCGCAAAGCCGCACTTCGCTCCCGCCATGTCCGCACCCGCAGCAAACCCTTGAGCGTACGCGTTGGGCCACAGCGCCATTATCTTCTTCTCGCCCGTGACGAGGTCGATGCTCTCCGTGACGTCGCCCGCCGCGTATATGTCCTTAACGTTAGTACGCATATTGTCGTCCACTATTATGCCGCGGTTGACGTTTACCCCCGCCGCCTTTGCTTCCGCCGTGTTGGGACGTACGCCCACGCCCATTACGAGTATGTCGCAGGGAAGTTCCGTGCCGTCTTTTAAGATCACCTTCTCCACTCGCTTCTCGCCCACAACCTTTTCCACCGTCATGCCGAGATGGAACACGACGCCCTGCGCCTCTATGCGCCGCTGCACCGGCTTTGCCGCCTCGTCGTCGAGTATCATAGGCAGCACCCGGGGCGCAAGCTCCACGACGTGCACGCTGCCCGCCACCGGGGCAAGACCCTCGACGGCCTTTAGGCCTATAAGCCCCGCGCCTATTACGACCACACGGCTATCTTTGCTCACGAGCTTTTCAATTCCCAGCGCGTCGTCATATTTTAAGAACGTGAATACGTTGTCCTGACTTCCAAGGCCGCCGGTAGGCGGCACGAACGGCGACGAGCCTGTCGCTATTAATAGCTTGTCATACTTTACCTCTTTGCCGTCTTCGAGCGTCACGGTCTTAATTTTGGGGTCTATGGCCGACGCTCTTTTACCGAGCAGCGTTTCCACGCCGTTCTTCTCGTAAAAGTCGGTTTTCCGGTATACCATGTTCTCCGGCTTCACCTTGCCCGCGAGGTAATACGATATGAGCGGCCGCGAATACACATGATGCTTCTCGTCGGAAATTATTGTGACGCTTCCTTTTTTATCGTGCTTGCGTATGCCTTCGACGCATCCGACCGCCGCGGCCGAGTTACCTATAATAACGTACTTCACTCGTTATCCCCCCTGTCCTCGTATTTAAGGGCATTATTAGGACAATGCTTTACAC
Source organism: Bacillota bacterium (assembly GCA_023410595.1). Taxonomy (GTDB): domain Bacteria; phylum Bacillota; class Clostridia; order Christensenellales; family SZUA-584; genus DTFZ01. The sequence goes on along the minus strand of JAEYPO010000007.1, from coordinate 111,052 downwards.
ATTCCGGCTCGCCCAGCTCGCAGCAAAGGTCGCACTTCGCGGCTACCTTCTTTTTGCCCTCGTCGCGCACGATAGCGCCGTAAGGGCATACGAGCACACACGTCCAGCACCCTACGCACCGCTCCACCTCGTTAGTAACGACTCCGGTCACAGGGTCTTTGTGCATAGCGCCCGTTATGCACCCTTGCACGCACTTCGGGTCGTCGCAATGCCTGCACTGCAGCGCAAAGTTTACTGTGTCCCCAGTCTCTATGTGCAGCCTCTCTACCGGCTTCGGGTCTTCCAGCTTGTGCGCCTTTATTATATCCTTAGTGAGCGAATGCGCCGTCCGGCAATACACCTTGCAAAGGCCGCACCCGAGGCACCATCTTTCGTCAGCGTAAACCTTCTTCATATCTCTACTCTCCCGCGTGCTTGATGCCGAGTATCTCAAGCTCCTTCTCGTTAAGCCCCACGCCGCGCAGCATCAGGCGGTTGCCCCTCAGGCTCTCTATCGCGTTTATGCCCATGCCGCCCAGCATCTCGTCTATCTCGTGTTTCCAGCCCGTAACGAGGTTGACGAGCCGCTCCGCCGCTATGTCGGGGTTGAGGCGCTTAACAAGGTCTTCCCGCTGCGTTGCTATGCCCCAGTTGCATTTGCCAGTGTAGCATGTCTGGCACATATGGCACCCCATAGCGAGCAGCGCCGCAGAAGCTATATACACGGCGTCCGCTCCGAGAGCAATCGCCTTTACAACGTCCGCACTGCTCCTTATGCTGCCCGCCGCTACGAGCGACACCTCGTTCCTTATGCTTTCTTCCCGCAGGCGCTGGTCGACGGAAGCAAGCGCAAGCTCAATAGGTATGCCCACGTTGTCTCTCGTCCTTGTGGGCGCCGAGCCCGTGCCGCCCCTGAAGCCGTCGATGGCTATGATGTCCGCGCCCGCCCTTGCGATGCCTGAAGCAATAGCCGCCGCGTTGTGCACGGCCGCTATCTTCACGCCCACCGGCTTTGTATAATTCGTCGCTTCTTTGAGCGAGTATATCAGCTGCCGCAAATCTTCTATAGAATATATGTCGTGGTGCGGAGCGGGCGATAACGCGTCCGAGCCTTCGGGTATCATCCTCGCCTTTGATACCGCCTCGCCCACCTTCGCTCCCGGCAGATGCCCGCCGAGCCCCGGCTTCGCGCCCTGGCCTATCTTTATCTCAAGTATTGCTCCCGCGTTCAGATAATCCGGGTCGACGCCGAACCTTCCCGACGCGACCTGCACTATAGTATTCTGTCCGTATTTGTACATCTCTTTAGCGAGCCCGCCCTCGCCCGTGTTGTAAAGCGTCCCCAGCTGAGTCGCGGCTCTGGCCAGCGCCTCATGCGCGTTGCCGGAAATCGAGCCGAACGACATCGCCGAAAACATTATGGGTACATTAAGCTTTACCTGCGGAGGCATTTCGGTGAGCAGCTTACCGTCCCAGCCGAACTCCAGCTTTTCAGGCTTGCGTCCGAGTATTACGCCTGTTTCCATAGGCTCTCGCAGCGGGTCTATCGAAGGGTTCGTCACCTGCGAAGCGTTTATCACTATCTTATCCCAGTACACCGGAAAAGGTTGCGGATTGCCCATACCCGACTGTAGCACGCCTCCCGAAGCGGCCTGTTTATATACTTCCTTTATCAGCGAGGACGACCAGTTCGCGTTCGGCTTAAACTCCAAATCGTTAACGCGTATCTTAAGCGCGCGCGTGGGACACATTACGACGCAGCGCTGGCAGTCGACGCATTTACTTTCGTCCGCGACCATCTTGCCCGTGTCCGGGTCAAGCTTGTGCACCTCGTTGGCGCACTGTTTCGCGCACACCTCGCATTGTATGCATCTGTTTTCATCTCTTAAGACCAGATAATCCGGCCAGACAAGCTGTAAGCTCATTTATGTCCCTCCACAAATCCGAATACCGGCTCTCCGCCCGACGGCGACCACACCCTGTCGGGCGACGGGCAGATGACCCTTATCGCCGCTTCCTCGCTCGCCACATACAGCATGTCGCCCCTCTCGGCTGCCACGAGCGGCCTTAGCTTTATCCTGTCGTTAAGCGCCATCATGCCGCCCTCAAAGCCGAGTATTATCGAAAACGGCCCGTTTATCAGCGCCGAGCCGTAAACGGCGCGTATAGCCTCAAACTTCCTCTTCTCTTCCTCGTCCATAAGCTCTATCTCGCTCCAGAAAGGCGCGGCCATTACGCTTACCGCTTCGCGCAGGTTCATGCCGTGCTTACGCACCAAAAGGTCTATTATATATGTTATTACTTCCGTATCCGTCATCAGCGTGCATTCGTATCCGTACATTTCTACGAACCTCTTGTTCGCGTCGTAAGAAGATATCTCGCCGTTGTGCACTACCGACCAGTTAAGCAGCGTGAAAGGGTGCGCGCCGCCCCACCAGCCCGGCGTGTTCGTGGGAAACCTGCCGTGAGACGTCCAAAGGTACGCGTCGTACTGCTCGAGCATGAAGAAGCTGCCTATGTCCTCCGGGTAACCTACGCCTTTAAACGCCCCCATGTTCTTGCCGGACGAGAATACGAACGCGCCCTTGTATTCGCTGTTGATGCGCAGCACGCACTTCGCGACGAATTCCTGCTCGTCCATCTCCGCCTCTTCCATGCGAAACGCTTTGGGCAGAGCGAAATAACGCCATATCAGCGGACTGCGTCCAATACCGGGCGCCTTTCTCGTGGGCATTTTCCCTGAGCTTTCCACATCGAAGAAACGGTTTATAAACTCTTCGACGGGCGGCTTTGAATCGCGATCGTCGTAAAATATATGAAGCGCGTAAAAATCCTTGTGGTCCGGGTAGATGCCGTAACCTGCAAAGCCTCCGCCCAGCCCGTTGCTTCTGTCGCGCATGAGCGAAATAGAGCGCATCACAGTCTCGCCCGAAAAGCGTTCGCCCTTGCGGTTTAAAATACCGCTGATAGCGCAGCCTGACGGTATCCTTACCTCTCCTTCATGTTTCAACTTTTCCCCCTTACGCCGCCATAGATTGTATTACGGCGCTTTTAAAAATCGCTTTTTTAGTCAAAAAAAGACGCTTACAAACCTCCCTTGTTTCCAAGGTCTTTTGAAACGCCTTTGTTTCTCTTCCCGATAATTCTACTTATACCGGATATATCTTTTGTGTTTTAATTATACTATCCATATTATTAAAAAGCAATAGAAAATTGCATTGATTTGCATCTCCTCAAAATATTTATTGCATATTTCATAACTATACTTACGCCACTACGCCTTTTTCCACATTTACTTGAAACCGTGCGGCGTACTTCTTGCATTTTTATATTTATACTTTTTAATTGCCCTTCTGAAATTCGAGGAAAATGTAAGCACGAATAAATATTTCGCGCTAAACTACATAGAATATTATCGTAAAGAAATGGCCGTCTTAGCCGGAGCTGACAATGCTAAACTTTGAATAGCGCGTTGGCGCTTATGTTGGAAGACTGGTAAAAGTAAGTATTAATGCACTGGACGTGCATGTAGGCGAACGTATTTTTAGGCCATTCGGGTTTACCGGCTGCCGTGAGAGGCCAAGAATCCAGGCGGGTCGTTCCGCTTTAGCCGAAAGCAAGACAAGACATGTTAGCGGCGGCCAGATCTTTACTTAAAAGCAGCGGCATGGTAAGTTAAATATCGTGTCGCTGTTTTGTTTTATCTCTTTGTCGCTCTCTCCATCTTCTCTATACTCTCCTGGCCGCCAATAACGATAAGCAGGTCTCCCTTTTCGATTACGTCGGCACCTTTGGGCGAGGTGTTCATTGTTCCGTCCACTTTCTTAATCGCTATAACGTTGACGCTGTATTTTCTGCGGAAATCGAGTTCCATAAGACTTTTATCTGTCCATTCTTCCACGGCGACTATCTCAACTACCCTTATGTCTCCCGTTAACTCGATATAGTCGAGTATGTTGGCGGCGGCAAGGTTGTGCGCCACGCGCAGACCCATATCGCGCTCAGGGTATATTACCTTGTCCGCGCCCGTCTTGTGAAGCATCTTGCCGTGCAGCTCGCTCTGAGCCTTCGCGACTACGAAGTTCACGCCCATCTCCTTGCACAGCATCGTTATGAATATGCTTGCCTCGATGTCGGTGGACATCGTGACGACGGCTACGTCAAAATTTCTTATTCCCAGCGCGGCGAGCGCCTTTTCATCAGTAGCGTCGGCCTGCACGGCGTGCGTGACATATGGCGCAATATCGTTGATGCGCTCCTCGTCTATATCGACGGCGAGCACCTCTTCGCCGAGCCTTGAAAGCGATTTCGCGACGGCCTGCCCGAAACGCCCCATTCCTATAACAACAAATTGTTTTTTAATCATATGCTAACCTACCATAAACCTTTCTTCCGGATACCGTATTTTCCCGCCATTTTGAGATGTGCTTACCGCGAGCGCGAAAGTGAGCGTCATAAGTCCGACCCGCCCGCAATACATCACAAACATTAATATTATCTTGCTCGCCGCGCTCAAAGACGGCGTAAGCCCGCACGAGAGCCCTACTGTGCCGAATGCGGACAGTACTTCAAAAAATATGTTCTCAAACGAAAACAGCCCGCCTTTATACCCCTCTATTGCAATCATTGCAAACGCTGCAAAAAACACAAGCAGCAGCGACAACGCGAATATGACCATAGCCTTTCTTATTGTTTCGAGCGCAAGCCGTCTGCCCATTATATTCGCGTCCTTGCGGCCTGTCGTTACGGTAAACACGTTCATAAGCACTATTGCGAAGGTCGTCGTTTTTATGCCGCCGCCCGTACCCGCGGGTGAAGCGCCTATGAACATAAATATCATGACGAGCAGTTTAGTCGCCGGCATCATGCCGTCCTGGTTTATCGACTGGAACCCTGCCGTCCTCGGCGTTATGGACTGAAACACGCTGCTCAGTATCTTCGTACCCACATCCTGCGGCCCAATTGTCTGCGGGTTCGAGTTCTCGAACAGGAATATGAGCGCCGCGCCGCTTGCTATGAGTATGCCGGTCATTATAAGCACAAGCTTTGAGTGCCTTGTTATGCGCATCTTTTTCCTTATACGTTCGGGGCTTAATATGTTTGTGATAACAACGAACCCCAGGCCCCCTATCACTATTAGCGCCGCTATTGTCAGTATTACAACCGGGTCGGACTGGAACGGTATAAGGTTCGCAAACGGCTCGTTTACAGCGCCAAGAACGTCGAACCCCGCGTTGCAAAACGCCGACACCGCGTGGAATACGCCGAAATATATGCCCTTTGGGCCATACAGCGGCACGAACCTTGTCGCAAGTATCGCCGCTCCCAGAAATTCGGCTACGAAAGTGACCTTAAGTATCCTTATTATCATTTTAACGAGCCCTGAAAGGTCAAATTCGTTTAGCGATTCCCTTATTATAAGGCGTTCCGAGAGCGTTATGCGTTTTCTTACAAATATAAAAGCGAGCGACGTCACGGTCATAAACCCGAGGCCCCCCGCCTGTATAAGCAGCATTATTATGATCTGTCCTAGCAGCGTATACGTCGTGCCCGGATCGAGCGTCACAAGCCCGGTAACGCATACTGCAGATGTGGACGTAAAAAACGCGTCGAGGAACGACACGTGTTTGCCTGGCTGCACAGAAAACGGCAGCCAGAGGATCACAGCCCCCGCCAGTATGAGTATCAAAAACCCTGCTATTACTACCTGAGCCGGATGCAGTTTTAATTTTCTTGTTCGTGACAACAATTTATTTCACCTTATGAGCGTGAATTATAGCATATACTTCAAATAAATACAACATCATTTAGAACTCCCCTAAATGATAACAATGAGCGCCTGTTCTGCGTGCTTACCTTCAACGGTTGACACCGTCTCTTTTATATAATAATGTAAGGTGGATTGGTCAGATCGTTTTGATACATATAATTATTATTTGATAAAATAGCCGGTTTTTCCTTATAATAAACAGACTAACTTGCTGGAGGGCTTGAGAATTGAGAATCATCATAGTTGGCGATGGTAAGGTTGGCTATACGTTGTCGGAGAACCTGTCGCGGGAAGGACACGACATTACGATTATCGACAACAGGAACGACGTACTGCAAAGGTCGATGGAATCGCTTGATGTTTTTACCATCAAAGGTAACGGCACGAGCGCTTCCGTATTAAAGCAGGCGGGCGTAGCGAAGGCCGATCTTCTTATTGCAGCCACCTCTATGGACGAGGTCAACATACTGTGCTGCCTTATGGGCAGAAAGTTGGGCGCCGAGCGGACTATAGCGAGAATAAGAAATCCCGAATACCGGGAACAGCTGACAATGTTTGAAAAAGAGATGGGCCTCAGCATGGCGGTCAATCCGGAGTTCGCCTCAGCAAAGGAGATAGCGCGCCTTGTCAGTTTTCCGTCCGCTATGAGCGTGGGCACGTTTGCGGACGACAGGGTGTTTATGGCCGAGTTTAGAATAGACAAGGACAACCCTTTAGCCGGCAAGCCTGTTTCCAGCCTGCATGATATGCGCATGGACATTTTGATAGGCGTTGTTGACAGGCAGCATGAAGCCTTCATACCCAACGGCGATTTCGTACTCAACCCGGGGGACCATATACATATTGTCGGAGATTACGCGAGCATAGGAAACTATTTAAAATCAACAGGCCAGCGCGAGAAAAAGGTACGCTCTGTCATGATTGTGGGCGGCGGCCTTATTGCTCATTATTTGAGCACGATGCTCATAGACCTCGGTATAGACGTAAAGATAATTGAAAAAGAGCAGGACAGATGCGAGTATTTGAGCGAGATTTTACCCGCAGCGATGATTATTAGCGGCGACGGCACATCCAAGGAGCTGCTTGATTCCGAAGGGCTCACCGATTACAGCGCGTTTATCGCTCTTACGGACATGGACGAGGAGAATCTTATAATATCACTGTATGCGGCATATAAGGGCGTGCCCAAAGTGATAACGAAGATAAACAGATTAGGCTATGCCGACGTGATAAGCAACGCCGGCATAAACAGGGTAATAAGCCCTAAAAACATAGCCGCAAACCAGATAATACGTTATGTCAGGAACATGGAGAATACAAACGGCAACCGCATAAAGACGCTTTATCGCGTCGTCGGCAACTCCGCCGAAGTGGTAGAGTTCAGCGCCAGCGCGTCCACCAAAAACCTCGGCGTGCCTTTTTCCAAGCTGCCTATTAAGAACGACGTTTTAATAGCTACAATAGTGCGGAATAACGAAATAATAATTCCCAAAGGCAAAGACTATATAGTTGAAGGCGACAGCGTGATAGTGGTTACTACGATAGAGCATCTTAACGACCTTAACGATATCTTCATCTACAGGGGATTATAATGAATTTTAGCATGATAAGATACATATGCGGTCAGGTTATACGCTTCGAAGCTCTCTTCATGGTATTGTCTTTGATAGTCGCAATCGTATATGGAGAAACCCGCTCCGCGCTTATATTTGGGGGCGTGATATTGGGAATGCTGATTTTCAGCATTCCGCTTACGCGGCGAAAACCCGCAGACAAATCCTTTTACGCAAAAGAAGGCTTAATCACCGTATCGCTTTCCTGGCTGATTATATCGCTGCTCGGCGCATTGCCTTTTACGATATCGGGCTTTATACCTTCGTATATCGACAGCCTTTTTGAGACGATATCCGGGTTTACGACAACCGGCTCCAGCATACTTACCAATGTAGAGGTGCTCGATAAAAGCATGCTATTCTGGCGCAGCTTTACGCACTGGATAGGCGGCATGGGTGTGCTTGTATTTGTAATGGCGATACTGCCGATGGCGGGAGCCGACCCCTTCCACGTTATGAGAGCGGAAAGTCCGGGGCCGACAAAGACGAAACTCGTTCCCAAGGCGCGCCAGACCGCGAAAATTCTTTACCTTATATATATAGGCCTTACGCTGTGCGAGATAGTTCTTCTGCTCTTGGGCGGCATGCCCTTCTTTGACAGCGTCACTCATACATTCGGGACGGCAGGCACGGGCGGGTTTTCTATCAAGAACGCTTCCATAGGAGCTTATGGAAGCGTCTATATTGAAGTAGTGATTGCCGTGTTCATGGTGCTGTTCGGCATAAACTTCAGCGCGTATTTCCTTCTCATCGCGAGAAAGTTCAAGTCTTTCATAACGCACGAGGAGACCCGTGTTTATCTCGGTATCGTTATCGCCTCAATTGCAATAATTTCCGTCAATCTCACAGGTACGGTATACGATAGTTATGCAGATAGCCTTCGTTATTCCTCTTTCCAGGTCTCGTCCGTTATAACCACTACCGGCTACGCAACGACCAACTTCAGCCTCTGGCCCTCGCTTAGCAAGTTTGTACTCGTGTTTCTGATGTTTATAGGGGCTTCGGCCGGTTCGACGGGCGGCGGAATGAAGGTGTCACGTTTTATCATAATGTTCAAAGCGCTGCGCAGGGAAGCGGTCAGGATACTTCATCCGCAGGCGGTTAAGCTCGTAAAACTGGATAACGTTCCGCTTGAGGAACCCGTTATACGCAGCACGGGCATATTTATGGTGGTGTACCTTGGTATAACTTCCATATCGATTTTATTCATTGCAATCGACGGTTTCGATATGGAAACGTCGGCCACGGCAGTCGCGGCCTGCATAAACAACATAGGCCCCGGCCTTGGCATAGTCGGCCCCATTGGCAATTTTTCTTCTTTCAGCGTTCTTAGCAAACTGGTGCTGTCCTTCGATATGCTTATAGGACGGCTCGAAATCTACCCCGTCCTTCTTCTTCTGCTGCCCTCCATATGGCACAGAAAAAGAACCTGATAATGCTCTAAAGTCGTTTTTAGTGGGTCAGGGTATCGCAATAAACCTCGGCTTCCGGTTGTCAAACGCGCATACGTACTTAAACCCTGCGCGCGCAAGCTGGTGCATCGTTTCTTCAGTGGCGCGCCCTACCGACGCTTCGTCGTGCGCGTCCGAACCCACCGTAACGATCTCTCCTCCCAGCTCGAAAAAGCGTTTTACTATGGGCATTTCGGGCATCACGGAACCTGTCGCCTTAAGGCCGCTCGTGTTCACCTCGAGCCCCTTTCCTTTATCTGCGAGTATCTTCAGCAGTTCGTCTATCACATCCCCATAGTCCGCGTAACGCATAAGCGAGTCTTCAAACGGGCAGAACTTCGATATATATCCAAGATGCCCGAACACATCGAAAAAACCGCATTCCTTCACGCTTTCAATGCATTCTTGTAAGTACGCCTCATATGCCTCGCGCTGAGAGCACGTCCTCCAAAGCTCGCTGCCAAAGGGGTCCAGCCCCGTCACAAGGTGCTTCGAGCCTATTACGTAATCGAGCCTGTGCTTGCTGACGAGCGCGCTCATAGTGTCCTTCGTCGCAGTCTCGAGCCCCGCTTCTATGCCTTTGCGTATATTCAATTCCGCAAACGCGGCTTTCACTTCACAAAACGCTTCATCGTATTCACCCATGTCGAACACGAAGTCTATATCACCGGGAAAATCAATATCGATATGCTCCGTAAAGCAGATTTCCTTTAACCCCTTGCGCTGTGCGGCCTCGGCCATACGCATCATGGAGACGCTGCAATCGCCCGATATGTCCGAATGGATGTGATAATCTATCATTTTCAGCCGCTCCTCACCTTTGATAGCTCGTCTTCGTCAAGCGCCCTCGCGCCGCCTAACAGCTGCGCCCTTAACAGCATGCCCGCGTAGCTTTCAAACAGATCGACGCGCTCGAAAGCCTCCTGCATGCCGCGCCCCAAAACGAGCGAGCCGTGCCCGAACAGCAGCAAAGCATTGAACCCGCGGCTTACTTCTTCCCCGACCGCCTCGTGCAGCCGCTCCGTACCCGGCGTTATATACCCTACCTCGCCTATTACGCCAAGGTGCATATACGCAAACGGCGCGCACCGCGTGTCGACAGGCTCGCCCGCAAGCACGAACGCCCCGATGTTTGGGCTGTGCGCGTGTATGCAGGCGTTTATCTCTGCTCTGCGTCTGAATACCTCAATGTGCATATGCGCCTCTGTAGAAGGCTTGTCCCCCGAAATATGCTCTCCCTCAAGGCTTACGAGCGAAAGCTGCCGCTCTGACAACATGTCCTTGCACACGCCCGTCGGCGTTATGAGCATACGGCCGCCGTCCACCCTTAATGAAACATTGCCGTCCACGCCGGGAAAGAATCCCCTGTCATACAGCCTGCGGCAACACTCTATTATTACGCTCCTCGCCTCATACTCGTTCACTTTTACCTCCTTTTGCGCCTGACCGTCCGCTTAATAAGCTTTATGATTTCCGATACAGGAACTATTGCGAACGCCGCAATTACCGAAAACAGCCATTGCTCGCCGCTGAGCTGAGTTACGCTGAAGAAAGCTTCGAGCGGCACGACGGCAACCACTATTACCTGGAGCAGCGCGGAAACCAATATGGCTCCGAACATCCACTTGTTATGCCCAAGCCCCGAAAACACGGGACGGGTTGACGAACGCACGTTGAACGCGTGAAAAAGCTGCGTAAGTCCAAGAGTTAAGAACGCCATCGTGGTAGACGCCTCCGGGTCGCCGTACCATTGCAGCGACAGGAAAAAAACAAGCAGAGTCTCTATAGTCATCACTGAGCCGAAAGTCACAAGATTAGCGGTCATGCCCTTTAAAAAGCTCTGCTTCGCGTCGCGCGGCTGCCGGCTCATTATATCGCCCGGCGCGGGCTCCATGCCGAGCGCGAGCGCGGGAAATGTGTCCGTAACGAGGTTTATCCAAAGTATCTGCACCGGATGCAGCACCGTGTACCCCAGCATAGTGCCCACAAACAGCGTCAGCACTTCCGAGAGGTTTGTGGACAAAAGGAACTGCACGGCCTTTTTTATGTTGCGGTATATCCTGCGCCCTTCCTCTACCGCTTTAACTATAGTCGCGAAGTTGTCGTCCGTCAGCACCATATCCGACGCGTTTTTCGACACCTCCGTGCCCGTTATGCCCATGCCTACGCCTATGTCCGCCTCTTTGAGCGCCGGGGCGTCGTTTACGCCGTCGCCCGTCATCGAGACGACGCTCCCCCGTGAGCGAAACGCCTTCACTATGCGCACCTTATGCTCGGGCGCGACTCTCGCGTACACCTTTATGCTGTCTATGTTGTCCGCAAGCTGCCTATCGTCCATGCCGTCGAGCTCCCTGCCCGTTATGGCCTTCGCGCCCCCTGTCAGTATGCCGAGCTCGCGCGCTATCGCCGTCGCCGTTGTCTTATGGTCGCCCGTTATCATCACGGGCGTTATGCCCGCTTTTCTGCACGTGGCGACGGCGTCCTTCGCTTCCGGCCTCGGCGGGTCCATCATGCCTGCGAGCCCGGCGAATATAAGGCCCTCTTCCAGGCCTTCTATGGATTCAGGCTTTTTGTCAAACGGCTTATACGCTGCCGCTATAACGCGCAGCGCCTCGCCGGCCATCTTCTCGTTCGCCGCCTGCAGCTGCGCTTTTGTATTGTCGTCAAGCGCGGATACCCGGCCATTTATTGATATACTGGTGCATTTCTCTATAAGCGCGTCGGGAGCGCCCTTTACATATAGGTTAAAATCGTCCCTTCCGTTGACGGTGCTCATAAGCTTGCGCTCCGAGTCGAACGGTATCTCAAGCACGCGCTCAAGCTCTTTCAAGGCGGCGTCCGGCTCAAGCCTCGCCGCGGCAAAAGCGAACAGCGCCGTTTCCGTCGGGTCGCCTATGAGCCGCGTATGGCCCTCCTCCACAGCGACCTGCGTATCGTTGCACAGCAAAAACACTCTGTCGATAACGTTAAGCTCAGCGCTTTCTTCCACCGCGTCCACGGAGTACTCGCGTCCGTTGTAAAATGCTTTAAGCACGCTCATCCTGTTCTGCGTCAGCGTTCCCGTCTTGTCGGAGCATATGACGTTCGTGCACCCAAGCGTCTCCACTGCGGGCAGCTTGCGCACAATAGCGCCGCGTTTTGACATCTTCTGCACTCCCATCGTGAGCTGCAGCGTAACTACGGTAGCGAGCCCCTCGGGTATCGCCGCCACCGCAAGGCTGACGGCCACAAGGAACATATCTACGGCAGGCCGCCCTGTAAGCACGCCCACGGCAAATATTACGGCGGCGATAATCAGCACCGCTATCGAGAGCAGCTTCGAGAGCGAGTTCATGCGCTTCTGCAGCGGCGTATCGCCTTCCTTGGCTTCTTTAAGCGCCCCCGCTATCTTTCCTATCTCGGTACGCATGCCTGTATAACAGACTATGCCCTGCCCGCGGCCGTACGTAACGTTCGTTCCCGAGTATACCATGTTCACCCGTTCCGCGAGCGGCGTATCCTCCGGCAGCACGGCTGACGCGTCCTTCTCTACGGGCAGCGATTCGCCCGTCAGCATAGCTTCGTCTATCTTCAAAAGCGCGGACGTTGTGAGCCGTATATCAGCGGGCACGCTGTCGCCCGCTGTGAGCAGCACAATATCGCCCGGCACGAGCTCGGAAGCTTTAACGGACAGGGGCTTGCCGTCCCTTATAACATTGGCAAACGGCGCGGACATCTTTTTAAGCGCGTCGAGAGCGTTTATAGCCTTGCTCTCCTGCACCGCTCCCATCAAAGCGTTCAGCAGTATGACCGCGATTATTATTATAAAATCCGCGTTGAAGCCTTCGAGTATAAGGCTGACGAGAGCCGCGCCGAACAGCACTATGAGCATCAGGTTTTTGAGCTGATCCAGCAGTATCGCAGCAAACGTCTTCTTACGCCCCTCGTCCAGAGCGTTGCCGCCCCATTGCTCCCGCGCTTTTATAACGCCCTCGGAATTAAGCCCGTGCGTTCCCGTTGAATTCGCTTTGTATACGTCTTCAATTCTCAGGTTGTGCGGCGAGTTTGCATTTGCCATAATCATTCTCCTCGTCAAGTTGCCCCGGCGCGCCTTGCGGCCTCCCCAGAGGACCCGATTAACCACCCCGATAATACTCTTCAGATTGTAATTCTATCCGTTATATCCGTTTGTTGTCAAGTTATCAGGGGCGGCGCTAAGCAGGCCTTGTTCACTATATTATTAGCATTCGTTTATATAAAAACTCACATTCATACAAATATATTCCTCTCCCCGCGCTTTGTTATAGAACTCGTTTATTTGCGGCAATGCGCAGAGCGTTTATTGTAAGGTATATAAAGGAGCAAGCGTGATATCATATCAATAATATTCTCATCAGACAAACTTTAGAAAGATAAATATCCTTTGGTATATTTACTTCTCATATGTTATACTTATTATATGATTTATCCTGTTTATGGCTTCTATATGCCGCGCATCGTGTGTCTTTAGGTTGCTTTTTAACTTTGGAGGTCAATCATGCTTTTTGAAACAATACATACAATTTCCATAGTGCTGTTCGCCGCAGGCATATTGCTGCTGACAATAGAGATGTTCCTGCCGGGCTTCGGCATATTCGGCGGTCTCGGGCTTATAGCGCTCATACTGTGCATAGTGTTCCAGGCAACGACGGTAATAGAAGCGCTTATTATGGTTGTGATCATCGGCGCAATCGTCGCGCTGTTCCTGCTCGTTATTTTGCGGAGCTTCAAAAAAGGAAGGATATATAAGTCCTCTATAGTGCTCAAGAACTCGGCGGACAGAAACGAGGGCTATGTATCTAATACCGATTATACGCGGCTGCTGGGCAAAAGAGGCAAAAGCGTTACGGTGCTGCGCCCTTCAGGGCTGGCGGAGTTTGACGGCGAAAAGGCGGACGTTGTGACGGACGGCGAGTTCCTGCCAAAAGGAGCGGATATCGAGGTCACGGAGGTAGCGGGGCGGCGCATTGTCGTAAGCAAAGCGCAGAGTATAGATAAAGAGGCGTATGCAGATATTTCCGCCGGTAACAATCTCGATATGTAAAGGGAAGAAACAAAGCTAATGAACACCGGGCTTATAATATTCATCGCCGTAACGGCCGTTCTCGTATTGGCAGGAGCTCTGCGCTTTTTGCCATATATAAAGCTGCGGAGAGCGGCAAGTGCGGCGGACGTTGATATAAGGCTTTCAAAGATAATGGGCATGAAAATGCGCAGAACTAACCCGGCGAATATCGTTTCACTGCTGATAAAGGCAAAGCGGGCGGGCGTTGAGCTAACGTCCGATATGCTAGAAACGCTCGTGCTCTCAAGAGGCCGTCCCGGCAGGGTAGTCGATGCGCTGATTGCCGCAAAAAGCAAGGGCATGCCTTTAGAGTTCCGTCTTGCCGCGGCGATAGACCTCTCGGGCAAAGACCCCAATGAGTTCGTCGTTTTGGTAAACGAACCATATACGGAGCAGGGCCTGCGCGAGGCCGCCCGCGAATATGTGGATCCACCGGGCGAAAAGTAACCGTATGCAAATGCTTTGGGCATAATATATAAATTAAAAGGAGTGTTTAGTATGGATTTATGGCTGCTTATAGTCATTATTGTGGCGGCGTTCATCTTTCTTGTGTTCTTTTTCAGCTTTGTACCCGTCCGCCTGTGGATAGCTGCGAGGGCCGCCGGCGTCAAGCTTAAGATATCGTCACTGGTCGGTATGAGATTAAGGAAGATAGTACCCGCACATATAGTCAACCCGCTCATTAAGGCTATTAAGGCCGGCATAGGCATGACAACGGACATGCTCGAACAGCATTATCTCGCGGGCGGCAACGTGGACAGGGTCGTCGACGCGCTAATAGCTGCTCAGAAAGCGGACATACCGCTCGACTTCAAGAAAGCCACCGCAATAGACCTCGCGGGCAGGGACGTGCTGACAGCGGTAAAGATGAGCGTCAACCCGAAGGTAATAGAGACGCCCGTAGTCGCGGCTATCGCCAAGGACGGCATAGAGCTGCGCGCAAAAGCGAGAGTGACGGTGCGCACTAATATTGACAGGCTCGTCGGCGGCGCGGGCGAGGAAACGGTCATCGCGCGTGTAGGCGAAGGCATCGTCACAACGGTAGGCTCAGCAGATACGCACAAGCAGGTGCTCGAAAACCCCGACCTCATATCGAGGACGGTGCTCGCCAAAGGCCTTGATGCGGGAACGGCTTTTGAGATACTCTCCATCGACATTGCGGACGTCGACGTCGGCCGTAACATAGGCGCCCAGCTGCAGATAGACCAGGCACAGGCCGACAAGAAGATAGCCCAGGCGAAAGCCGAGGAGCGGCGCGCGATGGCTATAGCGAGAGAGCAGGAGATGAAGGCTTCGGTGCAGGAGATGAGAGCGAAGGTCGTCGAGGCGGAGGCCGAGATACCTATCGCCATGGCTGCTGCGTTCCGCGAAGGGCACCTCGGAGTCATGGACTACTACAACATGAAGAACGTAATGGCGGATACGAACATGCGCGACGCCATCTCAAACGCGGCGGATCCAAAGGAAGAAAAGCCTCAGGTCCAGGAGTAGCGTATGGACGTTTTAGGTCTCATCGCGATTATATTCGTAGGTATTATCATCTCGGCTGTTTCTTCCGCCGCAAAAAAGAAGCAGAAGGGAGACGGCAGTGAGGACGGCGCTCCCCGCAGGCCCATGAGCGACATACAGCGCGCGTTTATGATGATGTCAGGGGCAGGCAGCGAGGAGGACGAGCGCAGACGGGAGACAATAGTCTCTGGCTTTAACGCGCCCCGTCCGCCTGCCGGCGGCACTGCGAATGCCCAAGGATTTACCGGCAGTGAAGGCATGGGCGATTACGAAGGCACGGGTGAAAGCGAAGGCAGCGGCGACTTTGAGGGCTTGAGCGATTACAGTTCAGTCCCGCGCGGTTCTATTACGGGTAATTCGCCTATAGAAAGCGAAAGCGGCGTTTACAAATACGCCTTAGCAGCCGAATCGCTGGAAACGGCCCGTGAAACGGTTTCAGGCAGCGCAACCTCCGTGTTTGAGCGGCTTGATAGTCCGACTTCTCTTGAGCACAGAGCCGACATCGAGCACCGGCTCGATGAAAGCGCGGAGATAGCCGACATTGCGGAAGCCAGCAGGATATTCGCCGAAACGAGCAGGCCGCGCCTCCAGCTTAAGCTGTTTGAGAATAAGGGCGACGTCGTAAAGGCCATTATCTTCTCTGAAGTTCTTGCAAGAAGGTCTCCTCTGGGCCGCGCGGCAAAGCGATAACAAAAATTATTATAACCCGTATTAAAACAAGGGCCTTAAAACCCTTGTTTTTTGTTGTGTGTTTGTCTCTTCCGTTACGTATACTGCAACACTCTTATAAAAAGATTTTTTGTTTTTTACAAAAAGTGTTGACATAATTCCCTTCTTGTGGTACCTTATTCGTAACGATTCCGAATAAGAGGCTGCATATGATCAAAGACGATAAAGCGATAAGAAATACGAAACAGCGAAAACAGCTGCTCGGGCTGCTGTGCTCGACTAAATCACACCCCAACGCGCTTTGGCTTTTCGAACGGATGAAAGGCGGCAATCCTTCGCTTAGCCTTTCGACCGTTTACCGCAACCTCGGCATACTCGAAAGCCAGGGCCTGCTGCTCCGTTTGCCGTGTCCCAGCTTCGACAGATACGACGGCAACACCGCGATGCACACTCACTTTTACTGCCGCGAATGCGAAAAGTTGTTTGACGTCGATACGGATGATCTGGAGAAAGTGGCGCTCGGCAGCCTCAAAAACAGTTCTCACAGCCCGGAAGGCTGCAATATAATGTTTTATGGTCAATGCGAAAACTGCAAAAAAAATATTCAGGAGGTACTACGATGACAAACTACGGAGATTTCTACTATTGCGAATTATGCGGGCAGGTTGTACTGGTGGCTGTGCCTGGCGCCCCCACGCTTGTATGCTGCGGGCAGGAAATGGTTAAACTTGAAGCAAACACGAAAGACGCAAGCAAGGAAAAGCATGTGCCCGTAATCGTTGATAACGGCGACACAATAACGGTGAAGATAGGCAGCGCGCCGCATCCCATGACGGAAGAGCACCACATCGAGTTTATCGAGGTCGTAAGAAAAGACGGCAAATCCGGTATGGCCAGGCTAGACCCCACAGGCGCGCCCGAAGCGACGTTCAACATGAAGGCGGACGACGTTGCCGAGGTCTACGAATTCTGCAACCTTCACGGGCTCTGGAAAGCATAATCATCAAGCTGGCGACGGTGTATTCATTCAAAATGTAAAAACATATGGAGGTATGTAATAATGAAAAGTTTAAAGGGAACAAAGACGGAAAAGAACCTGATGGAAGCGTTCGCGGGCGAATCGCAGGCAAGGAACAAATATACTTTCTTCGCTTCGAAGGCCAAAAAGGAAGGATATATGCAGATATCCAACTACTTCGCTGAAACGGCAGCCAACGAGAAGGAGCATGCCGAGCTGTGGTATAAGCTGTTCGCCGGTATAGGCACTACGATGGAAAACTTAGAAGCCGCGGCAGCGGGCGAGAACTACGAGTGGACTGACATGTACGCCCGCATGGCAAAAGAAGCGCGCGAAGAAGGCTTCGACGATATCGCGGCCACGATGGAAGGCGTAGCGGCGATAGAGAAGAATCACGAGAAGCGTTATCGTGATCTTTTGGACAACATAAAGAGCGGCAAGGTGTTTGAGCGGGATACTGAAGTAGAGTGGAAATGCACTAACTGCGGCCACAGATTTTCCTCCAAGAACGCTCCCAAGGTCTGCCCGGTATGCGGCCATCCGATAGACTATTTCGAGCTTTACGTAAAGAATTATTAACCGCATACTATCTTTTTAAAAGATCCGCGCCTTCTTAAAAAACGATAAAAGCGCAGGACGGCACGGCTTACAGCTGTGCCGTCTTGCTGCGTGGCGCAAGGCGTTGTCAACGCGCTCCAAAAGAGCTTAAGTAAATCTATTAAAACGTTTTTATTCATATTAACAGCGTTTTTATTCATATTAACAGTTTTCTGTGTTATAGTAATATAAGATAACACGCATGTCCAACGGAGGTAACCGGCTGATTTGAATATTCTTACGCATAAATTTAAAGAGGTCTTATTCGCTGTACTGCCAATTACTGTAGTTGTTCTTATATTGAGCTTCACCATAGCGCCTCTTGAAGCGCCTTATATTCTTCGCTTTTTATTGGGAGCGGTATCGGTCATACTGGGATTGTCGATATTCCTGTTTGGCATTGATTTGGGTATAACGCCTATGGGGAATGAAATAGGCGCTTCTCTCATTAAAACCAACAAGCTATGGATTATTACAGTCGCTGGTTTTTTTCTTGCCTTTATTGTATCTGTCGCCGAGCCTGATCTGCACATACTCGCCGCCCAGGTAACCAGCGTTACAGCCGGGTTGATAACCAAAACCTCCATCGTCGTTATCGTATCGCTGGGAGTTGGGGTTATGCTTTCCGTCGGGTTGATAAGAACAGTTAAAAACATACCTTTATATATTATCCTTACAATATTCTATGGAATAATACTTATACTCTCCCTTTTCACGTCGAATGAGTTCATAGCCATCTCATTTGACGCGTCAGGCGCGACGACAGGAGCATTAACGGTACCGTTTATTCTCGCGATAGCTATCGGCGTATCAAAACTGAAAAAGGACAGCAAGGCATCAGAAAAGGACAGCTTCGGCCTCGTAGCCATCGCTTCTATAGGAGCGATTATCGCGGTCATGATAATGAGCATCATATCCGGCTCCGACCAGATAACAGCGAGTCTTGAAATGGAGCCCGCATACTCCCAATCGATTTTCGGTCAGTACTTTCAAAAGCTGCCCGGTATCGCTCTGGAATCCTTTCTTGCATTAGTGCCCTTATTTTTGATATTAATGATATTTCAAAAGAAACTCAAGCTTTCCAAAAGGACATTAAGAAAAATAGTATTGGGTTTCATATATACTCTTATAGGCTTGACGCTGTTCCTTACAGGCGTTAATGCCGGGTTTATGGACGCCGGAAAGGTCATAGGCTATAAACTGGCGATGCTCGAAAGCAAGTTTTTAATAATCGCCGTTGGATTCGTGCTTGGGTTTACAACCATACTCGCGGAACCTGCGGTGTATGTTCTGACAAAAAGCATCGAGAATGTTACCAGCGGATATATCAAACGCAAAGCGGTTTTGATTGCGCTTTCTATAGGCATAGGCTTTGCCGTGGCTTTGTCCACGATACGGATACTTGTGCCTGAATTGCAGCTGTGGCATTACCTTCTGCCCGGATATATAATTGCATTAGTGATGACTTTCTTTTCGCCAAAGCTGTTTGTGGGTATTGCTTTTGACTCAGGAGGGGTAGCGTCGGGTCCTATGACCGCCACTTTTATACTTGCATTTACCCAAGGCGCCGCTGAAGCGGTCGAAACGGCAAACGTGTTGATCGACGGATTCGGTATGATAGCTACAGTGGCTTTAATGCCGCTTATCGCTTTACAAACCCTTGGTATTATTTATAAAATAAAATCCAGAAAAGGAGGGCTCGAAGTTGGAAAGTTGCCGGACTAGCGGTAGTTTTGAGCTCCTGACTATAATAGTCAACGATGGATGGGGAACTAAGATGCTACATGCGGCGAAAAAGAGCGGTATATGCGGCGGAACCATAATGCTGGGAAAAGGAACGGTAAAAAGCAGCATATTGAAGTTTCTTGAGCTTTATGAAAAGCAAAAGGAAATTGTATTTATTGTCGTCGGCAGGTCGGCCGCGTTTGACCTTCTTGAATCGCTCGACAACAAATATAACTTCAGCAAGCCCCATCATGGTATTGCTTTTTGCACCCCGGTTGCAGGCGTTTTTGGAAGCACAAGCTGCCGGGCAGATGCAAACATTAATAATGAAAGCAGAGGTGCACAGGCCGTCATGTATAACGCCATCTATGTTATTGTCGAAAAAGGAAATGCGGAGGCCGTAATCGACGCGGCAACCAATGCGGGTTCAACAGGCGGAACCATTATCAACGCAAGAGGTTCCGGCATTCATGAGACCAGCAAGCTGTTTTCCATGGAAATCGAGCCGGAAAAGGAAATCGTGCTCATAATATCTGAAACAGACAAAACGCAGGCTATAGCTTCTGCTGTATACGATAAGCTTCAGTTAGACAAGCCTGGCAACGGCATAATGTATATACAGGACGTTTCAAAGGCTTGCGGATTGAGGAGTAATACGGAAGCCAAAGCGGAGTAACGTTTTTTAAAAAGTTTGTTTGGGTCGCTGCTTTTTCGTGTCCGTTACACAGGAAAAGCAGCTTAAATATCCTTCATGATTTTGTTATCAACTTAAACAGTTTTCCGATGCTGCCATATATTAAACGAGGTTTTCACGCAAAGCGAAGCATGCCTATTTAAAATGTAATCATATCTTAATATAACTGTAATAAATGATGCTATCAACATTTAAACGCAATTAGCGCATAATAGGGCGTTTTGTGCCTTTGCATCTTTTAAAGTTATAATTGACACATCACAAAACAAGGGGGATAGCAATGAAACATGCGATAAAAAAGAACAAAGCGCTTCGGCGCGTATCCTTTGTAATCTGCATTGTTTTTATTTTCGTTATGATGATGCCTACGGCATTTGCGGCAGGCTCTTTGCTTAAGACAGGCAGCAGAGGAAGCGAGGTCACGACACTGCAGGAACGGCTGCTTAAGCTCGGGTATATGGATTATTCCAACGCTACCGGATATTTCGGAGAGATAACGAAAACGGCAGTTAAGCGCTTTCAGGGCTACAACGGCCTGAGTGCGGACGGCATTGTCGGCCCTGCGACAAACGCAAAGCTCTATTCGTCAAGTGCAAGGACGCTGCTGCTTAATATCGGAAGCCGCGGCGAAGCCGTATCGACGCTTCAGGCGAGGCTCAGAGACTTAGGTTACACTACGAGCAACAATGTGACGGGCTATTACGGCCCCATCACAAAGTCCGCAGCCACGGAGTTTCAGCGTACAAACGGCCTTTACGTGGACGGTATAGCCGGCCCCGCCACGAGAGCGAAGCTGTTTTCAAACAGCGCGGTAAAAAAATCGGGCGCTCCGTCGGTATCGCAGGCGGCAAGCATAGCGGACATAGCGCTCGCGCAGACCGGCAAGCCGTACGTTTTAGGCGGCAACGGCCCGTCGAGCTATGACTGCTCGGGGCTCGCGTATTACGCGATGACAAACGCAGGCTTTGGCGAGTCAAGACTGTCCGCATCGGCATACAGCGAAAACTCCGCATGGACTAAGATAACGGGAACGTCTTCGCTTAAGAAGGGAGACCTCGTGTTCTTTCGTTCGGATACGTCGTCATATATAAGCCATATGGGCATATATATAGGAGATGGGCAGTTCGTTCACGCTTCATCCGGACAGGGCAAAGTCATGGTAAGCAGCTTTACCTCGTACTGGCTCCGCGTTTTTACTTTCGCCCGCAGGGTAGCATAGCTTAGTAATTATTGCGTGAATTCCAATCCGCTAGAAAAGACGCTTCATTTTTTGAAGCGTCTTTTTATACGGGGTCCCCAGCAAGTCGTGAGGCTTGATGGGGTATAGATACGGGGTCCCCTAGTCGTTTAAGTCGTGAGGCTTGCCGGTGCAGATGTCTCTGTCTACTCAGCCTCAGTTTCCGGTACAAGCGCTTCAGTTACTTTGGGCACAGTATTAGTTTTTGTGACAACTGCTTTTAAGTTTTTCACGACGTTCCTATTTTTTATTATGGTTCCCGGGTGCGGCCTATATTTCAATTGCATTACAATTTTTAACTTTTCAGCGAGCGCCGTATATTCGCCGATAAAAGCAGCCAGAATTATTCTTATGCGCAGAGAACATGCATATAATCTGAATGTTTAATGCAAGAGTGACGAGCGTTCTGGTGGTAAGGTTGAAATGAAGCATAACGACGACAAACCAAAAAAATTTTTGTTTAAACCCCGCGAAAAAAAGCAGCCCGAAAAGAGGCTGTTCCACAAACCCGTAACCACGGTCAAGATAATAAAATATTGCCTGCTTTGCGCGGCGCTTACAGCGCTCGCGCTTGCGGGCAGCTTTATCTATGTAACTGTAATAAACCCGCGCGCGGCGTTCCCCGACCCCACGCCAAGGCCTCCCGCCGCAATTCCCGCAGCGCAGATAACGGTCGAACCCTCCTATTCGCCCTCCCCTTCATGCACGCTCTCCCCCGAAGAACGGCTTAAAGCGCAGGCGGACACGGACTTTATGAAAGACAGAGTAAACGTGCTGCTCGCGGGCATAGACTACTCCGCCGAACGTGAGGGCAGGACGGACTTTCGTACGGACACGATGTTGCTGTTATCAATCAACTTCGCAAACGGCAAGGCGGATCTCATATCCGTGCCGCGCGACAGCTACGCCGACATAGCGTTCACCGAAAACAACTGGAAGATAAACGGAGCGTTCATGTCCGCGGGCGGCAAGGAAGGCCGCGGCTTTGAATGCATGATGGAGACTGTGAGCACGACGCTGGGCGGCGTGCCCGTAAACTACTACGTCGCCGTAGAGATGCAGGCCGTAAAGGATATTGTCAACGAGATAGGCGGCGTGTGGTACGACGTCGATTACGAGATTAATATAGGCGGAAGGCATCTTGGCAAAGGCTATCAGAAGCTCGACGGCCAGGCTGTGCTTGACTACTGCCGTGCGCGCAAGGGCATCACGTCGGGCACGGACATCGACCGCATAGACCGCCAGCAACGCCTGCTGCTCAGCGTGTTTTCGCAGCTAAAAAGCTCCATGCGCCTCGCTAATATACCCGATATATACAACAAGGTTAAACACGAGGTGTATACAAACCTCAATTTCGAGCAGATAGCCGCGCTCACGCTGTTCGCGCTCGATCTCGACCTTGATACGGAATGCAGCCGGTATACGCTCAAGGGCGAATATACGACGGCTCACGGCCACAGTTATTACGTGCTCGACCATACGTATACGCAGAAGGTAATACGCGACATATTTGGCATAGAGCCAGTCATAGACTGGTCGTACAGCCTGGAATATGTAAAGAACGAAAACGCAAAAAGCGCACTTAAAAAAGCTATTGATACGCTCGGCTCGTTTGCCTCAAAGCATAAAGCCAATCTAACCGGTGCGCAGTACGGCGAGGCCAGCGACGCGCTAAGCAACGCAAACAAAGCGCTTAAGAACGGCAGCACGAGCGAAATGGAGCGCGCCGCGGACAACTTAAGCGACCTGTACGACGAATTGAATAAATATATAAAGAGCCTGCCGCCCAGCCCTACAACGACGCCGACAGCACCGGGCGCTCCTCCCGCTCAACCGTCAGAAACGCTTCCCAGCGAACCGACGGAGCCGCCGCCCTTGGAAGAACCGGCTGTATCGCCGGGCGCGGATACAACTCAATAAAAGCATACTGAAAGTATCGGCGGCTTTTAATCGCCCACGTAAAGCAGGGGACGGCATGGAAGCCGTCCCCTGCGATATATCTTGCGCTTGCTGAAAGCGAGAAAAATTAAAACAACTTAGTGCTAAGATACTTTTCTCCCCTGTCGGGGAAAATGCAGACTATGAATCCCTTGTCTATCATGTCCGCCACTTTGAGCGCCGCGAGCATAGCCGCGCCCGATGACATTCCGCAGAATATGCCCTCCTCCCTCACGATGCGCCGCGTCATCTCGAAAGCCTCCTCCGAGTCTACCATGATGGAGATATCTATGCACGAGGGGTCGTATATCTCAGGCACTATTGCCTCGCTCATGTTTTTAAGCCCCTGTATATAGTGTCCCTTCACCGGGTGCGCCTCCACTATTTTTATCTCGGGGTTCAATTCCTTTAGCCGTTTCGCCGTGCCCATAAGCGTGCCCGACGTGCCAAGGCCCGACACAAAATGCGTCACCCTTCCCACCGTGTCGCGTATTATCTCCTCCGCCGTCGTGGAATAATGCGCTATCTTATTGTACCTGTTCGTGAACTGGTCGGGCATGAAATACTTGTCTGGGGCTTCGGCCACCATCTGCCGCGCCCTGCGTATCGCGCCGTCCGTGCCCTCGTCCGCCGCGGTGAGTATCACCTTGCCGCCAAACGCCTTTATCATCTTCTGGCGCTCCATGGATACGGCAGAGCTCATCACTATCTCCACGTCGTATCCCTTAACTGCGCCTATCATAGCAAGCGCGATGCCGGTATTTCCCGACGTCGGCTCTATTATTGTCTTGCCGGGCTTTAAAGTTCCTTCGGCCTCCGCCTGCTCCACCATCTTTAAAGCTATCCTGTCCTTTATGCTGCCGCCCGGATTCGTGCCTTCAGTTTTTGCGTATATCTCGACATCCTTCTTCGCGCACAGCCTGTTTATCCTCACAAGCGGCGTATTGCCGATAGTGTCAAGAATGTTGTTGCCTAAATTCATATTTGCTTTCCCCTTTTTAAAAAATCCGCCGAAGCCATGTAATATCATAATACCGGCAATTAATTATCTGCACCTCAAAAAGCCTCACGATTTTTTTGGGCCCCTTATTTAAGCCATTCAGGCCTCATCAGTATATCTATTGTTATCGTACCGCCGTCGTAATCCGGACACTGTTTTAAAAACCTGTCAAGCGATTCTTTCGTCCCGCTGACGGCCTTGAGCGGCACGCCCGCTTTTCTCTCAAGCTCTTTTATTATCTGATACCCTTCCAAAAGCTCTTCGCCCGTCGTCTCATACCCTAAGTTCGCATTCAGTATTATACCGTCTGCTTTCAGCCTTGCGCTATGCTCTATCCTTTTAAGGCTCTCCAGTATCCTCTCCGCGTTCTCCTGAAACGGCCGCTTTGTGTTGACTACAAAGAGCGCCTCCGTGTTTTCCCGGACGCGGTCAAAATGCTCTTTCAGAGCGCCGAGCGCCGTCGCGCCTACAGGGTCTCCGCCGCAGTCGAACACCGTATGCCCGCATTTAAACGCCGCGTAAACGTCGGGCGGAATGGCGGGCATGTCGACGCCGGTGTTGGCAAAAGCCGGGGCTATAACCCGTATGCCCTTTTCCTCCAGCATAGCCTTGTGCTCCGAAGAACGAAAATACGGGTTCACGATGTCAAAATCCACAAGCGCCACGTCATCGTATGTTTGCTTAAGCTTAAGCGCTATATTCAGCGCCAGCTCCGTCTTGCCGCTCCCGTAGTTGCCGTACAGCACCGTTATGTTCTTCATTCGTACTCCTTATGATTTTTACCTGTAAAAAGTCTTCGCTTTTTTCGCATCTCCTTGAACCTGCCGGGTTAACCCTATCGGCGCTTCACGCCACTTCCCCTATAAAGAGGAAGCTTAATACTGCTAAGGCTCCCCTCTTAGGGGAGCTGTCACCGCAGGTGACTGAAGGGTCTATTAAATCCTTTCGGTGAACCGCATTGTATTACCGCGCTCGTATCGCGCTGACTATACAGCAGGGGATGAACACTAGTTGATACAGCTTTCACCCTATCGCCGCTTCGCGCCACTTCCCCTATAAAGAGGAAGCTTAGTGCTCCTAAGGCTCCCTGCCTTTACTGTGGCCTACTGTATATGCTCATGAGCTGCTCCGCGCACTTTATGCCGTCCACCGCCGCCGAGACGATGCCCCCCGCATACCCCGCGCCTTCGCCCGCCGGAAAAAGGCCTTTTATACCTTCAGCCTGCAGCCCACTGCCGCGCAATATGCGCACTGGCGCAGACGTCCTCGTCTCGACTCCGGTAAGCACGGCGCCCGGCGTATCGAATCCTTTCATCTTCCTGCCGAATTGCGTTATGCCCGCTTTAAGCGCGCCGGATACAGCCTCAGGCAGGCAATCGCCGAGATCCTTGAAATACGTTCCCGGCCTATATGACGGCGTTACGTCCCCGAAGCCCGTCGATACTCTGCCGTGCAAAAAGTCTCCTACCGTTTGCACGGGCGCCGCAAACGTTTGGGAGTACGCAGCGCGCTCGAATATCCTCTGGAACTCTACGCCGCCGAGCGGCCCCGCCGCGAAATCATGCGGACCTACGCTAACGACTATCGCGCTGTTAGAGTTCTCGGCGTCCCGCGCGTAATAGCTCATACCGTTAACGGCCAGAGCTCCCCGCTCTGTCGCCGAGCATATCACCTCTCCGCCCGGGCACATGCAAAAAGTATACACACTCCGGCCGCCGCTTTCGCCTGTAAGCCGGTATTCCGCCGCTCCGATCAGCGGATTTCTAACCGCCTCGCCGTACTGCGCACTGTCAACAAACTCGCGCCTGTGCTCTATGCGCAATCCTATGGCGAACGGCTTGGGAATTAGAACGATTCCGTTGCTGCTCAGCATCTCGTACGTATCCCGCGCGCTGTGTCCTGTCGCGAGTATCAGCGCGCACGTATCAATACTGTGTTCCCCGCCGCCTTTAATATATGTTATGCGGGCGAGCGCTCCCTGCGACAAATGAATGCCCGACAGCTTGCAGGAAAAACATACTTCGCCTCCTAATTCCTCTATACGCGCCGTCATATTTTTTACGGCTTTTCTTATATTCTCGGTGCCCGTATGCGGCTTCGCTTCATAGCGTATTTCCTCGGGCGCGCCGAAGTCCGCCAGCGTTTCTATAACGTGTTCCGCCCGCCGGTCTTTTATCCGCGTCGTCAGCTTGCCGTCCGAGAACGCGCCCGCGCCTCCCGCGCCAAAACATACGTTGCTCTCTTCGTCGAGTTCTCCGCGGCGCATTAGCGATTCTACGTCCCCGCTGCGCTCGTCTATGCTTTTGCCTCGCTCTATCAGCAGCGGCTTATATCCGTGTCTGGCAAGCGTGAGCGCCGCGAACAAACCGCACGGCCCCGCGCCCACAACGACAACCCTGCCCGCGTCCTGCGTTCCATACTCTATGTGCGGCTCTGTGTAATCCTCCGCACTGCCGTACTTTGCTTCCAGCCTTGACTGCAGCGCGGCGTCGCCAAGCGTTACGTGCAGCGTATATACAAGGCGAATGTCTTTCTTGCGGCAGTCAAGCGACTGCCGTTTTACGCGCGTGCATGCTATATCCTCTTCTCTTATTCCCAGCCTTTTTGCGGCCGCTTCTTTTATCTGCTCCCCGCCGCCCGGCAGCGTCACGCTTATGCCGCTTACTGCTATCGCCACATCGTCATCCTTTCCCGTTTGTTCCGATTATACTCCATGTGAGCCGGAAAATCTCATATTTACGGTATTTTTTATATCACATGTAAATCGAAGCGCAACAAAAAAGAGCGGGAACGCCCCGCCCTTATATTTGGATGTTATTTGTTTTTTATCGTAACGCTTACCGCCGCAGTAGCCGGCACAAAGTTCTCCGCGACAAACCCATCGGGCAGCTCGAACATTACTTTTAAGCTGTATGTCCCGGGCCTGAGCCCGTCTACGTCCACGTAGGGCACGACTTCCCCGCGCGACAGCTTGGACATACGCGGAGCGCCCGCAGTTACCGTCACGTCGACGCCTTCCGGGACCGCGGCTGCGGTCATGCCCGAAGGCAGATTCTTTATCTTAAGCTGCACGTTCTTGTATACCTGCTGCTCAGATATCTCGCGTATATTGACCGATACCTGCGCGCTGGCCGAGTCGACCACCCTGACGCCCTCGGGCAGTATATAGTTCGCGGGTATCACCTGATCGGCGTTGTATCCCGCGACGTTTATCGTTTCAAGCTTTATAGAGCTTACCGTATTAAGCACCGCCCTGTCGCCGACTATCCTTACTCTCTTAGGTTCACATGTTACGCCCGTTAACTCATAGCCGGGCGCAAGGCTGTCCTGCCCCTGTACAGACCCCTGCACATCCACTTCCACCGTCTTGACAGGCTGCACGGCCTGATTCACTATTACGGACGGCGCGCCTGTGGAGAACAGCCCGGGGTCTACTATACCGCCCTGTTCGTCGAGCAGCTGCACCTCATAGCTTCTGCTGAAACCTTCGGTAAGGCCGTCGAGATTCACTGTATAAAGCGCGCTCACCACTCTGCTCACGTCCCTGCTCGCTCCGCCTATCCTTACCATATCGGGTGAAAATTGCGGTGGGTCGGCGTAGTAGTCCGCCGGCACGCTGCCCGTCGTTTCCACGCTTACGGGCACGTCCTTCTCTAAATACTTGTCGACGTATACCGTTATTTCCCTCGGGTTATAATCGGCGACGGTGCCGTACTCCGTTTTTGGCTTCACCTGGAGCGTCTGCTCACCCGTGCCGTTTACTTTGGAAAGGTCGATGGAGGCGCTGACGTTCTGTTCGTTGACCAGCCTTGACTGATTCTGGTTCACCCTTACCCTTATATTGACGGTATCCAGTATATTCTTAAGGTTCCCTGATATCGCGAGCGTCTTATCCTTTAAGCTGTCCACGTTCTCCCATGTCACCGGAATATTGGGTACATCGCGCTCACGGACGGGGTTAGTTTCGCCCAGCACATAGCTCCAGAGTATTACGGCGAACAGCACGGCCACTATCTTCAAGACGAGGTTGCTGCGGACGAGCTTCCACAGCGCGCCGAAAAACTTCTTCATTGCGCTTCACGCCCCTTCCGCTTTATCCTTAAGCCTTTTGTCTTTCCCGTCTGCTTTATCATGTATATGTCTTCCAGAATATCCTTTATAGCTTTTGAGTCGAGATAGCGTATTATGCCGCCGTCCTGCGCGACGGATATTACGCCTGTCTCCTCGGAGACTATGAGCGTAACGGAATCCGACACCTCGGATATGCCAAGCGCCGCCCTGTGCCGCGTGCCCAGCTCCTGCCCTATCTGCTTGTTTTCACTCAACGGCAAAAAGCAGCCCGCCGCCTCTATCCTGTCCTCGCGTATTATTACCGCGCCGTCGTGCAGCGGCGAGTTCGTGAAGAAAAGGTTCTCCAATAGTTCCGACGATATATCCGCTCCCAGATGCGTGCCGCTCTCTATTACGTCTTTTAATCCCGTCTTGCGCTCAAACACTATAAGCGCGCCCACGCGCTTCTTTGAAAGGCTCAGCACCGCCTTTAATATGTTGTCCACGGTCTCCTGCGCGTACGTCGCCTGCGACGCCATTATCTCAAACTTCCCGCGCCCGAGGCTGGCAAGCGCGCGCCGCAGCTCGGGCTGGAATATGATTACGATAACCAAAGCTCCCGCCGTCAGCACATAGTCAAGTATCCACTTCGTGCCCGAAAGGTTTAAAAAGCCCGCGACCCATTCGGCGAGCAGTATAACGCCCAAACCTTTAAGCACCTGTATAGCGCGAGTCTTTGACGTCAGCTTCAATAGCCAGTATATTATAATAGCAAGCAGTAATATATCGATTACATCGACAACGCGAAAATCGGGTATGCTGTTTATTATGGCGTTAAATATCTGCTCCAAAACGAACCCCTTATAAAGCTTACCATAAGAGTATATATATTAATTATATTATAAACTCTATTTTTAATTATAAACTATTTATTAATAAATTCATACGGCAAAAATTTGAACATATCGTGAAAATTGCCTTTAATAGAGGCATTTCGCACCCTTTTCCCGCCCGGCGTTTTAAGATATAATAATAATATGTATACAAGCTTAAAGAAACTGCGCGAAGATGTAAGCGCCTGCAAAAGCTGCGAGCTGTGCTTAACGCGAACAAATACGGTGTTCGGAGAGGGAAACACTTCGGCGGGCGTCATGTTAATAGGCGAGGGGCCGGGACGCGACGAGGACGAGCTCGGCCGTCCGTTCGTGGGCAGAGCGGGACAGCTGCTCGACAAGATGCTCGCTTCGATAGGCTTTACGCGCAACGACGTTTTCATAGCGAACATACTAAAGTGCCGTCCTCCGGGCAACAGAGACCCGCTACCGCACGAAGCGGCCGCCTGCATAGGCTACTTAAGGGCTCAGGTCGCTCTCATTAAGCCAAAGATACTGGTGTGCCTCGGCAGGATAAGCGCCTCGTACATACTCGGCCAGGATGTGCGTATCACCCGCGACCGAGGGGTATGGCGCGAATCCAAGGGCTTTTACATAATGCCTACGTACCATCCGGCGGCGCTGCTGAGAAACGAGCAGCTAAAAAAGGAATCGTGGGCGGACCTTCTGAGCATAAAGGCAAAATATGACGAACTGTTTGGTAAAGGCAAATGACACTACATAATATATACGACGACATACTGCTGGCCGCTGCGGCTTTCGGTAAAACAAAAGCAGACATTGTGTTTGGCGAGGGCGATAATAACGCGGCGGTCATGCTGATAGGCGAAGCGCCGGGCGCGGAGGAAACGAGGCTATTGCGCCCGTTCGTGGGCAAGGCGGGACAAAACTTAAATGAGTTCCTTTCTGTGCTTTGCCTTTCTCGTGAAAACATCTACATCACTAACGTTGTTAAGTTCCGGCCTTACAAGGTGAGCGCTAAAGGCACGTTCTCCAACCGTCTGCCGACGAAGGACGAGATATCATGCATGCTGCCCTTGCTTCTGCGCGAAATAGAGGCGATTGCCCCGGGCGTCGTCGTCACGCTGGGCAACGTTCCGTTAAAAAGCCTGCTGGGTAAGCAGGCGCTCATAGGCTCGTGCCACGCCGCGCCCATAAACGCAAAAGCGCTGTCGCATGAGTTTACTGCCTTCCCGCTTTACCACCCCGCAAGCGTAATATACAACCCCGCGCTCAAAAGCGTGTACCGCGAGGACCTTGAAAAGCTCAAAGCTTTCCTTTCCAATATGTAGCATCATGATAAAAAACGGTTGTACGCGCACACAATATTTGCTATCATATTATTGCATTATTATCTACGCGTATGTTACAAACGATTAAGAGGTTGTTCATATTGAAAAGATTTTTTCTTGTCGTATTGACAATAGCCTTGATAATATCCGTATTTGCACCCGCTGACGCTTTTGCTTCGGGCTTCTTTGAGGAAGCGACGGTGACGGCGGATGAAGTAAACATGCGCCTAAGGCCCACTACCGATTCTCCCGTCGTTACCATACTGAAAAAAGGGGCGAGGATAGGCGTCTACTGTGAGGAGCAGACCGGCTGGTACAGGGCGATATTCGGAAATTACAGGGGATATGTGAGCACCGAGTTCGTATACCTCGCGTCCAGAGATTCTCTCACGGGACACGCGCTTACCGACGGCCTGCATGTGCGCCAGTTCGCCAACGACTACAGCGACCCTGTAGGCGAGCTCAATGTCGGAACGCCCGTTTCCATACTTAACATGACAGGCGACTGGTACTATTTAGAATCGCAAGCTGTAAAGGGCTATGTTTTCAAAGACAGTATAGAGCTGAGCAAATCGGGCTCTACAGCCGCGCTGCTTAAGCCGGGCATGGAGGGCGTCGCAATAGCGGATATGCAGCGCGAGCTCAGAAAGCGCGGCTTTTTTGGCGGCTCCGTTACAGGCTATTACGGCGAGCTCACGCTTAGTGCCGTCAAGGCCTTCCAGAAGGAAGCGCGGCTATCGCAGGACGGCATAGCGGGCGGCAAGACGCTCGAGCTGCTTTACGGCGACAACGATATTACTACAACGGCCGCAAAGATGGCCGGCATACAGGGCGAAGTGCAGCTGTCCGAATGGAGCAAGATAAACGGCAAGTGGAAGAGGGGCACGTACGCCACGGTAACCGACGTTAAGACGGGCATACAGTTTAAGGTCTACCGCTTCGGCGGCTGGTATCACGCTGACTGCGAGCCCGCAACCGCCGACGACACCGCCAAGATGAAAAAAGCGTGCGGCGGAAAATGGACGTGGAACCGCAGGCCGATATGGGTCACGATAAACGGCGTCACGTACGCCGCTTCCCAGCACGACATGCCGCACATGGTGGACGTCGTTAAGGACAACGACTTCCCCGGGCACTTCTGCATACATTTCAAAAACTCGAAGGTGCACGAAACGGAAGCCGAATGCCCGAAGCACCAGTCGTGCGTGCAGTACGCGTACAAAAAAGCAAAGTAACCATAAAAACAGTAAAGGCTGCTTTATAGCAGCCTCATTGTGTGTCGATAAACCTTTAAACTGTCATTCCGCTTATTTTTCCGCCGCGAGAGCTTTTGCTTTGTCTTCCATTATAAGCGCGTCTATCATCTCGTCCATGTCGCCGTCGAGGAACTGCTCCAGGCGGTAAAGAGTCATGCCTATACGGTGGTCGGTTACCCTCCCCTGTGGGAAGTTATACGTACGTATGCGCTCGCTCCTGTCGCCCGAGCCTATCTGGTTCCTGCGGCTGTCGGAGAGCTCCTTATCCTGCGCCTGCTTAGCTATGTCGTAAAGCCGCGCTTTTAACACTTTCATCGCCTTTTCCTTGTTCTTGAGCTGCGATTTTTCGTCCTGGCACGTTACGACGAGCCCGCTCGGTATGTGCGTTATGCGTACGGCCGAGTCGGTAGTATTAACGCTCTGCCCGCCGTTGCCCGACGAACGGTACACATCGACGCGCAGGTCATTCGGGTTTATTTCTATGTCCACGTCCTCCGCCTCGGGCAGCACCGCCACCGTCGCCGCCGAGGTGTGTATGCGGCCCTGGCTTTCCGTTTCGGGCACGCGCTGCACCCTGTGCACGCCGCTCTCAAATTTAAGCCGCGAATACGCGCCCTTGCCGGAAATCAGCATCACTATCTCCTTGACGCCGCCTAATTCGGTTATGTTGGAAGCGAGCCGTTCCATGCCAAATCCCGCGCGCTCGGCGTAGCGCGTGTACATGCGCAACAAAGAGCCTCCAAAAAGCGCAGCCTCCTCGCCGCCCGTTCCCGCGCGTATCTCGAGCACGACGTTTTTATCGTCGTTGGGGTCTTTAGGCAGCAGCATAAGCTTAAGCTCTTCGGCGAGCTTATCTTTAAGCGCCTCGCTTTGCTCAAGCTCCTCCTGCGCCATAGCGGCTATCTCTCTGTCGCCGTCTTCCGACATAAGTTTAAGCTCTTCTATCTGCTTTTCGCAATTCTGATATTCGCCGTACTTTGCCACGATCTCCTCAAGAGAGGAGTGTTCCTTTATAGTTTTCTTATAGCGTTCCTGATTCTGTACGGTCTCGGGCTTTGAAAGCTCGCCCTCCAGCTCTTGGAACCTCTTTTTTATCCCTTCCAGTTTTTCGAACATGATACTATTATCTCACCTATCCCTTAAACGCGCAGACAATTCTGTCCCGCCCCGCATAATCCTTTATACATTCTATGCCGCCAAACCCTCCGGATAACAGCAGCCCTTTTACTTCCTGCGCCTGGCCAGCGCCAATCTCCAGCACGAGCGCGCCGCCGGCGTTTAAAAACGCTGTCGCTTTGCCAGCTATCCTTCGGTAAAAGTCGTATCCGTCGCCCGCAAGCAGCGCCAGCTTTGGCTCGTGCCGTAAGCTCTCATTAAGCCCCGCGTACTCTTCCTCGCTCACATAGGGCGGGTTGCATACTATGATATCGAACGCTCCCGCCATATTATCGAACATATCGCTCTTTATGAAACGGATATCGGACGCTCCGCAAAGCTCCGCGTTCCTCCTTGCCGTACGAAGAGCCTCTTCGCTTATATCCGCCGCCGTTACAGCGGCTCCTGTTTCTGTAGCGAGCGATATCGCGATGCACCCGCTGCCCGTGCACATGTCGAGCGCGGTGCGGCAAGAGTTTCGCTTAACAAGCTCTATGGCTTTGCCCGCAACGAGCTCCGTCTCGTTTCTCGGTATCAGCACATATGGATTTACTTCCAGCGTAAGATACCGAAAATACGCCCTGCCCGTTATGTACTCCACCGGCTCGCCCGCGGCGCATCGCTTTGTCATCGTCTTTATGCCCCGGTATGCGCCCTCCGGCACGCCTATATTCGTGTAAACGCCTGAATAATCTATGTCCAACGCATGGGATATTATTACCTTTGCTTTCGCTTCCGCCTCGGGAATACCCGCCTGCTCAAGCGTCTTCTTCGCTTCGAGCAGCGCCTCGTTTGCCGTCATATGGTTTCGGTCTGCACCTTAGCGGCCTCGGCGCTTTCCGCCTCCTGTTTCGGGCGGTAAAAGCTCTTGGCGAGTTCGTCAAGCGCTTCGTTTGAAAGCACGTCTTCCGCCGCCTTAAAAGCTACTATCGCTACCTCCACCATGCTGTCGTCCGGCTGGGACGTTGTCAGCTTCTGCAGCATCATGCCCGGCCAGCGTATTATGCGGAAGAAAAGGGCGTCGCTCATAGCCGCGAACTTCAAAAACTCATACGCCACGCCTGCGACTACGGGCAGCATGAGCAGCCTTAAGCCGATCCTTGCGTACCACGCGGGGCTCCAGCCTAAAAGCGAGAACAGCAGTATCGATATGACCATGACGAGCAGCAGATAGCTCGTGCCGCACCTCGGGTGCAGCGTCTTATACTTCTGCACGTTCTCCACGGTAAGCTCCTCTTCGTGCTCATAGCAGTTTATCGTCTTGTGCTCCGCGCCGTGATACCGGAACACGCGCTTTATGTCCTTTATGAACGTTATCGCCACTACGTACAGTATGAATATCAGCATCCTGATGCCGCCCTCTATAAGGTTCATCACTATGCCCGACGCTATGTAGGGCTTTACAATATTTGCGAGTACGGACGGCAGTATGAAGAATATGCCGACGGCGAGAGCTATGGACAAAATCACCGCAAACACCATCGCAACGTCCATTATATCTCTTCCCGACTTCTTTGCCACATACTGCTCAAACTTCGAGGGCTTGTAATCCGGAGCCGTGTCGTCGTACATCTTGGCCGCCTGCGTCATCGTCTTCACGCCAAACACCATTATGTCGAAAAAAGATACGACGCCCCGTATGATGGGGAAGCCGTAGAATTTATTCTTCTGCGTCACGGACTTAACGTTATCCTTCTTATATACGATCTCGCCGCTTGCCTTCCTCACGGCCAAGCCGCATACCGAAGGCGCTTTCATCATAACGCCCTCGAGCACCCCCTGGCCGCCTATCTTGGATCTCTTCATAATTACCTCAATTTGCCCTTTTCCGTGGGGCTTCATATTTTAGCTTGCCAGCTCTTAACTCACCCTAAAAGCAAAACAGACCGAAAAGCCGGTCTGCCATGTCCCAAATACTATTTGATGCCGTATCTCTTGTTGAAACGGTCAACGCGTCCGCCCGTATCGACAAGCTTCTGCTTGCCCGTAAAAAACGGATGGCATTTCGAGCAGATTTCGACTCTCATCTCTTTTTTTGTCGAACCCGTCATAAACGTCTCGCCGCAGGCGCACGTTACCTTACACTGGTGATACTCGGGATGTATTCCTTGCTTCATCTGCATTCACCTCTTATCTAAAGCCGCGCTTTTCGCGGCCGCAAAGTCGCAAAAACCATTATAACATAATACTTTCAAAAATCAAGCGGAATTTCCGCCCAATGATTTTGATGCGTCAATGCCCGTAATGGTGCAAGCATTGCGCGTTATTATTTATATATATTATTGTTACGTATGCTGAATAGCAACCCCCGACCATTTGTATATTGCTTTGCGGTCATAATTTTACCTTTCGTAAATATATATACTATGTATATTATGTTATGCGGAGGACGTCATGGAAGCTTTAAGAAGGTCGCTCATGCTGCTCCGGCCGGGCGACGGGCACCTCGCCGGCAGGAGCGGCGGTGCGCTTAAGCTGCTGTCAAAGAACGGTGGCGTAGATATATCGCTTAAGGCCGATTGCCTGAAAGAAGGCGACTTTTTTCTGTACCTTTTTACCAGGGACGGCAAAGAGCTATATGCGGGCGACGTCGCGGGCGGGGCGCTCAGCAATTTCCTCTCAAACGTAGCATTGGAAAACATCATGGGCGCCGCCGTAGTAGCGAGAGATTCGGGCGGAGCTCATACGTTCTGCCTCAAATCTACCGGCCCCGACTGGCCCTCGCTCATGGAACGATTTAAGCTGCGCCGCGCCCCGCGCAATGCCAGTACCGCGCCGCCAAAAGAGGCTTGCGCCCCCTCCAGAGCCGAATGTATAGACTATCAGAGCTACGCCCCTCAGCCTCAATATACAGGCAATCAGCCCGATATTACGCAGCCCCGGGTGCCTTACGACGACTACCGCATGGAAGCCGCGCATTTAAGGGCGGATGCAGGCTACGAGCCGGAACCTGCTCACGAGCCGTTTCGGGCTTCCCGCGATTACCCGCAGGCATACGATACTATGCAAAACGGCTGCCAGCAGGGAGCTTACGCAGCCTTGCAGATCGATCACCCGCAGGAAACATGCGGAGCGCAGCAGATCAATTACCAAGAGGAAGCTTGCGAAACCGTGCAGGCGGATCACCGGCAGGGGGACGCTTCGCCCGGCCCGGACGCTAGCTTTGACGAGGCTCCCGCCGAGCCCGCCGGCCCCGAGAAAGGTTTTGAGGAAGAAAGCTGCGACGCCTGTCCCCACGCTGTGCGTGAAAACAATATAAACCCGTTCCCTGCCGTGTTTCCGAACAGCGAATGGGTCAAGATATCTTACCCCGGCCCCACGGGCTGGTGGCATTACATTTCCGGAAAGATATTCAAAGGGGGCGCGCTCGCCGCAAAGGTGCTGGGCGTACCCGGAGAATACGGAATGGCTCCGCCGATATGGCTGGAGGGTTTCGGCACTTACCTGCGCTGTTTTACCGGCGACGCACGTGGCTATTGGCTCATGTTTCAGGACGCAGAGACAGGAGAGGTTCTGGACATGGGTCTATCTCCACATGGTGGGTGAGCACTTCGGAATATGAAAAGCAGTAACGGCGCTTATACCCGTTTTCTCTGACTAGCACCGTGAACACTTCGGGGTAAAGCCCGTCGATTATGCCGTCCCTCTCATATCCGCCCCTGCGGCCGCTCTTGGCGCGCAGCGTAATATGCGCGCCTTTCTGGCAGCGCATCTGTCTTTTTATCTCGTCGAGATTATCGTTCATGATGATCCGCCTAATAATTTCTCATTAATTATCTTTCCCAAAAAATATATATCTATCCCATATCTGCTCGCTTGTTATGATGCATCTTTATTATTTTTTTAAGGTATATGTATTTGCCCGCGCGCGTCGCCAGCTCCGCCGCAAATGTCAAAATTGCGGCTGAACTGAATATTTTAATAACTTTTAATGAATAAAGTTATCCCAGTTATCCACATTGTTGTCCACATAATGCGAAAAAAAGAGCTTTAGCGACCTTGAGTGAGATTTCTAAATTCCTGCCCGCCAGCAAAAATGAATAAAAAATTTTCGGGCAGTTTCTTATCGTTTCATAAATATGCAAAAAGAATTCGGGCGGCGACTGTGGTATAATGGTTTTATCAAAACACAGGCAGGTTTTTTATGGGCAATGTAAAAGAAAAGCTGAAATCGGCGCTTTATAAGATAAGAAATCCCGAATATGACGAGCGCGAGCAGGAGTTCAAAAAGCAGCTCGGTTTAAAGCGCCTGCTGTTCTTTTTGCCGTTTGTTATCGCCGCCGTACTGTTTTTACTGTTGTACCTTGGCAAGCAATAAATAAAAACGGCTTTTCGCCGTTTTCCAGGCCGCTGACAAAGCCCGGCTACTGCGTTATTTATCCGCTTGCTCCTCAACGTAGCTCTGCCACGCTTGCGTCGCAATGCTCGAAATGCCTTGTATTTGGGACTTTTCAGCGGCCTTCGTTTTTTGTGTTACGCGATTTTTTTATCCCGGGTAGTTTGTAATCAATCTGAAAAAGCTTTTCGCCGTTTTCAGGCCTTTATTCAAACATCTCCATACTCTGTTGACAGTCGTTGCAGTAGCCGTTATACAGGTCGTAGCAGTCCTGACACATATACGAGTTGCACGCCTTGCAGTTGTGCATAGACCTCGTATCACCAAGCTTGTTGCAGCACGAACAGTTCATCTTCGACATAATACATCCGCCTTTCCGCTTATTCTATGGATATATTATTATCTGTAAGCATCGTTTTATACCGTAAAGCTTTTTAATCTTCTTTTAAAGCTGCAGCGCTTCGCCCGCAAAATTCTTTTCGCCGATGAGCGCGGGCAGCTCGCCTGCCGCTCCGTTTATATAATCCATCATGAACGTTATCATGCTCGCCGCCTCTTCGACGCCCTTTTCTATCATAGCCTGCATGCTCTTATATTCGTCGCCCGAAAACAGCGAGTTGTCTCTCTGCTCAGGGTAGAGCATCGCGCGCAGATCGTAACTGGATACTATTTTGATAAGCCGCATCAGCGCCTTGTGCGGCAGCTTAATGTTAGCGAGCGCGCGCCGCGCTCGTGCGAGGTGAAGCTGGGCCTGCTTTAGAGCGTTACTGGCCAGCTCCCAGCCGTACACATCCCTGCACGCCGCGCAGTACCAATCCTCCACGCTGTCCGCTATGCTGACCGACATCACGTCCGAGTAAACGTCGAATTCCTGCGGCTCTATATTCCATTGCTCCTTGGCCGTAAATGAGTCCCACATCGATT
Organism: Bacillota bacterium; assembly: GCA_023410595.1. Classification (GTDB taxonomy): domain Bacteria; phylum Bacillota; class Clostridia; order Christensenellales; family SZUA-584; genus DTFZ01. The sequence continues at coordinate 72,863 of JAEYPO010000007.1, read as the reverse complement.
CCGTGGCGTGGTGAATGTTTGAGTCTTTTCCCGCCTTGCCGTATACAAAAGGATGAGCGTTTTTATCTACCGCATAGTGCGTTAAAAAACCCGCCATATACGAGGCAAGCTCGTCCCTGTCCTGCTTGTCGTACCCGCGTAAAAAAGAAAGAGCGTGCGCGAAAAGCTCCCGCGTCTTCTGACCGTGCATCGCGAGCCCCAGCGGCAGGCTGTCCTTTGAGTTCTTCCAGGGCTGATAGTTCCTGAAAAACAATATGTCCGGACCCTGGCATCCCAAAAAGAACGCTTCCTTTATAGGTATAATGGCTTTTTTAAGGCTTTCAAACACCCGCTCTCCCGCGGCTCTGTGAGTCAAATACGCCGGCATTTATGTCCCCCTAACTCTTACCCCGAAAAGTCTCACGCCTTTTCAGGGACCCCTACTCTTACCCCGAAAAGTCTCACGCCTTTTCAGGGACCCCTACTCTTACTCCGAAAACCTTATGGGTTTTAGCTCTCTCCATTATTATTATGCTCCGTGCAAAAAGCACGTTTCTTCGTGCGCTTCCATGGCGCCTACGCTTAAAAGGAACGACTCGCATATCGTCGGACCGACAAACCGGTATCCCTTGCTTATAAGGTCTAAAGATAACGCTTTTCCGTCGCTATAAGAATACGCATATCTTAAAAAATCGCCCTCTCCGGCAAAAAGGAAAATATGCTGTTTAGCGTTGTTTATTACGGCCTCTATCTTTCGCCTGTTGCGCACTATTGCACTGTCGACCATAAGGCGCTCTATATCCTCAGCCGTCATGCGCACGACTTTTTGAGGGTCAAAGCCGTAAAAGCACCGCCTCAGGGCCTCGCGCTTGTAAAGCACGGTGCGCCACGAAAGCCCGGCCTGAAAGCTCTCAAGGCAGAGCTTCTCAAAAAGCTCTCTATCGCTGTTTCGCTTTCTTCCGTACTCTCTGTCGTGGTATTCAAGCATCAGAGCATCGTTCTCATTTACCCAGCCGCATCGTTCCATAGCTCCTATTCTAACATATTCTGATAAAGTAATCGTAAACTTTTTTGATTTTATGATATAATGTCACTGGTTTTTATATCCTGAAATTATAACGTTTGTTACTTCCATGGAGGCCGCAGATGAAAGATTACTTAAGCGAGCGGGCGAAGAGCATATCGCCTTATACCGCGGGCGAGCAGCCCAAGGGCGCGAATATAATAAAGCTCAACACCAACGAGAACCCGTATCCTCCGTCACAAAAAACTCTGGAGGCGTATAATCAATACACGGCCGCAAAGCTGCGGCTCTATCCCGACACGCACGGCGGAGATTTCAGGGCTGCCGCCGCCCGTATAAACGGCCTGCCTGAATCGCACGTATTCTGCGGCAACGGCAGCGACGAAGTGCTGGCGCTCGCGTTCGCAGCGTTTTTCGACGAAGGGCTGATGTTCCCCGACATAACGTACAGCTTCTATCCCGTATGGGCGAAGCTTTTTGGCGTATCGTACGAGCTGCTGCCGCTGAATGGCGACTTTACCGTACCCGTGGACAGGCTGCGCGCGAAAAGCATAGTGCTCGCAAACCCCAACGCGCCTACCGGCGTCGCGCTGCCGCTTGATGATATAAGAAGAATACTTGAGCAAAACAGCGACGGCGTAGTGCTTGTAGACGAAGCGTACGTTTCGTTCGGGGCGCAGAGCGCGGCGGCGCTCGTGCCCGAATATGGCAACCTGCTTATAGTCACTACGCTCTCCAAGTCGCACGCGCTCGCGGGGCTGCGGCTCGGGTACGCGCTGGGGCAGCCTCATCTGATAGAAGGCCTCGAGCGTATAAAGGACAGCTTCAACTCGTACCCGCTGGATTCCGTGGCGCAGAGCGTGGGCGCGGCCGCGCTGCTCGACACAGAATACTATAAAAACGCGGCGGATAAAATCATCGCCACGCGCGAGAAAACGGTGAAAGCGCTTAAAGAATTGGGCTTTATAATGCCGCCCTCCAGCGCTAACTTCGTGTTCGCGTCAAAGCCCGGCACAAGCGGCGCCGAGCTTAAAGCGTATCTTGAAAGCTGCGGCATATACGTACGCCACTGGAATGCCCCGAGGATTTCGGAATACCTGCGAATCTCTATTGGCACTGACGAGCAGATGGAAGTGCTGATTCAGAAGATAAGCGAATTCTTAAAAAACATATAGTAGGGGCGCACATCGTGCGCCCGCTTTATTGTATTTGGCAGCTTTATTCCTTTCCGTACCACAATAAACAAATACATCTAAATAACCGGAACGACACAGGGGTCGTTCCCTACAGGTTATCTATATTATGGTATTGGTAGCAATGACGTAATTGGGGTCTACAAACCGTAGGGACGCACATCGTGCGCCCGCTTTATTCCTCAAGCAGTTTTTTAGCGTCGCACTCCAGCGCGCCAAGCATCTTTTCAGCCTCGTCGTTCGTGCCGCCGCGCACCGCTGTGTACAGCTTTATCTTTGGCTCCGTGCCCGACGGCCTTACGCACACCCAGCCGTTTTCCAGCGTAAACTTAAGCGCGTTCTCGCTTGGAAAGTCTATGCGCCCTACTCCCTCGCCGTCTTTGTGTATGCCGCTCAGATAGTCGGTAACCGCGACGGTCTTCTGGCCGCCTATCGACATCGGAGGCGTCTCCCGTAGGCGCTGCATTATACTCTCTATGCTCTTCATGCCCCCGTCGCCTTCCATTACGGCGCTCGTCACGCTTTCCCTGTACCAGCCATATTGCTCATACAGCTTTTCAAGCCTGCCGTAAAGCGTTTCGCCTTCTGCCCTGCACTCGCACATCACCTCTAATAGCAGCAGCAGCGCCATTACCCCGTCCTTATCGGCGGCGAAATCGCCCGCGAGGAAACCGTAGCTTTCCTCAAAGCCGAACACAAACGCACCCTGCTTTCGCGTGTTTTTAAGGTCGCCTATATACTTAAAGCCTGTAGGCACGGTAACGCACTGCGCGCCCATGCCCTGCGCTATACTCTCAGCCATCGCCGTAGAGACGAAAGACTTGGCGATATAATCGTCGGGAGCAAGCTCGCCCGATTCTTTTCTATGCCGCAGCAGATATTCGGCAATAATGCAGCCTATCTGGTTGCCCGAAAGCATGGTAAACTCTCCGCTCTCGTTTTGTATCGCCGCGCCCATCCTGTCCGCGTCCGGGTCGGTGCCGCACGCTATGTCCGCGCCCGTATCGCGCGCGAGCTGTACCGCCTTCTCCATAGCCGCCGCATCCTCGGGGTTGGGCGCCTTCATCCCCGGAAACTCGGGGTTGGGCTCGCACTGCTCCTCCACAAGCGTATATCTATAGGGCAGCTTTTCCATTACGCCCTTAAAGGTGCGCAGCCCCGTGCCGAAAAGCGGCGTGTACACCAGCTTGATATCCTTGCCGTACGCCTCTATGTTCTCTTTCCTTTTTGCAAGGCCCATCAGCCTCCGGTAATACTCTGAGTCAATGTCCCTGCCCAGCATGACCAGCAATCCCTTGCCTAAAGCTTCTTTCTTTTGTATGTGCTTCACTTCAGACACGGCTTCTATGCAGTGCATTATGCGATCGCTTGCTTCGCTCAGCAGCTGCCCGCCCCACGGCGCGTATACCTTATATCCGTTGTAGTCCTTCGGGTTGTGGCTCGCCGTAATAGCGACGCCTCCAAAAGCACCCAGATTTCTTATCGCAAACGACAATTCGGGAACGCTCGTCGCCGTTTCAAACAGGTACGTCTTTATGCCGTTCGCCGCGAATACAAGCGCAGTCACCTCCGCGAACAGCGCCGAATTCTTGCGCGTATCATACGCGACGGCCATGCCCTTTTGCTGCCCGCCGTTTTCCAGCACGTATTCGCAAAGCCCCTGCGAGGCGCGTCCCACAGTATAAGCGTTCATCCTGTTAGTGCCCGCGCCCAGTCTGCCTCGCAAGCCCGCCGTACCGAACTTAAGCTCGCCGGAAAACCTGCTCTTTATTTCCGCCTCGTCGTGCTCCATGTTCAACAGCTCCACGGCCGTCTCCGCATCGAGCTCAAGCTTCTTCCATTCTTCAAACGTCTTTTTATAGTCCATCCCAATCCTCCGCCGCCTATTATACTATTATGCATGAATTTTAGCCACCCGATTATATCCAATTCTAAGTCAATTATATGAAATCTGCCGGGAAGAAAATTTAATAAATAATTGTTGGTGGGAACTGATTGATACGATGACGATTTCCCCTCATCCGGCGCTTCGCGCCACCTTCCCCATAGGGGAAGGCTTTGTCTTCTCTGAAAAACGTTTGCTTTATAGCCTGAGCCTTTTGCAGCCTCCGGCATTACCGGGGGCATTTACACCCCATCAAGCCTCACGACTTGCTGAGAACCCCGTATACAAAAAGAGAGCGGCTGCCCGCTCCCTCTGTGTTTCTTTCTTTCGTCAGTCCTGCGAATATGGCAGCAGCGCAACGTGCCTCGCGCGCTTTATGGCCATCGCAAGCTGTCTCTGATGCTTCGCGCAAACGCCCGACGTACGCCTCGGCTGTATCTTACCGCGCTCCGTCAGAAAACGCTTAAGCTTCAGTACGTCTTTGTAGTCGATATCCTTCGATTTATCGGCGCAAAAAGCGCAAATCTTGCGCTTAGGCCTCATCCTGCGCATTTTGCCGCCCGGTCTTTTATCTTTATCGTCGCTGATCATATACTTCTCCTTTTTTCATATCCCAAACTGTGCATTGGGAACGCTGCCGCTAAAAAGGCATCTGTTCGTCGTCAAGGGGCTCGAAATCGCTCTCGTCTCCAAACAGCCCCGCGTCGTCGGGCGGCGGCGGAACATCCATCCTTCCGCCTCCTCCTTCGCCCTTGGGCGACAGGAACTCGACGTCGTCCGCAACAATCTCGGTCACATAGCGTCTCTCGCCATTGTTCCCTTCATAGCTTCTCGTCTGTATCCTTCCCGAAACGCCGACTTTACGGCCCTTGCCAAGAAACTTGGCGCAGTTCTCCGCAAGCCCCCTCCAGGTGACCACAGGCAAATAATCGACTTCTTTGCGTTCTCCGAAATTTCTGTTCACCGCCACGGTGAACGTGCAAACCGACACGCCCGAAGAAGTTGTGCGAAGCTCCGGGTCTTTTGTGAGATTACCGATAATCGTCGCTCTGTTCATAACATTACCTGCCTTTTTACAGTCTTATTACGTTATATCTAAGCACGCTATCGCTGATGTTATAATTACGTTCAAGCTCAGCGGGCAATTCGGGCCCGGCTTCGAACGTCATTAGCACATAGTACCCTTCTTTTATGTAGTCGATCTCATAGGCAAGCTTTCTTGAGCCCCATTCGTCGACGTTCTCCACTTTTCCGCCGTTGCTTTCCACAAGAGCTTTGAAACGCTCGATAAGAGCTTTCCTCGCCTCTTCTTCTATGTCCGGTTTCAAAATGTACATACTTTCGTACTTGTTCATAGACTACCTCCTTTTGGACTAATGGCCCCCCAGCACTAAAAGGCCTCATAAAGTCATCGTTCTCACAACGCCTTTTAGTGCTGGAGAGCAAGAAAGACGCTACATCAAAAGATTATAACACCGCGCTTTGTCATTTACAACATTAATTTGCCCATCTTTTTTCCTGCCTTTTAAGGCTTACTGCCTTTTTGTTCTTTGCGCTGCACACTTTTTAATATTGCGATAAAATTACACCGCTTTTCTGCACAAACGTACAGCAAGCTCGCCCAGCCTCTTCAAACAGTTCCCGCTCAAGTCGCGGGATTTTCTGTATATCCATCCAAAAAAACATTTTACATATTTTTCCTCCATTTCTGCGAAACAGCGGTACTGCGCGTCGCATATATATTTCCAGCTTTGTACTCATTAATCCTCTGACTTTACCTGGGGGCATTCATTTTTTCTATTTGCCGCACAGTCTATCTAGCTTATCTTGACGCCGTATATCCTCCCTCCCCTTGTTCCCACAACTATCATATCGTCGTATACAGCCGGGCTGGCTTCGATGTTGTGTTCAAGGCTTACGCTGCTCAAAACATCGCCTGTTTTGCCGTCCAGCAGGTACATCGTGCCCTTTGAGTTGCATTGTATTATATATCCCTTGCCGTCCTCCGTATAAACAGGAACGGGCGACGCCCAGCCGTAATTACTCATCGTGTGTTCCCACACCACATCGCCCGTCTCCTTGTCGAGCGCTACGAGCTCTCCCGCGTACTTGGACCCTGTCATTGTAATATTGAAAATAACGATGCCAGAGAGTCCGTTCTTTCCGAGTACGGGCGAACTCAATACGCCGCCGTCCACGCTGCCGCCTTTAAAGCAGGAGTATCCGTACTCCCAAATCACTTCGCCGGTCATACCGTTTATCTTTCTTACATAAGTTTTTCCCTTGTCGCCCGCTATTTCATCCTGCACGTCCACTTCACACCCTGTGTAGAGATATATTTTTTCACCCGCCTCTTCCAGCGCCATCGTAACGTCGCTGTCGTCAAAGAGGTCGTTTACATATACCGTTTCCAATGTGTTGAGGTTTAAGCACTGCAGTATGCCGGCGTTGTCGGTAAAGAATAAGTACTCCTTCCAGCCCACGGCCGAGTCTTCCATGCCCCATACGCCGAGCCTTTTGTTTTTATCCGTGGTGTACCTGTATTTCTCCAGATCGTCCGGGTCTATGGCGAGAGCGCCGCTCGCCGCGTCAAAGTATGAGTTGAGCTTTAACGTATACAGCACTCCATTCTCGCCCGGCTCAATAAGCGTATCCGTCTTTGAGTCGATTAGCGGGCTCGAGTCATATGCCTGCCAGTTTGTCCTGTAAGCAAAAGGATCGGCACTCTCAGCGCCAAACTTATATAGCAGTTTCCCGTCAATAAGACTGTATATCCTAAAATACATATCCTCGCATTGTATATCGCTTCCCGCGCTGTTCAATCCCTGCCCTACGTAATAAAGCGGGTAGCCTCTCGGGTCAACGCTGGCTGTTCCCTTTACCGGCGCTCCAATGTTTATAGGGTCTCTTGTATACGTTCCATCGTCAAGGTCAAGGAAATATATATTGCCGTCCAGGCTCGCGAGTATGACTTCTTTTAAGTCCTCTTTGCTCTTTTTGTCTTCGCTTATATTCATGGCGGCTTTCGTCTTTTCCGGCCAGTTTATGATAAGCGGCTGCCCCGTCCATCCCGAACCTGCCCATCGCCCTATCGAGCCGGTATCGGCATGCCAGGCTATCTCCAGCCTCTTTTCCTGCACCGAAGCCGTTCCGTAGTTTGGAGCGTCCCTGTAATTGTTGCCGCGAAATGTCGTGACGCCCTCAAGATGCGTGTAAGCCCCCGCATCGGGGAACATGATGTCTTCCGTGCGGTTGTACCGGTCCGTTACCACGTCCCCTACCATGACGCCGCCGCTGTATCCAAAGTTAGCGGGATTCGTCAGTGTGCTGTATTCAGGAGCTTTTGGCTGATAATCGCTGCCCGAAACGACGGGCGTTTTTTTGCCATGCTGTCCAAAGTCCCTGTTTAAAAATTCTATACCTATAAAGAAATAATAGACAGCACCGATGAGCGCTGAGGCTGTTACGGCTACAATTATATTTCGCATCGCCTTACTTTTACGTTTTCTGCTGTGCCTGTATCTCATATATTCATCTCCTTTCATTCCAGTACGGCGTCAAACAGCGATATCGCGTCGTCATATACGCCGTCTTCCGTGCTATTCAGCAGTACCGCCATGACGCTTCTGCCGCCGCTTTCTGCGCTGGCGACGAGACAATATCCCGAACGCTCCGTATGCCCGGTCTTGACGCCAGTGGCGAATTTATAAAAATGAGCGCCGTGCTGAATGAGCTTGTTTGTGTTAACCCAGTTCCTTAAGCCTGGCGTTTCATCCCCCGACGGGGACCAGTCTTTTATGCTGTAGTTTGTCGTGCCTGCTATGCTTCTGAACGTGCTGTTTTTCACGGCTTCGGTCGCGATAACGGCCAGGTCCTTCGCCGTCGTGTAATGGCTGTCGCTGTATGTGCCGTCGGGAGATTCGAAATGCGTATCCGCCGCTCCTAAGTCCCGCGCCTTTTCATTCATCATGCCCACGAAATAAGACAGCGCATCTTCTATGCTCATATCCTTATCCCCGTTTACGGCGCGCGCAGTATTCACCGCCAGCACATATGCCGCGTCGTTGCCCGACGGCAGCAGCAAACCGTACAGCAGGTCTTCCACGCTTATCTCTTCGCCGTAATCCAAACCGGCGATGCTCGACCCGGGTTTTATCATATTCGCCTCCTCGCCCACCACGACGGTTCGCCCTAAATCCATATGTTCCAGAACTATAAGCGCGGTCATTATCTTCGTGGTACTCGCCGGATATTCCCGGTCAACGGAATTCTTTTTAAAAAGCGCTTTTCCGCTTCCCATGTCTATTAAAAGCGCGCTTTGCGATTCGAGCGTAAGCTGCGCCGTAACCTTTGGTATGTCCTCTGCCTCCTTGTTTTCCGCGCATGCTAAAAAAGCCGGCTGCCCGAAAATGCAATAAGTCGCGCCCGCGATTATCCCCAAGATAAGCACAAACATAAAAAACTTCTTCATCCTAAATCTCCGATTCATTTTTACAGTTATTTTAACGAACGCGGCCACGCAACGTTTATACAACGCCTTAAGATAACCTTAAATTGCCATTAGAATTTTGTTAAGATTCACAGCGCGCGTATTATTCCATACGTACAGCTCTTTCTCGCAGTCGAAACGTTCGCCATAACTCAATCAATGTGTTATACTGTTTCTGGATATAATCGTCCATAATTGCCAAGAGGAAACGCTTAATGTACAGGATACTTATAGTTGAGGACGACGAGGTCATAGCGTCCGAAGTAAAGCAGAACCTTGAGCGCTGGGGGCTTGAGGCGCACGCCGCGGACGACTTCTCTGACATAGTGAGCACATTCGAAAGAATATCGCCGCATCTTATTCTGATGGATATTTCACTGCCGTTTTATAACGGCTATTACTGGTGCGGGGAGATAAGAAAGCATTCTAAAGTTCCCGTAATATTCCTTTCTTCCCGCAGCGACAATATGGATGTCGTAATGGCCGTAAACATGGGCGGGGACGACTATATAACAAAGCCGGTATCACGGGAGGTGCTTACCGCCAAGGTGCAAGCCATGCTGCGGCGCGCATACGACTATGAGCTTAAGAGCCCACTAACGCTTAAAGGCGCCGTGCTCGATACGGGCGCGCTATGCCTTATAAACGGTGGCTCGCGCACGCAGCTTACGCGGAACGAGGCGCGCATACTGCAGCAGCTGCTGATGAATAAGGGCAATATAATAAGCCGCGAGCAGCTCATGCTTACCCTGTGGGACAGCGACGAGTTTGTGGACGACAACACGCTCACCGTCAACGTCAACCGTCTCCGCAAAACGCTGGAGGCCGCGGGTTTTGCGGATTGTATCGTGACGTACAAGGGGGAAGGCTACGCCATACATGACTAAGCTGCTGTCTTACTTAAAATACCGCCTGCCGCTTCTCATGTTTTACGTAATCTGCGTAACCATAGTGCTTGTCGTAATGCACCTCGCTAACCAGGACATGGTGTATGCACGTTACGCCGTGCTGCTCATCAGCTTTTTTTTGTTCATAATACTGCTTGTGGACGGCATACGTTTCACGCGGCGCAAACGCATGCTCGAAGCGCTGTCCGCCACGCTGCTCACCGCCTCTCGCGAGCTGCCCGAGCCCGCCAACGCGCTGGAAGCGGACTACGTGGAAGCCATGCGCAAGCTGGGCGTAGCTTATGACGCCATAAAGAAACGGCTGTCCATGTCGTACAGCGATTCGCTCGAATACTACACGCTGTGGGTGCATCAGATAAAGACTCCGATTGCTGCGCTAAGCCTCGTGCTGTCGCAGACGGACGACGCAGCGGCGGGAGTGATAAAACAGGAGCTTTTCAAGATAGAGCAGTACGCGGATATGGCTCTTCGGTATGTAAAGCTTTCCGACATCTCTTCCGACCTCGTTATAGAGCGCTGCGACCTTGGCGGTATCGTCCATGAGAGCGTGAAAAAGTTCGGCGTGCTGTTCGTGTATAAAAGGCTTTCGGCGGATATATCGCCCATCGACGCCGCCGTTATGAGTGACAGGCGCTGGCTGCTTTTTATACTGGAACAGATAGTCTCCAACGCGATAAAGTATACTATGTCGGGCGGCATACGCGTGTACATGCAAAACCGCCAGCTCGTCATAGAGGACAGCGGCATAGGTATCCGCCCGGAAGACCTGCCGCGCATATTTACTAAAGGCTATACGGGCTACAACGGGAGGCTCGACAGCCGCGCCTCGGGCGTCGGCCTTTATCTCGCCAAAAAGGCAGCGGACGCGCTTAGAATCGCTATCCGCGTCGAATCTGCCGTCGGCAAAGGCACGAAGGTGCTGCTCTCGTTCCCAAGCCCCGACACAGACATATTCAGGTGAACGCTATGGAACGCTTATATATAAAACAGGTGATGATAAAGCCAATACAGGAGCGCACGTACTTAACAGGCCTGCCCGTCGTCAAATGGCTGCAAAAGGCAAAGAAACTGGATTTTACGAGTAACGTCACGTTCTTTGTGGGCGAGAACGGAACGGGAAAGTCTACCATAATCGAAGCGATAGCCATATGCGCCGGGTTCAACGCGGAGGGCGGCTCTAAGAACTTCAATTTTTCCACAAAGCAGACGTCTTCTAACCTGCATAACTATCTGACGCTTTCCAAGGCCGCACACGAAAAGGACGGGTTTTTCCTGCGCGCCGAAAGCTTCTACAACGTCGCGACGCAGGTGGACGACTTAAGGCTAGACCTCGGCGGTTACGGCGGGCAGTCGCTGCACTGCCAGTCGCACGGCGAGAGCTTCATGTCGCTCGTACAAAACCGTTTTCGGGGCAGCGGCCTTTATATACTCGACGAGCCGGAAGCTGCGCTTTCGCCCTCGCGGCAGATGACGCTGCTGACAGAGATAAAGCGCCTTGCCGATAAAAATTCCCAGTTCATCATCGCTACGCACTCCCCCATATTGCTCGCCTACCCGGGTGCGACGATATATGAGATAACGCAAGGCGGCCTGAAAAGCGTAAAATACGAGCAGTGCGAGCATTACGCGCTCACAAAGCAGTTTCTCGATCAGCCGGGGCGCATGATACATTATCTGTTCGACGACGACGCAACATGACAAAAATGTTCGTTTGCGGGCGCAAAATGTAAGCCGCCGCGATGGATGCGGGGCTTTTTTCGTTATAATATTGCTCCATACCACCCAAAATAATCTCACGATTTTTTGGGTACCCCGACATGAAATATTTTGGAGGACAAACATGGAACTGCTTAAAGTAAGCAATATTAAAAAAGTTTATTACACGAAGCTCAGGATACAGCAATGCGTCGCGCTTAATCATGTAAGCTTCGAGGTCAGTGAGAGCGAGTTTATCGCGATAATGGGGCCGTCGGGCAGCGGCAAGACTACGCTGCTCAACATAATAGCGTCGCTCGACCGCCCGACGGAAGGCGACGTAATGCTGGACGGCAAGAGTTTTTCGGATATACGCGACCGCGAGATGTCCGAGTTTCGCCGCAGGCACTTAGGGTTCGTATTCCAGGACTTCAATCTGCTCGACAGCTTTTCCGTTAAGGACAACATACTGCTGCCTCTCGTGCTTTCGCAGACGCCCATTGCCGAGATGGAACAGCGCCTTAAGCCGATAGCCGAAATGTTGGGCATAACGCCGCTGCTGGGTAAATTCCCTTACGAGGTGTCGGGCGGCGAAAAGCAGCGCACGGCCGTGGCGCGCGCGGTAATAACGAATCCGCGGCTCATACTCGCCGACGAGCCCACCGGCGCGCTCGACTCGAAGTCGTCCGCTAATCTTTTGGGCAACTTCCGCGCGCTCAACGAAGCCGGCAAGACGATACTTATGGTGACGCACTCGACGCTTGCCGCTAGCTACGCCTCGCGGGTGCTATTCATACGCGACGGCGAGATATTCTCGCAGATCTACCGCGGCAGCGACGACAGCCGCGCGTTTTTCGAGCGCATAGTCGCCAATCTCTCTGTGCTTTCGGACGGGGGTGCGGACATTGGCTAAGGCGTTTTATCTTAAGCTCGCGTGGAGCAACATCAAGCGCGACCGCAGAACTTTTTACCCTTATATACTCACGACCGCTATAATAAGCGCCGTGTACCTACTCATAGGCGGGCTCATGTTTTCCAAAGGACTCGCGAATCTGCCGTCGGGCAAAACGGCTTCCATGCTGTTCGGTTTCGGGCTAGTAGTGTTTTCGGTGTTTGCGTTTTTCTTCATGGTCTACATAAACAACTTTATCGTGGGCAGGCGCAAAAAGGAATTCGGGCTGTACGGCATACTCGGGCTGGAAAAGCGTCACGTCGGGCGCGTATTGGTATGGGAAAACCTTATCACGCTGGGCTTTGGCTTAATTATAGGCGCGGCTCTCGCACTTGTATTCGGCAGGCTGCTGTTTTTGCTGCTGCTTAAGATGATACGAGCTGCGGCGGGCAGCGTGTTCATAATAGAACCCACCGCCTATATAATAACGCTCTGCCTGTTCCTCGCCGTGTTTGTCATAACGTCGCTGCTCAACTTAAGGCAGGTGAGGCTTTCAAGCCCCATAGAGCTTATGAGCAGCGAAAAACGGGGCGAGAAGGATTCAAAGCTGCTTATTCCGCTCTCGATATTCGGCCTTCTGTGTCTTATCGCCGCGTACTATTACGCCTGGAGCATAGACTCTCCTGCCACAGCGCTCGGCGTGTTCTTCCTGCTCGCCATACTCGTAATACTCGCGACCAATATACTGTTCACGTCGGGCAGCATAGCCGCGCTTAGGCTGCTGCGCGCCAACAAAAAGCTGTATTACAAGCCGCGAAACTTCATAGCCATAGGCGACATGTTCCAGCGTATGCGGCAGAACGCCAAATCGCTCGCGACGATATGCATACTCTCCACTATGCTTATTGTCACTGTGTCGGGCACGCTCTCGCTGTACTTGGGGCAGGAGGATATGCTTTCGTCAATGTACCCGTACGACGTAAGCATAAGTATAGACCCCGATAAGGGCGCAGAGGCAATCAGCAATTTTGACAGCGCCATAACGGCGCTCGCAGGCGATTACAACGTCGCATTAAGCGCGGACAAATCAAAGCTAATCCACGAGCTCCCGCCCGGAGAGGACATAAAGCGCAACAACTTTGTAAGCGAGGATTCCGTATGGGTCGATACTTCCGGCCTCATATACTTTGACGGGGCGATGCGCTTCGACGTTGAGGGCGCGGAAGAGGATTGCTTAAAGTTCGTCGAAGGCTTAAAAGATCTCTACCGCCGCACATTCGCAGAGGATACAGTCTCGTACAGCGACGTGTTCTCCGCCCGGCAGGACGGCTACGGCATGTACGGGGGCCTGCTGTTCCTTGGCTCGTTCTTCGGCATACTGTTCCTTGCGGTGACGGTGCTCATAATCTACTTCAAGCAGGTATCAGAAGGGTATGAGGACAAAGAGCAGTTTGCTATACTCCAAAAGGTCGGCATGGACGACAAGCAGGTGAAATCCACGATAAACCGGCAGGTACTTTGGGTGTTCTTCATACCGCTCGCAATGACGATACTGCACATGGTGTTCGCCTCGAAGATAATGGCTAACATGCTGCAGGTGTTCATGCTCTATGATTTAGGGCTGGTGCTTGGGTGTATAGGCGTCGTATGCGCGGTGTTCGCGCTGCTTTACCTCGTCGTGTACCGCTTAACCGCCCATGTCTATTACAGGATAGTAAAATGGTAATGTTCTCGCTCAAATGCACAAAAGCCCGTAAACTAAGTTTACGGGCTTTTTATATGAGGCGTTATTCTATGTCTATCGTCCCCTGTATGCCAGAGAGGGCCCTCTCTTTAAGCTCCAGCGCCATGCACCACTCGGCGCTTTTTGTCTTATCCGCGGCATGAAATATATTAAATTCATACGAGCCTTTAAACCCCATCTTATGATAGAAGTCAGGATCGCCGCAGAGAAACACAGCCGTATATCCCATACTCTTCGCTATCTCAAACGCACTCTGCATCATCGCTCTCGCTATGCCTCTTCTGAAATAGTCGGGATGTACGCATATCGGTGACAGCAGAAGCTGCGTTACGGGGCCTTTCGGTGTCGTTATATCCGTCTTGTATAAAACTATCTGCCCTAAAAGCTTTCCGTCGCCCTGTTCCGCAACGAGCGAAAGCTACGGGATAAACGCGTCTTTTTTGCGTACCTCGTTTAAGTAATCCCATTCGCCTTCGTTAGTGGACGTGGCAAACGACGCTTTGACAAGTTCATATACTTCTTTATAATCAGCCGGTGTTTCCTGACGTATCTTCATGTATTTAGTCTCACAAATATTTATGTAAGGATTATATCATACTGCCGCTTTTACAGCCATGCTTGTAGCTGCAATATCCTTGTACCTTCATAAAAACCGCAAGAACGGTTAAGACGCACTGCGCTTTAAGTGATATAATTGTATGGTTTATGGGAGGAGGATACGGCGTTGACCGGAGTAAAAAGCATAATCAGCATAACAAGCGTCATCGGCTATATAGAGCGGCACCTTAGCGAACAGCTCGATCTCGATATCGTCGCAAAAGCCGTCCATTATTCGAAATATCATCTGCACCGGCTGTTTTCCGATACGGTGGGCATGACGATACACGATTATATACAGCGCCGCAGGCTTACGCAGGCCGCCAAACTGCTCGTATTCTCCGGCAAGTCTATAATGAGCATATCTTTGCTTGCGGGATATCAAAGCCAGCAGGCGTTTACTTCAGTATTTAAAGCCATGTACAAATTGACTCCGCTTGAGTTCAGAGAAAACGAGGTGTTTTATCCGTTGCAGCTTGAATATAAGCTTGACGTTTCCAAAAGTATGCCGCCGCGGAATTTTACCGTTGAAGATATACGGTTTGCCCGAATGTGCGATATTCCGTCGTGGATGGAGCTGGTACGGCTCGCGGTAGACGGTTTCCCCTGCCTTGACGAAGCGGAGCATATAACTGCGCTGAAAACCGCTATGGCAAAGAGGCGGGCGCTTATGCTTTCAGAGCGCGAAATCGCTGTGGGCGCCATGATAATTTCATACGATACCGGAAGCATAGATTTTCTTGCCGTGCACCCTTTATACAGGAAGCAGGGGCTGTCGCGGTTGTTTCTGGGCAAGGCTATAGAAGAGCTTATCAGCGAAAAGCAGATAAGCATAACCACATACCGCGAAGGAGACAGAGCGGATTTAGGCTACCGCAAAGCCTTAAAAGAGCTCGGCTTCACGGAGGCGGAGCTGCTAACGGAATTTGGCTATCCCACGCAGAAATTCGTCTTCCCCGCGGCGGAGCAGCATGCCGCAAATGCCGGAACGCCTCCTTTAACATAACCGCATACGCATATAATATGAAAGGATATTTTTAAATGGCCGTCTGTTTTCCGGATGAAGCCCGTCGTCTTGAAATTATTAAAAACAAGCTGAATACCGCTTTAAGGCTTTCTCAAGAAGCCGTCGCGGGCTTTGAGGCCGAATACAGGGATTCAAAGCGTTATCTTGTGGAATTCCGCCACGAGATAGACCCGAAAGAATTATTTACGGGCGAGCTTTCCCTTAAGCAGACAGAGCGTCTGGGAAATTTCGCGCTGCATATGAGGGATAAGATCGCAAAACTTTTGGATTCCCCTTATTTTGCGCGCATAGACTTTCGCTGCGCGGAGGAAAAAGAAAGTAAAGCGTACTATATAGGCCGGTTCTCGTTTGACGACGGGCAAAACATACTCATCTACGACTGGCGCGCGCCTGTTTCCAACATGTTTTACGATTACGAGCTGGGCAAGGCCGCTTATGATGCCCCAGCCGGCAGAATAGAGGGAGAACTCACACGCAGGCGGCAGTTCGGCATAAGGCGCGGCAGGCTGGAATACGCCTTTGAAAGTTCACTCAATATACAGGACGACGTGCTTCAGCGCGAGCTTGGGCACACGTCGGACGAGAAAATGAAATCTATTATAGCCACGATACAGCGGGAACAGAACAGCATCATACGCAATTCGCGCTCGGACACGCTTATTATACAGGGCGTCGCCGGCTCGGGCAAAACGTCGATAGCGCTGCACAGAATAGCTTTCCTGCTGTACCGGCATCGCGAGCAATTATCGGCAAGCAACGTCGTTATAATTTCTCCGGGCAAGGTATTCTCCGACTATATATCAGGCGTGCTGCCCGAGCTGGGAGAGGAGCCCGTCTGGGAGATGAGCTTTGCAGACGTCGCCACCGTTCAGCTGGACAGCGCTTTCGGCTTTGAGACTGAAAACGACCCTGTCGAAAAAAACGACGCAGCATGGGCCGAGAGGGTACGCTTTAAATCCTCTTACGGGTTCCTTAATATGATGGAAAAATATCTGTCCGAAACCGCAATCTCGTTTTTCGAACCCCGCGACTATACGTACGGCCGCTTCATGGCCACCGGGCAGTGGATAATGGAGCGCTTTGCCGCGTATACGGATACGCCCATTACAAAGCGCCTTCAGGCAGTCGCGGACGATATACTCTACCGTTTTGAGACCGATAATATAAGAGGCGACGAACTGCCCGCGAAACGAGCGGTTTTAAAGGCGCTTCTTGCCATGTTCAGGTTTAAAAGCGCCATGGCGCTGTATAAGGATTTCTACCGAAGCATAAACGCGCCGCATATGCTTAAGCTGCCGCGCAAAAATACGCTGGAGTGGGCGGACGTTTACCCTTTCCTTTACTTTCGCAGCGCGTTTGAGGGCTTAAAGGAAAACAGGCTGGTAAAACACCTCGTAATCGACGAGATGCAGGATTATACGCCCGCACAGTATGCGGTAATAAACACTCTTTTCCCCTGCAACAAGACGATACTCGGAGATTTCTATCAGTCCGCTCATCCCTGCCATACCCACTCGCTGGACGATCTTATTAAACTGTATACACATTCGGAGATTGTCAGGCTCAACAAAAGCTACCGCTGCACATATGAGATAATGACGTTTGCAAAGAACATACTTAATGTCCCTCTGGAGGCGGTGGAGAGGCACGGAGAGGCGCCCCGTATCATCCGCTGCCCCGGGCGCGACGAGCTGACTGAGATAAAAAAGGTGCTGGACGACTTTAAAGGCGGCGCATATACAACGCTGGGAATAATACTTAAAATGCAGGCGCAGGCTGAATCAGTTTATAAGGCTTTATGCGGCGATTACGACATGAATCTGCTAACTAGCGACAGCGAAGCATTTACAAACGGCATAACCGTCGCGTCGGTGCGTCTTGCTAAAGGCTTAGAATTCGATGAGGTAATAGTTCCTTCGGCGGACAGTAAGACATACCGTACGGATTTTGACCGCCGATTGCTGTATATAGCCTGCACGCGCGCCATGCACAAGCTGTCGCTTACCTGCACGGGAGAATTGACGGAATTCATAAAACCGGCTGGCTGACAAATCAGGCCCTGCCTTAAGTTATTCCAAGGCTTTCTTTATAAGCCCCCTGGCCGCGCATACATCGCTTATAAGCATGCTATTTCACTTCGAAAGTATCATAAGCCGTAACCCAGGGGCACAGTCAATAAGCCGGCAAATAAAATATTCCGCAAGCTCCTTTAAAACATGTTTGACTGTGAGTATCAACGATAAAAAAGAAACGGTATAAAATGAAAAAAGCTGACGCATAGTGTGCGCCAGCTCTGTATCACTATTCATTATCTTCTGAAAAAACAAACCCTTTTCTGATTATTATATCCGCCATAACGCGCTGATCATGAGTCTGTATGGTCGCATAGGCGTTTCTTGTTCGCTGATAGAACTCGTTGCGCGATATCTTGTTAAGTATGACCGGCTTAGGTGATGGGATATTATCCATAAGATCCTGATAATCGTTCCATACCTGCGGCTCTTCATATATTCCGAAATCAAGAGACATTACCGTTACGGGGAATTCCTCATCCTCATCAAGCGGGAAGTATTTCAATATCTCCGCGAGCAGCTTGTGATTTTCCCCGGCATAGGAATATATGACTTTACTGCTCATCGCAGACGCCATATAATTAGCGTCCGCTATGACCAACTCGTCGAGATGTCCCATCCTGTATATCGCTTCATAGATTTCCGGCGTTATCAGCTTCGATATCTCCATCAGCATAGTATCATCTCCTCGCGTGTGGCTCGTGGGATATTATGTTTAATTAATACATTTTCTATATAATTAAATTATATCCCTGTTGATATATATGTCAATACCGGCGACTGGGCATACATTTGCCTTCAGCCAGAAATATCGCCTTCCCTTCAGCGTACTATTTTTGTAGTACTCTATCGCCTTATGCTGTTTTTGGATATTTGCAGGTACTGTTGCGCGCCCTGCCGTCAACAGCGGCGGCGTTTGCACGGCAGGTAAGCCGCGGCTTGCTTTTGGTCAATATCCCTTGCCTATGTCAATAACGCTGCCGTCAATGGCGTTGACCGATAAAAACGGATAATCTTCGCAATCAACAGTGCGTGCTTCTTCCCCTTTGCTTTGCGACGTTCTCGTACCGAAGAAGTTCCATACAGGCACGAGCAACCCTGTAGTATACGAATCCCTTTCCGATATACGCCGCAATGTCAGCGACACGCGCGTAATGTTGAATACAGTTGTACGCGTATCGGAATTAGCGCCATACTCGTTCTGTATCACTATCATCTTCTTAAATATGTCCTGTATCTCGCTCCATGGCCGTATCGCCGTATCCTGCGTTATTATCTCTGTAACTACGAGAGGCGCTTCCCAGTATAGGTTCGCTATACCATTATCGTCCACAGCGATGCTCAGCCATTCATAGTACCACTCCTTGCCAAAGTCCATACCGTCAACACTGGTCTGGCTGCTGCTTCTTGAATCGCTCTCCACCTTTACTCCGTTTACCTTGCGCAGCAGCCGGAACACATAGGCGTGCGTTTCCGGCCTTAAGTCTTCGAACGTTTTGCCTTCTTCTTTCCAACGCTCGAGCACTTCGGGAGGAGGAGGCGCATCTTTGTTTGAATACAGCATTACTGAGTCAATAACCATGTCATCTGTTCCCGTTTCATTCATAAGCGCTTCCACTGTATTTCTCGCCTGCTGCGGTGTCGTGCTCAGCAGGCAATTATCTGCAGCGCCGCCCGAAATCGAAAGCTTTGTCACGTCCGCGAGTATCCTTCCCTGCGTACCCGGGCCATACGCGGTATTCCATCCTTCTCTCTCATACGTAATACGTGAACAGCTTGACGGCGCGATTACCTGTTGATTTCCGTACTCGTCAATAAACGTATGTACATCGTCTTTTTCATACTCAGCATCGTTTATCACATAAAACAGCGCCGCGTTTTCCTCGAACGGTGCCGAGGTCGTAAACAGTTCAGTAAGGTTCCCTCTTATGGTGTTCGTATCATCCTGAAACTCCCGCGTTTTAAGCGTACCGTCGGCGGGCGTAAGTTCTATTTCTTCGGGGGCCTTCTCATATTGTTCTTTCAGCGACTTAATAAGATCGTTATAAAAATTAATTGAGTCTTTGTCCGTCTCAGCCGCAAGATTTGCCTGAGCCTCGATGATCTCTTTCTCGTAATATTCCTTGTTTGCCAACTCCGGCGATATATACATCGCCTTATCGTCGCATAATGCCTTGAATAACGTATACACCTGCTCCTGCGAAAACCTTCCGGCCTCTACCTTTGCCATAGGCAGTTTTACCGTCTCAGGCAGCTCTATTTCCACGTCGCAGTTTATCGTCAGATTTCCTTCGGTAATGCTCGCCTTGTAGCGCTCAGGCACTCCGTAATGCTCGCAAAGCTTGGCATATGGCATGGCAATCGGGTCCGCTTCCTGCAAAGGGGCCTTCGTCTGTGAAGCCGTGCTCTCCGCCATGCCCTTCTCTATCATCTGCTGCATGTCCTTCTGAACGACAACCGGCTGCTCAGGCGTCGGCTGGCAGGCGGCGAGCAGCATGGCGGCAGTAAGAATGGTAATACAGATTGCAGATACTTTTCTCATACAATTACCCTCTTTTGTAGTTTCACCCCCGACCAACAAACGCTTAAATCGCGATGCTCGTTTGACACAGCATTTAATATCCCTTTTCGGTATCAATGACGCTGCCGTCCACAGCGTTGATCACAAGCAGCGGGCGCGGCGTCTTGTCAATAGCATCCTGCATCTCGCCCCCAGCGTATTCCTCGGCTGTCGTGCCGTAGAACACCCACGCGGGAACGAGCAGCCCGCTGTCTATGGAATTCTGCTCGGCTATCCTGCACAACTCCAGCCATATATCGTTTATATCGTACGTCGCCTTCTCAATCAGATCGGCATTCTCCGGATATTCGTATTTTACCTCCATCATATTCTCGAATATGCCTTGTATCTCGGAGAACGGCTGCAGGGCGCTGTCCTCCACAACGGTCTCCCGAACGTCCATCGGCGAACCCCAGCAGAGTGAGCTTATCCCCGAGTCTGAAACGACGAAAAAAAACGACTCAGGCGACCATTCCGCCCGGTACAGCATATCGCCGGCCTTTTCCTTTTTTTTAACCATATAATCCCCGCCCGCGTATGCGCAGGATATGCCGCTTACGAGCCGCGTGCATCTTAAGATATATTTGTAATAATCCGTCTTGTCTTTATCCGTGGTGTGGGAGATATACATTGAATGAATACTCATGGGGAGCCCTGTCTGCGCGAAGAACTGCTCGACGGTCTCTCTGGCCTGTTCAGGCGTCATTTTTACGCCAAGTCCGGCGGCTTCGCCGACAGGCAACACGGGGTCGTCCCCGTTCTTTACAGGTATCTGCCTTATGCCGTCATAACGCTCAAAATCCAGCCAGGCGGAATAATCTTTCAGGTAATAAGGCGTTTCCTCATCCGCTACGATCTGCTCATCCTCAGAATGGTTTTTTACCCGGAACGTTATACGGCCCTCGCCCGTAACAGTCGAGACAGCATCGATGCCCGTATACTGTCCGCTGTATGTGCCCGTCAGCGCGTCGCGCCGTTCGAAATCACGCAACTTGCCGTCGCACTGAGCCTGTACGATTGTTTCAGGCGCAACAGCGTGCCGCTTTTCCAGCTGCTCTATAAGCTTTTGAGCTATATCGTTGCCCATATAGTCGGGGTCACTCTCGGCTTTGCGCCTCAACTCAACGATATCCTCCTCTATCTCTGACTTAGTCTTTTCCGCCTGTGCGCCTACCATTTCGGTATTGCCCACGAAGTATTCCCAGAGGGCGTCTATCGTTTCCTGCGTGAAGTCTGCAGGCGCTACACGGACAACAGGAATAGCTGCCGCATCCGGAACGGTAATGTCCGCATTGACGTTAACGGAAAGCTTTCCGTATGTATATTCTGCCTCAAATCTTTGCGGCGCTCCCGTACGTTCCCGGAGCGTAACACCCGGCGTTTTCGCTGCATCGGTTTCTGCTGCCTTTTCTATCATCTGCTCCATGTCTTTCTGCACAACGGCGGGTTTATCCGGCGTAGCCTGACAGGCCGCAAGCAATGCGGCAGCCGTTAACACAGCCGCTATTATATAGCACGCTTTTTTCACTGTTTCACCTCCGCTTCCATATGCTTCTAAGTCTATTTCCCCGGCAATAAACAAGTATTCAACGGATTGTAATCATGTTGTAAAAACGTCAATACCCGAGGCTCCTGTCTATCACCGTGCCGTCTATGGCGTTTATCGTGAGCCAGCTTATTCCTGTATCCCTTATCGTGTACGACCTGCTTTGGCCGCCCTCCTCATAATGCGTGGTTACAGTGCCGAAAAAATCCCATACCGGTATAAGCAATCCTGACTTTAAATCGTTCTGGGCGGTTATGCGCGCAAGCCCCAGCCTTGCTTCTGCGATATTCATATCTCCGTCGTACTCTTTATAGTATGAATTGCCGACGATTATCATCTTCTCGAACACGTTTTTTATCTTGTCAAATGACAGCAGCGTCGCGCCTTCCGTCACGGTATCCTTAAGGCGGTACGGCGCTTCCCACCGCATCCCCACGATTCCGCTGTCGTTTATGATAAGCGTCATGTTCTCGTACGCCCAGTTCCAGATAAAATCGTCCCCGGTCGCGGAGGTAGTCTCCACGTTCGTATATGTTATGGGAACGCCGCTTACCTGCCGCACATACTGCAGGCGGTACGCCTTTACATGATTCCCCGCTAGCGCTCCGTCGCCGTAAAACGTACTGCAGCCGCCCGTCACGATCTCGCTTCTCTCGCAGGCAAGGTAATCGAGCCCCATTTTTGAGAGGAACTGCTCCGCTGTATGCTTTGCTTCCTGTTCGGTAATGCTTGGAGGGGGCAGCAGATCAGCCGCCGCCCTGTCGTTTGCGTTCGCGGACTCGTACCATATATCGGAGGTATTATACAAACCGAAATTTGTGTCGAAGTCCCCGCGGCTCACATATACGGCAGTATAGGAATTCGATTCCTCGTTGTTGACGACGAAAAGCGACGACATGCCGCCCTTGGGGTCAGCCTGCGCCACATGTACCTTCTCCATCAGCTTGCCTTCATACGATTTGCGGTCTTCTTCCGATAAGCCGGCCGTGATGTTAATCGGCTGCAGTTCGCCCGTCACCTCGATAAGCTTTTTCTCCTCAGGGGCGGCTTTCAGCAGGTTTTCATATATAGTTATGGATTCGTTGACCGAATCGAGCAGATTCCCCTGCGACGCCATAACCTCCGACGACGAAGCGCTCGCTTCGCCGGTATCGTCTTCCTCAACGGGATTAAGCGGCTTCATGCCCTGCTGCTCAAGCTCCGCTTTTTTGAGCCGCAGCTGTGTCAGCCTGTCGGCGACTTCAGATTTTTTAAGCTCCGACATGCCGTTGGGGTCATATAATTTTCCGCCGTCAAATAACGCCGATATCAGCCTGTCTACAGTATCCTGCCCGAACGGCTGCGCTTCTACCCAGACGATGGGCATGTTCGCGTCCGGCATTATCACGTCCGCGTCTACCGTGATCTTGAATTTGCCGGTTGTATCTTCGATATACGACTCGTAGCGCTCCGGCGCGCCCAGCGCTTCGCGCGGGCTTCCCTCTGCCCCGCCGGGCGCTGTCGCCGCCTTAATCATCTGCTCCAAGTCCTTGCCCACAACCACCGCCTGCTCCGGCGTCGGCTGGCAGCCCGAAACAAGCAGCGCGGCAGCTGTAACTATAAGAAATAAACTCCACTTTTTCATGGCCATTTACCACCTTCCCTGCTGCCAGTGTAGCCCGTGCGAATGCAACAAGTATTCATCGGCCTGTAAGCGTATTGTAAATTGCTGTTTGCAGATGCAGTTGCTTAAATAATATCGTCACAGCAGCGGGCGCAGCCCTTCAAACGACGTAACCTGCAGCCCTTTGTATGCAATATTTCCTCTGTTGAACAGTATGGAAGCTATGCCAAGCTCGGCGGCGGCGTCCACCCTTTCGGGAGAATCGTCGACATAAACGCACTCGGAGGGCTTTATATCCATCGCGCGAAGCGCGTGATCGTATATCCTTTTGTCGGGTTTTCTTAAGCCAAGGTCACCGCTTATGAACGCATAGTCGATATAGTCGTCTATATGATGGCGTTTACGCAAATACACGCTCCATTCGGAGACGTCGTTGGAAAGCAACGCCAGCCTGTATTTTTGTTTAAGCGCCTTCGCGCATTCTAAAAACCCTAAGTCCAGCGTAAGGCACGTGTCAAGATACGTTTTTTCAGCATCCTCCGTTTCGTCCGCGGAAAAGCCGCATCCTGTCCAGAATTCACCCGCGGATATACTGCCAAGGCTCGCCTCGAGGTACAGCCGCTTTATTGTATCCTTTTGCGCCTGCGGTTTCCTTTCGAGTATATAAGGCACAAGCAGGTCGTTTGTATCGTCCCCTACGGTAAATATGACGCCCATCACGTCAAAGATAATAACCTCTTTCATATATGACTCTCCTCAAGTTTCGTTAGGAAGCGGGGCGCAGCGCCGGAAGGGTTGCCTCCACATCCAGGGGAGGTGGCACGCAGCGGGAAGGGTTGCCTCCACTTCCAAGGGAGGTGGCGCGCAGCGGGAAGGGTTGCCTCCACTTCCAGGGGAGGTGGCGCGCAGCGCCGGAAGGGTTTGGCGCTTAATCACCGGCGAACCCGGCGAGCGATACGGCGCTCATCCCCTGTCAGCCGTAACCGTCACTATCCTGCCCTTTGTTTCGTTCATCACGCCCGCCGCTATTTTAGGCACAGCGAAAAGCGTAAAAAGCAGCAGCACTGCCAGCACAAAAAACAGCAGCATCCATTTATTCATTTTCATGATGTTCAAACACCACCTTTACAGTAGTCCCCCTGCCGACTTCGCTTTCAAACTCGAGCCTCGCGCCGTGCAGCCGCGCTATCTCGTCCGCTATAGCAAGGCCAAGGCCCGTGCCGCCCGCTTTGCGGCTGCGCGACTTATCCACCATGTAAAACGGCTGCGTTATCTTCGCTATCTCTTCAGGCGGTATGCCCTTGCCGCCGTCGCTTACGCGTATCACTCCGCCTTGGGCGCAAAGCTCTATAGTGTCTCCCGGCTTAGAGGCCTTGCCCGCGTTGTCTATGAGGTTTAAAAGCAGGCTCGAGAGCAGATCTTTATCCATCACGAGCTTATCCATGCTGTTTGTTGCTTTAAGCTTTAATCCGCGCTGCTTCAGCTGTTCCGCGCACGACGCTTCTACACTTTCCAGCAGGGCGCTCACGCTGCCCGGCTCAAGCCGTATGCTGTCGTTCTGATGAAGCACTATAAGCTGCATGAGCTTTTGCGACAGGCGCTCTACGCGCAGGCACTCCGAGTCTATGCGTATCAGCGCGTCCGAGCGTTCGTCTTCGTCCATCTTTGTGCGGAGCAGCGTCTGCGCGTTGCCGGATATAGACGTCATCGGCGTCTTCAGTTCATGCGTCAGCGCCGACATGAACATCTCCCGCCTGTCCGCCTCGTTTTTCAGCTCGTTTACACGGCTTTCCACCGCCTCCGCCATGCTGTTGAAGTGCGCTGCCAGCTCGCCCACCTCGTCGTTTCCTGTTACGCTTATGCGCTTGTCGTATATGCCCGCCGCTATAAGCCCGGCGCTGCGCTTGAGCGCGGCTATAGGCCGCAGCACGAGGCGCACGGAAACGACAATTATAACGCCGGCGCAAATAATAACGGCGAAGTTTATTAGCGCGAACTGATAGGACAGCGCCTCCACTCCCGCGTATACGGCGCTTAAATCCTTGATTACATAAACCTTATATGGCGTATCTTCGATCTCTATGTTGCTTCCGGCAACGAGGTACGTCTTGCCGCCGAAATCCGTTATTATGTACTGCTGGCCTTCGCCCTGCACGGGCAGATAATCCGTGGGGTCTATCCGCGTAGTGTTGTATATAAAATCATTGCCCGATATGAGTATCGTGTTCTCGTCCGCGAACTTGCCAATAAGATATTTCGCAAGCGTACGCTTCGCTGTCGCGCTGTATCCCCCGCCAGCCACGTTGCTGTTCATATACTCGCTCCACGAGGCCGCCCTCATTTGCTGGTCGGCCAGCGCGTTACTGACCGCCAGCTCAAGGCTGCTCTGCCCCGAGCGCAGCAGCATTATAAGGCTGCATATGCCGGTAGCGAGCGTCACCATTATAATCGCTAATAGCGATATCTTAAGCCACAGCTTCATGTCAGTCCTCCAGACGGTAGCCCATCTTGGAGATAGTCCTTATGCTGCCCCAGAGCCCCAGCTTCTTCCTCAGCTGCCCTATATGCACGTCCACTGTGCGCGTTTCGCCCGCAAAGTCCACGCCCCACACGCCGCTCAGCAGCCGCTCGCGCGAGAGCGCTATGTTTTTGTTCTTCGCCAGCATGACGAGCAGATCAAATTCCATGGGCTTTAAGCTTATCTCCTCACCGTTTCTGCGCACCGAGCGCTCCAGCAGGTTTATCTCAATATTCGCCGCGCTTAATACCTGCTTCATCCTGCCTGTGCGTTCGAGCACCTTCTCTATGCGTACAAGCAGCTCCAATACCTCAAACGGCTTAACGATATAATCCTCCGCCCCGTCCTTAAGCCCCTGCACCTTCGAGCTTATGTCAGCCTTGGCGGTCAGGTATATCACGGGGATGTCGTAATGCTTCATATATCCCATCAGCTCGAAGCCGTCCATGCCGGGCAGCATTATGTCGAGCAGCGCGAGGTCAAAGTCCGTGTCCGAAGCAAGCAGCTTCGCCGCCTCCGCACCGTCGTAGCATGCGGCCACCGCGTAACCCGCAGCCGTCAGGTTCTTCCTTATCACCTTAGCTATAGGCTCGTCGTCCTCGACAACGAGTATCCTGTTTCTTGCCATAACAACACCTCCGCATATATCTTATTTTACCATATATGCCGTAAACAGATATTCATCAATTTGTAAACGGATTGTAATTACAGGCGGAAAGCCTGTCTTTTTAAGATAAGAATGTGAAATACGAAAGTACGGGGCAGGCTAAGCGCTCAAATAAGGCGGCTCAGCTTCCCGGCGTCTATGCCAAATGCGCTTAAGTAATCAAGCTGCCCGCGCGTCAGCGTATATGAGTTTCCGGCGATTTCGCATCGGCTTGTTATATACTCTTTTAGCGCGGCCTGCTGCAGCGTAAGCACTTGTGTGTTGTCGCTTATCGTCTGTATCATATCTAATAAAGCGTTCAAATTATCGAGCAGTATAGGCTCGTACCCGCAGTTGGGCGAAGAAAGCTCTTGGGCGTCCGAAACCGCCGAATGCCCCGAAAAGACGAGATTTTGTCCCGCCGACACGCATTCCCTCACCGCGCCGAACATTTCTTCTATGTCCGACTTCGTCCTTACGCCAAACCGCACGGAGCTGGGCAGCGTGTTCCTCGTTTCCAGATGGTACCGCCCGGCAGCGGAGAGCGTACGCTCGTCAAAGTCATGATACGGAAACGCGAATGTAGAAGGATACACGCCGACGCTCTCGCATATGCCGTCCGCCGACGCCTTTATCTGATACTCCAGCTCCTCCTCCTGCAGGCCGGTAAGGCGCACGTGATCATAGCTGTGGCTGCCGATCTCAAAGCCGCCCTTGGCCAGCTCTCGGTAGCCGGACGCGAATTTCTCCCTGAAGCCCTCTTTTCCGGGGTTGATATAAAACGTGCACTTAAGGCCGCGCCGCGCAAACTGCGGAGCAGTCAGCTCTATATGCGCATTGCAGTTGTCGTCCCACGTGAAACAGACTGATACCTTATTTATATCTACATGGTTGAAACACAGTTTTTCTTGTTGCATAAGCGCCTCCGTTTTGTGAATAGCCACTTTGCCGCATAACATATTATAGCACGCGTTCCCGCTTTCTCAATGAGCGTGATGCTTTTAGTTCTTTTTTCTTACATCAGACGATATATATTGAACGCAAATGTTTACTCGCTGCCTTCATCAAAATCATCTTCTTCGTCGTCTTCATAGACGTCTTCGATAAACGAACACTCCAGCGCCCGCTCGCCCGCGTCAAGCGTTCCGTCGTTATCAATGTCAAAAATACCGCCGAATATATCAAACATGCCAATCACTCCTTTCCCTTTATACATTATTTATATAATTCGATGAGTACGATAAACGGTATTCCTCAGGAAAACAACATGGCTGAATTAAATCAGGGACCTTTCCACTGCCGTCAATTATCAATGCATTCTGTGCATGCGTTTTCGTATATATACACCCGCTCCAGCCGCCCGCCGAGCCTGCAGAGCAGCTCGTTGGGTATCGTGCCCGCGCACTTTGCGGCCTGCATCGCCGTTATCTCCTCTAGCCCCTCGGAGCCTATGAGTGTCGCAGTGTCGCCGCGCGAGCAGCCGGGAATGTCCGTCACGTCTATCATGAGCTGATCCATGCAGATGTTGCCTATAATGGGTGCGCGCCTTCCGTGCAGCAGTGCATAGCCGTTGCCGCCGGACATGCTTCTCGGTATGCCGTCCGCGTAGCCTATGGACAGTACGGCGATACGCGTGTCCTTTGGCGCCTTAAACGTACGCCCGTAGCCCGTGCTCTCCCCTGCCGCTATCGTCCTTACCAGAGATACCCGCGTTTTTAGCGCCAGCACCGGCTTTAAGTCTAAATATCTCCCGCCGCTTTCAAGTCTGACAGCGCCGTACAACGCCAGGCCCGTGCGCACATAAGCGCAGCCCTCGCCGCATCTAAGTACGCCGTAACTGCTCTGCACATGCGTCTTGGGAATGTCTATGCCCCGCTCCTTAAGCTTTTTAAGCAGCTCGCCAAACCGCTGTTCCTGCAGCCGTGTAAACTCAACGTCGCCGGGAGCTTCGCTGTCCGAAACGCACTCATGCGTGAATATGCCGTCTATTTTAATATGCCGGTATTTAAACATTTCCTCTATACGGGATATATGCTCCCAGCTCTCGCCCAGCCTGTGCATGCCGGTATCCACCTTTATGTGCGCCCGCACGTATTTCTTGGCGCACTCCAGCTCGCGCGCGTATTCATAGTCCACCAGCGTCTGTGTAAGGCGATATCGGGAAAGCTCTGCGGCCCTTTTAGGGTCTGTGTATCCGAGTATGAGTATATCGCCCCTTATGCCGTTTCTTCGCAGGCGCAGTCCCTCGTCTATGGTCGCTACGGCAAACGAGCCAATGCCCTCGCGGCTGAGCGTCCCTGCGACTTCTATGTCGCCGTGGCCATACGCGTCAGCCTTAATGACGGCAATTATATCGCACCCGTGCGGCAGTGCTTTGCGCAGTGCCCTTGCGTTATGCGCAAGGGCGCCCAAGTCAATTTCCACCCACGCCCGCCCCTTTGGGTACAGCGTCATGCTCATCACGCGCACCCCCATAGTGTCACAACAGCGCCGTCGTCATTGTTGCCCGAAAGCTGATACGGTACGCCCTCGGGCAGCTCTATACCGCACGCTCCCTGCGGCGCGAAGAATATCTCGAACCGCCGCCCTCCGCATTCGAGCTTAAGATGTTCGCCTCCGTACCGGAACCGCTTTAAATACTCCGTGTATTCCTCCAGCGTGTCCCCGCGCGCCTCCATTATCACGGAATGCGGGTAGCCCACATACCTGAAGTGCCACGGCTCGTGGGCTATGTGCGTTATATGCTCGCACCCTTTAGGATATCGCTCTATAAACCCGTACTCCGCCGCGCTTTTACGGAAGCGCCCGCATACGCCGCTGCAGGGAAAATCAGGCCGTATAAAATCTATGCCTTCCTTGTTTTCCGCCAGGTCGACGGCGAATCCCGTCTGGTGCTCGCTGCATCCGGGCAGCGCTACGTATTTGTTCGTAAAGCCGATTCCGTTGCTGAGAAGCGACGATGTGTATATGCTCTTCTGTTCTCCCATCGTGCGAAAGCCGCTCACCGCCAATATGCTTTCCTCCGCGCCCACGTTTGCAAGCGCCGTTTTTAGCATATTGGCCGCTTGCCTTACCAGCAGTACGCCGCCAATCGGCTTAAGGCTTTGCGTATCCGGCTCGCTCTCAAGCGGCAGCGACTCGTTCACGAGCACAAGGCTGCCCTGCTTTACGTCGGCGGCATTTATGTCAAGCGTACTCATTCTCCAACCGCCAGCCTTATAAGCTCGTCAAGTATCTCGGCAAAGCTTAAGCCTATGCCGCTCATCATTGCTGGATACCTGCTGTGCGGCGTAAAACCGGGTATAGTGTTCACCTCGTTGAATACTATTCCTCTTTTCGGCGTCAGGAACATATCCACCCTCGCCATGCCGCGGCAGCCGAGCGCCCTGTAAACCCTCGCCGCCGTACGCTTAATGCGCTCCGCCGTCTTGGGGGTGACGCGCGCGGGCATATATATCCTCGACGTCTTGAGCGTGTACTTCTCGGTATAATCGAAAAAGCCCTGCGAGAGCTCTATTTCGTCCACCTCGCCTATGGTGAGCCTGTCGTTGCCCAATATAGCGCAGCCCACCTCGAAGCCTTCTACTGCTTCCTCGATAATTACTTTTCTGTCATGCGCCAGCGCCGCCTCTACAGCACCTGCGAGCCCGTCCGTGTTCTCCACCTTCGTAACTCCGATCGACGAGCCCGCGCTTGCGGGTTTTACAAACAGCGGATATTTAAGCGCTCTTGTAAGCTCCGGCAGCTCCTCCCCGTCCGCGCCGCAGCATACGACCGACTTCGGCGTTCTTACGCCCGCGGCTCGAGCGAGTCTATGCGCAACGTCCTTGTCCATGCAAACTGCCGAGCCTATCGTCCCGCACCCCACGCACGGTATGCCCGCGAGCTCGAGCAGCCCCTGCAGCGTGCCGTCCTCGCCGTTCTTTCCGTGCAGCACGGGAAACGCGGCGTCTATCTTTATGGCGGTTACGCCGCCGTTCTCCAGCGCTAATATGCCTCTTGTGCTTCTGTCGGGCGATATTATCGCGCGCAGGCAGGAAGCGTGATTCATCCACGTATCGTCCTCAATGCCTTGCGCCGTGCCGCAGTATTTAAGCCATTTGCCTTCGCGCGTGATACCCAGCGCCAGCACGTCGTATTTTTTCGCGTCAAGATTCCGTATAACGGAGCTTGCCGACATTAGCGATACGTCGTATTCGCTCGAACATCCGCCGAATATCACGGCTATTGTCTTTCGTTTCATAAGCTGTCTCCTTAAAGCAATATAAAAAAGCCTGTCCTTATACTGCATGTTAGCGGATACGGTCAGGCCGTGTTTAAATATTAACTTATATAATTCTTAAGGAGTTGTTATGAAACGCTTATATTTAGGCCGGTTTTCCGGCCGGCAGCACGACGGTGAACATCGTGCGTCCGCCCTCGCTCTGCGCGGATATTGTTCCCCCGTGCGCCGTTACTATCTCTTTCGCTATCGCGAGCCCCAGCCCCGCACCGCCCGTGTTCGTTGACCTTGCGGAGTCGAGCCGGAAAAACTTCTCGAATATCATATCGAGCTTTTCCTTCGGTATGGGGCTGCCTTCGTTGGAAAACGTTATTACGACATTATCTCCGTCCGCAAACGCGCAGATGAGTATCGCGCAGTTGTCGTAGCTGTAAGCTATAGCGTTTTTCAGTATGTTATTGAACACGCGCGAGAGCTTATCCGCGTCGCCCCACAGCTTAAGCTCGTCCGGAGCGTTTACTATTGCCGTCTTATGCTGCGGCTCCATCATAGGATAAAACTCGTCCGCCATCTGCCTCAGCATGAGCGAGAGGTTTATGCTCTCCCTGTTTACCGTGATGTGCTGCAGGTTAAAGCGCGTTATCTCGAAGAACTCGTCCACGAGCTGGTCAAGCCGGTACGCCTTTTCCAGCGCTATGCCCACATACTTCGCCTTCTGCTCCGCCGGCATGTCGGGCGCCTCGTCGAGCAGCGATAGATACCCTATTACAGAAGTCAGCGGAGTCTTTATATCGTGCGCGAGGTAAACAATAAGGTCGTTCCTGCGCTGCGCCTCGTCGCGAGCGGCGCGCGCGTTCTGCAGCGACTGCTGCTTTATCCGGTTCATCCTGTCTTCCACGTCCCGCAGCAGGGGCGGCAGATGCACGGCTATATCGTCGGGCACGGTTAGCGCCTTGCTCGCCTCGACTATATCCTCCATATATCCCACGATCTTGCGCCAGTAATGGTATATTATAAAAAACAGCGCAATTAGCCAGGCTGTTAAAAACACGAACACGATATTGTCTTGTATCCAGGAAAAGATTACGTAAAGCGGCCCCGGCTGCCATATTATTGAGCGCGCAAGCACGTAGCAAAGGAACGCCGCCAGCACGAGTATCACAGCCGCTATTGCCGCAGCGAGTACGCACCTTGCTACCATGCTCCTCATTATGCCCGATTTAAAGCTTCTGTTACTCAATTTTATAGCCCACCCCCCACACGGTCTTTATGTATTTGGGATGCTCGGCGCTGTCGCCCATCTTTTCGCGCAAATGCCGTATGTGCACCATCACCGTGTTGTTGCTGCTCGTAAAGTACTTGTCGCCCCACACCTCGCCGAACAGCTCTTCCGAGCTTACTACCTTACCGCGGTTCTGAGACAGCACCCAGAGTATAGAAAACTCCGTGGGCGTAAGGGAGAGCGGCTTTTCATTAAGCGTGCATTCATGCGTGTCTTTATTGAGCACTAGCCCGGAGAACGCCAAAGTATGCCCATTATGCGGCTGCTCGCCGTTGTATTTCGTAAAGCGCCTAAGCTGCGCCTTTACGCGCGCCACAAGCTCAAGAGGCCGAAACGGCTTTGTGATGTAGTCGTCCGCGCCCAGCGTCAATCCCGTTATCTTGTCTATCTCTTCGCTCTTCGCCGTCAGCATTATCACTGGGAAGTTATGCTTTTCCCTTATGCGCTGGCATACTGAAAAGCCGTTGTCATCGGGCAGCATCACGTCGAGTATAGCAAGGTCTATACTCTCGCGCTCTACGCACGCAAGCGCGTCCTTAGCATTGTAGTATTTGTAAACGTTATAGTCCTCGTTTTTAAGATAGACTTCTATAAGGTCCGCTATGGCCTGCTCGTCGTCTAAAACGAGTATGTTAGCGCTCATCTGTACACCCCTTGCCGCACATTTTCCCGCAATAATCGTATCACGGACGTACGCCGCTTTTACGGCCTTTATCTTATGATTTTCTTAAGATTTCATAAACGCCGGAAAAAATACCAATATAACTATAGGTGTTTTTAAAAAAATCCGCAACCCGTTTCCCCCCCTTCGTGGAATATATTGCCCCCCGTCTTCCCGTCATGTAATATAATAAGAGATAACGGTGGCGGTTGGGAAAGGTTACGCATATGCCGGATATAACCGAACGTAATGAAAACAGTCCAGACAAACGGCCTCACATTATTAAGGGCGGTATTCTTGCCGCTGCCGCAATACTTCTGGCTGGTATGCAAGCCGCCTATTTCTTCTACCACGAAAAGTCGGGATATGAGTATATCGCCGATTGGATGCTCTACGCGGTCAACGCCCTTATACTTATCGCCATATATTTTTCCGTATACTTTTACACAGGCGCAAGGAAGCGCGCTCTTCGGATGGCGGGCATACCGCTAGGGCTGCTCATGTGCGTTAACATAGTGCTCATGGGGCTGTCCGGCTTTAAGACGGGCAGCGTTTTCGCCGTCTCGCCCGACCTGCATATGATGGTTTTAAAACAAGACCCGCAGACGGGAGAAGTCACAACGTACCGCAACCAGCTGCTCATATTCGCCCGCAGGTACGAACAGCTCGCCTACACGGCGGACAGCCCGCTCAAAACGCAGTGGCTTGCGCCTGACGTTTGCGCCGTGACGTACGCGGATACCGGCGACAACCTGCGTCAATACGTGGGAACGTTCGGAGACCGCGCGAGCGGCCCGTTCTACTATACGGTCACGCAGGCTATAAGAGGCCGCTGGTCCATGGACGCGAAAAACGCGGACGACAGGAAGATCACGGCGGATGAGAACGGTATAACGATAGCAAGCGGCGAACAAACGGAGACGTACAGCTACGACGACTGCGTACAGTTCGGCACGCTCGCCATAGTGCTCTGTAAAGACGGCGTTCCGCGTTGGACGATAGCGCTCAATCAGGATTGTAATGTCAACAGGATGCGGACGCTGGACGACGGCTGCACGATAACGCTGTGCCGCGTCTCCATAGACAAGACCGCGACATTCAGATATTTCCGCACGTATAACCCTCTCGCTGAAGCGATGGCCGAGATGGAAGAACAGCAGGCCGAGCAGACGGCCGCGCCACAGCCGGTAAAGACGCAGCGCTCCGGGTTTCCCGGCCTTGAGAAATTCGACTCCGTGCAGGGCGTCCTCGAGATACAAACAGATTCCGCAGACCCCTTCGAGATAGGGCTTGCGGCCTTTGTGGCGGATATAAAGCGCCGCGCCAGCAATGGCTATGACAACGATTTGCAGGTCACACAGATGACGCTGCTGGCGGGAGACGCGGACGAATTTCTTATTGAGATACAATCCGCAGGAGCGGTCACGAACATGGGCGTATCGAGTAAAACCGAATTTTCGCCCATATTCCGCATAAAAAAGGGCGATGGCGTATACGGCGCCGTGCGCGTAAGCCCAACCGCTGACGGCACCGAGAACATAACACCGCTCGACCCGCCGCAGCAAAAAGACACGTCGGGCGATATAGCCTACCATGTATTCGTGGCGTGCGAGCCGGCCACGCCGCCCGGGCAACATGAGGAGGGGCTCGCCGCCGCACAGATGCTCGCCGATACGCTGGCAAACGACGCCGACCTTTCGGATTTCATCTCAAAGCAGGGACTTGTCAAGGTCGAGACGGACTTAACCGATATGTTCACCGTCGCGCGCCTCGCTTTGGAAGAGAATCTAAAGATGTTCGCAATCAATGGTTTCGACAACGACGTGCAGGTGACGCGCTTTGTTATTCTCGCGGGAGATATAAACGAATTCACTATAGAGATAGATTACACAAGCGTCGTGTCCCAGGGCGAGAGCCGGGAGACCGCGCAGTATATACCGAAGTTCCGCATCAAAAAAGGCGACGGCGTTTACCTCGCGATGCAAAACGGCTACGACGCTGTTGGCACGGCGGGGCTTACCGCGCCCGGATCGCCGCAGCAAAAAGATACCTCCGCCGACCCCGACTATCATTTCTTCGTTCCCGCCGCATGAAGGGCATGTCTGGAGCGATATGCAATTTTTAAATATTCCTTAACTTTTCCCCGCGGGGGACGGTTCATACTGCATGCAAAGGAGGCTGACATGTATAAAACCGGGGACTTTTCAAGGATACCGGACATGAAGGTTATCATTTTCGGTATATCTGCGATGTAATGCATGATCACTTTTATTTGTTGTTTCTTTACGGTTATCGCGCGTCCTTCCGGCTTGACACCCATCGCTAACTTCCATATACTTGTTACACAAGGATAAACGGGGTACAGGTGTGATTATTAAAAAGGCGAAGCTTATATTTGTAATATTTGCGCTGATGCTTGCGCTTGTTTCGTGCGCCGCTCAAAGCACCGTGTCCATAGTGGTAAACACGGCCACGCCCTCGCCTTCCCCGACGCCCATTCCCACCACGCCTCCGACGCCGACTCCCACTCAGGCGCCCACCCCTTCGCCTTCACCCACGCCTGCCGCAGACCCTATAGGCGCGCTCATTTCGCAGATGAGCGATAAGCAGCTCATCGGCCAGATGGTTATAATGGGCTTTGAAGGCACGCAGGACATGGACACGGACAGCATAAGCCTGATGCAGGAATACTCCGTAGGCGGCGTGCTGCTGTTTGGGTGGAATACCGACACGTTCGATCAGACCGCGGCGCTCATAGCTAACGTTAACTCACGCAACCCGGGCCCTGTTCCGCTGCTCGTCGGCATAGACCTCGAGGGTGGCAGCGTCACGCGCTTTATAGGTCAGTGGGATCCCGCGCTATATTCCGCCCAGAGGCTGGGCAATAAAAACGACCCGGCGCTAGTGTACGACCAATACAAGCGCATAGGCGACCAGTTAAAGGCTATAGGCATCAATATCAACTTCGCGCCGGTGCTCGACATCTCGCACGACCCGGCGGCGTCGTTCCTTGGAAAGCGCATGTTCGGCAGCGACCCGAATGCCGTCGCGGCGCTCGTGCCTCAGGCTGTCCGCGGCCTGCATGACGCTGGCGTTGCGTCGCTCGGCAAGCACTTCCCCGGACACGGCGATACGGCCATGGATTCGCATGAAACACTGCCCGTGATTAATTCGACTCCCGAAGAGATGCAGAGCTTTTCTCTCGTGCCGTTCCAGGCCGCGATAAGCGAAGGCGTCGACGCCATGCTCATTGCGCACCTTTCCTATCCGAACATAGACGCTGAGAATATAACGTCTCTTTCTCCCGCTGTGATAACTTCCTTGCTGCGCGAGCAGATGGGCTTTACCGGCGTCGTGTGCTCAGACGACCTTCGCATGCAGGGTCTTAAAAGCCAGTGCTCGGTGGGTGAAGGCGCCGTGCAGCACATACTCGCGGGCGGCGACATGGTTCTTATAGGCAGATATTACAGTCTGCAAAAGGAGGCGCTCGATTCGCTGCTTGCCGCACTTCAAAGCGGCACGCTTACGCGCCCGCGCCTTGAGCAGAGCGTCCGCCGCATATTCGAACTCAAAGCAAAATACGCTGGACTTACCTTCTGATAAAACCTCTATGCTGTGACTTTTCTTACCGTCCGCAGGGGTGAGTCTCTATACCCGCCCGCTTAACGCCGATACCTCTTTCTGTTTTTGATTCTTTTATTAATCCATAAATAAGGGCATAATTTTTTTCATTGGCATGTTGACAGTGGAAAATTGAGATGATATTTTAATTGCGAATGATATGCATTTGCAACAAGTTGGCTTACGTTCATAAGGAGTAATATGCTTAAAAGATTCATTTCACTGACGCTTATTGCGCTGCTGCTCATAACAGCCGCAGGCTGCGCAAACACCACGGCGCCCGGCAGCGCGGATGATAAGCTGAGCGTCGTCGCGAGCTTTTATCCCATGTACGATTTTGCGGGCAAGATAGGCGGCGACAAGATTGAAGTCTCCGTTTTGGTACCTGCGGGAAGCGAGCCTCACGACTGGGAGCCGTCCACCTCTGATATCATCGCGCTGGAGAAAGCGGACGTGTTTATTTATAACGGCGCCGGCATGGAAGGCTGGGCTGAAGATATACTCTCGTCGTTGAGCAACAAGAGCCTTACTGTCGTAGAAGCCTCCCAAGGCATTTCGCTTATGTTCAAAGACTCCAAACCCGACCCGCACGTGTGGCTCGACCCTAAGCTTGCAAAATCGGAGCTCGCAAATATCAAGGACGCGCTTGCAGCCGCCGACCCTGATAACGCCTCATACTATGAAGAAAACTACAATAAATACGCCGCGGAATTCGACGCTCTCGACGGCGAGCTGCGCGAGAGCCTTTCGGCCTGTCCTAAAAAGGACATAGTCGTCGCTCACCAGGCATACGGATACCTTTGCGCGGCTTACGGGCTAAACCAGATAGCGATAGAGGGCATATTGGCCGAGTCCGAGCCTGATCCGGCGCGGATGGCCGAAATAGTCGACATCGTTCGTGATAAAGGCATAAACGTAATATTCTTCGAAGAATTGATTAGCCCGAAGGTGGCGCAGTCTATAGCGGACGAGACGGGCGCGCAGGTCGCGGTGTTAAATCCGCTCGGCGGGCTTTCCGACGAAGAAAAAGCGGCGGGCGGCGATTACATATCAGTTATGAAAAAAAATCTTGAGGAGCTTAAAAAGGCGCTTAAATAAATATGCAGAATATAATCGAAGTAAAAAACTTAAGCTTTGGCTACGATGCCCGGAGCATACTCAAGGGCATAGATTTTTCACTGGGGCGCGGCGACTTTGCGGGCATCATCGGCCCGAACGGGTCGGGCAAGAGCACGTTTTTAAAGCTGCTTTTGGGGCTGCTCCGTCCAACGGGCGGCAGCATAAGCCTGTTTGGCCTGCCTTCGACAAAATTCCGCGACTGGCCAAAAATAGGCTACCTGGCGCAGAAAAACCAGTTCCATACCGGCTTTCCCGCCTCGGTATACGAGGTGGTCGCGGCTAACCTTTATTCGCAGACCGGCATTATGCACACGCTCTCCCGGCAGCAGAAGGAGAGCGTGCGCTCAGCGCTTTCAATTGTCGGCCTTCTGGGCCTGGAGCGCTCGCCCATAAGCAACCTCTCGGGCGGGCAGCAACAGAGGGTGCACCTGGCCCGCGTGCTCGTGAACGATCCGGAAATACTGCTGCTCGACGAACCGTCCTCCGGCATGGACACTGCGTCAGAAAACACTATGTACGAGCTGCTTCACAAGCTCAACAAAGAAAAAAACATATCCATCATAATGGTGACGCACGACATAACGGCGGTAACCGTTCACGCCGGCCGCATGCTTTGCATGGGCGACGGCCATATGACGGAGCACGACGTATCCGCAGGGGTGTCCGACGATTTTCTGTCGGGCCTTTACGGCCACGGCGTCCATGTGCATGTTCACTCGGGCGCGCACACCAACGCGCGCGTATCGCAGCAGGGGGATTAGTATGTTTCAGTATGATTTCATGATAAAAGCTTTCGTGGCCGGGCTTGCAATAGCCCTTGTTACGCCGTGCGTAGGCGTCGTTGTTGTGCTCAAGCGCTTTTCGATGATAGGCGATACGCTGTCGCACGCGTCGCTCGCGGGCGTAGCAGTCGGCCTCATAGCAGGCTTCAACCCCGTCGCGGGCTCCGTTCTCGCTTGCGTCATCGCCGCTTTCGGCATAGAGGCCGTGCGCAAGCTATTTCCCCGGTACGCAGAGATAGCGCTGTCCGTAATACTGTCCACGGGCGTAGGCCTCGCGGGCGTGCTTACGGGCTTCATAACGAACGCCGCAAGCTTTTCAAGCTTTCTTTTCGGCAGCATCGTCGCCATAAGCAATTTAGAGCTTTACCTCACTCTCGCGGCGTGCGCCGTAATACTGGCACTGTTCCTTTTATTGTACAAAGCGCTTTTCCTTATGACTTTCGACGAAGAATCCGCGCGGCTCGCGGGCGTACCGGTAAGGCGCGTCAATCATGTGTTCACGCTTATGATTGCGCTTACGGTCGCCGTGTCCGTGCGCACGATAGGCATACTCATAATATCCTCGCTGATGGTGCTGCCCGTAGCCTGCGCAATGCAGATGGCAAAAAGCTTTAAACAGACCGTCACGCTTTCCGCGCTGATGGGCGCTGCGATTGTTATAATAGGCTTGACGGTGTCTTATTACGCGGGACTAAAGCCGGGCGGCGCTATTGCGCTCACGGGCGTTGCAGCACTCGTGCTGACATACGCTATAAAGCGGCCGCTGCAGGCGATACGAAAATCATCCGCGGTTTCAGGTTAAGGAGGGGTATCATGTCAG
Organism: Bacillota bacterium; assembly: GCA_023410595.1. Taxonomy (GTDB): domain Bacteria; phylum Bacillota; class Clostridia; order Christensenellales; family SZUA-584; genus DTFZ01. The sequence continues at coordinate 33,978 of JAEYPO010000007.1, read as the reverse complement.
GTCCGGATCTTTTATCTTTCTGCGGCATTAAAAAGACAAAACAGCGCCTCGCTCTTCTTGAGATACTCGAAAACGCCGAGTCGCCGCTGACGGCGTCGCAGATACACAAGCTTTATCTTGAAAAGGACAGGGGAGCGTGGATGTCCACGACGTACCGCACGCTCGACATGTTTACGGAAAGCGGCATCGTGGATAAAATAATACCCATGGACAGCTCTAACGCGCAGTTCGAACTAAGCCGTCACGAGCACAAACATTATGCGGTTTGCCGCGGCTGCAACAAGAGGTGGAATCTGGAAAGCTGCCCGCTGCAAGGCGCGCAGATAGACACCGCAACCGGATTCCACGTTACCGGGCACCGACTCGAGGTTTACGGTTATTGCGACGACTGCTATTTAAAACGCTAAAGCCGCATTATCTTATCATTTCTTGGCTTCGCAGCGCCTTTTTCGGGTCCTTCAACCGTCCAAGAGGCGCAACTTGACACCCGCATCCGCATATATTATAATAAAATATCTCTTTGCACTGCATATTATCTACAGTACAAACTGAGCAGGCGATGGGTGTTTGCCTCTCCGTACAACCGGGGGAGCTAAAAACCCGTGGGGCCGGGCCGCTTTTGTGGCAACAGATCGTAAACGAAACATCTGTGGGACAGTGGTATGTTCTTCAGGTGTTTTTTTATACACACTTAAGTACATACCTGACTGAAGAGCAAGTGCCATATAAGCTATGGAGGAAACTTTTATGACAGCGAACAATACTCTGTCAGGTCTGTCTTCAGCCGAAGCCAAAGCACTTCAGGCCAAATTCGGCAAAAACGAATTGACTTCACAGAAAAAACAAAATTTTTTTATGAAAGTGCTTCACATTTTACGTGAGCCCATGTTTTTATTGCTGCTTGTTGCAGCGGTAATATATTTCATACTGGGCGAGCCTCGCGACGGCGCTATCATGCTTGTATTCGTAATTGGTGTTATCAGCATTGATATATTTCAGGAATGGAAGACCGACAAGACGCTCAATGCATTGAAGGATCTGTCTGCGCCTCATATTACGGTCATACGCGACGGCATGGAGACTGTAATACCGAGCGCGGACCTAGTGCCGGGCGATCTTATGATGATAAGCGAAGGCGTAAAAATACCCGCGGACGGGCTTATAATAAAATGCAGCGATCTGCGCATTGCCGAAGCAACGCTAACGGGCGAAGCGGAAGGCGTATGGAAGGTCGCGGCAGGCGGCGATACGCAGCCGGGTGACTACTGGAGGCACGACTATGCGTATGCGGGAACGCTTGTAATACAGGGCACGGCAACGGTGAAGGTCGAAAAGATAGGCGCTTTTACCGAATACGGTAAGATAGGCGCGGACGTAGCGTCCGCACCGCAGGAAGATTCGCCGCTGCAGAGGCAGACGGGAAGCCTCGTCAAGTTCTGCGCGGGCATCGCGGCCGTGCTTTTTGCCCTTATAGGCACAATAACTTATTTCAATATACCCGACCACATATTCAAGGACCGCATTATCGAGAGCATACTCTCGGGTATAACGCTTGCTATGGCGATGATTCCCGAGGAATTCCCCGTTATACTCACGGTGTTCCTTTCTATGGGTGCTTGGAGATTAGCCAAAAAGCATTCGCTTGTGCGCAGGCTGCCGTCCGTTGAAACGCTCGGTTCCGTATCCGTGCTGTGCGTCGACAAAACGGGCACGATTACGCTCAACCAGATGACGGTGCAGGAAGCGTGGTCGCCGGACGGCAACACAGAAGAATTATGTGAAACGATGGGCCTTGCGTGCGAGACCGATACGTACGACCCGATGGAAAAAGCGATGCTCGCATATTGCGAAGCTTTGGGAATTTCGAGAGACCACCTGTTTGGCGGAGAACTCTTAAGCGAATATTCGTTTACGAACGAGCTTAAGATGATGGGTCATATCTGGCGCCACGACGGCGAGATACTCATTGCGGCCAAGGGTTCGCCCGAGCGGCTGTTAACCGTCTGTAATATGACGGCGGCGCAGAAAGCGGAAGCCGAGGCAAAAGCGCATGAAATGTCTCTTGCGGGTCTGCGCGTTATAGCTGTAGGCATACAGGCGCTTCCTGCGAAAGATAAGATACCCGCTGATATTACAAACTGCTCGCTTAAATTCAGCGGCCTTATAGGCCTTGCCGATCCTCCGAGAGAAAGTATAAAGAACGACATCGCCGTCTGCGCCAAGGCGGGCATACGCGTTGTTATGATTACGGGCGACAACGGCGTTACCGCTTCGAGCATAGCGAAGCAGATAGGCATGCCGAACTGCGATAATATAATAACCGGCGATATGCTGAATAACTTAAGCGACGACGAGCTGCGCGAAAGCGTAAAAACCGTAAGCATATTCTCGCGCGTCATACCCGAGCATAAGATGCGCATAGTGCGCGCTTTTAAGGACATAGGCGAGATAGTCGCTATGACGGGCGACGGCGTAAACGACGCGCCCGCGCTTAAATACGCCGATATAGGCATAGCGATGGGTCAGCGCGGCTCCGAGGTTTCTCGGGAGGCCGCGGACTTAATACTGATGGACGACAACTTTTCCACCATAGTGGATACCGTACGCGACGGCAGGCGCATATACGACAATATACGCAAGGCGGTGGGTTACGTGTTTACGATACACATACCCATTGCGCTCGCTTCGCTTTTAGCGCCCATGCTGGGTATAGACCCTGCGAGCCTTTTGCTGCTGCCTCTGCACGTCGTGCTGTTAGAGCTCATTATAGACCCGACATGTTCGGTCGTGCTCGAGCGCCAGCCCGCCGAGAGAGATGTGATGGCCAGAAAGCCGCGCGACCCTAAAGAGAAGCTCGTTAATGCAGGAATACTGTTTAAGAGCCTGCTTCAAGGTCTCGCCATATTCGGCGCGTCGTTCTTTACGTACTTAACGGCGCTTGACGGCAACCCCGCAAACGCTCCCGCGGCGCGCGCGATGGGCATAGCGGTAATAATGATAGCGAATCTGCTGCTCGTGCAGGTAAACAGCTCTAACCGCGATTTCGTGTTCCAGTCCGTAAAGCGGCTCATAAAAGACAAAGTCATGTGGACTATAAACCTGGGCACGATAGCGGGCCTGCTGCTTATATTGTATTCGCCTTTAAACGGTGCTTTAAAGCTCGCGCCCCTATCCTTTGAGCAGTTCTTGACAGTCATTGGCGTTGCTTCCGTGTCGGTGCTTTGGTATGAGATAGTAAAGCTCGTACAGAGAATAGCGGGAAGAAACAAAAACACAAGCAAAACACTCTCCGCTAAAGGAAAGCTGTCTTCGGAAACTACTGAAGGGTGATTTGGAAGTTAAGTGAAAGGGCTGTGAAAACAGCCCTTTATAATACGCCGGATTGTCCGCAGGGGAGAGTCTCCGCGCCTTCCCGTTCTATCCAGCCGCAACGCTCTTCGCAGTCATACTGCAAGGCAGGCAGCCCACGCGCATTCGAATATGCTCACAATATTAAATACGCCCTTATTCCAGGCCGTAAAACCAGTTATCAAGATTTGCGCTTTTAATATTCCGCTGTCCGCAGGCTTCGCTGTACACCGTGCAAAAGCCCTGCGTCCCTCCCCAGACTACCAACGCAGTACCACCAGAAAACATAACGTCAGCACGGTACGGATGCGTCGTACCGACATCGTTCATATAAAAATAAGCGCTGTTATACGCCTTAACGAACGACTCGATCTGTTCTTGGGAACGGTATAACTCTCCGCCTGTTTCCAGCCCTGTTACCGTTATCGACTCAATATCTTCAGCGGATATTTTACTTACATATGTACATCCCTGCGCAGCAAGCGCTAAGACACAAATACATGCGAGCAATACGTATCGTTTCAATACAATACTCCTTTTATGTATGAGCCGGTTATTCTATGCTGTACCTGCCGCCGTACTGCTCGCGCGCCAGCGCCGTGTATCTGTTTATAAAGTCCGTCTTTGCGTCCGTGTAGCCGTCCCTGTCGTGCTCGTAAGTTTTAATAAGCTGCGCTTTGAGCGCCGCGTATTCGTCGGCAACGCTTTTGTGGTCTTTAATGTAGTCCCGGAAATAAAGCTCGCCCCAGTCGCCAAAGTAACGCACGTGCACGTGAAACGCCTGCCCCTTAAAGCCTTCGGGCGTATAACCTTTTAAGAACATCATGTGCGGAGGCGGGTTCTCGGGCTTCGGGGAGTATATGTATCCTCCCGCCGTCATGCCGGCTATAAGCTTTTCCGTGTCGCAATCGTCCGTTATCTCGACGAGTATATCTATCGTTGGCTTTGCAAAGAGCCCCGGCACGGACGTGCTGCCTACATGGCTTATGCGCGCGATATTTTTATTGCCCATAATACGCACGATATTTTGCTTTTCGCTTGAATATTTTCCAGGCCATGAGGGGTCGTGCTCCCGCAGTATTATCGGAAACAGCTGCCATAACTCCTCGTTTGTCATGCGGGAAAGCTCTTTTCCCACGCTATGAGTTCCTCTCTATTACGCGCTTAAGTATATCGCAGCCTTTGTCTATCTGCGGGGGCGACGGCATTGAGAAGTTGAGCCGTATAGTATTTAAGTGTCCGCCCTCCGGGAAGAAGTGCGTGCCCGGCACGAACGCAACGCCCTCGTCCACGCACTGCCCGAACAGCTTTAATGCGTCCATACCTTCAGGCAGCGCCGCCCATATGAACAGCCCGCCGTCGGGGCGCGTATACGTTACACCTTCGGGAAAACCTTCGAGCTTGCGCAGCATCGCGTCGCGCTTTTGCCTGTAGTTATTGCGTATATCCTCTATGTGCGGCTCAAGCAGCCCATTGCTTGCGTACGCGTTCACTATTTCCTGGGAAAGGTTGGACGTGTGCAGATCCTCGCCCTGCTTCGCTATGTTGTACTTCGCTATTATGCTGCTGTCCGCTATCGCCGCGCCCACGCGCAGCCCCGGCGATACTATCTTTGAAAAGCTCATGAGATATATAACCGTATTATGCTTGTCGAAGTGTTTAATAGGCGGCACGGCGTCTCCCGAATACCTAAGGTCGCAGTAAGGGTCGTCCTCCAGTATCAGCACGCCGTATCTTTCGCATACTTCGAGCATCTTAACGCGCCTTTGCAGGGGCATAGTCCTGCCCGTCGGGTTCTGGTATGTGGGTATAGTGTACACGAACTTCGGGGAGTATTTTTTAATCTTATCCTCGAGGTCGTCTATGTCCATGCCCTCTTCGTCCATCTCGACGCCCTTAAGATTGGCTTCGTATATCAGAAACGTTTGCAGAGCGCCTATGAACGACGGCGACTCAGCGAGCACGACATCGCCCGGGTTTATCATTGTCTTGGCCGCAAGCCCTATGCCCTGCGTAGAGCCCGACGTTATGATGACCTCGTCGTTCGAAGCCTCGATGCCGCGCGCTTTCATCATGCGTATCACGGTTGCCTTAAGAGCGCCGATGCCCGGCGTTCCCCCGTACTGCAGCACGCTGTCGCCTCTCTCTTTTATTATACTGGCGGTGATGTCCGCAAGGTCGGCGCTGGGGAAGCACTCGGGCGCGGGGTTGCCTCCCGCCAGCGATATCATGCCCGGCTTTTCCAGCAGCGCGAATATCTCCCTTATGGCGCTGCCCGTTACTTTATCCATCCTGTTCGCAAATTCCATGACCGTACTTCCTTGTTACTGTTTTTGTTGATTATATATTTATAGAAAAGTTATTTCAATACCGGCTTTATTCCAAACAATCGTCGAGTATGCCCCTGCCCGCGTACGCGCCGCTTACTTCTTGCGTTAAGCTGTTATAAAACGCCTCGGCCGCCTTGCTGCGCTCCCGCGCAATACGCCGCGCTTCCTCTGTAAACAACGCCGCGCCAATGCCCTTCAGCTTTATATTGTATTCCTTATAGAACGACTCGGGGTCTTCTCTGTCCGTTCCGGGGCATACGCTGCCGCCGTTTACGGTATACAGCGGCTCTCCCGCCTCGCCCTGATACATGAGCGTGCGCGCTATGCCCATAGCACCAGACACGTCGAGTTTGTCCGCATCGAAAAGTATCTTTGCCTCAATGCCCTTTGGCATATCGTCGCTTCGCCATCTATGCGTACGTATGCAGTCGCTCACATGCTTTGCGCGCCCTTCATTCCAGCCAATGCCGCGAAGGAACGCTTCCGTCATCTTTGCCCCTTCGGCCGCGTGGCATATTTTCGGATCCTTAAACTGCGCCTCGCGCCCTATGTCGTGCAGCAGGCATGCCGCTATCAGTATGTCGCAGTCTATACCCTGCTCCGTCCGGGCAAGCCGCATTGCGGTATACAATACCCTCATTACATGCTCGCGGTCGTGCGAAGAGTCGCTCATGCAGGAATGCATGTAGTTTTCTATTGTTTTATATTCGTTTGATTTCATATACCCACTGGTTGCCTTTCTTTTGTCCTTTTCTGCCATTTATTTATGCATTAATAAGCTAATAATATAAATCTATTTATGTTCTTCAAGCCAGCTTTTTATATGTTCATTCATATTCAACGGATCGGATAATTCTTGATTAAAAATAGCGGCGATGTTCGTATTCCAATATTCCGGTACATAAACGAAGAGTATCGGAAACGTATAGCTTAGTGCCGCATCCTTTATTTGATTACTGGCAGCTATGTCTGGAGCTTTAATGTCACCTTGCTCTCTTCTGGCTGCCCATGCTTTTATATCCTCTACCGTGACAAACTTATATCCTACCTGCCGTTTTGTATCGTATCCGTCAATTTGGAAAACCACTTTCACATCACCATATTTTATACTGACGGTTGGCAAATCAGTATGTGAACAATTTATTCCATATAATTCAGATAAAGTCTCTTCCAGCCCTTCTTTAATCCATTCCCCGCTGTAAAGCCCTTCCTCAAACCATTTGGCCATCCTTTGGGTCTTAAACAGCTTTTCGTATAAATCGTTAAAAAATTTATTGTCATTCTCCGATCTGCTTTTAGCATTTACCTCACTTTGATATTCGTAAATTTTAAGGAGTAAAACAGGATATTCATATTGTATCATAGCAGTTTGAATCAATTCGAAATCATTTAAATCCGGTGCGTCCGTATTGCCATTTTTCCGCTGTTGTTCCCATTGGGCTTTATCATCAACGGTAATTAGTTTATAGCCTATCTTTTTCTCCGCATCATATCCGTCCAATTTAAAAGCAGCAGTTTTTAAAGTCCCGTCATTTAATTCATAAGTGATATGGATATTAGGTGTATCTTCTTCACTGAAATGTATACCATAACCTGAATGTAATGAACTTGATAATGCTATTTTATAATAGTCGCCGGACTTTATTGCATTAGTATCTATTTCTTGAGGACATCCAATAAGAAAAAAGCATATCAATATTAGCAGAAAACATGCCATTAAGAGATATGAAAATCTCATTACCGTTCCCCCTATTTATGATTGGTGATAGTAATCGAAGGAATCGAGGTTGATTAGCGCTTAACCAGCCTGCCCGCAAGCGCTCTCAGTCCCGTCCTGCGCCGCTCGCTCCCTCTCATTACCGCCCGCGCGAACGTCATCACATACACGTTTTCCGCCCCGGCCTGCTTCAACACCCGCGCGCACTCTCCCGCCGTCGCGCCAGTGGTCAGTACATCGTCAATAAGCAGCACGTTTCCGCTTACCCGCTCGGCTATTTCGAACGCGCCTTTTATGTTTTCAGCGCGCTCACGCTCATTAAGCCTAGTCTGCGTCTTTGTGTTCCTTATCCTTTTAAGCGCCGATATGTAAGGTATTCCCGCTGTTTCGGATACGCGCCTCGCTATTTCCTCCGACTGGTCAAAGCCCCGCGCCTTTCTTCGCTTTTCGTGCAGCGGCACGTTGCACACGCAGTCTATGCTTATGAGCGATTTAAGCTGCTTGCCCATCTCGCCGCCCATGAACCGTGAAAGCCATTTCCTGCCGCCGTACTTGTAGCCAGTTACTATGCTTTTTATAGGCCCGTCGTAATTATAAAGGGAGATGGCCTTAATCCCCTCTATGTCCGACTCGCCCGCCTTAAAGCTTTCCAGTTCTTTTGCACACCGAGGGCAGAGGTAATCGCCAACGCCCTTCTCCGTGCCGCAGCATACGCACTTAGGTATATACGGGAACACCGCGTCGGCTATTTTAGTTATAATACTCTTAACGCCCATAGCCGCCCAGCACCTCTCCGAGCTCTATTATCTCGTGGTCGAGCGTCGTGTACCGCCCTAGGATTCGGTTGTTTGCTACCATATATTCCACAGTGCTCTGCTGACCTATTATGATTACCTTCTCCTTAGCCCTCGTAAGAGCCGTATACAGAAGGTTGCGCGACAGAAACCGTCCGCCCCCGCCGTAAAGCGGAATGATGACTACGGGAAACTCGCTGCCCTGAGATTTGTGCACCGTAACGGCGTAGGCATGCTCTATCTGCTCCAATTCGTGGAACGCGTACACGGCGTCGCGGTTGCCGTCAAAGCGTATCGTCGCCTCCTTCGCGCCTTCGTCTAAGTTGACTATCGTTCCGAGATCCCCGTTGAACACGCCGAGTCCCTTGTTGAAATACCGCGTATCGTCGGTATAAAACCACTCCATGTCGTAGTTGTTTTTCGTCTGCATCACCTTGTCGCCCTCGCGGTACACCGTGTCTTTTACCTTCACCTCCGGCCGTGAGGCAAGGCGCGGATTCAAGAGCTCGCGTATCTCCATGTTAATGTTGTATACGCCCAATATTCCCTTTTTAACGGGGCAGAGTATCTGCGTGTCTTCCAGTATGTCATATTCCCCGGGCAATTCCTCTGTCAGCAGCTTCTTTATGCGCTCCATGACGGCTTCCGGGCTTGGCTCGGGCATGAAAAGGAAGTCGCCTGTCACGTAGAACTCCGGGTTTTCGCCGCTGTTCACACGGTGCGCGTTCTCCACTATGCTGCCGCCTTCCTTCTGACGGTAAAACCTTGTCAGCTTCGACACCGGGAACGCCCCGCTCTTTATTATGTCTCTTAGCACGTTTCCCGGGCCTACGGAGGGAAGCTGGTCCGCGTCGCCTACGATGACCAGTCTCGTTCCGTCGGACAGCGCCCTTAAGAGCGCGCGCATAAGAAATATATCCACCATCGACGCTTCGTCCACTATTACGGCTTCCGCCTCGAGTGGGTTCTCGTCGTTGCGCGTAAACCGCGCGGAATTGTCGAACTCCTCGTCCGCACCGACTCCATATTCTAAAAGCCGGTGTATAGTCTTCGCCTCGCGCCCTGAGGCCTGCTCTATGCGCTTCGCGGCCCGGCCCGTGGGCGCGCACAGCGCAGTAGTTATGCCGTTTTGTTCGAATATGGACATTATCGCCTTTATTATCGTCGTCTTGCCCGTACCGGGGCCGCCCGTTATCACGACTACCTGCGCTGAAAGAGCCAGCAGTACTGCGCGCTCCTGCTCCTCCGACATCTCTACGTCGCCTATATACTTCATGTACGCTTCGCCCGCGTCCTTTATAGGCACTCTTGGGGCGTTTCTTGACAGCATAAACAGCCGCCTTGCCACGTCCGTCTCCGCTATGTGCGCGAATATATGGAACACCGCGGGCGTATTATTGATGAACTTCTGCACTATATCGCCCGATAGCGTCATCGCGGATATCCGCGTCTCGACAAGCTCCTCGCCTATGCCCATCATCCTCGCCGCCCGCCGCCGCAGCTCCCCCCGCGGCAGGCACGTATGCCCGTCGTTCATCGCGCAGAAAAGCTCATGCTTAACGCCTGTGTCTATGCGGAATTCCGACTCCCTGTCCACCCCGAGGTTAGCGGCTATCCTGTCCGCACGCTCAAAGCCTATGCCGGAAATATCGTCTATCATCCTGTACGGGTTTTCCGATATCAGCATTGCCGCCGCCGAGCCGTACGTCTCAAAAGCCCGGAACGCCTGCTTAACGGAAAGCCCCATGCCCTGCAGATCTATTATCACCTGCTTTACGGCTATGTGCTCCAAAAAGCTCTCGGCTATGCCCTCGGCGAGCCTTCTGCTCACGCCCTTCACTTCCGCAAGAAGCTCCGGCGTCTTTTCTATGACCTCAAAAGTCTTCTCCCCGAACGCCCCGACTATCCTTCCCGCGAGCGCATCGCCCACGCCTTTAATTAGCCCGCTCGAGAGGAACATGCGTATTGCCTCGTCCGTGTTGGGCAGCCTCGTCTCCACCGTCGTCGCCGCGAACTGCCTGCCGTATATTCTGTGCTCAGTCCACGCGCCGAAAAGGCGCACGAATTCGCCCTCATGTATATGAGGCATGCAACCGACCGCCGTCGTGAGCTCACCGCTGAAGTCGAGCGACAGCACGGTCCATCCGTTTTCGTCGTTGCGGTACGTTACCTCGAGTACCGTACCCTCTATACTCGTCATAGCCCTAATTGTATCATACGAACATATATTTGTGTATAATTTTCCATGGAAACAGCAAGGTACTGTATTATGCGCGTTTGCATATAAACTGCAATGATAACGTCGCGTTAAAACCGTATCCTCAAGCACGGGCTCTGTCTCCAGCGGAGTTCTCAGCGCCGCGCGTAAAAGGATATACGGCGAATCCATGCCGCAAAGCGAATACCGGCACCTGCCCACCATCGAACGTTATATAAGCCGGGCCGAATCCTCCGGCGTCTGGAGCGTCGAGATCATGATCCCCGTAACTTTTATTGCGTAAACAGCTTCCCCTCTGGGGAAGCTGCCGCCGCTAGGCGGCTGATGAGGTGTGATTTGATTGGCGTTAGATGAGTTATATACCTGCGCTAAATTGCCAGCCAAATATATAAATGCCCACATTTAAGCGTATGGGCTGATGAGGTGGGATTTGTTGCTATATGCCGACGCGCTATCACTCATATTCGCCTATATACGCGTAGCTCACGCCCAAAAGTCCCTCCTGCTCCACAACAGTTACAAGACCGCCCTCGTCGTACGTTTCATATAGGTCTCTGCCTACCTTAATGTGCCTCTGCTCGCCGTCCTTCATCTCAACGTTGAAATAATAATACATGCCGCCGCGGTTGCCTTTTGTCATATGCTTGTCAAGCAGGGCGCTCGAATATATGACGGGCGCTGAGTTGTCGTACAGGCAGTTTACCTGCATCACGGCGGACGGCGTATAAAAGAGAACGCTGAGTATGATTATGGAAAGCACAGTCTTTTTCCTCTTGTATTCCTTCGTAAACTTAAAGAATGCAAATAGCACCGCCGCGGCGATTGCCGCAGACCATATTATAAGGCGTACCCAACCCGTCACGTTGAAGTCATACAGTGTGCGTATGGCCAGCATTGCGGACGGAACCAGCATGGGAAGGCTCACATTGACGCTTGTCTTTTTGAATATGGGCTCTTTTTTATCTTCTATGGACAGCAGCTTGTTGTATTTGATGTACAACGCAAACGTAAAGGCTGGTATAAGCATGCAAAAAGCCGACAGCACGCGGTAAGCGGTGAGATCGGGGATGTAAAAGAAAAACAAAGCCGCAGTGATTACCGACGCTATCGTCAGCGCAAGGCAGGCTTTTTTAAGGCCAGGCAATACCGCTTTTTCCTTCGCCATAAGCCTGGGCGCGGGCACGACGGGCCGTTTTTCTTTGATGGAAAACGGCAGCCCTTCAAAAAACGCTTCGAGCCGCTTTTTTGGCAAGTTGTCCAGGACCGCATACACATATGTTTTACGATTCGTATATATTTTAAGTTCTCCGCTGTTATACATCGGCGGACCGAGTATTCTGCCATACTTGCATTTTATCGATGTTATATCCTTTAAGGCAACGCAGAAATCTCTTTTAGTATTAAGGAGTGAGGACTCGTCAGAAAGGTCCGTCCTGAAGCGTTCACTTTCATTTTCGCTCAACAGGCCGCCTATCCTTAAAAAGTATATACTGTCCGCGCCTTTTACAAGCTGATACATCCCTCCAGCGCCTGAGAGCAGCAGCAGAGACTTTTCACCAAAGCCGATGGATGCCTTAAACTTGTTCTCTTCCTCCCGCTCCTTGCCCGCTTCGGCCTCTTCCTGCCGTATCTCTTCTGCGAGCTTTTTATCTATAACGGTATCGCTGCTCTTTTCCCTATCTATCCTGTACTGTTTTATCTGCGGCGTCACGATGAAAATGAACGCGGCGGCGACGACAAGTATTGCGAACATCCATACCGGCAGCATCTTTGCCGCCAGCCCAAATGCAACCAATCCAAGAGCGAACAGCGCGCCTTTTTTAAAACCCTGCCTGCCTCCGGATATATAAGACAGAAACCCTAGCAGGCATATGGCAAGCACGCTCAGCAGCGCGCTCTTAAGCCAGGCGTCAAGCCCCTTGCCCCACAGCACGCAGGCGACGGAGGCAAACCCCGATATCAGAAAGCCCGCAATACCAACGGCGGCTTGTTTTCTAACCTTCGTTTTCATCGTCACGCCTCTTCCGACTTTTTTCGAGCTGTATCAATTACTGTCTAAAAAAGTCACGCTTACAGTATATATTATAATATAAGAAATATCATCCAAAAAAGACGCACGAATTCGCCCTCATGTATATGAGGCATGCAGCCGACCGCCGTCGTGAGCTCACCGCTGAAGTCGAGCAGCAGCAGGGTCCATTCGTTTTCCCTTTCCCCCGAAAAGGTGGTTATCGGGTTCACACAATTTATTATAATTGTTAGTATAACCATATACCTACACGCAGCGGGCAATGTAAAAAAATGCTTTGAATCCACAATAACACCTCTTCTGATGGCAGAACATAAGCATCAAAATCTGCATACTATACATCAAAAGATTATGTATATATAATGCTTTGATTCTTATAGAAATGAGTGGATTAACATGTCAATGTATTATGACGATATGACCGTTCAACGCCCGGGACAGCGTCCCGATGAAATGCCTCCATTTAGGCCGCCTATGGGTCCGCCTATGAGGCCGCCTATGGGTCCGCCTATGAGGCCGCCGGTAGGCCCGCCTATGAGGCCGCCGAGGCCCCCTATGAGGCCGCCGAGGCCCCCTATGAGGCCGCCGTTCAGGCCGCCGTTCAGGCCACCGTTCAGACCGCCTGTCAGACCGCCGCAGTTCCCAGTATTCCCTATCTTTCCGTGTGCTTATGTAGATAGATTCGGGCGCTGTTGTAACCGTTTCGGAGTCTGCTGCGATCGTTTCGGCATTTGCTCTGGCGGAGGATTTACAACCTTACCTGCCACAGCACAGCCGATCAGTTACTCGGGCACGACGGACGGATGGTATATGCAAGATGAAGACGACGATGGATACTTTGATGATTAAAGCTATACATGGCAGGTATATTGCGTCAGGGCTATGCTTTAGTCCGGGCGGCAGCCTGTTCTCTAAGTATGTACTAAATTCAAAAACAAGGATTTAAGAGAAAAGCTTTATTATTGCTTTGACAATATCCTTGATAAGCCATATTATTCAGGCAGGAGTATAACCCCGGGTACTATAATTCCTGCCTTTATAATATGGCATTTTGTCTGTTTTCCAGTTTCCCTGATTCCAATCAAGCCGCGCGACACCAAAGAGATATGGGCTGCGCGTTGTTTACGCCTCCGCCTGTACCGTTTAATCCAGGCAGCTTATCCCTTTACCCCTGCGGGAATACCACCACAAGCAGCATCTTAAAGCGTTCGGGCGCGGCCACCGCGTGCGGTATGCCGGCTGGCATAACCACCGCCTGCCCCGCGGCCGCCGTATGCTCGGCGCCGCCTATAGTCAGCAGCGCTTTGCCGTCCAGCACATAAACCAGCGCGTCCCCGCTTGACTCGTGCGCGCTTATCTCTTCCCCAGCGTCAAACGCGAACAGCGTCACGCTCACCGCCTTGTTCTGCACGAGCGTACGGCTGACTATCTGCCCCGGCTGATACTCAACCAGCCCCGCCATATCGATAGCCTTTTCCGCTTCTATGTTCTTAAGTATGCTTTTACTCATATTCTGCCTCCTTTATTACCCTTCGAATTATTTCTTTCCTAATCTCAAGCATATTATATACCGGCAGCGCACGCTTGTATGTTGCATATGCAACATAAGTTGAATATCGTCCCAAACGGAAAAAAAGAAGCTGTCCGGATAACTGCGCGGGAAACGGCCTGTGTCGTTTTGCAATGTTATATCCGGACAGCTTCTCAACTATTAAGTATCACAACTTCTGACTGTGGTCTATACTATTTCCCAAGCAAGCGCGAACGAGCCGTTTTCGGCCTTTCCGCTCAGCTTAAAAGCGTATGTCCCGTCCTCTGAGGCTTCAAATACACTGACGCTTGTTATTGCGAACATCTGCTTGCCATCCTTCAGCACAGCCGCGTTTAACCCGTCGCCGCCTTCGAGGCTGAACTTCACCTCGTCGCCCGCCTTGAGCGGCACGCGCCGCTCAAGACTCCCGTCAAAACTTATATAGCTCGCGGCGAGCGACTTGTCGGTAGACGACTGCGCCATGCCTATGAACACGCCGCTCGATACGGTGCACCCGCACATAAGAGCCGCCATTACCGTTACAAGTACGAGCGCTGCGGCTATTCTTATACTTTTCATTATGCTTCCTCCTTAAATGTCCATGCCGCGGTTTATAAGCCGCCCCGACAGAAGCGTGCACCCCGCGAACCACGCCGAGAACGTTGCTATTCCGATTATCAGGTATTTCGCGACCAGCCCGCTGTGTATAAGGTCGGCGCCATTGTCCACGAGTCGGATGTCTCCCACTGCGCCGAACGCAAACAGAAGCACACCGTTCGCCACGTTTACTACCACTGCCAGCACGAAGTACATCAGCAGCGCGATAAGCCAGTTGTAACTTTTGCCCTGCGTCACGGCGCGGGCAACCGTCACGGCGAGTATGGCTATCGAAAGCTGAGCCATTGTCTGAAACAGCAAGAGTATACCGCCGCCTGTAACAAATCTAATAAGCTCGCCTATATCTGTCGGTGGAGCGGTAAAGAATTTTGTCACTCCGCCGTAAACATTTTCTATCACCAAGCAAGAGAGCGCAAGGCATATGGCGGTAATTATACCTGCCGCCAGTATCTCAAGCAGCGCGAATATCGTCTTCGCCCAGATTATGCGGTAACCGCTCTGCGGCGTCATGAGTATCATATAGCCTTGCTTCTGCTTGTAGTCGGAGTAAAGCCGTGTCACCGCATCAAGGAACGCAAGCACATATCCGCCTATTACGAGCAGTGCGGTCATTACGACGGCGAGTGTGATCCAGCTATACATGCCACTTGTTCCTATCCTTGCTATGTCAGCGCTGCTGTATATGCTGAATATCGCGACTCCTTCCAGGAAAAGCATAGCTATCGCCGCACCTATAAACATCTGCTTCCTGCGCGCAAGCTCATATTTTAAAAGCTTTGTCATGATATGAACACCTCCCTGTAAAGGTCGACTATAGATTTGCCGCGCTGTTCACGCATATCTTCAGCGCCGCCCTGCAGCACTATCTTTCCTTCCTTTATGAATATCACCTCGTCGAGTATGTTCTCCATAACGTCTATGAGGTGGCTCGAGATAAGTATTGTATTCGTCTCGTCAGCCTTTTCGATGATAGCCGACATTATGGCGTCGCGCGCTATGAGGTCAATGCCGTTAAGCGGCTCGTCGAGCATTATAAGGCGCGCGTCGCGCGCGGCCGCAGCGGCAAGCTTTAACTTCGCCGACATGCCCGACGAGAGCGACGATACCTTCATATCCATCTCAAGCCCCATAGACTTGACGAGGCGCGCATACTCGTCCGATGAAAAATCGGCGTAAAATCTCTGTGGAACTCTCCCACCTGTTTTACTGTCATATATTCGTAGAAGTAAGGCTCGGTGGGCATGAACGCTATGTATTCGCGCGATAATGGGCTTATAGGCTTATCCATTACCCTTATCTCGCCCATTGATGGGCGCACGAGCCCCGCGGCCATCTTCATGAACGTAGATTTGCCGCTACCGTTCGGCCCTAAAAGCCCGTATATACGGCCGGGCTCCAGCGTTACCGTCGCGCCGTCCACAGCCGTCGTTTTTGCAAACCTTTTTGTCAGCCGTATCGTTGACAGGCTCACCATCATTTCATCTCCTCCTCTATCGCAGCTTTTATATCCTGCGCGGAAAACCCCAGCGCCTTCATCTCGCGCACGAATTCGCGCGTCAGCTTATCCGCTGTCTCGCGCCTCAGCTGTTTTACGACAACAGCGTCGTCAGTCATGAACGTACCGAGACCACGCTCGGTATAGCACAGACCCATAGTTTCCATCTCCTTATATATCCTTGCCGCCGTATTGGGATTCACCTCGTATTCCAGCGCGAGAGCGCGCGTGGAAGGCAGCTTCTCCCCCGGCTGTATAGCGCCCGTAACCATGCGCTTTGTTATATCGTCTATTACCTGAAGGTAAATAGGCGAGCGGCTGTTATACTGCATTGAATCACCTCGCTTAGCTGTATTAGCTAGATAGTACACTATTACATTATGACTGTCAAGGTGAAAATTTTTACCTCTTGGCTTCCCCTTACAGGGGAAGTGGCGCGGAGCGCCGATAGGGTTCGCAAACCGCCTTCTCCTTGAGGAGCTATCCCCACAATGGATTACCCGGCTTATCTTTTATGCTGACAATCCGGTGCGGGGACGGATGAGGTGTCATTCCACACCGGCGGATATCCCCTCATTCTGTAATGAGCGCTCGCTTTTACTATCGGTGTCTTTTAAAGCCAACAAAAAAACAGCGGCCGTATAAAACGTGACCGCTGTCTTCGTCTTGAAAATATTACACCAGCTTGTCTACCAAATCGAGCTTTTCCCAGGAAAGGTCGAGCTCCGGCCTGCCGAAATGCCCGTACGCCGCCGTTTGCTTGTATATCGGCGCGCGGAGGCTCAGCCGCTCTATGATGGCCGCGGGCCGGAGGTCAATGCTCTCGTGTATCCTCTTTGCGAGCTTTATGTCCTCCATCACGCCCGTGCCGAAAGTGTCCACGTATATGGATACGGGCTGCGCCACGCCTATGGCATATGCGACCTCTATCTCGCACCGCTCAGCAAGCCCTGCCGCCACGACGTTCTTGGCTATATGCCGCACAGCGTACGCCGCGCTCCTGTCCACTTTGCTTGGGTCCTTGCCCGAAAAAGCTCCTCCGCCGTGCCGCGCATAGCCGCCATAAGTGTCTACGATTATCTTCCTGCCCGTCAGCCCCGAGTCTCCCGCCGGTCCGCCTATTACGAACCTGCCCGTCGGGTTGACAAAATACTTCGTATCATCGTCAATGAGATTGCCCGGCACCGCCTGTTTTACCACGTGCTTTATTATGTCTTCCCTTATCTTCTGCTGTGAAACGTCGTCCGCGTGCTGCGCCGATACCACGATGGTATCCACCCTTACCGGCGTCGTGCCTTCATACTCCACCGTAACCTGCGCCTTGCCGTCCGGCCGCAGGTATTCAAGCGTGCCGTCTTTCCTGACATCGGCAAGCTTCTTAGTTATCCTGTGCGCTAGCGTTATAGGCAGAGGCATGAGCTCTTCGGTCTCCCTGCAGGCAAAGCCGAACATCATGCCCTGGTCGCCCGCGCCCTGATCCTCTTTGTTGACGCCCATCGCTATGTCGGTTGACTGCTCGTTTATCGAGAGTATCACGCCGCACGTGTCCGCGTCGAACCCGAACTTGGCGCGCGTAAAGCCTATGTCCCTTATCGTGTCGCGCACAATTTTAGCTATCTCCACATAGCATCTCGTTGTTATCTCGCCCATTACGAGGACGAGCCCGGTGTTGACCGCCGTCTCGCACGCTACGTGCGCCAAAGGGTCGTCCTTCAATATCGCGTCGAGCACCGCGTCGCTCACCTGGTCGCATATCTTGTCGGGATGTCCTTCCGTCACCGACTCCGATGTAAACAGTCTTCTCATTACTTTTATAGCTTCTCCTTTTTTTCTTTAATTAAAAAACCCCGCGTCAGCGAGGCTAGGAAAAATCAATACCTATCACCTCATCTATCGGGAATTGGCACCTTGGCTTTAAAGCCGGGTTGCCGGGTTTCACAGGGCCCGTCCCTCCACCTCTCTTGATAAGGGGTTTTTTATCGCATTAATAATAGCATAATATCATCCCGTTGCAAATCCCCAAATCAGCCAAATAAGGAGACCAGCGACGATATTTCCCAGAAAAATGACCGGTACGGCCTTCTTAAGCCGTAAATCAAACAGTCCCGCTATCATGGAGCCTGTCCACACACCCGTCGTGGGCAGCGGGATGGCCACGAATATAAACAGAAACCAGACCTTATACTTGTCTATCTTGCCGCCCTTCGACGACAACCGCCTGTGCTGCCACGCGCCGAACTTTTGAAGCAGCTTTATTTTGCTGTTCATAAACCAGTCGAGTATGCGCTTTGTAAACATTATGATAAGCGGAGAAAGCGCTATGCAGCCCAGTTCCGCAATTATGAAGCACGCAAACTCCGGTATGCCTAAACTTATCCCCACCGGAATCGAACCCTTGAGTTCTATAAGCGGCACCATGGAAAGCCCGAAAACCGCGAGATAGCTCCAAAATGTTACCACAAAAACATACCGCCCTTAAAGCATAATGATTATTCTATAATATAGGCGGTTGTATTGGCAACGTTTTTGCTGATATAATTACAAATTAGTAACAATTCTTTTGGAGAAAAACCGGCTGCCGCTGCTTTAGGCAGCATTAAGGGATAAGGAATGAAGCAGGTTTTAGGGCATCTTCGCCGCGCGGACGAAGATTTCAATATGATAGCGCAGGGCGACAGGATAGCAATAGGCCTCTCGGGCGGCAAGGATTCCATGGCGCTGCTATATGCGCTGCATCTTTACCGTAACTTCTCGCGCTACAAGTACGAAATAGGCGCGTTTACCGTAGACCTCGGGTTTCCCGGCTTTGATACCGCGCTCATAGCGGACTACTGCGCCTCGCTCGGAATAAAGCACACGCTTATAAGTACGAACATTTCAAAGATAGTGTTCGATGTGCGCCGCGAGAGCAACCCGTGCGCGCTGTGCTCAAAGATGCGCAAGGGCGCTTTGTTCGGCGAGATGAAGCGGCAGGGCTACTATAAGTGCGCGTTCGCGCACCACCGCGATGATGCCATAGAGACTCTGCTGCTCGGTATATTGTACGCCGGCCAGCTAGCCACGTTCAAGCCCGTAACGTTTCTTGACCGGCAGGGCGTTAAGCTGATACGGCCGCTTGTGTATCTGCCCGAAAAGGAGATAAAGGCCGCGGTAAAAAAGCACGGTATTCCCGTCGCCGCCAACCCCTGCCCCGCAAACGGCAACACGAAACGCGAAGAGATAAAAAAGCTGCTTGCACTTATTTGTGCAAGCAAGCCTGATGCGCGTGAAATGATGCTTACCGCTCTTAAGAATTCGCCGCAGTACTCTCTGTGGGACTAGTATCCGGAGCCGTCGTCTGTACCGGCTCAGAGCTTGCGCTCTCGTCGGGAACCGCCGATGCGGAAGGCTGCTCGCTCTGCTCGGGCACCGACTGCGGAACCATGAGCGTCACATCCGGCTGCTTCTTGTCGTATCCGTTGTCCTTGACTTCAAACACGAGCCCGTATCTTACCTTTCCGCCAGCCTTTTCGAGAGACATACAGGAAAGATCGTACGTCTGCCCTTCCACCGAAGCTTTCGTTCCGTTATAAAAGTAAGAGTAAGCCTGGTCCTCGGTAATGCTTGAGTCCTTATCGGGCGTCATATAAACCACGAGCAGCGTGTTGCCCTCCGCGGCCGTGAGGCTGTTGCCCTGATCGTCCTCTATGGCGGCCATCGTTTCCTGGCTGTATTCGAACTTCCCGAGCGGCGTATCCACCGTCATAGGAGGCGCGCATGCGGCCAGCGCCAAGCACACAAGAGCTATCAGCAATGCTAACTTTTTCATAACCTGTTCGTGTTCCTTTACCTGAATTTGTATCATTTACTGCACAATTATATATCACGGGGAGGCAAGCCGCAACATTTTTGTCCCTTTTCATTGTTATTTTAAATTATTTATGCAATAATTTTCTCCATGGAATTGACGAAAGCGCAGATTTCAAAGCAGTCAAAAGCGCTGGGCCTTGACGATATACGGTACGCGAAAGCAGGCGTCATATCGTCCGCAAGCGGGCAAAAGCTGAGTTTAGACTCGCTGCTTCCCGGCGCCACGTGCATAATAGTGTTGTTCGCGCGCTACCTGCCGGCGCTCGAGCCAGCTAAAGGATATATGGCGCTGTCGCCTTACTATGTCGCTTCACACCGTGCGTACGGCGGCGCTCGGCGGCTTGCCGCGTTTATAGAGAGCGAGGGCGGCAGGGCACTGCACACATCTTCGATTTTAGCGCGGGAGGCCGCGCTGCGTACAGGCGGCTTTATCGGAGACAACGGCTTTTATTACCACGATATATACGGCTCGCTAGTGTGCATACAGACGATACTGACCGACTCGGCACAGCCCGAAGAATACCCGTCGTACCGGTCTGAGTGTCTGCACTGCGGCGCGTGCCGCCGCGGCTGTGCGGGCGTTGGCAACGTTGCGAGTTGTGTGCGCAAGCATATGGGCGGGCTCGTGCCCGAAGCGCTTCGGGGAAACGTATATCAATTATTCGGGTGCGAGAGGTGCCAGAGCGCCTGCCCGCTTAATACCTCAGAGCGAAGCGCGCCGCATGAATTCAGCCTTGACGACCTGCTCGAGGGCAGGTGCACAGAGCAGCTTAAAAAACTCGCGGGCGCCAACATGGCGCGCTCGCGCCGTATAATATCGCAGGCTGCGCTCTGCGCCGCCAATTCGGGCGCATTTGAGCTGACAGCAAAGCTTGAAGAGCTGTCCCTTTGTGCCGAGGAGCCCGTGCGTGCGCACGCCGGGTGGGCGCATAAAAAGCTTACCGGAGATAACGATGATAACGCTTAGAGCATACGCAAAACTAAATCTGGCGCTCGCCGTAAAGGGCTTAAGAGCGGATGGCTACCACGAGCTCGACACGATAATGCAAAGCATCTCGCTTTATGACGCCGTCACGGTGGAGAAGGCGCAAGGCATAAAAGTCACAATGGACAAGCCGTGGGCGGATGAACAGAGCAACGCCGCCTATAAAGCCGCTTCCGCGTTCCTTAGCGCGACGGGCTCGGGCGGAGCGCTAATAACGATAAATAAGAACATACCCCGCATGGCGGGACTAGGCGGCGCGAGCGCCGACGCTGCCGCCGCGCTCATTAGCCTTAACAAACTGTACGGCTCGCCCCTTAAAGCTGACGCGCTGCTTAGCATCGCCGCGTCTGTAGGAGCGGACGTGCCGTTCGCGCTAACCGGAGGTACTTCCCGCGCAAAGGGCATAGGCGAAAAGCTGACTCCTCTAAAGCCCGAAAAGCCGTTCTATTATGCCGTCGTTAAGCCGCGCGAGGGCGTATCTACCGCGCAGGCATTTCAAAAGTATACGTCTTCGGGGCATATAAGCATGGACAGCGTAGAGTTCGCCGTAATAAAAGGCGATATTCAAATGTTTACCAGGTTTTCAAATAACGCGCTCGGCCTCGCTTCGCTCGCCATAGCTCCGGACATTCTCAAAGCGGCGGCGGCGCTGAAAGCTGCGGGCGCCCTTAAGGCGTTCATGACGGGCTCGGGCAGCGCTATGTTCTCGGTGTTTGAGACATTTGAAGCCGCAAAGAGTGCGGCGCAGCTTGTGGGAGGCGGCTTCGAGCTGTGCGGCGCTTTTTGCCCGACGGCATGCGGCGTGGAAATAACAGGAGAAGACATATGAGCATATTCCGCGATACGCTCAGCTGCGCGCTGGGTCAGCACGGTATCGAACACACTCGTGAGCAGATAAGCCTCTGCGAAGAGTATTTTAAACTCGTTGCAAGCGCTAACGAGCATATGAACTTAACGCGCATAACAAACGAAGCCGAGGCTGCGTTGCGGCATTTTGCAGACGCCGCCCGCCTGCTTGAATACTTCGAGCTGCCCGGGAGCTGCTGCGTAATAGACATAGGCTCGGGTGCGGGCTTCCCCGGAATTCCTTTAAAGATATTCCGCCCGGATATAGACCTTGTGCTGCTCGATTCTTCGGGTAAGAAGACGGATTTTATTAGTGCTTCGGCGACGAGTCTCGGCATAAACGTTAACGTTCTTTGCACGCGCGCTGAGGAGGCCGCAAAAACGCATCTTCGCGAATCTTTCGACGCCGCGCTCTCGCGCGCTGTTGCTCCGCTTGATATACTGCTCGAGCTGTGCGTGCCGTTCCTGCGCGTGGGTGGTACGTTCGCTGCCTGGAAGGGCGAGAGCTTTGAAGCCGAGCTTTCCGACGCAAAAGGCTCGCTTGCCGCGCTCGGCTGCGCCGTCACCGGTTCTCATTTCATAGACCCAGGCGCTATATTACTCATAGAAAAACAAAAACCCACGCCGGACGTTTACCCGCGCAGGTTCGCCAAAATAAAGCAAAAACCGCTATAAGTTCATTATATACTGTGTTATCGGCGGTCCCCGAGACAAAGGTTACAGTATAGAGAAGTCTATCTTGATAAACATAATTTAAGCTATTTTATGAGAGAAAGAAAATATATGAATAATATTGTTTTGCTAGTAGTAGATGTTCAGACATATTTGATCAACGAACATCCTTATAACGAAGAAAAGGTTGTTGATAATATCAGAAGACTTATCTCTGCAGCAAGAGATAATCAAAAAGAAGTGATATATATACGGCATGACGGGGGAAAAGGCAGCGTACTGGAATACGGCGCTGAAGGCTGGCAGATATATGATAAGATAATACCTGAAAATCATGAAAAAGTTTTGGACAAGCAATACAACAGTGCATTTTTAAAAACAGGTTTAAAAGAATACCTGGACAGTAAAAAAACAGATACGATAATTTTGGTTGGGCTTCAAACTGAGTATTGTATAGACGCTACATGTAAAAGTGCTTTTGAGCATGGATATAACGTAATAATTCCCGAAGAAACAAATACGAGTTTTAATAATGATTATCTGTCTGGAGAGAATCTTTACGAGTTTTTTAACTTTGAGATTTGGAACAAGCGTTTTGCTGATGTTATGCCAATAGAGGAAGTAGTAAGAATTATATGTAATATTTAAATTTATTTTTCTTTAAAATAAAACAGGCAGCCGGTTTTGCAAATTTAATCCGGCTGCCCATATACGGCTCTCTCGGCCCCAGACCGAAAGGCCGCCTGTCCAAAAAAAGCGGCGTCTGACCTGGTCTTTGCCCCCACATCCGCCGGCCGGACATTTCGCCTTATTTTGGAAGTTAATCCATAGACTACTATGCCTCTCGGGATTCCTCCCGGCCGGACTTATTTCTAAACCGCGCCATGATCACCGATAATCGGGTTACGTGGGTCGTTTCGCCCGCGGCTGGCATCGACTTTCAACCACAGACCCGCCGCCTTATGATTATAAATCTAGCCAGATTTTAAGTCAAATATACATGAAAAAGCTTTAATTCAGCTTTGACATGCGCTGTTGATTTATTTCCTCCACGTGCTATAATAAGCTATGGTTTTACAAGGCAAAGCTGTAATACTCAGTATAATTAAACCTTCATGAAAGGACGGTGGTATGCGTGGACGCAGACCCTAAACGAACACACATAATACATAAGCGGCGTGCATACCATACGGCAGGCTGAAGATTGATGCGCACCGCTTAAACCCAAAATGTTTTTTGGGATTTT
The DNA here is from genome assembly GCA_023410595.1 of Bacillota bacterium. Taxonomy (GTDB): domain Bacteria; phylum Bacillota; class Clostridia; order Christensenellales; family SZUA-584; genus DTFZ01. The sequence continues at coordinate 10,300 of JAEYPO010000007.1, read as the reverse complement.
GAATAAGAAAGGCGGTGCTTACCAATGATTCAATTCTACAAATTAACTGAGGGCGTGCTGGAATGCCCAAGCGAATTCTGCAGCGGTTCATGGGTCAACCTTATCGATCCAACCAAAGAGGAGCTCGAGCGCATATCGGGGGAATGTTCGGTCGAGATGGACCTCTTAGCTGCGGCGCTAGACGAAGAGGAGACCCCGCGTATCGACAAGGAAGACGACGCGACGCTGATACTCGTCGACATACCCGTCATAGTGCCGGAGGGCACGTCGTTTTTGTACAACACGGTGCCTTTGGGCATAGTTATAACCGAGACGAATATAATAACCGTATGCCTTGAAGAGACGACCATACTCGAGGATTTCTACAAAGGCCGCGTTAAAAGCTTCGACTGCATGAAGAAGACACGCTTCGTTTACCAGCTGCTGTTCAAGAACTCCTCCAAGTTCCTGCAGTACTTAAGGCAGATAGAGAAAGCAAGCACGCAGGTTGAGAACGCGCTGCACAAATCGCAGAAAAACCGCGAGCTCATACAGATGCTCAAGCTGGAAAAATCGCTCGTTTTCTTTTCTACATCATTAAAGGCTAACGAGCTCGTCCTTGAGAAGATGCTCAAAACGAACGTATTGAAGCGCTATCCCGAGGACGAGGAACTGCTTGAAGACGTAATCATAGAGAACAAGCAGGCCATAGAGATGTGCGCCATCTACCGTGAGATACTCACCGGTACGATGGACGCGTTTGCGTCCGTCATATCCAACAACCTCAATATCGTGATGAAGTTTTTAACGTCCGTCACGATACTTCTCGCGATACCGGCGCTTTTCGGTGCGCTGTGGGGCATGAACGTCGACGTGCCGTTCGGCGACATGACGGGAGGCTTTTGGATAGTGTTCGGCATAGCTATAGGCTCGACGGCCGCGGTGGCGTTCTACCTGTGGCGGAAGAAAATGCTGTAATGCATGTTCGGTATAATACAAAAGCAATCGGTAGGAGGACATAATGCCGTTACTAAAATACGTCTGTGAAGACTGTAAACATATATTTGAAGAACTTACGAGCTCGGATAAAAAGCCCAGCTGCCCTGCGTGCGCATCGCAAAACACGAAGCGCTATTATCAGGGAAAATGCTATTTCGGGGGAGGCGGTAACACGGGCGGCGGCTGCAGCGGAGGAAACTGCAGCTGTTGCAAGGGATGTTCCGCTTAAGGCTTGGTCTGGAGGGGTCTTATGCACGAAGGCCACAGGCAGCGTTTGACGGACAGATATTTAAACGAAGGCCTCGAAGGGTTTGAGGACTATGAGATTCTTGAATACATATTGTTTTACGCGTTACCGCGGGTGGACACGAACGATATTGCACACAAGCTCATAGAAACGTTCGGCAGCCTTTCCGGCGTGCTGGAGGCCGACCCAAAAGACCTTCATCAGGTGAGCGGCATAGGCATACGCGCCGCAGCTTACCTTACGATGTTTCCCGACGTATTCAGGTCGTACCAGCGCAGCAAGCTCGGCAAGCGTCCTTCGATAAAGACGATAAAGGACGCGTGCGAGTTCGCAAAGTCTCTGCTTTTTGGCAAGGCGTTCGAGCAGTTCTACGTAATCTGGCTGGACACGCAGAACAGGGTGATACACTACGAGAGGCTCTCGGAGGGCGGTATATCGGAATCGCCGGTGTATATGAACAAGATTGCTGCGGGCGCTCTGCGCCATCACGCCGTAAAGGGCCTTGTCGCCCACAACCATCCGGGCGGCAGCGTTACGCCCTCGGCCGCGGACATTTCTACTACCCATGATATAGTCAAGGCGCTGGGCACACTCGGCATAGAGCTCATAGACCATATAATCGTCAGCGAAAACAATGCGTTCAGCTTTCAGGCCGATTCTCTTATGGGCAAACGCTTACTTAGCAGCGGCGAAGCTTACGCCGCCGAATACACGGGCGTAAAGCAGCCGCACAAGCTGTTTCCTGAAGACTGAATTCACATATTTGGAGGGGTATATGACCATTACGTTCAAAGCGGTTGAAAAACCAAACATCGATTTGATAGACAACATACTGCATATCGAAAAAGCGGCGTTCGGCAACGGCGCGCTGAGTGAATACGTTGTGATTCCTCTTATGCGCCACGGCAGGATATACGTCGCAGTCGACGAGGACGGCGAGGCTATAGCCTGCGCTTATTTTTTGCGCGATATGACGGACCCTTATCTTGCGTACCTTTTAAGCATCGCGGTGCTGCCCAAGTTTTCCGGCTTCGACATTGGCGTCGCGCTGCTCGATTTCGCGCTCACCGATATAAAGGAGCTTGGAATAGAAAAAATACAGCTTACCGTCGACCCGGCCAACTTCAAGGCGCTCTCGACGTACCGCGAGAAGCTCGGGTTCTCCGTATCCTCCTCTATCGACGAATACGGCACAGGCGACGAACGCCTGACCATGGTAAAAGAGCTATAGCAAGTTAATCAATATTTCACAAATTTAACAACGACCGTTAGCAGTTTGTTCATAACGGTGGTATATAGTTGTATTTAACAAGCAAGCCAGCTTTTAAATATGGAAAGAGCGTCGGAATAACCAAAAGACGCTCTTTTCCTTTTGCGCCGGATGAGGTGAAAAAACTTTAAGACGCGCGGTCAAGCGGTGAACACACGCCGTCATACAGTTCGCGTATGCTCACGTTGTAGGAATGGTCTATGGGCTCCCAGACCACGTCTTTTTTAAACAGACAATAAAAATTAATGGGGAGCCAGCTTAATAAAAACACAGGGAACATAAGTATGCCGGCTATATTGTTCTTCAGCTTTACGCCCTGCAAAACAAGAACAAGCGCCGAAAACAACACCTGCCCAAAATAACCTGCCGCAAGGCCCGCGATAGCAATCACCAGGGCAGTCGCGCCGAAAGCTTCCAGACCGGCCAGCGAAGCAAGCGATGTGACGACTGACAGCACGGTCAGCAGCACCTGATAAAGCGGGGTAAGGGCGAAAAGCAACACGTCAAGCGCGCACCTGTTGTTCTTTCTGAACGCCGCAGAAAACAATTTTGAGTAATATGAATACACGCACATGTAAGAGCCCGCCGTCCATCTCTTGCGCTGCCGCATGGAGGTAAAAAGCCTTGTCGGCTGCTCGTCGTATATAATAGCGTCCTCTATAAACACTATCCGCCTGTTCTTCAATACGCAAAGTATTGTGTATTCCATATCCTCGGTCAGCGTCTTTACGGAAAATCCCGTTTCCTTAAGCAGCCTTTCCGACACCATATATCCTGTGCCGTATATATTAGCGCTGCGCCCAAGGTTCATGCGGGCGCGGTTAATAAATATGTTAATAGTGCTGAAATAAACAGTGTAGCACCCGGATACCCAATTGCCCTTTACATTTTTGCTGTCGCGCTTTCCCTGCGCCGCCTGGTATCCCGCGCAAAGCGCGTCGTTCATGCGCTGCAAAAAGTTCGGGCTTACTACATTGTCCGCGTCGAAAACAACATAGCCGTCATAGCCCGAACGCTGCAAAACGGCAAGCGCCTTTTTTAAGACATCGCCTTTCGTTTTAACGGGCATTTGTATATCAAGTATACGCGCTCCCGCCTGTACGGCAATGCGCGGAGTATCGTCCGTGCAGTTGTTGGGGATAACGAAAATGTCATAAAGCCCGCTTGGGTACGTCTGGCGCTTTAAGCTGTCGATAAGGCTGGAGATGACTTTCTCTTCGTTGCGCGCCGCAATGAGCACCGCGAACCTTTTTTGAGGCGCGTATGAACCCACGGGGTTTTGTCTCTTCTTAAACGCCGCAAGCCCAAGTATTATAAAATACAAGCTGTATAATACGAGCGGCAGGGACAGTATATAGCATAAAATTATAAGGAAACTCATAAATAAACATCTACTTTCGATTCTCATGACGCTTAAGCGCTGCTGCTTATATACTACGATACGCCGCCGTCACCCTGTTTACAGCGCTGAGCGGGTTATTCTGTCCATTAACATATAATGCATAGGCTGTATTATATAATGCCAATAGTTTCTTTTCAAGGTTTGTGTCTGAATTTGTAATAATTTCGTATTTTTTTCGTAAAATGGCACCAGAGCTCCCTTCCTTTGCCATATAAAACTTTGGGCCGCACTTAAAAATATACGCCCGCCCGTTTTTCTGCTATAATGTGCAGAAAAGAGGTGTATATGAGACTCGATAAGTTTTTAAAGGTGTCAAGGATAATAAAGCGCCGCACGGTGGCGAGCGAAGCGTGCGACAAGCAGCGCGTGTCCGTAAACGGCAGCGTCGCAAAAGCGGGAAAAGACCTGAAAGTCGGCGACGTAATCGAGATACGCTTTGGCAGCAACACGCTCAAGGTAAAGGTGCTAAAGCTCTCCGAGACGGTGCGCAAGGAAGAAGCTGACGGCATGTACGAAATACTGGAGGAATCTAAGCATGCCTAGCACTGTGGGCATAGTGCTGGCCGCGGGCAGCTCTGAGCGCATGGGCCAAAACAAGATGCTTATGCTTATAGGCGGCAAAACCGTGCTGGAGCGCTCGCTTGAAGCGTTTGAGGCAGCGGGCCGCTTTGACCGCGTAATAATCGTCTGCCGAAAAAGCGATAACGAAGAAACCAATTGCATAGCACGGCGCGCGCTCACTGTTCCATATATTATTGTCGAGGGCGGCAGCGAGCGGCAGTACTCCGTGGAAAACGCGCTGAAAGCCGCGCAAGGGGCGCAGGTCGTCGCGGTGCACGACGGCGCGAGGTGCTTTGTAACCCCTGCAGTAATACGCGCGTGTGTAGACAAAGCGTACGAGACGGGCGCGGCCGCCGCGGGCGTGAAAACAAAGGATACGATAAAGGCAGTGGAAAATGGGAACATTACGGACACGCTCGATCGCGAGCGGCTCGTCAACATACAGACGCCGCAGGCGTTTAAGTACGAGCTTCTTATGGACGCCCACAGAAAGGCGAAGGCCGACGGCTTTACAGGCACGGACGAGTGCATATTGCTCGAGCGGCTGGGGCTGCCCATAAGCTTCGTAGAGTCGCGTTACGACAACATAAAGATTACGACGCGGGAGGATATAGTGCACGGTATGGCGATAGCGGGCAGGCAATCAAGGACGGGCATAGGCTGCGACGCCCACAGGCTTAAGGAAGGCCGCAAGCTCGTGCTTGGCGGCGTGGAGATACCGTATCATAAAGGGCTCTTAGGCCACAGCGACGCGGACGTGCTGCTGCACGCCGTCATAGACGCGCTGCTGGGTGCAGCCGCCGCGGGCGACATAGGCCGCCATTTCCCCGAAACAGAGGAGTACCGCGGCATTAGCAGCTTAGAGCTGCTGGGGCGCACCAAGGATATAGTCGCTGAAAAAGGGTATGGCATAGTCAACATCGATGCGACGATAGTCTGCCAGGCTCCGAGGCTCGCGCCGTACATAGACTTGATGCGTGCTAATATCGCCGCGGTTCTTGAGATGGAAGCGGACGCCGTCAGCGTAAAGGCCAAGACGACGGAAGGCATGGGCTTCGAGGGCAGCGGGGAAGGAGTCTCCGCCATGGCGGTAGCGACGGTTATCGGGTAGATAAAACTTGATTTTTTTATTTCGTTATATAATAATGTACGAAGCAATCTAAGTTTAAAGCCTCGTTTGTCATTCCGAGCATAGATATGTGAGGAATCTTAAACAAAAACGCTAGCTTTAATCGTTTGGGAGATACATATGGATTTTTTGCAGATACAAAAGAAATGGCAGAAGAAGTGGGAAGAGACGGGACTGTATAAGTTCGACAGGTCGAAGGCGGACAAAAAGAAGTACATACTCGAGATGTTCTCATATCCGTCGGGCGCCAAGCTGCACGTCGGCCACTGGTACAACTACGGCCTTTCGGATTCATACGCGCGCTATATGCGCATGAAGGGTTTCGAGGTTTTCCAGCCGATGGGCTTCGACGCTTTCGGCCTGCCCGCCGAAAACTACGCGATAAAAACAGGCATACACCCAGAGGATTCGACGCTTTCCAATATAGAGACTATGGAGCGCCAGCTCCGCGAAATGGGCGCTATGTTCGACTGGGATTACGAAATAAAGACATGCATGCCCGACTACTATAAATGGACGCAGTGGTGCTTTTTGCAGCTTTACAAAAAAGGCCTCGCTTACAGGAAGGAAGCGCCGGTAAACTGGTGCCCCGGGTGCAACACCGTGCTTGCCAACGAGCAGGTAATAAACGGCTGCTGCGAGCGCTGCGACTCGACGGTGGTACGCAAAAACTTAACGCAGTGGTTCTTTAAGATAACGGATTACGCCGAGAGGCTGCTCGCCGGTCTTGACGGCCTCGACTGGCCCGAAAAGACAAAGACTATGCAGCGCAACTGGATAGGAAAATCCACGGGCGGTGAGATAACGTTCAAAATAGAGGGCGGCGGCGAGTTCACCGTGTTCACGACAAGGGCGGACACGCTGTTTGGATGCACGTATGCCGTGCTGTCGCCTGAGCATCCGCTCACTCTCCAGATAACTGCTCCCGAGCAGCGCAAGGCTGTCGAAGACTACATAGGATACGCCGCGCGCGCAAGCGAGATTGACCGCCTTTCCACCGCGCGTGAAAAGACGGGCGTGTTTACGGGCGCGTACGCGATTAACCCGATAAACGGAAGGCGCATACCGATATACGCAGCAGATTATGTGCTCGCAAGCTATGGCACGGGCGCAGTCATGGCCGTGCCCGCGCACGACGAAAGAGACTTTGAGTTCGCGACAAAATACGGCCTGCCGATAGAGCGCGTAATAAAATCAGAGAACGGCGAACACGACGATCTGCCGTATGTCGAGTACGGTGTTTTAGTAAACAGCGGCGAGTTTTCCGGCCTCACTGTCGAAGCGGGCAAGAACGCCATCATAGAAAGATTAAAGTCCATGCGCGCGGGAGACTTCAAGGTGAATTACCGCCTGCGCGACTGGCTGATATCGCGCCAGCGCTACTGGGGTGCGCCCATACCGATAGTTTACTGCGACAAATGCGGCGAGGTGCCCGTGCCCGAGAGCGACCTGCCGGTAAAGCTGCCTTACGACGTAGACTTCACGCCCGACGGTACGTCTCCGCTGCTTAAGTCAAAGTCGTTCCTTAATACCACCTGCCCGCACTGCGGCGGCCCTGCGCGGCGCGACGCGGACACGATGGATACTTTCGTATGCTCGTCGTGGTACTTCCTGCGCTACCCCGACAGCAAGAACGCCGAGAAGGCGTGGGACACAAACTGGATAAACAAAATGCTGCCGGTGGATAAATACATAGGCGGGGCGGAGCACGCGTGCATGCACCTTCTGTACGCGCGGTTCTTCACTATGGCGCTTCACGACATGGGATATTTAGGCTTCGACGAGCCTTTCAAGTCGCTCGTGCATCAGGGCGTAATACTCGGCCCTGACGGCATGCGTATGAGTAAGTCGCGCGGCAACGTAATATCGCCCGACGAATATATAAAGAAATTCGGCAGCGACGTGTTCCGCACGTATCTTGCTTTCGGCTTCTCTTACATCGAAGGCGGCCCGTGGAGCGAAGACGGCATACGTGCCGTTTCTAAGTTCCTCGAGCGCGTCGAGCGCATCGTTCTACGCCTCAAAGACGTAAAAGAATCGAGTGGCGAAGGCAAAGCGGAGATATTGTACGCTCAGAACTACTGCATAAAGCATGTATCCGCCGATATCGAGGCGTTCCAGTTCAACACGGCCATTGCGCGCATAATGGAGTTTACCAACGCGCTATATAAATACGCGGACTTATCGCCCGACAAAGACGTGTGCCAGGGTGCAATAAGCGCGCTCATACGCCTCATCGCTCCGTTCGCTCCGCATTTCGCGGAAGAGCTGTGGGAAGTTATAGGCGAAGAATACTCCGTCTTTCACAAGCCGTACCCTGTCTGCGACGAAAGCGCCTTAACTCTCGACACCGTGGAAATGCCGCTGCAGATAAACGGCAAGCTGCGCGCGACGTTCAGAGTAGCTTCCAGCGCCACGAAAGAGGAAATAGAGCAATACATCATGAATACCGAGAGCCTTGCTTCCATGTTCGCTGATAAGCAGGTCAGAAAAGTAATAATAATACCCGGCAAGATAGCGAACATCGTGGTGGGTTAACGTGAAACGCGGCGTATTTTCCGCGCGTTTCATGGCTGAGGCGGGCATAATTGCCGCGCTGTATTTCGTGCTTACCGTGGCCGTTTCCCCGCTCGCTTACGGACAGCTGCAGATACGCATATCAGAAGCGATGTGCGTACTTCCGTTTTTTACGCCCGCTGCCGTGCCGGGGCTTTTTGTGGGCTGCGCGCTTGCCAATCTTTTCAGCCCGTTCGGCATATGGGACGTCGTTTTCGGTTCGCTTGCCACTCTTATTGCCGCGCTGATAACATACCGCATAAAGCAAAAATGGCTGCTGCCATTGCCCACCATAGTATTAAACGGCCTCATAATAGGCGCGGAACTCACTCTGCTCGCCGCGCTGCCCGAGTTTGGCTTTCTGCCTAAAGACGTATACTGGGTATCCGCCGCATACGTCGCCGCAGGCGAAGCAATAGCTGCGTACGCTCTCGGAATGCCGCTTTTCTTCCTGCTTTATAAACACAAGGATAAATTATTTCAACGAAGATAATATGTTCCGTTGAGTACGTCGCTCCGTGCATGTATGCTGTTTGCCCCATAGGAAACGGCCCTTGACACATGCCATGTAGGGAACGACCCCCGCCGTGTGCCCTGTAGGGAACGGCCCCTGCCGTGTACCTATGTAGGGAACGGCCCCTGTGCCATTCCGCCGGGTATGTCGTTCCGCCGGGTATGTCGTTCCACGCAGGCATGCCGTTCCGCATGAATTTATGTAAAAGCAGGTGATACCATGGAATTACCGAAAAGGAAGCCTCAACGTTTATCCGGCTTTGATTATTCTCAAAGCAACGCATATTTTATCACCATATGCACACAAAACAAATTAAATCTGTTTGGCGAACTGATTAATAACAGTATCGAATTGAACGATGCGGGCAAAATGATCTGTGAAAAAATCAAATCCATATCAGGGATGGGTGTTATAGTCGACAAATATGTAATAATGCCCAACCATATTCACGCAATAATTATTATTAATAACAACGGAACGGCACAGGGGCCGTTCCCTACGCTGTCGGAAACAGTACTGCGTTTTAAAACAATAACTACAAAGTTATATATCGACGGCGTTAAAAACGGCGCATATCCGCCGTTTGAAAAGAAAATATGGCAGAAATCATTTTACGACCATATCATCCGCGATGAAAACGGTTATCTGGCTATCTGGAAATACATCGACGAAAATCCTTTACAATGGCAGGATGATGAATACAACGTATTAAACTAATTGATTGCCCCATAGGGAACGACCACCCGCCATGTGCCCTGCAGGGAACGGCCCCTGTGCCGTTCCGCCGGGTATGCCGTTTCGCTTCCTTCCTGTGTCCTGTCTCGTTCATTATATTTCTTATTTTACTTTGGCAGCATTACTATCATATATCCGTACCTTTACAAATATCTCTTAATATAAATCATATCGAGGAGATATTCATATGGGCTTTTTTATAAGCGTTGAACCGGACGTAAAGCTGTTCATTGAGGACCTAAACCCCGAAGCCAAAAAGACCATACTCTTTGTTCACGGCTGGCCGGGAAACCATAACCTGTTCGAGTACCAGTTTGATGTGTTCCCCGGCATGGGCTGCCGCTGCATAGGCGTCGATTACAGGGGCTTCGGCAAGTCCGACAAGCCATGGACCGGCTATGATTACGACCAGCTCTCCGACGACCTGCTGTGCGTAGTCAACAAGCTGCGTTTAACCAATTTCACTCTGGTTGGCCACTCAACGGGCGGCGCCATATGCGTGCGCTACATGGCGCGGCACGGAGGCTACGGCGTAGGCAAGCTCGTCTTATGCGCCGCCGCGGCACCCAGCCTTATTAAGCGCCCGTATTTTCCGTACGGGCTATCAAGGCAGACCGTCGTCGACATCATTGAGAACACATACGTCGACCGCCCCAAGATGCTGCGCGGCTTCGGCAGCATGATATTCCACAACCCCGTCTCAGAGCCGCTTTCAGACTGGATATTCTCTCTCGGCCTGCAGGCCGCGGGCTGGTCAACGGCCGCCATCGCAAACACATGGCTGTAGGTTATACAATGATGTGTAACACATAAGGGTAAAAAACAAGCAAGGATTCCCGAAATCTGATAGAGTTGTAACTGCAAAGAAAACAACAAATCAGAGAGAAAGGAATCCTCGTATGAAGACT
>JAEYPO010000042.1 GCA_023410595.1 Bacillota bacterium | reverse complement strand
ACAAGCAGCAGTATGAACATATGCTGAGCGGCGATAATAGCAAGGTGAATGCTCTTGATAACGTAATAAAGAACGCCGAGAAGCAGCGCGACGCGCTGAGAAAACAGATGACCGAGGCTATGGGCTTAGGAGACGAGAGCAAAGAAAAGGATATGCTGAGGGCGAGGGGAAATATTACTGCTGCAGAGGATATAAGTCCGCTCCAAAGTAGTTCGGAAAAACTCATACATGATATAGAATACACTTATAACAATTTGCTAAAAATGGGCTTCGATGAAAAGAAAGATTTTGTCACGACGAATGAAGCAAGGGACTATTTCGAGGCTCTTGAATCGATGAAGGATGATTTCACTCCGGAAGAAAACCTGAAATACCGAGCTGTACTGTTTGGAGGCAGCACGCCATATGTTGTAACAGATGACGGAGCAATGATAATATTAACGGCTCCAGACCCATCGGATCCTTCAAGTACGTACTGGGATTCGCATATCCGGCCGGAGAATTTTAGTCCATATGGTAAGGATTTAGAGAATGCGCCGCTGAAGCCTCAACTAAAGGATTTGTTTCCAACTGAGTACAATGACCCAAGTACAGGCAATACTATAGATTTGATGAAAGGTTTTTATCAGACAGTGGCTGAAGATGCCTTTCGGCGATACAAAGGATGTATTGGAAGTAATGTTGATCCGTACAATAATATGCTGTCGGTACTTGCCGGCGAAGGGCTTAAGCCCGGAGATAACCTTCTTGTTGAATACGCAAAGAAATTCGTTAATGATGGATTACCTTATGGTGGTGACAAGAACCTGTCAAAAAGCGCAGATTGTTCAGCGTTTGTCAGTAAGGTTTATAAAGATTTCGGGATCTCTATACCGGGTACAACATTGCTTATGGCTGAAGATATTACAAATACGAAGGATCCAAAATATAAAGAGTTTACTCTGGGTCCGGGCATGAATGAAGACATGGAAGTTATTCAGTATGATGGAAATAAAGATGAAGCAAAACAAGAAATACAACAATTTTGTAAGAGATTAAAAGCCGGAGATCTGATTTTGTTTAATTTAGGTGGAAGAAACATAAATTGTCTCGGAAAGGTTGATCATGTCGTAATGTTTGCAGGAGAGCATGAAGGCAAAGCAATGATTGTTGAAGAGTATTCTAAAGGTCATAACGCGTATTACCGCCCAGTAGAAGATCTTGTATTTAATAAAGAAGGCAGCAGGAACGAAGATTATTGGAAAGAAAGGTTACCGGTATATAGCATTAGCTTCTTAACAGACGATGAAAGGGAGAGATTAACAGTACCCGGTGTATACAATTAGTATATCAGGAGGAATTATGAGAAAACTTCGATTAACTGTTTGTGTAATGATTTTCGCACTGCTTGCAGCATGTGCACCACAAAGTGGAGAAGTTAACTTGCCTGATAAGATACCTGTGCAATCTCCCTATAATACAGAATCTATAGCACAGCATATATCAACAAGTCCCAGGACGCCGGAACAAAAAACAATGCCGATATCAATTGACAAAAATATTCCGGACATTACCGTTGATTCTGCAGAAAAAGCTAATTCAGACTATACGCTGTATGAAGACGCGGACAATATATATTATATATGGAGCGGGAACGGCTTATATTCTATAAACAAAAGCAATGGTAAGGCTACAATAATTGCTGGTGACTGCTGGTGTTTCACGGCTTATAAGGGACAACTCTATTTTGTTGACAATACCGATGAACTGAAGCAATACAACGGGATAATAGACTCCATTAAGCCGATCGTTACTATGAATAAAAAGATAATTAGCCTTGTATGCGCTGGCAACAGTATATATTTTACTTGTAGTGAAGACAATGATTCGGAAGAATACAATAATATCCTTTTCTCATCTGACCTCAATGTAAGCAATCAGGTAAAACTACATGGTAATGTTGATACTTTCTGCTTATATAATAATAGAGTATTTAGCATTACCATGGGGGAACTGGGGTGTATTCAAGAGTATATATCTGATAATACAGTGAATAGACAACAATTGTTAAACCGTTCTGTTTACCGGAACTTTGATATTAGTCTTGAGAAAATTATTTGCGCAGAATTCAAGGATGATGTATTTAATTGTAGTAATAATCTTATATATGATATCAACACTGGTAACACAAAAGACCTGTCAATTGCTTATGCCGAATACGCTGTAATAGGGCAATATATGATTTACATCAGCGAGGATGAAACTGACGGACAAATTATTATTAAAGCTTACGATTTCTTAGCAGATAAAGAGTATGCGTTACTTGATATTTCAGATCTGGCAGATCAGTATAATAACATTGAGATCCTTACGACAAGAGATAGTATCTATCTATGCATAGAGAATTACGGTGATCATGGGTTAGAAATGTACGAAGTAATTATCAGGAACGGCCAAGCCAGCCTTGAACATATAGCCACAATAGACGGTGACGCATAATTGGTAGTATAGGGCTAGACGAGCAGCAGTATAATAAAAAGATATGGAGACTGGCTTCGCATTTTGCGGGGCCTTTTTTGTTGCGCATTTCTCCCACATATTGAGCGGCCGTGAGCGAAACTGCGGCGTATATTTAACTTAAGAACATGCAAACGAAAAAATCTGTATTGGAGAATACATATGAATTTAAACGAGCTTAAGAGAAACGAAAGTAAACTCAGGAGAAGGCTGGGCGACGATCAGTACGAGAAGATATACACAGCGCAGCAAAGGATAGAGGCGCTGCGCGGCAAGGCGGCAAACAATCGGCAGGGCGCGGGCGGTGATACCGACAATATGTTCTATACAAACAGACCAGATAGTGGTATAATACCCAATAAACCGTCGATAGCGGATTACCGCCGGGGCATAGAGGACATAAGCGCTAAGATAGAAAGCCTTAACAAGCAGC
>JAEYPO010000041.1 GCA_023410595.1 Bacillota bacterium | reverse complement strand
ACAAGCAGCAGTATGAACATATGCTGAGCGGCGATAATAGCAAGGTGAATGCTCTTGATAACGTAATAAAGAACGCCGAGAAGCAGCGCGACGCGCTGAGAAAACAGATGACCGAGGCTATGGGCTTGGGGGACGAGAGCAAAGAAAAGGATATGCTGAGGGCGAGGGGAAACGCGGGTGGCTCGCTCTTTGGGGCGGGTGATAATAAGAAGGCGACAGGGCTGAAGGATGAGGATGAGGAGTATCCTTCGGAGCCGAGTCCATCGCCCGTACCGCCGCCCCCGCCTGTGGAAAAAGACGACCCTGATATGAAAGCTTATGAAGCGCTATTGAACGACTACGATAACGCTCATGACGCATGGGCGAAGGAAGTTGCGCAAATAAACAGTGCTAGACGGTTGAAAGATCCTGACTATATCAACAATCCCAGGTATATAAGCGCCGACGATTATTTCAGTAAAATGTACATATTAAATCAGAATAAAGGCGATTCTGATTATAATAAGAAAAAGGAAGCCATTACTGAGAGACGGAATTGGTCAAAGGATCAAGAGGAATATTTCGACCCACCGCAAGCATTTGACGATTATGTGAAAAGGGAAGATTATAAAGATGATGACGACTATTACAAGGATTTAGCTGAACATGCGATTGTTTATCTCGATAATGGCGACATTAAGGGATTCGAGGAGCTTTTAAAAGAAAATAAAGCAAAAGATGACATTAATGCTCCCTATTACATAAAAAAACCCAGGGAGGAAAAATCAATATAACATACAATCTCTCCTGGTTCACCCGACTTAAAACCGCTAATTGGAGATTTGGAGGATTACGGGAATTACTGGGGAAAGCCGCCAGCGGATAAAGACTACGGGCGTGTATATGTTAAGGGAAAAGGGATAGATATCATACCATGGTCGTCCGAAAACAGCGAATACCCGCATGAAGTTGTGGAGAGCTATCACCTGCAAAAAAACGATTTTAACCTGGGAAAGTACATATTGAATCAAGACCTTGAAGCAGATGGCCCGAATTGGTTCCATCTATTACAGATGGCTGGGCAGGCACTTGGAGCCATTGATTGGGTTGATGTTGATGTTGATATAATAAAAATTGACGGGCAGAAAAAAGCTATAATAAAGTATAATGATTCAGCATGGGCGAACATGCCTAAGAAGGCTGGGGAAAGCTGGACAGACCTGAAAAATGGTACCTGTATTACATTGAACAAAAAACATAAAGCGCCGGAATTCGGATATATGTATGCAAAGGGCGGGAAGACATGGCTTAAGCCTCTTGTATATCCCGGCGAGATATACATTAAGACTGGAGAAGACGTAACGTATCAACTGAAGAAGCCTGTCGAAGTGCCAAAGGAACTGGTGAAAAAAATAAACAATATGTTTGCAGAGCAAGGGCTGGGAATAGAATTACCATATTAAAATAATATTATATGAGGATAAAAGTATGAGAAAACAACATATATTCATATTACTGGCGCTGCTTATCATTGTTGTCCTATCAGGATGCGCAACGGACAAAGGGAATAAAGCCCTTGAAGATATGAACGGACTCGAACTCATGCATGAAATGGCTAAGGGGGGCAATTATGAACCAATAGAGGTGGACTATGATAAAATGCCCGAGGATGAATTCCGGACAAGAGCGGTAATAGAGGCCTATGATATTTTCTGGGTTAATAAAGATGACTACAAGGAAGAAGACCAAGGGGCTAAATACGGTATAGATTTCTACTGGAGGGGAGACAATTGGATAAGTTTTGACAGCATAGACGATATGGAGACCGTGATCCGCAATCAGGATTTCCGGGAAGATTTCTACGGGTTGTTTAACATTCAGTTAGAGCCGGACGCTTATTATCTGATAGAAGATGTTATCGGGTTGGATGCTATTGACCTCTTCGCTATAGATAACAACTACTACTTTAGCATTAAAAACACCGTATTAACTGAGGATATAAAAGACACTGTTGTTGGGGGAGTGTTTGACACAAATCAGGATATTGACCCCAAAGAAACGGCACAACTGTACGCTGAGTTGTGCGGAGCGGAACTTCATAACGAAACTCTTTCTGATGGCAGTAGCGTTTACTATTACTCCGGCAAACGGGATAAACTTGTAGAAGCAATGGGAATCGGTACATCCGATACCGCGACTGCATACCTTTGGGGGCAGGATGGCGTTCTGGGAGTCATCGTTGTTCCGGGCGGGCATAGGGCGGAGTGTCTTGATTGGTGTAAATTGGGAAGACATGATTTGTTAGCGAAAATCGAATAAAACGTCAGGTTTCAGGCTGCGGGCTTCGCATCTGCGGGGCCTTTTTTGTTGCGCATTTTTCCCACATATTGAGCGGCCGTGAGCGATTATCGGCGGTAATCTTAAGTCAGAGAAAAGCTGAATAAGGAGGATTTGACTCATGCAGATCAACGTTACCGAGGTGGTTATATCAATCGTCGGGCTTGTGTTTACCGCGGTGGTGATACCGCTCACTAAAGCGGCGTTTGCGTGGTTGCGCGAGAGGACGCACAGCGAAGCGCTGCGCAGCGCCATAGGCGAGGCAGAGGCGGTGGCGGACAGCGTCGTAGCGTCGCTGCAGGCAAGCGTGGTGGAAGGGCTCAAAACCAAGAGCGCAGACGGCAAACTTTCGGCGGACGACATAAAGATGGTAAGCGTTAAGGCGTTCGATATGTTCATAAGCGACCTGTCCGCGAAATCGCTTGCCGTTATCGCGGGCAACGCGGACGACATAGGCGCGTACGTTAAAAACCTCATAGAGGCAAGGCTGCTCGCGGCGAAGAAATAAGGAGGAACGAATGGCCGACTACACCGTTGTAAAGGGAGATAACCTTTCAAAGCTCGCAAGGAAGTACAACACGACCGTCGATGAACTCGTAAGGTTAAACAACATTAAGAATAAGAATCTGATCAGGGTAGGGCAGACGTTGAAGCTGCCCGACATTGCGCAGGGTGCGAGGGCGCAGCCTGCTGCGCCCGTGCCCGCGCCTGCACCCGCCGGAGATGCTTACACCATACTGAGAGGGGATACGCTTTCGGCTATTGCAAAGAAATACAACACGACCGTATCAGAGCTTGCCGCGCTTAACAATATAGCCGATCCAAACGTCATACGTGCGGGGGCGACGCTTAAGCTGCCCGGTGCCGCGCAACCTTCCCCCGTGCCCCAGAAGACGCCGGAGGCCGGGAACGGAAGCGGTGAGACGGATTGGAAGGCGCTCATTAACAGCATATATGACGATATAAAATCGTCGCAGCAGCAAGCAATTTCCGGACGTTATGACGCGCAGAGACTGGAGCTCAACACCCAGAAAGAAAAGGCTCCGGACATATATAATCCGCTGAGAAACGAAGCGTATACGAACAGCGAGATGGCGGAGCGCTCGCGCCGGGAAGCAATGGCTAATATGGGGCTTTCGGCGGGGGGCGGCACGTCGCAGACGCTGCGGCAGCGCAATACAAACGCGCTTCTTAATTCGCTCGGGGACATCTCCCGCCAGCAGCAGGACTATACGAACAACATACAGCTTGCTCTCGACAAGCTGGGCATACAAGAGGGTGCGGAGAGAGGCAGCTCGGATTTGCAGATCGATTCGCAGAGGAACCAGGCGCTGTTGGATCAGGGCAACTGGGAAAAGAGCTACGGCCTGCAGCAGAGCCAATACGGCCTTAGTAAAAGCGACAGCACGTTCAACCAGGCGTTTGAGCTGTATTCAAAGAAGCTGATCACAAAGAAGCAGTTCGAGAGCATGACGGGATTGGATATCAGATAAAGGAGGGGAATATGGCGGACGAGGCTGTCGAACAGTATAGAATTTTATATTTTATGCCGGGTTCATCCCGGCTTTTTTGTTTATACATAACTCTTTCCCAGCTCGCCAATTAATAAAATCAAAAGTCAGCGGTCAAAGTAATTTTGTCACATAAAAAACCACAGCAATGATTTATAATATGACCATAACCGATGTGCCGGTTTCAGATAGACGATTAAAGGCAAGGCGCTTCGGCCGCGGTTAGTATGAAAGAAAAGGAGCAACAGTTATGCATGACGTTATTATCATAGGAAGCGGGCCGGCGGGCGTCTCGGCGGCGGTGTACGCGGCGCGCGCGGGGCTTGATACGGCGGTAATAAGCCAGGATAGCGGCGCGCTGGAAAAAGCGGAGAGAATAGAGAACTATTACGGTTTTGCCGCACCGATCTCCGGAGAGAAGCTTTTTTCAGAGGGGATCGCGCAGGCAAAAAGGCTGGGCGCTCATATAATTACCGATCAGGCAGTGGGCTTAAGCTACGAAGACGGCTTTGTTATAAAGACTAAAACGGGCGAGTACGTCGCGAAAAGTGTAGTAATAGCTACGGGTGCAAACAGAACCGCGCCAAGGATAAAGGGTTTTGGCGACTTTGAAGGCAAGGGGATAAGCTACTGCGCGGCCTGCGATGCATTCTTCTACAAGGGCAAGGACGTAGCGGTATTGGGATGCTGCGAGTACGCACTGCACGAAGCGCAGGCGCTGCTGCCGATAGCCCGTTCGGTCACGCTTGTAACAAACGGAGTTGAGCCTATAGCTGAGTTCCCCGCGCAGATAAAAACAATAACGGGAAAAATAGCGGCGTTTGAGGGAAACGGAGGCCTTGAGCGCATAAGGTTTTCGGATGATACCGAATTGCCAATTGACGGCGTGTTTGTAGCGATAGGCGTGGCGGGCAGCAGCGACCTTGCAAGAAAGATAGGAGCCGAAACGGAAGGGTTAAGGATAAAGGCCGATGAAAATATGGCGACGAGCATACCCGGACTGTTCGCCGCGGGGGATTGCACGGGCGGTATGCTGCAGGTAGTAAAGGCGGCGTACGAAGGCGCTAAGGCGGGAACGGAAGCCGTCAAGTTCGTAAGAAGAAACAGGCCTTAAAGACGCGCGTGCAAGGTATGAAGAAGCCCTGCATTACTTATATGAGCTTGAGCTATTGACGTATCCATGGCTTTTGCAGATAATAACTATAATTGTTATTTGTTGTGAGGCCAAACCATGAAAAGAGATACACAGAAAAAAGTCGCCAAGTCGCTTACCGCTGAGTCTGTGGCATTGCTGCCCTATCTTCCTTACCTGCTGCAGGATTTGTGGGAGCTGGGGAGCAGTCCAAACGGTGTAGTATCAGCCGTGAAAGACCGCGGCATAGGCGAGGGGTGGCGCGTTCTCGACCTCGGCTGCGGCAAAGGGGCGGTGAGCATACGGCTGGCCCAAGAATTTGGCTGCTCAGCGAAGGGCATCGATCTTATGGATGATTTCCTTGAGTATGCCCGCAAAAAAGCAGTAGAACTGGGAGTGGGTTCCTTGTGCTTTTTTGAGTCAGGCGATATCAACAGTGCCGTAGAAAGCGAAGCGGGATTTGATCTCGCTATTCTGGGCGCGGTGAGCGGCGTTCTGGGGGCTCCGGCAGAGACGCTGGGTAAGCTCAAAAGAACGGTAAGGCCCGGCGGATATGTTATTATCGACGACGGTTACCTCTATGAAGGCTCTAAAGCTCCAAGGCTGGAAGGAGATTATTACACTCGCGGCGAGTGGCTCCGTGCCTTTAAACAGGCGGGAATGGAGCTCGTGTCCGAAACATCGGCGGGAGAAGAGGCGCAGTCCGTCAACGACGGCAACACCGCGGCGATAGCCGCAAGAGCGGAGGAGCTGTCGCTTGTTCACCCGGAGCTTAAAGCACTGTTTGAAGACTACGTGCTTGCGCAGCAGCAGGAGTGCGACGATATGCTGGACCGCGTAATCAGCTGCATGTGGCTGCTGCGGTCGGCCGTACCATAATAGTATATAGAAGGGCACGGAAATGGAAAAACCTGAATTGCGGTTACTAATCGGACGACTGTCTGTCTGCAGGCTGAGCCCGCAGGAAGAGATACCCGACTGGGCGATGCGGGGCGGATTTTACAGCGTTACGCGCACCAAAGACGAGATCTCCGTCGTCTGTGATGAAGCTTCAGTGCCGGACGGCGTAACTTGCTCTGCGGGGTACACGGCGCTTATGGTACAGGGGCCTCTGGATTTTTCGCTTGTCGGAATACTTTCCTCAATAAGCGCGGCGCTTGCCGAGGCAGGCTTGAGCATATTCGCGCTTTCCACATACGATACCGACTATATACTGATTAGAGAAAGCGACAGTGCGGCTGCGGCGCAAGCGCTTGCAAAGGCCGGATATACCGTTCGTTGATACCAAAATATATACTCAGGCGCTCTCTGCGGCATCGGCTGCGGGGGCGCTTTTCTTTAAGGAGCACGCCTTTAAAAAAAGAAGTGCGCGAGCGCGGCGGCACGCCTCGGAACGGCGATATGCCGGGCAGCCTTAGGCTATGCTGTTTTACAAATGTGCATTTTAAATAAATAAGTGTAAACGCAAAAGCAAAAAATACTAATGGGTCACAATACTTAAATTATTGCAATTTTGAACATTACGTTTTACAGCGACTGCTTTCTGCATAATTGAGACCGCGTAAAGCGATAATAACTTAGAAAGAACAGAAAGGAGTCCTTTATTATGTCACAGTTAAACAAGCTTGAACTGCAGCACCTGCGCCATCTTATAGGGGCGCATGATACCGCCTTCCAGAAGATGCAGACGTATGCGCAGCAAAGCACTGACCCGCAGGTAAAAGCACACTTTGAAAAAAGCGCCCAGGAAGCGCAGAAGACTAAGCAGCAGCTTATGTCATTCTTATCCTAGGAGGAGAGAACATGTTACAGGAAAAAGCAATGGTAAACGACGCGCTTACGTCGGTAAAGAGCAGCCTTACGGCTTACACTACAGCTATCTCCGAATGCTCGAACCCCAACCTTCGTTCGACGCTGCAGCAGATAAGAAACGGCGACGAGAATTCGCAGTATGAGCTGTATAAGATTGCGCAGTCTAAAGGCTACTATCAACCGGCTCATATGGCGGACGAAAGCGAAGTCAGGCAGGTAAAAAACGAACTCCAGGGCGGCCAGCCGGGGCAGCAAACGTATCAGCAAATGGGATAGGAAGGAACCCCCCATATGTTCAATCAAAGATAGCAAAAAACTATCGCGCCCAAGAGCCGTTGGGCTTTTGGGAAACAAACAAGTAAAAAGCCGGTACTGTTTACCGGCTTTTTGCTGTTCTAACAGCAGGCTTTCAGATTGCTCCAGCGGGCTTCGGCACAAATTTGCGCCGTTTCGCTCTTTCGCGTTTTCGTATCGCTCGGCCTGCACGATTGCCTGCCGGCATATATTTCTGCCGCTGCGGTCCCTTGTGACTGCGCCGCGTACAGTCCGCGTGAACGCATGTCGGTGTATTCCATAAGGCGATATCCATTGGTTTTGCTGTCAGCCTTATCCCACCTGTTCAGCAATACAAGTCCCGCAACCGCGGCCAGTATCATTACTGCCATCAACATTTTCAAACCTCCAAATTTATAAAATCTACGGACTAAGCCCGTTGTAAACTATTATTCCTCCAGCGTGCCTATGGCCTTTAAAAGCAGCCGCAGCGATTCGAGCACACCGGGTCCATTCTCTGGGGGGAGCTGGTCGTACAGCCGTTTAAAGTAATCGTCCATTGACGTTTCTATCTCGCTGAATTCTGCCTTCCCTTTATCGGTAAGCGTTATCAATACGCAGCACCTGTTATTTGGGTCGGTCTCTCTGGATACATATCCCGCGTTGACGAGATTATCAACCGTCCGGCTCATAGTGCTCTTATCGAGCCCCATGATATAGGCAAGTCCTTTCAGCGATACATACCCTGCTCTGCCTATCTCGACGAGCGCATGGCACTGAGTAAGCGTTATATCGCAGGACGACTGCACGTTGTCTTCCTCGAGCAAAAAGCAGCGGACGAGAAGACGGGTATATTCGCGCAGCTGTTTGTAATCTTCGGCCAAATACATCACCCCATTAGCATTGTAACATGCAACCGTTGCAAAACGCAACCCCTTTTAATGGGAAATTATAAAATATTTTTCCGCAGCGCTTAAGACCCGCAATATCTAATATATGCTGGGTGTGGTATAATATCACCAGGGGAGAAAAAATATGAAGGAAAGCATATTTGATATTTTAGGACCGGTTATGATAGGCCCCTCGAGCTCACACACCGCGGGCGCGGCGAGGATAGCTAGGCTCGCCTCATCGCTGGCGGGAGAATTTACAGCCGCGCGCTGCCAGCTGCACGGTTCGTTCGCGGCGACGGGCAAGGGCCACGGCACGGACGTCGCGATAACGGCGGGGCTCATAGGCATACACGAGAGCGACGAGCGGCTGCGCGACGCGTTCCGTCTTGCCGCCGAGGCCGGAAAGCACATAACGTTCGAGGCGGCAGACTTAGGCGACGTACATGAAAACACAGTGAGGATATCCTTTGATACGCTGCAAGGAGCCCACACGGTAACAGGCTCGTCGACAGGCGGCGGCAGCATACTGCTTACGGAGTTCGACGGCTTTTCCATATCCCTGAACGGCGAATATCCCGCGCTCGTCATAACGCACTACGACAAGCGCGGTGTTATAGCTGAAGTTTCGGGCATACTTGCGCGGTATGGGGTCAACATAGGAGTGATGCAGGTCTCGAGGCAGCAGCGAGGAGAGCTCGCTTCGATGACTATAGAGTGCGACGGCGACATACCCTTCGCGGTGGTTAACAGCATAAAGGAGATACGCGAGGTCGTGGGCGTAAGGCGAGTGCCGAAGCTCGACTAAGGGCAAAGAGCCGATGTCTCCAAAAAGTAGTGAGGCTTTTTGGTGTGATAGGAGGAACAATGTTCAGAAACGCGGAAGAACTGCTCGCCCTTACGGAGGAGAAGCAGTGCCGTATAAGCGATATAGTGCTGGAGCGTGAGTGCGCCGTGAGCGGCAAGAGCGGCGAAGAAGTGCTTTCTATGCTGCGGGAATATTTAAGCGTAATGCGCGGGGCGAGCGAGGCGGCTAGGTTAAAGCCGCTGAAAACGCGCGGCGGGCTTGTTTCCGGCGACGCGAAGAAGCTTACGGAATACGCGAAGTCGGGCCGGACGCTTTGCGGCGGCACGCTTATGCTGGCGATGTCGCGAGCCATGTCGTGCCTCGAGGTAAACGCCTCGATGGGGAAGATATGTGCGGCCCCCACGGCGGGATCGAGCGGCATATTGCCCGCGGCCATACTCAGCGTGGCGGAGCAGTCCGGCCTTTCCGAGCAATCGTTGCTGTACGCGCTTTTAACCGCTTCGGGCATAGGCATGATAATAGACTCCGGCGCTACGCTTTCGGGCGCGTGCGGCGGCTGCCAGGCGGAGTGCGGTTCGGCCGCGGCAATGGCGGCGGCCGCGGTAGTCGAGATGATGGGCGGCCCCGTTAAGGCTGCGCTGAGCGCGGCGGCCATAGCTCTAAAAAACGTGATGGGGCTCGTGTGTGATCCCGTGGCCGGGCTGGTGGAATCGCCCTGCTCTAAGCGAAACGCATCGGGAGCGGCGAACGCACTTTTGTCCGCCGACCTTGCGCTAGCCGGCGTAAGCAGCGCGATACCGCTGGACGAAGTAGTGACCGCAATGGCGAAGGTAGGGCGCATGATGCCTCACGAGCTGCGCGAAACTTCGCTGGGTGGCATCGCGGCGACAAAGACAGCGCTGGAATATGCGAAAAGGATACTGGAATGATCTCGCTGCGCGCGATGACGGAAAGCTACGCGAAGGAGATATGCTGCTGGAAGTACGACGGCGAATACAGCGTTTATAACTTTTCAGATTGGGAGACGTGCAAAGCGAAAGGGTGGTCCATCGCGGACAAAGACAAGCTCGGGCGAGAGTTCTGCGCGCTCACCCAAGAAGAAAACGGGCGCGTCGTGTTATGCGGCTTCCTGCGCTTAACGAACGAAGACGGCACCATAAATCTGGGACTTGGTCTGCGGCCCGATCTTTGCGGCAGGGGGCTGGGGGCGGAGCTTATGACTATCGCTATAAATGAGTACAAGCGCAGGTTCGCGGGGGCGGGGCTTGAGCTTGACGTGCGCACGTTCAACGAACGCGCAATCAAGCTTTATATGAAGAGCGGATTCGCCGTAACGGAGCGCATTACCCGCAAGACGCCGTCGGGGGATACGGAATACCTGCACATGAGGTATATGGGGGAATAATTATTGAATTCCATAGTTAAGTCTTTGCTCGATCATTGCCTTAAAAAACCGGGTGCGTATATAGACTTCCCGTTCGGAAGTATACCCGTCTGCGTAAAGGTGGGCGGCCGGCTGTTCGCGCAAATCTACCCCGAAGCGGACGATTTGAAGATAACGCTTAACTGCGATGCCATGAGCGGAGAATTCTTCCGCAGCATGTACCCCGGCACGGTTGTAAGGGGCTATCACTGCCCGCCGCAGCTTGCGCCGTATTTCAATACGATACATCTCGGCGGCTCTGTCCCCGAAGCCGAGATTTTGATGATGATATACCATTCATATTCCACTGTATTCAAAAAGCTGTCCCGCAGCGCGCGGCAGGAAATATTAGCTGCTCAATAACATTTTGAAATAAATTTCTTTATTATGCTAAAATTTCTCTTGACAGACTCAGTCTATAGATATAGACTGAGTCTATAAACATAGACTGGAGAAAGCGCCATGGATGCGGATTATAAAATGACGAACGCGGAGTACCGCCTTTCGGATATCATATGGTCTAGCGAGCCGGTAAACTCGCCCGAGCTTTGCAGGCTGTGCGAAGAGAAGCTCGGCTGGAAGCGCACGACGACGTATACAGTATTAAAGAAGCTGTGCGAACGCGGAATAATGCGCAACGAGGCCGCGGTCGTTACCTCCATAATACCGCGTGAGCAGGCACAGAGGTATGAGAGCCGTGCCGTGATGGAAAAGGCGTTCGGCGGGTCGCTGCCTATGTTCGTGGCGGCGTTTCTCAGCGGCAAAACGCTCTCGGACGAGGAAGCCGAGCAGCTTAAAGCGCTTATAGAGCGCCACAGGGAGGGATAGCGATGGATATGCCCGGCCTGTTCCTTAAGATACTCAACATGAGCATAACGGCGGCATATGCAGCGCTGGCTGTAATGCTTATAAGGCTGGCGCTTAAAAAAGCCCCTAAGGCGGTGTCGTTTGCGCTGTGGCTCGTAGTGCTGTTCCGCCTCGTGTGCCCCGTATCGTTTTCATCAGCGTTCAGCCTGCTGCGCCTGGGAAGCGTTGAACCCGCTGCCCGGATGGGAAGCAGCCTTACGTACATACAGAGCCCCGCGGCGACCCATCACGTCCCGCCGGCGGTTTCAAACGCCGCGGCGGCGCCCACAAGCGCGGCTACCGGTATCGCTCCCGCGGCCCCGGCAAGCGCAGCGCCCGCGGCAGACCCCATACAGACACTTCTGCTTATCGCGGCCGCCGTATGGGCGGCGGGCGTTTTACTCATGCTTGCAACAAGCGTGGTTTCACACATACGCTTAAAGCGCAGCATAAGCGACGCGACGCTGCTGTTTGGCAACGTTTACGAGACCGACGCGATACGCTCGCCGTTCGTGCTGGGGGTTATAAGGCCGCGCATATACCTGCCCGCCTGCATGGACAAAGCCGACATGGATAATGTGCTGCTTCACGAGCGCATGCATATAAAGAGGAAAGACAACGTGATAAAGCCAATCGCTTACGCGGCGCTGTGCCTGCACTGGTTCAATCTGCTCGTGTGGATAGCGTTCCGCCTGATGTGCTGCGACATGGAAATGAGCTGCGACGAGCGCGTGCTGCGCGGCATGGACGAGAGGGAAAAGGCAGGCTACGGCGAAGCGCTGCTAAAGCTTTCGACGAGCCGCAGGCTGCTTGCGGGAAGTCCGCTCGCGTTTGGCGAGAGCCCCGTAAATTCGCGCATAAAGAATGTGCTGAAATTCAAAAAGCCCGCGCTATGGATAGCCGCCATCGCCGTTGTCGCCGCCGTTGCCGCGGGCGTATGCCTCATAGCCAACCCGTCGGGCGCAGCGTTTTGGGAGGAGAAAGAGCTGTACGGCAATTACAAGTTCGATAAACAGGTATATATGTGTCCTTTCAGCTCATTCCTGGCCTTGGACGGATATGAGCAATACTATACGCTCGGCAAGGATACGCTTACGATCACAGAAGCAACGGGCGATCAGAGGATTTTCCCTGTAACATATGAGCGGACAGAGGTAAACGAGCAGGATTTTGGCGCAAGCTTTATATTCGCCGACGACGTGGAAACTGCCAGCGGTAAACCCGATATCTCGCAATACAGGCAGCGGTATCAATACACGCTTCTAAATCCGTTAGAAAGCGGGTATGGCTACCGGCTTTATGTGATGGACGGCGAGGTGTGGCTCGCGAAATTGAATTACAACGAGAAACTCAATGGCTCTAATAACGAGTACATATGGAGTATATACAAAATGGCCAAGTTCGGGGGAGAACTGCCGCAGCCTTCGGGGACAGACACTGAGAACGGCATCAGTATGCATAT
This sequence comes from Bacillota bacterium, assembly GCA_023410595.1. Taxonomy (GTDB): domain Bacteria; phylum Bacillota; class Clostridia; order Christensenellales; family SZUA-584; genus DTFZ01. The sequence continues at coordinate 12,609 of JAEYPO010000041.1, read as the reverse complement.
AAGCGGAACAAAGGACGGCGTTGACGGTTTTGTGCCCGCACATGGATACGACTCCGGGTACGAGGACGACGAGTGTTACAACATAACGCCGCAGTATATAAAAGAAAACTCGGATTATACGATATTTAAATACGACAAATCGTGTGAATCGTTCCTGCTGTATCAGGGCGAGGTATATGAACTGGGAGTGGGATTTGGCGGATACGGCGTCGTGAGCATGACACTTGCGGACCTCAATGAAGACACAGAGCCCGAGCTGTATTTTACATCTTCCTGGGGCTCAGGCGTCCACCGATCCCAGGCCGGTTACTTTGATCCGTCACAAAAGCAGGTCGTCGTTTTCGATTACTCTAATTTTAACGCGGATATGCTTGTAGCGGACAACGGCAAAAGCGGCCTGTCGCTGTACGCCGCAGAGATAACTGATATGAGCAGCTTTGTGGACCTGACTGCGGAGTCTGCCGGATATATTGCGGATATCGTATATTCGGACGGGGATATAGCAATGACGGAGCCTCAGGAGGAAGGGCAACCGCAAGTGCAAGGCTCCGCGCCCACTGTTACATCGTCCGCTGCCCCGGACATATATTCCTTCGAAATGCAGGCATTACCGAGCGACGTGGAAATTTCGATGTGGATCGGAGGCGATTCGGACCGAGATATATCTATTAAGGATGAAACTCGATTGCAGCTGGTCAAGAACGTCGTGGCTGATTACCAGCTGAACTCCGCAGCGTGGGAAGGCGTAGAGAGGAACACGCTCGACAGCTATATTGAATTGAGCGGGCAGTTTACAGCGGAGGGCGCAGAGTGGGAATTCTTTTATATATTCGATAAGGACGGCAAGCATTACATGCAGCCGGGATCGAAAGAAAGGTACATTGTTCTCGACGATGAGACTTACCGTACGTTGCTTGATACTGCGCTGGGGTACACCTCGTCCAATGTTATGACTGTCGTGTCGGGGGACAACTCGGTCTGCGCGCTGGAAAACCAGCTATGGTCGCGAGTGGACAGCCTGCATGGAGAGTACCCGTCGCTTAAGCCGGAGCAGGTGGAAAAATATCTGCAATACCTCGATATCGACACCGACAGCGGAGAGCTATCACCCTTTACGCCGTATTTGGACGGCGGGAAGGTTTACGGCAAATATAAGCTTTATGACAGCGATTACAATGAGATACCTGTAACCGAGCCGTCAGGGCTCGAGCCGCAGACTAGTATATTCGCCAACGCGCAATGGCCGGGTGAGTACATAGTCGAGCTGCAGGCCACGACTGAATGGGGCGGCATAAAATTTGGGAACCAGTACTTCTTCGGGGTGACACTGCCGGAGAAATAGCGAGCAAAACGGCTTGGACATTCCGATGTAAGGGACACACCCTATCGGCGCTTCGCGCCACTTCCCCTGAAAGGGGAAGCTTTGAATGAATGCAGGCGTTCCTCAAAGCGCTGATTGATGGGATTGCATACGATATAGGCTCCCCTTATATCTGCCCCGGGCGAACCTTGTTCGCCGGGGACCCCGGACGGGGAGCTGGCGCCGCAAGGCGACTGAAGGGTGTGGTTATTGCCTCCAAAGTCATTACTTTCTTGCTTTACCCTATCGGCGCTTCGCGCCACTTCCCCTGAAAGGGGAAGCATTTCTTGGCTCCACCGTTAGTGGACCTCAAAGTGCCAAACAGCCCCATATGTCATTCCGAACGTAAGTGACCGAAGGGACGACCGCAGGGACTGAATTTTAAAACATGCTTATTTCCTAAAGATTCTTCAGTCGCTATGCTCCTTCAAGCGAAGCTGACGGAATGACAAAAGGAGCTTTATCGACAGCCTGACTTTCCCTGTAAGGGGAAGCTTTTTTATCAGGCCGAAAAATTCAGAGGACTTTTTGAAGTACTGGGACTGAAAGGTGTGGTTATTGCCTTCGAAGTCATTACTTTCTTGCTCTACCCTATCGGCGCTGCGCCACTTCCCCTGAAAGGGGAAGCATTTCTTGGCTCCACCGTTAGGGGACCTCAAAGTGCCAAACAACCCCATGTGTCATTCCGAACGTAAGTGACCGAAGGGACGACCGCAGGGACTGAATCTTAAAACATGCTTATTTCCTAAAGATTCTTCAGTCGCTGCGCTCCTTCAAGCGAAGCTGACGGAATGACAAAAGGAGCTTTATCGACAGCTGACTTCCTCTTTACCCACCCCGGACGGGGAGCTGGCGCAGCGAGGCGACTGAAGGGTGTGAAACAAAAACGGGCATGGAACAAATCCTTCTTTGATTTGCATTATTTATCTTCGATCATAATACACTTATCATAAATTGCTATTAAAAAGCGAGTATACTCACTCGCTCATCTGTTTCATTATTTCCGGTATGTGCTCCAGCGTGTCCATGGCCGTCATGGAATATTCACCCTTTTCGGCAGCGGCCGCTTCGCCCGACTTGCCGCATATGTACGCGCCGTACAGCGCTGCGGGGAAGCCCTCCATGCCGCCCTGCCTGCCTCCGCACATCAGCGAACCGATAACGCCCGTCAAAACGTCGCCGCTGCCGCCCTTGGCCATGCCGGGGCTGCCCGCCGTAACGAGCGCCGTCTTCCTGCCGCTTGTTACTATCGTAGTTGCGCCTTTGAGCAGCAGCGTCACGCGGTATTTTTGCGCGAACTCCTCGGCTGCGGATATAGGGTCGCGCAGTATGTCGTCAATTTCGGTGCCGCAAAGCCGCGAGAACTCGCCGGGATGAGGCGTCAGCACAACGTCGCCTTCTCTGTAATATAGTACGTCCGGGTCGCCCGCGATACAGTTGAGTGCGTCCGCATCAAACACCTTCCGCATATCGTAATTGCGCAGCAGGTGATACACTGCCTTGCGCGCGCCGTTGCCCGTACCAAGCCCCGGGCCGACCGCCGCCGCCGTTTTGCCGCGCATGAGCGAGTCTATGCCATCAAGACAGTCTTCGCCCAAGGCTCCCGACTCGTCTTGCAGCGCGTATGTCATGCTCTCAGGGGCGGCAGCGCTTACTATGGGCTGAAGCCCCAGCGGCACTCCCGCGGTAACCAGCCCCGCGCCCGCCCGCAGCGCGGCTTTTGTGCACATCACCGCCGCGCCCGAAAAGCCCTGGCTGCCCGCCACTATGGCGAGCTTCCCGAAGCTGCCTTTGTGTGCGTCCATTTTTCGATTTTCGAGCTTCAGACTATCGACCGCTCTTATGTTGCCCGTATCCGCGCCCGAGACCACGCCTATCTCCTTTACTGTGAGCTTGCCGGTATGCCCGCGCCCCGGAAACAGATAGTGCCCGCGCTTTGGGTACTGGAACGTCACTGTCTCATCCGCTTTCACCGCGGCGCCCAATATTGCGCCCGTGTCCGCGTCTATGCCGGATGGTATGTCGCACGATATTATATACGCCTCGCTGCCGTTAATGAGATTAATCACTTCGGCGAACAGGCCGGTTACGTCCCTTGACAGCCCCGTGCCGAACAGCGCGTCGATAAGCGCGCAGCCAAAAAGGTCGGCAAGGTTGGCCCTTGCGCCCGCGGCGTCCGTTATCTCAATCAGCCGGTCCATAAAGAACTCCGCGTTGCGCCGCGCGTCGTCTCTTAGCCCGCCGAACTCGCCTATGAGGTATACCTCCACGGCGTAGCCCTTTGCCATGAGCTGCCGCGCCGCCGCGAAACCGTCGCCGCCGTTGTTGCCAGCGCCGCACACGACTATTACAGGAGTTTCAATGCCGAACTTCTTCGTCACTGCTTCCGTCACGCCGAACGCCGCATTCTCCATCAGCGTAGAGGAGGGTATGCGCATCCTCTCTATCATATAGGCGTCTATGTCGCGCATCATCTGCTTTGTAACAACGGGTATCATTCTAGTCTCCTTCCGCTATTGCCTCGGCGGCCGCCAGCTCCGCGGTGTGCGATATGGAAATATGCACGCGCGTTACCCCCAGCTCATCCGCTTTCTGCTTTGCCTTTCCGTACAATGTAACGTACGGTTTGCCCGAGGGAGAGCGCAGCACCTCTATATCAGTAAGCGGTATATCGAATATACCGCACCCCAGCGCTTTTAGTACCGCTTCCTTCGCGGCGAAATTGCCCGCGGCCCTTGGCGCACTTTGCTTTGACGCTTCGAGCATGGCTATTTCGTTCTGCGTAAAGTTCCTCGTATAAAACAGTTTGTTCAGCCCGACGCGTTCTATGCGGGCTATGTCTACTATATCTATACCTATGCCCGCTATCATGCTTTTACCGCGTTTATTATCGCCTTCGCCACCGCCTCGGCGCCCGCGGCGAGCAGCGCGGAAATATCACATTGCTTTTCTCCCGTGCCGAACGCGAACACCGTGTCGCCGTCGTACATAGTGTGGGAAGGGCGCACGCACATCGCTATGCCGTCCTGCCCGGAGCACGCGAGCTTGCATGCCTGCTCCTTCGTAAGATACGCGTTCGTGCCTATTACGCCTATTACAGTGTTCGCACCAAAAACGCCTGCCGCAGCGCCCTCGGCGAGCGCGCCCGAAACCGTCGCGCCTTTCATGCCCGCAATCTTTTTGCCGGTATTATAGTCGTATATGTCTCCGAAAGCGTTGACGGCGAAGCACGCGGCGACTATTATATCTCCCAGCTGCACCGAAGCCGTTCCGAAGCCTCCCGGCGACGCGAATTCCGGGCCTGCCGCCTGCCCGACCACGGCTCCCGTGCCCGCGCCGCAGCGCCCCTGTGCGAGAGGCTCGCTTGAGGCGGCTTCGCACGCGGCGTAACCTTCCATAGCGCCGGGACGCACCGCTGCGCTGCCCACGGCAAGGTCGTAAAGCACGGCCGCCGGAACGATGGGAACGAGCGCCGAGCCCGTGTCAAAACCCTCGCCGCGCTCCTCAAGCCAGCGCATGACGCCGTCCGCCGCCGCAAGGCCGTAAGCGCTGCCGCCCGAGAGCAGCAAAGCGTTCGCTTTCTGCACTGCATTCATGGGCCGCAGCAGGTCAGTCTCGCGCGTGCCGGGCGCGCTGCCACGCACGTCCACGCCGCACACCGCGCCACCTTCCATTATTATGACAGTGCAGCCCGTCTTATTCTCGCTGTCCGTATAATGCCCGGCTGTAACGCCGTTAATATCAGTTATGCATCCGCTATACATACAAGCCCCCTCCCCGGAGCGTCACCTCGCCCGCGACGAACCGTTTCTTTTTGCCGGCGCAGTCTACGAGCAGCGCTCCTGAATCGTCAAATCCCAAAAACGTTCCCGTCTCGCTGCCCGCGGGAGAGCTTACTGTCACCTCGCCTGAAAGCATGCTCCTGCTCCTGAAATCATTCATGAACGGAGCGAGCCCGCTGCGCGCGAATTCGTCGCACCCTTCGAAAAACCTGTCTATGACGGCCGCCGCGAGCAGCATCCTGCCCACCGCTATATGGCAGGCCGTATTTTTGAATTCGTCTTTGGGAGGCAGCACGTTCACGCCTATGCCGCACACGATATAGTCGACGCCGTCCATGCCTATCATGCTCTCGGTGAGTATGCCCGCCAGCTTTTTGCCGCCGAGAAGCACGTCGTTGGGCCACTTTATGGTTACCTTTACGGGTGCGACGCTTTCCACCGCCTCGCACGTTTTAACGGCGGCCATCAGCGTAAAACCCGGCACGCTCTCCGCCTCTATATCGGGCCGCGCGAGGAACGTCATGTAAAGCCCGCCCGGCGGGGAAGTCCATACGCGCCCCTTGCGTCCGCGGCCCGCCGTCTGCTCGCTCGCTATGAATACAGCCCGCTTTATGCTTTTGTCGGCGGCTGCCCGCTTCGCGTCGTCGTTTGTTGAAAGCGTGCTGTCCTTGTAAAACACCTGAGCGTCTGCGGACATATACGCCCTTACATATTCCGTTCGAGGTACATCGGGAGGTGATATAAGACGGTAACCCTTGCCCGTGACGCCCTCTATGCGCGCCCCGTCCGCTTCCATAGCCTTAATATGCTTCCACAGCGCCGCGCGCGTTACGCTCCCGGCGAGCGTCTCGCCCGAAACGTACCCTTGTGTTTCTTTAAGTTGTTTCAATATGTCGTATTTCAAGGCTCGTCCTCCGAAAGCACCGCGTTTATTATATCGTAATCGAACCCGCGCCTGGCTAGCGCCGCGAACGCCTGCCGCCGGTCCTTGTTCCGGCGCTTGAGGCTTAGCGCGGTCTTTTTAGCAATCCGCAGTTCATCGTCATAGGAAAAAGCGCTCATTGCCTCCGCCGCGGCCTTGCGCTCTATGCCTTTTTCTTTTAGCGCGTATTCCGTCATGCGCCTCGATTTGCCCTGAGCCATGGCGCTCTGCACATACTCGTGCGCGTACGCAGCATCGTCAATATAGCCGTAGCTTCCGAGCTTTTCTACGGCGGCGGCTATAGCGTCCGCGTCTATGTTCTTGTCCGCGAGCCTGCGCTCTACCTCGCGCCTCGTGCGCATGCCGTACTCAAGATATTTCGCGGCGGCGTCGAACGCGTACCGCTCGTTGTCGCTTTTAACGGCCTTGGCAAGCTTTTCTTCGCTTATCTCTTCGCCGCTCTTAACGCCGTACACGGCGCAGCTCTCCGCGCCGAGAGACGCGTAATACTCGCCGTCAACGTATATGTTGTAGCGTTCCTTGTTCTTTTTCTGAGGCTCAATCGCCGTTATCAGAACGTTTCCCATATTTGGATTATATATGATTGCCGCGGAAACTTAAAGCCGAATTTAACTCAGGCTGTCTGCGCTGAGTCTCCTATCTCGACTATGTGTCCGTCGGGATCGTAAACGCGGAACAGCTTCTCGCCCCAGGGGTACTTCTTTATTCCGTGGATGAACTTAATACCCGCTTCTTTTAGACGCCCCTCGGCCGCCTCAAGATCGTCGGTCGTGAAGTAAAGGTCGAGGTTGTCTCTGCCCATAGCCTCGCCGCTGTATTGCTTTCCTATATACTCGTAAAAAACTTCGGTCTTGTGCAGCCCGAGGTTTCCCTCCAGCAGTACGAAGGAACCTGCGTCCTGCAGCACCTCAAGGCCGAGCAGTCCGTGGTAAAACTCCTTTGAGGCCGCTATATCTCCCGTGAAAATGATCGTGGTATGAAACTTTATTCTCATGTGGATACTCCTTAATATATCAGCGAAAATCGCTGCTTAGTCTTACGCATAAGAGGGTCTTTTTTATTATACCGCCCTTTTTGTGGCAATGGTAGACAAAATGTGGTTTGTTTTTTCATATTTCTTGATTATAATAAAAGTTGATGATACTACGGGGATATTGGTTGAATCGTATCTGAATAATGTCCATGAGACTAATAAGAGTTTGAGACTGGGGGAGTTTAAGGTTGCCTGAAACAAACGAAAGTGTAAAAACCATTTGGGATTTTCTTATTGCATATCAATCTGTATTTGCTTCAATCTTAACTCTTATAGTGACATTAGTTACAACTTACTTTCTACGCAATATAGGGAAAGTAGATTTTAAATTTTTGGAATTAGATTTTAGAGAAGAAGCAAGGCTCTATTTTGAATTAGTTGTTTATAATAAATCTGACTCTCCAAAATCACTATATGATTTTCATATTGAATTAATTGGGAATGAACAGAAAATTAATGCACTAATTAGAGATAGAGAGACTATACCAACTTCCGATGAAAATATAACATGGATAAAACAATTTAAAATTATTAATCTACCGCCAAAAACCATGTTGCATTATTCTTAAAGTGTCGCCCAGAAGAAGATATTGAAGAAGAAAATATTAAGGATAAAACCTATAAAGTTTATTTCGTCTGTAAAAATACAAAAGGCAGAGCTATAAGAAAATATATTTCATCTTATAAGTTTGTTATTTAATGTTTACAAAATTGGAATGTTCTATTAAATCGGCTAACATTAATCAGTATTATTAATATTCCAGATATATACTTTCAAGTTTTTTAAAATTGCAACAGGTATAATTAAATGGATGATTCTTATTACAACCTATTCTATAAACAGATAATGCCTTTTGATTAATTTTAATTTCATTTTTTCTACAATATTCATGTTCTATTTTTAATAAATCTGTATATTTAGAATCTTTCAAATCTTCTTGAGCAAAATCTTTTTCATGCAACACATCAGCAATTGCGGGGAACATGAAACAAAATCGTATAGTTGATATAACATCTCCATTTGAATTATAAATAGGCAAATTAGTTCTCTGTATATTTTTATTTGAAGAAATTGGAGCATAATAAGATATTTCGTCTATATGAAGAACAACACCACATAGAAACTTATCTTTCCCGTTATATTTTATGAAAGGTATTTGGTTATCATATTTTCTTAAATAATCCGTGTAACAAGAATCTACATCGTAGAATTTAAGCATACTATTATACCCCGAAATAAAAGAGACGGATCAAAAATCCGTCCCTGCATTAAAATCGCACTTTCGGTAGCGACACACCGTGCATTAATATCGCATTTACAGTAGCGACATACTGTGCATTAAAATCGCGTTTTCGGTAGCGACACACCGAGCATTAATGATGAGAAATCATCATTAATATGTTATGCAATCGCCGCATTTTTAGTACACTATATATTATAGGCTTGCTGCTATGGTTGTCAATACCTATTATAAACTATTAATATAATATTAAAACATATATGGAATATTATATTAGTAATATCGTTATTATTTAGGTATAACTTAATATCCAAATAGATTATCTATTATAATCCAATTCATAATCACTCAATTTTATCAACACAATTCTTTAAAAGAGCCCAAAAATCTCAAAAAATTTTCTACAGTACCTTGCAATGTAAGGTACCATGTGGTATAGTGTATCTGTCAACATGGTATAGGAGGTGATCGCTTGTTGAACATACAGCTTAAAAAAGGCGTGCTCGAGCTTTGCGTGCTGTCATTGCTGAAGCGTGACGACAAATACGGATATGAGCTTATCGCGGAAATATCAAAGGGCATAGAGATATCCGAAGGCACAATATACCCGCTGCTGCGGCGGCTTAAAAACGAAGGCTACGTGGAAACGTATCTTGAAGAATCGAGTGAAGGTCCGCCGAGAAAGTATTACAGGCTGACGGAGAAAGGCGATAATACAAGGATTATGTATCTCGACGAATGGAACGAATTCTTGCGGGGGGTAAACTCGATCATAGGAGGGAATGTGTGTGAACAGAACTGAGTATTTAAAACAGCTCTCCAGCCATCTGAAAAAGATGACTAAGGAGGAGCACGACGAGATCATGGCGGATTTCGGCGAATATTTTTCGTGCGCCGCAAAGGAAGGCAGAGACGAAGCGTCTGTCTGTGAGCGTCTCGGAGACCCGCGCAAGATAGCAAAAGAGTATTACATGCAGAAGATGATAGAGGAAGCGAACCAGAAAAAGACTTTTAAGAGCATGGGCAGGGCGGTGGCGGCTTCGGCGGGGCTTGGCATAGCGAACTTCTTCTACGCGGTATGCGTCGTGGGCGTCGGCTATATCGTGATAGCGGCACTGTATATAGCGGTGTGCAGCATGGGGCTGGCGTCGGCGGCAACGATTATATTCTCGCTGATAAGCCTGGGGGCGTTCCTGCCGGGGACGCTGCTTTGCATATTTGCCGGCATAGCGCTCGCAGCGCTTTCCGTGCTCGGGTTTATAGGTATAATGAAGCTCGCGGGGCTGTTCGCGAAGGGAAATATGCGTTTTTTGAACATGACAAGAAGGGGTATAAAAGGAGGGCTCGAAGATGAGCAGAACTAAGAAATTAGTCATCATATTTTCCTGCATTTTTGCAGTGGCTGCTTTAGGCGTGGGTATAACGCTCGGTATACTCTACGGAAGCGGTAATTCGGATTTTGGCACAATATTCGGCGGAAGCAACGTTAATATCAGCGAGAATGGAGATCTGGACATGAGCGGCGTTAAGACGCTGTGGGTAGAATGCGCTTCGGCGGATATCCACTTCGTCGAAGCGGATAAGGCGAGCGTTACGCTCAATGGGACCGTAATATCTCCTATACCGCAGAAACCGCATCTTACCGTAAGTAAGCAGGGCGAAACGCTGAACATAAAGGTAGAGCGGGACATCTTCACGCTCAGTCTGTACAGCAGCCTCAAACTGACGGTGTATCTGCCGGGTGATAACATTCTTGATGCTAAAATAGTCTGCAGCTCGGGCAATATAGATATGTCGGGCATGCAGTTCGGCGATCTCGCGGTATCACGTTCAAGCGGCAATTTAAAGATAGAAGACTGCAAGGCTGTAATGCTCGACAGCGACGCGTCGTCCGGCGATACGTTTATAGCGTCGTCCTCTATAGGCAGCATAGACACGTTCTGCCACTCGGGCAACACGACGATTAAGGACGCCTCAGGCTCCGTTAAAGTGCGAGCAACATCGGGCGATATCGACGTCGGGGGCGCTGAGGGCGCTATAGATATAGGCTGTACGTCGGGCGACGTCTCCTTAGACATGGCAGGCCGCAATATCGGGCCCGTTACGGTAAATATGACAAGCGCCAATTTAAGGTTTTTCGTACCGAAGGACGCCGCGTTTGACTTAAAGGCAAACGCTACGTCGGGCGATATAACGAGCGATCTTCCTGTTACCGTATCTGGCACGCTGCCCGATTCGTTTGTGGGCGAGAGCATATCGGGCTCGTGCAACGGGGGAGGCAAAGCGGTAAGCCTCTCGTCGACTTCGGGCGATATAAGCATAATAGGAAAATAGGCCGAAGGTATTTATAAATTGCATTAATAAGAATATAATGGAGGCGAAAGGAGTCGCCTCCATGTTTTTCATAGGCATATTCGGCGTAGAGCGCAAAGAGAAGGATATAAAGACGTTTGCCTCTGTTGTCTGCCCGGACTGCGGCAGAATGACGGCAGCTTCCCTTTTCATGCGCTATACGTATTTTCATATATTCTTCATACCTGTTTTTAAATGGAACAAGCGGTGTTTTGTGCGGCTGCGCTGCTGTGGCGCGCTGTACGAAGCGCCGAAGGAATATGCACAGGTTTTAAAGGACGCCGATACTGTGGACTTTTCGCAGCTTGAAAAGGTCTCGGGCGGGTTTGGTGAATTCAGCGGCTTTTACGCCGTCTGCCCGAATTGCGGTAAGCGCTTCGATAAAAGCTTTCCGCATTGCCCTTACTGCGGGACAAAACAATAATAAAAAAATAAAGGAGGGTAATCAATGAACGTTAAAAAAGCGGCAATAATAGTGCTGTTCGTTTGCATAATATTTATTGCGGGAATTGTGGTGGTATCGCTTAATTCTGACGCCTCGAACTGGTTCGGGCTTGGCTGGGGCCGCGGCGTCGGAGGCAGCCGCGTAGACATCGACGAGAGCGCGAAGGTCGACTTAAGCGGCTTAAGTGAGGTTTTTGTTTCGCTGCCTATGGGAAACGTTACAGTTGAGGCGGGCGAGCCGGGCGTAGCGCTTAAAGGCTATATAAACGTCGCGGAGAAAAAGGACAAATACCTCTATGTCACAAACAATGACGGCAAACTGGCCATAGAGTTCGACCCGGGAGACCTGCCGCTCATTCATGAAAACAACATCAAGATGACGATACGCCTGCCGCAGCAGCTCGCGGCAGACCTTAAGATAATCAATTCGTCGGGAGACGTCAATGTAAATGAGATACACGGTAAGGAAGTTACGGTGATTAACGCGAGCGGGAATATAAAGCTTATGGGCTGTAAGGGAGGCGCGCTGCGCTGCAGCCTCTCGTCGGGCAATGTGACGGTGAGCGAATGCGATTTTACGGGCGTCGATGCGAACTGTACGTCGGGCAACGTGCGCATAGAAAATAACAGCGGGCCTATAAACGTACGCAATACGTCGGGCAACATAGACATAACTGCCGTTTCGGGAACCGTAGACGCCGACAATACGTCGGGCAATATAGACATCAGACTGTCGGGTCAGCAGGTATCGGCGATAAAAGCAAAAGTATCGAGCGGCAACATTAAGCTGCGCCTTAATCCTGAGGCCGCGTTTGAACTCAATGCGAGCACGTCTTCGGGCAACGTGGGCTGCGATTTTGACATACTGGTGAGCGGCGGCGTAGACCGCGGAAGCTTAAAGGGCGGCTGCAATGGCGGGGGAGAGATGGTAAAGCTGTCCGTCGATTCGGGCAATATAAACGTATACAAAGGGCAGTAAATTATTGCAGGGTGTTGAAGGGACGGCTGAAGGGCTTTATCGTTCCTTCTCATTACAGGCGCTTTGCGCCGCTTTCCCTGAGAGGGGAAGCATACCCTATCGGCGCCACTCATATCAATTGATGGCCTATTTATTCGGGCTGACAATTAAGTGCAGGGACTAATGAGGTGTTTCTTCATATCTGCGCCCCTCATCCGGCGCTTCGCACCACCTTCCTCTGTTCGTAATAGTCGCATGCCATCACTATCGTTCGGCATTCTCCTTTACCATCCAGCTTACGCTAGTCACAGAGCCTCCGACTCGCTCGTCCACTTCGTAGTCATCGCTCCCTGAGCGCGCTTGCCTTCGGCTTAGAATATAATTGCAAGTGCAACAAAAGAGACTACATAGCAACCAAGGTGTAAAATGAAGTTACCACACACCACTTACACGGAGGTCACTATGCAGTCATATAATCATTTTACATTGGTAGAGA
>JAEYPO010000011.1 GCA_023410595.1 Bacillota bacterium | reverse complement strand
CTGTGGAGCCAGACGCTTTAGACGCGGCAGGGTTTACGGCGTTTGTTGAGAAGTATAAAGCGGGCCTTCCGATTGAACGGGTGGCGGTGGAAGTATTCAATGGCAAAGATAAACATAATGCGAAGTTTGGATAATCGCATGGGTTAAAGAACATCTTAATACTAAGGGTCTATTAGCAATATGTTGTCATTGTCGGAATAGCGCATTGCTTCTTTTGTTATGGGGTCGCCAAAAAACATAAAACCTGTAGCCGCTTTTTCTTCTTTGATCACTTTGATGCTTCCGGAATATTTTATTGATTTTATATTATTATATGGGTTACCTACATCCACTGAGATTTCACCATCGCCGGCCATGCTTATTAATAATCGTCTTGCATCTTCAGCCGTTTTAATGTATAGCACCATTTGGGAACTGTGAATTTTAATTGCGATTTCATTTTGAGGCCTGACGAGATTACCCAATTGTACATTCGAAAGCACAAAACGTTCGTCTCTATCCGTTATGATATCAATACAGCGGCCTGCTAGCAAAGATATCTTTAATGTTCTTTCAATATTGTCCTTGGCAGAAACTCTTTTAATGTAATGAATTGGCGTACCGCACAATCCGCAAGAATTCTTTGGATAATCCAGTATCTTACCGCAACAATTACAGAAAGCATCTATATTGCCTTTCTTCTCGTTACCAATATTTCTTATAAGGTCAACCAAGCGATAGGTGTATTCGTCTTGTCCTATGTGATTGTTTTTGGGAAAAAGACAGAAAACAATTGGTTCCTGCGCTTTCAATACAATACGCATACATGATTTGGGCTGTTTAAAAATATTAACAGCGGCTGAACATTTATAGTTTTTATGGGTTTTGCGAAACTCTCTATCGCTTATTGTTATTACATCAACTGATAAAATGTCAGATGCAAGAGTATACTTGTGAGCTTTGGGGAGTGTTACGCTTTCCAAATTTAATGCGCTTAAAAACAAATTGCTCTGAGAGAATTCAATAAACTGCAAACTCTGTGACGCAATGATTAACTGCCCCGATATTGTATCGAGCGAATTTTTCACAAGTAGCCTTGCGCTTTGCGGCCCTGTTATAAGCAGGGGCTCAGAATCTAACGTTGTGGCGATTATCATTATAATAACGCTCCGCTTCAAAGATTATTTGCACAGCTTGTACAACTACTGGATGTGGTGATTCTACCAAATTATAACTCCTTCTTCAAGATGCAACTCTCGCCTAATTTTTCACTTCTTTTCCGCATCCAAACGTCACCATGAATACTGTGCGCTCGTGCTCGTTAGGGGTGTTAGGACACAAACGCATCCATCCTCTCGACCGTTTACAACAAAAACTACTACCGTTCGCGCAAAAACCGGTTTTTACACGCTCTTAAAATGCTATTCTGTGATATATCGAATTCTGATACAGAAAAAACTTTGCAAAATAGGGTATAAACCCTGATTTTGAAACGGAGAGGAAAGTATGAAGAAATGGTTTAATCGCGCTTCTTATCCGGTGCATGGATTTGCTTTGCTGCCGGTTACGGCTATGGCGGAATCGCCTGAAGCCCAATGGATCGAACCATCGATAACCCAGACATGTATAATTATTCGCGACACATAATTGACAGACTTTTTTACCAAAGGAGAGGATGACGATATGAAAGTAATGAAAAAAGGCACACGCGCACTGGTACTGCTTCTGACACTACTGCTGACGGTGACGTTGTTGCCAACCTCGGCGGTTGCCGCTTCCGACGCAATGGCGGGGGTGGATAATTATGTTGTCAACCTCACCGCCGATCCCGAAACCAGCGGCATGCCTGACGATTTCCGTACCGCCATCGCTGATGGTAAGGTATGGACGGACAAAAGCGTCGCTGCAAACCAAGACGGTAGCTTTGACATAACGCTTTCGGCACTGGCGCAGGAATATATACTTACCGCCACGGGAAGCAGTCTCACCCCGCCCGCGGCGGACGTAGTGCTTGTGCTTGATATGTCTAGCTCCATGACCATGGGTCACGACCGCGTCAAGCCAATGATAAACGCCGCCAACAACGCGATCGATATCATCATGGCCGCCAACCCGAATAACCGCGTAAGCGTACACAGTTTTGGCACCAACGCCAATGTGCATGAAATAATGCCTATTGCTGCTTACACCTCCAGCGCAACTGGGCAGCCGAACACCAACGACAGGTACATTACCGTTACCGGCAGCAATACTATTTATGTGAACGGCGGCCTCAGACAAGTCAAGATGAGCGAAGATAAGAGCAATGTCGTAGACAGCACAACCGCCGGTACCGCCCGTGGGGTATCAGCCGGCACCGCTACGCAGCCCGGTCTGTACGCGGGCATTTCCTCGCTGATTGCAAACATAGGCGCCCTTGACAAAGACACATTTGGAGAGCGCCACCCGTATGTTTTGCTTTTTACGGACGGCGCGGCAAACTATGCCTACTCCAGCTGGTATAACCTTGGTTCCCCCACCGGCGGGCAAAACTCATCCAACCTCACCACCGGCGACGCCATGCGTTCCGCACTCACCATTTTGAGCGCCGCCAAGCTGAAGGCGGACTTGGCTTCGGCATACAAAGACTACAACGATGCAACCAGCGAACAAACCGTTTGGTTTAACGTGGGCCTGCTGGACGACGGCACGACCAGAAGTACCAACAACTTCGCTACCGCAATTCTGGACCCGGGCAAGGTCACGTCGGCCGCCGCGGGCAGCTGGGGTTCGGTATATAACGAGATCACATCGATCATGTCCACCAACGATGGCGGTTTTAGGCAATACGCCCCCGGCGGCGATCCGGGTCATATATTTTCGGATGAGTATATTTATTATGCGACAGATAGCAACCTGGCCCCGCTGAACCAGGCCTTCGAGCAACTTGGAGAGCTGGTGAAAACCGCCACGCAGCTCAAGGCCACG
>JAEYPO010000039.1 GCA_023410595.1 Bacillota bacterium | reverse complement strand
ACGGTGATGAGCATTACATTGTTAGTTTTCCTTTCATAGAGAACGAATACTACTACAATATTCTTTTCAGTTTTGGGGATAAATGCGAGTGTTTAGAGCCGTTACATATCCGCACAGAAATGAAGCGTAGAATACATGATATAGCCAGCATATACGAAAGTTAATACATGGAGTAAGACGAAAAAGACAAACGAGCTGCCTTGCTCTTTTTATTTGTTCTGTCAAGACTATCAATGGACGGGTAGTATTTTTAAGATTTACCGCCTGCGTCAAGATAAGCAGAAGCTTAAGCTGGAAAAAGCCGGACGTGATGAAGTAAGAAAACGCGTATCGCCGACATGAATGCGATCCTGCTGGAACAACCTACTGCTATCGTATGCGCTAGACTGTCTTTGTCCATTTTGGACATACCTCCTTTGTTGATGGTGCGGTCGGCAAACCTTCATCATCTTAACATCGGAGGTCTTTTTCTTAAAGCTAAAGCTTACTCCTCCCCCAGCAGAGGCCGGGGGGGTATTTGGTTTTGTCCGCTTTTGCTCCCAAAACCACACTAAAGTGTACAGGCAGGCGGCAAATCCGGCGTATTTTAGCCGTTTTACTACTAATATTATTAGCTGTTATACTTAGATTTTAAAGTGAATAAGTTTCAATTAACATTCTTAATGAAGTCTTATTCTGACCCCTTCGGGGAAGTATCTTTAATTTTTTTCAAATTTGCAAAGCCAACGAAAGCCAGTATTAATTGTATAATAACAAACGGCGCATAAAGAATAAAAGCCACTGCCGCAACAGTATATAAAATGCCGCTGACTAATGCAGCCCACCTATAGCGACCGCCCCATCCAAGCCAATTAAAGATTACTGCCAAGACAACAAAAATCATATGCGGCGTAATCAGGGCAATACCAATCCCGGTACCAATGATACTGGCTGAATCAGTTTGAGACGTCAATGTAAAAAAACAGTAATATACGATATAGGCCGCGTATACTAAGCCTAAGATTCCACCAACTAGTAATACTTTACTTCTTTTCACTTGCTTTGATTTGATTCCTCTTTATTAATTACTCTTATTTATTATTTACAAAAGCGCCTCATTTATGAGGCCAAATACCCTGTTTTGTCGGGCACCTCTTTCTTTGGCTATTATAGCCGTTCCTCATGTCCGCAAAAAACTCTGTTGTATCAATTATCATTTTAAAATGAGGTAGCACTGACGGCGGTATCAATGTTATCCCGGCATATTCAAGTCCATTGGTTGGACGAGAAATTCTGTGAGAATATGTTTCCAGTAAACTCAATTTCTCAAGCAAAGGCTCAATGTAATCATTGTCTACCGAAATGCAGTTATATTTTTCAGGTTTAAAAGTATAATATGAAGCCTCCGGTGTGGGATCTGTTTTAAAGATTCCGAATTCATGCTTTGCTATCAGGTCTCCTCTATCCTCATTAAATCATTGATAAATTGGAATTTGATTTAGAACGGATTGATTGGATTGTATACATCATACCACTTGCTTTCAAATAAGAGATAACAGTCATCTCGGCCGTTTATGACATACGATACACTTGATTTGTCGTTATTGATAACAAAAGAGTAGACCTCTCCTCCGTCAACATCACCCGGCGTGTTGCCTTCTTCAAAGTTCATCAGCCGTACCGAAAGGCCCTTTAACCACGATTCCCATTCCTCAAGTTCATCGCCCTTAATTGTCCATTCTGTTTCTTCACCTGAAAGATAGTGGCTTACTATTACTTGTTCAATATTACTTGGAAGCATCTCAATAGAAAGTTTATTAGATTGATTTGCACATGCTGAGAGTAAAAGCAATACTACAGCGGTAAATATTAAAAGAGACTTCTTCATAATAGTATCACTTCCTTTTATGATTAGACGAACCTCCGATCATTTTGGTTCCATAAAAATTCTGTTTGTTTATGTGTTCTATCCTATCCTTTATCGTTTTATTGTCCAGCTATGGGAAATTCAAGCATGGACTCTGAAATACCTAATGTCATCTATGAAACGCCCCAAAAAACAGGGTCAAAAAATGCAATTTTTGATCCTGTTTTTTGGCTCATTTTTTAGCTAAAAATCACTTTTCACCATCAATACGACCGTCTCAACGTGTGTCGTGTGCGGAAACATGTCCACGCCCTTTACGGCTTTTATCTGATAGCCCGCTTTGCATAGCAAAGCCGCGTCGCGCGCGAGCGTTGAAGGGTTGCACGACACGTATACTATTTTACGCGGCGCCATCTTGATAAGCTTCTCTGTAAGCGCCCTGTCGCAGCCTTTCCTTGGCGGATCGAGTATTACTATATCGGGCTCCCCCGCCAGCTTAACTCCTTCGTCCAGCATACGCTCCGCGTCCCCCGCGAGAAACTTTGCGTTGTCAATTCCATTGAGGCGTGCGTTCTCCTTAGCGTTTTCCGCGGCGCTCTCAACGTATTCTATGCCAATCACGCGTTTCGCATTGCGCGCGGCAAGCAGCGAGAGCGTCCCTATGCCGCAGAACAGATCGAACACTACGTCGCTTTTTGATATTTCCGCGTATTCTATAGCCAGCTTATACAGCTTTTCCGCCTGTTCATGGTTGACCTGAAGAAAGCTCGATAGTCCCGCCCTGAATGAAAGCCCGCCGAACGTTTCGGTTAAATACTTCTCGCCGCTTACGACGTGCTCTTCGTCACCCAATATCGCGTTTGTATTCTTATCGTTTCTGTTCAGCACTACGCTCTTTAAGCCCGGCATACCATTGAGGGCAGACGCAAGCGTCTTTTCGTTTATGCTGTCCTTTACGACGACGCCTGCCATAAGCTCCCCGCCTGAAGACTGCCTGCCTATAATGTGCCGAAGCGTGCCTGAACGCTTCTCCTCGTCATAAGCCTGTATGCCTTCTTTTTCGGCCCATTTCAGTACCGCTTCCCTTATTTCGTTTACGGGCTGCTTTTGTATAGGACAGTTTGTGGCGACTAGGCGGTGGCTGCGCGGCGCGTAAAAACCCGCCTGAATTTTTCCGTCCGGAGCCGCCACGGGGAATGACGCCTTGTTCCTGTAATCGCGTATATTGTCCGCGGCCACCACCTCGGGCGTCTCAATTTCTATGCCGCCCAGCCGCTTGAAGCATTCTTTTATATACCGCGCTTTGTATTCAAGCTGCCCCTTATACGATAGGTGCTGCAGCGTACAGCCGCCGCACTCCTCGAACGAGCCGCAAAACGGCTCAGTCCGCTCCGGCGAGCGTTTTATTATATCCAAAAGGCGGGCGACTGCGTAGCTCTTCGTAAGCTTTATTGCCCTTGCTCTCACGTATTCTCCGGGCAGCGCTTTAGGCACGAACACAGCCATGCCGTCATGCTTTCCTATGCCCGCGCCTTCTACCGTCAGGTCTTCTATGGCGAGTTCGATAATGTCATTTTTCTTCAGCATAATGCCTCCCTAAGCGATTATACCATTTCTCTCTGTACCGTAACAGTTTGCCTTTTTTAAGTCCGTTTACTTAAGCGCCTTAGAAAGTCTTATTACACCTTCCTCTATCTGCGCCTTACTTAGATTACCGTATCCCAGTACAAGCTTGTTTTTAAACCTGCCTTTGAGGGCGGCGTAATCCTCCGCGCAATCGGCTTCGACGCCGCTTGACGCAATCGACTTTTTATCCTCTTCGTCTATATCCCTGTCTAATGTGACAAGCATATGAAGTCCCGCAAGTTCGCCCGATATCTCAATGCGCGAACCAAACGCGGCTTTAAGGCAGTCGATAAGCAGCCTTCGTTTAGAATCGTACATACGTTTCATGCGATAGACGTGCCTGTCAAACTGTTTGCTTTCTATGATACGCCCAAGCGCTATTTGCTCTATGGCTCCGACCCAGATGTTGAGTCTGCCCAGCAGTCCGGCCATGCTCTGTTTCAGGCGCTCGGGTATTATTATATAAGCCATGCGCAAAGAAGGCGAAAAGACGTTGCTGAAGCTGCCAAGGTATATGACACGTTCGTCGCTGAGGTTCCAAAGCGACTGTATAGGTTCGCCGTGATAGCGGAACTCGCTGTCGTAATCATCCTCTATGATATACGCGTCATGCTGCTGCGCGAACTCGAGCAGAGCGAGCCTGCGTGCTATAGGGAGAACGCCGCCCAATGGATATTGATGGGACGGCGCGACGTATATAAGCCTGATATTTGCATCCGCGGGCAGCAGGTCTGTGCGCATCCCCAGAGAATCAGATTCAACGGGTATAGTTTTCAGCCCGCCCCTTTCCATGGCGTTGTGTGCAAAAATAAGGCAGGGGTCTTCAAACACAGCCGCACAGCCCTCTTGGTACAGAAGCTTGGCGACGGTTTCTATTGCCATAGCGGTGCCGGGAAGTATTATGACGCGGTCGCTGCCGCAGTAGATTCCTTTCGCTCTGTAAAGGTAACCCGAAATCGCTTTTCTCAAGGCTGGATGCCCTTCCGGACTTCCATACCCAAACGCGTCGGCGGCGGCGTAAAGGCACGCTTCTTTAAGCGCCTTGGCCCATAACGTCCTCGGGAAGGAGGAGACGTCGGGGTTGCCTGCGTAAAAAGCGATTACACCCTCGTCTTTCTCAACTTTGTACTCAGGCGATGCTTCCAGTGTCTGCTTTTTAAGCTTCGGCAGAGCGCCTATGTCCGCGGCAAACGTGCCCGAGCCTGTGGCGCTATGAAGATACCCTTCGGCAATCAGCTGTTCATACGTCTGAACGACGGTATTGCGTGAAACGCCCAGCTCAGTTGCAAGGCTGCGCGTAGGCGGCATCTTTGCTCCGGCTTCTATCTTTCCGCAAAGTATCGCATCCCTCATCTGCTGAGCAAGCTGGCCTGTCAGGGAGACGCTTAATGCCTTGTCTATGCTTAATCCGAACACTTGCGCTCCTTTAATTGGTACTATAAAATTGATAATTCATTGGCACTTTTATTAATCCAATTATATTGTATCCTTTATTTGTTAATATATCAAGCCTTTAACGGGCAAATAAAGGAGCAAAGCATGAAAAAGGTTGCATTAGGCAGAACGGGCGAAGCTGTCAGCGAGTTATGCCTCGGTTGTATGTTGATGGGAACCGCCATGGATGAGGCTTCGTCTATAGAGGTTCTGGATCACTTCCTCGAATCGGGCGGGAATTTTATTGACACAGCGAACTGCTACGCCTGGTGGATGGGCAAGGGTGAGTTTATAGGCGACGAGAGCGAGAAAGTATTGGGCAAATGGATGAAAACAAGGAAAAACCGGTCAGACGTCTTCCTTGCGACAAAGGTGGGCGCGCGTCTTAAAGGCCCCTGCAACATACGCGGCGCCGACGGCGAGCCCGATTGGGGACGCGTCAAAAGCGAATATGAAGGACTCTCGGCCTCCGTAATACGCAAGGGAATCGAAGACAGCCTGCACCGTCTTGGGACCGACTATATCGACCTTTATTATACGCACGTGTTCGACGAACGCACTCCTCTTGAAGAAACGATGAAAGTGTTGGATGATCTTGTCAGGGAAGGTAAAGTCCGCTTCATAGGATGCAGCAACATCGCCACCCAGCAGATAATGCGAGCCAATGAGATTTGCGAGCGCGAAAATCTGATCTCATATGCCGCGATGCAGCAAGAGTACTCTTATCTGCACCCCAATAAAGGCGCCGACACCGGTATAACTGCCCACGGAGACGGCGACATGTTCAGCTTCGCCGAAGAGAGCGGCATGGCGTTTCTCGCATATTCGCCTCTGCTCAAGGGGATTTATGGGGACAGGACGAAGCGCGAACAGTATTACAACTGGCACTTGTTCGACAGCGAAAAAAGCAGAAAAAAACTGGATTTGGTTGAAGCGATTTCGTCACGGCTCGGCATATCGGGCAACCAGCTCGTGCTCGCGTGGATGCTGCGCCAAGAACCGCGTATAATACCTATACTCGGTTTCAGCAGGAAGGAACAATACTACGAAAATATCACCACGGCCGACATAGCGCTTTCGGACGGGGATATAGCCGAGCTTAACGCGATGGAATAAAAATTTATGAAATGCCTGCCGGGGCTCCTCCCGGCGGGCACCAAGCGCGTCATACGATATACGCTATCCTTGCGCCCGGTATATGGCGCGCTATACTTTCCCTTAAAAACTGCGACGCCGCGTCCTTTTGGGACTGTTTATAGCCGTATCTGCTGCGCCCGCAGTATGACATCGTGCTTTCGTTATACAGCTGTACGGCGTTTGGAAATGCTTCGTCGTTTATCTTCCTTGTCGTCGTGCCGTACGTCATGAATATAATCTCTATCAGTACATTTTTTAGTATATCCGGGTCTATACTCTCCCCCATAGTCTTGAACAGCCGCTCGTACATCTGCTCGTAGCCTTCAAGCAGTATTATGGGCGCGACAAGTATGCCGACGTCGTAGTCTGCTCTATGCAGCTTGTTTATCGCCTCTATGCGTTCAGAAAGGCCCGACGTGCGGAACTCGACGCGACGTATTATCTCCTGCGGATTAAGGCTCATTCGTATCGTCACATTGCGGCCGTGGTCAATATCAAGCAGCGAGTCTATCATATCAAACTTCGTGGGCAGCGTGAGACGCGCGTTTGCGACGTTGGAAAACTCGCGTACCGTCCATTCAAGGTTACCGCTTACCGAGTTTTCCAGCACGAGATCGGAGTTGCTTCCTATTTCAAACACGCTTCCCGGGTATTTATCCGCCGAAGCCTTAAGCTTGCTCATCATCTGCTGCCTGTTTACGAACACGCGCAGGTAAGAACAGTTGTAATAAGTGCAGACAAGGTAGCAATAAAGACACATGGCGCTGCATCCCGAGGACGTGTAAGGCACGAGGAAATCCGACGTCTTGTGATTTCTCCGGTACGTAAGCGATTTTCTTATACCCAGCACCAGATAATCCTTCATCTTCGGAAAATCCTTGTCAGGGCGTTCGCGGTTTTCGGGTATGTTGTTGTGGTCGCTTATCTCTACGATCTCAACACCCGCTTTCGAGTATCTCTCTATAAGCTGCCTTCCCAGCGTATATTTGTCGCAGCCGTATTCAACATATACTCTTGCCGGTACAAAGCGTTCCATTACGTCCTCCCAAGTTTAGAATGTTTAACTTGGGCGCGTTTATACACCGATTTGTATAACAAAAAGCGGATACATAAATTAATTTTACCGTAATATCCTCATCCATTGCCAGCAAACAACATCGCTTCACGAATGACAAAAGTTACTTTCTCACCTTGATGTTACAACCCGAAAGCATATGACTCTATTAAAGCCAGCTGAAAGATTCTTCACTCGCTTTGCTCGTTCTGAATCATCATGCGCTGTCTTCACCACAATAAACGAAAACTATCTAAATAACCGGAACGACATACCCCTACGGGGCGCACGGCAGGGGTCGTTCCCTACAAGTTATTGTTATTATTATGGATTCATAGCAATGAAAAAAGTTTGCATATGTTATCATACGAAAATAAAGCCTGCGCCGAGTGTATCTGATCGGCACAGGCCATTGGTATCACTCAAACGAGTGAAACTTTTCTTTAGGGATAAATCTGCTAATCTATCTGGTAAATTACCGTAACGCTTGCTGTAATCTCGAGCAGCCCCGCGCTTACAGGCGTCGGCGCCGCTTCATCCGCCGCCGGTCTGGCCGCTTCGTATTCCCGGTAATCGGGCGAGTAATACGCCTGGCTCTCCGTTATTTCCAGCGTTCCTGTGATTTCGCAGCCTCCCGCCTGCGCTATGGCGTCCGCCTTGCCTTTGGCTTTTGTCATCGCGTCGGCCAGCGCTTCGTTATAGTACGGCGTGCTGTCCTCAAGGTCGAAGTTTATAGAGTAGTTCTCGTTCGCGCCGTTTGCCGCGGCAACGTCGATGTAGTCCCCAACCTTGTCGATATCCTTTATGGTCAGCCGTATCATGTTCGATACTTCGTAGCCCGATATTTTGCCCGTGCCTGTGGTGTAATCGTACATCGGGTATACGGAATAGTTTACCGTCTCTATATCGCCGTCCTTAAGGCCCGCTGATTTCAGCGCCTCGGTAAGCGCGTTCATTATTTCCCGGTTCCGGCTCTGCGCCTTCGACATCGATTTGTTCTGCGTCGTCGTTCCGAGCGTCACATATGCGACGTCGGGCATCACCTTCTTTGTGCCCGTTGCGCTAACCGTCATTTTGTTGGCTAATATCTCGTTGCCTTCGATATCAACAATGCGTGTTACGGGCGCGGGGGCAGTGCTTTGCTCGGGCGCTGTTGCCGTAGCTGTGGGGCTCGGCGTCGCTTCAGGCGAACCGGCCGCCGGATTTATCGCGGGAGCCGCACCGCACCCCGTGAGCGCCAGCGATACAGCCAGTAAGATCGATATTACAGGTATTATTATTTTACTGCGGCTTGACATCGTTTTGTCCTCCTCCCATATAGGGCGGCATTGCTCCCGTTCCGCGTTTCCTGCGCGAGCGGCGCACGAGCAGTATTACAAGCACGATTATCGCCGCCAGCGGTACAATAATGGGCGAGCCGGATACAAAGAACACGAGCAGTCCTTCACCGAAATCCGCGAGCGCGTTGAGCACCGAGAAAAACCCACTTGAAATGCGCGTCCCCAGATCGTCTTTGGCGGGCGTTATCTCCTTTATCTCCATGACTTCGTACAGCGTTATATTTATCGTTGAAAAGTCTATAAGGCTGTCGTATGTGCGAAGGTCCGTCTCGAGCAGCTGTATCTGGTACGATACGTCCGCAAGCTCTTTTTCCAGTTCTATTATGCTGTCCAGCGTGTAGGCGGGGTTTTTGAGCATCTCCTCCAGCCTGCTCTGGCGGTTGCGCAGCGTTGACAGCCTCGTTTCGGTATCGTAATACTGCAGCGATATGTCTTCGCCGCTTATCGACGTCGTGATGTTCTGGCCAAGGCCTTTGAGCATAGTTATGAACGAGTCAAACTTGCCGTTGGGCACGCGTATCGTCATCTGGGCGACCCTGCCCTTGTCCTGCCAGTCCTCGGGCTTCGAGCCATAGATATTCGAGCTCTGGACATACCCGCCTGCCGCGCGCAGCCGGTTCATTATCATATCGTAGTCCGACTCGAATTCTTTCGTGTTCGCTTCTATAGTGCCGTTATAAACGACCTTTCTGTTTACGCCCGGCTCCAGTATAGAGGTATCGCCCTTTGCCTCTTCACTGCCTCCCAGCACACCCGAATCGGCTATGCCTTCCTGAGGCTCGGCGGCTGCGGGTGCTTCAGAGGGCTGAGCCGTCATACCGTTTTCCGCTTCAAGTTCTTCGCTTTTATCGTACGAAACGCCGTTTTCCGTCTGCGGCATACTTGTAGCAGAGCTCGAGCAGCCCGCGAATATCATTGCCGCAATCAATACAAAAGCGACAACAATAAAAACCTTTTTCATACTGCACCTCCAATAATATATATTGCGTTCATATTGCGTTCTTTAGGAAGTTAGACGGAAGTATATGCGTTTTTGTTCCAATAGAAATCAATCCGCAGGAATCGTGCGGTTAAAAAGAGTAAAAATCAGAAACTCAATATTTCTTTCAGCCTTTGTCGGCCGCGGTTTATCCTCGACTTCACAGTACCGACGCTTATGTTAAGAAGCTGCGATATCTCCTCGTAGGAAAAGCCGTCTATGTCGCGCATGATTATGACGTGCTTATACGCTTCGGAAAGTATGTCTATGGCTTTCCTTATATCCTCGCTTTTTTCGACGGACAGCGCCTGCGCCTCGGGAGACTCGCTGCATGCGTCTTCAAAAGGGACGCCTTTTTCGATAGAATACTCAAGCGAAACGGGAGCGCTCTTTCTTTTACGCAGTCCGTCCATGCACGTATTAACGGTAAGACGGTATATCCATGACGAAAGGGATGCTTCTCCCTTGAAGGATTTAATGTTTCTATATATCTTGATGAGCGATTCCTGAGCCATGTCGTAAGCGTCGGCCTCGTTGCACATAAAGCGGTAGGCTATATTGTATACTCTTTTTTCGCAGGCAAGCAGCAGCTCTTCCAATGCTTTGCCGTCTCCTTGCTGAGCGCGCTTCACCAGAAGCTCGTCGTCTAGGGGCATACCCAAACCTCCGCTTTACTCCACCACAGTTACAGTATATAAGAATTATACATTATTATCTAATGGTTGCAAAGCTTTTTCTTGACATTGACCATGCGTTATTGTAAACTCGTTATCATATTAAAGTTTACAAGGGTGATATATGAAACTAAATAAATTATTATTCTGCGGTCTGATGGCGGCATTTACCGCGGCAGGTTCGCTGCTGAAAATCCCCGTTCCGGGCACGCCGCTTATAATCACACTCCAGACGTTTTTCGTGTTCATGTCGGGGCTTCTGCTCGAACCGAAATATGCGTTTCTCTCGCAGCTAGCCTATGCTGCCATAGGGCTTGTAGGGCTTCCCGTATTCTCGGAAGGAGGCGGCATAGCGTACGTACTGCGCCCTTCTTTCGGCTTTATAGTGGGGTTTTGCATATGCGCTCCCCTCATAAGCCTTATAGTGCGCAGGAATCTTCTTGAATACATATCAGCAAAAAGCGGCAGGCTTAAGCCTATGGTCAAAGCCTTAACCGGAGCGCTTGCCTCTGTAGCCGCCATGTATGCGGTCGGCTCGCTTTATATGTTTACTATACTCAACCTGTATGTGGGACAGCCAAAATCTCTGTGGGCGGTAGTCGTTTCCGCTACGGGAATATTTATTGTTATAGACATAATAAAATTCGCTTTTGCAATACCTTTGTGTGTTGCAATACAAAAGCGAATCTCCAAATTGCTTCTTTAGATATGTTAAATGCAGGCCGCCAGATGCTTTGTGGTTATTTTGGCAATAGCGTCTACGACTTTAGGGCAAAGCCTCGTGCCGCTTTGCGCCTTAACAGCCGATATTATACTTTTCATCTTTTCAGTTTTGCTGCCCATCGATATGTCGTCGAAACTCATAGCTCCGGCGACTATCCTGCCGGGCAGCGCTATGCCGTCCTGCCACTCGTCGTAGCGTCTGTATATATCGATGTAAAGCGCTTCGAGGCTGGATATCTCCTCCATACCTGCTATGAGCGTCCGGCCAATTTCGATATGCTTTATATACTCCTGCCGCTCGCAGTCGCTTAAGCTATTGCGGTTGATAAGAAGTCTGTCGCTTATGCCAATAAGCCCTAAGTCAGCTATCTTGGCAAGCGCCTTTATCTCGTTTATTTGTTCCTCGCTGCACCCAAGCTCTGCGCCTATCTGCGCGGCAAGACTCTGTACCCTTTTATTTCTCGCTCCCCAGCCGATTTTGGCGCTTATTATTTCGTTCAGCCTGTCGGCAACGGATTCGCGTGACAGTATTCTTTTCAGCACCCTGTTTCTCTGCACTTTGCCCGCCGCCTGTTTGTAAAGGCTGAAAAGCTCGGTCGGCTCGTCGCATATGGCGTAACCGAACGACACTTCCGTCTTTATAAGGTTAAGATACATCTTGTGTATCATCATGTTGGTTTCTTTTATCTTCATGCTTATCTCAAGGTCATCTTTGCCTGAAAATAGAGCGCAGAATTCCCCGCCGCCTATCCTTACCACAAAATCAGCGTCATAAAAGCATTCTTTTATAACTTCGGCGACATTCTTTATGAGATTGTTGCCCGCAAGATATCCTAAAGAGTCGTTTATCTCCCGCAGGTTATCTATGCAAGCTATGACCATGGCAAGCGGATAAAAGCAGCTGCCCGATTCTTCAAGCCTGTCAAAAGCGCCCAGGTTATCGAGCCCCGTAAGGTAGTCGTGCGTTTTCAGGTATTCGAGGCGTTCCGTATGCTCTTTCGTATTTTCGATATCATAAGCGACGCCCGCCGCGTATACCTTGTCCCTGCTTACGCGGTAAACAGTGCCTTTTAACTTATACCACCGCTCACTTCCGTGCCTTTTTATCCTTACGTCATGATCTATCGTACGGCGGCTTTCTTTAGTGCTTAAAAATATCTCCTTAAAAGCACTTACGTCGTCTTCGTCAATAAGGCTGAAAAACTCTTCGAAGCCAAGGCTCGTGCCTTTACCGCTCGGAAGGTCGGTACGCGTGATCCTCTCCGCCTTATAATCGGCCTCCCATGCGTACATGTCGGCCGAATACAACGCTACGTCCAGCTTGTCGAACATATCAAGCTGTTCGCTGCAAAAATTGTCGTCCCAAAAATCCTTTTGTGTTTTCGAAACGCCTCTATGGAAAAAATCACCGGCTTTTGTCACCATCAATCTGTTAACCTTTCCAAGATGCTTTCTTTAATGCAATTACTCTAATAATATAAACAAAAAGCCCGTCGTTGAAACAGCGGGCGGGTAATCTAAACGCCTTCAGAAAAGACATCCGACATCACCACATAGCTTTGATAAAATGGTCGTTATATGCAATGCCCAAGGGCTTTCAGCTTCTTTTTGCTGCGAAGTAGTCTTTTAATAGCTTTGCGCACTCGTCCTTAAGCACGCCGCCGGTAACTTTGGGCCTGTGGTTGAGCTTGCCCTCCGCGAGATCGTAAAGCGAGCCAAAAGCGCCTGCTTTAGGGTCGTATGCGCCAAACACCACTTGATCGATACGGGAGTTCACTATTGCCCCCGCGCACATCGGGCAGGGCTCCAGAGTCACATAAAGAATGCAGCCTTCGAGCCGCCAGCCATGAAGCTTTCTCGCCGCCTTTCTTATCGCGATTATCTCAGCATGCGCGAGCGGATCCTTTTTTGTTTCCCTTAAGTTGTGCGCGCGGGAAATAATTCTGCCGCTGTGCACTACTACGGCGCCTACGGGCACTTCGTCCTTTTTTGCGGCTTTGCGAGCCATCTTTGCAGCTTCGCGCATGTATATTTCATTATCGTCCATATTAAATACTTTCATCACCATCCATATAACGCTTTAGGCTGTATGGAGACCCCGATATAAAAATACGCCTGAGTGTATCAGACGATTTTTATCATTATTCCTTATCTTGCGATTGTTCGTCGTCAGACTGGTCTTCGTTATCCTGCCCGTTACTCTGCGAATCTTCAGTCTTTTTCAGAAAGTATTCGTAGAGATAATTCGTATCAGTCATTGTCGTCCTCCCTAAATTCTAAAATATCTCCAGGCTGGCAGCCAAGCTCCACACATATAGAATTAAGCGTTGAAAAGCGTATGGCCTTCGCCTTCCCTGTTTTCAATATTGATAAATTGGCCTTTGTGATCCCAACCTTGTCGGAAAGCTCGTTAAGCGAGATCTTCCGTTTGGCCATCATAACATCCAAATTAACGATTATCGCCAATTATATACCTCCTCCGCTAAATCGTCAGGTCGTTTTCGTCTTTGAGCCGTATAGCCTTGTCAAAGACGGCGGCAAGAGTCTGGCAGAACAGACTCGCGAGCAGCGCTATGACCGCGACGACAGGCGTAAGTATCGAAAAATCGGCAAACGTTTTTATTATAAGCACAAATGCGATGACTGCGCAGAGGTACGATATATTTTTCAGATAACTTACATTCTTATAAACAAACGGCGTGCTTTCCAATACGGTTTTAAGCAGTTTGTGCAGGAAGACAAGAATGAACCAGCAGAATATACCGCATATCTCCAAAAACATGATTGTTATCCATATGTTGTGCGAAGACCCGGATATCTCGGAAACATGTGTATGTTCCATGGGGGCGAGTATGAAAGGCACCGCTATCATCAGCGCAAGGCCGAGTACCATTACTATCTCAAGCATGCGCTTTAAAATAAGCGGTATGTTCCATTTGCTAATACCCATATACACCTCCGTTTTTGGTGAGAATAACATACCTTAATCATTTATGTCAACAATTATTTATCGGTTTTCAATAAACGGCTGGGCGGCTGCTGCTGATGCGTGTACAGAAAATTACCCTCCATGTATGTTATACTATGTCGCGGAAAGGCGGTATGTTCTATGGATTTGCCCTATATAATAATCGGCGCAGCTTCTCTTTTGCTTACGATTATACTTCTTGTAATTACGCTCTTACGGAAACGTTCGGCCCTTGATATGGGACACGAGTTTGACAGGCTGCAGTCGTCGCTCAATATGCAGCTTGAAGATATTAAAAAGCAGAATCTGGACAGCTCGTACAGGCTTCGGCGCGAAGTGCTGGAGATGTTCAATCTCTTAGGCGGCAATGTCTCGAACATGCTCGATGCCACCGCGAAGAAGAGTACGGAAAACATGGACAGGCTTAAATGCGCGGTTGAGCAGAAACTTAAGGATATATCGGAAGCCAACGAACGGCAGCTCGAGCAGATGAGAAAAACGGTGGACGACCAGCTTCAGGACATGCTGCAAAAGCGGCTCACCGGCTCGTTCAAGCAGGTGTCCGACCAGCTTGAGCAGGTGTTCCGCAGCATGGGCGAAGTAAAATCGCTCGCAACTGGCGTCGGGGATTTAAAGCGCGTACTCTCCAACGTAAAGGTGCGCGGCACATGGGGCGAGATACAGCTCGGCAGCCTGATTTCCTCTATGCTCTCCCCCGTGCAGTATATGAAAAATGCCAACATAAAGGGCAATCAGGAGCGCGTCGAATACGCCGTCATACTGCCGGGCGGCCACGACGGCAGCGTGCTGCTGCCCATAGATTCAAAGTTTCCTATGGAGGATTATCTTAAGAAAGAGGAGCTGCTCGATATGGGCAGCAAAGAGCTTGCTGCCGACGCCATGAAATTTCTCGCAAAGAGTATCATTAACGAAGCCCGCAGAATACAGGATAAGTATATCAACCCTCCGGTCACTACGGATTTTGCAATAATGTATCTGCCGACAGAGGGGCTTTACGCGGACGCCATAACGCTCAAGGTGTTTGAGGTCTGCCAGAGGGAATACCACGTGACGATAGCCGGTCCTTCCACACTTACGGCACTGCTAAGCAGCTTCCAGATGGGCTTTCGCACGCTTGCCATAGAGAAGCAGTCGGGCGAAGTTTTAAAGCTGCTTGAATCCACAAGGAAAGCGTTCTCCGATTTTACATACGCGATAGACAAGACGAAAAAGAGCCTTGCCGCGGCGCAGAACAACCTTGAAGACGCTTCAAGAAAGTCAAGGACTATAGAAAAACGGCTTCAGAGCGTAGACAACTACGACGACACACTTTCGATAGAAGATTAATACCGGTGTCCCCTCGTCGCTTTTGCGATGTCCAAAGTCGTGAGGCTTGCCGCTGTAAATACGGGGTGATAACAACCATATTCGCCATGCAAAGCCATAGTGCTTATATGCACCATTTATTCTCCTCCTGCGTAGTATACATTGAGCCTGAATAAAGGATAACCTACAATATATTTCAAGGAGGACGTCTTATATGGGATTTGATGGTGGCTTTGGTGGTGGATTCTTCGGCGGCGGTAACTGCTGCTGCATAATAATCATCATCTTAATACTCTGCTGCTGCTGCGGCGAAGGCTTTGGGGGCGGCTGCGGCTGCGACGGCGGCTTTGGCGGCTTTGGCGGCGGTAACTGTTGCTGCATAATAATCATCATCTTGTTACTTTGCTGCTGCTGCGGCGGCGGTCGTGGATGCTGCGAGCCGAAATGCTAAATTAGCAGCCCCGCAAAACTGGCCTGCTACGACGAAAAAATACATTTAGCATGGCAACAACATATGCAAAGCGGAGTATGAGTGACTTGAGGGCCTGAGAAGAGCCCTCTTTTATTTAAAAAAACTTCTTAAGGGATGGATTTTCAGAACTCGTAAAAATCTCTTACCATATATTCAGGCTCTAAGGGAACCAGTTCGCTCAAGTGCCCGTAGCCGCACTCGTGCATACAGGCGTCTACTCCGGCAGCTTTTGCGTACTTTAAGTCGGTAATGGAATCGCCTATCATCAGCGTCTCTTTGGCGGCGGCGCTGAACTTTTCCATCAGCACAAACAGGCTTTCGGGGTCCGGCTTACGCTTTTGGGCGTCTTCAAACGATATTACCTCGTCGAATATGTCAATATCAAGGCTTTTAAGTATCTTATGCACCGCGCTTTTAAATTTCATGGTAACCAGAGCGATATACGCCCCTTTTGTTTTCAGGCTGTATAGCAGCTCTTTAATGCCCGGATACAGCGTGACGTTGTCGCAGCAGAGCTCGTCGTACTTCTCCATGAATATATCGACATAAGGCCCGACCTCTTTTTCATTAAGCCCGGTAAGCTTCTGCACGGCTTTTTGCGCACCCTGCCCTATGGCGGAAACTACCTTTTCTAAGCCGGGCTCTTCAAACCCGGCCGCGATCACGGCAGCCTGCAGCGCGCGCGCTATATCCACCTTCGTATCCGCTACGGTGCCGTCCAGATCGAATACATACAGTTTATACGTTTTATTTATGCTCATCTTTTAAGTTACTCTCTTGCAGCAAGACCGACTTTATGCTGCACCTTGCGCAGCATCCTTGCCGCATTTTCTTCCGCTTTCTGCGCACCTGTTTTCATTGCTTCCGCCAGGTATGCCTTATCTGCGCGCACCTGTCTGTACCTTGTTTGCAGCGGCTCAAGCTCGGCGCATACCGCATCGGCGACTCGCGATTTGAGCGCGCCGTAGCCCTGCCCCGCAAACTCGTTTTCTATAGCCTCAAATCCCCTGCCCGTAACGGCGCTGTAAATAGATATAAGGTTCGATACTCCCGGCTTATCTTCCGAGTATTTTACCGTTCCTTCCGAATCGGTCACGGCGCGTTTGAATTTCCTCTGTATGACTTCAGGCGAATCGAGCAGCGCTATATATGCGTTTTCGTTGCTGTCAGATTTGCTCATCTTGGTTTCCGGCTCCTGAAGGCTCATTATACGCGCGCCGGCCTTGGGTATATAAGGCTCGGGCACGGTGAACACATCGCCGTAAATGTTGTTGAACCTTATCGCGATATCGCGCGTTATCTCGAGGTGCTGTTTCTGGTCAGCGCCAACGGGGACTAAATCCGACTTAAACAGCAATATATCCGCGGCCATAAGCACGGGGTATGTGAACAGCCCTGAGTTTATGTTGTCCGCATGGCGTTCGCTCTTCTCTTTAAACTGCGTCATACGCGAAAGCTCGCCTAAGTACGTAAAGCAGCTGAGTATCCACATGAGTTCCGCATGTCGCGAAACATGAGACTGGAAGTACATTATATTCTTCTGCGGGTCGAGCCCCGCGGCTATCAGCAGCGCCAGCGTGTCGAGACAGCGTTTACGCAGCTCCGCGGCGTCCTGCCGGACAGTGAGCGCGTGCATATCCACGACGCAGTAATAACAGTTGTATTCGTCCTGCAGCGCGACCCAATTTTTTATCGCCCCCAGGTAGTTGCCCAGCGTGAGTACTCCCGACGGCTGAACGCCGGAAAATATCGTCTTTTTGTCCATGTCTGCCTCCTAATACTTCTCGATATCGGAAATTTCTATCCTGTCGTCTCTGTAGAGATAGTCTATTATATCCTGCGCACACTGCTCCGCCGCCGAGGGGCTTGCCGCCGCAAACGCGAAGCACATGTCGCATATCTGCCACTTATCCTGCTGCCCGCATTCGGCGACAGATACGTTAAACTTCGACTTACAGCGTTCCTTTACGCTTTTGACGACCATGCGCTTTTCTTTCAGGCTCGTTGCTCCCGGTATTGTAAACGTCACCTTAAAGTTTGAAAACATCAGATTGCCTCTATCACTGCACGCTTCATGCCGTCTATGTCCACTACCGCGGCATGCCGCTCGGGCTTGCCTTTCAGCGCTAGTATCTGCTCAGGTACGCTCGTGCCTGTTACCTTGCTGAGGCGCTCCGCCGTCTCAAATCCGGAAAGACCTGAAGTGTCTTCTCCCAGCGAGGAGAGCACGTCGCTTGGGAACTTATACGGCGACGCCGTAGAAACTATAACCGTCTTTGTGTCGTCTCCCGTCTGCTTCTTGTATTTTTCATATACTCTTGCCGCGACGGCGGTGTGCGTATCCAGCAGGTACGATTTTTGCGTGAAAGTATGCTTTATGCAATCCATCGTCTCGTCTTCGCCGCACCAGTCGGCATAAAAATATTGCTCCAGCGTTTTCTTCGCCGCCCCGTCTATCGCGTACGCTCGCTGCTCCTTAAGCCGCTTCATCATGTCTTTTACCGCTTCCGGGTCTCTGCCGGTCAGCTCGAAAAGCAGACGCTCTAAGTTGCTCGATATAAGTATATCCATCGAGGGCGACATCGTCTTATAAAACTCGCGCTTAAGCGAGTATTCGCCCTTGTTGAAGAAATCGGTAAGCACATTGTTCCTGTTGGACGCGCAGATGAGTTTATTAATCGGCATTCCCATTCTCATTGCGTAATACGCTGCGAGTATGTTGCCGAAGTTGCCGGTGGGCACCACAAAGTTTATGCGCTCGCCCATTTTTATATCATTTGACTCAAGCAGCCTTTGATACGCCCATATGTAATACGCTATCTGCGGCGCGAGCCTGCCGAAATTTATGGAGTTTGCCGACGAGAACGTATACCCCTTAGCGCTTATCACTTCGGCGAACTCCCCGTCCGCGAATATCGCCTTAACGCCCGTCTGCGTATCGTCAAAATTACCTCTTACGGCGACTACATGCGTGTTTTTCCCCTCCTGAGTAACCATCTGCAGCCGCTGCATATCCGACACTCCGCCGTACGGGTAAAACACTACTATGCTTATCCTGTCTACATCGCAGAAGCCCTCGAGCGCCGCCTTGCCAGTGTCGCCCGAAGTAGCCACGAGTATCAGTATGTTCTTGCCCTCTCCCATCGCCGCCGTCATAATACGCGGCAGTACGCTGAGCGCCATATCCTTAAACGCGAGCGTCGGCCCGTGCCACAGTTCCAGCACGAATTCGCCGCTTGATATCTTCTTTACGGGCGCAACGTCTTTATCGTCGAAGCGCTCATACGCGGCTTTTGTGAGCTTCTCAAGGCCCGGTATGTCGTTATAAAAAAGCCCCAGCACCCTTGCGCAAAGCTCGGGGTACGACGCGCCCTTAATGCAGCCCATGTCTTCTATCGAGGGGAAACGTTCGGGAACGTACAGCCCCCCGTCCGGCGCTATCCCTTTAAGCGTCGCTTTTGACGCTTCAATGCCGCTCCCACCGTTCCTTGTGCTTATAAGTTTCATGTCTGCGCCTCCAAATATCGCCTCAAATAGCAGTACAGCAATTTTGGCGTCCCTTTATTCGCACCCCATAAAGTCCCTGGACTTTTCGGGGGCCCATATAAAACAAACCTGCGCATAGCTTTCCCGTCGTTTGAGGAAACGAGAAGCACCGCCGCGCAGGATTAACACCCCAGAAACCTTTTCCGTACTGGAAGGGGATGCATACATGTTTTTCTTTGGCCTAGGATATGTAAGCTGTCCTCTACGCCAAATATTTTTTCAGATAATCAGGAGCCGTCTCGCTGCCGCTTACGACGATATGCGCGTTTACGTCCGCAAACAGCTCGTCAAACTGCGCCAGCAGCGTCACAAGATCCTTATTCTCGTTTTTTATTAGCTTTTTCAGCCCGTCGATATAGATGGACGAAATGTCAAAATTCCCTGATAGTATCCCGCATACAAAACCGTAGAGTTTGTCTGCGTTGTCAATGTTATAATCCGCGGTATTGATGAAGCGAATCTCGTGCTTCAAGTCATACATGCAGCGATTGTTGTCGTCGATATATACGATATTCCCCGAGGAAGTATCCACTTCTGCGTTAGCCATATCCAGCAGTTTTTTGGACTTTCCGCTGCCTTTTTTACCGTAGATCAAACGTATCATACCATCACTCCTTTTGGCTTTATTATTTTCACCCCGAAAACATCAGGTTTTATGACCCTTACAATCATTATACATTGATTTCCTGCATTAATCCAGACCGAAAAGCTCTAATTTACGTTTTATTCACTTTACTATAATCGACGTTCCCGTCATCTCCTCCGGCTGGGGCAGCCCGATGAGCTCAAGCAGCGTGGGCGATATATCGGCAAGTATGCATCCTTCCCTTAGCTTTGCAGATTTAAACCTCTCGCTGACGAGTATAAGCGGCACGGGATTGGTCGTGTGCGCCGTGAACGGCCCGCCGTTTTCGTCAATCATCTTTTCGGAGTTGCCGTGATCCGCCGTGATTATGACCTCTCCGCCCGCCTTCAGTATGGCGTTTACGACTTTGGCTACACAGAAATCGACGGTCGTGACCGCTTTTTCGGCGGCTTCGAGCACGCCCGTGTGCCCCACCATGTCAGGGTTCGCGAAGTTAAGTATCATAACGTCGTATTCGCCCGACTCTATGTGCCTTATCGCTTCGTCCGCAACCTCAGGCGCGCTCATCTCGGGCTTTAAGTCGTATGTTGCGACCTTGGGAGACGGTATGAGGAACCTGTCTTCGTCTTCACTCGGCTTTTCGACGCCTCCGTTGAAAAAGAACGTGACGTGCGCGTACTTCTCGGTTTCGGCTATCCTGAACTGCTTCCTGCCGTTTTTCGCGAGGTGTTCGCCCAGCGTGTTTTTAAGGGAATCGGGCTTATAGGCCACATGCACGCCCTTAAACGTCTTGTCGTACTGCGTCATGCATACGTAATACAGCGGGAAAAGCTCTCTTTGAAACGCGCTGAAATCCTCCTGTGTAAGCGTTCTTGTTATCTCGCGCGCCCTGTCGGGGCGAAAATTGTAGAACACCACGGAGTCTCCCGGCTCAATCTTTGCAACGGGCCTGCCGTTTTTAACTACCACCGTAGGCACGACGAACTCGTCCGTTTCGCCTTTGTCGTAGCTTTGCTGCATCGCTTCAGCGGCCGATGAGGCTGTAAGCCCCTCGCCTCTTACCATCGCTGCGTAAGCCTTCTCTACGCGCTCAAAGCGGTTGTCGCGGTCCATGGCGTAGTAGCGGCCCATTACGGTGGCTATCTCGCCGACGCCTATCTCTTTTATCTTAGCCTCGAGCTGCTCTATATACCCCTTGCCGCTGTCGGGAGGAACGTCCCTGCCGTCCATGAAGCAGTGTATATAAACGTTGTCAAGCCCGTGCGCCTTGGCGAGCTTAAGAAGGGCATACAGATGGTCTAGATGGCTGTGCACTCCTCCGTCCGACGTAAGGCCGTACGCGTGCAGCTTCGTGCCGTTTTTCTTCGCGTTTTCTATGGCGCCGAGAAGCTCCTGCTTTTTAAAGAACCCGCCGTCCTTTATATCCTTCGTTATGCGCGTCAGCTCCTGATAGACTATCCTGCCGGCGCCTATGTTAAGATGACCTACCTCCGAGTTGCCCATCTGTCCTTCCGGCAGACCGACCGCCATGCCCGAAGCGCCAATGACGGTATGCGGGTATGCGGCTTTCAATGAGGAAATATAAGGCACGCCCGACAACATTATGGCGTTGCCCGGATATGCCTCCCCCTCGCCAAAGCCGTCAAGTATAATAAGTCCCGTAAGTTTCTTTGGCATACTTACCTCTTGAATTTAATTATCTGTGAGAAATCTTCCGCCTTAAGCGCCGCTCCGCCTATAAGGCCGCCGTCTATCTCAGGCTTAGCCATAAGCTCCGCAGCGTTGGAAGGCTTCATGCTGCCGCCGTACTGTATGCGTACCTTGTCGGCGACGTCTTTATTAAACGCTTCTTTGACGGCGTTCCTTATCGCGCCTATTGTGGCGTTAGCGTCGTCCGCAGTCGCGGTTTTGCCCGTGCCTATTGCCCATATGGGTTCGTAAGCTATCACGACGCCTGCCGCTTCGTCCGAGCCGAGGCCCAGCAGCGCAAGCTTCGTCTGCTTGCATACAACTTCATTAGTAACGCCCGATTCGCGTTCCTCAAGCTTTTCGCCGACGCAGATTATAGGAGTAAGGCCGTGCTTTATCGCGGCTTTGGCTTTTTTGTTTACCATTTCGTCCGTTTCGCCGAAGTACTGCCTTCTTTCGGAGTGACCCAAGATTACGTACTTTACGCCAAACTCCTTCAGCATTCCCGGAGCTATCTCGCCGGTATACGCTCCGCTCTCTTCAAAGTACATATTCTGTACGCCTAAAGCTATGTTCGTGCCCTTAAGCGCGGCCGCCGCCGACTCAACGTTCACAAACGGAGGGCATACTACGACGTCGACGTCCTCTACGTCCTTAACAAGAGGAATGAGCTCGGCGATGAGTTTCTTTGTCTCGCCCGCGTTCTTATTCATCTTCCAGTTTCCAGCAATGATAGGTTTTCTCATAATGCACATCTCCATATAATTAAATTTGATATCTAGACACTTTAATCAATAACCAGATAGCGGCGTTCTCAACCATAAAAGCTTTTGCTTTACTGATCACCTATAAAAAAGGGGCGCCCGAAACAGGGCAGCCCCGCGTTTACTGGTTTTGCCCTTACTTATTCTGCAGCACCGCGATGCCCGGAAGCTCTTTGCCTTCCAGGAATTCAAGGCTCGCTCCGCCTCCCGTCGATATGTGGTCTATATTCTCCGCATATCCGAATATCTTCACGGCCGCGGCGCTGTCCCCTCCGCCGATAATCGTCATTGCTTCCGTTTCGGCCATGGCTTTTGCTATGGATTTTGTGCCGTCGGAAAACGGCTCCATTTCGAACACGCCCATAGGCCCGTTCCAAATGACGGTCTTGGCCTTTCTTACCTTGTCGGCAAAGAGCATCCTCGAAGAAGGCCCTATGTCAAGGCCCATCCATCCGGGCGTGATTTCGTCGGATGGAACGACCTGCGTCTTAGCCTTTGCGTCAAGCTTATCAGCTATGATGGAGTCTACCGGCAGGAATATCTCAACGCCTTTTTTCTCTGCTTTCTTCAAAAGACCGGAGGCCAGCTCGACGCGCGCTTCGTCCACGAGCGACGTTCCCACTTCCATGCCCTTTGCCTTTAAGAACGTATACGCCATGCCGCCGCCAAGTATTATCCAGTCGACCTTTGTTATAAGGTTTTCTATGACTCCTATTTTGTCGGAGACCTTTGCCCCGCCCAATATAGCGAGGAACGGACGCGAAGGATTATCCAGCGCGCCGCCCAGGGCTTTAAGCTCTTTCTCTATAAGGAAGCCGGCGACAGCCGGTATGTAGTCCGCTACGCCCGCCGTGGAAGCATGAGCACGGTGCGCCGCGCCGAACGCGTCGTTTACATATACGTCCGCAAACGATGCAAGCTTTTTCGCAAAGCCGGGGTCGTTGGCGGTCTCTTCTTTATGGAAACGCAGGTTCTCAAGCAGTACGACCTCGCCTTCCTTTACATTCTGAACAGCGGCTTGCGCGCTCTCGCCTATGACGTCTTTAGCAAATATGATTTTGCAGTCCATAAGCCGCTCAAGTTTTGCCGCTACAGGCGCAAGAGAATACTTTAAGTTAACTACCCCGTCCGGCCTGCCAAGGTGAGAGCAAAGTATTATCTTCGCATTCTGTTCCCTTAAATATTGTATAGTGGGCATAGCCGCCACAATTCTGGTATCGTCCGTAATTTCCTTCTTATCGTTAAGCGGAACATTGAAGTCAACCCTTACAAGAACTTTTTTTCCTGCCACATCGATGTCTCTGACTGTTTTTTTGTTCATAACTGCTCCTTAATTTATCGTTTAATCCCTAAAACAAATATCAACTAATACGAAAAAAAGTATAATTATCCCGCATAATTTTATTCGAAATTATATGAAAAAGCAAGATAAAAATAGCTCTGTTCATTGCTTTGGCCTCCCGCCCGCTCTTCATTTATTTTTTAACGCTATTATTTTTATTTCAGTCCTGCAAAATTATTCTGTCTCAGCGCCTCGTATAGCACAATGGCGACGGAATTGGAGAGATTCAGCGAACGAAGGCCTTCTTTCATCGGTATCTTTATAGTGTTATCGGGATGGGAGAATATAAGCTCTTCCGGAAGACCTTTTGTTTCCTTGCCAAAAAGCAGGAAACAGCCGTCCTCAAATTTTGCCTCGTGATAATACTTTTTCGCTTTCGTCGAGCAGTAGTAATATACGCCGTTCGTGTTTTCAAAAAACGCCTCAAGGCTATCGTGTACCGCAACGTTTAAATACGGCCAGTAATCGAGCCCCGCGCGCTTTAAATGTTTATCGGATATCGAAAACCCAAGCGGCTTTACAAGGTGGAGCTGCGCGCCCGTCACCGAACAGGTGCGGGCTATATTGCCGGTATTTGCGGGTATCTCCGGCTCGACTAAAACAATGTTGATATGCATATTACCATCCCCCGCTTGATTATAATAGAATAGCCGGCACCGCACAACATAAACCTGCCCGCCATATAAAACAAACAAGCGTTGGCAAACGGCAGAAAATACAATATAATTATATAAATCTGGTAATCATATGACATCATTTTGGTTGTTTTAGACAAATAGTCAAATGTTCGAAGGCTGGGCGGCTGAACAAACTATATAAGCATGGAGCCTTTTTATGAGCAAAGGTCAAAAAAGTTTTGTTAAAGGTGCGGCAATCCTTGGGTTGTTCGGGCTTATCGTAAAGGTAATAGGCGCGGTGTTCCGCATACCGCTCACTAACGTCATAGGTGCCGAAGGCATAGCGAATTATAACGTGGCCTATCCTCTATACGCGCTGCTTGTCGTAATATCGACAGCCGGGCTGCCTGCCGCCATATCAAGGATGGTCGCGGAGCGCGTTTCCTTAGGCGATTACCGCGGAGCCCACAGCGTCTTTAAAACTGCGCTTAAGGTGCTGCTTGTTATCGGCATAGTATCGACGGTTATACTGCTGCTCGTTTCAAAGGCTGTCGCCGCTTCCGTAAAGATACCGTCCGCCGACCTCTCGCTTATGATGATAGCCCCGGCACTGTTTTTTGTCGCTATACTCTCCGCGTACAGAGGCTACTTTCAGGGCCTCCAGATAATGCTGCCCACGGCGCTCACGCAGGTTGCGGAGCAGGTCGTAAAGCTGGTGGCAGGGCTTTATTTCGCGTTTCTCTGGGTAGATAAGGGCGTTGAATGGGGCGCGGCAGGCGCGCTGCTTGGCGTTTCAATATCCGAAGTATTCGCTCTCGCTATAATAATGATAATGTACCGACGGAAAAAAAGAGAGATCATATCTAATATGGCGCGCACCGCCGCGGCGGTAAATCGTTCAGGCCGATCGATACTTGCGGATTTGTTTGTCATCGCCGTGCCGGTGACGATAGGCTCCTGCATCATGCCCATCGTCGGCTTTCTGGATGCCGCCATCATTACGAACGTCATGTCGGCCGTTGATTACTCGGCGTATAGTTCGCTCAGCCCAACGGCGAGCTTCGGCGTACTTACCGGTACGGTCAACCCGCTGATAAACATGCCTGCCGTGTTATCGCTTGCGCTTTGCATGAGCCTCGTTCCCGCGATATCCGAAGCGCGCTCTCAAAACAATCATTCGGAGGTAAGCTCGCGCTCGCGCATGGGCTTTAAGCTTGCGGTGCTTATAGGTCTCCCCTGCGCCGTAGGCATGTTTATTCTCGCAAAGCCCATTATAATGCTGCTCTTTTCAAGCGGCCGGCTTACCGCGGAAGAACTGTCCATAGGCGCGGACATGCTGAAAACTCTATCTGTAGGCGTGCTGTTTTTAACCCTTCTGCAGACCATGACGGGCATACTTCAGGGCGCCGGGCATCAGTTCATTCCCGTCGTCAATCTTTTGATAGGCGCTGTCGTTAAAGTGGTTTTAAGCGTTATACTCATGCGAGTGCCCTCGCTCAACATAAACGGCGCGGCCATAGGCACAGCCGCGTGTTACGGCGTAGCCGCACTGCTTAACGTCGCCGCCGTAATACGGCATACAAAGCCCGGGATAAAAGCCGTGTCGGGCGTAATCACGCCCCTGCTCTCTTCAGCCGTAATGGGGGTATTGGTATATCTGCTGTATAGCCCGCTTGCTTTGCCCTTTGGGAACACGCTCGCCACGCTTATTTGTATTGCGGCGGCGGTACTCGTTTATGTTATAATGCTGCTGGTAACGGGCGCACTGCGCAAGGAAGACATGAAATATATTCCCGGAGGGAAAATAACAACAAGATTAATGAACAGAATAGGGCTTTGGGAGAAATAGCGATGCATATAACTATAGCAAGCATGGACGCAAACGGTGAAATAAGCGGCGGCGTACTCGATGCGGCAAAACGCGCATCCTTCGTGGTGCTGCAAACGGAGATCTCGGATCGTATAAAAAATATCGGCGTTAAGTATGAAACGCTGGACAGCGTATATGAAAGCGCTTCGGATTTCGACGACCTGGTCGATAAGTCTGTCAGTATGCTCAAGCGGGACAAGCTACTGTTTATTGCGATTTGTGACTTGCCGTCCAACAAGATAGCTGTCAGCCTTGCGAAAAGCGTAACTGCCGAAGGCGGCAGCGTAAACGTGATTCCTGGCGGGGACAGGGCGCTTTGCATGGCGCTTGAGGAGGGGTTCGCCAGTGCATTGGACGGCGTTTCCATTTTTACCGCCGCTTCGTTTACCAAGGCTGCCGATACCGACTTAACGCTTGTCATAAACGAGATAGATACGCGGCTTTTGGCTTCCGAGCTTAAAATCAGGCTGTTAAAATATTACGATAACATGCATAATATCCTCTTTTCTGATATTCGCGGCAATTTGAAGAAAAAAATTCCTATTTCAATGCTTGACTGTGAGCAATCATACGGTTATTATACTAGCATAGTAGTTGCACCCTGCGGGCTGGAAAACAAGCTCCGCTACACGTTTTCCGACCTTGTGAGCGTGATGGACAGGCTCCGTTCTAAAGACGGCTGCCCCTGGGACAGGGAGCAGACGCATGAGAGTTTAAAGCGGTATCTTGTCGAAGAAAGCTATGAGGTCATAGAAGCGATAGACGACGGCGATACCGAAGCGCTTTATGACGAGCTTGGAGACGTGCTGCTGCAGGTGGCGTTCCACTCAAAGATAGCTGATCAGTGCGGAGAATTCGACATATCCGACGTTACAACGGCTATCTGCAGCAAGATGATTTCGAGGCACACGCACATATTCGGCAGCGCGGTTGCCAAAACTGCCAAAGACGTGCTAAAAAACTGGGAACAGATAAAGAAAAACGAAAAAGGGCAGCGCAGTCAGACGGAAGTGCTGCTGAGCGTTCCTAAGAGCATGCCCGCTCTTATGAGGAGCGAGAAGGTGCAATATAAGGCCGCGCGAAGCGGTATGGACTTCCCCGGCGTAACCGAGGCGATAGCCAAGCTTAAGGAAGAGATATCCGAGGTCGAGCAATGCCCGGCAGAAGACATAATCGAGGAATGCGGGGATTTGCTGTTCTCGGCTGTGAACGTATCAAGGCTCATGGGCGTTGAGCCGGAGACGGCCCTTCAAAAGGCGACCGATAAGTTTATTTCAAGGTTTTGCACCGCGGAAAGCTACGCGCAGCAACGCGGTATTGATATGAAAACCTGTAGTATAGACGAACTGAATGATATATGGGATTATGCAAAGGGCATAAAATAAACTTTTTTACTTTGGTGTATATTTTCCGATTAATACGGAAAGAGTTTGTATAAACACTAGTATACACACACATCAATTCATTACAGGAGGTTATTGTTAATGAACAAAACAGAACTAATTGAAGCAGTTGCTGCAAAGGCAAATCTCAAAAAGAAGGAAACTGAAAGCTGCCTGTCTGCATTCGTAGACGTAGTCAGCGGAGCTCTTGCGAAAGGCGAGAGAGTACAATGGACTGGTTTCGGCACGTTTGAGCTTAAACAAAGAGCCGCCAGAAAGGGCGTGAATCCGGCCACCGGCCAGCAGATAAATATACCCGCTTCAAGTTCGCCGTCATTCAAGCCGGGCAAATCATTCAAAGATAGTTTTAAATAAGTAATTATCCGAAAACATTAAATCAGAGCGCTTATAAAAGCGCTCTGATTAATATTACTTTGATTTTATATACGTGCTGCTTAAGGGCGGCTTTTATTTTTGTTCTCGTTTCTACAGCCTGAGATGGTGGCAGAACATGAAATACCTTTCCTCATCAAGCTGGCGCATTATAAGTTCGAGCTCGTCGTCGCCGAACGACGTCGTCCTGCCTTCTTCAAACTCTTTGTCCACTTCCTTCTTTATACACGCAACGAGCTCGTCTTTTTTATCTACCGCAAGGTCGCCCTTCAGGTTGAAATGCGAGTTGACCCAGTGCGCGATGCCCGCAAGCCCCGAATGCTCGTTTATGGCTACTGTAACGGGTCGTTTCAGTATCTTTTCAGTATTGAATATGTTATATATCTCTTCGTCTTTCAGCAGTCCGTCAGCGTGGATTCCCGCGCGCGTCGAGTTGAAATTCCTGCCTACAAACGGCGTTCTCGGGTCTATTTCACTGTTGAGCTCGTTTTCAAAATAATCCGCCATCTCCGTTATCACCGACAGGTCCATCCCGTCCGCCGTGCCTTTGAGGCCGCAGTATTCCATGACCATAGCTTCGAGCGGACAGTTGCCTGTCCTCTCCCCTATGCCGAGTATCGAGCAGTTGACGGAAGAAGCGCCGTACAGCCACGCGGTCGCGGCGTTGGTGACAACCTTGTGGAAGTCATTATGGCCGTGCCATTCGAGCAGCTCCGACGGAAAGCCGGAGTAAAAGCGCAGGCCGTATACTATCCCTTGTACGCTCCTTGGGAGCGACGCGCCCGGATATGTCACGCCGTAGCCAAGAGTGTCGCACATCCTTATCTTTATAGGCACGCCCGTTTCCTGCATTATACTCATCAGCTCGTTGGCAAAAGGTATCACAAAGCCGTAGAAGTCGGCCCTCGTTATGTCCTCAAAGTGGCAGCGCGGACGTATGCCTTGGTCTATGGCTTTTTTCACTATGCCAAGGTACATGTCCATAGCCTGTTTTCTCGTCTTGTTCATCTTTTTGAAGATGTGATAATCCGAGCAGCTTACGAGTATACCCGTTTCCTTTATGCCGAACTGCTTCGCGAGGTCAAAGTCCTGTTCGCTTGCCCTTATCCATGCTGTCACCTCGGGATAGTCGTAGCCTAAGTCAAGGCACGACTGCAGTGCTTCTTTATCCTTTGCGGTGTATACAAAGAACTCGCTCTGGCGGATGATGCCCTTAGGGCCGCCGAGCCTGTGCTGCATCTTATAAAGGTCTACGACCTGCTTTACGGTAAAAGGAGTTCTTGACTGCTGCCCGTCGCGGAACGTCGTATCCGTGATCCATATTTCATCAGGCATATGCATGGGCACGACCCTGTGGTTGAATGTTATCTTAGGGATGGAATCGTACTCAAACATATCGCGGAACAACTGCGGCTTCTCCACGTCCTGAAACGAATAACGGTAGTCGTTCTCCTCCAGCAGATTCCATCTATCATCTATATCTCTCATATAATTTACCTCTTTACTCATTTCAAAGACTTTACGAATTCACTGATGCGCGCCATTCCCTTAACTATGCTT
The DNA here is from genome assembly GCA_023410595.1 of Bacillota bacterium. GTDB lineage: Bacteria > Bacillota > Clostridia > Christensenellales > SZUA-584 > DTFZ01. Next base: position 49,007 of record JAEYPO010000039.1, on the reverse strand, counting down.
TCTTCGCTCGTTGCGTAGCTCAGCCTTATATAGTCGTCCGCGCCAAACGAAAGCCCGGGAACCACCGCCGTTTTCACTTCTTTAAGCACGGCTTCAGTGAAATCCATCGAACCGGTAATCTCAATGCCTCCGGCCGTCTTTTTGCCTTTCAGCTTTGTTATATCCATCATTACATAGAACGCTCCCGCGGGCAGCCGGCAAGACAACCCTTCGATATCGTTGACCAGCTTGCAGAGCAGCAGCCTGCGTTTATCAAACGCCCGCTTCATAGCCGCGACGTCGTCCTGCGGACCGTTTAAAGCCTCTATTCCGGCGAACTGCGCTATCGAATTAGGATTAGACGTCGCATGCGACTGGTAAGACGCCATTACGTCGGCGAGCGCTTTTGTGCTTGCTGTATATCCTATCCTCCACCCGGTCATCGCATACGTCTTGGAAAGCCCGTTGACAACGATGGTTATGTCCTTAATCTCTTTCCCAAGCGTCGCTATGCTCGTATGGATTCCCTCATATGTGAGTTCGTCGTATATCTCGTCGGAAACGACGAATATATCCGCTTCCACGGCTACCCGCGCAATCTCCTCGAGTTCGCTTCGCGTATAAACCGCTCCGCTGGGATTTGAGGGCGAGTTGAGTATCAGAGCCTTTGTTTTTGGATTGATAGCGTCTTTAATCTGCTTTGCAGTCACCTTAAAACTCGAACCCGATTCGAGAAAAACGGGGACGCCGTCCGACATGCGTACAAACTCAGGGTAAGACACCCAATACGGCATCGGTATCAAAACCTCGTCTCCCGGGTTTAGTATCGAGGCGAAAACATTGAACAGAGAATGTTTAGCTCCGTTTGAGATGACTATATCCGCCGGGGCGTATTCGAGGCCGTACATCCTCTTCATTCTGTTTGCGACAGCGGTTTTAAGCTCCGGTATACCAGCCGCGGCGGTATAATGCGTAAACCCCTTATCAAGCGCCTTTTTTGCCGCGTCAATAATAAACCCAGGCGTTACAAAATCCGGTTCGCCCGCCCCGAAATCTATAATATCAATACCCTCATCCTGCATTCTCTTCGCCATAGCGGATATCTTAAGCGTAATTGAAGGCGTTATGTCTAGAGCCTTATTGGACAGTTTCTTCATTGAATACCCCCATTAATCGCATAATATGCATTATAAATTATTCAAAACTTCATTTATAATTGATATTACCATAGGTTTTGCGCTATTTCAATATACATTTTATACAATTATGAAGTTTTGTCTAAATAATATTTCATTTTTTCTATCGCTTAATTTTATAGAAACTTTAAGCGCGCATATTGGGGGGGGCATAATATTATGTTTGTTAATCAAAACGGTTAAATCTCTTGATTATTGGCTGAAATAGTATTAAAATTACCAAAAAAAAGAGAGGAAAGAGCTATGATAAATTATTGTATATCAACAAGCTCAACGTCAGACCTGCCCCCGGAATATACGGAAAAGCACGAAATTCCCGTTATGAAATATACGTATACGATTGAACACAAAGAGTATAAAGACGGCGATATGAGCCCAAAAGCGTTCTTTGATTTGGAGCGCGACGGAATACTGCCCACAACGTCGCAGCTTACCCCCGATGAGATATCGCAGTTTTTTGATTCCATACTTTCGAGCGGCTCTGATATTTTGCATATCGAGTTTTCTTCCGGGCTTTCGGGAAGTTATAACAACACAAAGATCGTTGCGGACGAGATGCGGATAAAATATCCCGAGCGCAAAATATATGTGGTCGATTCGCTGTGCGCGTCGCTCGGGCTGGGGCTTTTAGTGGACTACGCGGTGAATATGCGCGACTCGGGCAAATCCATCGACGAAACAGCCAAATGGGTGGAGGCAAACAAGCTCAGCCTTAACCACTGGTTTACGGTCGACAGCCTAAGCCACCTGCGCAGAGGCGGAAGGGTAACGGGCGCAACCGCTTTTGTGGGCAACCTGCTGCATATAAAGCCCGTGCTCAACGTCAACTTTGAAGGCCATCTTATTCCCATGGAAAAGGAGCAGGGAAGAAAGCGGGCTTTAAAGTGCCTCGTCGAGAAGATGCAGGAATACATCTATAAGCCGGACGGCCAGCGCGTGTTCATAAGCCACGGCGACGACATTGAGGCCGCGGAGCGTCTAGCCTCGATGATAAGGGAGAAATTTGCCGGTGTAGGCGAGATAATGATATCTCCTCTCGGCGCCGTAATAGGCGCGCACGCCGGCCCGGGCACCATAGCGCTGTTCTTTATGGGCAAAACGAGATAAAAACGAATTTATATACTTAACCTGGCTCTGCCGTCCGGCAGAGCCTTTTAATTTTTTCACGGACAGAATCCGCCGTAATCATCATATTACTTTATATATGTTTAATAACACACCATTGAGCGCACAATATGTTCAGACTTTCTGATTGGCTCGTAAGAATACCCGGTTTTTGGCAAAGCGTCTCATATTTGTGACTGCATAAACATATAGTTTTGTATAGCGTGAGACAAGGAGGAACATATGAGATACTCAAGAATGACTACGCCGCCGCCCAGAAAAAAACGAAAGTATGCCAACGTTATACTTGTTCTTATAATACTGGGCATAGCCGCTTACCTGATAAGCGCGGGAGCGGCGGGCAAATGGATTGCCGAAAATATCATCGATCCCGTATTCAACAACGGCAATACGAACGCCGGGACGCCCACGGACAGCGCGGGCGAAATAAGCCCCCTGCCTTCCCTGCCTGGCGACACAATTAGCCCCGTTACGCTGCCGGCGGCCTCGGGCACGAGAGCTCAGCAGAACGTTACGGCGGGCGAACTCTCTGTATTCGCATTGCAGACAGGCGCGTTTTCCGACGAAAGCAACGCCAAATCGGCTGCGGGCGATATCGTTATGCGCGGCGGCGCAGGATATGTCGCGTACGACGGCGACCTTTACAGGGTGCTTTTGGCGGGCTACCTTAGTCAAAGCGACGCGGACAGCGTAAAGACAAGGCTGGAAGGCGAAGGCGTAACGGCGAAGGTTTACAACATAAAATCCGGTTCGCTATCCTTCAACATCGAAGCCGAGCAATCCCAGATAGACGCTATCAAGGCCTGCTTCGACGCCGTCCCTCAAGCCGCGCAGTCGCTGCAGCAGATCGTTTTCGATTCGGACAAGGGGCAAAGCGTCGATTCCGCAATCACGGCTCTGAAGGAAACGGTAAACCTGGTCACACAAAATCTGAATAAAACCGTTTCATCGGAAGTAGCCGCAATAAAGAGCCTGCAAACGTATATGGGAACATTTTGTGAAGCAATTAACAATATCCCTCTGTCTTCGTCTGTTTCAAGTGTGGAATTTCTTTCGAAATTGAAGTATACTTTAATAGGCGTAGTCGTGGATTACTCGGCGTTTCTTGATAATCTAAGCGGCTGAGCCAAACATATATAGAACAGTTGGGAGTAATATGACAATTTCTGATGTAATCAAATGTTTAGGCTGCGAGCTGATATGCGGCGAACAAAATCTGGACAAACAGCTCATGTCGGCCTGCGGAGCGGACCTTATGAGCGACGTTTTAGCGTTCGCGAAAGAAGGATGCCTGCTGCTTACCGGCATGGTCAACAACCACGTGATAAGGACGGCGGAGATGCTCGACGTGTCATGTATAGTGTTTGTAAGGGGTAAAAAGCCGACGGAAGACGTAAGCGCGCTTGCCAGCGAATGCGGCATAACGCTGCTCTCCTGCGAGCAGACGCTTTTTGAAGCGTGCGGCATTCTTTATAAGCATGGCCTGCAGCCGTGCCAAAAGGTTTAAAATGCCTGCGCCCGCGTATACAGAAACATTCTCTGTCGCCGCCGGCGATTATGCCGCCGCGGGAGAAGTTTCCGCAAAGATCAAGAGCATACTTAAGAAGATCGGTATCGACCCCGCACTCATAAGAAGGATTACGATAGCGGCGTATGAGGCCGAGATCAATATGATAATACATAGCGTCGGAGGCGTTATCACGCTGGTAATTACGCCTGACGAGGTATACATAGGCTGCGATGATACCGGCCCCGGTATTGAGGATATCGAACTTGCTATGCAGGAAGGGTATTCGACCGCGCCGTCCAGCATAAGGATGATGGGATTCGGCGCAGGCATGGGCCTTTCCAACATAAAAAAGAACAGCGATGTTTTCAACATAACCTCAAGCAAGGAAGGGACAAACCTAAAGCTCAGGTTTAAAATCGGGGTTTCCCAAGAGCCATAGCTCTAGGGGCGATAGCATCGGGGTCCCACAAAGAGTCATAGGCTTATGGTCTGATTTTTAGTTAAAGGGGCATTAAATGGGCGATTATTTTCATTCAGTACGTCTTGAACGGGACAAGTGCAAGGGATGCACGAACTGCATCAAGCACTGCCCTACCGAAGCTATAAGGGTGCGCAACGGAAAAGCGCAGATCATTGCGGAGCGGTGCATCGACTGCGGAGTATGCATACGTGTGTGCCCTTATCACGCCAAAGTCGCTTATACCGACCCGTTTACGGATATCGGGCGCTTTCAATACAAGATTGCTCTTCCCGCGCCGTCGCTCTACGGACAGTTCAAAAACCTCGAGAGCATTGGGAGTGTAATAACGGGTCTTAAGCACTTAGGCTTTGACGACGTATACGAGGTGGCGCGGGGCGCCGACATCGTAAGCTGCGCGATACGCGAAAAAGCGGGTGCTAAAAAAAACCTGCCTGTAATCTCTTCCGCCTGCCCCGCTATTGTCCGGCTTATACAGGTGCGGTTTCCTAACCTCATCGACAACATACTCGACCTTCAGTCGCCCATGGAAATGGCCGCGCTGGCGGCCAAAAGGGAATACTCCAAAGAGCACCATGTGGATATTAAGGACGTTGGAGCGTTCTTTATCACGCCCTGCCCCGCAAAAATGACCAGCATAAAGAACCCTTACGGCGCGGAGAAGAGCAACGTGGACGGAGCTATATCCATAATCAAAATATACGGACTGCTTGCGGGCAAGCTGAAAATCAACAGCGACGAAATATTCTGCGGCCCCGGAGCGTCTTCGTACGGCGTAGGGTGGGCAAACTCGGGAGGCGAAACAGCGGCGTCGCTTATCGACAACTCGCTGGCAGTAGACGGCATAGACAATGTAATAAAGGTGCTTGAAGAGATAGAGAACTGCAAGCTGGGAGACCTGCAGTTTTTCGAAGGGCTCGCCTGCCCCGGCGGCTGCGTCGGCGGCCCGTTAACGTTCGAAAACCCCTTTGTCGCAAGGACGAGGATAAAAAAGCTGTCCGCAAAAACAGGAAGCGACGGGCTTCCTTTCGAGTACGCGCGCAGCTATATCGACAGCTGCGACGTCGATTTCAAGCAGCCCGTGCTGCCCCGCCCCGTGATGAAGATAGACAAAGACAGGGTGAAGGCCATGCAGAAACTCGAAGAGATAGAGGCTATAACAAAACGCCTGCCCGGACTTGACTGCGGTTCGTGCGGTTCTCCTTCCTGCCGGGCAATGGCGGAGGATATCGTGCTGGGCGACGCGAAAGAACTTGATTGCATATTCAAGCTAAGAGACAGGGTAACGATGCTTGCCGAGCAGATGGTCGAGCTTACAAATAATGAAAGACAGGATGAATGATATGACTGTAAAAGAACTGGCAGAGAAAACTGGATGGGAAGTAATTGCGGGCAGCCCCGACGGCAGCGTCACATCGGCTTATGTGTGCGACCTTTTAAGCTGGGTCATGGCGCACGGCAGGCAGGGCATGGCGTGGGTTACCGTACAGACGCACCTTAATGTGGTCGCCATAGCCTCGCTGCACGAGTTCAGCTGCGTTATAATACCCGAAAGCATTGAGGTATCGAAAGACACGATAGACGCCGCCAACGAAAAATGCGTTTGCCTTTTAAAAGCGGATTGCACGTCGTACGGAGCCGCCAAGGCGATGGCCGCCTTGGGCGTCGGCGAAGTGTAATGAACGCATATTACGACCTGCACATACACTCATGTCTCTCGCCCTGCGCGTCGGACGATATGACGCCTGCGAATATAGCCGCCATGGCGCATTTAAAGGGCCTTAACATAATAAGCCTTACGGACCATAACGCTGGCGATAACCTTAAGTCCATGTCGGTTGAGGCGGAAAAGCAAGGCCTTATTTTTGTTCCCGGAATAGAAGTAACGACGCGCGAGGAGGTTCATGTGCTCGCGTATTTTCCTTCGCTTGAGCCCGCTTTGAGTTTCTGCGGCGCGATATACGAGAGCCTGCCCGATATACCGGCCAGGCCGGAAATCTTCGGCGGTCAGATAATAATTGATGAAAACGATATCTGCTCGGGCTGCCTCAGTAAACTGCTGCTTCAGGCGTCCGGCTTTACGATAGACGATATAGTCTCAATGACAAAGGAAGCGGGCGGCTTTACGGTGCCCGCCCATATCAATCGCGATTCTTTTTCCATAATCACAAACCTGGGCTTTATACCGCCCGGACTTTTTAACTGCGTGGAGATCGCTAAAGGCCTCCCCTGCCCCGCCGTAAGCCCGGAATGCAAGGTGCTGTATTCTTCGGACGCGCATAACCTTGGCGATATATCCGAGCCTTTAAACGCGCTCCCCATATCTTCTCCCGAAGATTTTGTTTCATATATAACCAATAAGTAATTGCCATTCCAAAGTCTTTCGTTTTTTAGATATTCCTGCATAAAAAACGGCATCACTCCGAACATTTCATAAGATTATTTACTTTTTCACAAACTTTCTAGTGGTATTATAAAGCCTGTTATGATACAATACACTTTGGAAAAAAAGTTTGTTAAATATTTAACAATGTAGTACAGCTCAAAATTGTCGGTTGATATTGCGTGTTAACAATTTAACAATCTTATAACGATAATAGTGTGCTGCAAATTATGTTTGGGTTAATATATAAATTTTAGGGAGGGGTAAACGATGACAACTACTGTAGACGATAAGGCTTTGCGCGAAGAGCTTATAAGCTTTATCGAAGAGCAAAAGAAGAAGCCGGGGCCGCTTATGCCGGTGATGCAGAAAGCGCAATCGCTCTTCGGGGCATTGACGTTTGATGTTCAGAAGCTTATCTCCGATGAGCTTGGCGTCCCCATGAGCGACGTGTACGGCATAGCGACATTCTATTCGCAATTTGCGCTGGAGCCAAAGGGCAAGCACGTAATAAGCGTATGCCTTGGAACCGCATGTTACGTAAAGGGTGTTGAAAAGGTCATGGAAGAATTGGCCGAGGATCTTGGAGTTAAGCCCGGCGAGACGACGGAAGACGGCAACTTTACGCTTCAGCCGACGCGCTGCCTAGGATGCTGCGGACTCGCGCCCGTAATAATGATAGACGATCAGGTATACGGCCGCCTTGTTCCCTCGGATATTCCTGATATCCTCTTAAAGTACAAGGATAAATGAGAGACATATCTTTGCACATACTCGATATTGCCGAGAACTCTATCCGTGCCGGGGCAAGCCTCGTAACTATAAGCATGGAGCTTGATAAGAGCAAAGACACTCTTACGATCAGCATAGAAGACAACGGATGCGGTATGAGCGAAGAAGTGTTGGCCAAAGTTAAAAGTCCGTTCGTGACATCAAGGACAACAAGAAAAGTCGGGCTTGGTATACCGCTTTTTACAGCCGGCGTTGAGAGTACCGGCGGAAGCCTTGAGATAGCTTCCTCCCCCGGCAATGGCACAAAGCTTAATGCTGTATACAGGTATTCTCACATTGACCGCCCGCCTATGGGTGACATCGCAGAAACTATATACACCTTGACGTTGCTGAATCCACAAATTGATTTTGTATTTTCCGCAAAAAAAGATGAAGCGTTTTTGTATGACACCAGAGAGATAAAGGCTGCGCTAGGCGGCGTATCCGTGTCGGAGCCTGAAGTCTTAAGGTTTATCCGCGAGTTTTTACAGGAAGGAATTGCACAAGTTTTTGGAGGTAATGAGATATGAAATCCTTAAAGGAATTAGAAGAAATAAGAAATAAAACATTGTCTCAGATCGACTTAAGAAAGAAAAGCGAAGGCGTAAGGGTCGTCGTTGGCATGGCAACGTGCGGTATAGCGGCAGGCGCCCGCCCCGTTCTTACGGCTTTTATTGAAGAGGTCGCAAAGAGGAACCTTTCTAACGTGATTGTTTCCCAGACGGGATGCATAGGCGTATGCCGTCTTGAGCCTATGGTCGAGATTTATACGCCGGGAGCCGAAAAAGTGACGTACGTCAAGGTAACTCCGGCAATGGTAGCGAGGATAGTGGCCGAGCATGTCGTCAACGGCAATCCTGTTACGGAATATACGATAGGCAACTACGAGAGCAACGACAAGGAGGCAGTAAAATGAATATTTACCGTTCTCACGTACTTATCTGCGGCGGAACAGGATGCACATCGTCAAATTCGCCCAAGATAATTGATAAATTCAACGAAGAGATAACAAAAGCAGGCCTTGACAAGGAAGTTAAAGTCGTCCGCACGGGGTGCTTCGGGCTTTGCGCGGTCGGGCCTATAGTTATCGTATACCCCGAGGGCAGCTTCTATTCCAGAGTCACGGTGGAAGACGTTCCCGAAATAGTTGGCGAGCACCTTTTAAAGGGCAGGGTCGTTCAAAGACTGCTTTACAAGGAAGGTTCCGAGAGCGTCGAGACGTCGCTTAACAATGTTGGATTCTACAAAAAGCAGACGCGTATAGTGCTTAAAAACTGCGGCGTCATCGATCCTGAGAAGATCGAGGAATACATCGCTTTTGACGGATACAAGGCTCTTGGACAGTGCCTTACGGAGTATACGCCTCAGCAGGTCATCGACATCATAAAGGAAAGCGGACTTAGGGGCCGCGGAGGCGGCGGCTTCCCCACCGGCATGAAGTGGCAGTTCTGCCGCAATGCTGCGGGCGAGCAGAAGTACGTCATATGTAACGCCGACGAAGGCGATCCGGGCGCGTTCATGGACAGGAGCGTGCTGGAAGGCGACCCGCACGCGGTGCTTGAAGCCATGGCCATAGCGGGCTATGCTATAGGCGCCAACATGGGATACATATACGTCCGCGCGGAGTACCCCATCGCCGTCAAACGGCTTGAGATTGCCATTAAGCAAGCAAAAGAGTTCGGGCTGCTCGGCAAAGACATATTCGGCACGGGATTCGATTTTGATCTGGAGATACGTCTCGGCGCGGGCGCTTTCGTATGCGGCGAAGAGATGGCTCTTATCCATTCCATCGAAGGAAACAGAGGCGAGCCCACGCCCAAGCCCCCGTTCCCCGCGAACCAGGGTCTGTTCGGCAAGCCGACGATAATAAACAACGTTGAAACATTCGCCAACATTGCACAGATAATATTAAAGGGCACCGAATGGTTCAGGTCCATAGGAACCGAAAAGAGCAAGGGCACGAAGGTATTCGCGCTCGGCGGCAAGATAAACAACACCGGCCTTGTGGAAGTACCCATGGGCACGACGCTGCGCGAGATAATATACGACATCGGCGGCGGCATACCTGGAGGCAAGGCTTTCAAGGCTGCGCAGACGGGCGGCCCTTCGGGCGGCTGCATACCCGCTACACACCTCGATACTCCCATCGACTACGATTCGCTTACGGCCATCGGTTCGATGATGGGCAGCGGCGGCCTTATAGTTATGGACGAAGACAACTGTATGGTCGATGTGGCAAGGTTCTTCCTCGACTTCACAGTCGACGAATCGTGCGGCAAATGCCCGCCCTGCCGTATAGGCACGAAGCGCATGCTTGAGATATTGGAGCGCATCGTTTCGGGCAACGGCAAGGAAGGCGACATAGAGAAGCTGGAAAACCTTGGACACAACATAACTAACGCGGCGCTCTGCGGCCTAGGCAAGACTTCCCCTAACCCCGTGCTTTCGACGATACGCTATTTCCGCGACGAGTACGAAGCGCATATAAGGGACAAAAAATGCCCCGCCGGCCACTGCAAGGCGCTCCTCAACTATACTATCGACAAGTCGAAGTGCATAGGATGCACGGCCTGCGCCAAGGTCTGCCCGGTAGCCGCTATCTCCGGCAAAGTGAAAGAGCCTCATGAAATAGACCAGACCAAGTGCATAAAGTGCGGCGCATGCATGGGCAAGTGCAGATTCGACGCGATTAGCAAGAAGTAGGAAAGGAGAGAAAAAGACATGGTATCTTTAACAATAGACGGCATAAAAGTAGAAGTGCCCGACAACACTACGGTGCTTGAAGCGGCAAGAAAAGCTAATATTAAAATACCCACGCTCTGCTATTTGAAGGGTGTTAACGCGATAGGCGCGTGCAGAATGTGCCTTGTGGAAATGATAGAAGGCGGAAGAGGCCTTCAGGCCTCCTGCGTGCTGCCCGTAAGCAACGGCATGGTAGTGTCCACAAACTCCAAGACGGTGCAGGAAGCAAGGAAGACGAACTTAGAGCTCATACTCTCCAACCACGAGAAGAAGTGCTTAAGCTGTATAAGGAACCAGAGCTGCGAGCTTCAAAAGCTCTGCGAAGAGCTGGGCGTGGAGGACGACACGGTTTTCGAGGGCGAAAAGACAGACAGGCCTCTCGATACGTCTTCGCCGTCCATAGTGCGCGACCAGAATAAGTGCATACTCTGCAGACGCTGTATAGCCATGTGCAACAAAGTTCAGAAGATCGGAGCTATTGGCGCCACGAACAGAGGATTCAAGACGACTGTAGAGCCGGTATTCGGCAAAGACTTAAGCGACGTGCTGTGCATCAACTGCGGTCAGTGCATCACCGCCTGCCCGGTGGGAGCGCTTTCCGAAAAGAGCGAGATAGACAACGTATGGGCAGCGCTGCATGATAAGACAAAGCATGTGTTCGTGCAAACCGCCCCCGCCGTCCGTTTCGCGCTGGGCGAAGAATTCGGCCTTCCGATGGGAACGAGCGTTACCGGCAAGATGGCGGCGGCGCTTCGCCGTATAGGCTTTGAAAGAGTGTTTGACACGGACTTCGCGGCCGACCTTACGATAATGGAGGAAGGCACGGAGCTGCTTGACAGGATAAAGAACGGCGGAAAGCTTCCTATGATCACATCCTGCAGCCCCGGCTGGATAAAATACTGTGAGATGTTCTTCCCCGACTTCCTTGACAACCTATCGTCATGCAAGTCGCCTCACGAGATGGAGGGTGCGGTCATCAAGTCGTATCTTGCAAAGAAGCTAAATCTTGACCCGAAGAGCATATACGTCGTATCAGTTATGCCCTGCACGGCCAAGAAGTATGAAAAAGAAAGAGCCGAACTCAAAAACGACGGTCTTGCTAACGTTGACGCCGTGCTTACAACGAGAGAACTCGCCAGGATGATAAAGCAGTCTAATATAGACTTTGCGAGGCTGCAGGACGAGGATTTCGACAGCGTTCTCGGCGAATCTACGGGCGCGGGCGTGATATTCGGCGCGACGGGCGGCGTTATGGAAGCCGCGCTGCGCACGGTGGCCGATATACTTACCGGCAAGGATTTGGATGACATAGATTATGAATGCGTAAGAGGCATCGACGGCGTCAAGGAAGCGACGGTAAACGTCGCCGGCATGGACATTAAGGTTGCGGTCGCCAGCGGCACCGGCAACGCCAAGAAGCTGCTTGAAGCCGTGAGGTCGGGCGAAAAGACATACCACTTCATTGAGATAATGGGATGCCCCGGCGGCTGCGTAACCGGCGGCGGACAACCCATCGTTTCGGCACAGGACAGGCTGGAAGCCTCCCCTTATGTGCTGCGCGCTAAAGCCACGTATTCGGAAGACGCCGGCAAGACAAAGAGGAAGTCGCATAAAAACGCGGAAGTGCAGAAGCTTTATGAGGAGTTCCTCGGGAGCCCGGGCAGCCACAAGGCGCATGATCTGCTGCACACACATTATGTGGCAAAGCCTAAATATAAATAAGTTACCCCTAATACCTAACTTATATTAACAACGGATAGAAGCCCCGAGCATTCGGGGCTTCTATCATATACTCTTAATATCTCTAATTGTCCAGAAACATTACAAACATAGTAATGATCATACCGAGCGCTATTACTATGGCTATTACGCTCTGTATAATCCTTACCGTACGCTTGTGCCTGCTTGCTTTCGTGCTTTTTTTGGCGTCGCCTTTTGTATTGCTCACCGTTTCTACCCCCTTGCCGCCATAAAAGCCTTGCGGCTTTTGGACAGCCATATTATTCTATTATTTTCACGTTATCCGCGGCTATGGCCGCGTTTACCATTTCGTCTGTATTCAGCCCCGCTTCCGCCTTTTCCACTTCATTAAGGCGTGGCCGTGTTATGGGATGCTTCGGCACGAACACGGTGCAGCAGTCCTCAAACGGCAGTATCGACGTCTTGAACGTGCCGTATTCCTCCGCGCGCTCGATTATCTCATTCTTGTCCATGGCTATGAGCGGCCGCAGCACGGGCAGCGAAACAACGCTGTTAGTGGCGGCAAGGTTCTCGAGTGTCTGGCTCGCCACCTGCCCCACGCTCTCCCCCGTCGCCAGCGCAAGGCACCCGTCGGCAAGAGCCAGTCTTTGTGCTATTCGCATCATGAAGCGTCGCATGAGCACCGTAAGGTAATCGGGCGGGCAGTCCTGGTAAAGCTTCATTTGTATGTCGGTAAACCTTATCACGTGCAGCTTTATCGCCCCGGTATACTTCGCCATTATCTTGCCGAGGTCAACGACTTTGTCAAGCGCCTTGTCGCTAGTATACGGGAAGCTCTCGAAGTGCACCGCCGAGAGCGAAACGCCCCTCTTTGCGACCATTATGCCCGCTACCGGGCTGTCTATGCCCCCTGAGAGCAGCAGCATCGCGCTGCCGTTGCACCCTACCGGCATGCCGCCAGGACCTTTCATTACCTGTGTGTAGCAGTACGCCATGTCGCGCATTTCAAGGTACGCGGTAATATCCGGGTTCTCCAGATCCACCTTGAGCCCTTCTACGTTTTCCAGTATTATCGCTCCCGCCTGTCTTGCGATATCTATTGAGTTAAGCGGGAACCGCTTGTCCGCACGCTTCGCTTCCACCCTGAACGTGGCTGCTTCAAGGCGCAGCCTTTCCTTCTCGGACTTTACCATATCGGCGAGAATATGAGCCGCTTTTTGTATGTCCTGCTCAAGGCGCACCGCCAGGCTGTATGAATGTATGCCGAACACTCGCCCCAGCGCGTCAAACGCCTTGTTTAAATCCGTCTCGGCTACTCCCTCGACGTATATGCGGCTCTCTCCCCTTTTCACTCTTGCGCCCGAAACGCCAAAAAGCGCGGCCTCAATGTTCTTTGCGAGCGCCTTCTCAAAGTACGGCCTGTTGAGCCCTTTTAAATGTATCTCCGCGTATCTTATGATGATTATATTTTCCATGCTATCTTCTGCCAAAACTCCTTAACTTCTTTACAGCCTTTTCCAGTTCTTCAGCGCATATGTCAATGTCGGATTCCTTATTGAGCGCGCTCATGCTTATCCTTATGGTGCCTTCAGCCGCTTGCTTGCTGAATCCGCTTTCCAGCAGCACCCTGCTCACCTTGCCGCGCGAACACGCCGCCCCCGTGCCTATATATATGCCCTTCTCCCCCAGCACGCGCACGAGGACCTCCGCCCGTATGCCGGGAAACGACACGCTGACGATATGGGGCACTTTGCTGGCCGGCAGGTTGACACGCGCGTCCTCCATTCTTTCGAGCGCGCTGAGCAGCCTATGCTGCAGCGCCTCAACCTTTTCTATGGAGGAGGTTACGCTTTCTTTGCCCCGCTCAAGCGCTTCACTAAACGCCTGTATGCCGAGTGTGTTCTCCGTTCCGGGGCGCAGCGTATACTCCTGCTCCCCGCCGTGCAGCAGCCCGCGCAGTACTGCGTCCCTCCCGGTGAGCAGCGCGCCCGTGCCTTTGAGCGCGTGTATCTTGTGCGCGCTTACAGTATAATAATCCACATTCGCGCTGAGGTCTATAGCAGTTTTAAAAAGCGCCTGCACGCCGTCCGAATGGAACAGCGCCGCTTCGTTTGCCGACTTGACAACCCGCGCTATAGCCGCTATGTCATTAAGCGCGCCTGTTTCGTTGTTTACGTTCATTATGCTTACAAGCGCCGTGTTCTTTCGTACCGCTCCCTCTACGTCCTGCGCCCTTATGCAGAAGTCTTGAGGCTTAATGTAATCCACGCAAGCGCCCAGCGATTCTATGTGTTTAAATGCGTTATATACAGACGGATGCTCGACCGTGCTTGTTATATAATGAGCGCCCGGCTTGAAGGACGATATGACAACCGTGTTGTTGGCTTCCGTGCCGCCCGACGTAAACAGGCAGTCCCCCGTCGCGCCCGTTATTCCTGTCAGCAGCTCCCGCGCCCTTTTCATTCCTATAAAGACGTTTGCCGCAGGCCCGTACGCACACGAGGGATTGTACCAGCCCTGCTGCATATGATGCGCCAGTGCCTTTTCCAGCACAGGCTTTGTTGTCGCCGCGTTGTCGAGATATATTTCCAAAAAAATAGTGCCTCCGCTAAAAAAATAGTATATAATAGCCATAATAACATGCGCGAAGTGTTTTTTTAAGCTTTATTATGTACTAATCAGTAAATACTTCGGAGGTAATTATGGACAGATGCCCTAACTGCGGCAATAAACTTAGTAATATCGATGTGCTGTGCCCAAGATGCGGAACGGTCGTGGAGGTCATACAGATACAGAACAACATATCTCCCGACGCCGCGGCCAGTGCAGCGGCTGAAGGCAGTAAGCCAAAGATTAAAGACTTTCCTCAGAGCTTTATCGTCTATAACGAAGATTTCCCATCCGATGCGGAAGTAAAGGAATCGCGTGAAGACGACATCGGTTTAGAAACGGCGGGCGGCGATTTTGAAGCGCCGGACTCAGCTTCCCCTGTAGCCGGGCCTGATTTGCACCCCATCAAGCCTTACGACCTTGACGCGAGCGTCGCGGCGGATGAGAAAGCGGATGTATCGAGCGGCGAGCCGGTTTCGGATGACAACGATTATTCGCCCCGGTATCTCGAAAACATTATGAATATCAATCTGCCCGAGATAGACGATCTTCAGAGCTTCGACCCGGACGAGTTCATGCGCGAGTATAAGCAAAAAAAGCAGGCGTCCTCTTCCCCGGATGAGCCCGCTCCTCCAAAGCAATGGCTTGAGATAGAAGAAGCCGACACATCTGAAACTGCGTCAAAAGAAAATACGGCTGATCAGCCTATAGAGCGCCGTTACAGGGCGGCGTCGTCACAGCCCCGTATAATACGCGAGCAGCATAAGGAGAAATCGAGTAAGCGCGAACCCAAACTAGCAAGCAAGCGCAAAAAGAATATAGCGCTTTCCGTACTTTTGTGGACGCTCGTTACGGGCGCGCTGTTCTTCTCGTTTATATACTTCGACAAATATGTGCAGAAGGCATATGGGAATTACGATAATTTAATCTATTCGATAACGAACGGCAAAGTGGACTTAAGCCCGCAGGATTAACCTCTCTTTATGAAACATAAAGCTCCTCCCCGTTGCTTGGGAGGAGCTTTTACATTTTAAATAATCAACCACCCCTTCAAGGGGTGGTTTTTCTTGAACCCTATAAGGGACTCTTGCTGGACAGCCTCGCGGCATATTACGGTTCCTATAGCCGCATGGGGCTAAGATTCTTCGTCCCTTCGGTCCTCTGAATGACATATGAGCTTACGTCAATAAAGCCTGATTTTCTCATTAGTTGCTTCTGTCATTCAGAGCGCAAGCGAAGAATCTTTAATTTGTTTGAACTGTGTTTTCCCTTTATCTATCTTTGATTTCTGGTTTGTTTATTATTAAGCCTAGGGACATTATTTTATTATTTCAAAAATATTTTTCAAACGCTAAAGCTATCCGTTGCTCCACACGCTCAGCGTGTGGTTTTTTCTATGATAATAAAGGCTGGCGTAAACGCCAGCCTCAGCTTTTCATATGGGCCCCGGCAAGTCGTGAGACTTGATGGGGTGATAATCGGGGGCCCCGGCAAGTCGTGAGACTTGATGGGGTAATATCTATTTGAGGTTTTTTATCTTGTCGTATATAACGGGTATTTTGAATATGTCGCCCTGCAGCGCTTTAAGTATGCATATGACCGTAATCACTATCCAGCCGAGGCCTGCTATAAGGTACAAAAAGCCCCATATGCTGAACGCTCCCATGGCGTAAGCGACTACGTTCCAAGGGTTAAAGAATATCGCCGCAAGTATACCCAGCACGATATACACCGCTACGAAGAAGCAGCCCAATACAACAGACTGCCACGCGTGCGTGCGCACAGTTTTATCATCTTTTTCCGTTGCCAAAAGAATGACGCCGCTTATTATGGAAAGAATGTAAGCGAACCAGCTTGCCGTTTTTTGATCCATGCCCAAAGAGTTCTTTTGATCCGACATATGATAACAACCTCCCTATATAATATATCTAATTATACAATATTAAAGAACATTATGTAAACATATGCCTTGAATAAATACCGATTTTATTTATAAATAATAAGAATAAATTTTTGTATCGTTATATGGAGCTTATTGCCGGGCCGTATCCCCTGCTGTGCCGGTATTCAGCCACATTATCATAGCGCTCTCTCCGGTGTCGGCATAATATCCAGGCCTCAAGCCGAAGCTGCGAAACCCCATGCGCATGTAAAGCTTTATTGCGGGCGCGTTTGAAACTCTTACTTCCAGCGTATAATTAACGACCTCGGGCGGAGCAAGCACGAACATCTTTTTCAGCAGCTTCTCGCCTACGCGCTTTCCCCTGTATTCCTCGAGCACCGCGACGTTCATAATATGCCCTTCGTCGAACACGGAATGCATGGCGCAAAAACCTATTATGCGCGCGCTCTCCGTGGCAACCACATATACCGCGCGTTCGTTTTCGCATATATCCTCGCGTATAGAGTCCATCGACCACGGCGACTTGAAACACCGGGATTCAACGTAAAAAATGTCGATTATGTCTTTTGGGACGGCTCTTCTATAAAGAATATCCATGGTCAGCTTTTGTCTGAGGCGCGGGAGGCCTTCAGCAGCCGTTCCGCCTGCGTTTCACGAAGATAGAACGGCTCTAAGCTGTACGCGTCGCCATAAGCGCCCTTATTATACAGCGCAAGCGCCGCAAGCCCTACCGACCCTGCCCGCTGCAGCGCTATGCCGGTATGCGCTATGCGGAACGCAGCAGACGCTTCGAGTATCTTTTTGCCGAAACTTATCGCCGCGTCGCCCAAAAACACCGTCTTTTCTCCGGCAAGCTCATCGAGCACGGCATCCAGCAATACGGCCCTGTACTCCGTTATCCTTTCACCGCCGCGGTATGACGCCGTATACACCTCGCCCCTTCTCGCGTCTATGACCGGGCATACGATCTCGTCCGTTCCCGCCATATTCAGGGCAAGCGCGTCGAGCGTATTTACACCTACCGCAGGTTTGCCCGAGGCGTGCGCGAGCGCTTTTATAAGGCCCGCTCCTATGCGTATGCCGGTAAACGAACCGGGGCCGACGGCGCAACAAAACAGGCCGATGTCCTTTATGCCCAGCCCTGCGCTTTTAAGGCACCCGTCCGCCATGGGAGCGAGAGTCTCGGAATGCGTCTTTTTATTGTCCACGTATGTCTCCGCCAGTATCCGCGTATCGTCAAGCACCGCCGCGGAGCATACGTTTCCCGAAGTATCAACGGCAAGAATGTACATGTTTTATCCTCTTTGGTCCTCTATCGTTATCTTACGCTCGTCCGAGCCGGAACCCACTAGCGTAACGCATATAC
This sequence comes from Bacillota bacterium, assembly GCA_023410595.1. Classification (GTDB taxonomy): domain Bacteria; phylum Bacillota; class Clostridia; order Christensenellales; family SZUA-584; genus DTFZ01. The sequence goes on along the minus strand of JAEYPO010000039.1, from coordinate 31,243 downwards.
AGGGAGGAAGAACGGCTTTGTCCGCCCATTCTATTACGCAGACGCCCTCCCCTCCCAGCCAGTCGTAAAAGCCGGTCTCTGTAAGCTCTTCTTCGTCCTCTATCCTGTAAAGGTCAAAATGGTGCAGCTTGAGCCGCCCTTCGTACTCTTTAAGCAGCGTAAAGGTAGGGCTTGTTACGTCTTCGGTTATGCCAAGCCCGACGGCTATGCCTTTTGTGAGCACCGTCTTGCCCGCTCCAAGGTCGCCCAGGAGTGCTACGATATCTCCGTCACTGAGCTTCTGCCCCAGCCTTTTCCCCTGCTCGAACGTTTGCTCAGGGCTGTTTGTTACGTACGTTTCAGCCAATGTTATGCTCCGATTTCATTTGTTGTAACCGTTTATGCAGTATACCCGAAAACCGCGGATTATGCAATTATTTTTGGTAATCAGCGGTATTTATGCAGAAGCGGCGACAGCGGCTTATACAGCAGTCCCGAAACGAAGCAGACCAGTATGCACTTAATGATATTAAAAGGTACTACAGCATAGATTATATACGTCCAGACGCTGGTAATGCCGGGGTTTACCGCAGCCGCAACCTTTATGATCGCGTCTACCGACGAACCGAAGAACATCATGGCGTAGAACGGCACTAGCACGAAGTAGTTCATTAGCGGCGCCGCTAAAAACGACATTACGGCACTGCCCGCAACCATGCCCACTATCGCGCCTTTACGGTTTTTCCTGTTCTTATAGATCAACGCAGCCGGCAGTATGAACGCGAGGCTGATTACAAAGTCGGCTATCTCGCCAACGCCTCCCGTTTGCGTAGCGGGAAGATATAGCAGATTTTTAATGAGCAGTATTGCCGTTCCCGCCACCGGCCCGAGCGCAAACCCTCCAAGCAGCGCCGGTATGTTGCTGAAGTCTATCTTCAGAAAGCCCGGTATAAGCGGCAGCGGCGTCTCCAGAAAACGCAGAATTGTAGATACGGCCGCAAGTATTCCGGCCGTGACCAGAAACAGCAGCCTCCTTGACGATGCTGATCTTGTTGACATGTTTTCCTCCCTCTTATCAGGACTTTTTAAATAAAAAAGCCCTGAAATGTACCTTCAGAGCGCCGCTTTAAAAAACGAACATTCTTCTTTCATCCAGACTGTACTGTCGGTTACGGAATCACACCGTATCTGCCATAAGGCTCGCGGACTTTACCGCCGGTAGGGGAATTTCACCCCACCCCGAAGATATACGATAATTAATTTTTACTTATGATACTATACTATTTTAGGGCAGTCAATAATATTATTATGATATTATGCAATTATTTGATGTATGTTTTTTATGTTTCAAGGCCCTCAAGGTAATGCTGTATATCTTCAAGGCTGTCGAAAAGCTTGCCTGTCTCAAGCACCTGCTGTTCGTCTTTGTTTATCCTGCTGAAAAGTACAGGCACCTTAAGGCAGACCTCCTGTTCCGGCGTGCCCAGCACTGTCCGGAATACCGCAAGCTCATCCCTATATCGCCTGAGTATGTAGTGACGCGGGCAGTAGCAGTCGAAGCTCATTTTAAGCTGCAGCTTTTTTGGTTCAAACGAAACGATCCGCACATTCGGGTTTGAGGCCTGCAGCTCGGAAAACTTAAGTCCCACCATACTCTCGCCGGCCTCGCAGTGCAGATAGATATGATGGCCGCACATCCTGTACTCGTAATCCCAGTCGACGGAAGCGCCCTTTTCTATGCGCGTATCGTCAGCGCCCGCGGGCACATCGGATTGCTCAGGCATTTCCTCCACTACCCGGGGCTCGTTGGCGGCAAGTATGTATCCCCCGGCGCCCGCCGCAAAAAGCGCGAAAAGTATAATCATGAATACCGCAAGCTTCTTATGCTTCTTAAACAACAAAAAAATCCCTCCGACAGGGATATTTTTTGCTCGAAAAAACTATTTATTCTCGATATTTACGCCCCGTACTAAAGCACGGCGTTGTGGTATACGTTCTGCACGTCGTCGTTGTCTTCCAGCAGATCGAGCAGCTTTTGTACGCTTTCTTCCTTATCTTCGGGCAGCTCCACCGTGTTTTCGGGCACGAGTTGCAGCTCGGCCAGCGCAAAAGCATACCCGCCCTTTTCCATCTGCTCGTATACGCCGGAAAACGACGCGACGTCCGTCGTTATCTCGAAAGCGTCTTCGCTCTCTTCAACGTCGTCGGCGCCCGCTTCTATTGCGTCCATCATCAGGGCGTCTGCGTCCATGCCGTCTGCCTTTTCCACCACAAGCACGCCTTTTCTCTCAAACATCCAGGATACGCAGCCCGTAGCCCCGAGTGCTCCCCCGCTTTTATCGAATAAATGTCTTACATCACCCGCGGTGCGGTTCCTGTTGTCGGTAAGCGCTTCCACTATTACGGCGACGCCTCCCGGGCCGTAGCCTTCATACACGACGGATTCATAATTGATATTTCCCAGCTCTCCGGCCGCCTTTTTTATAGAGCGCATTATCGTATCGTTCGGCATATTATTTGCTTTTGCCTTTGCCACGATATCCTTAAGCCTTGAATTCGTCTCGATGTCGGGGCCGCCTTCCTTAACGGCTACGGCAAGCTCCCTGCCTATCTTTGTAAACGATGCCCCGCGTTTTGCGTCGGTCTTTTCCTTTTTGCGTTTTATGTTTGCCCATTTCGAATGTCCGGACATAAATTCACCTCACGGTCGTTTAATACTACGTAATAATAGCATAAGCGGCGCAAAGGTTCAATGCCCGCGTTTTACTGCGCTTCATGGCCGGGAAGCAGGTTTAAAAGGTCGCTCTCGGCGCCCTTGTAATACCCTTGCGGCACTTCACCGACTATTATAGTATCGGATATGAGCACCTTTGAATATATCTCCACGGTCTGCGCGGCGTTGCCCACGAGTATCCTTACCGACGCGTCCAGCACTAAGAATATCTTATGCCGCGTCTGGTTTATGCCCGCGTCCTCAAACTCCGCTATTATGTCTGTAGTTACCGACCCGACGGGCTCGAAAAGTATCGTTATCGCCGGCCCGCGTCCGGTCGTCAGCGGACCGCCTATTATCGTGCCTATTGGTATATTCACGCCCTGCCGCCCCGCGCTGAGTATCTTATCCTGCGCGGCCATAGCCGTCTGCGCCGCAATGTTGTTCATAAGCACCGTGTTTGCCGTTATCAGTGATATCTTGCCCTTATCGTCCTTCTCGATATGTATCAAGTCGGAATATGTGACGCCGCTCGCTCCTATTGTCTCCCTCACGGCGTCGTTCATAGCTTTTACTCCAATAGCGCGCAGCCTCGCCTCTGAGAGGCTTAATATAGTCGGCCTAATCATGCTGTCAACGACAAGATATAAGACCGCAATCAGAACGAGAACGATTACAATAATCCACTTTTTAGAGAACTTTATCCTCAAACGCATGATAAACACCTTACTTTAAAAAATATGTTTTATTAAAGGCCACAATGCTTTATATGCGGCGTCGCTCCAAAATGTAAATAATATTCGTATTTTAATGCGGCAGGCCGAATGATATGGTATAATACAAAAAACTGTTAGGGTAATTTATATGCGAAGAAGACGCTCGTCTTTATCAAATAGTATAAGCTCATTTTTTTCGGCAGCCTTGGGTAATATAAAAAAAGCCGCAAGGACTGTCGCACTCTTTTTTGCGGCCTGCATCGCATGGGCAGCTGGGCTTTTCAGGCGCAAAGAAAAGCATACGGAATGGGAAGAACCCGTAAGCGACGATACTCAGGTGTTCGACAGCACGGATATAGCCTATCGGAGCAAGGGCGCGGCCAAGCCGGAACAAAAAAAGAAGCAAAGCGAGATGCCGCGCATTTCGAGGGAACATCTTTCAGGTGAAGGAAAAGAACACATTAACATGTTCGCCGCCAGGTACCACCGGCCAAATTTCATCGTAGGTATAATACTTACGGCCTTTAAGCTCGTGCTTATCTGCGTTTTTATTATTGGCGCAGCCGGATTCGGTACGATAATAGGCATAGCGAAAGCGTATATGGACACAACGCCCAAGCTAAACACCGCCCAGATAGAAAATCAGGCGGAAACATCGTATATATACGACAAGTACGAAAAGCTTATAACCACGTATACGGGCACGGAAAACAGGGACTGGGCGCCGATAAACGAGATACCCCAAAGGCTGCAGGATGCGGTCGTATCTATTGAAGACGTCAGGTTCTACATCCATACGGGCGTAGATATAAAGAGGCTGCTGGGCGCTTTTATTAACAACCTTATGAACAGCAGCGTTCAGGGAGGCAGCACGATAACGCAGCAGCTTATCAAAAACCACCTGTTAAGCCCTGAGCGGACTTATAAGCGCAAGATACAGGAAGCTTATCTTGCGATGCAGCTCGAGACGAAATATTCAAAGCCGCAGATACTCGAGGCTTACCTCAACACCATACCCTTGGGAGGTTCAAATTACGGCGTCAAAGCGGCCGCCATGGATTATTTCGGCAAGGAACTAAATGATCTTACACTTCGCGAGTGCGCTATGCTCGCGGGCATTACACAGTATCCGTACCTATACGATCCAAGAAGGAGCTATTACGTAACAGGCAACGCCGAAAAGCTGAACGAACGGACCGACCTCGTACTGCGTAATATGTACATGGCGGGCTATATCACAAAGGAAGAGTATGACGCCGCGAAGGGCGATACCGTACACGTCAGAGAAAAATCGTCGGTAAACCAGATGTACGAGATGCCGTATTTCGTGGAATACGCGGTATATGACGTGATAACGCATATGCTCAAGCAGCGGCATATGCAGGATACCGACCAGAACCGTGCGCTTTTGGATCAGGAGCTGCGTACAAACGGTTATAAGGTATACACTACTGTAGATCCCGCAATACAGAAGACTGTCGAAGAAACGCTCGCCGGCTGGGACGGATACCCGAAGCTTAAAGATGACGGCGATTCTGCGACGCACTATCAAAACAAAGACGGCACCGTTACCAGCGTCATACAGCCGCAGGCGGCGGCGGTCGTGCTGGATCAGCACACGGGCAATCTTGTCGCCGTAGTGGGCGGTCGCGAGACTCCCAAAGCAAAAAGGACGCTGAACAGAGTGTACCAGACGACTATGCCTATAGGCTCGTCCATTAAGCCCATAGCCGTTTACGCGCCCGCTATAGACAAGGGGTATTCGGACGGCACTATCATACCGAATATTGATCTTCCCATTAACGGCTGGGATTCCAAAAACGGCTATCCGGGCGGAGGCTCCAAGTATTACGGCCCCGTCACGCTGCGCACCGGCCTTGTGCAGTCGCTCAACAGCGCCACCGCATATACGCTAATGAACCTTGTGGGCCTTGAAGACTCGGCGTATTATCTGCTTCAGATGGGCGTCAATCCTTCGCATATAAGCAAAACAGGCTCGGGGCTCGCACTCGGTACTTCGGGCATTACGCCCATAGAAATGGCGGGCGCTTACGCCACCATAGCGAACAGCGGAGTTTACTTAGAGCCGCTCTCGTTCACGAGAGTGGAAGACAAGGACGGGAACGTGATACTTGACGCGGACGAGATAAGAGACCAGCGCCAGGTGTTCAAGGAATCAACTGCGTGGCTGGTTACAAGCATGCTCACGAACGCCGTACAGTCCGGAACTGGTAATGAAGCGCAGATACCGGGCATGACGGTGGGCGGTAAAACAGGCACTAACCAGAACGTTAAAGGCATATTCTTTGCCGGCATAACACCTTACTATACGTCAACGCTCTGGATAGGCCACGACGAGTACAAGTCTTTAAGCAGCAAGGTTTACGCTTCGGAGTATGCCGCGCCGCTCTGGCAGAGCTATATGTCGAAAATACTGCAGGGCCAGCCCGACAAGCCTATAATAGAGAAAACCGCTGAAGAGGCCGGGCTTGCCAAGTACAGTATATGCAGCGTTTCGGGCATGCTGGCAACGCCGGCGTGCGAACAGGACCCCGGCGGGCGTAAGCCTGTTGAAGCTTACTTCGCGCCGGGCACCGAGCCAACCGAGGAGTGCAACGTGCATCAGATAGCCGCGGTATGTTCCGACAGCGGCAAGCTCGCTACGTCGTACTGCCCTGAGAGCTCCAGATCAAACAAGTGTCTCGTGTTCCTGGAGCCGAATTCTGTATACTGGCAGCTTTCCGCAGAAAAGCTGGCCAAGTACATTCCCGGAGCTATAAAGGCTCCCGAAGGCGGTTATGTTCCCGGCTCGGGCGAAACCTGCGATCTGCATACCGAAAGCTGGTATAACGAGCAGAACAACCTATCAAACGCGATAGGCGCGGCAAACGCGCAGATAAACGTATCGGGCGGCGTGCTTGCCGACTCAACGCTTACGATGACTATGGAAGACAGAAGCAGGCTATCTTCAAAGATAGACGAACTTAAGAATCTTATCGCGGTGCCGGGCGCGACGTCGGGCGCCGTAGAGCAGAAAACCGCGGAGCTTAAGGCTCTGACAGATCAGCTGCTGGCTATCTACAGACCCGCCATGCCTTAAGCTAAGGCATATATTCGTCTTCCGACAGTATTGAAATTTCAACCACCGGGGAGGATGGGCCGGTAAGGCTCTCCCCCTCGTTTTTTATGTCGGGATGAACGGGCAGTACGTAATACATGTACGTATGCCCGTATTCTGCGGAATCATCCGTAAACTTCACCTCGCGCATATCTCCCGTGTATTCCGCTATTGCGGCAGGCAAGCTCTCTTCCTTATCTATCCTCATGACGCGGTATATAACAAATTCTTTAAGCGGCGTAAAGCTTATAACCGGAAGTCCCCCGTCCCCGCTCTCCACGCTGAAATCGTCGGGCGGCGAGGGCACGACCCAATACGTCGAATATTTGCCGGGAACATTGTCTTTCAGAAAGTATTCAAGCGTCGTCTGGTCTTTGGGCGTAAAAGCGCCCGCCAGCATAGGCTCCTTCTCGTTTTCCAGCGACTTCGTATCTATCTTTGCCTGCACTATACTGTTTGGCTTTGTAAAATCAGGCGCGTTTTCTGCGCTGTAGACACCCTCAAACAGCTTTCTTATCAGCAATGCCGGGAACGTGCCGCCCGTTACGTCGGAAGGCAGGTAGCGCGTTTCAGTATTGTTGTCAAATCCCATCCAGCAGCACATCGTATACTCCGGGTTATAGGCTATCGTCCACGCGTCCCTGTTGCCCTCGGCGTTACCCGCCGTTCCCGTTTTTGCGGCTATGGGCACTCCGTCTATTTTTATCCTCCTTGCCGTTCCCTCCGTAGCCGCGCTTTCCAGCACCGAGGTAATCAGAAAAGCCGTCTCCTTTGAGAGCACGCAGGTTTTTGTTTCCGGCCGTGAATAGACCGTTTCGCCCGTTGAATCCTCTATGCTCGATATACAGCTCGGGTAGGTGTAATACCCGCCGTTGGCAAACGGCGTAAAAGCGTTGCACAGCGTAAGCGGCGAAACGCCCGTCGTAAAGCCGCCAAGAGCCAGCGTAAGCCCCGTATCGTTTTTATCGAACGTTATGCCGACGCTCGAAGCGTAAAGCTTTCCGGCCTCTACTCCCACTTCTTTGAGCGTTCTAACCGCGGGCAGGTTGAGCGACTCTGAAAGCGCCTCCCTTAACGTTACCCAGCCCTTGTACGTGCTGGAAAAGTCCTTGGGCACATATCCGTTGAAGTCGCCTTTTTCGTCCAGCAGGAGCGTCGTCGGCATGTACCCGAGCTTCTCCATAGCGGGCGCGTAAGCGATTACCGGCTTTATGGCCGAACCAGGCTGCCGTTTCATATCCAGCGCCCTGTTAAGCCCGCGCCGCGTCTTATATGCCCTGCCGCCCATCACCGCTCTTATCTCGCTCGTTTTGCTGTCCAGTATGCAAAGCGCCGACTCGCACTGGCTCCCGTCGCCCGCGTTGCCGGGGAAATTTGAAGCGTCCTCAAACAGCGATTCCAGCTTGTTTTGCAGTTCCGGGTCCAGCGTCGTGTGTATCCTGTAACCGCTGGAGAGAAGCTCTTCGCTGTCCACCGAAAGTATGCTCTGCGCCTCGGAGAGCACCATGTCGGTAAAAAATCCGTATTCGAACTTCGGCTCCTCACAGAGAACGACCTGCTCCGACTGCGCCTCCTTATACTGTGCATCGGATATAAACCCCTGCTCCGCCATAAGCGAAAGCACGAGGTTGCGCCGTTTTATCGATTTGTCCATTTTGATGTGCGGCGCGTAATGCGAGGGCGCTTTTATCACCCCGGCAAGCAGCGCACCCTGGGCGATGGTAAGCCGCGACGTGGTAGTGCCGAAGTAAACCCTTGCGGCGGCCTCTATGCCGTAAGCGCCGTGGCCGAACGGTATGTAATTGAGATACATCTCAAGTATCTCGTCCTTTGTGTAAACCTGCTCAAGCTTTATGGCCATTACGGCCTCCTGCAGCTTTCTTGCCATCGTCCGCACATTCGTAAGGTTGGTGTTTCTGACCAGCTGCTGCGATATCGAGCTTGTTGCGCTTATCGCCTCACCATTGCGTATGCTTTGAAATATCGCCCCTATCGTGCGTATAATATCCACGCCTTTATGTTCATAAAACCTCGTATCCTCTACCGCTATAAACGCGTTCCTCACATACAGGGGGATATCCTTTATAGGCACATACACCCTGTTCTGCTGGTTGTAGAGGCCCGCCGTTTCCTTCCCGTTGCAGTCGTATATCAGCAGCGTCTGCTGCATCTCCCTTATTTTCAGAGGGTCGAACTCCTTCCACTCATCAAGGCCCATAAGGTAGGAAAACCCGAATATGGCTCCCATGAAAAAAAGGATCGCTATTGTCAGCGTCGTATATTTGAATATCCTGAATAAAATGCCTCTTCTTTTTTTCGGCTTTTTGATGCGTTCGCGGTGTCTGCCCATTAATATGTCCCTTAACAGTACTTCAACGCTTCTTATGCTCTCCGATTTTAAATATATTATGTTTTTTCGACACGAACCATATATTAACTCCAAAACAAGTTAAAAAGCGCTAAAAACTCTTAAAGGGATGTATGAGCGTCGGCAGAATAAGGTAGTGTATAATCCACGAAAGGACAGACTTATGCATATACAAGTAAAGCGCCAGAGCGATAATATTACCGCGTCTTTGTACGGCGAACTCGACCACCACAGCGCTGATCTCGTGAAATCGCAGCTCGACGAAATCATCGCAAAGTACAGAAACGCAAATCTTATACTGGACCTGAAAAACTTAAGCTTCATGGATAGTTCGGGGCTTGGCGTGCTGCTCGGGCGCTACAAAAAGCTTAAAGCTCATGGAAGCAGCATGTATATAAAGAACGCAAGCAGGCAGATAGAGAAAGTATTTGACGTAAGCGGAATATACAAGATAATTAAAAAAATTAAGTGACGGGGGCATATATGAAAAGCAAAAACGTGATGGAACTAAGGCTCTTAAGCCTTTCGGAAAACGAAAGCTTTGCGAGAAGCGTCGTGGGCGCGTTCGCTACGCAGCTTAACCCAACGCTCGAAGAGATAGCGGATATTAAGACTGCCGTTTCAGAGGCGGTGACTAATTGCATAGTACACGCCTATCCCGGCACCGTAGGCGATATACGCATCAAAGCAGAGCTATTGGGCGAGAGCATAAGCGTGAGCGTTCAGGATTTTGGCTTGGGCATAAGCGACATAACCAAGGCACGCCAGCCGTTTTTCAGCACGGCTAATGACGAATCGCGCTCGGGCATGGGGTTTACCGTTATGGAGACGTTTATGGACAGCGTCGATATCGAATCGGAGCCGGGGAAAGGCACCATGGTGACAATGACAAAGGCTATCGGGAAATAAGGAATCAGTATGGCAGAAAACGGCGTTTTAAAACACGAGGAGTCTTTAAGGCTCATTAAAGCCGCTCAAAGCGGCGATGAAACCGCTAAAGAGACCCTTATAGTGCGCAACACGGCGCTCGTAAAGAGCATAGTAAAAAAGTTTCTGAACAGGGGCGTCGAATTTGAAGACCTCATGCAGATTGGCTCTCTTGGGCTTATTAAGGCCGTACTTGGTTACGACCCGGCTTATGAGGTTAGGTTCTCCACATACGCCGTGCCGATGATAGCGGGCGAAATAAAGCGGTTTCTGCGCGACGACGGTATAATAAAGGTGAGTCGTTCTCTAAGGGAAAAATCGTTCGAGATTTTCAGCGTAAAAGAAAGGCTGAAAGAGGAGCTCAAGCGCGAGCCCACTATAGAAGAGCTTGCCCAAAGACTCGACATGTGCGCGGAAGACATAGTGTTCGCCGTAGAAGCAGTGCGCAGCCCCGTTTCAATTTACGAACCCGCTTTTGACGACGAAAGCTCTAAAACGCTGCTTATTGATACGATGTCAGAGGATTCTTCGGGCGATATGATAGATAAGATACTGATAAAAGAGCTTATCGCCCAGCTTGACCCAAAGGAGAGACAGCTTATAATGCTGCGCTTTTACAGCGATAAGACACAGATGGAGATAGCGGACATACTGGGAGTTTCTCAGGTGCAGGTTTCAAGGCTGATAACCAAGATAATTAACAAGCTGAAAAAGGCGGTGGAGTAGCGGTTAAAAAACTTTGAAAGCGGCAATAAGCCGCTTTTTTTGTTTACATAATTTGCGGCTGCTGGCAGGTAAATATTTTTCGGCCGCCTGCTAATAATAAAAGCATCTGAGAAAGAGCCGGCTTTTAAAGAAGCGGCGGCTATTGCTTAGTTAATATTATTGGGTTTGGTGGCTTTTTTGGAGTGGATCAAAAACAGGTGGGTCATAGCGGTAATTGTTATATTAATAATCGTCGCCGTGACGATGATAGTCTTTTTATGCCAGCCCCGCCGTGGGACCTATACGAACGCATGGTACGTGATGCGCACGCAGGAGAAAGGACGCGCTATGAAGGGTTATGTCAAAATGCCCCAGTTTAACGCCGGGCACATGCCTAATGTGGAAGAAAGCGAAGAGCTGAAAAAGACCGTATCTGAAAAACAAAAGAAGATATAGAGAATTCATATGGATATCAAACAGAAAGTAAACGGGAAATCATATCAGAATCACGTAAAGGCCGGAATGCCCAAGAGCAGCCTTATAAAGGAATGCGTTATGGCGTTTCTCGTTGGCGGGCTTATATGCGTGGTCGGAGAGGCTCTCAACGATATAGCAAAGAACGCGCTTAACCTTGATAAAGCGGGCGTAAGCACTTTCCGCTCGGCGATACTTATTTTCCTGGGAGCGCTGTTTACGGGCATAGGGGTATACGACGTGCTCGGAAGATACGCCGGAGCGGGTTCTATTGTGCCTATTACGGGGTTTGCAAACTCCATAGTCTCCCCCGCGCTCGAATATAAATGGGAGGGCTACATAATGGGCGTAGGCGCTAAGCTGTTCACGATAGCCGGGCCTGTGCTCGTATACGGCATAAGCACGTCAATACTTGCCGGACTTATCTATTACATCATAGGAGTACTATAGTATGGGAGCAAGAATAGGCCAGAATACCGTAAAGTTTACCAATCCGCCCGTATTGCTCTCAGCCGCGTCTGTGGCGGGCCAGACTGAAAAAGAAGGCCCATACGGCGACACGTTCGACGTTGTAATAAGCGACGAGCTCTGGGGCGAAAAGACCTACGAGCTCGCTGAGCGCAAGATGATACTCGAAGCCGTAAATACTGCTCTTATTAAGCTAAGCTTAAAACCTGAGAACATATCGTATATGATTGGCGGCGACCTTCTGAACCAGATAATCTCTTCGGGCTTTGCCGCCCGTACGCTGGGGATACCTTTTTTTGGACTTTACGGAGCATGTTCGACGATGTCCGAATCGCTGCTGCTCGGCTCAATGATAGTCGACGGCGGTTTCGCCCAGTACGTGGTCTGTACTACCAGCAGCCATTTTGCCACAGCGGAACGGCAATTCAGAAATCCGCTCGAACTCGGCACACCCAAAACTCCTACGTCCCAGAATACGGTTACGGGCGCGGGGGCAGTCGTTCTTTCGTCAGCAAGAGACTTATCGATGCCCGCAATAACCTGCGGAACAGTCGGCAAGGTAATAGACCTTGGCATAAACGACGTAAACAACTTAGGAGCCGCCATGGCTCCGGCAGCGGCCGATACCATCATCAGCCATCTTGAGGATACGGGCAGAGCGCCGTCCTATTACGATTATATACTGACAGGCGATCTAGGCACCTTCGGCAGCGAGCTCCTCGTAAAACTGGCTATGGAAAACGGTTATGACATATCAGCAAACCACCTCGACTGCGGATCGCTGATATACAGCGGCAACGAGCTTACAAAATGCGGCGGGAGCGGATGCGGATGCAGCGCCTCGATGCTGTGCGGGTATTTTTACAACCAGCTTAAGAGCGAAAAGATAAAAAGATTACTGTTTATCGCTACAGGCGCGCTGCACAGCCCGACGAGCACGCTACAGAAAGAAACGATACCTTCGATAGCTCACGCTGCGGCGATAGAAATGGGGTGCGTATCATGAACTATGTATGGGCATTTATAATAGGCGGGGCTATCTGCGTTGTAGGGCAGATACTTCTCTCAAAGACGGCCATGACGCCCGCAAGGATACTTGTGCTGTTCGTTACGCTGGGCGTTGTGCTTACGGCCGTGGGCGTTTATGAGCCGCTCGTTGAGTTCGCGGGCGCGGGCGCCGAAGTGCCGCTCACGGGATTTGGGTACGCGCTTGCCAAGGGAGCGTTTAAAGCTGTCGACGAGACGCACAGCATACTCGGCGCTCTTACGGGCGGCGTAGAGGCGACAGCAGGCGGTATAGCCGCCGCCGTACTGTTCGGATACCTCATTGCGCTTATATTCAAGCCTAAAACAAAGAAATAATTGATTTAAAGCAAGGCCCGGATTACGCCGCTGCTACACAAAGAGCCTCTTTAGCGGAGGCTCTTTGTGTTTCTATCATACCAGAATGGTAATCAGCAATCCAAACGCCTGATGCGCCGGGACGGAATCTTAAGTCCCCAAAGGATATTCTCCTTTGGGGCGGTCTTGGAGGTTATGTCCGCGACTTTTCGGCCATCGCTATAGCCTCGCGTACAATGTTACCGCAATTCTTGGATGAAACGCCGCCCCATCCCTCACGGGAAACGACGTCGTCAACACCCAGACGTCTTGCGATCTCCTGTTTCAAAGCATCCGACATTAACCCTTGTCTAGACATAAGAAAACCTCCTTGGAAAAATCGCGGCGCTTGCCGCATTACTTAATATGTCCCAAAGCGCGAAAATTATCTTCGGTATTTTCGCACAATAAACTTAACGTTATGTGGGAATAATTATAACCAGACGATTTATCAGGAGTATATGATGATGCAGACGCCGGACGGATCAATACGCAGAGACGCTTTACAGAAAATTGAGGGCGCCGCCAAATATAACGACGACTATTCCTCCCCCGCGTGCCTGCATGCGAGGCTGCTTACAAGCGTATACGCACACGCCGAAATAAAATCAATAGACCTCTCGTGCGCTTACTCCGTTCCGGGCGTAAGAGCAGTTGTAACGGGAGAAAGCGGGGCTATGCTCGGCTCGGTAATCGCCGACATGCCTGCGCTCGCAGTCGGAAAAGTACGTTACTTCGGCGAGCCTGTCGCTATAGTCGTGGCCGAAGAGGAATGGCAGGCCGCTCAGGCGGCAAAACAGATCAAAGTCGAGTACACCCCCCTTCCCCTCGTAAACACGCTGGACGACGCTCTTACAGGCGGTGTGGCGCTCGTGCATCCTGAGCTCGCGCAATACAAACACGTAGTTAATAACGTCTACCCCGAATACGGAACGAACATAGCCAACCGCACGCGTATAAGGAAGGGCAGTATGGAGGAAGGCTGGTCGAAGAGCGAAGTCATAGTGGAAGCGACGTACCACATTCCGCAGGCGAGTCACGCCTACATGGAGACAAGGAATGCGCGTGCCCGTGTTTCACCCGACGGACGCATAGACATATATTCCGCCTCGCAAGGGCCGCACGCGTCTCGGGCTCTCATCGCAAAGGCGCTCAATATAGCCGAAGGGAACATCGTCATACATACCCCGTTTTTAGGAGGCGCATACGGCGGCAAGGTTAACCCTCACATTGATTTTCTGGCGTATATGGCTTCAAAAGCCGCGGGAGGACGGGAGACACGCTTATCGCTTACGCGCGAGGAAAACTTCTATTCCGCTCCGTGCAAAATAGGCGCAAAGGCGGTCGTAAAACTGGGCGCCGACAAGTCGGGGAAACTGCAGGCGCTCAAAACCGATTTCTTTATAGACTGCGGCGCATATTCCGATACCGCCCCCGTCATGGCGCGCGCGGCGGCCGCCAGCTGCGGCGGAGCGTATAATATTCCCTGCATCGAGTGCGATTCAATTTGCGTATATACAAACCACGTTTATACAACATCGTTCAGAGGATTCGGGCACGATGTTTCAACTTTTGTAATTGAGCGTACGATGGAGAAGCTGGCGACAGCGCTGGAAATGGACGGAGCAAAGCTGCGCTCAATAAACGCGCTGCGTGAAGGAAATTATACGCCCACGCAGGTAAAGGTGACGCTTAATAACACGGGCGATATCAGCGCCTGCATAGACAGGCTGAAACAGATAATGGAATGGGACAAGGGAACGCGTTTTCAGGTTGATCGCGGGCTCGTGCGCTCCAAGGGCATGGCCTGTTTTTCCAAGACGTCTAGCTCCCCCACCGACGTCGTAAGCACCGCTGTCGTAACGTTCTGCTCGGACGGAAGCGTCAACCTAAGCTGCGGCGTCGTGGAGTGCGGCACCGGCGCTACGACCGCGCTTCCTAAAATACTCGCTAAGCGGCTCAACATTCCCGCTGAAAACATCTTTGTAAACATAGAAGTGGACACGCAAAGCAACCCTGAACACTGGAAAACCGTCGCCAGCATGTCGACGTACATGGCGGGAAACGCGATAATCGCCGCAGCCGATGACGCAATAAGCCAAATCAAAGCCAATGCTGCACTTGCGTTGCGCTGCGGCGTTAAGGACGTAGAATTTGACGGCAAAAAGGTGTATCTCATCGAAGACCCCGATTCGTTTATCGAGCTTAATAACCTTGTTTACGGGGTAAAGACCGAACAGGGCGCTGCCTTGGGCGGCCCGGTAATTGGCCGGGGGCATTTTACCATGAAGAATCTATCCGTAATGGACCCCGAGACGGGCAAAGGAAAGACCGGCCCGTATTGGACAGCGGGCGCACAGGCGGTGGAAGTGGAATATGATCAAAGCGAGCATTCATTCCGGCTCGTTAAGGCGGCGACCGTGCTTGACGCGGGCAGTGTGGTCGATTTAGGATGCGCGGCCGGGCAGGTAGCAGGAGCGATGAATATGGGCCTCAGCAACGCGACGCGCGAGGAATACCGATACGCCAATAACGGCGAGCCGCAGTATACGAGCTTTCGCACATACAAAGTAATGCACTATGGGCAAAATCCCGAGTATGTGGTCGAATTTATAGAGACGCCTAACCTTGGCGGGCCGTATGGCTTGCGCGGCCTCGGGGAGCACGGCATACTCGGCATGGCGCCCGCGCTTGCCAACGCGCTCTTTAAAGCGGCGGGCGTCGAGCTCGACTCGCTGCCCATAACGTTTGAGACGCTTTGGGGCGCGGCAACGAACAAAGGAAAACCGGTAAAGCAGTGATACCTTACGATTTTGATTACTATGTTCCTGAGACGCTGAAAGAAGCAACGGATATATACGGCTCCCTGCAAAGCGAAGGCGCCGACCCGGTGTATTATGCCGGCGGTACAGAAATTATAAGCAGGGCGCGCGTATTCAATTTAAGGCCCGGCGCCGTTATAGACATAAAAAGCATACCCGAATTGAGCGGGCTGGGTACAGACGGCGACAGGCTTTTCTTCGGGGCAGCCGTTACACTCAGCGATATATACGAGTCGGGGTTGTTCCCGCTTTTAAAGCTGGCCGCAGGCAGGATAGCCGACCATACCATACAGGTAAGGCTGACCCTTGGCGGCAATCTTGCCGGTACCATAATCTATCGCGAGACGATGCTGCCGCTTATGCTTTCCGACGCTATTATATATATATCAAGCCCCGCGGGAGACAGGGAGGCTTCTATAACGGACATATTTTCAGGCGGCAAAAAACTTAAGCCGGGCGAGCTTATAGTCAGAGTCTACGTCGATAAGCGCTTCGCCTCGCTGCCTTACGCGCATGTAAAAAAGACGAAGGACGAAAAGATCGGCTATCCGGTCGTTACTCTGGCCGCCGTATATAGCGACGGGGTGATGAGGACGGCCGCAAGCGGGCTTATTTCGTATCCGGTAAGATTCGGAGATATTGGCCTTAACAATATGCAATCCGCAGCGGCCCTCGCTCAGGGGCTACTGAAAGAGATTGCGTCTCCTGTACTCGAGGATGTATCAGCATCGGCCGGATACCGGGAATTCGTATTTGCAAAGACTGCAGAAAATATAATAACGGAGCTCAGAAGGTCATAGAGGGAAATGATTAAACTGTCGGGAAAGAGCGTAATAACGCTAAATATTAACGGGAACACATACGAAACGCTTGTACGTCCCGCCGATACGCTTTTGGATGTGCTCCGGAAACAGCTTGGCCTTATCGGCACGAAAGCGGGCTGCGAGAACGGCGATTGCGGAGCATGCACAGTGCTTATCGACGGTTTGCCGGTTAAGTCCTGCATGATGCTCGCGGTCGAGGCAACAGGACGCAGCGTGACCACTATAGAAGGGTTGAAAGGGACGCCCATACAAAAAGCGTTCGCAGAGCGGTTCGCACTGCAATGCGGTTTCTGCACGCCCGGCTTTATAATGGTTTGCCATTCTCTTCTGGCCCACCACGCTGACCCCGACGATTATACAATAGAATCGTGGCTTCAGTCGAATATCTGCCGCTGCACAAGTTATCAGGAGATAAAACAAGCTATAATAGCTGCCGCCGCTGAAACCAAGGCGCGTTTATAACATCGCCGTATAATGCTCCCGGCATTTTTTAACACGTTTATTTCGCCATGTCGCGGGAAAAATACTATTAAAAGGAGGTGAAAGCAATGGCAAGTAACAGTTCAAACCAAACGTTGGTTCCTCAGGCACGGCAGATGCTCGACAACATGAAACACGAGGTAGCAGGGGAAGTTGGAGTAACACTGAAACAAGGGTATAATGGCGACATAGCAGCGAGGGACGCCGGCAGGATAGGCGGCAATATGGTCAGAAAAATGATACAGTACGCGGAAACGAATTTTTCCGGTAAGGGCAGTTTCTGACCGGAATATAAAGTCCAGATATATTGTCTTTTACACCCCATGAAGCCTAAAGCTTGATGGGGACCCCGTTAAAAAGAAGAGCCTAATGCTCTTCTTTTATTATCATTGATAAAAAAACCACACGCTGAGCGTGTGGAGCAACGGATAGCTTTAGCGTTTGAAAAATATTTAAAATAATGACCCAACCAGAAATCAAAGATAGATAAAGGGAAAACACAGTTCAACAAATTAAAGATTCTTCGCTTGCGCTCTGAATGACAGAAGCAACTAATAAGAAAATCAGGCTTTATTGACGTAAGTTCATATGTCACTTAAGAGGACCGAAGGGACGAAGAATCTTAGCCCCATGCGGTTGGCGGAACCGTAATATGCCGCGAGGCTGTCCAGCAAGAGTCCCTTATAGGTTTCAATAAAAACCACCCCTTGAAGAGGTGGATGATTATTTGGTTTATCTATACCGGCAAGCCTCACGACTTGTCGTTGGTGACCCCGTATCTACGCCCCATATTAATGTCGCATGGTATTTTTCATACCTTACGGCCGGCATTACTGCTTGCTGCCCTGTATGCGCTCTAAATTGCTCATCGCGAGCTCCCCCGCCTGCTTTGTCAATTGCTTTGCCGCCGCCGGGTCGGCGCCGGATGCCGAAACAAATATACAGTATCCTTTCGAAAGTATCGCTATGCCCGAAGCGGTCGCAAACGCCTCGTCGCCTATGCGTATGGGCTCGGTGCTGTTAGGGTCGGCCATTACCTTTTTCAGCGCCTCGTATATTGCGTTGGGCGGCGTCTGCTGCTGACCTCCACCCTGGCTCCCGCCCTGACTGCCGCCCTGGCCTCCGTCCTGGCTGCTGCCATGGCTCCCGCTCTGGCTCGGGCTCTTGCTGGGGCTGCTGCCTCCGGAGCTGCCTTCCTGGCCGGAGCTTGTCTGAAGTATTGCTATCTCAAGGTAACTCTTGGATGTCGTATTTTCCGCAACATAAAAACACGTTTTTAGTCCCATCTCGCTCTTGTCGCCCGTGACGGCGTCTTTCACCGCTTCGCCTAGCAGCTGTGAAGCCTCCAGCTTTGATATCAGCTGTTTAGGTTCTATAGATTGCCCGCCTGACGACTGCCCTCCCGAGCCGCCTTGACTGCCCTGAGAGGATTGGCCTGAGGGCTGAGAGCTGTTTCCCGCAATTTGGGTAGTCGCCGCGCTTTGCTGCTGGTTGCCTCCCGAGCATCCTGTAATAAACGCAACCACGCATAACGATGCAATAATAATACATATAAGCTTTTTCATATTTTACGCCTGCTTTCAAAACGTTCTCGCTGTATCCCCAAAAGGCTTATTCTGGGGCTATAATTTAAGTATTGCACATTTTTCGCTCTGCTATACTGATGATTATCCACTTAAAAGACTCGCGCTATTTCATTTATATTAGTCCTCTCAAGGGCAGGCAAAAACAACCGCGATCCTCAGCGCGAAAACTGACAAAATGAGCCAGGCGGCCAAGAGTCAGTATTTCGCGCCGGGCAATAATCCGCAGCCGCTGAGCTTTAACGACCCGTCAGGCTGAAACGGCCGCATTAGCTTAATCTACACCGGCAAACCTCACGACTTGAGCCGTTGCTTAAACGACAAGGGAACCCCGTATAAACACTTATATGCATGTCGGCATATATAGTTAACAAGGGGGTGATAACAGTGGGTTTCGGGTGTGATGGATGCTTCGACCGCTGCGACGCCTGCGTAGGCGGCTACGGCGACGGCCCGTGCGGCGGATACTACAGCTTCTGGGACAGATACGGCTGTTTCCCCGGCTTCGGTTGCGGAGGATTCGGCTGTTTCCCCGGTTTCGGCTGCGGAGGATTCGGCTGTTTCCCCGGTTTCGGCCGGGGCAGGTGCGGATGCTTTCCCCGCTTTGGGTTTCCTTTCCGGGGTTGTGGCTGCCGCAGGCCTTTCGGCATATGCTTCAATATTCCGATCGGCTGCGGCAGTCTGGGTATCTTCCTGTAAACTGCTTATAAAACGGCTGCTTAACGGTTTCGCGGCGCGCAATAAATGGTGAACATATTAATTTCGTCCCAATAAACTATTTTAGAATCATTATGTAAAAGAACAGCTTTAAAGAGAATAAAAGCTGTTCTTTTTATATATTAGTGCATTTGGCTGCATTATACACCGCCCCGCTTCGCTGATTGTTTCTTTGTCGTGCGGCTGTTGTTCTGGCCATCCGCCGTTATCGGCGTCTGGCCTTTGCTTTTTATCCTTCTCGCCTTTTTATTATCTATCTGGCTGTCTTTCGTCATATTGACCTTCTCCTTTGCTTTTTTCTATTTTTCTCCCTCTGTGATAATAAATACACTTTTTGCTTCTACTCTCAATAAAAAATGATATACTATAACATGTATTGCCAGCACATGTTTACACCCCATAAAGCCTCACGACTTTTAGGGGCATCAATATAGAAGGCGGGTGATTTTTTGAATATCATCGTTATAGGCGGCACCGGTTTTTTGGGATACCATACAATACTTGCGGGACTTGGCAAAGGGCATTCATTCGGCGCGCTTGCGATACCCGACGTTGAGCTCGGCGATTGGTTTCCGCGCGAAGTGAGCGTGCTTTCGGGCGACGTATTCGCGATGACGGCCCCGGAACTCAAAGAAGTCTTCACCGGTTACGACTGCATGGTTTACGCCGTCGGCCCGGACGACAGAGTAGTACCCCCGGCTCCGGCATACGAGTTCTTCCATACCCGCCTTGTGGAAAACTGCGCTAAAGCCTTGGCGGCGGCAAGGGAGGCGGGCGTAAAGCACTGTGTAGTGCTTAATTCGTATTTTGCGTATTTCGACAGGATATGGCCTAAACTCAAGCTGCGCGAGCGCCACCCTTACATCAAATGCCGCGTTGAACAGGCCGAAGCTGCCATAGCCGCCGGAGGAGACGCCATGGCGGTAATGATACTTGAGCTGCCTTATATATTCGGCTCGATGCCGGGGCGAGTTCCTCTGTGGAAAGAAGTATTCCTTGATAAGTACGTAAAAGGCGGCACCGTGTTCTTTCCGCGGGGCGGCACAAATATGATAACGGCGGCGCACGTAGGCGAAGCGGTAATAGGCGCTCTTGAGCGCGGCGTTCACGGCGAACGGTACACTATAGGCGACGAGAACCACACGTATAATGAGATGCTTGACATGATGTTGTCTGCTTTAGGCGAGCGCAAGCGGATTGTTAATATACCAAAGTGGGTCGCCGTGCTTGCGGGCCGTATGGTGGAACGCGGCCGCAGAAAGCAGGGCCTTCAAGGCGGCCTTGACGGCAGATATCTCATGCAGGATATATTGACGCGCGAGCTTTACTTTGACCCGACAGAGACGTCCGAAGCGCTTGGGTACGGGCGCGGCGGGCTTTACGAGGCCATAATCGACACAATGAAAGCATGCTATCCGGAGAAATTCAACTGAGCGGAGCGAAGCAATGAAAACTGCACTTGTCTATGTTTTTTCAGGCACGGGCAATACCGGGCTGACGGCAAAACTGCTTTGCGGGCATCTTGAAGCAAGGGGCGTAAAAGCAACCGTTTTCAGCATAAAGTCGGGCGTCACTCCCCCGCCGCCCGGTGATTACGATTATATCGGCTTTGGTTATCCCGTTTACGCATATAACCTTCCGGAGATATTCTACAGGTTCGCGCAGAGCCTGCCCTCAGGGAACAAAAAGGCGTTCATATTCAAAACTTCAGGCGAGCCGTTCAGGCTTAACCGGGTTTCTTCCTGCAAGCTGGTAAAGTGCCTTAAAGGCAAGGGGTATGACGTCGTTTTGGAACAGCATTTGCTTATGCCATATAACATACTGTTCAGGTATCCCGACGCGCTCGCCAAGCAGATGTATATGTACAGCGACGCGCTTTGCGCCATGCTTGCCTTAAGGCTGACCGCGGGAGAGCGCGATATATTCAAATTCCGCCCGCTTTCCCGTTTTGCGTCATTTGTATTCAGGATACAATGGCCGGGCGCGAGGCTGAACGGGAGGCTGTATTCGGTAAATAAAGCAAAGTGCAAAAAGTGCATGCGCTGTGTAAAAGACTGCCCCGCCGCTAACATATCGCTTAAAAAAGGCCGTATAGCGTTTGGGCCTCGGTGCGTAATGTGCATGCGCTGCGCCATGTTCTGCCCTGCGGACGCCATAAATATCGGCCTGCTGCGCCCTTTTAAGGTGCACGGAGCGTACGAATTCGACCGCGTGCTTGACGACCCCGGTATACCCGCTGATTTTATCAGGCCTCAGACGAAAGGGTATTTCCGGCTTTTTGGAAAATTCTTCAGCAACGCGGACGCTATGCTTTCAAAATACGGCCTTGGCGTCTGTGATTCGGAGTACGAAGCAGAATACGGCTGCGATTCGGATAACACGATTTCACAATAGCCGCTTTATTTATTGATATATTCTGTGATAATATTACATAGGAATATTTTATACCGCTGCAAAAAAGCCAGATGGATTTTCTGCGATAATATCAGGAGGGCTGCATATGGATATATACGAAGCAATCGAATCAAGGAATAGCGTACGCTCCTATCTTGATACGCCGGTGGAAAAGGAAAAGCTGGACCGCATACTGCGCGCAGCCCAGCTCGCGCCCACTGCTACGAACAGCCAGGCGTTCAAGGTCTATGTAATCTCCACAAAGGGGCGCAGGGATATTCTTAAACGCGTATACCACCGCGACTGGTTTTCTCAGCCGCCTTACGTGCTGCTAGTATGCACCGATAAAGACAGGTGCTGGGTGCGCCGCGACGGGAAGCCATACGGCGACGTGGACAGCGCAATAGTTATGGACCATATAATACTTGCGGCAACGGCCGAAGGCCTGGGCACTTGCTGGGTAGGGGCTTTTGACGCCGAGGCCGCAGCAGAAGCGTTCGACCTCCCCCGTAATCTTGAGCCCATTGCTTTTACGCCGCTTGGCTATGAGCAAAAAACTCCGCACAACAAGATGCGCAGAGAAACAGACGAGCTTGTCATATATAAATAACAGCGAGGCTACCCCCGAGCTTTTGTTACGGGGGTATTATTTACTTCTCGATATTCTTTTTCATTTTTCTCAATACGAGCCCCATAGCAGCCGCCAGCACAAAACAAAATGCAGATGCGGCGACGAACTGAATTCGATCTGTTGTTTCGAGGTTTCCAAAGACCGCGCCCGCTGCGAACGCAATTCCGCCCAGCAGAAATATGATAAATGATACAGACGCCGCGCCGATAAAACGCCTGTTGCGGTCTTTGCGGCTGCCCGGGTCGGAAAATGACTCGGGGCGCTCTCCCTCGTATTCGCGCCGCCATACATAAGCGCTCGCCATCTGGCCTAAGAATTCCCATCCGAAGTCTTTGTATGTCTGCTTATAATCCTTGCGCGGGAACGGCTGCATGTCGACGACGTACCTGTATTTCTTTGGTTCGCCTTTTATAAAGTGCATAAGCAGCGAGCTCCACTGCCCCACCTTCTCTGGATGCCACCCTTGGGCCGCTAAACCCTCAAACCACGCTTCATAGTCTGCCGGGACTACATATTTGAACGCTGAACAGATAAACGCTTTCCTGTCCTTCATAACAACCCCTCCAGGTTCTGATATATCTCTTTTATCCTTTTCGCTTCTTCCGAAAGTATCTGCCAACCCGCCGGCGTAATAATATACATTATCCTGCGGTCTTTTACCTCTGTAGGTTCTATAAGCCCGTCTGTTTCAAGCTTTTTGAGGCTCTGGTATACCGTGCCCGCGCCTAGCGTAATACGGCCTTTCGTCAGTTCCCTGACGTACTGCATTATCCCGTAACCGTGGCGCTCTTCGCGAAGCGACAGAAGTATATAAAACATCGTCTCGCTCATTGGTATATAGCGCTTTCGCGCCTGTTCCACGTTCAAAGTATCGCCTCCATTTATACCCAATAAATTTCACGGTTCTTTTGGGATCCCTATTACCACCCCTATAGGCCTTACGACTTGTCGGGGGCTTTGATATTATATCACGGTATAATGTATCACGTCGTGATATATTTAGATTATATCACGCTGTGATATATGTCAACAGTAAAAATAAAAAATGCCCGGAAAACGAGCACTTATTTTTACTGTTCTTCTTTTCGTTCCGAATCGCTGGCGCCTGCCACTATATCGTTATACAAATTCGTACCTACGGATATCGCGCCGCTGCCGAACTTACTGCGTATATCGTCTATTGCGCGCTCAATCTTCTCCTGCTTAGCGCTATTTGGCTCTTCATCGAAGAAGCTCAATTGTCCTTTATCGGCTGCGCAAAGGCTCAGCCCTGTTATCGTCAGCATGCGGATAGGCGCGCTTAAATTCCACGAAGCCTTTATTATTTCAAGCGCCGCGCCGCTTATGTCCTTTGCAAGGCAGGTAGGCTTTGCAAGCTTTTTCTGCCGCGAGATAGTCTTGAACTGCGGGTCGCGTATCATCACCTGCACGGCGGAGCATTTCAGCCCGTGCCTGCGCAGGCGAGCCGCTACGGTATCGGAAAGCGCAAGCACACCGGAGGTTATATCTTCGATACCCGCAAGGTCGCGCCTGAACGTCATGCCGTTGCCTACAGACTTTGCTTCCCGCTCTTCGCCCGCGAAGTGGACGGGGCTTTCGTCTATACCGTTGGCGCAGTCGTGCAGCATGGCGCCCATTTTGCCAAGCTTATCTGTTATCGCGGCTTTATCAAAGGCCGCGAGCCGGCCTATAGTGGTTATGCCCAGTTCTTTCAGCATCTTCGTCGCCGCCTTGCCCGCAAACAACAGCGAAGACACGGGCAGCGGATAGACGACGTCCCTGTAATTATCCCGCGATATCACAGTCGTCGCGTCCGGCTTTTTAAGGTCGCTGCCCAGCTTGGCAAACGTTTTATTAAACGATACGCCTACGGAAACGGTAAGCCCCGTTTCGCGCTTTACCGTCTCCCTTATACTGTCCGCCGTCTCTTTGCCGCCGCCAAAGAGATGCAGGCTGCCCGTAACGTCGAGCCATGATTCGTCTATGCCAAAAGGCTCGACCATATCGGTGAACCGCTCGTAAATACCGTTGATTATACCCGAATACTTTTGGTATCTGTCGTGATGCGGCGGCACCAGCACAAGCTGAGGGCATTTCTTCCTTGCCTGGCCTACCGTGTCCGTCGTCTTTATACCAAAGCCTTTAGCGAGCTCGTTTTTCGCGAGTATTATGCCGTGGCGGTCTTCTACGCTGCCGCTTACCGCCATGGGCACGTCTTTAAGCTCCGGGCGATACAGGCATTCCACCGAGGCGAAAAATCCGTTTGCGTCGCAATGCAGTATTGTTCTGTCCATCACGGCCTCATTTCCTTCCATGCTTTAGCTTATGCTCCCGAAGATACCTTTCTATATACTGCTCGTCCTCTATCTCGAGGCCCCGCTCTCCGGAGAGCGATTCGAGATGGTGCCTTAATTCATGGCGAAGCGTCTTCCTCAGCTCCGATTTCAACTGCCCAGCCGTAATATGGCCGTATACCCTTAAGAACGAGCCGTAGTATATGGCGATATACCTGCCTAATGCCCCGCCTGAGTAGTATTCGCCCAGAGCAAACAGGTCGCCGCCCTTTGATTCGGGATGGAGCTTTGCCTGATTAAGCAGTATAACTCCTCCGTTGAGCTCCTTATAAAACTCTTCCGGAAGCTCGGCGGCCAACTCGTCCAGCGTATTCTCCATTTCGTCTATAGATATCACAGCCGGTTTTCCCTTTCGCCTCCCAGGCGTGACGCCTTTTCCAGCCTGTAGCAGACAAACCTCTCCAGCTCGCGCGTGGCCGAGCGTATGTCCTTAAACACCGGCACGCCTGCCTCTTCGATTATGCGCACGAACTTGTTGAACTGCTGCCCCGCGTTCACCGACACTACCATAGGCTTGTCATATTTATTAAATATGTTGATAATACGCGCGGCTATAGCCTCCGGCCTGTCGCACACGTCATCCGTTGTCATCAGATTTTCGATATGCGGAACGATAGCCGTAAACACGCAATCTACGTTCTCATCTTCCATAAGCGCTACGACGAATTGCTCGAACAGCCTATCGTCCGTCATGGGCGTCACGTCGAGGAACGGCGCGGGCACGTTAACGAGGCCGTGGCTGTTTAGCCTGTTAAGCTTTTCTACCGTTGCGCCTGTATATACCGCGGGCTGCAGGAACCCAAGGTTATCCGCGCCCGCCGTGCTGTCGAAGCCCGCGTTCGCCACGCCCGCTACGCGGTTGCCGCGCACGCGCTTGTTCCACAGCAGTGAGAACGCTCGTATTGCGTCGTAAAAGCCGTCTATCTCTTCTATAAGCACCACGCCCGCCTGGTCGCACGCCGCTTTGAAAACCTCGTAGCTGCCGCTCAGCGCCGCCGTATGGGAGGCCGCGGCTTTCGCGCCCGCTTCCGTCCTGCCCGACTTGAATACCAGCACCGGCTTTTCCGATGATTTCGCCAGCTCAAAGAACTGCCTGCCTTCGCCGCCAGATAGCCCTTCTATATACATTGCTATAACGTCCACGTCGTCTTCCTGCTTAAAATACGCCATCAGCTCAGGTATTCCCACGTCAGCGCGGTTCCCAAACGACACTATGGCACGGAAAAGTCCGTAGTTGTGCAGGTTGTCAAGGCACGTAATGCCAAGCGCACCGCTCTGCGAAAACAGCGCCGTGTTGCTTTTGTCGCCCCATTTGATGGGCATCCTCTCCGCGTCTATAAACAGCGTATCCACGCCCGCGCTGCCGCCGCCCGGAGAATGGAACACTCCCATGCAGTTAGGCCCGACTATCCGTACGCCCGGCTTTTTAACGCTGCCCAGCTGCTTTAAAAAGTCAAAGTAATTCACTTCGGCCGGTATGCCGGAAATGAGTACGACGCATTTGTCTTTATCTACCTGGGGTATGAAATCGAGCATGTATTTCGCGGGCGCGGTGTAAACGTAAAGATCTACGTTTTCGGGTATGTCGGCTACGCGCTTATAAAGCGGGTATTCTTTTCCCGAGATAACAGCCGTGCCGCCTTTTGTGTTAACAAGATAAACGTCTTCCCTGCCCATGTCTATCATCAGCCGGGCTATGTTGCGCCCCATCGAGTATTTCTCAGGCTGACCCGATACGCCCACTATGGCGATTCCTTTTGGTTTAAAAAAACCTTTGAGGCCTTTTGCGTCCGCATGGGCTAAAGCCTCTTCCCGCTGCGCCTTCGCAAAGTCGGCGTAGCCGTCCACGACGATGAAACGGTCGTCCGTCGTAAAAACGACGGGGTTTATGTCTATATTCTTTATGTGATATTTCGGATTTTCAGGCGATATGAACGAGTATGTCTGCATAAGACCGGAAAGCTTTAGCAGCGTATCGGCTATCATGTCCATGTAAAAAGCCCGCCCTATGTCCGCGTATTTATATCGTATACGTATTTCCTGCATAGACGCGTCCGCTTCCTCGCGCGACAGCGGAGAAAGATAGAGGTTCGCGGGATCGTAATACTTTGCAAAGAACTCCGCGTCGTCTCCGCCCTTGCTCAGCATAAGCACCGGGCCGAACGATGCGTCCTCACGCGCGCCGAACAGTATCTCATAGCCAATGCCCTGTTTGAACGTGATGTGCTCAATAAGCATAAAGCCGTCTATGCGCGGCTCTGTGTCTTCGAAATGAGAGTATATCTCCTCTCTCATCGCCGAAATTACATAACGCACATACAGCGGGTCGCTTGTTTCTACCATTTTTACCCCGCCGTATTTTTGTTTATGCACGAGGTCCCGCGAAACTACTTTTAATACCATCCTGCCGCGGAACCGCTTTATTAGTTCTTCGTTGACGTCCTTTTCGTTTTTAACCACCACAAAATCGGGAGTTGAAAACCCCACGCATTTGAGCATATCGTATACTTCATGTTCGTGCAGAACCGTTCTTCCGTCCTCCAGGGCCTGTTTAAAAATCGCGTCAATACCGTCGACTATGTGAGGTTTCAGTATCATTTTAAGCCCTCCGAAGAAAACGTATTATCTGGTTTAAAGCGAAAAGAACTCTATATGTATTATACCTTTTTTATATCACAAAACAAACAGACGCTTTTTTTGCAGATATTGCTGAGCGGCTGTATCAGCTTTACTGTTTCTGCTCAACGAACTGTACGAATATTCCGTCCGGATCGCTCACGAAAAAGAATCGCGTGCGCGGGCTGGGCGCGAACGGCCCGCTGTGCAGCTTTATACCGTGCTGCTCGCAAAAGGCCATCTTTTCTTCCAGATTATCCACCCGAATGCCTATAGAAACGCCTCCGCCCGTGTGCGATTCCATTTTGCCCTCGATAAGCTCAAGTTTGGTATCGTCTTCGCCGAGGAACGCCAGCTCTGCACCCGGCTCGCTGAACCTGCGCGCAACGGGCAGACCGACTATCTCCTTATAGAAGCGTATTGAAGCTTCGATGTCTCTTACGTATATCGTGCACCACAAAAACCGCATGGTTTCCCTCCTTTATAGCATAGATAGATACTATAATATACTGCTGATACTTTCAATAATTCATGTTCATGTTTATAGTTTGTTTTACTATACGAAATTTATTTATCATTTACGGTTATATGTTATAATGAACAATATTCATACATTCAGGAGTGACGATGGGCCTTACATATATCTTTGGACACAAAAATCCTGACAGCGATACAATATGCTCCTCACTCGCTTACGCCTATTTAAAAAAATCTTCAGGGTTGGATGCCGTCGCTGTAAAATTAGGTGAACTCAACAGCGAGACAAAGTTTGTACTGCAGTATTTTAAAACAGCGGAGCCCCCAACGCTCGGCACCATAAGGACACAGATATCAGACCTACCGATAGACGCGGCTGTGTGCGTATCGGCTTCGATATCCATACGGGCGGCATGGACGCGCATGAAGCGGCACTCCCAGAAGTCCCTTGCAGTCGTTGACGAAAACGGCGTGCTTACTGGAATGGCAACGCTTTCTGATATCACAAGAAACTATATGGACGTAGGTGACGACGCGCTTCTGTCTAAAAGCCGGACGCCTTACAGTAACATCATTGAAACGCTCGAAGCAAAAGTGGAAACCGGAGATACCCAATCACGGTTCGTCACCGGACGCGTTGTTGTAGCGGCGCAGCGCTATACGCAGATCAAAAACTATGTTGCCCCAGGCGATATTGTTATAGCGAACATAGATAAAAACATACACGAAGCGATATACAGCGGCGCCGACCTTATAATCTGCACATGCGGTTTATCACCGGAGAGCGAAGACATAGAGATAGCGCGGCGCAATAACTGTGTTGTCATTTCAACTGAATTCGATACTTTTTCCGCTTCAATGCTTATCCGCCAGAGCATCCCTTTAGGGTATGTAATGACCAAAGATAATATCATAACAGTTTCTATAGACGAGCTGAAAGACGACGTAAAAGAACGAATGCTGAAAACGAGATTCCGAAGTTATCCCGTCATCGACGCGCAAAGCAAGGTTATAGGCATGATATCAAGGTACCATCTGTTATCCAAAGCACGCAAACAAGTCATACTCGTGGATCATAACGAAAAAAGCCAGACAGCCGCCGGTATTGAAGACGCGGAAATAATTGAAATTATAGACCATCACCGTCTTGGCGATATACAGACAAGCAATCCTATTTTAATGAAAAACGAGCCTTTGGGAAGCACAGCGACTATTATAGCGTCTTTGTATAAAGACAGCTGCGTTGATATTCCCCCTATGATAGCAGGTACGCTTCTCTCGGCAATAATCTCCGATACGCTGAATTTTCAATCTCCCACGTGTACGTCTCAGGATATCGAAACGGCGTACAGCCTTGCGTCAATCGCCGATGTGGATATTGATGACTTGGCGCTTAAAATTATCAATGCCGGCTCTGACCTTCACAGCAAGACTCCGGATGAAATAATCGAGAGCGACTTGAAAGAATATACTGTCGGCAAATACAGAATAGGAATAGCTCAGGTTTATGCTGTCGATACGGAGAACATCTCAAGTCTGCTTCCGGCTATTCTTGAGCGGATGGACTATATCAATGGCAAAAACGGCTTCTCGTTTTTACTGCTGTTGATTACGGATTTGAAACGCGCAGGTTCGCAGGCCATCGTAACAGGCGAAAGAAAAGATATATTTTTTAAAGCGTTTTCTCTCGAGCAGGCAGGCGATACCGTATTTCTTCCCGGCGTGCTGTCCCGCAAAAAGCAAGTATTTCCGAAAATAATGTCTATAGAAGATGAGCTTTAAGTAATTTTCGTTGCTTTAATTCAACTGTTTATGTCTGCCGCTTTACGCCGCTTAAGGTTGGTAAAGGATAGTCTGATAAGTTCGCTTGCCGTCTGGTATATAAACTTCTTTGAATCCGCGTCTATATTTTTCATTGCGCCCAATATCGAGGTAATGCCGGTATGCCAGTCTTTGAACAGCTGATTGAAGTCGTCGCTTTCCGTTTTTTCGATTACCTGAAACAGCGCGTCAACCAAAAGCTTACGCTTTTCGTCCGTCATAGAATCAAGCCACTGATTCAGCATCCTGTTCCTGAACATTGCGCTGCTTTTTATATTTTCGATATAGCTGAAATCGTCGCCTTCCACGACCCATGAATACGGCTCATGCTGCATTATGCCGCGTCGGCTGCTCTTAACGACAGAGTAATCCGCGTGATACTGCAGCAGCATTCCAACAAGGGACGATTCGGGCAAGGTAGTGTTTATACGATCTTTAATTATCTTGAATCCATCGCTTTCAAACAAGTTTTCCTTAAACCCCGGGCCGTCATGATTGTATACGTTTATTATGCGTTTCTGTACAGTCGTATTACAGTTTATCGACGAATAAACCGCAATATTGCCTCCTTTTGAATGCCCGCCAACTCTTAGCTTCGTTGCCTTTGGTATTTTTCTTGCAACAGCATTGAGGTATGTTACCCCATCTTCCTGAGACGGCACCGGGCTTATGAAGGCCATATTAAAATCTTCCTTCCATCCTATAAGCGTCGCGTCGGTTCCGCGAAAAGCTATGTAAGCCGTCTTGTCGTCAAGAAAATATGTGACCGCTGAAAACTGCTTTTCTGTTACAGGGTCCATATTATTGATATAGAAATTCATTTTAATGTCTCTGAATCTCGGGCTGGCAGCAAGCGCGCTAATAAACATTTTATTATTTTCCATTTCACGTACATTCCGGAACATGGAACCAAACATCTCTGCCCTATGAAGATCCTTTATGCGCACACATCTTGCCCTCTCATATATTCCGTTTACGAGCCCTTTAAAATCCGCATAAGACAGTTTTGATAGCACAAGGCTGTCAACTGCGTTGAAGCCCTTCTCAGATAAACTGTTCATGTTATTCTCAATGTACTCGATAATATTTCCCATATACACTCCCATTTACAGGTTCTGAAACATACTTGGTTTATTATATCAAACTTTATTTTTTGTTAAAAGACTATTTTTTTCCTTCAATTCTGAATACAAAAAACCACGTTCTAATTCCAGACTTAATTGTTTCCCCAGGCAGGGTTTGAACCTGCTTAAAAAACGGTCGCATCGCTCACTCCGTCGCATTTTCTTTTTTGTACCGCTTTTGGCTCGCTTCTTATGCCACCGGCAGCGCTCGCCGCCAGCGTCCTCCGGTTTTACGCCGGCCGGCTGTTAACCAGAACCATCAGTTTAATCTTTACATGGAAATCACAAAAAACAGCACTCATTGAGTGCTGTTTTTTGTGGCTCCCCAGGTAGGGTTTGAACCTACGACCCTCCGGTTAACAGCCGGATGCTCTACCGCTGAGCTACTGAGGAATATTTGAATCCGGCAACTACCTACTCTCCCAGGCCGTGTCCAGCCAAGTACCATCGGCGTGTAAGGGCTTAACTTCTGTGTTCGGGATGGGAACAGGTGGAACCCCTTAGCTATCATCACCGGAAATTGATAAACAATTCCTTTTCGAATCCAGCCTC
>JAEYPO010000035.1 GCA_023410595.1 Bacillota bacterium | reverse complement strand
CCGCCAGCCTGCGAAGTAGCGCTCGTAGCGGGCCGCCGCCTCGGCGAAGTCGCCGAGCGCCTCGAACGCCTCGGCGTTGTCGAAGAGGACCTCGGCGGCGCGCTGATCGTCGGGGTAGCGCTTCAGGAACTGGTCGCGGATCTCCATGGCCCGGTCGAGCCGCCCGGCCCGGACCTGGTTCACCGCCGCGTTGTAGAGCGCCGTGGCCGCGAACTGCGACTGGGGCCAGTCACGCGCGAAGGAGAGGTACTCGTCGGTCGCGCCGTCCCAGTCCTTCGCCTGCTCCCGCTCCTGGATGACCTTGAACGCGCTCCCCTCGATGATCCGGGTGAGATCGTCCTTCAGCCGCGGGTGCGCGTCCACGAGCGCCCGGTTCGCGTAGAACCGCTTCGCCCAGCCGTTCACGTTCCGCCAGTCGCCCAGCAGGTTGTACGCGTCGAGGACGAGGTTGGCGGAGTACTCGGCCAGCTCGTGGGCCGGGTGATCGAGCGCGATGCGGGTGAAGAGGTCGCTCGCCTCGCCGAAGGCATTGTGCTGGTAGTGGAGGCGCGCCGCCTTGTAGGCGATCTCGACCCACTTGTCGCCCTTGGGCTGATGCTTCAG
Source organism: Bacillota bacterium (assembly GCA_023410595.1). Lineage (GTDB taxonomy): Bacteria > Bacillota > Clostridia > Christensenellales > SZUA-584 > DTFZ01. Next base: position 3,510 of record JAEYPO010000035.1, on the reverse strand, counting down.
GTACCGCTCGCAGGCCTCCACGAGCTTCTGCCGCGCCGGGGCGAACGGGATCCGCTTCTTGGCGTCGCCGGGCTGGACCTTCTGGCCCGACTCGTCGAGCTTCTTCACGACGGCGTCGAAGGCGAAGACGGTGTTCTCGAGCGCGTCCTGGAAGAACCGCCCGGGCTTCGCGCCCTTCGCGGCGGCCTGGAGGTCGGCCTGCGTGACCCGCTCGTACTCCGCGCCTGCCTGGGGGAACTTGGCGAGCGCGTAGAGCAGCTCCGCGTGGAAGAAGCGCAGCTCGTAGGCGGGCGCCTCGTTCGGGAACACCTCGAGGTAGTCGCGGTAGATCTCGGCGGCGTAGCCGGCGACCGGCTCGTCGCGCGTCTTCTTCCACTCGTTGTGATACTGGACCGCGAGGATGCGGAGGGTGCGCTCGGCGTCGGCGCGGGCGTCCCCGAGGGCCTTCGCGTTCTTCGGGTCCTTCCCCTCGGGCGAGGCCTCGAGCTGCTGCAGCATCTTCACGAAGACGTGGGCCTGCGCCACGGCCGCGTCCTTGCGCCCCATGCGCGCGGCGCAGGTCACGATGCGCGACTGGAAGAACGGCGCGTCCACCGAGACCGGGCGCTCGCGGATGAGCCGCGCGTAGACGAGGACGGCGTCGCGATCCTTGCCGTCGTCGAAGTAGATGTTCGCGAGCGTCCGCAGCATGTCCCACCAGCCGGTCTCGCCACCGACCCTGCGGAACTCGTCGTAGGCCCGCTCCGCGGCGCCGACGTGGCCGTACGTGCGGACGAAGTCCTTCCGGGCCTCCCTCACCAGCGCGAGCTTCCGGTCCTTGGCCACCGTGGTGGTGGGCATCTCCCCGAAGAAGATCACCGCGCGGAAGAGCTCGAGCGCCTCGCTCCAGTTGCCGAGGTTGTAGTGGACCCAGCCCTGCTTGTAGAGGGCGTAGCCGTAGACCGAGCTCTCCTGGTGCTCCGCCGCCCGCTTGTACGACTCGAGCGCCTTCCCCAGGTTCTGCGGGCGATCGCTCTTGTTGCCCCGCTCGAAGTAGTACTCGCCGAAGGCCATCCAGCTGTCGGGGACGAACCGCGACTTCGGGAACCGCTGGATGAGGGCCCGGTACGCCTTGAGCGCGTCCGTATCCATCCGGTCGCGCCGCTGGAGGTTCTGGGCGAGGAAGTAGAGGACCTCGTCGAGGCGCGGGTACTTCGGGTAGCGCCGGATGATCTCCTTGTAGAGCGCCACCGCCTGCTGCTGGAGCTTCTTCTGCTCGGCGTCGAGCGAGCGCTTCTCGGCCGTGAGGCGGTCGATCTCCGCGGGATCTCCGCGCGTGCCGAGCTCGATGAGCCGATCGTCGCGGCGGTTGGCCTCGAAGAAGTAGTACTGCGACTCCTCCCAGAAGAGCTCCGCGAGGCGGAAGTACCACTGCGGCGTGTCCTCGTCGCTGCCGCCGCCCAGCCGGATGAGCTTCTGGAGGCCGGCGATCTCCTCGCGGCGCTTGCCGGAGATGTTCACCTCTACGCCGCGCCGGAAGGTGTCGAAGTCGAGGGTCGGGCCCGCTGCGCCCGCCGCGGGCTTCTTGGCCGCGAGCGTCCCGCCGAGCGAGGCGTCCGGCGCGGCCGACTTCTTCGCGCCGAGGTCGGCCTCCTTGGCAGCGGCCGCCGGCGCCTTGCGGGGCGGCTCGGCCGCGCGCGCCGCGCCGGGAGAGGTCCCCAGCAGGAGGGCGGCCGCGAGCGCCCGCACGGGAACCGCGGACCGGCCGTGTGTCACGGAGCCCACCACGTCGTCTCTCCTCACTTGCCCGCCGCGGACTCGGCCTTGACCGTCTCCGTCTCGGCCCCCGCGCGCGTCAGCCGATCCTTGCAGCCCTTGGTGAGCGTGTACGAGAAGGTGCCGAGCTCGTCGCGCCAGAACTCGCCCTCGTACGGCCAGTAGAGGTGCTCGTCCGAGACCGCGTAGGAGAACTTGAGGTCGCGGACGACGTCCACCTGGTACCCGGCCGCGAGCGAGCCCTCGAGCGCCTCGCGCTCCTTGCGCGAGACCTCGATCTGGATCCGGAGCGCCTGCGCGAGCAGGGTGCGGAGGGCGTCGCGCTCGTACTCGAGCGTCGCCTTGGTCCGCGCCCCCGCCTCCTCGACGAGCGCAGCCTTCACCGAGGTGAGCTGTGTCTGGAGCCGCCTGCCGAGGAGCGTGCTCCGCAGCCCGCGGCCGCCCTCGCCCAGGCCGACGTCGAGCTCGCGCTCGATCTCGTGGACGGACTCGACCAGCCGGCGGACGTTCTCGTCGGTGAAGGCGAGCTTGCGGATCTTCCGCCCCACCGCCGACGACGCAGGGGTGGAGATGCCCACGACGTCGTAGTAGGCCGCGCTCGTCTGCTTCGTGGTGGTGATCCGGTTCAGCTCGTCGAACACCGGCTCGTAGATGCCGGTGAGGGTCTCGAGCACGAGGCGCGCCTCGGGGTAGCGGCAGTTCTCGTAGTAGACGGTCGCCTTGAGGACGTAGGACTCCGGGAAGTACTCGTCCTGGAAGTACGGCGACTGGAGGGTGAGGAGGTTGCCGAGCGTCTTCTCGTAGTCGCCGATCCGGTAGTACGCGTACGACTCCTCCCACAGCCCCTGCAGCCAGTTCTGCCCGCCCCACGGCATCTTGTCGTAATAGAAGATGGCGTAGCGGTTCTGCCGGTTCTGGTAGTGGATGCGGGCGAGCTGCAGGAACGCGAGCTCGCGCACCGCAGGATCGGCGCGGCGGGCGCGCTTGGGGTTGGTGAGCCGCACCACGTCCTTGAACGCCTCGCTCGCCCCGGCGTCGTCGCCCTGCGCGTACCGCACGAGCCCGTCCACGAACCGTGCCCGCGCGAAGAGGTCGCCCTCCTGGGCCGCGGGGGCGTCGCCGCCCTTGGCCTCGCCGGCGCCTGCCTGCTCCCGGACGCGCGACGCCAGCCGGGAGGCGTCCGCCCACGCCGCGGTCGCCTCGCGCGCGCGGCCCGCCTCGAAGAGCGCTCGCCCTCGCTCGAACTCGTACTTCGCGAGCAGGAAGTGGAACCGATCCTCGTAGCCCGGGGGGAAGGCCTCGCGCGCGTGGCGCGCGACGCGCGAGAGCAGCGGCTGCTCGTTCTTGAGCCGGCTCCCCACCGAGAAGAGCCACTCCAGCGCCGAGCCGTAGTAGCGGGTGCCCTGGGGGCCGCGGTCGAGCACCTCGTCGAAGGTGGCGAGCGCGGCGTGCGGCAGGCCGAGCTTGAAGAGCGCCTTGCCGAGCTGGTACCGGGCCTCGTCGTGGGCGGCGGCGAGCTTCGGCTCGCTCAGGATCTCGTCGAGCGCGAGCGCGGCGCGCTGCGCCTCGCCGGCGTCGAGCAGCTTCTTGGCCGCGTCGAGCTTCTCCTTGGCGAGCCCGGTCGCGACCTTGCCCAGCTCGAGGCCGAGGGGCCGCGCCGGCGCGGCCGGCTTCTGCGCGGGCTTCTGCGCGGTGGGCGGCGGCGCGGGCTTGGTGACGTCGAGCGCAGGCAGCTCGTCGGGGGCCGCGGGGACG
>JAEYPO010000029.1 GCA_023410595.1 Bacillota bacterium | reverse complement strand
AGTCTTCATACGAGGATTCCTTTCTCTCTGATTTGTTGTTTTCTTTGCAGTTACAACTCTATCAGATTTCGGGAATCCTTGCTTGTTTTTTACCCTTATGTGTTACACATCATTGTATAACCTACAGTTAATAAAAGGGGATAGCAAAAAAACCGCCGCATGCGGGCGGTTCTCATAATTCTTATTATACTAATACTCTCATACAGCGACTCATACCGATTATATTAATACTCTCATACAGCGACTCATACCGACGGTTCGGATGCCTGCACGGTGGGCTCAGGCGTCGGCGGAGCGGTGGGCTCGGGCGTCGGCGGCGCTGTTGGCTCGGGTGTCGGCGGCGCTGTTGGCTGCGGCGTCGGAGCAGGAGTTGGCGGCGCCGTGGGCTGAGGCGTAGGCACAGGCGTCGGCGCTGTCGTCGGCTCCGGCTTAACCGTAGGCTTCGGCGTTTGTGTGGCTGAGGGCTGCGGCGCTGGCGTTACCGTTATCGTCATAGACGGCGACGCCTGCGGTGAGTTCGTCACATCAAGCGTTGGCGTCGGCATAACTGGAACACCTGCCAGCGGTGTTCTTGCAGCCTGCGGGTCGGCGGTCGCTGTCGCGGTTGCCGTTGGGCTGGAAACGGGGACCTGCATTTCTGAAAACTGCGGTTTTTCTTCCGAAAACATAAGCAGTGCGAGTATCGCAATAGTCACGGCAAGCCCCGAACCCGCTATTATAAGAGCGCGCCGTGGGCTGCCGTTAAAATCGTCCGGCTTTCTGGCCGGATATATCGTCTTCCCGCTGTCCAATGAGCGCTTCTCGAGCATAGCCTGCCGGCGGCTGATGAGCTGCTCCTCCCTTGAAAGCTGCTTGGCTCTTTTACGCTCCATCCGTGTAAGCGACTCATAACCTTTCTTTGCATGTCCATCCGATAAGTCGGCTGTCTTTACCTGCATGCGCAAAACCGGCTTCGACCCTTTTCTCCTGCCTGCGTAATCTTCCGCAGCAGCGCGCGCGGCCTTGGCTTCTCTGCGCTTTACACGCGTATCATTATATGCTCCATCCGAAGCCGAGTCATCATACGTCCAAACGGCGGCCTGTGATATTTCCGGCCGCTCAAATTCGCTGCCGAAATCCTGGCCGTCATGCTGACGGGCGTACTCCTGGGCTTTCCTTGAAAGCCTTGTTTCGGGTTCCGGCATCATTGACGGAAAGTTCAGTATCTTATCGGAATACTGCAGCCTGCGCGTTTGCTTTCCGCTGCGCGTTTCCGCAAAATTCGTTTCAGATTCGACAGCTTCGCGATGCTTTCCAAAATACTGCTCCGTTTCGAAATCACGCGGGTTTATACGCGCTTTATCGGTTCTGAATTCATTTCGCGCTGTTAACCCGTCAAGACGTTCCGTCTCAGAATCTTCGTACACTAAATCAAGACGTGCTCTTCGTGCCTGCCTTGTTTCAGTTTCTTCATAAACCGTCCGCCTGTATTCTTTTGCCCGGCCCGCTGCGGCCTCATCGCGCTTTTTAAGCGTCTCGCCGCTATAAGTTCCTATATCGGTACGGGAAAATCTGGCCGAATGCAGCGTCGTTTCATCCAATAACGGCGTCGCGTCAAGCCTGTATTCCGGTCTTTTTTTCGTTTTTCTTTCCGGGTTTATACCCGCTTTTCTAAGCATTTTAAACACTCCCTATGGTTGAATGTTATATGTGTATCATAACGTAGATGTTACAGTAAGTCAAACTTTCGTAACAGTTACGTAATAATTACCGGAATGTAACTTGATTTGGAAAATCGGCAGATAATATTGTTGTATCGCATGAACAGCCAATGAAACAGTACTGACATAGTTAAATGACGAGTTGACAATGTATATCGTTTATATTAGAATGATAAGGCGTTAAAAACAAGACGCTGTCCATTCCCCGCATCGATGCGGGATTTTTTACTGTAAATATGTGCCCGTAGCTCAGCCGGATAGAGTGTTTGACTACGAATCAAAAGGTCATGGGTTCGAATCCCTTCGGGCACGCCAAAAACAAATGTCACCCCTATTGGGTGGCATTTTGTTTATTGCAAGAGGGGGGATTCGAAGCGAGCGTTAAGAAAATGCGCCAGTGGCGCATTTTTAACGAGACGGATTAATGACAGCAGACATCCTGCGTAGATAGCCTTAAAGGGTCAAAGATTGGGTTAAATACTATTGCAGCTTCCTGTTTATTCACGGATAAGGTCAAATCTACGCTGACATGATACTTATGAGTTCAGCGAAAGCACAAAAACTATTAACAGACCAGTGTAAAAAGTATATATACAGTTATCCTATTCTTTTATGTAATACAAATGCAGTTGGTACAATAATTATAAGAGGCAACGCGCAAAAGAGAAGCGCATTTTCGAGATTTATCACATCTCCCAAGTATCCAATAATAGGAACAAATAATAAAACGGCAATATAGTAACCTAAGATTACGATGCTTGAGGCTGTTGCTGTATGTTCAGGGGCAATCCGGCAAGCGCTTGAAAACGTTATGGGGAAGTTGTTACCGCACATTAACGCAGTCAGCCCTACCATAACGATTTTTACTATAATCCCCGGAAAAATAAACATAGCCAGCCATGCAAAAACCCCAAATGCATTTGTAATCATAAGAACACGCCCTTTAGAGAACCTGTCTGCAAATTTTGAATAAGATAAGCGTGAAACCATCATGCCAAGAAACAATACCGACAATGCGGCAGCACCGTTCATTGGGTCTCCGCTTATTCCGGTAAAATAAGAAGATATATAATAAATAACAGCCAACTGCCATGCGCTAATCATTATTGATATTACAAACACAAGTTTCATGCCTGATATTTTAAATACGCTGATCGCCGAACGGTATTGATCGCGAAATGATAATCTGCGCTGAACTAATTTGCGTTTCATTTTTTCATTAAGCGCAAATACTGTATACACAGCCCATAAAAGTGCAAAACTGCCAAATATAAAGAACACGCCTTTCAATCCGCATGTGGGGTATATAGCTTGTGACAACAACGGAGTAACAACAGCGCCAAGGCTAAAAAGCATATGCATAAAATTGATAAACCGCTCCGATCTTTCAGGAACAGTTTCAACCATTACGGAGTTTGACAGATTGTTGATTACTGCACCTGAAAAACCGAGGACTGTAAAAATTATAAATAATACAGCTAACGGTGGGGTTATGCCAATAAGTATCAGGCACACGCATAGTGTCAATCCCGAAAGCACTAATATTTTTGTTTTATTAAGTGCGTCTATAAAGATAATGCTAAGTCCGGCGAGCAATAGTCCGCCTATACTCTGAAAAGACAAAAGCGCGCCGCCCTGAGTCAAATCCAAAGAATATGCTTCTTTAATCGAATCGAACATTTGTCCCACAATGGATACATTTATTGAAAAACACAAATAAAGCATATCAATTGCGATGATCTTCATCCACAGCGATTTTTTCTGATGATTCATTTACAATACCTTGAATATCCTTTCGTATAACGTTTGAGTTATTTCTCACAACGCTTTGATTATAAAATGTTTATTCTGCAGCCTGCGGTTTACGTTTTGACCATAAACAATCATACCATTGACGAGCTTGCTCTTATATGCCGTTAAGTCGATTTAAAGCCATGCTAAATAATAATACATCTCATCGTAAACTTATAAAAGCTCGTTATACACTTTTATGTTTTCTTTTTTAGGCAGGGTTACGGAATTTATATTCAGGTAGTACAGTTCATTTAGGCTTTAAGCTGCTTACTTTTTCCACGACCTAACATTATACTGTAGAAACTGTAAGCGCCCCGTGGTACTATTAAAGAAAAATACGGAGGACTTAAGCGTGAACAAACTTTTTTTATGCTCGTCATTTAAGGATGTGGCAAAGCTGTTCGCAAATTTTGCAGAAGACGAACTAGTAGGCAAGAGAGTGACGTTTATACCTTCGGCCTCTATCGTCGAGAAATTCAACTTATACGTTAAATGGGGAAAAAATGCGCTTGAGCAGCTGGGGCTCGCGGTAGACGAACTGGAGATATCGACAGCAGCGCCTGCGGAAATAACGGGCAAACTTAATAGCAACGATTATATATATGTCTCCGGCGGCAATGCATTCTATTTGCTTCAGGAGCTTAAAAGAACGGGAGCGGATAAGATAATAGCAGAACAAATCGCTGCGGGCAAAACATATATCGGAGAATCCGCCGGTTCAATAGTGGTATCACCCAACATTGAATATATAAAGGATATGGACGACTGCAATGCGGAGCCCGAACTTGTTGGCTTCGACGCGCTCAATCTGGTGGATTTTTATCCATTGCCCCACCATACAAATTTCCCCTTTGTAGAAGCGGTGGAAAAAATCATCTCAAAATATGAAACGAGTCTGCGGCTTGTGCCCATCAGTAATTCTCAGGTAATACTCGTTACCGGAAAAGACGTAAGAATTCTTTAAGCTGTATTTTATTGTTTATAATCTCAAATAAACTCTGAAGTTGTTTTCCGTCCCGGCAAGGCGCGCGTTTTATTGTTATAAAGCGGCGCGCTTTTTTGTATATATCCGTTCTGCCCACAGATAATAATCAAAAGGAGGTAACAAATGAAAGGTAAAATCGCAATAGAGCCAACGCTGAGTAATGTAAAAAACTATCTTTCCGATATTGGCTACACCGTTGAAAGTATGAATGTAAACGGTTCCGATAATCTTAGCGGCTATGACGCCATAGTGGTTACTGGTCTCAGTAAAAACCTCGCCGGTATCAACGAAACGACTACCAAAGCGGCCGTTATCAATGCCGACGGACTTACGCCCCGGGAAGTAGCAAGAGAACTCGACCGTTTAAAATAGCTTAATTCTCCGCCATATAGTATTATACTACCCTGTTATAAGAAATGCCCGTAAAAGGGCGTTTTTTATATGCTGTCCGCCTGCTTCTTTCATGCCTCTTGTCTGTCTATACCATGACGCTCAGCGCGATTAGCGCCTGCCCAATATGATAGACAATTATTTGCGCCATAGCGTACTTCTCATTCTTGCCGGCCAGTGAAATACGCATAACGCCGGAGCAGGCAAACAGCGTAGCCCCCGCCGCGGCAAGGCAAGCGTATACATATCTTTTGCCGGGAACGAACAGCAATGACAGCGCCTTTGCTGACACCGCGCACAGCAGGAAGATAAATATGAGCGGTGCGGCAGACTTAAACACATCCCGTTTCGTGTTATATATGACCGCGCAGGCAAGCGCAGAAAGCAGAACAAAAAACGCCGCGTCATACCATGAAAACGCGGCATAAGAATAAAAAGCGCCGACATATACGGCACCTGCAACGACGGCAAACGTTGAACCGGCAGCGGAAAAACGCATGCCCCCGTCCGCAGATTTCTTATCAAGGCCCGCCGCTTCGCTTAACGCGCTTCGTTTGCGGGGAACTTCGATTAAACCATGCAGTATGTCCGAAGCAAGGGACACACACAACCCTATGAGTATTAGCACATAATACGTCTGATGCTTTACGCCCGTACGCGACGCGACGGCGACAAGCACGAACATAAGGCTTGCGGCGATTCTGAAAAACAGTCTGCCCGCGGTATCCCAAATATCAACGGAGCGGGCGGTGCCGGGAGGCTTTGCGCTGCGCGCGGCATGTATCCCGGCAAAAACGCACATCAGCGCCAGAAACACAAACCGCATCACGTCCCGTTATTCCTTGTCGGCTTCGCAGCCCTCGCAATGGCAACCTTCACAGCCGCAGCCTTCGCCGTCGTCTTCGTCGTCGACCTCTTCCTCGTTGTACAGCCTCTCGAATTCATCCCAGACCTTATCGAGCTTCTTCTCGTCTTCGATAGGCACGTAACAATCGTCTCCGTCCTCGTCTTCGACGATCTCCAGCAGCAGCACTTCTCCGTTCTTTATGCCGTCGACCTCTGTTTCCGGCGTAAGCGCAACGTAAAAGCTGTTCTCAAAATCAAACGTCATGATATGATAAAACTTTGAATCATGCCCCTCCTCGTCTTTCAATACGACGATATCTTCATCTTCGCTCATATATTTCTCCCATCCGCCTTTTGGCATATTTATTATTGTCTTGCCTAATATATCTTTATGCATTAGGGTATTATTTTACAGGATGTATGTCAAGATAAGTTTGCAATATATATACCGCCGCAAGCTTGTCTATTACCTGACGGCGCTTCTGCCGGGACATATCGGCCTCAAGCAGCGTCCTTTCCGCGCTCACCGTCGTCAGGCGCTCGTCCTGAAACTTAACCTCCAGGCCAAGCTTCTCCACCTCGCTCATAAATTCGCGCACCTTCTGCGCGGACGGCCCTTCGCTGCCGTTCATATTGAGCGGGAGCCCGGCGACCACGGTATCGGCGCCCAGTGACTTCGCCTTGTCTGCTATATACCCGGCGTCTCCGTCTCCTTTGCGCGTGTACGTCTCAATACCCTGAGCTGTCATGCCAAGCATATCCGACACTGCTATGCCTATCCTTTTTTCTCCTATGTCGATTCCCATTAATCTCTTCATTACTATATCACCTTTATTGCGAATTGCGGGCAGGCTGCGCCGCAGTATCCGCAGAATATACAGCGCTGCTGGTCGATAACCACCTTACCGTTTTCCAGCGAGAGCGCTCCGCTGCTGCACGCCTTAACGCAGCTTCCGCACGCCTCGCACCAGTCGTGTATCATCAGACGCCTTTTCTCCTTCGGAGAAAACATTATATCCCTCTTGCCCGAGAAGTATGCACAGTTCTCGCGAATCTCCTCTAATGTCTGCATGCCCACCGCGACCGAATGCACGCAGGGGCTGTCTGCCGCGTAAGCAAACGCCTCGCGCGGACTTGAGCACATATGCCCCCCGCCCAGCGGTTTCATCGCGAATATACCTTTGCCGGCGTTGTAGGCGAGTTTAACCGCGGCTTCCATTTCCTCTCTGCCGCCGTCCGCCACTCCCAGACCTCTTATGTTATATATGGGATGAACGACGTCTATCTCCGGATGCCTGGCGGCGGCGCTGACGCATGCCGAAAAGTGGGTAGATACTCCGAACGCTTTTATAACGCCCTTTTGCTTCATGTCAAGGAAATAGTCAATGGCTTCCCTGTGCCCGCGCAGCGTATGCTCGCTCTCCTGCTCGTGCAGCATGAATATGTCTATTACATCACGGCCGAGCTCTCTCCTCGCCTTATCAAGACTGTATTTAGCGGTCTTTATATCATAGGAATACGATTTTGTGGATATGACGACGTCGGATGTTGCGGAAAACGCTTTTTTCAAGTGCGCGTAAGTACCGTATATCTCAGCGGTATCAAAAAAAGTCACGCCCATATCATGGGCTGACTTTAGAAGCTCCGCTCCACTTTCAACATCGAATCCCCGTTGCAGCGGGCTGATTGTCAGCGTCCCAAAGCAGAGCTTCGAAACGCTTATGCCTGTCCCGCCAAGCGATACGTACTCCAACTACTCTTCTTCTGCCTTTGTCATGTTCTCTATATACGACTTAACGAACTCTTCCAACAGCTCGTCCCTCTCGACACGTTTAACAAGAGACCTTGCATTTTTATAGCTGGTTATATAGGTGGGGTCCCCGGAGATTATATACCCCACAAGCTGGCTTACGGGGTCGTAACCTTTGTCTTTCAGCGCGTCGCAAACAAGCCAGATAACCTCTCTTGCCGGATTACTGAGCTCTTTCTCCAAAGAAAATCTCATCGTCTCGTCAAATTTCGCCATGAGAACACCCCCTAGTATGCATATTATATATCAAGCTCGGGTTAATTTCCATCTAAAGATTGGAAATTAATGCTTTTGTAATATTTATAGTGCGGTATTAATATTATCGTATTTTTTATGTTATATCTTAACGATTTCCAAAGAAGCCGGCTTTCTTAGCCGGCTTCTTTATAATCCCCAAACTATGAGGTTAATTTCGCTTCCCCAAAAAAGCACAGCTTTTTCAGGGCGTTGCCAGATCCCCCCAAAAAACCTTTGAGACGGAATTTAGCTGGGCGTTGATTCCATCTTATCCATGTGAGTATTAATTGCCTGTCTCCCTCTGTTTATAGCCCGCCTTATTTGGGGCTGGAAATACGGCATAGCAATTATTGCGGCTGTTGCTCCAATCAAGCTGCCGGCAATCATACCAATCACAACGTTTGTTTTCATTACTAACACTCCTTTCAAGCAGTCATGTTAGTAGTTTGCTCAAAACGCATTCAAAAAACACGAAAGAGTGCCAATATAACCATGGTATATTATGTTATTTCTTAGACTTGTAATCCGCAATAGCGGCTTTTATAGCATCCTCTACCATCAGCGAACAATGGAACTTCTTTTCGGGCAGGCCGCCCAATTCTTTAACGATATCCGCTTTTGTCATGGCCTCCGCTTCCTCTATGGTCCTGCCTTTAGCCATGTCCGTCGCTATGCTCGACGACGCTATTGCCGCGCAGCAGCCGTACGTCTTGTACTTTATGTCGGTTATCCGGTTATCATCTACCTTGATGAACATCTCCATCGTGTCGCCGCATTCGCTGCTTCCAACCTCGGCGTAACCGTCCGGATTCTCTATGACCCCAACATTGTGCGGGTTCTTGAAATGCTCAAGCACTATATCGTTATACATTTTTCAGGCCTCCTTTATATTGCGCAAAAAGCGGTGATATGTCTCGTATCTTCTGTACGATGCTCTTCGTTTTTGCAATAACTTCGTCTATCTGCTCCGCCGTATTTTCACGGCCAAGCGTAAACCTTATGGCTGCTCTTGCGTCCTCTATACCGACGCCCATGGCGAGCAGCACATGCGACGGATGCGTAGAGCCGGACGTACAGGCGCTCCCCGTCGATACCGCTATACCTTCAAGGTCGAGGTACTGCATGACCGCCTCGCCCTCTATAAAGCTGAAAGTAATGTTTACGTTGCCGGGAAGGCGCTGCGTTTCATGGCCGTTCAGCTTGGACGCCGGGATTTTCAGCAGCCCCTCGCGAAGCCGCTTTGAGAGCGTCAGTTCATGCTTTGTTTCGCTTTCCATCGTCTCCGCGGCAAGCTTTATGGCGGCCCCAAGGCCTACTATGCCCGGCGTGTTTATAGTTCCCGCGCGGTGGTCCCTCTCCTGCGCGCCGCCGTGCATGTACTTCCCAAGGTTAATGCCTTTTCTTACATACAGCGCGCCCACGCCTTTAGGGCCGTAAAACTTATGCGCGCTCATCGACAGCATGTCTATGCCCATCTCGGCGACATTTATTGGTACGCGCCCTGCCGCCTGCACCGCGTCGGTATGAAAGAGTATGCCGCGATTCTTTGCTATCCTGCCTATATCGGCTATAGGCATTACGGTACCCACCTCGTTGTTCGCGAACATTATCGTTATGAGTATGGTGTCGGGACGTATGGCGTTCTCCACGCTTTCGGGCGTCACCATGCCGCTTGGGTCCACCGGCAGGTAAGTTACGTCAAAGCCTTTTGTCTCAAGATATTTGCACGTATCGAGCACGGCGTGATGTTCTACGGACGACGTGATTATATGCCCTTTTTTTGCGGTCTGCGCCGCGCCCTTTATCGCCCAGTTATCGCTCTCCGTACCGCCCGACGTAAAGTATATTTCCTCATTCGCGGCGCCAAGCGCACCGGCCACCTCGCCGCGCGCAGTCATGATAGCCTTGTCCGCTTCCCTGCCGTATGCGTACGGCGTGGAGGCGTTGCCGAATTTCTCCTTAAAGTACGGCAGCATGGCCTCCAATACCCGCTCGTCAGTGTATGTCGTTGCCGCGTGATCCAAATATATTCCCATTCTAGCACCTTACATCCTTAGCCTGCGGCTTTTCCTTAAGCAGCCGCTTGTAATCGTCCACCATGTCCTGCAATGTTATACCGTTAACCACGCCATTTATTCCTTCGTATACGCGCTGCCATATTATGTGCGTAGTGCACAGCCCTATGTTTTCGCACTCCGCATCTTCTCCCACGCATCCGGCCGGAGCGAGCTCACCCTCGAGCGCCGTAAGTATCATCCCCACAGATATACCCCCCGGCTCCGCTCCCAGCCTGTATCCGCCGCCCGCGCCGCGCGTGCTCTCCACAAGCCCCGCGTTTTTGAGCTTGGAGAATATCTGCTCCAAATACTGCTCGCTGAGCGCCTGCATCGATGATATCTGTTTTATGCTCAAAGGCCCTTCGCCATAAGCCTTGGCGAGCTCAAACATCGCCCTTAAGCCATAGCGCCCTTTAGTTGAAATAATCAAATTACCAGCTCCATTCGTGCCAAAAGCTTTCGGCTTTTTGGAAACAGCGTATTATACCCCATAGGTCTAACGACTTTCTTCGGCATAAAAACCCGAGCTTTTTAGTCGGATTAATATTAGTATACCATAGTAATTCTGTCAAGTTTATTTTCTGCGGCGCGCGCAAAAAAATACGCCGGGCTATGCGGCGTCGGAGTGATTTATAATATAAGGCTTTTAGCTTTATGTTATAATCATTCGATTTCTATGCGTCTTGTGTTTTCCTTCTGTTTTTGTCTCGGCACAGATACTTTGAGCACTCCGTCGTCAAGCTTGGCGCGTATGCCTTCCGAAGCGCCGTCCGCGAGGTATACGGTGCGGCTCATCGAGGAATACCGCCTCTCGCGGTGGATATAATTCTTGCCCTCTTCGTTTACCTTCTCTTCCCTTCTCACCGAGATCTGCAGATTGCCGTCCGCTATGTCGATATCCACTTCTTCGCGGCTTACGCCCGGCAGCTCAGCTTCTATTAAGTATTCGTTGTCCTTCTGCTGCACGTCCACCTTAAAGGTATCTCTGCCGTAGCGCGTAAACCAGGGTTCGCCAAAGAAGCTGTCTATCATATTATAAAAATCGTCCGCACCGGTAAGACTTCTGTTTCTCCCGCCCATTGGCACCATATTTGCCATGCAAAAACCTCCTCTAATCGATTTTTTATATTATGTTCAAAACTAATTTATTATATGCGCTTATCATCAATCCTAAGACATTATGCCGGCAGGTTATACTATCTTGCTTATCTCAGTCTTGAGCTGCTTTATAATCCGCTTTTCAAGACGCGATATGTAGGACTGCGATATACCAAGGTAATCCGCGACCTGCTTTTGCGTCTTTTCTTTCTGTCCGTTAAGCCCGAAGCGCATCTCCATTATCATCCTTTCGCGCTCGCATAAACGCTCTATGCATTCCTTCATAAGATCCTTTTCCACACTGCCCTCTATCTCCGTATACACGACGTCCGGCTCGGTGCCGAGTATATCGGAAAGAAGCAGCTCGTTTCCGTCCCAGTCGACGTTAAGCGGTTCGTCGAAGGACACCTCGAACTTGAGCTTTGCGTTGCGCCGCAGGTACATGAGTATCTCGTTCTCTATGCACCGCGACGCGTATGTGGCAAGCTTGATGTTCTTGTCTACGTCAAACGTGTTGACCGCCTTTATAAGCCCTATGGCGCCTATAGAGACGAGATCTTCTATGCCTATGCCAGTGTTTTCAAACTTGCGCGCGATATAGACCACCAGCCGCAGGTTCCGCTCAATGAGCACTCTCCTTACCGACTTGTCCCCCTTGCCCAGCCTTTGCAGCAGTGCCGTCTCCTCCTGCTGCGTCAGCGGCGGGGGCAGCGCTTCGCTGCCGTTTATATAGTCCGCATTCGCCGCAAGTCCCAGTTGCCGCAGTATCCATGCAGCTATTCTTCTCGCCAGATAAGCTATCATTATTTGCTCCTTTCAAAAGTTCATCCATAAGGCCGCTGCCTACAACAGCGTCGCAGCCATAAGCAAGGGCGCCCTTTGCAACGCACACAACTGCCCTTTGGCCTTCTGTTTCTCCATTCAGCGCTATACCGTCAATCTCTATGCCGTAAAATACCCCCGTTCCCAGCGCCGTCTCACAGGGTATTATCCTGAGCCTGCCGGCCGCGGGCGCTCCGAGGCTTTTGTCACTACGTCCGAAGCTACCTGTTTTTCCGGTCATGGTACTGAGCAGACCCGCGGTTTCTGGGTCAAACAGCGTTTTTGCGGCGGCTGCGGTAATAAACACCACCTTAAGCCCGCTAAGCGGCTCTGTAAGCAGGTTGCCCGTATCCGCATAACATTTGAGCGGCGCGCGCCGTTCACCGTAATAAAACGTAAGTCCGACTGTTTTTGCTTCCCTCTCCAGCGTGCGCCTGCGCACCCGGCTGAACAGTCCGATAAGCACCGCGCCTGCCGCCAGCCCTGCGAGTATGTACCGCACAAGCGGGCGAACTGTTAAGAAGGCTCCAAAGCTTTTTGGCTGATCGAAGCAATACGCCGCCGCATAGATAGCTCCCGCAAACACGAACGACGCTATATAAAACGCGCACGTGTTCTTCCAGAAGCCTTTTTCACCCTTCGCGTAATACGCGGCAAAACACATGATAAAGCTCACCGCAGTTTTCGCGGCCGCGGATACCTCTATACCGTCCGCGCCGAACACCGCGCACGCATACGCCCCGCCTATTGCCGCGGACGCGGCAAACCTTCCCCACCTTCTTTTGGTTCGGGTAAGCAGCGATGTAAAAAGCAGTATAAGCAGATTGACGATGAAATTGTCCAGAAACACGAGTTCAACATATATCTTTTGCACCGCTTTGACACGCTTTCTTAGTATGCACCTATTATATAATTACTGAATCTCGATATATTGTAGAACTGCGTTTTATCAGAAATCATATAATGGCGGACGCTTGACGAATAATTCATAAAGCAGTCATAACATCCGTGGGTTTTTATATGCTCATCGGGCGCTCCGTGAAGAAATATGCGCTGTGCTTTCGTCTCCTTGGTAAGCAACTTCATCTGCCGGCTTGTTTTTCAGGCAGCCGACCCGCGCGAATTATGAGGAAAAGTTTTCTTTGTATTACAAACATGGTATACTATAGAAAACCGGAGGCTGAGAGGCTAAAGCAGCTTTGCTACGCGCTTGTTCCCGAGAGCGTCGGAGAAACGCAACGAGTATATAATAAAACATCTTTCATCAGTCGCTGTGGCAAGGATCAACATAAAAGCATAGGCGGGAAGAGAAATTCCGATTAAAGACATGCGATAATTTCCGTTACTCTTATATTATTGGGGGAATCGTTTTGGACAAACATATCCGGACGAAACGTGATATTGCAGCCGCGATAAAAGTTGTTTTTATTTTCCTGCTGACGGTAGTGTGCTTCCTGTTCGGCCTCACGAGGTCAATCAGCAACAGCGCAGACGCGACGGTATTCAGCCGCAATGTCGGAGCATTAAAAGCGCAGGATCTTGGCGAACATATCGCGAGCCTTGCCGAGGCCGCTGGCGCGCCATCCACCGCCCCGGCTCAAACGCCATACTCCGCCCCCACGACTTCAGAGACCGCTTCTCCTAAAAGCGCGGAAGAAAGCCATGAAGCTCTTCTGCCTCTCGATGCGATTAACGGCATGTACGCTGAATACGGAAGCATTATCGTCGAGGGCATGAAGCCTGAGGATTACGACGCCGCTGTGGATATCGAATGGCGGGTGCTCGATACGCCCGGCCAGCCCGCGGATTGTGCTATCGACCTTGCAGAGCCTATGGACTACGCCGCCTACGAGAATTACGTGCTGAACCTTGACAGGTACGAGGGCGTCGAGGTCTCGGTAATAGGCACGAGCGAACAGGGCAGAAGCCTGTACATGATAAAGGTCGATTTCAAAAGCGAGAAAGCAATCGAGAGTAAGCCCATTATAATAATGACCGGCAACGTACACGCGAGGGAGTTCGCGGGCGCTGACTATATAGTAAAGTTTCTGAACGATACGATAATAAAAGCGGCCGACGATAAATATACAAGAACGCTGCTGGAAAATGTAACGATAGTCGCGGTGCCGCTGGTTAATCCCGACGGGCGGGAGATGATAATAGAGGGCGGCAGCCGCAGACGAAAATCAAACGCGAACGGCGTGGACTTAAACAGAGCCATGCCGTCCGTCAACGCGGGGCAACTGGGGGAGGGCGTAAAACGCGAGAAAGAATTTTCAAAGAAGCCGGGGCTCGCCTTTTTCGCGGGATACAGCCTGGGCTCAGAGAGCGAGTCGCAGGCGATGATCAAGTGGCTTAACTTCTATGTCCCTAAAGCCTGCCTTTACATAGACCTGCACCAGCAAGGCGGCATCACGTATTTTGACAAAACATTTTTATCCGACGAAGGCGATTCAATTTCCAAGAGTTTTGCGGTTCTTACAAATAAGCTGCTTAAAAAGGGTTATCCGCCGGTAAAGGAAAAAAAGCCTTACGGCATGCGCGGCAGCGGAGGAACGTTTACGGATTACGCAAGGTCCGTTTCCGAAGGGCTCGTTTACAGCTACAGCCTCGGGCGCATGGCGCTCGGCATGGGCGCAAAGTACACGCCGCTTATATACTTTAAAGATATTGACGAACACAAGGAATATTATAAGCCGCTTAACCCGGGCTTTAAATGCATCTGCATAGAGATAGGCAGATCGCCCGGCTACCTCGGCGCCGGAGAAAAAGCGCGTCAAAGAAGAAAAGCGGAATATACAAGGTATGGCTGGGACAGCTTCCTTACCGGCACCATAGAGAACGTCCTCGGCGAAGAGAAAACGGCAATCCTGAATCTTGAAGCCGATATGCTCAGCTGAGGTACTCCTTTACCGTTTTTAATTGTATGCCCGTCTTTTTTGCGACTTCAGCCTCGCTGAGCCCCGAGCTAAAAAGCCTTCTGCAAAAGCAGGGCATGCTCTCTCCCAGCTCTATTATATTGCCGTCCGGGTCGTAGAATCTTATCGTAAGCTGGCCCCACTGTTCTTCGGTGACGCCGTGGATCAATTTTAAATTCTTCCGCAGCAGCGCTTCCGACTCGGCGGCGAATTCGTCCGTCTCAAAGCAAACCTCCATGCCGCGGTTTTCGCCCGCGCAGCATTTATCGCCAAGCGCTTTTGCAAGCGGATACTCCCCTTCAAGCTTCCAAATAGTAAGGCCGCACTCGAATATAACGCAGCCTCCGAAATCATGCTCGACCTCCTGGCCCATTACCTCCGTATAGAACTTTTTCATATTTTCAATGTTGTTTGTTATAAGTACTGACGAATGATACCTTATACTCATGGCAGCCTCCTAAACCATACAGGATTTAATACTTATCCCGCCGTCTTCTATCGTAACGATTCCTAAAGAAGGCTTCCTGCCCCGAGGCTCACCGAGACTGCCGGGATTATACATAATCACGTTTTCATAGAAGTCCTCCAGCGGAACATGCGTATGCCCAAACAGCACAATATCGGCGCCTTTCTCCGCGGCGTAAAGCCCGAGAGCAAGCAGCGAATCTTTAACGCCCTGCCTGTGCCCGTGCAGCGCGAGTATGCTCTTGCCGCCTATGCGCAGCAGCAATTCTTGCTTTGCCCCTGAAAAATCGCAGTTGCCCTTTACAGAATATACTTTTTTACCGGTAAGTGTGCGGATGTATTCGGCGTCCCTCACGTAGTCGCCGAGGTGTATTATGCAATCTGCGTCGCCGTATTTACTGAGCGCCTTGTCGATATTGACTTTGTTGCCGTGCGTATCGCTCATAACGAGTATGCGTTTCATACTCAGCGCCGTTCCAGCAGCATCTCTTTAAGGTTGGTAAGAGCGCGCGCCCTGTGGCTTATACTGTTTTTTATGCCCTCGGGCAGCTCCCCGAATGTTTGTCCAAATTCCCGTGAAAGAAAAAGCGGGTCGTATCCGAAACCGCTCTCGCCGCTCGGGGAATACGCTATGCTACCCGCGACTTCGCCGCTTGCCGTTATTACGCTGCCCTGTGACACGAATGCCATCACGCAGACGAACTTCGCTCTCCTGTTCTTTATTCCGCGCATCTCCCAGAGGAGCTTGTTGTTATTCTCTTCGTCCGTCGCGTTATCGCCCGCGTACCGCGCGGAATATACCCCCGGCGCGCCGCCGAGCGCCTCCACGCACAGGCCCGAATCGTCGGCGAGCGTATCGCATCCCGCTATCTCGTAAGCCTGCAGCGCCTTTTTAACCGCGTTCTGCTCGAACGTGTCGCCGTCCTCGGCCACCTCAAGTATTATGCCCGCCTCTTTCAGCGATCTTATCTCGTCGTATAAGCCGCCGAGTATCGCTTTTATCTCCTTGACCTTGCCCTGATTGTTCGTCGCTATCACAAGACTGCTCATAAGCCCTGCTCCAGTACGCCTTTTTGTATCGCGCTTATGTTTGCTATAGCCTCCCCGGCGAATCTTAGCAGCTTATCAAACTCTCTGCGCGCAAGGGGCCTCTTTTCCCCCGTGCACTGCACTTCTATTATGCCTCCGCCATGCGACATTACGACGTTCATATCGGCTTCGGCGCGGCTGTCCTCCATGTAATTGAGGTCGCATACGGCCAAGCCTCCCGTTATGCCGCAGCTTACGGCCGCCACGCCATCCTTTATGGGCGAATTCTCTATCAGGCCTTCCGTTGTCATTTTGCGTATACAAAGCTCGAGCGCGATATACGCGCCCGTTATGGAGGCCGTGCGTGTCCCGCCGTCCGCCTCTATTACGTCACAATCTATATTTATCGTATATCCTGCGATTGCCTTAAGGTCGCATACGCTGCGCAGCGCGCGCCCTATGAGCCGGCTTATCTCGGTACTTCTGCCGTCGGGGTATTTATGCTCCCTCGGCTTTCTCTGCGGCGTGCTCGCGGGCAGCATGGCATATTCGGCGGTAAGCCAGCCCCTGTCGGTCCCCTCCAGAAAGGCGGGAACCGAGGCCGTATACATCGCAGTGCACAGCACCCTCGTATTTCCCCATTCTATAAGCGCCGAGCCGTGCGCGTTTTTCATGAACGACTTCGTTATGCGTATTTCCCTTATGTCTTCCGCGCAGCGCCCATCCTCTCTCATCATTGGCAGGAAACCTCTATTCCGTAATATTCTCGTCCGGCGCGTCAACGCCGGCGGTGTTCGTGCCCGCGATAACCGGATTTATGATATTCACGAACTTCGTCGACATCGTCGTTTCGGCGGTGGATTTATATTCTTCTCCATTTACAAGTATACGCACCTCGTCGATATTGTCAAACTGCCGGAGTGTAAAAACTATACATTTTATAAGCTTCGCCTCTTTATCAGCGTCCTCTTCTATTGTCGCGAACTCAGGCGAGAATTCCACCGTCGCCACTCCCGCTTTGTCTATTTCGACATTAAGCAGCTTCGTACCGTCAGGCAGCAGACTTTTCAGCCCATGGCATCCCGGCCCGCGTACAAACTCGTTCATTGCGGCGTACGCATCCGCCGTGCCGCCTATATACTTCGTCACGGGCACTATCGCCGCTTCCGACTCGTCAATGAAATACAGCATGACTTTCGAGGCGTTACTTAGGTCCTCTTCGGATAGCGTGGTCATAACGTTTAGATCGAATGCAGCAAAGCTCTTGCTTATGTCGGTGCCGTTCGCAAGCTTTCCGTCCGCGCCCTCCTGAACTATCTTTACCGTGTCTATAGTCGGGAACTCGGCGAGCGTGTTTACGACCGCCGTGACCTTAGCCTTTTCTCCCGTAGCGTCTTCCGCCGTTATCGCTCCCTTGCTCAGCTTAAGCGTCGCCGCCCCGTCCTTAATACTCAGCGACAGCTCTGTATCCGCGGTTAGTATTGGATTGAGGCCCATATACTCCATCTCCGCGTCGGCGTCGGGGTTCGCCCTAAGCTCGGAGACGGCGGCTGCCCCTATGCCCTCTACCCATTTTATCTCTTTCATCACGGGCACGATAAACCCGTAATCATCCTCGTAATACAGCACGGTCTGCCTCATATCGGGATCGGTAGCGACGTTGGCAGCCGGTATCTCCTCGTATACATCTTCCTTTTTCTCTCCGCACGCGGCGAAACATATGGGCAGCATAACAAGCGCCAGGACCGCCGCTAAATATCTTTTAAGCATGGCTATTCCTCCCCTTCTTCTTTCTATAAATATATTAAGGGTGTTATTCGCATATGATTATCGCTGTTAACCGATATGAAAAGTTAAACGTAGTCTTCAAAGATTTTTTCGTTATACCCGGCCAGTACAGCATGGTATAATATGGTTAGCAATGGAGTTAGTATAAAAAGGTAGACACGAAAACTCGTACCAGAGATAATTAAAAAGGAGGTACGAGTATGGCAGGTAAGCACTATACAGATGAATTTAAAAAGGGCGTCGTTCATTTGTACATTAACG
>JAEYPO010000014.1 GCA_023410595.1 Bacillota bacterium | reverse complement strand
TATCTCTACCCCCTTATACTGACATAACTGTTTCAGTATTTCTCGCATACTACTTTTGTATTGATTGTAGATCGCTTTACGCCTATACTTTGGAGTAAATATTATGTGGTATTTGCACATCCATTTCTTATGTGCCAGACTATTTGTTTTATTCGCCATTAAATCACTTTTCCTTTCTACGTATAGAGACTTGAACATTCCTATACTATCGGATAGGTGATTTTTTGTATAACCTTTATCGCACACCCGCAAAGCGGGTGGTTTTTTATCTCGCACGTTTTGCGTGCTCGATTGGCTAAAGCCATAACAAAAGAGAGGCTATGAAGCCTCTCTTTGCTATAGTTTAAATTACTCTACGACGCTGACAACAACGCCGGAACCAACGGTCCTGCCGCCCTCGCGGATAGCGAAGCGCAGGCCTTCCTCAATGGCGATAGGCGTTATAAGCTTTATCTCCATCGTGATGTTGTCGCCAGGCATTACCATCTCCGTACCTTCCGGAAGCGTGATGCTGCCCGTAACGTCCGTCGTTCTGAAATAGAACTGCGGCCTGTATCCGTTGAAGAACGGAGTGTGGCGTCCGCCCTCTTCTTTCTTAAGCACGTAGACCTGACCCATATAATGCGTATGCGGCTTGATGGAGCCCTTCTTAGCAAGAACCTGTCCGCGCTCTATCTCGTTCCTCTGAACGCCGCGCAGCAGAAGGCCGATGTTGTCGCCCGCCATAGCCTGGTCGAGTATTTTTCTGAACATCTCGACGCCGGTTACGACTACGTCTCTCGTCTTCTCGGTCATACCGACTATCTCAACTGTATCGCCGACCTTGACCTGTCCTCTTTCAACTCTGCCGGTAGCTACCGTGCCGCGGCCGGTGATGGAGAACACGTCTTCAACAGGCATAAGGAACGGCTTGTCGACGTCTCTTTCCGGGGTAGGAATATAGCTGTCGACAGCGTCCATCAGCTCAAACAAGAACTGGCACTCGGCAGTTTCCTTCGCGTTCTTGCCTTCGGTCAGCGCATTCATCGCCTGCAGCGCGCTTCCCTTTATAACGGGGATGTCGTCGCCCGGGAATTCGTAGGACGAAAGCAGGTCTCTTACTTCCATCTCGACGAGCTCTAAAAGCTCGGGGTCGTCGACCTGGTCGACTTTATTAAGGAACACTACGATGTAGGGAACGTTAACCTGACGGGCAAGCAATATATGCTCGCGAGTCTGAGGCATGGGGCCGTCGGCCGCGGAAACAACGAGTATGGCGCCGTCCATCTGTGCTGCGCCGGTGATCATGTTTTTGACATAGTCGGCGTGGCCCGGGCAGTCGACGTGCGCGTAGTGACGATTTGCTGTCTCATACTCGACGTGAGCCGTATTAATCGTTATGCCTCTCTCTTTTTCTTCGGGCGCCTTGTCGATCTCGTCATATTTCATGACCTTTGCCTGGCCGCTCTGAGCCAGAGCCATCGTTATAGCTGCCGTAAGCGTTGTCTTACCGTGGTCAACGTGACCTATAGTTCCAATGTTTACGTGTGGTTTGTTTCTTTCAAACTTAGCTTTTGCCATTGTTTTTTCCTCCTAAACAATTCTGGTTCATAGTTTATATTTTGAACGGCTTCAACAGTGCTGCGCACCGTATGATCCAATTTCGAAAATATTACTGCCCCTTAAAAGCTTTGGCTTTTTGGGGTAACCTTGATCAGCCCGTGATCTTTTCCGCTATTGACTTTGGCACTTCGCTGTAATGCGAGAACTGCATCGTAAACGTGCCCCTGCCCTGCGTGCGGCTCCGAAGGTCCGTAGCGTATCCGAACATCTCCGCCAGCGGCGCCGCCGCGCGTATCACCTGCGCGCCTCCCCGCAGCTCCGTACCTTCTATGCGACCGCGGCGGGCGTTAAGGTTGCCCATTACGTCGCCTAAGTATTCGTCGGGCACATGCACCTCAACGGACATTACAGGCTCAAGCAGCACAGGCGAAGCTTTTCTCATGGCCTCCTTAAAAGCCATGGATCCCGCTATTTTGAATGCTATCTCCGATGAGTCCACCTCATGGTACGACCCGTCTATAAGCGTCGCCCTGAAGTCCATCACCTCAAAACCGGCGAGCACGCCGTTCTTTGCTGCTTCCTGTATGCCCCCGTCAATGCTGGGTATGAACTCCTTGGGTATTACCCCTCCGACTATCTTGTCTACGAATTCGTACCCCGTACCCGGCTCGAGCGGCTCTACCTCTATGACGGCATGGCCGTACTGTCCGTGACCGCCCGTCTGCTTTTTATAAATGCCTGTAGCTGTCACAGGCTTGGTTATCGTCTCGCGGTAAGACACCTGCGGCTTTCCGACCTTTGCCTCCACCTTGTATTCGCGCATCATCCGGTCGACTATTATCTCCAGATGAAGCTCGCCCATGCCGGCTATAATCGTCTGCCCCGTCTCGGTGTTAGTGTACGACTTGAAAGTCGGGTCCTCTTCCGAAAGCCTTTGCAGCGCGATTGTCATCTTCTCCTGGCCGGCCTTTGTCTTGGGCTCTATAGCCACCTCTATTACTGGCTTGGGAAACTCCATCGTCTCGAGCACTATTGTGTGCTTGTCGTCGCACAGCGTATCACCCGTCGTTATCTGTTTGAATCCGGCTAATGCCGCAATGTCGCCCGCGTGCACTTCATCTATCTCCACGCGAGCGTTCGCGTGCATCTGTACGAGCCTCGCAATCCTCTCGCGCTTGTCCTTTGTCGAGTTGTACGTGTAAGAGCCCGTTTTAAGCGTTCCCGAATATACTCTTATGAACGCGAGCTTCCCTACGAAAGGATCGGCCATTATCTTGAATGCGAGCGCTGAAAACGGCTCGTCATCGCCCGCCTTCCTCACTTCGTCCTCACCGCGGGGATTTTTGCCCGTGATGGGGGGTATATCCAATGGCGACGGCAGGAAATCGACTATGGCGTCCAAAAGCGGCTGCACGCCCTTATTACGGTACGACGAGCCGCACGTCACCGGAACTATATCAAGCGCTATAGTCGCCTTGCGGATAGCGGCGATAAGTTCGTCCCTTCCTATTTCTGCGCCCTCAAAGTACTTCTCAAGCAGCGTATCGTCGTACTCCGCGACAGACTCTATGAGTTTCTCGCGGTACTCGGCGGCCAGCTCGCTCATGTCGGCGGGTATATCTTTTTTTACGACATTCACGCCCAGCTCGTCTTCATAATATATGGCCTGCATGTCGATAAGCTCAATAATACCCTTAAAGCCTTCTTCCCTGCCTATAGGCAGCTGTATGGGCACGGGGTTCGTCTTTAAACGCTCCCTCATCATCCTGGTGACGTTTATAAAGTCCGCGCCCATTATGTCCATCTTGTTGACATAAGCAATTCTCGGGACGTTATACTTGGTAGCCTGGCGCCAAACCGTCTCCGACTGAGGCTCTACGCCGCCCTTTGCACAAAACACGGCCACAGCCCCGTCCAGCACCCGCAGCGATCTTTCGACCTCTACTGTAAAATCAACGTGCCCGGGTGTGTCGATAATGTTGATAGCACAATCGCGCCAATGCGTGGATGTTGCGGCAGACGTTATCGTTATGCCGCGTTCCTGCTCCTGCTCCATCCAGTCCATTACGGCCGCGCCTTCATGCACCTCGCCCATCTTGTATGTCCGTCCGGTGTAAAAAAGCACGCGCTCAGTGGTGGTAGTCTTACCCGCATCTATATGAGCCATTATACCTATATTTCTTGTTTTTTCAAGCGGATATTTTCTAGGCAAATTCTCCTCCTATTGCTATAAGCCTACCACCTGTAATGCGCAAACGCCCTGTTGGCTTCCGCCATCTTGTGCATGTCTTCGCGCTTCTTTACGGCTCCGCCGACACCATTGTATGCGTCCATTATCTCGGCGGCAAGCCTTTGCTTCATCGTCTTCTCGCTTCTCTTTCTTGTGTTTCCTATGAGCCATCTGATGCCCAGAGTCTGCCGTCTTTCCGGCCTCACTTCAATAGGCACCTGATAGGTGGCTCCGCCCACTCTTCTTGCTTTGCATTCGAGTACGGGCATAACGTTGTCCATGGCCTTTTGGAATACTTCCAGCGGCTCAAGGCCCAACTTTTCCTTGATTATGTTAAAAGCGTCATAGCATATCGTCTGCGCGACTCCCTTTTTGCCATCCAGCATGACCTGATTTATAAGCTTTGTCAGCATAGTGGACTGATATATGGGATCGGGCAGCACTTCATGCTTCGGAGCGCTTCCGCGTCTTGGCATATCCTGCTCCTCCTTATTTACTTCTTAGGACGTTTCGCTCCGTATTTTGAGCGCGCCTGCTTCCTGTCGGCAACTCCCGCACTGTCGAGAGCGCCTCTTACTATATGATATCTAACGCCCGGAAGGTCCTTGACCCTGCCTCCCCTTATAAGCACCACCGAGTGCTCCTGAAGGTTATGACCGACTCCCGGAATGTAGGCTGTGCCTTCCATACCGTTGACCAGACGGACTCTTGCAATCTTTCTAAGCGCCGAGTTCGGCTTCTTGGGCGTCATCGTTCTCACCGTGAGGCATACTCCCCTCTTTTGAGGGTTCTGCTTCAATATAGGAGAATTGCTCTTCGATTCCGCCGTCTGTCTTCCCTGCTTTACCAGTTGATTGATAGTTGGCATGACTTTACCGCACACCTCCTTTCAGATTATATTATTATATTATTTGTTTATAAAAACCCCTCGCAACCCAAAGAAGGGGATTACAACCAAAAACACCGCTATTGTGCGGATTTCATTATTCCCGCGCAGGCACTTCCCACCTCTATCTTGCAGGCGTTGCCCAACTGATGCATCGTATACGCCCTGTCGCATTGTATCGCGTACTTTTCGCATAATACGAGCAGCTTTTCGATTATATGTTCGTCGGCGTCTTTCGCGATAAATACCTTTTCAAGCATACCAAAGCGGGCGAACCTCTGCACCTGCTTTAAACCGACCACCCGTTTATCTGAATCGCACAAACTTTGCAGACTCAATCAATTTCCCTCCGGATTTACGCCCAAAAACGGCACAGCAGGCCTATTTTAACACCCGTAAAATCCATTGTCAATGATTAAACAACAGCGTCTTCCTCGTCCTGCGCTATCATATCCTTCATCTTGCGCATATGAGACTTGCGCGAGAAAATCAACCTTGGCACTTCCGTGTCGTCCTGCACGATAAACCATCCTAAGTCCTGCATCTTCTTTAAGACGGGTATCTCGAATATGTTGAAGCGCACGCGGCTGCTCCTTGATTTCACATACGACGCCGCAGCCGCCTTTCCTAATAAATATCCCAATAAGACAACCGCTGCCAATATCAACAGCGATATTCCCTGATTAATCCCGCTTCCAACTGACGGAATGAATAAAATGCCCACCGCCACCGCAAGAAGCGCAAACACGACAATCCATTTTATGATATCCGAGAATATAAACGCCCTTCTGCAATCCCGGCATATCGATATCGACATAGGCATGAGCGAACCTACCTTGCGCCTTATCTTTTTGCCGAGCCCGAAAAACATGCCCGTTTCGCTTTTAGGTTCGCTGTTTCCAAGGTCAACCAGCGCGTACCTGAAGCGCTTACGCGGATTTTCTTTGCAGAACTGGCACTCGTCCCCCTGCACATCGTCTATGTCCGTAGGCAGCAGCGACATAGTCACTTTAAAATCATCCAAGGCTTTTTTTCTGTCTTCGTCGCTCTTAGTCCTTGCTATATGGCACTCGCTGCAATCCCTGTCCATAAATTTGCAAAGCACGCTGTCGCTGATAACGCAATCCGGATTCTTCGCCATACGCCGCCCCTTTTAAACTTTTTAAAGTTCCATGCCCGCACCCAAAAGACTGTCTTCAAGTTCCCTGTCTTCCGAGTCGTCCTTTTTGACGGGAATATCTTCGTTAAGTATATTCTTTATTACGTCGATATTCTTATACCTCTTCATGCCCGTTCCCGCGGGTATCAGCTTTCCTATTATGACGTTCTCCTTAAGACCCAAGAGCGGGTCGGTCTTGCCTTTTATGGCAGCCTCGGTAAGCACTCTCGTTGTCTCCTGGAAAGAAGCCGCCGACAGGAATGAATCGGTCGCAAGCGACGCCTTCGTGATGCCTAACAGCACGCGCTTCGCGGTAGCGGGCTTTTTGCCCTGAAGCAGTACCTTTTCGTTCTCCGAGTCGAAATAATGTATGTCGACTAAAGCGCCCGGCAGCAGGTCGGTATCGCCCGCATCCTCTATCTTGCACTTCTTGAGCATCTGGCGGATGATGACCTCTATATGCTTGTCGGAAATCTCAACGCCCTGCAGGCGGTAAACCATCTGCACTTCCTTCAAGAGGTAAGCCTGTACGCCCTTGGCGCCCTTTATCTTCAGTATGTCGTTCGGGTTCGTCGAGCCTTCCGTCAGCTCGTCGCCCGCCTCTATCTCGTCCCCGTCCTTTACCTTAAGCCGCGATCCGAACGGTATCGGATATACTTCGGCAACGCCGTCCTCGCCGGTAACGGTGACTTCAAGCTTGCGCTTGTTGTCGCTCACCGTAACTTTTCCTGCTATCTCCGTTATTACAGCGAGACCTTTGGGCTTTCTCGCCTCAAAAAGCTCCTCTACGCGCGGGAGGCCGTGCGTTATATCTTCGCCCGCTACGCCGCCCGTATGGAACGTTCTCATCGTGAGCTGCGTTCCCGGCTCGCCTATCGACTGTGCGGCTATTATGCCCACTGCCTCGCCTATGCTGACGAGCTTGCCGGACGACATGTCCGCGCCGTAACACTTAGCGCATACGCCGTGCTTCGTCTTGCACGTCAGTACCGAACGTATGGACGCGCCCTTGACGCCCGCCTTTTCCACAAGGCGGCTCAAGTCGTATGTAATGAACTCGTTCGCGTGAACCAAAACTTCCTTCGTTTCGGGATGAACTATGTCCGCCGCCGCGTATCTTCCGACTATCCTGTCCACGAACGGCTCTATTATCTCCTTGCCGTTCATTATGTTTTCCACCCATACGCCGCGCACCGGATCGCCCTCCTTGAGGCAGTCGTGCTCCCTCACGATGACGTCCTGGCTGACGTCTACAAGGCGGCGCGTTAAGTATCCAGAGTCCGCCGTTCTAAGAGCCGTATCGGCAAGTCCCTTCCTCGCGCCGTGCGTCGATATGAAGAACTCAAGAACCGTAAGGCCCTCGCGGAAATTCGCCCTGATGGGGATCTCGATGATCTCGCCCGACGGGTCGGCCATGAGCCCGCGCATGCCGGCAAGCTGCCTTATCTGGTTAGTCGATCCTCTCGCGCCCGAGTTCGCCATCATGAACACCGGGTTAAAGGGAGAAAGCCCGTCCATCAGCGCGTCGGTCACTTGGTTCGTTGTGTCCGCCCACACCTTTATGACGTTCTCTTTTCTTTCTTTATTAGTTAAGAAGCCCCTCTTGAACTTCTTCTCTATGTCGACGACCTTCTCCTCGGCCTTACTTAAAAGCTGCGACTTCTGCTCGGGTATGACGATGTCGCTTACGCTTATCGTTATAGCGCCCAGCGTCGAATAGTGGAAGCCTAAATGCTTTATCTCGTCGAGCACCGCAGCCGTCTTCGTCTCGCCATACCTGCGATAACAGTAATCGACTATCTTTCCCAGCTGCCGTTTGCCCACGAGGAAATCAACCTCCAGCTTAAGCGCGTTCTCAGGCTTACTTCTGTCCACAAAGCCCATGTCCTGCGGAACGGCCTCGTTGAATATTATCCTTCCGGGCGTCGTCTTCATTATAGCGCTTTGTTCCACGCCATTTATCGTCTTCGTGAACTTGACGTTCACCATTGCCTGCAGCGATACTTCACCCGTCTGGTAAGCAATTACGGCCTCTTCGGGACTCGAGAAATAACTCCCCTCGCCCTTTGCGCCCGGGCGGTCTATAGTCAGGTAATAGCTGCCTATTACCATGTCCTGCGTCGGGCTGACGACCGGCTTGCCATCCTGCGGCTTTAATATGTTATTAGCGGCCAGCATGAGGAAACGGCACTCGGCCTGCGCCTCCACCGAGAGCGGCACGTGCACTGCCATCTGGTCTCCGTCAAAGTCCGCGTTGTAGGCGGTACATACGAGAGGATGCAGCTTAAGAGCCTTGCCTTCCACGAGCACCGGCTCAAACGCCTGTATACCTAAGCGGTGCAGCGTAGGAGCGCGGTTTAATAGCACCGGATGGTCTTTAATGACATGCTCCAGCACTCCCCAGACCTCCGGCCTTACCCTTTCAACCATGCGCTTAGCGCTCTTAATGTTGTGCGCGAGCCCGTCTTCCACGAGCTTTTTCATAACGAACGGCTTGAACAGCTCAAGCGCCATCTCTTTGGGGAGCCCGCACTGGTACATCTTAAGGTCGGGGCCTACGACGATAACGCTTCTTCCCGAATAGTCGACGCGCTTGCCAAGTAGGTTCTGGCGGAACCTGCCCTGCTTGCCGCGCAGCATGTCAGAAAGAGATTTTAATGGCCTGTTGCCGGGGCCCGTAACGGGCCTGCCGCGCCTGCCGTTATCGATAAGAGCGTCCACGGCTTCCTGCAGCATGCGCTTCTCGTTCCTGACTATTATGTCGGGTGCGCGCAGCGCAAGCAGCCTGTTAAGCCTATTGTTCCTGTTTATAACGCGGCGGTAAAGATCGTTAAGATCGCTCGTTGCGAACCTTCCGCCGTCGAGCTGCACCATAGGCCGCAGCTCCGGGGGTATTATGGGTATGCAGTCGAGTATTATCCACTCCGGCTTGTTGCCCGACTGCCTGAAAGCCTCTATTACTTCCAGCCTCTTTATAGCGCGCACGCGCTTCTGGCCGGAACACGAAGTAAGCTCTTTTTTGAGCTCTTTCGCGGTCTTGTCGAGATCTATATCGCGAAGCAGGTCTTTTATGCCCTCTGCGCCCATCTTCGCCGTGAACGAATCGTCGCCGTATTTTTCCTGAGACTCGCGCAGCTCCTTGTCATTAAGCAGCTGCTTGTATTCAAGCGGCGTGGATTTCGGGTCGGTCACAACAAACGACGCGAAATAAAGCACCTTTTCAAGGTCCCGCGGCGACATATCAAGTAGCAGCCCCATCCTTGAAGGTATGCCCTTAAAATACCATATGTGCGAAACGGGGGCGGCCAGCTCTATATGCCCCATCCTCTCGCGCCTCACCTTGGCGCGCGTTACCTCGACGCCGCATTTGTCGCATATTATGCCCTTGTATCTGACGCGTTTGTATCTTCCGCAATGGCATTCCCAGTCCTTCGTGGGCCCGAATATCCTCTCGCAGAACAAACCGTCTTTTTCAGGCTTAAGCGTTCGGTAATTTATCGTCTCAGGCTTTTTTACCTCGCCCCTCGACCATTTCCTGATCTTTTCGGGAGACGCGAGTCCGATCTGTATGGAATCAAAATTGCCAAGTTCGTACAAATATATTCTCTCCTCTCATACGCTGAAAATCTAAAACTTTAACTCACTCCAAAAGCGTCTGCTTATTGGAGATCCTCATCAATAATCCTCGTCGTCATCGTCATATTTGTCGTCGTCTTCGTCCAGCAAATCGTCGAGAGACTCAATTTCCAAGTCATCTATATATTCGTCGTCTTCGTCCTTGCCGTAATACTTGTCGTCGTCTTCGTCCTCATCTTCGCCGAATTCGCCCTCTTCAAGCTCGTCGTCGCCAAAGTCGGTATCGAAATCGAGCTCTTCCTCCTCGGCTTCGAGTTCGTCAGGCTCAGCCGACGTCCTGTCCTTCAATATATCGCCGTCGATGTCGATGTCGATATCGTCGAGCCCGTCTATCTCTGGCACGTCGAGTTCGTCGAACGTTATGTCTTCGTAGTCTTCCTCGCGCTCCTTAGAAGGTATGCGCCTCTCGGCAACGGTATCCACTTCCGCGCCTTCGATGTTGACCTCGAGCCCGGAGACGTCGTCGTCGATATTCTCTTTTATCTGTATCTCTTCGCCGATGTCGCCTAACACCTTCATGTCGAGCGCCAGCGCCTGCATCTCTTTTATCAGCACCTTAAAGGACTCGGGAACGCCCGGCTCGGGTATGTTCTCGCCCTTGACGATAGCTTCGTATGTCTTGACACGCCCTACGACGTCGTCGGATTTTACCGTCAGTATCTCCTGCAGCGTGTTCGCCGCGCCGTACGCCTCGAGCGCCCAGACCTCCATCTCCCCGAAACGCTGCCCGCCGAACTGCGCCTTGCCGCCCAGGGGCTGCTGCGTGACGAGCGAATAGGGGCCGGTAGAGCGCGCGTGTATCTTGTCGTCGACAAGGTGGTGCAGCTTCAAGATATACATGTAGCCTACTGTAACGCGGTTCTCGAACGGCTCGCCGCTGCGCCCGTCGTAGAGAACGCTCTTGCCGTCCTCGTCCATACCCTGCTCTTTGAAAAGATCAAGTATATTTCCCTCAGTCGCGCCGTCGAAAACGGGCGTGGATATCTTCCAGCCGAGCGCCTTTGCGACGTAGCCTAAGTGCACTTCCAACACCTGGCCGATGTTCATACGGGAAGGAACGCCTAAGGGGTTAAGCACTATATCGAGCGGCGTGCCGTCCGGAAGGAAAGGCATGTCTTCCACGGGCAGTATGCGCGAGATAACGCCCTTGTTGCCGTGGCGTCCCGCCATCTTGTCGCCCACCGATATCTTTCTCTTCTGGGCTATATAGCATCTCACGAGCTTGTTGACGCCCGCGGTCAATTCGTCCTTGTTCTCCCTGGTGAACACCTTTACGTCCACGACTATGCCTTCTTCGCCGTGCGGAACGCGCAGCGAAGTATCTCTTACTTCCCTTGCCTTCTCGCCGAATATAGCGCGCAGCAGGCGTTCCTCGGCCGTCAGCTCCGTTTCGCCCTTGGGCGTGACCTTGCCGACGAGTATGTCCCCGGCGCGCACCTCCGCGCCTATGCGTATTATGCCGCGCTCGTCAAGGTCTTTTAGAGCGTCTTCGCCGACGTTGGGTATATCCCTCGTTATCTCCTCGGGGCCTAGCTTAGTGTCTCTCGCTTCGGCCTCGTAGCCTTCAATATGTATGGACGTAAACACGTCGTCCTGAACAAGCCGCTCGCTTACCAGTATGGCGTCCTCGTAGTTGTAGCCTTCCCACGTCATGAAGCCTATGAGTACGTTGCGTCCGAGTGCCAGCTCGCCTTTGTCGGTTGACGGGCCGTCCGCTATTATGTCGCCTTTTTTGACCTTTTGACCGTTCTTTACTATAGGGAACTGATTGATGCACGTGCCCTGGTTGGAGCGCGAGAACTTAATGAGCTTGTATTCACGCAGGCCCTGCTCCTCCTGAACGATTATATGGTCGGCCGAAACGCTCTTTACGGTGCCGTCCTCGCGTGCAAGCACGCACGCACCCGAATCCTGCGCGGCCTTGTGCTCCATGCCCGTGCCTACCAGCGGCGCTTCGGGCGCAATAAGAGGCACTGCCTGCCTTTGCATGTTCGAGCCCATGAGTGCGCGGTTAGCGTCGTCGTTCTCAAGGAACGGAATGAGCGCCGTCGCGACGGAAACGACCTGCTTGGGCGAAACGTCCATCAAGTCGACCTCGTCGCTTGACACCTCTACGATCTCTTCCTGCCGTCTCGACATGACGCGGCTGTGCTCGAAAAATCCGTCATCTCCTATAGGCTCGTTCGCCTGCGCGACGACGTATTTATCCTCTTCATCCGCCGTAAGGTATACTATTTTATCCGTTATCAGCTTTTTCTCTTTATCTATAACGCGGTACGGTGACTCTATGAAGCCATACTCGTTTATCCGCGCGTATGTGGACAGTGAGCCTATAAGCCCTATGTTCGGGCCTTCAGGCGTCTCTATAGGACACATGCGCCCGTAGTGCGTATGGTGAACGTCCCTGACTTCAAACGACGCCCTTTCGCGGTTTAGGCCTCCGGGGCCGAGAGCCGAGAGCCTTCTTTTATGCGTAAGCTCGGCAAGCGGGTTCGTCTGGTCCATAAACTGCGACAGCTGCGAAGAACCGAAGAACTCCTTTATAGCCGCGGTGACCGGCCTTATGTTTATAAGGTTCGACGGCGTTGCCACGTCCATGTCCTGTATGGACATGCGCTCGCGCACGACACGCTCCAGCCTTGAAAGGCCAACCCTTATCTGGTTCTGCAGCAGTTCGCCGACCGACCTTAAACGCCTGTTCCCCAGGTGGTCTATGTCGTCCGTCCTGCCAATGCCGTATTTTAAATTGAGCTCATAGGAAACAGAGCCCATTATATCGTCCACGATTATGTGCTTGGGTATAAGCTTATCTATATTCGCTTTGAGCTGTTTTTTGAGCTCGTCTTCGTTTTTGCCGAACTCCTCGATTAGCGCTACAAGCGTCGGGTAATGCACCTTCTCGTTAAGCCCAGCCTCTTTCGGGTCAAAAGGCAGATAACCGTCAGCTTTTACGAAGTTGTTGCCTACCACTTTTACTTCCGTCTCGCCCACGAGCACTGTAACGCTGTTTATGCCGGCATTTTCAATCGTTTCGGCCGCGGCGCGCGAAATGAGTTCACCCTTCTGTGCGAGCACTTCGCCGTCCGGACTCACAACGTTTTCCGCGCTGCGCTGCCCCTCTATTCGGGCGGCTATGGAAAGCTTTTTATTATATTTATATCTGCCCACGCGCGCGAGGTCGTATCTTCTCTGGTCAAAGAACAACGAATCTATAAGCATTTTCGCGCTTTCGACCGTGGGCGGCTCGCCGGGCCGAAGGCGCCTGTATATCTCTATAAGGCCGTCGTCCACGCTGTTGCCGCTGTCCTTTTTAAAAGTAGCCTGTAATACATCATCGTCACCGAACAGGTCTATTATCTCCTGGTTCGTGCCCACGCCCATAGCACGTATGAGCACCGTCATAGGCAGCTTCCTTGTCCTGTCTACGCGCACCCAGTAGCAGTCGTTAGAATCCGTTTCGTATTCGAGCCATGCTCCGCGGTTGGGTATCACGGTGGACGAATAAAGCTTCTTGCCCGACTTATCTATAGTCACGTCATAATACACGCCCGGGCTGCGCACAAGCTGAGATACTATTACGCGCTCCGCTCCGTTAATTATGAACGTCCCGTTTTCCGTCATCAGCGGGAAATCTCCCATGAAAACTTCCTGCTCCTTCATCTCGCCCGTTTCCTTATTTATAAGGCGTACTACGACCTTCAAGGGTACGGCGAAATTAACGTCGCGCTCTTTGCATTCTTCTACGGTGTACTTAGGCTTGTTTTCAAGATAATAGTCCAAAAATTCGAGTATCAGGTTTTCGGAGTAGTCGGTAATTGGAGAAATGTCGTTCAATACCTCACGGAGACCAACTTCCAAAAAGTTGTTGTAGGAATCTTTTTGAATCTCGATAAGATCCGGCATAGCCAGAACTTCTTTGATTTTGGAAAAGTCTACTCTGCCTTGATTGTCGATTCTGACTTCATGCGCCATATGCTTAAAACCACACTCCTGTAATGATAAAAAATGATTCGATATGTACAACAGAGGCACTCGCTAATTATTCCCAACACTTGAGAATAATATACAAGGTCAATGAACTGGCGCCCAGAAACCTTATCGGTGTTAGACTTACCCCTATTTTGTGCACGTTAATGCAATATAACATATTACTATAATCAATATCCAGTGTCAACAGATATTTAAATGAGAATTGTTACTTTTTTGTAAAGAGTTTTTAATAACACTACCGATCCTCAAGACTCAATATTATAGCAGGCCGCGTAAACAAAATCAATAGCCAGACCGCACATATTTTAAAATCTCAAAAGCTTTTTTTGGGCGCGCATACAGCTTATGAATACGCGGCTGATTGACTTGCTTTATTATAATAATGTATAATCGTCTCGATTATAAAACGCAAAAAACCGCAAGGCTAATCATAAAACATCAAGGAGAGATAAACTTTGAAAGAACTTAAGAGCGCCGAGCTGCGCAGCATGTATCTTGACTTCTTTAAATCCAAGGGGCATACGGTAATACCGTCTGCGTCACTCATACCCGAAAACGACCCGACAGTGCTTTTTACCACCGCGGGCATGCACCCTCTTGTGCCTTACCTCTTGGGCGCGAAGCACCCTGACGGCAAGCGATTGACTGACGTACAAAAGTGCGTGCGTACAGGCGATATAGATTCCGTGGGCGATTCGTCGCATCTTACCTTTTTCGAGATGCTGGGCAACTGGTCGCTGGGCGACTACTTCAAAAAAGAAGCGATAGAATACAGCTTTGAGTTTCTGACGTCAGATAAATGGCTGGGCATAGACAAATCAAGGCTTTACTTCACGTGCTTTGCGGGCGATGCCGACGCGCCCAAGGATACCGAGTCGGCGGACATATGGAAGAGCCTTGGAGTGGAAGAAAGCCACATATTCTTTTTGAGCAAGGAGCACAACTGGTGGGGTCCGGCGGGCGTGACCGGCCCGTGCGGCCCTGATACCGAGATGTTCATAGACACAGGATTGCCCAAGTGCTGCCCTGAATGCAGCCCTGCCTGTTCGTGCGGAAAGTATCTCGAGATATGGAACGACGTTTTCATGCAGTACAACAAGACTGCAAGCGGTACGTTCGAGCCGCTTGCCCAGAAAAACGTAGACACCGGCATGGGGCTTGACCGCACGATAGCCGTGCTTCAGAATAAAACGTCGGTATACGATACCGACCTGTTCGCGGACGTGCTCTTAAGGATAGCGGAGCTTTCGGGCAAGGGCTACCGCGACGACAATAAGACGACAAAGGCGTTCCGCATAATAGCCGACCACGTGCGCACAGCCGTGTTCATACTGGGCGACGAAAAGGGCGTCACGCCGTCAAACGTCGACCAAGGCTACGTGCTGCGCCGCCTCATACGCCGCGCCGTGCGGTACGCGCTGCGCTTAGGCATACCCGATCTGTCGCTGCAGCATATAGCAAAAGTGGTCATTGACCAGTATAAAGAAGCTTATCCTGAGCTGGGCCGCCACGAGAAGCACATCATAACGGAGCTTAATCTCGAGGAGGAACGTTTCCAGCGCACGATCCGCCAGGGCCTCAAAGAGTTCGAAAAGCTGGAAAACCGGCTCTCGGAGAAGGTCATTTCCGGCCAGGACGCATTCCATCTATACGATACGTTCGGTTTCCCTTTAGAGTTTACGCTCGAGCTTGCGCATGAGCACGGGTTTGAGGTCGACATAAAGGGCTTCGATCAGGCTTTCAAAAAGCATCAGGAGGTCTCGGGCGCGGGCGCTGAGCAGCGCTTTAAAGGTGGCCTTGCCGACACGGGCGAAGCAACGGCTAAGCTGCACACCGCTACGCACCTGCTGCACGCCGCACTGCGCAAGGTGCTGGGCGAAGAAGTCGCCCAGAAGGGCAGCAATATAACCGCCGAGCGTCTGCGTTTCGACTTTTCGTTCCCGCGCAAGGTCGAAGACGACGAACTAAAAGAGGTCGAGCGCCTTGTAAATGAAGCGATAGACTCAAAGGCTGATATAATCTGCGAGGAAATGAGCGTAGAAGAGGCAAAGGGCAAGGGCGCCATAGGCCTATTTGAGTCGAAGTACGGCAACACCGTAAAGGTTTATACCATGGGCGGCTTCTCCAAGGAGATATGCGGAGGCCCGCACGCCAATAATACCGGCGACCTTGGCCGCTTCCAGATACAGAAGGAGCAGTCGTCTTCCGCGGGCGTGCGCCGCATCAAAGCCGTGCTGCTTGATAAATAGCCGAAGGCAAACTACGTTTGCCTTCGGGTCTTGCCCGCCTGTGCTTCGCACGGCCGGCGGGCGCTTATTATCATCTCACATAAAATAATTATTGCCTTTTGGCGCACATGTCACCAAAAGGCATGTTTATTTTTAATCCTGTATTGCATTATATTATATTTATAAAATAGTCCGTAATCATTATCTTTACTGCGTCGTTATCCTGAAGCTCACCTCATACATGTCTGCTCTATATATAGCTCTCTCGTAATACAGCGTTATGCCGCTCACCGAATAATAAAGGCTGTCAATCTTGAGTACCGGTGTATTCCGCGATATATTAAGGTATTCCTGCTGCCTTGACGTCGGGTGATGCGTCGACACAGAGCAGTCCGCGCTGCCCACTCTGTGCCCGAAAGTCTTGTTTATAATAGTGTAAAGCGACGACTGCAAATCTTTTTTAACAAGCCCCGGGCAGATATGGAACGGTATGAACACTTCTTCCACCGCTACCGGCACAGTGTCCGCAAGCCGGACGCGCAGCGCCCTGTATACGTCTGAGTCCTTTACCATCAGCTTGGCGGCAATGTCTTCGGGCGGTTTTATTACCGCGAACTCAACTACCTTAGTGCTGGGTGAAAAGCCCATTTCACGAACAGTCTCGGAAAAGCTGGATATGTTTCTCTGCTGCATCTTGCGGGCGGAAACGAAAGTTCCGCGCCCCTGCTCCCGATACAATATCCCCGCCGTTACGAGATCGGTCAGCGCCTGGCGCACAGTCATCCTCGAAAGCCCGTGCATAGCCGCGAGAGCGCGCTCTGAGGGCAGCACGTCTCCGGGCACGAGCGATCCCGACTCTATGTCCTTCAATATTTTTTCCTTTAATTTAA
The DNA here is from genome assembly GCA_023410595.1 of Bacillota bacterium. GTDB lineage: Bacteria > Bacillota > Clostridia > Christensenellales > SZUA-584 > DTFZ01. The sequence goes on along the minus strand of JAEYPO010000014.1, from coordinate 11,835 downwards.
AGTAAGTCGGCACCTTCACATTCATGTATTTTTTTCCTCTGTTAGCATATAAGCATACATTGACTTTAGCAGGCTGAGATATTTTTGTAAATAATATTTTAAGTTTTACGCAAAATAATAGTACTAATTAATCGAAAGGAGTAGAAAAAAGTCATTTTTCTATAGTGATTATGAGAAAAGTATTATCACACTATAATAAAACTTTTTCCCGATCACCGGTACTCAGGACGGCTCTGCTTGTACTGGCGCTGTGCATTGCCATGACTTCCGTATGCTTTGCGGCGGACCAGGTATACACGGTCAAGTCAGGGGACACGCTGTCTAGGATAGCGGGCTATTACAGCGTCACCATATCGCAGATTCTCGCAGCGAACCCCGCCATAAAGAACCCGGCGCTGATTTATGTTGGTCAGAAGATAACGATACCGTCCTCAAAGTTCGTGGAGTACACCGTAAGGAGCGGCGATACGTTCTACGGCATAGCCGCCAAGTATCAGATTTCCATGACCGAGCTTAAGAGAGCAAACCCCAATATCACGAACATCTCCATGATCTATGTCGGCCAGAAGATACTGATACCCGATACGAACAGCCTTACTTCCTACGAGCAGCAGGTAATAGATCTCGTCAACAGGGAGCGTTCAAACAGAGGCCTTGAGCTATTAAAATACGACAGCCAGCTTGGCTATGTGGCGCGGCTTAAGAGCCAGGACATGATCAACAATAATTATTTCTCGCACACCTCGCCAACATACGGCTCGCCGTTCAATATGATGGAGAGATTCGGCCTCAGGTTCAGCGCGGCGGGCGAGAATATAGCGTACGGCCAGAGAACTGCTCAGGAGGTAATGAACTCGTGGATGAACTCCGCGGGCCACAAGGCCAACATACTGTCCGCTACATACACGCACATAGGCGTGGGCGTTGCCAAAGCCTCCAACGGCACGCTCTATTGGACGCAGGAATTCGCTAAAATATATTGAACCGGCAGTATACTTTTATGGGAGGGCCTCTGTGCCCTCCTAATTATTTTCGGAATTATCCCTTAAAGTGTGATAAGAAGCACGAAAATATAGCTGTGAGTAATAAGATATAGCCAATAGGCATTAATGAGCGATTTGAAACAGGCTTGTATGGTATGCTTCAACCGTAAAGTGAGGTAAAAAAGATGAAAAGTAAAACACGATGGATCGAAAACCCAAAAGCAAGCATTGTTATTAGTTTATGTGCAATAGGTCTGACAATACTTGGTATACTATACCGACTGCTGCGATAATTAATGCCCAAACAGCCATCTTGGTTGCTTTACGGTTATCTTGTTTTGTAGCATATTCCCCTTGTTCGGATTTTTTCTTTTATGCCAGATAATTAAGCCCTTCAGAATCAAGGGCGGGGATGCCGTAATCGTACCATTTAAGAAAGTGAAGTTTATCGCGCAAATATAATACATCAGCTATTTCAGTAGAGGTGTTTTGGCAAACTGTATTTGTGTCATAAATATGGTCGTGTTTTTGAAGAAAATAGAGGATTCGTTCATAGCGTTCGTCTAAGACAATGGCCATTAAAGTTATACCCCTTTCATAACGATAAAGTAAATATAACATGGTAAATACATGTCTTTCAACAAAATACTACACAAAATACAAATATGTGATATAATGTGTAATAAACTTGTTGGAGGAATGCAAAATGGACATGAACAATGAAAAGCATATGTACACTAACAGTTTTAAAATGGTGATGGGGTTATACGACTGCCTAATGTCGTTTGCTATGACTTCCCCCGATATTAGCCCCACTGGTGAAATGATAGGAGAAATTATAGAAGAAAAAATAGACATACACACAAGCCCATTACATGCAAAAGCAATTTACATAATGTTGAAAGCACATATTGAAGCTTATGAAGCGGTAAATGGAGAGTTAAAGCTTCCTGACGCAATAATAAAAAGCATAACAACATTAATGGGGCCCGGGAAATGAGCTATTTAAAAGTTGCTGATAAAACAGATGTTAAGCAAGCGTTGTTTTTCGCGGTTGCTAAAAATAAAATTACAACATATAATAAGATTGAGACTTGGTTAGAGTCTTATAGAAAGAAGGTAATTGAGATGGCAAGCGCAATAGAAGATATTCGCGCAACCCAATTACAACAAGTACGAGAAATAGCTGAAATAAGAGGCGACATAAAACTTATAGATAAAAAGATTGACGATATTGCAACCAGCATCAAAGATAAAAAGAGTAGTACTAAAACTTGGCTCATAGCACTTGTTGCTGCATTGATAGCGGCAGTACCAGGAGTACTAGCATTATTTATAAAATAAAGGTACTTATTCCCGTCAAAAACGGGAATTTTTATATCCTAGCCTGTCCTAAAACTAAGCTAAACATATCCTGATTACGATTGTTATACCTAAAACAAAACTCGTCAACATAACGTTGCATGTGCTTAACTGAAACGTGGTGATAGATACCGTAAACGCCACGTTTTAAGGTTGCCCAAAAAGATTCAATGTTGTTGGTATGGACTTCGCCACTGGCGTATGTGGTCTTGTGATTAACTCTAAGGTGAATATAGTTTTTATCGGTTAACGGATTGTAATAGCTTAACTCGTCGGTGATTATAATGTTGCCGTTTTCGGGTTTAGGTACTTGCTCTAAGACGTTCAGAAGCTGTTTAAAAGACAATCTACGTCCATCCTTGTCGGGCAGAAACCCTAGCATACACACGCTTGCTATAACGGTCTACAGCGCCAATAACAGGGGTTTTAGATGTTGCTCTGCCTGTATGCCCTGCTCCGCCACTGCCTAGATCATCGTGGTCGTTGTCCTTGCGCGGTTTGCCGCCTACATATGTTTCGTCCATCTCAATGATGGTATCAAAGAACTCTTTCTGTTGAATGTTGCCCATAGCGGTACGAATCTGCTGTAACATTCTCCAAGCGGTCTTGTAGGTGACGCCGATTTCACGCTGCAACTGTAAAGCTGATATTCCCTTCTTTCCGTTAAGGAAAAGGTGGATAGCATAAAACCATTTGCGCATATCGGTAGAAGAATGCTCAAATATAGTATCTTTGAAAGGGGAAAAGGTGTTCTTGCAATCGTAGCAATCAAAGGCTTTATTCTGGGTTTTTCTCATATAAACCCTAGGAGAGCCGCAATGATTACAATGTACACCGTCTGGATAACGGATTTTCAGATAATAGTCTATACAAGATTGTTCATCGGGGAATCTCTTTAATAGTTCCAAAAACGTCATAATTTATCACCTCGGCATGACTATAGCACAAAGGTTTGCCACATATCAAGGGATAATTCCGATTATTTTTTATCATAACAGCCTTGGGCAGCGGCTTTTTCCTCACATGCAATGCGACGTCATAAATGTACAATATCCCATAAAAAAACGGCCGTGTTGGCCGATTCTTTGTTTATCTCTACGCGATACTGTGAAACAGCAGCATATACGCGGGTATCGTTAATAGCGAAGCGAGCGTCGTCCAGAAGAAGCTCTTTGTAGCGAACCCGGAATCCGCGCCGCAGTACGCCGCAACTATCGATATATTCGTCATTGCCGGCAGCCCCGCCTGTACGGTTATTACGTTTCTCATAAGCACCGTGTCGATGCTGCCGAGCTTATCCCCAAACAGGCCCGCAGCGAGAGTGCACGCCGCAAATATAAGCCCCGGCGCTATAAGGAATCTTCCGAGCATCACCGGGACGACGTCTCTTTCGAAACCAAAGCATTCCTTTCTGTAGCCGTATATCATGCAGCCCATGTAAACAAGCGACAGCGGCGTTACAAGCCCGTTCATGTCCTTCGCCGCCGTTACCAGAAACGGGGGCAGCGTCACTCCCGAAAGCACAATGATGAACATCACAATGAGCGTTATCATCGGCGGAGAAACGAGCTTTCTCATTACTTCTCTTATACCCACGCGGCTTCCCGCTCCGTTTATCAGGTCCGCGTCGCGGCGGATAGAGTAAAACCCGAGCGTCCAGAAAAACGTGGTGTTCGCAAGGTAGTAGTACATAACAAAAGGAAGCCCTGCGGAGCCGAACAGCGCGGTCGCTACAGGCACGCCTATGAAAATCGAATTGGAAAACGGAAACAGCGCCGCAAATACTCCCCGCCGCGTTCTGGGTATGCGAAAGGCCGCAGCGATGAGTTTTCCTAAAATGAATGTAAGCGGCAGCACAACGAAAACCAAAGCTACCGGCAGCCACGCGTCAATTAGTTTTTGCTTTGTGATATACTCCGGGTCGGAAAAGAAATAGACTATCATGCAGGGTATTGCGATGTTGACGATTATCTTGGGGAAGATATTCATAGTTTCGGATGTGACCCATTTTTTCGACGCTATGAAGACCCCGGCCCCTATCATCAGGAATATGGCAATGACCGTCTCGACTGCCGCTAAGACCATCAGCAGCTATCCTTGTCGCAAAACGCGCGATAAACAGCCCTTATCGCTCTCTCAAAGTCTTTTTCTTCCACGCCCACAATGATGTTTATCTCGCTTGAGCCCTGGTCTATCATGCGGATGTTTATCCCGCCCTCCGCAAGCGCCGAAAACAGCTTGGCGGCAACGCCTATGTGCCTTATCATACCGCGGCCCACCGTAGCTATGAGCGCGACACCGGTGAACACCTCGAGCGAATCGGGCTGACACGACGCGTATATATCGTCGATAAGGTCCGACTGTTTTCCATTAAGCTCACTGTTCGCTAAAACTATGCCCAGCGTGTCAATGCCCGACGGCATATGCTCAAATCTTATCCCGTTCTTTTCGAGCGCCGTCAACACGCGCCTGCCGAACCCCAGCTCTGCGTTCATCTTGGCCTTTTCCACGGATATAACGGTAAAGCCCTTCCTGCCCGCTATACCGGTTATCGTGTCGGTATCGTCATCGACCATATTCGGCACTATAAGCGTGCCCGGACATTCGGGGTCGTTAGTGTTCCTTATGTTTATAGGTATGTTCGCTTTGAACACGGGGAATATTGCGTCCTCATGCAGCACGGTGGCGCCCATATACGAGAGCTCGCGCAGCTCCCTGTACGTTATGCGCTTTATGACGTTAGGGTCCTCAACAATACGTGGGTCGGCAACGAGAAAACCGGGCACGTCCGTCCAGTTCTCATAAACCTCGGCCCGCGCAGACCGCGCCACTATAGCGCCCGTTATATCCGAGCCGCCGCGCGAAAACGTCTTTATCTCTCCGTCCGGTTTGCTTCCGTAAAACCCGGGGATCACGGCTCGCTCGCAGGTGTGCAGCCGCTCGCGCATTACTATCCTCGTCTTCTCGCCCTCGTACGCGCCCGAAGCGTCAAAGAACACGACTTCCGCAGCGTCAATAAATTCATATCCAAGATAATCCGCTATAAGCAGGCCGTTAAGATACTCCCCGCGGCTCACCGTATAATCCTCGCACGCACCGGAGAGCACGTTTAAACGTATATCGCCAAGATAACGTTCTATGTCCGTATCTATGCCGAGTTCGTCGCGTATTTCAATATAACGCTGCGATATTTCAGCGAATATCGCTTCGTGGTCCCCGCCCTCGTTTGCCGCGCCGAAATAAGCGTAAAGCAGATCGGTCACTTTCTTGTCGCCCTCAAACCTCTTGCCGGGCGCGGAAGGAACGACGTACCTTCTCTGCGGATCCGCTTTTACTATCTGCGCTGCCTTCATTATCTGTACGGCGTTTGCGAGAGAAGTTCCGCCGAATTTACAAACCTTCATTATTTTTCTCTCTTCCGAATGAACCCGAATAATCCTTTTCTCTTTTTGCGCGGAGACTCGTCGTCGAGAAAATCGTCCTCAAACGCGTCGTCGTCATCTTCAACATCGTATTCCGCGGGAGCTTCGTATACCTCAGCGGCTTGTTCCTGCTGCGGCGGCGCTTTCTCGGCGGCTTCGACGGCTTCGGGCTCGCCTGCTTCTGCCTGCTGCTCAGGCTCAGCTTCCGGCTCTTCCTGCGGCTTTGCTTCTACGAGCAGCCTGCATTCAAAGTAATAGCGCTTTTCCTCCGGCCTTCCCAGCGAGAAAGCCTTTCTCGGCAGCACGCCGTATTCTATGACCGACTGGAACAGTTCTTCCTTGACCATAGGTTCCATCAAAAACCCTAAGCACGCGTGCTCTTTGGCAAGGTCGTGGAACTCGTCGTCCCCGTGTATATAATCTATTTCGCCCTTGGGCATCTCCTGCAGCAGCCTGTCGAGCGCGAGCGTCATAGTCACGCTTACAAGCTCATGCTGCGGCTTCGATATCTCTATGCGCCCTTTTGACATCTTAGACTCGAAATATACTACCTGCACGCCCGGTTTTACGGGCGTCTTTGTACCCCTCGTATACATCATCCGCGCTTCGCAGCCCATGCCGTTGAGTATTGATACCAGCATGCGCAGCGCAGTAGACGGCTCGACGTTAAACAGCATCCTGTGTATGGGCAACATGGAAAGGCCGTTGTCGTAAAGATTTACGACCTCTACAAGCGTATAGCGCAGCGGGCTTACCTCCCTCTCCTCCTCGGAAAGGCGCGCCTTATGCTTTTCCCATACGGCCTTTGCGGACACGAGAGAATGGTTGCCGTCGCCCACGGCAAACAGCATGCCGTCCTTCGACTTCGCTTTAAGCTTTTCAAGAGCCTTTACTATGCCATCGAGCATTTGCTCGTCTTCGAAGAACCAGCCCTTTACGCTGCCGCCGTCCATTAAAAGAGGCGTGTTGTATACCTGTACCGCTTCGCTCCTTGCTTCGTAAAGGGGGCCAATAACGGTGTTCTTCAAGTCGTCGATGAGCAGCATCACATGCGGGCATTCGAGTATAGCGCCGTCGCGCAGCTGTACCCGCGGGGGCACTCTGTCGGCAACCGTCTGTTCGGTAGCCCGTATAAGCGTCTTTTTAGACGGATCCACGTCGTATTTTTCAAGATCAACGGCTATCATCAGCCCTACGCGCGTGCCAAATTCCGTCTGGCGTTCGACGAGCACGACGCCTTTGGGAAGGCGCACAAGCACGCCGTCCTCGATATAGTTGCTCATCGTGGACTTTGCATGTGCTATCCTGTCGTCAATTTCGCCGTTCCTTAAAAACGCTTCGGGCATTATAATATGCAGCGTGGAAGGCGCGCCGCCTACGGCCCTTGCCGTCCTCGCCCAGTAGTCCTCATTAGATGTAAACTGATCGCACGCTATTACCGACCATTTCTTCAAATTTATTTTTGCTTCCGGTATAAGTATTTCCGGAAAAATTATACCGACATTATCTGACCTTTCCATCAGTGCCTCCTGAATTATAAATGTATCAAACCCTTATTCTTTTTATCGTCTGTCTCAAACAACCTTCGGTTCCGGGACATAATAACCAGCCTGACAGTCTTGCTTTACCCGGTACCATGCTTCAAAAAACCTCACGGCTTTTCAGGGGATACAACGCAGCAGCGTATAAACGCTTAATGCGTTTTTCCCTTGATTACACTCAAAGACAAGAATGCCGGCTCGGCACTTGCCCCCAAATAGCATACGGTAAATATAACACACCGCATACATGGAATTCAATACAACTTATCAGTTTTTATACGCCGCCGTTCTTTATGCGCAGCCATTCAAACACCCGTCTATTTATGCTCTTAAGCTCTGATTTTAATTGAGACCGCGCATTTTTGCCGGTAAACGCTCTTTTTTGTGACGTCTGCAAAGCTTATTTGGTTCCATCGCCACACGCAACGCATCGTTTAGCGTAATAGAAAAACCCGGCTTACGCCGGGCTCCAGGCCGTGACAAAGCCCAACTACTGCGTTCTTTCTCCGCTTGTTCCTCAGCGTAGCGCTGCTACGCTTGCGTCGCAATGCTCGAAATGCTTTGTATCTGGGACTTTATCAGCGGCCTTCGTATATTACTTTACGAGTTGTTTTTAATCCAGAGTATTTGTAAGTAAGCTAAACCCGGCTTACGCCGGGTTTTAAACCTTATATTATAGTACGTCGTAGTTACACTCAACCTTGTGGTCGGTTTTCCATTGTTCGAGCAGCGCGTTCCACGCTTCACTTTGCAGCGACGTCTGCAGGTCGGCGATTATCATGTCTTTGACGCTCTCGTACACCACCGGCCCCTGTGGAAGTTCCGACGTGTACTCCAGCATCTGATAACCCTCGTCCGTTACGATAAGCTCTGAAACCTTGCCGACGCTCTCAAGCGCCATAGCGGTCTTGGTAAATTCGTCGTCGTACTGCGTCGCTTCCGTAACCACGGGATACCCTTCTGCCGGCATGTCCTTGTCGTCCGACTGCGCCACGGCGTCCGTAAAGCTAAGTTTGCCGGATCTTATGCTCTCCGCCATCTCCTCCGCCTTTTCTTTTATGGCTTTTATGCCTTCGTCCTTTAAAAGATTCGCCTGGTCGTCATACCCGGCTTCGCGCAGCGTTAATATAGCTCCCGCCATGTCTTCGTCGAACCCAACAAGCACCGTCCTTACAAGGCGCACGCCCGCGGGTACGTAGTATACCGTGGCTCCGCTGGTTACGCTTGACACGTACTGCGTCGGGTCGGCGTCCATCGTCTTCTGGTCGGAAGCGACGCTTTTGTCATACTCCGCCTTTACGTCTTCCTCTTTGGGCTTCGTATCCCCGGTCAGCGCGGTATCGGTGTAAGCGATATTAGCGGCGGTATAGAACTTATACTGGTCAATCAGCTGGTCTTTCGTAACGCCCGTCTGCTTAAGGTATTCTTCTTCCGTCATGCTGTATGTGCTGACAGCGTAATCTATCTCGTCCTGCGCGTTCTGCTGAGCCTGTTCGAGCTGTTCGGACGTGAGGTTATCAAGGTACCCCCTGTTTTTCAGTTCAGAGTGTATTAGCTTATAGCTTATAAACGAATCGAGCAGTTCGGGCATTTCCGAGGCGTACGCTTCGTTTTCCAGCACGGCGGAGCCGCCCTGTATGTTTTGGTCAAGCCACGCCTTGAATTCGCTCATATTTACTGGCTGTCCGTCCATCTGCGCCACAACAAGAGTATCGTCCGTCGCGGACGGCGAGGCGCTGGGACTGGGGCTGGGGCTTGCGGCAGGCGTATTGCTGCACGCTCCCAGCAGCATTACAGCCGCCAATGCAGCAGACAGCAATATCGCGATATTTTTCTTCAAAACTTGTTTCCTCCGTAAGTGAGATTACGTGTATTTTCTCATGAATAAAAATTTATTGCAAGCAAAAGCGTCGTTAATAAATTGTAAATACAATACGGAGCGTTCATACGCTTTGCACAACGCACGGCCGAATCAGCGCCTTTCGCGCACGAACGTTATTATAAAATACCGGCATGCCGCACAGCGCAGGGTTGGAATACATGGAAAAACATGATAATATACTTGAAGAACACTTTGCGTTGGGTATAATATATCTAAAGCGGTCCCAAGTAAAAGGATCGCTTCCATCAGATAACGGGGGCCCAGTATTGGATTATTCACTAGGCGACACTGTCCAGATGAAAAAGCCTCATCCCTGCGGTGAAAACAAGTGGCGCATAATTCGCGTCGGCATGGACGTTAAAATAAAATGCCTTGGCTGTGGCCATATAGTAATGCTTCCGCACGAGGTGTTTGTAAAACGGCTTAAAAGGATATTGGCGGATGAAAAAACAACCTGACATAGAGCGGCCGGAAGCGGAAGAAGGCGAAGAGCAGTCAAGGGTAATGCGAAAAAAGGAGTACCGGCAGCGCGAGGCAAAGGGATGGGTAATCTCTCTTGCCGCCGCTATAGTAATAGCGCTCGCGCTGCGTTTCTTTGTGTTTGAGTTCATACGCGTGGACGGCCCGTCTATGCAGCCCACCCTTTATACCGACGAGTATGTTTTCATGGAGCGAGTGACATATTGGTTCCGCCATCCCATGCGCGGCGATATCGTCATCTGCTCGTTCCCGGACAGCAACGAATCGTTCGTTAAGCGCGTTATAGGCGAGCCGGGCGACAGGATAAAAGTCGAGGACGGCGTGCTGTATGTAAACGATGTGCCCGATTACGACTATTATAACGGCTTGCACAGGGACGACCTTTTTGAAACTACGGTGCCCGAAGACTGCCTGATGGTTATGGGCGACAACAGGAATGAATCGCGTGATTCAAGGGACCCGGGCGTCGGCCCTATACCGTACGACAAGATACTCGGCAGGGCAGAGTTCGTCATCTGGCCTCCGGGCAAGATAAACGGGCTGTAAACCGTCAAAAACGCATGGTGTCCCGAGGTGTTTATTATTAGTAATACTTTATTAAAGGAAAAACAGATGCCAGACCAGCCCGACGATAATAACAGGATAAATGAAGAGCAGGCGGCGGGAGCCGCGTCCGGCATAGCCGACCGGAAACGCGAAGCGAAGGGCTGGATAATTTCTATAGCCGCCGCGGTAGTCATAGCGCTGACGCTGCGGTTTTTCGTATTCGAGTTCATACGCGTAGAGGGGCCGTCTATGCAGCCCACGCTTTATACCGACGAGTATGTTTTCATGGAGCGGGTGACGTACTGGTTCGGCCCGCCGGGACGCGGAGATATAGTCATATGCATGTTCCCGGGCAGCAGCCAGACGTACGTTAAGCGCGTCATAGGCGAACCCGGCGATAGTATAAAAATCGAAGACGGCGTGCTGTATATTAACGATGTGCCGAATTACGACTATTTCAATTTACCGCACGACAGGGAAACGGAGGAGCTCATAGTGCCCGCGGGCAGCGTCGTCGTTATGGGCGACAACAGGAACGACTCCACCGATTCGCGCGACGTCGGCCCAATACCGTTCGACAGGATACTCGGCAAGGCCGTGTTCGTCATCTGGCCGCCGGGCAAGATACACGGAATATAAGTTTCACAATTATTCCAGCGGTTTTTTATTATACGCTTTTACATTGCGGAAGAATACGATAGCAAGCATAATGACGCCGATCATAAACGGAAGCCATATCGCGACTTTTATTAAAAATATTTGCTGCCCGAGCCAGAAAGCAAAGTCCTGTACAGGAGACCCAACAGCACAGATCAGCCTGCCGATCAACATGAACAAGCAGAACACGTACAAGGAAGCAATACCGTAACGGACAAGATCTTTGTTTTGTTTCATAGCTTTACCCCTCCACACATCTGATTATAGTGAACAGCATACATCTTTTAACTTTTTATGTCAATAATGGTAGTTTTGGTATAAAAACACCCCGCTTGCAATAAAGCGTGGCGCTTATATGGAGGAATACATGGAGATATGCTTTGTTTGTACAGGCAACGCTAGCCGTTCGCCTATGGCGGAGATAATTGCAAAAAACGAACTGGATAAGCTGCGTATAAACTGGATAGTATACAGCCGGGGCACTAAAGCCGCCGAAGGCGAACCGGTATCAAGAAGAGCGCAACTTGTTTGCGGCGAAATCGGGCTTGATATATCAGCAAAAAAGCGAAGACGTTTAGCAGATGATGATATCCGTGGAAATACAATATTCGTTGTGATGGAACCAGGGCATATCGTTGAATTGAAAGAGTCGTTCGGGGTTTCAGAAGACAGAATCTATATGCTTGGCAACGGAATTCCAGACCCCCGTGACTGTGATATAGAGATATACCGTTCTTGCAGAGATAAGATTACTGTTGAAGTAAAAAGACTTATCGGCACGTTAGCGAAACTTACGGAATAATCTAATCCAATAGCCTCCACTTTCAGGGGAGGTGGGCAGATTGTCAATTCAAGTGCAACACTTAGCCAAAAATTCATTAGGGGATAACCAGCCAAGGCATTTCCGCGGTCTATTGTTGATGCTTTCCGCTACCGCGGCGACTTCTTCTTCACTTACTTTC
>JAEYPO010000004.1 GCA_023410595.1 Bacillota bacterium | reverse complement strand
TCTCTACCAATGTAAAATGATTATATGACTGCATAGTGACCTCCGTGTAAGTGGTGTGTGGTAACTTCATTTTACACCTTGGTTGCTATGTAGTCTCTTTTGTTGCACTTGCAATTATACTCTAAGGCATTGTAGGCGCCCCTTTCAGGGGAGCTGTCGCCGCATGGCGACTGAAGGGTGTGACCGTTACCTTCACTGTTGTTGCTTCTGCCTTTACCCTATCGGCGCTTCGCGCCACTTCCCCTATAAGGGGAAGCTTATGCGGGCGCTCCTTTGAGCGCGCGTCGCCGGGTTGTGCTTTTTGACGCCCCTTACAGCGGAGCTGTCGCTGCCCCGACTGAAGAGTATCCGTCCCAAGTCACATCTACTATATGTTACCATATCGCCACCGGTAAGTGAATGCAAAAACGCGCAAAAAATGGGGGTAAATACTAAAAAAAGTTACCCACCGCGCCGCGAGGTATGGTATACTGTGCTAAATCAACTTTTGGGAGCTTGTATGAACAACATTTTTATAGGCATGCTGTTTGTGTTTTTGGACTTCAACCTTGAATTCGGTGCGACGAGGGTCGGGCTCATACCCGATTTTATAGGATATATACTAATCGTACAGGGCCTTACTGAGCTTACTGCCGGTAAAGACAGATTCTCGCGCGTACGCCCTGTCGCTATCGGCATGGCCGTATACACCGCCGTGCTGTACGCCCTCGACCTCTTCGGCATGCTGCTGACGACCGAGCCGCTGTTAGCGTTCTTTCTCGGCCTTGCCTCCACCATACTTTCGCTTTACGTCTCATACGGCGTCGTTATGGGTATAAACGACCTCGAGGCAGCGCTGGAGCAGGACCTTAACGCCCGCAGCCTTTATACCGCGTGGACTGTGCTGGCGGTGCTCTCGCTTGCTGTGTATATGCTCTCGCTCATACCCGTGCTCAGCCTCGTATGCCTCATCGCGGGCATCGTCGTGGGCATAGTGTTCCTCGTAATGCTTAACAAAACGAAGAACCTATACTACAACGGATAAAAAGCAGGGACGCACAATGTGCGCCCGCTTATGTTATGACATTTTATAATATTATTTCATCTATTTATCGTCATCTTTCCGTTTCAACGGGTTCGTGTCTATGTATTCCCATATCTCCCGGTAATCCTGGTCGTTTCTAATAATATGGTCGTAAAACGACCTCTGCCATATACATTCTCCTGTTTGTTTTGTGACATATTCTTTCATTTGCTTTATAACTCTTGAGACCGTAGGGGCGCACAGTGTGCGCCCGCTTATGTTATCTGCTGTTATCTGCAATATCATATGGATGTGGTCGGGCATTACCACGTATTTATCAACTCTTACGTTCGGATAAACAACCGAAATATTATTAATTGCCGTTTCCGCAATTACGCCCGTACTTGAAAGTTGGTTTCTCTCTTCCCGGATACTGCCATTAACGGCTGTATCGCTCCAAAAAAATTTTCTCCGGTCTTTTGTACAGAGAGTAATAAAATAAGCTCCGGTCTGGCTGTAATCATATTCCTTTAACCTGTTCTGTTTTCGTTCCGGCTCATCCATAAGAACACCTCAAAGAACCAAGGCGTAAAGGGTTAAACCCGGGCGCACAATGTGCGCCCCTACGATGCGCCTTACTGCAATTAATACCTATTATAACAAAAAACGGACGCCCTTGCATCCGTCTTTATGTTTGTTTATAATGTGCTCCTTGGCCGTCTTACTTTACCTTCTCCGGCTCCGTCACCTCTTCGTCCTCTGAAAGCGTTACCTTTTTCATCACCTGCGGCGTTTTGGGACGGTCGGAAGAATCCGTGTTCACGGCGGCTATCTCGTCCACCGTCTCCATGCCCGATACAACCCGCCCGAACGCGGCGTACTGCCCGTCCAAAAACTTAGCGTCCGCATGTACTATAAAGAACTGCGAACCGGCGGAGTCGGGGTCAGATGAGCGCGCCATAGAAATAACGCCCCGCTCGTGGCTTATGGGGTTATCCACGCCACCCGCCTTAAACTCGCCTTTAATGGAATACCCCGGGCCGCCCGTGCCTGTGCCGCGGGGGCACCCGCCCTGTATCATAAATCCGCTTATCACTCTGTGGAATATAAGTCCGTCGTAATAGCCCTTCGATACGAGGCTTTTAAAGTTCGCCGCCGTATTGGGCGCAGAGCCCGAGAGCTCTATCTCAATTCTTTTGCCGTTTTCCATCTCTATAGTTACCATGCATATCTCCTTAGAATAAGTAATGTCACGATTATACCCCAAACGGCGCGCCTGTAAAAGCTTTGGTTAAAGAATCAGCCTTTGCGCGGCACGTCCCTGCGCAGTATAACGTCCGTCTGAGCGTCGTCGCCCAGCAGGAATTCATGCGCGCCCACTGCGTAAAAACCGTGCTTCATATAAAACCGTATCGCGCGCTCGTTCTTCTCCCACACGCCGAGCCAAAGGTACGCTTTCCCGCGCAGCCGCGCCTCACCCGTCGCCCTGTCCATCAGCGCGCCTCCAAGGCCCATCCCAAGGTGCCGCTTAGATACGTATATCCTCTCTATCTCAAGCGAATTCGGGTCGCGTATGTCTGTCTGCGCTCCGCTTTCGTTGAGCTTTAAATAACCAGCGAGAACGCCGTCCGCAAGCAGCAGGTAAAACGACGTGTCTTTATCGGCAAACTCCTGTTTCATACGCGCCATGCCAAACGCAGTATTCACATACTTTTTCATGTTCTCCGGCGTGTTCATCGCCGAGAAAGAATCGATGAACGCCTTGCGCGCAAAGGCGCGAAGCTCCTTTAAGTCCCCCGCCGTACATCCTTTTATCTCTATGTCCAACTGTCCAGCCCCCGAAAATATCAGTTCAGCAGCAATTATACCATATAAGGAGCTCTGTAAAAAATATCTTCAGCAATCATATGAGATAAAGGCGTCGGCCATGTTATTCATATAATTGTCTGTCCGTAAAACACCGTCTGCGTATTCCATGCAAAACTTTCAGCACGCTTAGTTTGCTGAATATTTTTCTATAATATCTCAGATAATAGTAAAGCGGGGTCATTATACCCGAAGTCAACGTTAAAGGAGACTATATGTTTCGCTTTTCCGCGAAGAAGAAACAGCAGACCGTAGATACCAAAGTCAGCGATATAAACGAGGAGCTTGAGCGCCTTAAGCTGTCGCGCTCGCTCGACGACAACGTAGCGCTGATAAAGGGGTTGTTTACAGACGTAGACACTATGCGTACCCGCGATTTTGCGTGCAGCCGCAACGCGTCCCTTAGATACTGCATCTTCTACAGCGAGGGCGTCGTTGATATATCCGTAATTAACGACAATATAATAAAGCCCCTTATGCTCTCCGACGCGGCGGAGCCGGGCAGGCGCCTTATAGACACGCTTGCGGACGGCGTGCTGCAGGTAAGCGGCGCAAAGCCTACGGGCAGCCTTGTGGATATAGTGGAAGGCGTATGCTACGGCAATACGGCGCTGCTGGCGGAAGGCGCCGCTCAGGCGCTGATACTCAATACCAAGAACTTTAAACAGCGCAGCATCGCCGAGCCCGACAGCGAAAAAACGCTTTCCGGCCCGCGCGAAGGCTTTACCGAAGCGCTTGAAACGAACCTGTCTCTGCTTCGCCGCAAGGTTAAAACGCACGAATTGAAGATGAAGCTCAAAACGATGGGCAGGCGCACGCGCACCAGCGTTTGCGTCTGCTATCTTGACGGCATAGTCAACAAAAAGGTGCTTGCCGAGCTTTACAAGCGGCTTGAAAAAGTGGACATCGACGCGGTGCTCGATACCAATTACCTTACGGAGCTCATACGGGACGCGGGGCTTTCGCCGTTCAGGACAATAGGATATACGGAGAGGCCCGACGTCGTGATAGGCAAGCTGTTAGAAGGGCGCATCGCTATATTGGTGGACGGCTCGCCCTCCGTGCTCACTCTTCCCTATCTATTTATCGAAAACTTTCAGAGCAGCGAGGACTACTACTTAAGCTTCTTCTATGCGTCGTTTTCAAGGCTGTTGCGTATGATAGGGTTCGTGCTGACCATAACCGTGCCCGCGCTTTATGTCGCGGTAGTCGCGTTCCACCGTGAGATGGTTCCCACGCAGCTGCTCGTCAACATCGCGGCAGAGCGCCAGAACGCGCCGCTGCCCGCGGTGGGCGAAGCGTTTATAATGATAATAGTGTTCGACATACTGCGAGAAACGGGCGTAAGGATGCCGTCCTACATAGGCCAGGCGCTCAGCATCGTGGGCGCTCTTGTCATAGGCCAGTCCGCCGTAGACGCGAGGCTTGTAGCCGCTCCCATGGTAATCGTAGTGGCGTTCACGGGCATTACCGCTCTGCTCGTACCCAAGCTGAACGCGTCCATCATCTATATCCGTATGGGGCTGCTGCTTATTTCGGCGATGTTTGGTTTTTACGGGCTTGTGGCGGGCATGTCGATAATCGCCATACATATCATAAGCCTGCGCTCGTTCGGCGTGCCTCAGATATTGCTGACCGGCAACCTTCAGTATCAGGAGGTAAAGGACACGTTTATGAGGGCTCCCTGGTGGCGCATGCGAACGAGGTCTCGTATGACGTCGTGGAACAAGACGCGGCTTAAAAGCAATACAAACAACAAAGGTGTCAAGAATGATTAAAAAGGCCGCGGCGCTGCTGCTCATGCTCGCGCTTATGCTCACAGGGGGCTGCTGGGACTACCGCAACTTAAGCGATTTGACCATCGTTGTGGGCATGACGATAGACAAGTCTGAAACCGGCGGGTACGACATTACGTATGAAGCCATAGACATAAGCGTGCCTATAAAGCAGCTGGGCGTAAAACACATGCTTATAGAAGCCCACGGGAAGACGCTGTTCGACGCGGCGCGAAACGCGAAAAGGCGCAGCGACAGCAAGCTTTATTTCGGGCATATGCAGCTCGTCATACTGAGCCGGGAAGTCGCACAAAGCGTGGATATCGACGACATAATGGACTGGTTCCTGCGGAGCGCGGAAGGCCGGGAAACGCTCCTTTTCGCAGTGTCGCAGGAAGCGACGGCAAAAGAGCTGCTTACCGTTACGGGCGAGGGAAATCCTCTTATCTCCATGGAACTTGAGAAAATACTCAAAATGGACAATACCGTGACGGCGTCGACGCTGTTCTACGAATTATACAAAATGTACAACATAACCGAGTCGGAAGGCATAACGCCCGCGATGCCCGTTTTTCATATCGTATACAGCGAAGGCGTTGGAGATATCGAGGTTAACGGCACTGCGGTTTTTAACCACCAACGCATGATAGGGACTCTCTCGCCCGAGGAATCGAGATACGTGCTGTTTGTTTTAGGCAAAACGGAAGGCGGCCTGCTGACGTTTTCCTCAACCGGCGGCGAAGACGATACCGCGCTGGAGGTCTTCGAGAACCGCACAAGCCGTTCGTTCGCGTTAAAAGACGGCAGGCCCGTGATAACCGTTAAAACGGATACCGACGTGCTCCTGAGCGAGTATAAGTGGCCGACAGGCAATATAGACGAGCAGAAGACGGCCGCTATTACATCGCAGGCACAGCAAATACTGGCGCGCCGCATAGGAGACGTGATAGTGCGCGTGCAGCATGAATTCGGGGCGGACATATTCGGCTTCGGCAGTATGATATCCAAGCAGGACCCGGCGCTGTGGGCAACGCTCAGGGATAATTGGAATGAGACTTTTTCTTCGCTGGAGGTAAACATAGAATGCAAAATAAACATAGTAAATACCACGCTAGTAAAGGAATAGCGGCAGACATATGTTGAGCGTTATCGTGGTGCTGTTGTTCGCGGGCGTTGTTGTGTTCGACTTCGTTCCGCAGATAAAGCGTAAGGTGGCGAGTAAAAAAGACGGCGCCGTATATATTATATTCCTTATTGTGAGCTTTGCGGTACTGCTGCTTTTCAGCTTTGACGTAAAGGTCCCCAGCCCGTCCGTGCCCATTATGAATATTGTGAGCGCACTGTTCGGCATAAAATAGCCAAAGGCGGTAAAAAGTGGCAAACGAAACGATAACAAAGGTGCAGGGCGTCTGCATAATAACCGTGTTCATAATGGGCGTGTTCGTCGTGACAAACATAAGCTCCGAGGCGGAGCAGGACACCTGGGTGTCGTTGTTGCTGGCCGCGGCGGGCTTTATTCCCCTGCTTCTGGTATACGCGCGTATCACAAAGCTATATCCCGAAAAGGATATATTCCAGATAATCGGCATGCTGTTCGGCAAGGTCACTGCCAAAGCGCTTACGGCGCTGCTGTTCTGGTACTGCGCCCACCTTTTCGCGCTTGTGGTGCGCAACCTGTCGGATTTCATAAATGTAATTTCACTTCCGAAAACGCCTTTTCTGCCAATAATGATCATCATGGTGCTGGTAGCTGCATACATAGCCAAATGCGGCGTGGAGTGCCTTGGCAAATGGTGCGTCGCCGCGCTCGGTATACTTGCGTTGTTCGTTTTGGTGACAGTGCTTTTGTCTCTCAACAAGATCGACTTAACCAATATACAGCCCGTTTTGTCGCATGACGCCGGAGCTATTGCTACGACTGCGTTTGAACAGCTTACGTTTCCGTTAGCGGAAACGGTGCTGTTTCTCGGCGTCGCCAACGCCATAAAAAAGACCGACAGCGCGCGCAGTATATATATGCTTGGCACGGCGTTTGGCACGCTGATGCTGCTCACGGTCATAATCCGCAACATAACGCTGCTCGGCGTTCCCATGTCGAAGGCGGAATACTTCTCATCGTATATAGCGATAAGGGTAATAAGCTTAGGCGACGTTTTGACGCGCATGGAGGGTTTGATATCCGCGAACTTCATATTGTCGGCATTCACGAAAAGTGCGCTTTGCCTGCTCGTCGCCGCAAAAGCGGCCTCCTCTCTGTTCGGCGTCAGAGACTACAGAAAGCTGGTTATGCCGGTAGGCCTCTTTTCGCTGGCGCTCTCGGCCATACTCTATAAAAACGTAATGGAGATGTTCGCGTTCTTTAAAACCTACTCGTATTACGCCCTGCCTTTTCAGGTGGGCATACCGCTGATAATATGGATAAAAGCGGAGGTAAGGTCGCGTAAAGCGGTAAAAAAAGCGTAAGGCGCTCGCCCATACCCATACTGAGAGAGCCACATCGGCTGACATATCGAATCAACAAACCTCATAATGATAATTACTGCCGGCAAGTCTAACGGCTTGGGCCGTCGCTGAAGCGGCGATGACCCTATAACGCTTCCGTCCGGCAACGAGGTTTTGTTCAATGGATACTGTCGCGATAGTCTTTGCGCTGGTCGCGGGCTTTTGCACCGCGCTGGAACAGACAATAAACGCCCGCCTCGGCAGAGAGATAACGCCGGGGCTCGCAACGCTGCACAACCTTTTGACCGGCGCGCTTTTCATGCTGATTATTAACGTACTGCGCGGAAACATAACTAACTATTCAAAAATAACTAAAGTCAACCCTCTTCTGATGATAGGCGGCATATTCGGCGCGCTTATTATCTATCTTTCCTCAAGGTCTATCCCCATGATAGGCGTAACGGCGACATTGACGCTCATAATAGCGGGGCAGCTGGCCTGCGGCATAATAACCGACGTGATTTTCAACAGCATAACGTTCAGCGCGGCAAAGTGGATAGGCATAGCTCTTGTAATAGCGGGAGTATATCTTTTTATACGGCAGTGAACGTCAGCGCGCGGCCGCCTGAAAGCGGCACAGGCAGGCAAAGCAGAAATACGGGGCGGCGCGTGTATAATAATCATCCACCCCTTCAAAGGGCGGTTTTTCTTGAACCCTATAAGGGACTCTTGCCAGACAGCCTCGCGGCATATTACGGTTCTTATAGCCGCATGGGGCTAAGATTCTCGTCCACTGCGTAGTCGTCCCTTCGGTCCTCTTAAGTGACATATGAACTTACGTCAATAAAGCCTGATTTTCTCATTAGTTGCTTCTGTCATTCAGAGCGCAAGCGAAGAATCTTTAATACGGGGTCCCCAGCAAGTCGTGAGGCTTGCCGGTGTGAATTTGTTTGAACTGTGTTTTCCCTTTATCTATCCTAGATTTTTTTTGTTTATTATTAATGACTAGGAATTGTTCTATTATTTCAAAAATATTTTTCAAACGCTAAAGCTATCCGTTGCTCCCCACGCTCAGCGTGTGGTTCTTTCTATGATAAAAAAAGAACGCTTTGGGCGTTCCTTTTTAATTTCAACGGCGCATACGCAGGTTGGGGGTAGCAACCGCCCGTGGACTACGGGCCAAGGGCGCAGCACCGCTGTAAACTTGTTGTACTTATATTATCGGAGCGCGCTCTGTAAAACTTAACAGCACCTTATACATATGCTATAAAAAATGCTTAACCGCACCCTTATCAGCGCATGCAAGCGAACTCTCCTTATAAGTTTAAACGACGCACAGGAGAAATAGTTCATATAATCAGCTGCATTTTTTGAGCTTTTGTATACTTTTAATCTTTCCCCGCAACCAAAAAAGGCTGCGTTTCACACACACAGCCCCTTTTGGAAGGTAAACCAATTCAGGGATTAAATATCTTCGTCAAACCACGCGCTTAAGTCCGCTCCGGGCTATTTTTAAGTCGCGCTTTGCTTTATCCTTTGAGTCCGGCGCGTTCTTATGCGAAACCAGCTTTACCTCGGAGCGCAGATATTCGCTCAGGCCCTCGCTTTTACAGTACATCTTCAATTCATCGCAGTACATATGGTACCTCCCTTGCGCGTAACGGTCTAATTGACATTTGGGTATTACGTGCTATACTCATATTATATGCGATAGTTTGTAATTGTCAATACTTATTTTGGTGGTTACAGGATGGAGTTTCCGTTCACGGAGCTGCTCAACAGTAATCGAGGCGGCGGCGATAAACTGAATGACACCGAGTGGCTTACCGGCTTCCTTAAACGATGGGGGCTGGAGGTTGGCGCGCCCTCCGCCGAGGAAATCGCGCGTCTTAAAACGCTGAGGCAGGCGATGGCAAACATAACAGAGGCGCTCACCAGCGGCAGCGGCCCCGACGAGGACGACATGCGCGAGGTGATAAGCGCTCTTGCGGGCTCTCACATGACGTTCGCGCTGACGGCTCCGGCGGGCGAATGGCAGCTGTCCCTTCAGCCCGTAAAAAAGGACTGGGACTGGGCGCTGCACGAGATAGCGGCCTCGTTTGCCAAGGTTATATCGAGCGAGGACAAGACGCGCCTTAAGGTTTGCGAGAACGCCGAGTGCGGCATGGTGTTTTACGACGAGAGCAAGAGCAGGACGCGGCGGTGGTGCGGCCCGGCGTGCGGCAACCTTATAAAGGTGAGGGAGTTCAGGAAAAGGCAGAAGGAGAAGGAGAGCTGAAAGCATCCTAGTTAAGTATTAATTTGTTATTATTCCAGAGGCCAGAGTTCATTAAAATGATAGAATTCTTCAAATGTATCTGTGGGCATATTTCGACCAGAACCAATTATATCAGCCCATATGAACTCAGCCTTTTCAATGTTCTCTATTATTTTTGTTTCATAAGCATGAACTAACAATCTGGCAGATGTAATATGTCTAATCCCTTGCAATTCAGTATATAGTGATACATCACGCATGTTATTGCTCGCTAAGATACCATTATTAGCTTGACACAGCGCAATTGCCGCTGCTTCACCCGGCCCCATTACTTTACACTTCGGCCTCGGATTTTGTAACATATACTTAATTACAGCCGCGATCTCATCAGATTTCATTGCATATTTCTTTACGATTTGTTTCTGTTCTAGGGTATCAACTTTAGAGGTTATTGAATCTGTTCTTCTTTTTAATAATTCAGTATATACTTCTTGAGGTATGATAAATTCATACCCCTTACATACTGCTTGTACCAAATAGAAATAATTCTTTGAAGGTTTAAGGAATGTTATTAAAAAGTCAGAATCAAAATATATAGTCCCCAATATTTTATCTCCATATAATTTATAGATAAAATCCCCTATACATAATTATACACAACAGTGGATTAATTTACTATATTTTTGCTTTCTGGACAAATTAAATCTTCCCTCCCTACATCGACCATATAATCTTCAAACTCCCTGTCATTAATTAGCCCAAGTTCAAGCAGCTTTTTTGCATAATGAATATACTTCCCCTTAGCCTTGTATTCATTAGCTGGTGGGATATATAAAGAATCATCATATCCCAAATTTAAAGCCCTTCTTATCACACCATCCTGATATTGTATATATTCTTGTTGAGTGATCATTTTTTCTATTTTCAGCCTATTTAGCATTGCTGCGTGGCTAATCTTATAATATTGTTCAATTTTAATTATCTGATCAAAATTAAAATGAATCTTTCCTTTCGATATATCCATATTTAGAGTTTGCTTAATAAACCAATAAAGAGCACTTTTGGGAAGCATAAAATAAGTTGCAAATGCATCTGCCTTTACTTCTTCTATAGGCTTTTTATTATCGTCTGTACAGACAGAAAACAAGAAATCTTTTTGCACATATAAGTGATATAATTCATGTGCTAAGGAATATCTTTGCTTACCAAGAGTATCTTTTGAATTAATTGCAATTACTTTATTGCTGCTATCTTTTACACAAATCGCATTAATATTATCAGGCATTGGAAAAGATAAATAAGTCATTTCCTCTTTAGAAAATAATAATGACTCAAAATCAATAGCTGAATACTCTCCAATTCCAAAAGAAATACGAAGATTAATAGCCTCAATATTGAGAGCTTCATATATAGCATAATTTAATTTTGGTTCATCCATAATCATTTACCTTCAATAAGCCTGTCCATTTCTTGTAAATTCGCGATGATTTTATTCATATAGGAAATTGTCTTCAAACTCTCTCCATCTATTTTACTTCCTCTCAGCGCTATATTGTCTAAAATTAAATTCTCATTTTCTCCTTCTATAAAATAACTTAATGTACATTTAAAAAGATCCTTTAATTTATCCAGATTGTCCATTGTAATTGGTCTTTCACCATTTTCATATTTCGAAAACAACCCTTGATCAATACCTAAATAGTCAGCAATAATGTCTTGACTAAAACCTGCCTTTTTTCTCGCATTTTCTATCTGCTTACCAATTTTTACTTTATCAAAGGTAATCATAATTAAACCTCCGTTTCATACAATATAATTATATTCATTTTGTCATAAAAGTAAACTCATTTTTTTAGTTTTTTATGACACATCTATTGTTTTAATCGTCACTTTTCTGTTAATCTTTAACTTTCAGAATAAAATAATTCTTTCTCCACTCCCTCCTCCCTAATATACCGTCGGGTTTCCAAAGGGATGCGTCCCTTTGGCGGTGGTTTGGAGGCAGCGCCTCCAATAGTGCGCCAGCACGCCCACCCTCAACGCCAGCCCGCAGCGCCATCCCTCAACGTCAGCCCGCAGCGCCAGCCCACAGCGCCAGCCCACAGCGCATCGCCCTCATCCTATCCCCCTCCAGAAGTCTCTTTCAGAGACGACGCGCACGGCAAAGCCCTGCGCTTTAAGGTAGCGCGCCCGCAGTATCTTGTTGCCGAAGCCGCGGTAAGCCCACCTCTTGCTGCCGCCCTCGCCCACGACGAGGTAGTCGGTTGCGCGCGTTACGCGCTCGTGCACCTTACCGCCGCGTGAGGCTACTATGGCGGCTAAGTCTGCGCGCTTCATTCCCGCCCGTCCCGTAAAGCAGAACGATTTGTTTTGTATGGTTATCTTCATAAATCCTCCTTATAGACTCCCCCCCTGCGCCGGGCTCACGCCAGATAAAGGCGCCCCTTCAAGGGGAGCTGTCGCCTCTGGCGACTGAAGGGTGCTCCGTTCGTGCTGCTTCCTTACCCTATCGGCGCTTCGCGCCACTTCCCCCTATGAGCGCTTATTGCCGGACTATATAAGTTCCCTTCGCGCGGGAAGTTTACCACCCTTTGAAATCAAACGGGTCTATGGCGAGATGGTCGTAGTTTGCCGTCGGGCGCTCAAAGCTGTTGCTATTGCCGCCCTCCTCCTGCCAGCGCTTTACCACCCACGAGAGTATCGCGCGGTAGTCGCTTATATACTCCTTGCCCGTCGAGGCCTTGTAGTTATCAAGTATCTGTGTCATGCGCTTTGCGCCCTGCTCGCCGTACTGTTTCTTAAGCGCGTCGTATTCGTCCGCCGTCATACGCACGCAGTCTCCGAAGGAGAGTACGTCGCCCGCGTACTGCTGTGCTGTGCTTTGCTCTTCTTTGCTGTGCTTTTCTTTACTTTGCGCATCTTTGTCTGCAACAACGCCGTTAGTGGATACAGGAAAGCCGTTCATGTCTGCGATAACCACCGAATCGTCCACAGCTGCGAGCAGGTAGTCAGCGCACATCCTTACTTCTTCGCGCCTTTTCGTAGCGTCAAGGAAGTTGCTCTGCATGCGCCGCGAGGTAAGTATGGAAAACCGCTCGTATATTTCGCTGTCAAAAAGCCCCGCCTCTATGCACTTCTTAACTACGGCGCGCACGTAAGCCTCCTCCATGCCAAGGGCACTAGCTATGTCGAAGTAAAAGTCGTCGTCCGCCGCCGCGTAATAGCCGTTCTCCTGATACGCGCAGCACCATACGCTCACCACCACGGCCAGCGCCTGCGGCCCGCAAGCGTGCAGCACGCGCCTTATCTTCCTGTCGGAGAGCACGCCTACGTCCATCGAGAAGTAATCGAGCCCCCGCTTTATGCTCCTTGCCATAGCCCGCCTCTTTGCTTCACCTTACCTAGCGCGCTTTCGCGTATCCTCCCGCACGTCGCGAGAGAACAGTAGAGCCTTTGCGCCGTCGCCTCCACGCTGCGGTTCTCAAAATACCGAAGGCGCACGTATTCCTCCTCGCGCGGCTCAAGGCCCGCCTGCTCTACCGCATGCTCTATCGCCGCCGCCTTTCTGCGCTCTGACGCCAGCCGCTTCTCAATCGACTCCATCTCGGCGCGGTAGTGGTCTACCACCAGCACCGCCGAATACTCCACGGGGCTTAATGCACTGCGCTGTGCTGAGCGCGCCTTTGTAAGGTCGCACGTTAAAGAAGCGTCGCCGTAGCTCTCCTCATACGCGCGTTTTGCGAGCGACAAGTCCATCACGAGCCGCCCTATGCTGCGCTGCGCGAACCAGCGCTCCCTCAAAAACCTCTCCGTCTCAGTCATTAAGGCCCTCTCCTTCCGCCGTTTTGAGACACGCGTCCCGCTCGAACACGGAGTAAGCGTAGCGCCTTGCGCACTCCATGCAGACGACGAGCCCTTCGTGCTCATAGTACTTATGCCCTTTTAATACCGGCGCTCCGCAGTAATCGCAGCGCCCCCAAAGCGGCGGCTCGCCCGCCTCTCCCGATAACCTGTCGATGTTAATATCCATATTACAATCCCCGATAATTTCTTAAGATGACAAGAGCGAGGTTTTATTCCCCGCTCTTTAGACCGATGACAACCTTGCGTTTGTCATCGGGTCTTACATGCTATTTACCACTTATTATTCGCCCTTCACTGGCAGAGTCCAGATGAAGGGCATGTTAATGTCCTGATTTCAGCTTCTGTTTTTTAGAACAACTTTGTCAGAGCGGGGTTTATCCGTTCGTTTGTTCTCCACGGAACGGCCCGAGACCGCCCCTGCACGCGCTGACGTTTCTTACATCTCGTAGGGGCGTTCCTTTGGATGCCCGTCTGCCCCTTGCCTTTTTTCGGGCGGCCGCAGGCCGCCCCTACGCGCTGCGACCCATCTTCTCTGCCGCAGGGGCGGGGTTCTATCCCCGCCCCTAGCTAGCTCCAGGATGGCGTGCACCCCTTCGGAGTACAAGGAAGCCCTCCCCTACGCGCGCCGACGTTTCTTTCCTGTCGTAGGGGCGTCCTTTGGACGCCCGTCTTACCTACGGCTTGCCGGGATGCAGATTCTGATTACCGAAACACCTCATCCGACACTTCGTGCCACCTTCCCTAATAGGGGAAGTATTGAACGCGAGCCGCTTCTTTAGGTGCTGATTGACGGGCTTACTCCTAAATAGGCGCCCCTCCCAGGGGAGCTGTCGCCGCATGGCGACTGAAGGGTATCTATGCTTTTACACCCTATCGGCGCTCCGCGCCACTTCCCCTAAGAGGGGAAGCTTGGCAGATTGTCAATTCAAGTGCAACACTTAGCCAAAAATTCATTAGGGGATAACCAGCCAAGGCATTTCCGCGGTCTATTGTTGATGCTTTCCGCTACCGCGGCGACTTCTTCTTCACTTACTTTC
>JAEYPO010000001.1 GCA_023410595.1 Bacillota bacterium | reverse complement strand
TTAATGTACAAATGAACGACGCCCTTTTTAAATTCATCTGTATAGTGCTTACCTGCCATACTCGTACCTCCTTTTTAATTATCTCTGGTACGAGTTTTCGTGTCTACCTTTTTATACTAACTCCAATGTTTGCAGCAGGATTTGTATAACCTCTGTAATTTTCTCTATTATTTCATCATTGATATACGGATGCATGGGAAGGCCGAAAATTCGTCTGCTTACATCTTCCGACACGGGAAAATCTCCTTCTTTGTAGACTAAATGCCTGAATGCTTGCTGTAAATGCAAAGGCCGCGGATAGTAGACTCTCGTGGGCACGCCTGCTTTTTTAAGTGCATCCCGGATAAATTCACTTTCGCACTGACATCCGGCGAGAACAGAGTATTAACAAAATATTTATTATCCCGCATGTTGCTCCTCTTATTTTCATTCATTCCCTGCATGCTTTTAAGCACTCATCAGTTTTTTCAAGAATCTTGACCACTTCATGCCCACTTTTTCCATCTGCAATGGTTATTTCTGTATCAAGATGTTCAATGTAAAACTTAAGCTCATTCTCCAGCGGGCTTGATGATTCATAGGGAATTATTTGCGGAGGCTTTTCCCTCTTAACAGGTTTTCCATCAATAAAATCAAACCCAGAGTCATAAAGCATAATATTTTTTTCAACGGAGGAATCTTCAAAAGCCAGCATGCCTCTGCTGCCTATGACGATGAGCCTGTGCTCCTTGAAAGGATGCAGCCAAGATACAAAAATATGTGTCTCAATATTACCGGGATAGCTATAATTTACAATTACCGTGTCATCAATACCCTCCTGCAGATAACATCCTCCGGTGGCTTTGATTTTTTCCGGTAATTTACCTGTTAAATAATTCAGTATTGAAATATCATGGGGGGCAAGCGACCAAAATACGTTCTCCTTTGTACGCACTTTTCCAAGGTTGAGACGGTTTGAGTAAATATACCTCAAGTCTCCGATTACATCCTCGTTTATAAGCTCTTTGATCTTTATAATGGCAGGATGAAACAACATCAAATGCCCAACCATAAGATTTGATTTGTACTTTTCTGATATCATGACAAGATCTAGTGAATCAGAGGAGCACAGTGACATTGGCTTTTCTATCAGCACGTTTTGTCTCTCTTCAAGAAGAATTCTTCCAATCGAGAAATGAGTTGCCGCTGGTGTTGCTACAATATAACCATCATAGCCACGCTCCATTGCATCTTCAATGGAGTTGTGTCCTGGCACGGGGTAATATTTCCCCGTGATCTCAATTAAGCGCTGTGGGTTATTTTCTGCTACCCCTCCCAGGTTCCCCATCCTTTGCAGTGTTTTTACATGATTTTCGCCCCAGGATCCTGTGCCTATCACGCATACTCTTTTGTTTTTATCCCAGTTATGCAATTACATATCACCACAACAAAATTTAAACATTAACCTATAAATGACATTTCTATTATGTATAAAAGTCTTTGCTGCACCAAAACGGTTTATGTTTTCATATAAAAGAGCATGCTTTTACAAAAGACACAACAACTGTCTCCATTATGAGCTTAACTAATATGTCCTCCTCACTCCCCCGCCCGGGTCGAAACACCGGGTTTAAGCTACGGATTCTTTTAAACCGGCTGAATTATATCAATACTTAAATCTATAAGCCTTGGTTCGCCGGCAAAATTTAACCTTACCTTGGCTCTGCCTTTTCTTTTGTCGATCGAAGTTATTAATCCTTCTAGTCCGAGGAGAGGTCCGTCTACTATCTTAATTTTGCCCGACTCTGCAAAGGCACTCGATTGTTCAATTACTTCGCCGTTACAAATCAGCTTTTTAATGACCGTAATTTCCTCCTCAGGTATTTCAAAGGGATCATCGTTATCCTTTAAAACTCTTAATAAACCAGGGATTCCCTCCATCAGGTAATATTCTTTTACGCCGATATAGCCATTGACCAGTATATACCCCGGGAAAAGGGACTTTACTTTTTCTTCCCACTTACCTGCCTTTCTCTCCCTTAACTTCCTCCTCGGTATAATAAAATTCATTTCTTTATTTTTAAACCTATATTTCAGCTTCTCCCTTACTTTCTCCTCTTGTCCTGTCAGTACAAAAAGAGCATACCATCTATCAACATTCTCAATATTGCCCATCTATCTTTAATCCTTCAAATCTTCTGCTGAAGGCTTCTTCTCTTTAAACATCAAGCATATAGCTTTCAGTAAAATTATTATGTCGCCTCGGATGCTTCTCTCTCGTATATACTTTAGATCTGTTCGTGCCATTTCATTGACCCCACCTTTCCTGCCGCTTACCTGCCACAGACCTGTAATACCGGGTTTAGCTGACAATCTGAGGTTATGCCATGGTTCATATGTTATATCTTCGGTTGAGGCAGGCTGAGGCCCAACAAAGCTCATATTTCCAATAAGTATATTTAAAAGCAGAGGCATTCTGCGAATGGTTGTTTTCTTTATAATTTTTGCATATTCATAGATGTAAAACCTGTTTCCCAGCAGTCCGTATTTTTCTTCAGCATAAAAGACTTCTCCTTTGGTCCGAATTTTTATCCATATGGGAATAGCTATAAAAATAAAAGAAAGAAATATAATTACGAATAAAGACATAGCTAAATCAAAAAGCCTTTTAAAAAACGTATATTTAAGAGATGCATTATTTATAAAACATCTTTGTTCAATTATTTCTTTTATAATATTTTGCTTCTCTTTCATCTTTTTTGCTCTCCTTATTTAAAGGGGAATCTGAGTCCATACTCCTTTAGGATATTTCATGGCAAATGTCATCCGTTATTTTTTTACTTTACAGATGTCATCTACTATCTTTTTTGCATTCTTACAAAAAACTTGCTCGGAGTATTCGACGCCGGCCCACCGTTTGACTTGACTATACGCAGGCAGATACCAATTGCGGTAATCCTCCGTGCAATGTGCATCTGATGCTACAAATTGCGCCAAATTAAGCTTTATCATCTTTTCGGCAATATGCCTTGCATCTGTTCCATAAACGCCGACTATACTGGCTGCATCAATTTGCACTAAGCACTCATTTTCAAGAAACTTTATCAAGGAATCAAAATTGTTTATAAAAATTTTATTTCTTTCTGGATGGGCAAGTATGGGTAATATTTAATTTATATAATAATTCTCCGGAATATATAGGGACGTAGTCAAATGGCAGTTCAAACAATAAATAGCTTGAGCCGCCTAAAGTTTTTGCTCTTAATTCCTCAGCTTTTTCTACCATAAAAGGGTTAAGAGATACTTCATATCCAAGATGCAGCTTAACATCACAGTCAGCAGTTCTTGATGAAATGACTGCAAAGTTATGAGCAGCATCATTTGCAGAAAACAGCAAATTATTATAGTGTGGAGTAGCAATAATCTCGTTTATACCGAGTTTCTCTGCTTCCAGAACCATCCTTATTGATTCCTTAATAGTCAATGGTCCATCATCAACGTCAAAAACAATGTGACTATGAATATCTATCATGTTTTTTCCTCTTACCCGCTGTTAGATTTTTGAACCATCTTTCGGCATATTTTCTTTTATAGCCATAGTAATCATAATTATTATAGTAAAGCTTGTAATCCTTCTGTTTAATTCCATTCAGAATTATTCCAAGTATTCTTGTGCTGGATTTTTCCAACTGCTCTTTCATCATTAGTGCATTTTTGTATTTTACCGTATTCGGCTTAATTACTATCAAAACTCCATCGGTCTTTCCAGCAACAATAGAGCAATCTATTACACTGCCCATAGGAGGTGTATCAATGATAATCATGTCAAAATCTTTCTTAACGGCTTCTAAGAATGCACTAAATCTCTCCGAATTCAATATCGCGGCCGGATCGTACGGTTTTACGCCGCAAGAAATATAGAAAAAGCCATCAATATCAGTACTATGAATAAGTTCATCAATATCTACATATCCGAAAAGATAATTTGAAAGCCCTTGAAAGTCTTCACTTCCAATATCTTTCATAAATGCTGGCTTTCTTAAGTCTGCATCCACGTAAAGCACCTTCATCCCTGATTTAGCCATGGATATTGAAAGGTTAATGCTTGTGGTTGTTTTACCTTCGTTCGGGCTGTAACTGGTTATCGTTATCGTTTTTATATTATCATTAAGACCATAATAATTGAGATTCTCCCTTAAGACCTTATATGCCTCCTCTGCAGGACTGTTCAGCTTATATGAAACATTTGTAGTCAATGATGTCATCGTCTAATCTCCTATTTCAAGTCCAGAGAAGGTATTATAGCTATTACTTTTTTCTCAAAAATTCTTTCCGCATCCTCCGCATTTTTTATAGTATCGTCAAAATACTCTATTGCAAAAACAACGCTAACTGCTATAAACAATGCAACGAAAAATACAATAGCTATGTTTGTGAGCGGCTTAGGTGAACTAGGTTCCGAAGGTATTTCCGCTTCGTCTATCACTTCTACAGTCTCAAGATTAAACATAGCAGTGATTCTCTCTTGAAAAAGGATGCTGGTTTCATCGACAATAGCTTTGGCTCTTGCAGCATTTGTATCGGTAACTTTTAATTCGAAAAATCCCGAATCGTTTTTAAGGTTTACTTCAATTTCCTCAGTCAGTTCTTCCTCCGTCAAACCGGCTAAATTCAGCCGCTCAATAACCGCCTTTGTCATCGACTTGCTTTTAATTAATTCCCGGCAGTCCTTGACTAACTGTTGGTTTGCCAGAAAGTCATCGTATGTCGGACTGGATTCCGAATTGTTCATAATATAAAACGTCATACTCGATTCATATACCGGAACAAGCATATATAAGCTTATAACTGCAGTAGCGGCAGAAGCTAGCAGGGGTATTAAAATAACTATCCATAGTCTTTTCATCAGTATTTTAAAATAAGCTTTTATCTGCATCAGAGCCACCCTTAATGGTTACCTTCATAATCCATAGTCAAAATTATTTATTATTCATGTTTTAATAATATTCTTTCAGCATAAATTTGTGATTAAATAAGTTGAGAGCTAATTGCAGTCTTTATACTTCCTTTAAACTTTCTTTATTCCACTTCGCCGTCTAGCATTTCCGTGGTCTGCGGATTGTCTCGAATCAACGCTTCATTTTTGGATATTACTAACGGGATTGCCTTTATGTATGACCTCGGATAAAGAAGAGAACCTTATTTTAAAGCTTTGTGTGCACATAACAACAAGGCTTGGTTCTCTATCGATGATGTGTTGTATGGACTTGATTTGGAGTCGATGCAATCAGTTTTATTTATACCATAAGTAGTATATCTCAAGATGATTTACTTCTGGTATGAAGATAAGAAATAATCAAGGAATCCATAATCTTCATTGTCACAGTAAATTGTAAACCATTTCGGCTCGGGATTGTTTCTTATAATGATTTTCTTTGATCCATCTGAATCAATGTCAGAGAGTATAACCCCTTCAGCGCTCATATGAGAGCGCGTGAATTTCACACTCCATATGGTTACGGGCTGACAGTATGAGTTGTTCTTCGACGAGTTTTATTATAATCGCTGCGTTATAAGGGTTAAAAACTATTATAATAAGTAAAAGCGCTGCAGATAATATCCACAGCGCAATTACTATTATGTTGATATTACTTTATTTAAGTTTATCTGTATACCCTCACCTGAGCTACCGTATTATCTGCGGAACTGCCAATAACCTCTATTTTAATACCACAGTTAGGTAATTTGAGTCCTGCGTAAGGCTGCAGAGGATTCCAGTAGATTTGGGAATCGTCGAAGAGCGGATTGGCACTTGACGGCCCCAGTTTTACAGTATGCCCGAAGAGGTTAATCATCTGCGCTTTGACCGCTGATCTGGAAAAAGCCGCGTCATAGATCTGCACACGGGTCCTTGCTACATTCTTGCTGCCTGAATATATAGGCGCAGGATGCGCGTCAACAACACCTAAGAGTCCGTATCCGGGATGGTCGCCCACCCAGTTGTCTACATAAGCAAGGTTGCGATACCATACAAGCATGCCGGGCTGGTAGCTGAAATAGCTTACGGTTGAGTCTTTTTTATCAAAGAAGTTATAGACATTATAGAGCGCGGCGTCAGTCTTCTGGAAATTGCGCCACTCTACCATGTAATAGTGTCCTCTTTGCTGTGTTCCGTTATTTAAATCGAAACCGTCAGCGGCCCATATACCTGCATCCTCACAGTTATCTGTAAATATGGCCGTTCCATCAGCTGTCACAATCACTTGATCCAAAAAGAAGCCGTCATAACTTGTCGCTGCGTCCGTCATATACCGGAAACATAGCTTCACATTTTTACCGGCATAGGGAGTCAGGTCAAGGCTCTCACTGACCCATCCGCCGCTTGCTCCTGTATATCCGGGCAGGTTAGCTATTATTCCGGCCTCAGCCTGCGGGTCGCAAGCCGTCGTCATGCGCGGGCTTGTCAAAGATGTCCACGATGCTCCGCCATCTTCGGATACCTGCACGAAAGCAAAGTCCCAACCGAGCTCAATATTATACCACGCTGAATAATTCAGCTTGATATCCGCGGCCTCGGGAAGCGCCATATCTGCAGTTAAGGTATTATCCATTTCATCGCCGCGTCCTCCATACCACATATACATTCCTTCAATAGGAGTTGCAGCCATTGAAATCGTCTGAGTCGGCAGATTAATTTTTAGCGCCTGCTCATTTTCTCCATAACTGACTGATTGGTCCAGATTGTAAATTGAACCGGCGCTCGTGATGTCGGAAAGGTCTATCTCTTCGGGCTGTATCCAGCGTCCGCCCCAGATCAACCCTAGCTGCCAGCGTCCCCAGGGGCTTATGGATGAGGGTTTTACATCAAGAGGCTTGCCGAGCCAGCTCCCGCCCGACATCAGCGACCAGTAACCAACAGGCTCACCGGTACCAGTATAGTTTGTGTCATATTCATCGGGCAGGCCGATATCATGCGCGAATTCATGTGTGAACGTACCGATACCGCAATCCTCGCCCTGTATTACGTAGTTATACGCTATCATGTTATTTCCCCAGTAAGGAACGGTAGGATCATTTACGGGGATATACTCAAAAACAGATGAGCTGTGCGCCCAGATGGCGTCATCTCCTTGGATCCCGCCGCCGCCGCTCTGATCTATACCGGCGTGTACAATTACAAGATGGTCTATGATACCGTCCGGTTCGTCTATATTGCCGTCACCGTCAAGGTCATATGGGTCTTCATAGTCATAATCAGTGAGGGCTATTGAAGACGCTGCGACTTGTAATAAGTCTGCCACAAGGTCGAAGGGCGTTCCCGGGAGATTGTTATCGTTGCCTGTTTCCGAGTCGTCGCCGTAGTAGGCTTCGGAATGGGGCAGTTTGAACCACCCGTAAACATCGCCCGAGATATCATAGCTTCCGTTGCTCTGCCCAAGATAGTAATCGGACATACTGTCAAGGTGTAATGTTTGTCCGTTTTGATCCACAGCATCGTACCCGCCCGGAGTAAACAGCATGCTCTGGTAATGATTTTTATCGAAATCATTTACCCAGAACGAAGAATTGTTCTTCTTGTCAGGCTTGGGGATTGCGTTATGTAGCGGGCCTGAGCCGTATTCGTCGTCACCGAATTCAGCCAGCAATACCAGAAGTTTAGCAGTCCGGACTGTGCCGGTATAGGGTTGCTCATCTACAGGCCCTATGTTAGTCTCTCCAATGGTGTCGATACCGTTTTTAGCATTATTAATAAGGTTAGACAGATTTATGTCTTTGGCCGAGGCGCCCGTTTTTGCCAGCAGGTCTTCCTTTGCTTCCTGAGGGCTCATAGTTTTTACTGCTTTCTTATGTACGTATGCCTGTACAGCGTTTTGCACCTCCTCGGCAGTTGCCGTGGCCGGAATCACACCGGTTTTCATAAGCATTTTTGCAATACCGTCTTCATTCGGCGCTGACTGGAACATATAGTATCCGCCAGTGCTCCCCTTTGAAGAGGCCTGTGATGTCCCAAAACAGCAAAGCGTTGAGACAAAAAAAACTGCCATTAATACAATACAAACAGAACGAAACGACTTTTTCATATATGACCTCTTTCTAAAAAATATTATAAATTGCATTAATATGTTATTTAATCGAATTTTAGCATTTATATATACACATAGCAAGTAAATTCTTTAGCATATTTTGTCGGTTTTAATGCAATATTTCAGAAGCAGATGGCCATAATATAAACGTTAATAGTTTACATCGTATTATTACTGAAGGAATTAAATAACCCAATCCCATTAAGTGAGCGATAAAAGCATATCTCCTACGTTGACCGAAGCCCCTTCTGAGACATTTACTGATGCGATTACGCCATCGCTGGGGGCAACTATTTCGTTCTCCATCTTCATTGTTTCCAGTATCAACAATACCTCACCTTTTTTAATCTGATCGCCTGCATTGATGGCGCAGATGCTGACTACCATATCCGCTTCCTTTGCGCACCCAGCATGATGACCATGTTTGTTTTCCCTGCCTTGACTTTGGGCGTGGTTGCTCCGAGCAGAAAAAGAACAACGACGTAGGGAGCTACGCCGCTGTCTGCAAGCTGTCTGTGAGAAATTTGGTCAATATATCTTGCCAGCATGCCCGGCAGATATTCACTTGACGTCTGCCGCCATGCAATCTTTGCGCATACTCCTTCACACTTCGTATAGTTGTTAAAAAGCCAGGAATCAAAAAGCGACGATCGTGCATTTCTAATTAAATATTATTTTACGCTGACATCGCCCAGCCTTTTGAAGAACTCGCTCATTTCGGTCATGTATTGCGCATATAGTCGAACATATTTGGCATACTCCGCTTTACGGGCAGCATTCGGAACATATTCCTTTCGCACTTTCACAAACTTCTTTGCCGTTTCCTTCATGTCGTCAAATGCGCCTATTGCATTACCCGCCAATATTGACGCGCCCCACATCGCCACGTCATCGCGATCCAGCACAGCATAGCGCTTGCCTTGCGCATCCGCACACATCTGCGTCCAGACCGAACTCTTTGCGCCGCCGCCGGTGATACGAATACCGTCTATGTTAAGCTCCGGGTACATACGCTCTATTGCCTGAATGCATAACGTAAAGTCATATGTAAAGCTCTCCAGTAGTGCCCGATAGAAATGCTCCTTCTTATGGCTCCAGTCGTAACCCATCCAGAGTCCTTTAAGATCGCCGTCAAGCGGCATGGAACTGCCCGCCAAAAGGCCAATGGCGAATACGCCGTTGCTGCCAATAG
This sequence comes from Bacillota bacterium, assembly GCA_023410595.1. Lineage (GTDB taxonomy): Bacteria > Bacillota > Clostridia > Christensenellales > SZUA-584 > DTFZ01. The sequence goes on along the minus strand of JAEYPO010000001.1, from coordinate 311,004 downwards.
GCAGCATATCGACCTTACTATCCATTTCCGCGAAACGTTCCTTTGTACTCATTCCCGGCTCGCTCGCAAAGGTGTTCATGAACCAATCGAGTGTTATCCCTGAGCCCGCGGCGAAGTGCGACACATAAAAGTCGCCCGGTATGGCCGAAGGTACCACGTCAAACCGTCCCTCTGCCATATCCGGCCTGTATTCGCCCACGCAGGTGCTTATCATTCCGTAAGAAGACGCCTCGAATATCGTATCGCCCTTCTCTACTATAGCCGCACCTAGTGCCCCCGCCGACTTGTCGCCCGTTCCGGATACCAACGGTATCCCGCTCTTGAGGCCGGTGGCTTTTGCATAACGTTCGCTCAGCAGACCACAAATCGTATTCGAATTCGTAATACGCGGCAGGTACTTCATATCCAGCCCTATCGCGCCACATATCTCTTCACTCCAGCGGTCATGGTTCACATCCGCAAGCCCCGTCCATCCAGTAAAGCTTCGATCGATCACAGCGTCCTCAATGGGCAACTCACCCAGCCTGCCTATCACATAGCTGCTTATCATAAGGTACTTAGCAATTTTCTTAGATTCTTCCGGAAACTCTGTCTTGAACCACTCATACTTCGGCGCCATTTGAGGAAAGTTCGTGCCGCCGGTCTCCAGAAACTTGTCTCTTAGCGTCTCCATCTGCTTTTTTGCATAGGGCATGTAGCGACTGTCGAGCGAGCATGACCATGTCGTTATGTCGTTCCACTCCGCGTCCACCCCCATGAAACCGGACATCTGCCCTGTGAAGGATATTGCAGCTATATCCGCCGCCCTACCATTGAGCTCTGCCGTTATCTGTTTAACACAGTTTATAACCGAGCCGAACAGCTCCTCGCCCTTCTGTATGAACACCCCAGGGGCCGGGCGGTAATCCTTTACCGGTTCCGATGCCGTTGCCACACAATTGCTTTCAAGGTCATATACGCCCGCCTTGATGAAGCTCGTCCCCAGATCTATCGCCAATAGTAATGTTTTGTCCATATTTACCTCCATGAAGTATCAAACCATTCCGGAAGTAGTTGCTCCAACATTGAGTTTTCCGCATGCTATAGCTTCAATGGCTTGCGTTCTGCGCCACTGTCGACGCATGCTCACCAAATACGCTCACCTCTATGTAATGGATCAAATTACTCTCCAGTCAGTCTTGAATGATTTCTATCTCTACACCATTGGGATCGACAATGAGCATAATCACCCGCCCATTCAGCCCCGGGATAGCTGTTGGCCCTAGATTGATGCTATACCCTGCTTTTTGGCAGCGCTTTTGTATTTCCATGATATCATCAACGCGCAGCGCGAAGTGGCGGTATACACCCACATCCGTGTTGTCGGCATGAACATGCTTCTGTATATTTTTGTATTCTATCAGTTCAAGTTTTAGATCCGGCATCTGGTAGAGATGTAACACATGGTCACCCATATCAATCTTATTGATACGGCTGAAGCCGAATACATTTTCATAAAATTCGAATGTTTCTTTTAACTTGAAGCAATTAATAGTTATATGATCTACAGATTTGATTTTCACGGTCATTTCCTTCCATATGTAGACACTGCCAAGTCTTTTATTATTGCAGGGCTAGACAGTATGTCTGCTATAGCCCTGCAATAACTATTTCTACTTTTTGTATAAATACTTTAGGAAAATTACTTCATCAGACAGCGACAAACTCGATACCCCAAATATTGCACAACTGTTCGAGACGGTTCATATAATCTCCGGTCCACATCACCTGATGGTGTGTGCCTCCATACTTCAGCCAGCCGTCCATGGCGGATTTTACGCCGCTATCCGGCTTGAAAAATGTATGATTCATCGGAATACCCGGGATAATCTTGGTATCCAGCACTTCGCCGCGCATCGCAACAAGGCGGTATTTATCTCCGCTTATTGCCACCAGGGAAGCGACCGTGGTTGTTCCCAGCTCTGCGCTGAATATTGGTGTAGGCGGATTATCCTTGTTGCCAATATCCAGTGGGCGGTCAATAAGCACAACGGGACGATCTTTGCGGGCAATTTTCCAATTGCCTTCGCCCATATGCGCAAACATGCAGGCATCACGCCCAAAATCCAGCGAATACATCTCTGTAAAGTGCGGGTCTCCTATCAACAGGTGACCGGCGGCCATCAGTGCCATGATATGCACGTCGCCTTCAGCAGAGTAGGCATATCCCTTCGCCATCATATTACATGCACCCAATATCGGCAGTTGTTCCAAACGGCCGTCTTCTTCGTATACCATGAAGTTGGCAGAGAAGCCGTCATAGTTCTTCTTTTGCATAAACTTCTCAAAAGCCAGCTGCAACTTTGCGGCATAGCGATGGTTTTTCTCTGGTACATTCCTGATTTCAAAGTTCTTTTTATCCTCGGCTATCTGTGTGTCAATCTCAGCCTCGGTAACTTCATTCATGCATGTAACAATTTGACCGATGCCCTCATGCAGCACCTCAATGCCAAACTTCTGGAAGTATGCCACCTCGTCGCCCAATATATCACCCATATTCTGCATCTTTTGCATCAGCGCCAGACGGCATTGTTTCAAGCGGCGCGCCGTGTTGCAGGCGAGCGCCCAGTCTTGCACATGCTTTTTAAAGCGATCACTCTTCCAGTCCTCTGTTATTATGGCGGGCTGGTATCCAAGGCGCATTAGCATGTTAGACGTGTCCTGAATTCCGTGGATACCCTGGTTGGTCGTGAGCAGGCTCCAGTTCCAGTCATCCGTAACGTCAGGCAGTGGTTGGATATTGGCAAGCATAACAGGCAGATTGTTTTGTTTAAACGCCTGAACGATCCGCATGCCCGGAGAGTATAAGGTGTTGATAACCATAATGCCATCGAGGCTTGCATCGTTGAAGTGCTTAACAATACGCTCTGCATCCGGCCGCTCTTTTGAAAGTCCCGGGAAGTCCACGTCCACAACATCAGCCAGCTGCCCGATAACATCATTTACAAATCTCGTCTGATTTGCCGGGATTTCTGGCTGTGAATGATCGTACAGCCCCTGCATTAAAGCCAATATACCGATTTTAGGTTTCATTTTTTGCAACATTGAATCAATCACTCCTTAAATATATAATTCACTCAAGTGTTATTGTAAGATGCTCTTTTACACCAAGAAGTCAGAGTTCAACCGGCCTCTCGGCGTTAATCAGTCAATAGTCAGGTATGCGCCTTTGCCGCCGGCCGGTTTGACTGGCCGGCCTGCTGTAGACATAGGCTAAGCCGCTTCTTTCTTGTAAAGCTTAGCGAAACAGATCAAATGCCATTTGCAGAGAATTGCCGCAAACCGTCTGGCTAAGTCTGAGTCAACATTCTTATAAAAATAGACTGTATATTGTACGACTTTACTTTTGACGTCAATCCTTATTTCTTTTCTTGTTATCTTAATATTCCTAAAAGTTGTTTTATTATAACCTATTTAAGAACATATACTGACTCAACTTCACCGGCATAAAACCTGTGAAAGTCTCCCTCCGGGTAAAATCTTTCTATAACATCCTGAGGGATTCTCTCCGGTACAAAATCAAGATAGTACATTTTTCGGCAAAGTATAACCAGATTAGCTTGCTTAAATGCCGGTACCCCTTCGAAATACTCTACCTCAAGCCCCGCCTCACTTATTTTATCACCATCGCGCCCTGATTTAGTCCCCAGCAACGACAAAGCTTTGCGGTAACCATGCGGGAAAAATGACAGTGAGAATCTTTCGTGCTTCTCAATAAATTCATACGTATAACGGGTGGGACGAATAAATATAAATGCTGCGTCTCGATGCCAAAGGTCACCCAATCCGCCCCAGCAAGCAGTCAGTGTATTGCAGCCATTCTCTTCATCGCCTGCCGTTACCAGCATCCAGTCATTACCGATTCGTACGAATACATTTTCCTTAAATTCTTTACGGTCAATCTTTGTTAGTGTCTGCATAAAAACATCTCCTTATAATCTGTATTTAAGCAAATCTGCAGTTACATCAGCAAAAAAACGATAGTCCAATTCCTCATTAAAAATATTTTACCAATTGCGTCGGGAGCCATCATAATCAAAATATATCCCGCATTCAAAATCACAGCTGCATGTCCCAACCAGATTAAAAATACCATCAGCCGAAATCTCAGGCGGGATTGGAGCGTTTTCACCGCCCATTACTGTCTTCATCCATCCTGGATGGATCGCTACGACACGTATGTTTTCAGGGCGTAGATAGCGCTGTAAAATAACGCTTTGCATATTCAGCGCTGCTTTTGACATGCAATAGTCATATCTATTTATATAATTATTATGCGTACTTAGGCTGCCAGCTTCCGAACTGATATTGACAATTATCTTTCCTTCACCTTTTCTTATCATGTCCAGGAACCTTTGAACAATGCGCAGCGGCCCTAAAGCGTTGGTCGAATAAACGTCAAGCGCCCCTTCAATATCGAATTCTTCCAATACGTTCGCACTGTTTTCGGGTAAAATACCAGCAGCGCTGATCAGAATATCAATTTTATCAGTCTTTGCAGAAACGAGATCCCAGGCTTTTTTAATAGAAGAGGGGTCTCTTACATCTATAAAGGAGAACAACTCAACATTCTCCAATTCGTTTTTCATTCTTTCAGAGTTATTATCAAGCCTATAATCAAAAGCAAAAACCTTATAACCTTCGGAACAGTATTTTTTAACAAGGCAGTTACCCAGACCGCCATTTGCACCTGTAATAAGAATTGTTTTCATAATTACCTTTCTGCGTTAAAGTATCTTCAATTTATTAATCTTCCAAGGCAAGAACCCTCACCGGATTCAAAAATCAACGAGATCTGTAACCCCCTGTTGTTACTCTTTTACAGATATCATTTGAAATCCTCAAGTTTTTAATCCTCAATGCGGCTATACTTTCTTACAATCGTGTTGCTTCGCCTCGAAAAAGCAACTGCCTTCTTTGGTTAAATGAAACTGAAAGTGTAACTTCCTTTTTCGCTCTCATGGCTTATGTCAGTTTGCCACACTTACTGTTAACCTAAGACATGCTGTAATATTTCGTGCTCATTCTATTTCCCGTCCAGCAATACGAACTCTATCTTTGCCGCCTGACAAAACGCCTTGAGATCCTCCACCCAATCACCGTAGGTTCCGTGAATATGGTTGCAGTTCACGTTTGCAATAAATGCATCGATGCTATGGTTCATCCTTGCAAACGCATGCGGCCAGTTGTCCTGACATTTTCTGGCATATTCCTCATCTTTTTCAGCACCCATGCTGAAAAATTCACCCGTCATGGCAACCATTCGGTATTCATGCGTGCCCACGCGCGTCAGCCTGGCAAACGTCACTTTGCCCGGTTTCGCAATGTGATAAACAGAAGGGCCTCCTGCAAGATAGTAGTCGCCCTCAGGACGAAATTCTACGTTTTCCAGATTTACCTTCGGGTCGCTGCTCATTCCCGCAAAGTATGTAGCGTGTGCACCTGAGTTACATAAGTCCCAGAAATCCATATCCTTATAGTAGTTCCTTATGTCAGCGAAAAGCGCAGGCTGACCAGTGATGAGGTTGAATACCTTCATAGTCAGCGCAGCATCCATATCTGCCTCTGTTGCGCATGCAATCGGGTCGTGCGGCACACCGTCGGGGCCGTAATAATCGTTTAGGAACGCTTCGGCAATATCAGAAGTTACATAATGTTCTGTCAGTTCTCTTTGCCCCTTAATGCCGCAGAAATCATACTTAAACTCACTGATAATATCCATCATTCCGTAGTACAGGCTTATCGCTTTTATTGCAGACTCCCTTGTGAGGCTGAAGGAGCTATCCAATCTGGGCTCCAGCCATTTGAAGCCTTTCGTGTTCTTTTCAAGATATTTCAGTGCATTCTCAAGCAACTCTGGATTATCCTTCTTAATAATCTCTGCCCTCCGCACAAGCTCCATCTGATCGACACTGTCGACGTCAATTCCGAACATCTTCATCCACAGAGCGGGATCTGCTACTGTAGTGTCTATGTTAATTGATCTGCCGCCAACGCCCACATACGTCATGCCTTTCAAACGGTTAAACGCTGAAACACCGTTGATATACGCCTTGATCTTCTTCAGTATATCCTTATCTTCAATATCACCATACAGCTTGAAATAAGGAATATCGGCCTGCATCAGCGAACCGCACCCTGCCAGCATACCTACCAGGCCTGGCTTATCCTCGTAATAGTTAGCAAACATCACCACCGGCTGGGGACAGAACTGCGCTGCCATACGCGCATAGCTCGGCCATGCCCAAACGGAATAGTTTATCACGACAACATCTACATCCGCTGCGCGCATCTTTTTACCATACTCCACGGCAAGGCTGTTGCTGTCTATTACCTTCTCCCCGCTTATCACCTCAAAGCCTTCCCGCTCAAGCGCGGATTTTACCTTGTACTGAAATTGAAAGTTTACAGGGTCCAGATTTTCTTTCAAAAAATCGCGGCCATCCCCTATGGTAAGAAGCCCCACTCTTGTTTTTCTGGCCATAAAAGCTCCTTCTTTCTCGTTACTATTTCGCAGCAGGATATTCGTTAAACATCAGATGCAATGGTTCCTCATCCTCCTCGATCTTAGGAAACCGGGCAGGCGCGTCCAAAAAACGGTTGTCCGTGTTGTCTTCGTTCACGCTCGATACTTCCACAATAAAGAGACGGCCCCCTTCAGCCCAGAACTTATGATACTGGCCGGGCGGCAAAGTGATGCTCTCACCGGGTCCTATCGTCAGTATGGTGCCGGCAGGCACCGTAAAGCGACGACCGTCGACCATAGCTAAAACCGGCGTATCCGCAAGTTTTTCGTCATCCGTACGGTTGTACAGCTGAACCATCAGATTGCCTCCTCCACGGTTAATGATGTCCTCCATCTTTGACCAATGGAAGTGGAAGGGAGTCACCTGTCCTTCTTCAACAATAAGCACCTTTTCCGCATAAGGCTTAAAATAGGTATCATCCTGTTTTACGCCATTTCGCATTGTGATCATAAGCAAACCGCAGTTGTGATAGTCGCCGCTGCCAAAGTCCGTAATGTCCCACCCCAGTGCGCAGGCGCGAGCCTCGTCGTATTCGCTGCCTTTATTTTCCCAGTCCTTTGGCGACCAATAAACAAACGGAGGCGCTTTATATTTCATATCCTTCATGAAGTCCAGCGCTTCCTGCATAATTTTGTTGATTTCAGATCTTTTCATGCTTACAACTCATCCCTTCCCCATATATTTATATAACTTAAACTCAGCATAATGATCCAAATTGATATTTCAAAACGTTTAAAGTATTTTAGGGTCTCTCATCCGCATCAGGTTGTTTTATTATCCAGTTTCTTTGTTATATGCTATCAGGAAGGACACGCAGTGCAAACGTGTCCTTCCCGGCAGGTAGCCATATTTATGGAAAGAGAGAGCAGCACATTTTGCCCTGCTGCAAAAGACTGCCAGTTAAATACTTGATGGGCACGCATCAAACGCCTGCTGCGGATTATACGCCCGTGTCTGTCTTCTCCTGGTTTGGCTGCCCATTCCAGGCCGAGAGGCCGCCGTCCACCGGTATATTCACACCACATAGATGCGTAGCCTGATCCGAGGCCAGATATACGATCACGTTCGCGCAATACTCCGGCTCACAGAGCGCCCTTGCCGGCATGTTCATGCGGAAACTTTCCAGCACCTTTTCCGATGCGCCTGTCAGAAACATCGGCGTTTTCACTGCCGATGGCGATATGATGTTGACCCTGACGCCCTTCATTGAATAATCCATCGCCACAGCTCTGGACATCGCGATCACTGCGCCCTTCGTCGCGCAATAGAGCGACATATTGTAATCGCCTCCCATGCCGGAAACGGACGATACGTTGACAATAGCGCCCTTCTTTTTTGCCAGCATCTGGGGGCCAAACGCCTTCATAGTGTGGAATATTCCCCGCACATTTACATTAAACTGGAAGTCATAGTCTTCCTCAGGTGCATCCTCTATCTGCCCGACACGGAACACACCCGCACAATTGGCCAGTACATCCGCGCCGCCGTGCTCTTTAACCAGGTCCGCTAATGCCGCCACATCGTCCCAGCGGCCCACATCTGCGGCTTTGGCAAAAACCTTTCCCGGATATGTTTTATCCAGTCCTGCGCGCACATCATCCAGTTGTTCCTTCTTCCAGTCGGTCATAAACACATTATCGCCCAGCTCCAGGAACGCCTTTGTCGTCGCAAGTCCCACTCCGGATGCGGCGCCTGTTACTATAACATTACGCATTGCTCTATAACCTCCTTACAGTACTTGGCACAGTTCAATATGCTCGTTGTCAGGCCCGCGGAAGAAAACCCACTTGGTACCATTTGGAAACATATCCGCACAGTACATCTGCTCTTCCGTTTCAAATTTAATACCCTTTTTCTCTAGCTCCATACGGAACGATTCGATGTCATCCACTGCGAATGCCACATGGTCCGTCATACCGTCGCCCGGATTGGAGCCGATGCGCCTCTGAACAAGCTCCAGACATACTCCGTCCTTTTTAACAAATGCACAGGTAAACGTGTTGCCGTCTGCGTCGAACGTGCACTGCCAGACGCACTCAAGGCCCAATATATCCTTGTAAAACTGCTTCGAACGCTCCACATCGTCCACAAAGATTCCGATGTGGCCTAATCCTGTAACTTCCGGCATTGTATTACACTCCTTTAAACTAGTATATTGATGCGTGGCAGCATGCCTCCGATAATGGTCATGCCTTCCGATGCCCTTCTGCGGCGATCGTCAGTCCTCCCACTTGGATTTCACAAAAGCGATGGATTCCTTCATCTCTTTAATCAGTTGATCTTCGTCGGCACCGTTCGAAAGATCGCGCCACAAGAATACGTTATTGCCGATCGTACCGAAGGCCATCGTAAAGGGTTCCAGCAGCAGCCGTTCACTGTAACCAACCCTTTTCAGCCCGCCAAACACCTTGTCCCAATCCACCTGCGTTCCCTGTCCGGGAAGCCTGCGATTTGATTCCCCCAGATGAACATGTCCAAGGTACTTCTTTCCAAGCGTATCTATTGCTTCGTCAATACTGTCCTCTTCAATATTCATGTGATAAGTATCCATTGTCACTTTGAAATTCGGATGATCAACATTCTCAGCGATAAATCGCGCTTCCTTTGCCGTATTTACAAGGAAAGCTTCGAACCGGTTAACGATCTCCATGCTCATCGTTATGCCCAGGTCTTCAGCGACCTTGACCATTTCCTTTATGGCTCCGATAACACGTTCCGTATACGTTTTCTTAATATCCGCCGTTAGCTGCACCTTAGGACGAGAGGGCCATCCTTCAGAATAGCCGCCGTCAAAAAATTTTGCGCCGAAGCGTGAAGCCTGTTTAAGGTAGGAAGTAATCTGATCGATTCCCAGTTGCCTCACCGCCGGATCATCGCTGTATGTAATCTGCTCGTGTCCCACACCGCCGTTCATCAATATTTCAATATCGAGGTCAGCCGCAAGTGACACAAAATCCTTAATCTTTGATTCGGACCAGTCCATTGTCTGGTTACAGTGAAATTCGATGCAATTAATATCCGATTTTGCTGCATTGCGCAGTACCTGCATCCAGTCTGTGTTCCAATCCTTGGACCAATAGCTGAATATTGTCCCGTATCTAGTCATGCTTTTATCCTCCAATTCGTTATTTATGCTAACTGACGCTTCTGGAATATCTTCTCTGTTACAGAGTCGAGCAGAATAGCGGCTACGATGATAACGCCCTTGAAGAACCACTGCCAGAAGGAACTGAGTCCCGCAAGGTTGAGCAGGTTGCTTATAACGCCGAGGATCAGAGCACCGAAGATTGCGCCGATAACGCTGGTTTTACCGCCTGAGAGCGCGGTGCCTCCAATGATCGCAGCTGCTATAGCGTCCATCTCCATATTCTGCCCGCTGTTCGGCATTGCTATTGCAACACGGCCAACCAGAACAAGAGAAGCTATGCCGACCATTACGCCCATGATGATAAAGGCGATGATCTTGGTATTATAGATGTTTACACCGGAAACTCTTGCAGCCTCCGGGTTGCCACCGGTGGCGAGTACATGACGCCCGTATTTAGTTCGGTACACTATGACGGCAATAGCCACGGTGACTATCAGCACAATCACAACCGTCATGGGCAGGAATCCAAATAAGATGCCCTGTCCGACATACTTCATGGTTTTATCGGTAATGTTTATCGAAATACCGTCGCACAGCAGATAAGCTACGCCACGGAACATCTGCGCCGTACCGAGGGTCAGAACGAACGGTATCAGGTTGAGTTTTATGGAAAGTATTCCATTAAACAAACCGCAAATGAGTCCCGTCGCTATCGCGGCAATCATGGCAACCCATACCGGAGCTACAAGTGCTACCTGCGCATAGACCACGCACGCCAGACTAAGCATATGCCCGACTGACAGGTCGATCATTCCGCAGGTCAGTACGAAGACATAACCCAACGCCAAAAGGCTCGTAATAGCGGTCTGCCTTAGAACGGTAGAGATATTCTCACCGCGGAAGAAGATACCGCCGGAAATAATTCCCGAAGCGATACAAATGAATATTAGGAGCACCAGGCTCTTATTCTCAAGTATCCACATCAGGAGACGGTCTTTGCCCAACTGTCCTTTATTCATAGAAACTTTATTATCACTCATATCTGTTTACCCCTCATTCTGCCGCTCGGGTATCATGATACCCGAAGCAATAATGCATAACCTTATTTTCTTCGAATTCATCGCGGTTGAGCTCCGCCATCTGCTTTCCTGCCGCCATGATAATCATGCGGTCACTCATAGCCATTACTTCAGGTAGCTCGGACGAGACCATGATAATGGCCTTGCCTTCTTGGGCAAGAGCGCACATCAGCTTGTATATTTCAGCCTTGGAGCCAACATCTATACCACGCGTAGGCTCATCGAATATGAACAGATCCGCCTCTGAAAGCAACCATTTAGCGATTATAACCTTCTGTTGGTTGCCGCCGGAGAGCTGTCCGGCGAGCTGGTTAAGACTAGTCGCTTTGATCTTAGTCTGCTCCTTAACTCTTTCACAATCCTCGTTCTCCACCTTTCGGTTGACGAAGCCTCCCTTGGTGATGGTAGGCAGATAAGCAAGCGAAAGATTGCTGCGTACCGAATGTATATGGACAAGGCCTCTGCGCAGGCGGTCTTCCGTTATCATAGCCATACCGTTACTAATGGCGTCTCTCGTTGTCATTATATTCAGCTTTTTACCGTCTTTAAATATCTCGCCGGAAGTCGGTTTTTCGATACCAAAAACGCACTCCATGACCTCTGAGCGTCCGGCCTTGACCAGTCCCGCGAAACCCAGTATCTCGCCTCTTCTTACTTTAAAACTAATATCCTCGAAATAGCCTTTGCGGCTGAGGCCCTTAACCTCCAAGAGCACGTCGCCTTTTTCTGCGTACTCCTTAGGATAAAGGTTGGTGACCTCGCGGCCTACCATTTTTTCAATCATCTCATCGCTCGTGATATCGCCGATAGGCTTAGTGTCTATGACATGTCCATCGCGCATTATCTGGACGTTATTGCAGATAGCAAACACCTCGTCCAGCTTATGAGTAATAAACGTAATCGCAACACCCTTCGAATTGAGGGACTTGATTATTTTATACAGAAGCTCAATCTCACGCTTTGTAAGCGACGATGTTGGCTCGTCCATTATTATGACTTCTGAGTCATACGAGACTGCTCTCGCTATCTCCACAAGCTGCATCTCCGCAACGGAGAGGGATTTAACTTTCTTTTTTATAGGAACCTCTATTCCAAGGCTCTTGAGCAGTTTTTCAGTAGCTTTATCACGCTCGGCCAGGTTCAGGATAACTCCCTTGCGGAACTTGTCTTCCTGACCTAACCAAATATTTTCCGAAACCGACATCTCCGGCACCAGCGTCAATTCCTGATGAATCATCGCAATCCCTGCTCGCAGTGCCTCGGAAGGGTTCTTAGGATTGAAAGGCTTGCCGTGGAAGGTCATCTCGCCCTCATCTGGCTTCAAGCTTCCCAACATTATGTTCATGAGCGTAGATTTACCCGCGCCATTTTCTCCGACGACGCCGAGAACCTCTCCCTTATAAAGGCTGAGATTCACCTCGGATAAAGCACGAACACCGGGAAACACCTTCGTTATGTTCTTCATCTCAAACAATAATTCCCGACTCACCGTATTGTCACCTCCAAATAATTATCGGAGAACAGTCAAGGGGGATGTTTCCCCCCCTTGTTCTGTTTCTCTATTGAGTCAGGTTACTTGACTTTAGCGGAATAATCCCAAGTTTCAGGCTTTTCTCCTGCTATGACCGCATCGATATTGGTGGAGTCAAGCATGAAGATCGAGTAGCAATAGGTCTGGAAATCAGTTTCCTTGTCGTATTTGCCATCCAAATACTTCTGGATAAACTCAATAACGGAATCAGCCTGTTGCTCAAGAAGCAGACCGGAGGAGACGTCAACCCATCCCTCTTTGACGTAATCCCAGACGACTTCGAGTCCGTCGTAGGAAAGTACAAGGTAATCATCAGGATTCTTGCCGGCAGCTTGCAGTGCCTGAACAACGCCAACGACCATCTCGTCAGACCAACAAAGAATTGTGTTCATCTGTTCGGGTGTGTAAGCCTGTATCCAGTCTTCCATTATCTTCATAGCGCCGGTAGCAGCCCACGCCGGATCAGCTTCAACGTCAGCAACTATTTCATACTTAACACTTGCGGCATCCAGTGCAGCAAACACATCTATGGAACGCTCGCAAACGCCGACAGCATCTATGGACTTCGCGCCGTTTACGATGCCGACCTTGGGTTCAAAATTGTTATCTTTAGAATATTTGACCAGCCAGTCACCAAGAGGCTCGCCACGGATAAGTTCAGGGTCGGAGATGTGTCCGAGATAGTTCGGATCATCCTTATAATCCTCAACTTCGGTAGCAGTCGCCAGGAATACGGTCGGTATGCCGGCAGCAGAAATGATCGGAACAACGCTGGCATTAACTGTGTCGTTAGGGACACGGGTCATGATAATGTCAGGTTTCTGCTGGCAAAGGCTTTCGATATCGGCAAGATACTTGTTAACATCGAGGTCTCCGTTGGTTACAACGTACTTCCAGCCAAGAGCATCCATTTTTTCAGTCAAATAGTTCATGACGATCGTCGGAACAGCATCCAGTCCGCCAAACGCTAAACCCACAAACACTTCGTCGTCACCTTCAGCAGCGGGCGCTTTGCTTTCAGCGGGCGCTTGGCTTTGTTCACCAGCGGGCGCTTGGCTTTGTTCTGCAGCAGGCGCTGTACAGGCCGCAAACATCACGACAACAAGCAAGATTACGAGCACGGAACTTAGTACTTTCTTCATTTGAGCCTCCTTGATTAACTTTCGTTTTTATTTAATGGCGAATTTTGCTTTCGCCAAACTAAATTCACTTGTAAGATTCTTAACGTTTAACTAAATTTTTTGCAATTTAGTTAAATGTATCTGTATAAATTTTAGTTATAACTTGTAAATTAGATTTTCCCATTTTCTGCTCTCTTGGCTATTTGTCATTTAGAAACGAATTAACTTACGGGCAAAGTATATATTTAAAATTTAAGGCTGTCAATATACAAATTTCATTTTATTTTATTTTTTATATTAATATAACTAAATTAATTTTATTTTTATATTGACTTTATTAATAATATTTAATATATTGGGCATAGATTCGAATCAATATGTATGTAATAACTATGGATTATCATTCATATGTGTAGTATTCGTGGTTATTTTATGAACTAGGAGGCATATCAATTGAAAAGAGCAACATTAGTGGCTACCAGAAAGTACAAAATCGAAGAGATCGACGAGCCGCATGCTGGTTACGGCGAGGTCCGAATCAAGGTTATGTATAACGGACTATGCGGTTCCGATATTCACATCTTTAAAAATGAACACCCCACTCTGATAAATTCATTTCCCATCGTTCTGGGTCATGAATTCTCTGGCATTGTTGATGAAATTGGTGACGGAGTAGATGGCTTTCGACTGGGCATGCCAGCAACAATCCAACCTGTAAGAAGTTGCGGGAAATGCAAGTGGTGCTTAGATAAAAAGGGTAATCTGGCGTTGTGTCCGGAAGAACGTTTTTATGACGGCGGTACAGCTCAATTTTATGTTGCTGAAGCGTCAAACGTTATTACATTCAACAAAAACGATAACCTGATGGATGCCGCCATGGCAGAACCTTTAGCTGTAGCAGTGCATGGGGTTAGGCTTGCACCCGAAGGTGTTAAAGGTAAGAATGTGCTCGTTACCGGCGCAGGAACAATCGGAATGCTAACCGCACAATACGTTAAATACATGGGCGCAGCGAAAGTATTTGTTACTGATATGATGGAAAACCGACTGGATGTTGTAAAAAAATTAGGCATGATACCTATTAATCCAATTAAAGATAATTTTAAAGCAATAATAAGTGAGGAAACCGGCTCCGATAAAGTCGAGATTTCATTCGAATGTGCCGGCAACGAAAATAGTCTCGCGAACTGCATTGAATTTACAGAAACCCGCGGCGTCGTTGTATTGCTGGCCGTATTCACCAAACGCCCAGCGGTAGATATGTTCCGTATTGAAGACCGAGAGCTTCGTGTGTTTGGCGCTTATCAATATACACCGGATGATTTTTCAGAAGCTGCCAAAACAATCGATAACAGGGCCCTTGACCTTGAGATCATGCGAGGAAAAGTGTTTAACCTGGATGATGTTCAAGAGGCTGTTGAATGGACTGTTGATCATCCCGGCGAGTGCCTCAAGGTCATGCTGAAAATACAATGATCAAAATTTTTCAGTAACAATATCACTTCTAACTCAACAGTAAATGCCCCGTAAACCTGCTTACGGGGCATATGCCATGCAGTACAGGCTAAAAATCTGCCTCTTTGATTGTATCTGATATTGACAGAAGATGGTGTAAATTATATTATTAATGCATAGATACCTTTAAATTATTGCAGGCAATAAACAATTGGAAGATTGGGTGGATACTAATAAAATTTAAATATTCGGGTTCGATGCCCAAGGTTGTATTTCAGGAGGAAACGTGCTACTAAAATCCAAAGAAATTGCAAAAATGTTGAATATTTCTCCATCAACAGTCTCTCTAGCGATTAACAATAAACCAGGCGTCAGTGCAGAGACAAAAAACAAAATCTTTAGTGTGCTCGAAGAATACTACGCTAGCGGCAACTTCGGTACAGAGAATAATCCGGTTAATGTAGCAGGTGTGATTGTGCTTGTTGTGCACAAAGCTCAAAAACAGCTTTTTATACCAAATACCTTTTTTCAGGATGTTATCGACGATATTCAGTCAGTCGCTATACAAAACAATTATCAATTGGAAATCTTATACTATAACTCCGGCATGAATAAAGAACTTCTTCTCGAATCTCTGTCACGCGAAAATGTTGCCGGTGTAATTTTATATGCAACTGAGCTGTCCAATAACGAGCTGAGTATATACGATTCTCTTGAAAAGCCATTGGTTGTCTTTGATGCGCGCTTCCCAGTCGAGAATATTGACATGGTTACTTTAGCAAACAGGAATGCCGTTTCTAATGCTGTCAATTATGTATACAGCCTTGGGCATCGGCGCATTGGTTTTTTAAAAAGCAAGACGCGTATTAACAACTTCGATGACCGCTATTACGGGTATCTTGAAGGATTGCAACTCAACAATCTAGAGTTTAACCCCAAATATGTTTACGACGTTACATGTACTATAGATGGGGCCTGCGCGGATTTCTTAAAAATCCTTGATAAACCGCATGAAAGCCTCCCTTCCGTATTCCTGACGGATATTGATTATAACGTTGCCGGAGCTTTACGGGCTATCAAAAAAAGAGGGCTCTCTGTTCCTGACGATTTTTCGCTCGTAGGATTTGATGATTATGCGCTAATGTCTGAATTGGATCCTCCAATTACAACAATACAAATCAAACATTATTTTGGTGCTATTGCAGCATCACGCTTAATAGATAAGATCGAAAAGATGGACGATTATTTCCTTAATATTGAGGTAGCAACCGAGTTAATAGTTCGAGGATCTGTTAAAAAACTGGTACCTTTAGATTAAACAGAGACGCTATACCATTTGCAGTTATTTAGATCCGGTATAAATTCCACAGTTTTGCCAGGCAAATTTTTAATGAAGATGCGCTAAAAATACTGATTTGCTGGCATTTTAATTTCTCAGGGTTGGCTTTATCCAATAATGTATGCAAATAAGACGCTTCATTTTTATGTTGCGTCTTAATTTTAGAAAATCATTGGAGATCCTCAATCATCCTTTCGGCTCAGATGTTTCCCGTCTGCTACATAGGTAAACCTTGACCTCATCGGGATGGAGAACTGTTTTAACTTTAAACATACCATCAACAATAGCATCTTCGTCGAGCTTCCTTTCGGACAACAGCTCTTCTGCCAATCCGTTAAATCCAAGAGGAACAAAGATTTCTACGCCGAGTTCATCCTTTGAGTGGTTGATAACGAATATAAATACACCTTTCTCATCGCAAAGCAAACGGACTTCGACCGTATGCATGGCATCGTTGCCCGTTACAATTATTTTAGGCATGTATCCGATGTCTTCAAGTATTCTCTTGAACATAGCATCTGTCCCAATGTCAAAGTTCCATACCGCGTTTCCGAAAAACATGGTCCCGATATAAGCCGTATTACCCTTACCGAAGCTGTTTAAAACAACCGCGGGTGTTCCGTCAGTATAGCTTGCAACGATCTTCGCGCCTTTTTTGAGCATAAATCTCTCTGAGATCATCTTACCTGCATGTGCATATACTTTTCCGCCGTATACAATATCTCGTTCATCGATTACGTCGTAATGGCTCTTAACGCTGAGTCCAAATGCCTGATCAAGCCCTCCGGCAGGGCAAACTTCTGACCCCCAGCCTTCGTTCGTAAAATAACCGCACAATGCATCGCTGATAACCTTGCCACCGTTTCTAATGAACTCTTGTAGCTTTGCAGCCAACTCACTCGTAAGGCTTATACAATAAGGCAGAATCAGTAATTTGTATTTGCTTAGCTCGCCTTCTAGCACCTTCTCTGAATTTATGAAGTCAGGCTGAATATGATTCTTCATACATAGCTTGTATGCGCCGATAAGAGAGATTGTGTCTTTGTAATATTTATTGTGGATATTAATAAGCGGTGAAGCTGTCTTACCGCAACATATGAGGCCTTCAATGAATATGGAGTCCATGTTATAAAATATAGCAGTATCGCTTGCAGGGGCAAGAGCACCGGCTAGACGGTGCTTGAATCTTCTGAGAGCTGTATTGAATTCCTTAAGTGCGTCGGAGCGTTCGGACGGCTCGCCGTCACGTTCGGTGAAACCAAGAGAAACGGTCTCAAGGGTTGACAATTCAGGCCGCCAGCCCCAGAAAATGACGCCTTTTGCACCACGCGCAATTTGGGCCCAGGAATTTCTTTTCATCTCCGCGCCTGTGATAGGAAGTGAGAAGCACATGTGGTCTTCCGGCTTGTCTCCCATAAAAACAAACATTGGCCCTGCCCCGGATCCTGTTTCAGCTGCCCAAAACCTTCCGCTGGGAGAAGCAGATCTGAGAAGGTCGCAGACAAAAGCTGTTACTTCAGGGTTAACAGTATCATACATTGAGCTTCCTATCATATCCGTTATAGGCGCTAGCTTGAAGTGGTCATTTGATGAGATAAACGGGTGTCCAGTCTCGTATATAGCCAAATGTACAACCGTGCAGCGCTCCGGGTCGTACATCTTGACCGTATCGCTTAAGAACTGAATAGCGTCGACCTGCACATCAACTCTAAAACTCTTCCAGTCCAGCCAATCCGTGTACATACCGATTGATTTCGGCGGATGTACCTGACTCCATCTCTGATATTGTCTCACCCATACTTCGTTAAGTTTTTCGAGAGAGCCATATTTCTTTTGGAGCCACTCTCTGAATAAAGCTTTGGAATGTTCACAATGGCAGTAGATCATCTCGTGCCAGTCTATTTGATAATACTGTTGACAAGGTTCCTCTGTAGGTTCATGAAGAACATCAAAGGCGAGTATCCTCTCATCTCCCTTGTAATGCTCGGTAATTGCTTTGAGGAAGTTTTTAACGGTTTCACGGTGCGGATAGCTGTCATAACAAAGCCCCGGCCATCCACCCGTCGCAGCATCAGACTGTGTATGTGATGTCCACTCTTTACCGCCTGCAGACGTATATTTACTGTCAGGATGCTTTTCGTATATCCATTCTGGCGAACATACAAGATAAAGCGTGAAGATGACTTTCATTGCATGTTGATCGGCCTTTTCCAGTATCCTGTCCAAATAGTCAAAATCGAACTCACCCTCATTGGGTTCAATTGTACCCCAGTTTGCGTGTATACGAACAGCATCCATACCGCAATCCTGCATGTTTTTGAAGTCCTTATCCCAGCACCTCTCACTTCTGTCACGATAGAACCCGTACTTCGTAGCAATCGGGAAATATTCTGCCAACTTTTTATTTTTCTCAATATCCATAGTCTATCTCCATAGTCTTTTAGATGATAACCGCCGTTACTAAAGTACTTTTTTCTTTTTTAAAAATGATAGGTTTGCCCATCATATTGTTTGCTTTTTGACTTTTAAATATTATACATTAATTTATCGATTATACGCAATATAATTTAATTTTTTTATTTTTTACTGTTTTCATCTGTTTATTTTACATTTTGCCTTAGAATCCCGCTTGACTATAGCATCAATATTATATAAAATTAATTTAAAGTAATTTCAATTTTATTTATATTTCTATGGTGTACCTAACGCCATGCATGGTTTGAAATAAGAATTACAAAAAACAGCGAATGATAAACAATTTCTAAAAAGAAAGGGTTACTGATGATAAGAATAAAAATTGTTGGCGCTGATGGCAAATATGTCTCCCGAAACGAAATTGTTTCTCTGTACGCAAGTGATATGGACTATGTTCCCTATATGCGCAAATCTACAATTGATTCTGATGCCACGATCAATCTTGAAGTGCCAGAAGGACCTGTTATTCTCCATGCAAAGCTGAATATACCCGGCTTTTGTTATGGCATGTGGATTATGTCAGATAACTGCGGTGAAGGCTATGGTGTCGACGACGAGGTTAACTTCATTCATGATGCAGCTGCAAGCCGCATCTGCGAAGTTGAAGCAATTCTGGCGGAAAAAGAATTTACTCCTTCCGTCAAGTTGTCTTCCATGCTGAGAGATGCGAAAAGCTTTCTCGCCTTGAGCGACAATTCTGTCAAAGCCCCTGTATATAATATGATGTCACTCGCAGCTGGCATGTGGGCTGGAGAAATGGCAGCCGTTGAGCGTGCCCAGAAACGTATTGCCGTCTGCGGCAAACGCAAGAATTTTAAATTCGGCTGTAACGGCTTCCCCTATCCTTTTGACGGTTCGGGCAGCCGGGAACTGTGGTGCAGCGACATCGTTGATCCGCAGCACAAAGGTATAGCCTCTATGAAGGAAAACTTTGAATCTGTGTTCAACTTTGCAACGCTTCCTGCATATCTTAAGTACCTTGAGCCAGAATACGGCCACCCTGATTTTTCACAAATTGATCGCCTCCAGAACGCATTTGAGAAAGCTGGGATTGAAACTAAAATCCATCCGCTCTGGTGGACACATTCATTGGGAATGCCTGGCTGGACTCATTCTCTGAAATGGGAAGACGGCTCTATAAAACGCGAAATCGATCGTACCATCCACCGAACCGTTAATCGCTACAGAGGCCGCGTCAATTACTATGATGCAATAAACGAATGTCATGACTGGTGTAATGCCTACAGTTTAAGCCAGGATCAGCAAGCAGAAATGACAAAGTTTTGCTGCGACGCAATTCATGAGGCCGACCCTGATGCGCAAGCTATTGTTAACACATGCTTTATGTTTGGTGAAAACGCTGCGGATGGCCGCACCCAGTGGGGGCCCGCATGGGAACGAAATCTTGTCCCCTATTCCTATATTGAAAAGCTTGAACAAGTCGGCGCAAAGTTTGATGTCATTGGAATGCAACTTTACAACCCGGCGCGAGACATGCTGGCTATTGAAAAAATGTATAGCCGCTTTGATAAATTCAAACACCCTATCCATCTGACTGAGCTGGGCGTTCCATCGTTCCCCAGCGAAATCAGACCCGACACTACTCCTGGAGATATCTACTGCCTGGAATATATGTATTGGGGTATTTGGCATGAGATGGAGTGGAATGAACGGACTCAGGCTGACTGGGTCGAGCAATTTTATACTGTCACCTATGCACATCCATCTGTGGAGGCTATATCAACGTGGTCCTTTACTGATCATGGGTATGTACCTGGTGCAGGCTACTTAACTAAAAATTGCGAGCCAAAAGAGAGCTTCTATCGATTGAAGGCACTTGAACAATCTTGGGGATTCGAATTTGGCAAAAAAGGCGATTGATACCATGGCTGACGCAGGGCGAAAACCTTAAAGGATAAATGATATGTGTTTATAAACACATAGTAGAAATTGCTTACGGCAGAATCGATGAATATTTAGGAGTAATAATTATGAAGAATCAAGCGGTTTATATGCATGGAACGAACAACATGGTCACTAAAGAAGTACCGGTGCCCACGCCCGGCGCAAACGAAGTACTGATAAAAGTTAAGGTTGTGGGTATCTGCGGGTCTGACGTTCATTATTATCAGCACGGAAGGATCGGCGACTTTATCGTCAATGGTGATTTTATACTCGGACACGAGTGCGCAGGTGAGGTTGTCGAGATTGGTAAAGAAGTAAAAAGCTTAAAGGTTGGCGACCGGGTCGCTCTGGAGCCGGGCAAAACATGCGGGAAATGCCAACACTGCAAAGAAGGTAAATATAATCTGTGTTCACATGTTGAATTTTTTGCGACTCCGCCCTTCCATGGTGTGTTTACAAACTTTGTTACACATCCTGAGGATATGTGTTTTAAACTGCCGGATAATGTCTCTTTCATGGAAGGAGCGCTTGTCGAACCTCTTGCCGTCGGTCTGCACGCATCGGGCATGGGAGAAGTGAGGCTCGGTGATACAGTTGTTATTTTCGGTTCGGGATGTATCGGTTTGGTTACGCTTCTTTCATGCAAGGCGAGAGGCGCCTCCAAGGTCTATGTTGTGGATGTTTTGGAAAACAGGCTTGAGACTGCAAAGAGGCTTGGAGCGGACGATGTCATCAACGCAAAGGAATGTGATGTCCTACAAAGAATCGATGAATTAACAGACGGCCAAGGCGCTAGAGTCGTTATAGAGACTGCAGGATCAGAAATTACGGTTAAGACCACTGCAGATGTTGTTTCCCGAGGTGGTACGATTGTTCTCGTAGGTATGACGCCAAAAGATGAAACCTGTTTCAACTTCATGAAATTAGTGGGCAAGGAAGCTCAAATAAAGACAATATTCAGGTATCGAAACCTATACCCCACGGCAATCAACGCTATTTCAAGCGGCATAATTAACGTAAAAAGCATTGTCAGCCATGAGTTTGATTTCAACAGTGTCAAAGATGCATTTGATTATGTAGTTAATAATGCAGCAAGTGTTGTTAAGGCCATCATTAACATAGATTAGCGGATATGGCCAAGACAAATATTTAGGCAGACGATTAGTTCCGGCATGTATTTTATATCATTCGCGTTTTGCAAGCCAATCCTCCCGCGACAGGCAGTAAAAGCACATGTTCGTGCAGCATGCTGTTTTCGTCGATATCAGGATGCTTGATTTCCGCGGTTTTTGACATGCCGGTTTTTTTCATTACATTCTCGGATCTTATATTTTCAACGCAGGGCGTAAACGGCGCTTCAAACGTCGCTCTTGAAACCCGATGTAGCCGATAAATCGCCGGTAACTTTAGTCTTCGCCGCATACCGCGATATAAATAAACCGCATAAAGCATGGGCAGGAAGCTTTCTTCCGTCGTCAAGCTTGTCACGATTTCGCCCTACAGCATAGGCAGAACATGCCCTTTTGTGCGCCAATGATCTGCCAAATATCCCTGTGTATACCTAACCATGAGCATTCGGATGTTCCCGATTTCAGACGCGCACCATTAGTGCTTCACCCGGTACGCACTTATTCGGCGCAGGCGCGGGGATATTCCAGTCGATTGCGGAGGTCTATACATCCTCAATTCTCATGCGATTGCTCCTTGATTGTTTCTTTCAGCGCGTCGTTGATTTTGTGTACGGCGTCTTCGCGCAGCTTGAATGCCGCGCGGTCGTACGTAAACAGGCCGTTTATCTCGTCCTCCACGTCGCTTACCTGCGTATAGACGGAGGCGGCAAGCCCTTCTCTTGCGGCGGGCAGTACCTCATGCGTAAAAAGCTGCTCATAGGCCGCCGTCAGTTCGTCCTCGCCCTCATACATGCGGTATCCGAACAGCACATCCGAGGCCATATGGCCGACGGCCGGACAGCTGTAGCCTCCGAATTCGGTGAGAGCCTGTACGCGCCCGTATTTATCGGGACGCATACGGTGTTTCTTATAATAGATATGCCGGCTCTTAAAATCACCGCCGCCCTGGTCGTGCCAACCGCTCGCGTGGTCGACAAGCCTTGAAGGGTCCATGTTTTTAAGCGTGCGCGATATGCGCAGCGCGTCGAACTGCCCCCAGCCTTCATTGAACGGCACCCAGACCGCGATGCTTACTACGTTTTGCAGCAGCTTTATTGTACGCGCCATGTCGCGCAGAAACGCTGCCCTGCCCTCTTTGCAGCGGCGGCCAAACAGCCGCAGGCGCTTATCGTTAAGGCCTATGTTTAAAAACGGCAGCACCTGCGTAACTAAAGGCTTATATGGCCCGCCTCCGCTCACAAAGTCCTGCCACACGAGCATGCCCAGCCTGTCGCAATGGTAGTACCAGCGTAAGGGTTCTATCTTAATATGCTTGCGCAGCATGTTGAAGCCTAGCTTTTTAAGCTCGCTTATTTCCCATACCATCGCTTCGTCGCTTGGCGCGGTATAAAGCCCGTCGCTCCAGTAGCCCTGATCCAGCAGGCCCGTCTGGTAAAGCGGCTTACCGTTTAGCGTAAAGCGAAGGCGGCCGCTATCGTCGCGCACGGCGTCGAACTCGCGCATGCCGAAATAGCTCTTTACGGTATCCTCCCCGGCCGTTATCTTCACCTTGTATAAAAACGGATCGTCGGGGCTCCAGTATCTAAAGTCTCTCACCGGCAGACGTGCGGTGGTTTCCAAAAAGACTCCTTCCGATACGAGCTGCCTGTCCTCAAATACCTGAACGCGGTATTCCGGTATATTATTGCCGTCCGCAAATTCTACGCAGAATTCGGCCTCTGCGTTTCTGCAGTCGGGCGTTATTCTTATATCCGTTATATACTGGCGCGGCACGTACTCAGCCCACACCGTCTGCCAGACGCCGCTCTGCGCAGTGTACCAGATGCCGCCGCGCTCAAGTTTTTGCTTACCGTACGCCTCAGAGCCTAAGTCCGAATCATCCGTAACGGCCAGTACAAGCGTGTTGTCCCCTTCCCTTGTAAGCTCCGTTAAGTCAAAACCAAAAGGCCAATAGCCGCCCGAATGCGAGCCCGCTTTCCTGCCGTTGCAATATACGGTGCAGCGCTGATCCACCGCTCCGAAATGCAGCAGCAGCCTTTTTCCCTCCGGCTTTTCAAACCAAACCGTGCGTTTATACCACAAGGTCTCGCCCGGCTTAAGCTGTCTATTCACGCCGGAAAGCAAACTCTCGGGAGAAAACGGCACGACGATGTCGCCGTCGTAAACCGCCGGTTCAGGCTCGCCGCTCCCGCGTATGGCGTACTGCCATATGCCGTTTAGGCACAGCCAATCGTCCCTGCGCATCTGCGGCCTCGGGTATTCATCCAGCGGGCAATGCTTATCGAGCTTCTCCCCCCAGCGCGTGTATAAGTCGTTTCTTATGCTGCTTTTATTCTTCATGTTACCATCTATTCTCGGCGTGCTCGCAGAAAGCCGTCAAGTCCTTTACCTCGATTATCTCTCCGTCCGGCAGTTTGGCCGTTCCGCTGTAGAGGCCGAATATCTGGTGGCAGTGTGTGTTGATAACGAGCATGTTGTTTTCTGTATAGCGGTCGTAGACAGGCGTCATAGTAAAGTCGAACATGCCCTCGTTATCAGTAAAATGCCACGGCTTCATATAGTCGCGTTCGTCGCGCTCTACGGTAAGCGTATCGAGCTTATACGCCCTGCCGTTCCAGAAGAACATGTTCTCCGTGGCGTATTCAAGGTTCCCGAAGCCCCAGCCGATATTGAAGCCGAACCTTCCGCCGTTTACGAAACCAGAACCGTTGCCCCAGAACCACTCGTGCTTAAACGGCCACACGCCCCTGCCCCAGTCAAGAAGCGCCGTGTCATTTTCCCCCGGCTGCATGCTCATATCTCCCACCTGTGCGCGCCCTTTAATGCCGTAATAGTTCTCCTTGTAGTTAAGGTAGAACTGGTTGCTCTTAATGAACGGCGTAGCGATTACCATCTTCTCATTACCTGGGTCGTTATTGAGAACGATGTCTATGTCTATCTTGCCTAGCTTCTTATCGTCCGCCTGCACGGTGAGAGCGCGCTCATGCTCGCGGGTCTCGAAGCGCATGAAATAGTCATTGCCCACAACCTCAAGCACGCCGGGGTTTTCGGGGTTGTGGGGAAAACTGATACCGCTGCGCAAAGGAAGCGGCTTCATGCGCGTAAAGTTTTCCTTCTCGCCCGTCTTTATATTGAACAACATGACGGAAAAGCTCGCGACATAAGAAACGTGCCCTATGGTAAGCTGCAGCACGTAATCCCCCGAGATCGCCTGATAAAAATCCCATTCTTTAAGCGAGAACGGCCCCGCCTTTATCTGCTCGCGGTTGTACTCGAACATCATCTTTCTGGCATAGCCCGGCTCAATAAGCGCGCCGTTTTCATCAAGCAGCTTCTGTGCTTGCGTTATCTCTCTTTGCATGACAAACTCCTTTCCGTTACGCCTTAATTATTGCATCTTTTAGCCGCCTGTAGTACCGCCTGCCCGCGAAATAAAGCGGTATAAAAGCGAGCAGTACAAGCACTGCGGCCCAGAGGTATATGGATTCCGTCGGTATGTTCTCCGTTATGCCATATTCGTTGACTATAGTACCCGCGCCGCCTTTTATTACTGCGTTGCCTATGCTCGTTCCTATTATCATCGGTATGAGAGTAAAGAACATCACGCGTATGCCCTCATACTGGCCGCGGCTGTGCGACGGATATAGCTGCTTCACCCACATCGTCATGGACTGCATTATGAGTATATAGCCCGCGCCCGCCATGAATATAGCAAGCAGCAGCGGCAGGTTTGCCGCGGAGAATATGCTGCCCGTGTCCACCGTGCCGGGCCTCACGAACAGGTAAAGCACCCACAAGCCTATCATGTTGATGACTATCGCCGCCGCGCCCACATGCGGAGTCCTGTTGCGGTTAATAAGCCGCGCCGCGGGTATCGCGAGCACCATTGCGGCTATCAGTCCTATGCCCTGTATGAGCCCCATCGTGTCGGGCGAGAAGCCCATATAATATATCATCCAGTTGCCCATCTGCACAAAATACACGTTAAAGGCGATGAAAAACAGCGTTGTGGTAACACAGACGAGCACGAGCTCGCTCTGAGCAAAGAAGCTTTTAAAGTTGAACACGCTGCCGAACTGACGCCAGAACGAACCCTCCCTGCTTGCCTTCAGCCCCGGCGCCTCGCGCAGCGTCAACAGCGACAGTATGCCCATAGCTATTACGAACAGACCCATTACCCAGAACAGACGCTGATAGTTGTCGTCGCTGCCTATTAGCATGCCGCCCAACACCGTTCCCACGATAGTGCCTATGACCGGCTGCGTGGCAAGCGCCGCTCCTATCTGCCCGCGGTTTTTATCCGTCGTCATATCGTTAGACCAGGCGTTATAGCCCGAATCGTTGCCCATCGAGCCGAAAAAGCTCATTATATCGTCCATGAGTATTACGAGCACGGCCGCAAGCACACCTAATTTACTAGCCGTGCCTACCGTGCCGCTCCCTATAAACTCGGTGAGCCCGAAAGCGATGGTAAACAGGCCCCAGGCGATATAGCCTATAGAAATGAACTTGCGCCTTGAGCCTCTGCGGTCGGAAAGCGTGCCGAAGAAGAACGTTGAAAACGTAGTTACAAGCGCGCTTGTTATCACCATAAGCGTTACGATGTTGGAATCTTTGGCTATTTTCGCGTAAACGAACGTGTTGAACCATTGGTTCTCGATATTCCAGCACAGCTGTCCCGCAAGCCCAAGACCCCAGACAAGCCCCCAAAGCCTAAGCTTTCCGATTGGTTTTACTTCGTTCATCGCTTCTTTACCCCGCTTTTCTTTATTGCCCCATCAAGTCCTCATGACTTGCTGGGGCCCCGTTATTTAATTGGATTATCCCTAAAGAAAATTAATGAAATAAAATAACGCCATCGTTTTTGGTGAAATAGAACTCCCTTTTCATAATTGCTGTTTTCCCGTTTTAAAAGCTTATGTTTCTAATATATTAATTTGAAATTATAGACATTTATACTATTCATATTATATACCAATGCTGTACAAATGGCTATAAGCGAAAATAAACAAGAGCGGGAATATTTTTGGTTTATGCTATTATGATTGCTGTCCCAAGGATCTTTGCTTGCTGGGCTATTTTAATGATATGCAGGATAAAGCTATTGTACAAATAGTTGCGCAGAGTGCAACCAGATAAAAACTGTTAAAAAGCCGGCCTTGTTAAAGACCGGCTTGCATATATAAATGTTACCTGAGCGGCAGCTCCATAAAACACACGGTAAACGGCAGATGCCCGATTTCTTTCAGGCGCACTTCCGTAAAACCGTAGTCTTCATACCAGCGCTTGAGCACGGCGTTTTCGTTTACTATAGCTATTGAGATCTTCTCGCCGGATAGGCTCTTTATGCATTCAACGGCAAAGTCGAGTATGCGCCTGCCTATGCCGTTATGCCTTTTGCCGGGCAGCACTGCAAGCTTCTCGATATAGAACACGCCGTCGCCCGCGTCCTCCACTGCAAAAAAGCCCGCGCGCTCGCCGTCCTGCCAAACGTCAAAGAGCTTAATCCCCTTTTCCGTAAGTGTTTTCAGCGCATCGGCCTTTAGAAACGCGCCGTTTGACGGCGCGTTTTCTTTAGTTATGTTGAACTCTTTTGCAACCGTCACAAACGCTTCGCGTATCACCCGCGCGCTTTCTTCGAAATCGCCTTTGCATTCCAATATGGAAACGCTGCCTGTATCCATTACGCCACCGTCCATCTATGATTTACACGCCATTACGCTCACTTTACGAGCTCTGCGTTAAAGTATGCACATTATAACACGGCGCATAGATTTTCGCATTACCGCTATATCAATTTTCACCCCTAAAAGCCTCACGTCTTTTGGGGGACCCCATATATTATCGCCGGGAGGCAAAGCGACGCTATGCGCGAACCGTTTCCGACTCAAAGATCTCCATGCCTTTGTCCTTTGTGGCCAGTATAATACACCGCGGCTTTTCCTATGGGCGGCGTAAACTCCACTGTTTTCTTCGTCTTGCCGGTCTTATCGCGTGTTTCCCTGTCGTCGATTCCGCCCGATACCAGCACATTCATATCGACCCGCCTCCTTAATTATTGGAATAACAAAATGTCTCTTAGGCCGTTTGTATATAACCACGTATATTTAAAGTAACAGCATTTGATGCATGCGAAGGTGAAGCGATTGAGTTGTATTTTTTTGGCTTTGTTTTTCTGCAGGCAATTATGATTTGGCTTAAGGCCGCGCTTCCGGGTTCGGCAGCTTTTTTGCGCCGTGTGCGGACTGGGGCAGCGCACGCGTTTCGAGCTCCTCGCGAACGAACTCGGTCATGCAGCTCCAGTACCGCTTAGGCATGTGGCTCATGCGGCAGCGCGGGTTATGCCGCTCCTTTATCTCTATCGTATCGTAGAACAGCCGCCACAGCTCGCGGAATTTAAGCTCCTCCGCGCCCGGCCTCGGCTGCTCAAAATCCTCTATGCCGCAAATGGCCGTTTTGCCGTTTTCGTGCAGCAGCGCCATGTCGTGCGTTTTATCGTATATGAGGAAGCGTTCGCCGGGGAACCGCTCGCAGAAATGCGGCGATATAAGCGGCAGCACGAAGTTTTTAGGCTCTATCTGTGAGGTCAGCGCGCCGTTCGTTTCGGAAAAGCGTATAAACCCCGTATACAGATGCGCCTCATGCTTAAGATGATTGACTGCCGTAAACAGCGCATGCACCGTTTCGTCGGTCAGCATATCCATTACGGACGGGCCACAGCGAAACCCCAGCCGCAGGAATTTGAGCGTGAGCAGCTCCTTTTGCGGATGACATGTCAGAAACGCATTGCGTACGAATTCTGCAGCCTCTTTGCCCATCTTCTTAGGTATTGATGCTTTTACTCTTTTCGCGCGCTCAGCGTCCGTCTCTATAACCTTAACCGGCAGCAGCATGGGAAGCTGCGCGCCCTGGGGCAGTACGTCCATGGGCAGCTCTTTGTTTTCGTAGCTCTCGAAGACGCAGCACATCAGCCCGTCAAAGCTGCCGTCGTATTCGTATATGCACACCCCATCAAGCCTCACGGCTTGCTGGGGACCCCGTATGCACACCCCATCAAGCCTCACGGCTTGCTGGGGACCCCGTATGCACACCCCGTCAAGCCTCACGGCTTGCCCTGGGGCCCGTGTCAAAGCTCGCCGCTCAGACATTTGCGAAACTCCTCCTGTGCAAGAGCAGGATGCTCGAACAGCGAAAGCTGTCTTGGCATGCCCATAATAGTCTGCTCCATTCTGCCGCGCGCCTGCTCGGACAGCAGCGCGCAAAGCAGCGCGTCCTGAGCCGTGTCAAGGCTGTTAGGACGCTTGCCCGAGCATGTGATGAAATACTGCGCTCGCTTGAGCACGACGCCCAGCTTTTTAAGCCCGGCGAAGTCGAGGCTGCCCGTACGGCGGGCGGTCATTATACGCTGCGCGCTGCGCACACCTATGCCCGGCACGCGCAGCAGCGTCCTGTATGGTGCGCGGTTTACCTCAACGGGGAAGTGTTCGGGGTTGTGCAGCGCCCAGCTGCATTTCGGGTCGAGATATTGGTTAAAATTGGGGTGTGCATCATCCAGCAGCTCGGAAGCGGAAAAACCGTAAAACCGAAGCAGCCAGTCCGCCTGATACAGCCGGTGCTCGCGCAGCAGCGGAGGCTTAGTATCCGGCGTAGGCAGCAGCGAGCTTTCCACCGTCGGTATATAAGCGGAGAAAAACACGCGCTTGAGCTTGTAGTTGTTATAAAGCCCTTCCGTCAGGCTCAGTATCTTTAAATCGTTCTCGCCCGACGCGCCCACTATCATCTGCGTGCTCTGCCCCGCCGGAGCGAATCTTGGAGCGCTATTATAGCGCACGAGCTCTTTTGAGCTCTGCTCTATGCGCTCGCTTATGAAACGCATGGGCTTAAGTATCGACTGTTTAGTCTTTTGGGGCGCGAGCAGCTCAAGGCTCTCCTGTGAGGGCAGCTCTATGTTGACGCTCATGCGGTCGGCGAGCGTGCCCAGCCGTGCGATTAGCGCTTTATCCGCGCCGGGTATGGATTTTGCGTGTATGTAGCCGCAAAAGCGGTATTCCTCGCGCAGCAGCCGCAGCGTCTCTATCATGCGCTCAACTGTGAGGTCGGGGCTTTTAAGTACCGCGGAGCTTAAGAACAGCCCCTCTATGTAATTGCGGCGATAAAAGCCTATCGTGAGCTCCGCGAGCTCGCGCGGTTCAAACGTAGCGCGCGGCGTATCGTTGGAGCGCTTGTTTACGCAGTACGCGCAGTCGTAAGCGCACGCGTTAGTCATAAGCACCTTAAGCAGCGATATGCACCGCCCGTCGCCCGCGAAGCTGTGGCAGATGCCAAACGACGCGGCGCTTCCGACGCCGCCGGGCGTCGCCTTCTTATCCACTCCGCTCGACGTGCAGGCGACGTCATACTTCGCCGCGTCTGTGAGAATCCTTAATTTCCCGAACAGGTCCATACGCTTTACGCTCCTTACGGTCCTTACGCTCTGAATCATCATGCGCTGTCTGCACCACAATAAACAAATGCTATCTAAGTAACCGGAACGACATACCCCTACGGGGCACACGGCAGGGGCGTTCTCTACAAGTTGTCGTTTTTATTGTGTATTAATAGCGATGCCTATGTCTCGATATATAAATTATATACCGGAACAAACGTTCTGTAAACGGTTTTTCTCAAAGCATCAGGCTTTATTATAACCGGACATATGGGTGAAAAAGCGTACAAAAAATCCAGCCCCGGCTTTCGCTCATACGGCTGGATTGATACGGCCAAAATTCAGTAGACCATATAGTCGCAATCGTTATGCGTTAAAACACCATGCTCTTATAAATGTTCATGTTCTGCCGGTTGACTTCGTACGTGCCCGTGTCTATGAACTTATTGACCTGTTTGCCGGAGAAGCTTTTGTCAATGAAGTCTATCGCCATGCTTCCCCACGAATACGCCCGCTGTCCCATAGCGTAGTGTATATGGCCTTCGCTCATAGCCTGCTGTATCTCCTTCGTAAAGTCTATCGTAATGACCTGTATGCCGCTGCGGTGCTTTTTAATATACTCGGCCACATAAAGGCCCCATTCGCAGTTCGTGAGGAATATGAACCGCGCGCCCTGTGCCGCGCTCAGTATCGCCCCTACCGACCTCTCTATCTCGTTGTCAAACAGCTTGCTCTTTACCCCCACTTCGTGCACCGTTATATTCGTATTTCTTCCGAGCTCCTGTATGAACCCGTTCTTACGGTTATCTATTGCGGAGATATACGTATCCGTCCACGTGTTGACGATAACTTCCCCCTGATTACCCATAGCGCCTATAACTACCCGGGCTGCCGCCGCGCCCGCCGCAAGTCCTTCCGTCTGTATCAGCGAGACGTAATCTATGTTGTCTATCTTCGAATTTATAAACACTATCTTTGTGCCCATGCCGTTAAGGCGCCTAAGGCGCTGATAAATAAGATCGTCGTCTATGGGGCTTATCACAAGCCCGTCATACTTTTCTTCTATGATACGATCGAGGAACGATGCCATCTCTCTCGTTCCGCTTACCCCTCTCGATTTGGGGGCGAAGAACTCGACGTCATAGTTATATGTTTCAGCGGCCTTTATTGCTTCCTTCTTTGTAGGGTCCCAAAAGCCTATGTCTATATCGAATATCATGGCTATTTTCCTTCTTTGCGCATTTACCTTACGTACTTTAATGGCTTTGCTTTCATTTCCAAGGGAAGCTACGCCTGCGCTTAAATCCGCGTCCAGCTTGCCCAGCAGCGAAATGGAGTTGTTCTGGTTGTATGTCAGGCTGGATATCTCATGCGCGGTAGCGGACACTTCCCTCACCGATGAGAAGATATTCGAGATCGAGTCGGCGAGTATGTTTTCATCGTCCTTTATCGCCGCGATGGATTCGTTGAAGCTCTTCTGCTCGCTTATATACGTGTTTATGAATTCGCTGTTTTTGGCTATCACATTGCTGACTTCGTCTACGGTATCCCTTTGGGCGGTAAACGCGTCCTGCGATTTTAACGCGACGCTCTCGAGATGGCTTATCTCGTCGGTAACGCTCTTTATAGTGTCGCTTATGTTGACGCTCGCCTCCTTGCTCTCGCTAGAAAGGCGCTGTATCTCGTCCGCGACGACCGAGAACCCCTTGCCGGCCGCTCCGGCGTGCACCGCCTCCACTTTCGCGTTAAGCCCCAATAGGTTTGTTTCGCTTGATATCCTGTTTATAAGGTTCGTTATATCTCTTATTCTCTGCGTCTTGTTAATAAGATTCTTTATAACCTCGTTTATGTCGCGTATAGCCTCGTCGTTCTTGGCCTGGTTAGAAACGAGCTGCTTTACCGAATCACTTACGTTCTGGTTTGTCTTTTCCATGTCGTATGCCAGAGAAATGATATCCTTAGATTTGGCGAATATAGCGTTTATTTTTTCGGTAAAATCCTCGACAAGCTTTTTTGACTGCCCTATGTCCAACGTCTGTCGATCCGCGCCCTTTTTAAGGAACACGGCCACCTGCTCCACCTGGCTTGATTCGGTGAGAAAATCCTGCACCACGATATTGAGCTGGCTGGAGATTCGCGATATATTTTCAAAATATGCGAAGAACTTTGTAAAATGCTCCTGAAGCTGGTTGTATAAAGCCGCGCCTTCGCCGTCCGCAATATCCTCCTGCAGATCCCAGCTTGCCAGTTTGCTTAAAATTTCTTCCGACGACATTACAAACACCCCTTCTTAATCGATAATTATAAAAATACTGTAAAGAGCCGTTAACAAAGGCCAAAGCAATTACTTAAGTCACATGTTATGAACGCAAAACCATGCAAATCAGGCTGACAAAGATGCGAATTACACCCCATCAAGCCTAACGACTTGCCGGGGCCCCGTATCTACACCCATCAAGCATAACGGCTTTTTGGGCGTACTAATTTAAGCCACGTGTACATTTAGAATGTCTTCAAAGCTGCTTTAGTAAAGATAACATGATGTGAAAAAAATAAGTCTATCAACAAAGGCAATACGGCAGCTTATTGCTGTATCCGGTGATAATGATGTTATCACCCTATAGCGCCGCTAAGACGCCCGAGAGACCCCGGTCTCACCCGTTTGGCAATAGAAGTGGCAAGCAGCATAACAGGTTATAATTGGGGGACAACATATTATCGTTAGTCCCCCATAATATAACCACATTTGTTAATGTTAAAACATTTATTTACTGTTAAGATATTCAATCAGTCGCTGAGCAGATATTCGTTGAGCAGCAGCTCAAGGTATTCCTGCCGTCCGGAGCTGTTCTCTATTTTGCCGAGCCCCGCGGCGTATTTCTCAAGCGATGCAAAGTCGGCTTTGCCGGACACGATTTCCTTGCCAATGCCCGATTCATAGCTTGCGTACCTGTTCTTTATAAACGTTTCGAACACGCCGTCGTCTAAGAGCTTCTGAGCCGTAACTAGGCCTTTCGCGAACGTGTCCATGCCCGCCGCGTGCGCATAGAAAAGGTCTTCATGCTTAAATGAATTCCTTCTAACCTTCGCGTCGAAGTTGAGGCCGCCTTTGCCAAATCCGCCCATCATCAGCACTTCGTACATGCACAGCGTCGTGTTGTAAAGGTCGGTCGGGAACTGGTCGGTATCCCATCCAAGAAGCATATCGCCCTGGTTAGCGTCTATAGAGCCGAGCATGTCGTTTACCCTTGCATAACGCAGCTCGTGCTGGAACGTATGTCCCGCGAGCGTCGCGTGGTTAGCTTCTATGTTGAACTTAAAGTCCTTATCTAGCCCGTACGTTTTAAGGAACGCAGCCCCGGACGCTACGTCGAAGTCGTATTGGTGCTTTGTGGGCTCTTTGGGCTTGGGCTCTATGAGGAACTGTCCGTCAAAGCCTATTTCTTTGGCGTAGTCCACCGCCATATGCATGAAGCGCCCCATGTTGTCGAGCTCGAGCTTCAGGTCGGTATTGAGCAGCGTCTCATAGCCCTCGCGGCCACCCCAGAACACATAGTTCGTTCCGCCGAGCTCCTTTGTTATCTCCATCGCCTTCTTAACCTGCGCGGCCGCGCATGCGAATACGTCCGCGTTGCAGCTTGTGGAGGCTCCGTGCGTAAACTTGGGGTTGGAGAACATATTGGCCGTACCCCAAAGGAGCTTTATGCCCGTTTCGTCCATCATGCTCTTTATGAGCTTTACTATCTCGTCAAGGTTCCTGTTCGTCTCGGCAAGAGTATCTCCCTCGGGAGCTATGTCCCTGTCATGGAAGCAGAAATATTCTATGCCCAGCTTCTGCATGAACTCGAACGCGGCGTAAACCTTCTCCTTTGCTGCTTCCATAGGCGTCATTCCAGCCCACGGGTGTGAGATGGTGCCGGTGTCGAGGTCGAACATATCCTTGCCGCCCCCGCCCAGCGTATGCCAGTATGCCATTGAGAACTTGAGCTGTTCCTTCATCGTCTTCCCGCCCACGACGGCGTCCGGCCTGTACCGGCGGAAAAACAATCCTTCTCGTGTCTTGTCTTCTGTGTACTCTACGGTTTTTACATTAGGAAAATACTGTTTCATAATACATCCTTTCATAAAAGTAATTTATAAAATTGGCTGTCGCATTTACTGCTGCGGCCATTCGTCCCTTGGAACGTTCGCGTACACCTGTTCCATCGTATAGAACCCGTCTTTTATCACGGTGTTCATGATGTCTTCTTTTGTTACGAGTATCGGGTCGTACACGACGTAATTTATCTCATACGTGCCGTCCGAAAACTTGCCGCACTCCCCTATGTCTTCGCCCTTGGCCATCTTGACGGCATATTCGGCGGCGCCTTTCGCGAGCACGCTAATTGGCTTGTATACCGTCATATTCTGCGTACCTTCCACTACCCTCTGGCACGCCACCAATTCCGCGTCCTGGCCAGAAACGAATATCTTGCCCGCCAGCCTGTTTTCGCTGAGCGCTCTTACCGCCCCTTCCGCGAGCTGATCGTTGGCGGCTATGACAGCGTCGAACGTAACGCCTTCCGAAAGCTTTTCCTTTACAAAGTCGTATGACCCCTCGTCGCGCCACAGATCGACCCATGTTTCGCCGACTATGTTGATATCGCCTTTTTTGATAAGCGGTTCCAGCTTGCTGAAATACCCTTTGTTAAGGTAAAACGAGTTATCGTCTCTCTGCGTGCCGTTGAGTATCAGGTAATTGCCCTTAGGCACTGTTTTAACCGCCGATTCACCCATCAGCTCTCCAACCCGGGTATTATCGAACGAGATATAAAGGTCGACATTGGCATTCTTTATCGTCCTGTCGTACGCTATCACCTTTACGTTGTTGTTGTGGGCGTATTTCACAAGGTCGGTCAGCGCGTCTTTGTCGTACGCCACGATAACCAGAACGTCTACGCCTTCGTTTACAAGCTCCATGCCTAAGGCTTCCTGGCGTACGCTGTCTTCATAGGCGTTTTTAACGATGACCTCGGCTCCTAATTTGCCCGCTTCAGAAGCAAAAATATCCCGGTCTCTTTGCCATCTTTCCAAAGTCATGGTTTCATATATGAAGCCGATTTTAATTTCGTCGTCGTCGTTTTTAAACGTCTGAACCGAACTGCAGCCGCACGAAAGAATCAAAGCAAGCGTTAAAAGCAGCGCACCTATTCTTTTCATTACAAACCTCCTTAGATTTGTTTAAGATACTCCGACGGGGATACTCCTTCATGCTTTTTAAACAACCTGCTGAAATAATTAGGATCACTATACCCTGACATAAAACATATCTCTTTTACGTTATGTTCGCTCTCCTTCATAAGTTTTTTCGCGTTTTTTATCCTGACCTCGGTAAGCCTTTCAATGAAATTTATTCCCATCTCGCTCTTATAAAGCCTGCTGAAATACTGCGGGCTTATATAGAGCTCTTTGGATATTTCGTCAAGCGTGAGTTCCTGGCTGAACCGTTCGTCGATTATCCTGTTTGCCTTGTCTATGATGTTGCTTATCACCTTTTTCTTGATAACGCTTATCTTTCCCGCTATAAGCCTTATCTTTTCAATACACATCTGTTCGAATTCGTCCCTTGTACGGCAGCTTAATATCTGCTTTATGTATTGGCCGTACTCTAAGCTGTTGTCATCATCCATACCATTCTGTATGGCTATCCTGTGCGCGGCGACCATCATTTCAACGATGCTGTAGCGAAGCCTTTCCTGCTCGAAAAAATCGGGGAATTTCCTGAATATATCCGCCAGTTCCGTAAGGCACCGCTGCACGTCTCCCGTTTCTATGTACTCTATGAGCTTATGCTCGACCGCGAGTATCTCGAACACATCGTCGCTTGTGCCCAGCGCTATATCGTCTATGTGCGATATCTTTCCGCCTTCCTTGCAGTGCAGCGCCTTGAGCGCTTCCTGATAAGACGTCATTATATCCTGGTCGCTGTGCACCTTTCCTATTCCCACCCTGAAGTCCATATCGTACTTTTTCTCCATCGCATACACTATCTCTTCAAGGCAGGCTATGGCTTGTACCCGCTGCTGATAAGGGTCGTCGACGCTCTGCGCCATATAAACGACTACCCTGTCCAGCATAACCGGCCCTACAATGCATTTGTTCTTATACTTAAGGCTGTCCTTAAAATACGTATAAAACTTCTGGCTCTGGGCTGCGTCGCCCAGCTGCTTACCGGTGTCGTGCTCGCCTCTCCTTTTAAACGTCATTACAAATATGTATCCCGAGTCGTTTTGCATGTCGAAGAATTCCTTCTTATATCTGCCTATATCCGTTTTGTGCGGCTGAGAGAGTAAAAACGAATATATGAAGCCGTGTTCGACGACAGTCATCATCTTTTCTATCTTTTCACGCGTTTCCAGCTCCTGGTCATATTTTTTTCTTTCATCATCCAGCTGGCGCGCTATGCGCGTAAGCGTTTCGACAAGGCTTGCTTTCTTTACCGGCTTTATGAGGTATTCGCTGACGCCCAGCTCTACAGCCTGCTTTGCGTATTCGAAATATTCGTATACGGACACTATTACGAATTTGACGTCGTTATGTATCCTCTTGATTTCCTTAACCGCTTCCAGGCCGCTTATGCCCGGCATCTTAATATCGGTAAGTATTATGTCCGGCCGCATAGTCCTTGTCTTCTCTATCGCTTCCCTTCCCGATCTCGCGGTCTCGACAAGCTGTATATCCTTGAATTCTTTTTCAACGATATGCTGGACAGATTCTATAACTATCTGTTCGTCGTCGCATACCATAAGGGTGTACATATCTTTCACCATCCTCCTTTGTCAGTTTGCCATGTTAGGGAGAGGAATCACCAGCGTTACTTTAGTTCCCTTGCCCGGCTCGCTTTCCACCGCTATCACGTCTTCGCAGTCAAAGAATAACCTTAACCTCTGCACCACGTTATACAGGCCTATGCCTGTGGTATGTCCCGATTTCTCGCTCTCGAATCTATGACATCCGAGTATCTTTTGCACCGTATCCTCACTCATGCCTACCCCGTTGTCCTGAACGCTTATGTATACGCTCTTTTCTCCCCTTTCAAGAGAAATATATATCTCTCCGCCCGTTTCCTTCTCACCTATGCCGTGAATAGCCGCGTTCTCCACAAGCGGCTGAATAATAAGCGGCGGCACGTCTATATCCAAAAGGCTGCAGTCTATATTGTAATCGAATCTGATGATGTCTCCGAAGCGGACGTGGAACAGGTTGCTGTACGCCCGGACAGTATCAATCTCATCCTTTATCTTTACTTTTCTGTCTAGGCTCTTTACATTATACCGGAAAATCTTCGCAATATCATCCAAAAAATTTGACGTTCTTTCCGCACCCTCCAACGTCGCGAGCTGTACGCCCGCGTTTAATGTATTGAACAGAAAATGCGGGTTTATCTGCATCTGCAGCGCTTTCATCTCCGCGTCGGCCAGCAGCGAATGAATTTTCAAGTTTTCTATCTGCTGTTCGAGCAGCATAGATTCGGTATCGGCTTTGTTATGAAGCTCGTCTATGTACTTCCTTATGCTGTGCTTCATAGTATTGAACGCGTTCGCCATGACGCTTAATTCATCTTCGGAATGCACTTCAACATCGTCTGCGTCGAAGTTGCCCTTTGACATTTCTTCCGCGGAATGCGCGAGTTTTATTATCGGCTTTGTCATGTTATACGCAAGGTATGATATTACCATTACATTAAGCCCAATGGCAGACAACAGCAGCACGATGTTTGCCGTGCGCAGGTTATTAAGGTCTTCCGACATGCTTAAGTATTGTGCCGTATTCACGTCAAGTATGCTTAAGTTGAGCTTGTCCGCCCATGTCTGTATATACCCGGTTATCTTGTTGGCCTCCGCATACCTTGTTATATATTCATCCGCGTCGTTTATGCCCTTTGCTTCCGCCGCCTTATCCGTTTCCTCGGCAAACGATTTCACCATATAGGCAATGTCTTTGTATATGAGGTCGTCCTGATTATAGATACCGTGCGATTCGTCAAACAGTTTTTTCGCTTTTTCTGTAAACACGTCTCTGTACATATAATAATTAATAAGGCTGTCCGAATCGTCAGTAACGAGATAATTCGTAAGCTGAGTATTTACTTTGTGCATATCGCCTAAAAACTCTTCGAGTTCGACGTTTGCGGAAAACATATCGTCCATCTTCTCTATGGTATTGCTAGAGAGGCCGAGAATAAGAGTGCTTGTAACGCTTGTAAGTATCGTCGTCAGCAGAAAAAATACTATAACTCTGGTTTTTATGCTGTTGAATAGTTTTTTGCTTATCTTTTTCATATCAGCCTTATTATTGTTTCTGTTCAGCGTTTATCATTGTCACGATTTCGGTATCAATGTATACGCAGTCTGTCTGAAACGTATTTGCGGCGTTGCTCAAAACCTGCACGCTTTTATATCCGGCGCTGTACCCGTTGCGGTCTATAACGCCGTATATAACGCCTATGTCCATGTAGTATTTCATCTCGTCCGTGTAGTCGGTGCCTACGATCACTACCTCTCCGACGAGTGCCCGCCTTACAATTTCTTTCGCGGCAGCCATGGTGTCCTTAGCGTTCATGCAGAATATCACGTCCACTTCGGGATGCTCGTACAGTATGCTCTTCGTCAGGTCTTCCGCTCCAAGAAGGTCGTTGGTTCTCAAAGGCGTACAAAGAACGTTTATCTGCTTTCCGCCCTCAATTTCCTTTCTAAGCCCGCTTAGCATATTGTTGCTTTGGGCGTCCATTCCGCTGCTTTCCTTGTCGGGCAATATGACGGCAGCATTGGTTTGCTTCTTGCTTCCGCCGACCTGAGCTATCAATTTCGCAGCCTGCTGCCCGTAATCGTAAAAATTTGTGCCTACGTAGTACAGCCCGCTGCTGTCGACCGACTCGACGCGCCCTACAACGATGTTTATACCTCCCTGCGCTATTGCCCGTATCGCGTCGAGATAGTCGGGAGTGTTCTCACCGTTTACTATTATCCCGTCGACCTTGGACTTGTTCGCTATATTAATGTACTCCACTGTTTTGTTGTCGCTGTCCAGCTCGGAGATAAGATGGACTTCTGTAGCGGTGTTATACGCCTTGCCCGCTTCTATAACTCCTTCTTTAAAGTCTTGCCAGTATTTCTCTTCACCGGAATTTAAAATGAGCGAAAAATGCTTAAAGCCGCTGCCGAGATCGTAAGCGGCCTTATCGCCGTAAACGCTGTTTACTTTGTTAAAGAGATACAGTATAAACCCTGCCGATGACGCGACCGCGAGTATAAGCAATATCAGAACGATTTTATAAAGCCATTTCATTTGCTGCAGCCTCTGCGATTTTTTCTATGTTCTTCGTACTTCTCAGCGATAAACAGACTATCGAATCATATATGCTCTCTGTAAAAAACTCAGTGTTGAACAAGACGTCCGCCATGCTTATGCGCAGGTTATCGCATATATCGCCGAGCGATTTTTGCCTGCCGAGCCCGATTGCAATATCATAGTTCTCCAAAATGCCGAATAGCTCTTCCCCAAACTGCTTGCCCGTTATCTCTGCGACCAGCATCTTCTCTTGGCGTTGCTTGCGCTTTATCTTAAGACTCAGCCCGAAAAAGCTTATGGAGTTGGCCTTAACTGGTATGGAGACATATTCCATACCCGCCTTTTCGAGGTAACGCTCGACAGGTTCGACGGATTGTGCCTTTACCCGCTGATTCGTATCAATTATCAGCGTAGCGCAGGGCTCGTCCTCAAGAATCTTTTTAAGCAGTATATAGCGGGATGTCTCAACTTCAAGGCTGTTATCATATGTGACGATCATCTCGTCAGCGCCATTATTTATGCGTCTTTTTATTTTCATATACGCACCTGCTGTGAAATTACCTACATTGTATCATAAAGCGCACTGAATATGCTAAATAAACTATTATAAGTAAAAAAAATGCTTCTTAAATGACAACAGCACTAAGCCGAAGCCTAGTGCGCTATCATTCTTTCCATAAATACTACTTGATCTTTGACTTTGATTTCGACCACATATCGAACGCGACAGCGAAGAGTACAACGAGCCCTTTTGATACCTGCTGCAGGAAAACGTCCCAGCCTATTATGGACATGCCGTTGTTCATGACGCCCATGATGAAGCCGCCGACTATCGCGCCCCATATCGTCCCTATGCCGCCGTACGCGGAAGCGCCGCCTATAAAGCACGCGCCTATAGCGTCAAGCTCAAAGTTTACTCCCGCAATAGGCGATGCGGACATTGATCTTCCCGAAACCACAATGCCGGCAATTCCGGCTAAAAGTCCCATGTTAGAGTACACAAGGAACATCATCTTCTTTGTGTTGACACCGGAAAGCTCCGCTGCCTTTATGTTGCCTCCCATCGCATAAAGGTGACGTCCGGGTATCGTCTTGGTCGTAATAAACGTATATACCGCAAATAACACGGCGGCAATTATCAGCAATATAGGTATGCCCTCGTCCATCGCCAGCCAGTAAGAAAAGATGTTAATGATAATAAAGATCGCAATGGCCTTTCCGATGACCGACTTAAGCGACGCGACTTCATATCCGCGCGAGAGCTTGCTTTTCCTGTTCAAAATCACAAATAATACATATGCGATAGACAATGCAAGCCCGACTATCAGCGTCGTTACATTCAGAAATTCGGGCTTGTTCTTCAGGTTCAGAAAGTCGCCGATGTGCAGAAAATCCGGCAAGCTGTTTGGAGCGATATCGGGAAGCGAACCATTGCCGATAACCTCATAAGCGCCGCGCAGTGATAGCGTATTCCCCTTCAGTATGATATTGTTGAGGCCCCGGAATACCATCATACCGCTCAGTGTGGTAATAAACGGCGGCACCTTAACAAACGCGATCCAGAAACCCTGCCACATACCTGCGGCAAGTCCCGTTAAGACGCTGAGAATAATCGCCAGCCAATCGGGTAATCCAAGCGACGTAGCCAAGAGTCCTGACATCGCCCCAACCAAAGCGACGAGAGCTCCTACGGAAAGGTCGATGTTACCGCCCGTCAGAATGCAGAGCATCATGCCTATCGCGAGTACTATAACATAGGTATTCTGGCGTATCAGCATAGACACGTTTCTTGGCCATATAAGGCTGCCGTTTGTCGCAAAGCCGAAAAATACGATGATAACTACCAGAGCAATAATCATCCCATATTGCCGCATGTTGCGGTTAACGAATTCTTTTACCTTGTACATTTTAATTCCCCCTGTCGCTTCTGTCTGAACTTTGTATTATCGTCGACATGATACCCACCTGCGTCGCCTCTTCCGTTTCCATCTCACCGACGATCCTGCCTTCGTTCATGATATATAAGCGGTCTGTGATTCCCAGTATTTCCGGCAGCTCGGATGAGATCATGATCACACACTTGCCGGCTTCCGCAAGCTGTATGATGATCTTGTATATCTCATATTTAGCGCCGACGTCTATGCCCCTTGTCGGTTCGTCGAGTATAAGCACTTCAGGGTCGGCAAATATCCATTTGCTCAAGACCACCTTCTGCTGGTTTCCTCCAGAAAGGTTGCCCGCCTTCTGGAACACGCTTGACGACTTGATATTGAGCTTTTCTCTGTAGTCTTTTCCGATGACGATCTCCTCGTCTTCGTTTACGACGAACCCCTTTGTGATCGCCTTTAAATTAGCGAGAGTGATATTCTTTTTAATATCCTGTATGAGCACAAGCCCCGCCGTTTTCCTGTCCTCGGTAACATATACGATACCATTCGAGATCGCATCGCTTACCTTGCGCAGCACAATCTCCTTACCGTCCTTAATCAGTGAGCCGCTAATCTTTTTCCCATACGCCCTTCCAAAAACGCTCATCGCGAGTTCCGTCCTGCCCGCGCCCATCAGGCCTGCCAGGCCGATTATCTCGCCTTTGCGTACGTTGATGTTGACATGATCAATGACAACCTTATCCTCATCCAGGGGATCGTGCACCACCCAATCCTTGATTTCAAACCCAATTTCACCTATCTTTGCATCGTGTCTGGGAAACCGGTCCATAAGCTCGCGGCCCACCATATCCTTGATAATTACGCCCTCGCTTACATGCTCGCTGTTGTCCAGCGTTTCTATCGTCTTTCCGTCCCTGAGCACTGTTATGTTGTGCGCTATTTTTATCACTTCATGGATCTTATGCGAAATGAGTATGCACGTCATGCCATGCTCTTCGTTAAGTGTCTGCAAAAGTGAGAGAAGATGGTCTGAATCATCATCGTTCAGCGCCGCAGTCGGTTCGTCGAGTATCAGCAGTTCGCAGTTTTTAGACAGCGCCTTGGCTATCTCGACCAGCTGCTGTTTACCGACGCCTATGTC
Source organism: Bacillota bacterium (assembly GCA_023410595.1). Taxonomy (GTDB): domain Bacteria; phylum Bacillota; class Clostridia; order Christensenellales; family SZUA-584; genus DTFZ01. Next base: position 268,530 of record JAEYPO010000001.1, on the reverse strand, counting down.
CTTGATCCGCGCGGTATGCTTCTCTTTCAGACCTACCTTTTTCATCAGCTCGATAGCTTTTCTGTTGGTCTCGTCCCAGTTAATGACGCCGTTTTTCGCTCTTTCATTTCCCAGAAAAATGTTTTCCGCTATCGTCATATAGGGGCTTAATGCCAGTTCCTGATGGATAATGGCAATGCCCGCAGCTTCGCTTTCGCTTATGTTCCTAAACCTGCACTCCGTACCTTTAAAGATGATGTTGCCGGTATACGAGCCGTATGGGTGTATCCCGCTTAAGACGTTCATCAGCGTAGACTTGCCCGCTCCGTTCTCACCGACCAGCGCATGGATTTCGCCTTTTTTTACCTGAAAGGTAACATCTTTAAGAGCGACGACGCCAGGGAACTCTTTCGTAATATCGTCCATTTCCAGGATATACTCCGACATTCGATCACTCCTTGTCCGCAAAATATTGATTCATTAATTTCGTCCCCTGCCCAGGCTTATTTGGGTATAAATAAGCCCATAATCCCTGTGCGGGGAGCTTGCCCCCGCTAAAATGGCGGCAGTATCTCTGCCGCCATTTTATACCTACAGGTTCATTTGTTTCCTTGCCTTACTCAGTCTCTTCCACCGGAATATCTTCTATCTTGTAATATCCGGAATCAATCACTATCTTTTTCCAGTTGTCTTTGGTCACCATTTGGAGCGTGCAGCCCAACGTGGGCACTTCTTTTATCACGCCGTTGTCATATGTCGTATTTGTCTCCACTTTCTTTCCGGAGAGTACGGAATCCGTCATCTTAACGATCTCATCCGCAAGAATACGCGTATCCTTGAATATGGTCATATACTGTTCGCCACGCTCGACATGCCCTAAGTTGATCTTGTCGCAGTCCTGACCGGTAACGATCGGGTAAGGCTTGTCGGCTGTGCCGTATCCTGACCCCTTGAGCGAGGCGATGACGCCATGCGCGGTGCTGTCGTTCGAGCATAGAACGCCTTTGACATCCTTGTCGGCATAATAAGCCGTAAGCAGGTTATCCATTCTCGCCTGAGCCGTAGCAGCATCCCATGCCTGGATACCTATCTGCTCCATGGTCGTCTGGCCGGACGTGATAACCAATGCGCCGCTGTCGAGATACTGCTGTATAACGTCCATATGCGCCTTATGTATTATATGAGCGTTATTGTCGTCGGGAGAGCCGCCAAATATTTCGATATTGAACGGACCCTTTTCTCCTTTATCCAAGCCCAGCGCACTCACAAGGGCTTCGGCCTGCATTTTGCCGACACCATAGTTGTCAAATGTGGCATAGTAATCGCACTTGTCGGTACCTGTTATCAATCTGTCGTAAGCGATAACCGGAATATTCTTTTCCTTTGCCTGCGCAAGAACTCCGCCAAGCGAGCCGCCATTGATCGAGGAAATAACGAGAATGTCCACACCCTTCGTGATCTGGTTCTCGATCTGGCTGTTCTGTACTTCCTGTGTATTATCGGCATACTGAAGGTCAACCGTATAACCCGCAGCTTCCAGCGCGGCCTTCACGTTCGTGCCGTCCTCGTTCCACCTCTGCAGCGATTTCGTCGGCATTGTCAGCCCTACAGTCTTTCCCCCTTCGGCGGGATCAGCTGGAGCATCCGGCTTCGGGGCTTCCGATACCGGAGCATCCGGCTTCGGGGCTTCCGATACCGGAGCGGGAGCCTGCGTGCATGCCGCAAACATCACTGCCACCATGGCGAACGCGAGCAAAAATACAACCAACTTTTTTGCCATTCAATGATACCTCCTATCATTTGATATGCTCATATTACGCTTGGCATGCATTATCATGAATAGATAAAATTATTGAACGTAGGATATATTTTAACTGTGAAACTAAAGACTAGAAATTTTGCTGGATATTCTTGCGGTCAAAAAAATCCATGTCTGTACATGCTATAAAGTACAGCTGTTATCATTCTGTAAAGTTTACTGCCTTGTGCCGCCGTAGTTGTTGCACAGATATGTCATAAGTGCTATACTTTTGATTGCTGAAATTGCCTTTGATTACAGGGTCCCCTCGTCGCTTTAGCGACGGCCAAGGTCGTGAGGCTTGCCGGTATATCAGGGAATATCACAGGCATATCGTTGGTGGTGCAAATTATAATTATTTGCGGATGAAAATATGGTACAAAGAAAATCGAATACGTTTGTTTTAGACTATGGCAACAGATCGGCGCAAAGGCGTAACAAAAGAAGAAAACGACACAGGCGGCGCATTGCCTTATACATTACCGGCTGCATACTTGTGCTGTGCGTCGCCGCGCTGGCGGTGGTGCTCATTCTCTATTCCGACATACATTTAGCATACGCCGTGGAATTGGGGGACGCCGCGCCTTCGGCACAGGTGTTTTCCATAAGCGGCAATTCGTCGGTAAAGTATTTAACCGACATATCCCGTATAGACGTAGAAAAGGCGGGAAGCAATTGGATACACATATCCGTAGACGGCAGCGACCGGCTTGTCAATCTTGTCGTGAAGGATACGGTTGCGCCGGCTGCCAAGCCTGTTGAGCTGACGATATCCATAAACGATACAATCACGCCTGACAAGCTAATAACGGACCTTGCGGACAAGGATAAGGTGAATATACAGTGGCAGCGTGAGCCCGAGTTCGGCAAAGTCGGCGATTATTCCGTTGTTTTAACGCTTCGGGACATGAGCGGTAACACATCGACCGTTACGTCCTCTCTACATATACGGGCTGTCGTCGATACGCTTGAGTTTGAGGCGGGCACAAATCCCCCGGCGCTGGAGGATTTTCTCGTGGACAAGTCGCTTAAAGCAACGCTGCTCACCGACGTCTCCTCTCTGCCGCTTACCTCTCCCGGGCAATACGACGTTTCGATAGAAGTTAACGGCGTTTCCTATACGTCCGTTCTTTCTGTTGCCGATACAATAAGCCCCGTGATAACGGCTAAGCTGGTGCAGATAAAGCCGGGAGCCCAGACGAAACCGGAAGACTTCATTGCGTCCGCCGAGGACGCCACGACGCTGTCGTATTCGTTCGCGGCCGAGCCCGATTACACGAAGACAGGGTTTCAGGACGCAGTCATCGTCGCGACCGACCTTGGAGGCAACAGCGCGGAGGCTAAGGCTTCACTGCTCATATCCAATGTGGCGCCCATCACCGTGGAGATAAGGAACACACCCCTTGCCGCCGCGGAGTTCGCGGAGGCTGCGGGAAAAGCTTCAGCGTCGCTCGCGTCCGAGATGATACCCAATACGCTCGGTGATTTTGACGTGGAGGTTATACTCGACGGGCAAAGGAACCCGACCAGGGTAACGGTTGTAGATACCACGCCGCCAAAAGCGGAGCCCGCCGAGGTGCAGTGGTATTTAGCGCATCCCATTGCTCCCGAAAAGCTCGTTAACAACGCGTTCGATTATACGCAGATTGCATATTCTTTCAAGCAGGAGCCGGACTGGAGCTCGCAGAGCTCTCAAAGCGTTACCGTCGTGCTGACGGATGCTGCTGGCAACCAATCGGAATACACGTCCACTCTTATACTTAATCCCGATACCGAAGCGCCCGCATTATACGGCGTAAAAGACCATTTTGTTTATATCGGTCAGGCCGTCGCCTACTTTGCCGACGTATTTGCCGAAGACAACTGCGATTCGGAGATAGACGTACAGGTTGACAACTCCAATGTGAATATAAGCGCCGCGGGCACGTATGAGGTGACATATACCGCCTCGGATTCGTCGGGCAATACTACCCGGCAGTCCTGCAGCTTTACGTTCGTGGACCAGACGGTCTCGGACGAGAAGCTGCACGAGGCGGCGCAGCAGACGCTCTCCGAAATCACCACGCCCGATATGTCCATTGGCGAGAAGGCGTATGCAGTGTTTAAATACGTCAACACTCATATTAATTACAACGGCATCTCCAACAAGGAAGACTACAATTACGAGGCGTATCGCGGCATCACCGAAGGCAGAGGCGACTGCTTCACGTTTTACGCCACCGCGAGGTGTCTTTTAAACGAGATAGGCGCGCAGACGATGTGCGTTGAGCGCTGGGGCAGCAAGACGAAAACAACGCATCACTACTGGGTGCTTGCAAATCTGGGTACGGGCTGGTATCATTTTGACGCGATAAACGTCGGGCCGCGCAACTTTGACTGCTTCATGAAGACGGACAAGGAGCTGCTGGGACGCGGGCCTAATTGGTGGAGTTTCAACAGAGACCTGTATCCCGAAACGCCCAGCGAATCGTTTAAACTGGAATAACGCGCAGGAGTAACGCAACATGATAAACGTGCTTGAATATCTTGATAAAACGGCCGCCGCGTATCCGGCGAAAACAGCGTTTGCCGACGACAATGCTTCTCTTAGCTTCAAGGAACTCTATGACGGCTCAAGAGCGGTAGGCTCGTTTTTGTACTCGTGCGGCATATATAAGAAGCCTGTGGTTGTGTTCATGCAGAAATCGCCCGAGGCGGTGCTCGCGTTTTTCGGCGTGATAGCGGCGGGCTGCTATTACGTACCTATCGACGAGGAAATGCCCGCCCAGCGGATAAACCTTATATTCGAACAGCTCCGTCCGGAGGCCGTAATATGCGACGATGCGTCGAAGGAAAAGCTTTCGGGCTACGGCTTTTCGGGAGATGCTCTGCTTTATGGCGATATCGTGAACACGCCGGCAGACGAAGCGGCACTGTCTGACGTACGCGAACACGCCATAGATACCGACCCCATATACGTCGTGTTCACGTCCGGCTCGACAGGCGTGCCCAAGGGCGTTGTTGCCTGCCACCGCTCGGTAATAGACTACATCGAGGCGCTTACCGGGGTGCTGCGCGTGGATTCCGAAACGGTATTCGGCATGCAGGTGCCGCTTTATGTGGACGCGTGTTTAAAGGAGATATACTCGACGCTCAAATTCGGCGCTACTACGTGGATGATACCCAAGCAGCTTTTTATGTTCCCCGTCACTCTTATCGAGTATCTTAACAACCATAAGATAAACACCGTATGCTGGGTCGTCTCGGCATTAACGCTCATCTCGGGGCTCGGAGCGTTTAAGCGCACAAAGCCCGAATATTTGCGCACGATAGCCTTTGGCAGCGAGGTCTTCCCCATCAAACAGTTCAACCTGTGGAGGGAGCACGTGCCCGGCGCGCGGTATATAAATCTCTACGGCCCCACGGAAGCGACGGGTATGTCGTGCTGGTACGAAGTGGACAGGGAGTTCGCGCTGGATGAGGCGATACCCATAGGGCGCCCGTTTAAAAACACCGAGATACTGCTGCTCGACGAAAACGACCGGCTTGCGCAAAGCGGCGAGCCCGGCGAGATATGCATACGCGGCACGTCTCTCACTTTAGGCTATTATAGCGCGCCCGAAAAGACGGCTCAGGCGTTTGTGCAAAACCCGCTCAACACAAGCTACCCCGAGCTAATATACCGCACGGGCGATATAGGAAGGTACAACGAACGCGACGAATTAATGTTCATATCGCGCAAAGACAACCAGATAAAGCATATGGGCCACCGTATAGAGATAGGCGAGATAGAAGTCGCTGCGAACGCGCTTAACTCTGTGAATGCAGCGTGCTGCATATTCGACGACGAGAAGAAAAAACTCATACTTTTCTTTACGGGCGACACGGACGAGGCGCTTATATCAGCGGCGCTCAAAGAAAGGCTGCCGCGCTATATGATGCCCAATCACATCTATAAGCGCAGCGCCATGCCGTATACGCCCAACGGCAAGCTCGACCGCATCGCTTTAAAGCAGCAGTACGCGGCGCAAAGCAAATGATTCTTACCCCAATAGTCTTGCGGCGTTTGGGGCTTCGATATAACTATAAGGAGCAGACAGTATGGAAGCATTGATAAAGATACTTAAGGACCTGCATCCCGACGTGGATTTTGAGGCAAACGAAAAGCTCATTGACAACAAGATACTCGACTCGTTCGATATCGTTACAATAATAGCCGAAGTGGACAACGCCTACGACGTCGCCATACCGGCCGAGGAAATCGTGCCCGAAAACTTCAATTCGGCTAAATCATTATACGCGCTTATTAAACGCCTGAGCGAAGAGGACTAAGGAGGGCGCATGCTTTTTACATCAGGGATATTTCTGCTATTCCTGGTGGCGGTGTTTGTTATCTATTACCTGATACCGAAACGGTTTCAGTGGATGCTTCTGCTTGCCGCCAACGTCTTTTTTTACGCATACGCCGGCTGGCAGGGATGCGTATACATAAGCGTAACGATATGCACGACGTACGCTATAGCGCGGCGTATGGAAACGCTGCGCCTGGGGCGCGAGAAGTACTTTTCGGATAACAAGGCTTCTTTATCCCCCGAAGAGCGCAAGGCTTATAAAGCCGCCACAAAGGCTAAGACACGCGGCTGGCTTATAGTCTGCTTTTTGATAAACTTCGGCATACTCGCGGTATTGAAATACGCCAATTTCGTTATACCCCTTATAGGCCCGTTGTTTACGGCTACGGATTCGCCCTCGGTATATCTCGACCTTCTGCTTCCGATGGGCATATCGTTCTATACGTTTCAGACGATGGGATATTTAATAGACATACACCGCGGCAAGTACCCGGCGCAGCGCAATATTGCGAAGTTCGCGCTGTTCGTTTCGTTCTTCCCGCTGCTGGTGCAAGGGCCCATCACACGCTACGACGCTCTTAGCAAAACGCTTTACGGGCCTCACAGCTTCGATAAAAAGCAGGTATCGTTCGGATTACAGCGCATACTCTGGGGATACTTCAAAAAAGTCGTTATAGCAGACCGCATACTCGTCGCCGTGACCGCGCTTATAAAGGACGCGGCCGCGTATCAGGGCGTGTTTGTCGTGTGTTTGATGGTGTTTTACGCCATCGAGCTGTACGCCGACTTCACGGGCGGCATAGACATAACGATAGGCATAGCGCAGGTGCTGGGCATCGAGGTGCAGGAAAACTTCCTGCGTCCGTATTTTTCCAAGAACATCGCCGAGTACTGGCGGCGCTGGCATATATCATTAAGCTCTTGGTTCCGCGAATACATGTTTTATCCTATATCGGCCTCGAGGTCGATGCTGGAGCTATCAAAGAAAGCAAGGGCGAAGCTCGGCAACGGCTTCGGCAAGCGTCTGTCCGTATATGTGGCGACTATCGTCGTGTGGTTCGTCACCGGCCTGTGGCACGGAGCCGCGTGGAACTTCGTAGTATGGGGCGTGCTAACCGGGCTCATAATAATAATTTCCCAGGAATTCTCGCCGCTTTATGAAAAGTTCCGCGGCAGGTTTCCGGGTCTTACGGGCACTTTCGGGTACAGGCTTTTTGAAGTGGCGCGTACGTTTTTTCTGCTATCGTCGCTTCGTATACTCGACTGCTACCGGGACGTTCCCCTGTCGTTTAATATGTTCTTCTCGATATTTACAAACTGGAACTGGGAGCAGCTTTTCAGCGGCGCGCTGTTAAAACTCGGGCTTACGACGTGGGACTATATCGTAGTGTTCCTGGGAACGGTCATTCTTATAGCGGTTTCGCTCATACAGCGCTGTGGCAGCGTGCGCGAGCAACTAAGCCGCGAGACTTACGCGCTGCGCTACGGCGTGATAGCGGCTTTGCTGCTTGCTGTGCTGGTGTTCGGCGCTTACGGCATAGGCTACGATTCCAGCCAGTTTATCTATAATCAGTTTTAGGGGCCTTACATGAAGAAAAACAAAAGGGCGATAATATACTTTGCTATAACGGCCGCGGCGGTGCTGGGCATATTGTATCTGCTCCAGCTGCTTTTTATGCCCAAATATATGGGCGCAGTGCGCGAAGGCGCTCTCGTCGCCGAGTACTATAACGAAACAACGCCGCACGACGTGATATTCATAGGCGACTGCGAGGTATACGAGGACTTCTCCCCCATCGAGCTGTGGGAGAAATACGGCATAACGAGCTACATTCGCGGAACGCCGCAGCAGCTCATATGGCACTCTTACTACCTGCTCGAAGAAACGCTTATGTACGAAAAGCCCAAGGCCGTCGTCTTTAACGTGCTATCCATGAAATATGGCGAGCCTCAGAACGAGGCGTACAACCGCATGACTCTGGACGGCATGCGGCTGTCTTCCGCAAAGATAAAGTCCATAGAAGCGTCCATGACGCCGGAAGAAGACTTCCTGTCGTATATCTTCCCGTTTCTTAGGTTCCATTCGCGCTGGAGCGAGCTAAGCTCCGACGACGTTAAATATATGTTCGGCAAAAATCCCATTTCGCACAACGGCTACCTTATGCGCGTCGATATAAAATCCGCCGGACAGCCGCCCGTACCGCAAAAGCTTGCGGACTATACGTTCAGTGATGTATGCTATAATTATCTTGATATGATGGCCGAGCTGTGCAGGAAAAACGGCGTACAGCTTATACTAATAAAATCACCCAGCATCTACCCTCATTGGTATGACGAGTGGGACGAGCAGATGGCCGATTACGCGGACAGGAACGGGCTTATGTATATCAACTTCCTTAAGCTTAACGAGGAAACGGGCATAGACCTCAGAACGGACACGTACGATTCGGGGCTGCACTTCAACATAAACGGAGCCGAGAAGCTCTCGGCATACTTAGGCGGCATACTCAGGCGCGATTTCAATCTTCCCGACCGCCGCGCCGATGAGGAATTGTCAAAGGTCTGGGCCGGTAAAGTTGCCGCTTACAATGCAGAAAAGGCCGCGCAGGAAAAAGAGCTTGCCGAGTTTGGCTATTTAAAAAGTTTGGTAGTAGAAAAGGAGAAAGAATGAAAAAGGTTGTAAGTGTTTTATTGGTATTGACGTTCGCGATTGTTTTAGCGGGCTGCGGCGCCTCGGGCGGCGTCGTTGTAGACCCAGGCGCCCAGGCGGCGAATGCGCCCGGCGCCGTGCAGCAGCCTGAGCAGCCCGGCGTGTCTCCCGTCGTCCAAGACCACACTCTGTTTTTTGAATCTAAGGGAGTGAAAATACGCCCGTACGACCTTGCCGAAACGGTGTTGGGCAGCCTCGGTAAACCCGGCAACGCTTTTGAGGCGCCGAGCTGCGCGTATCAGGGCGTGGATAAGTTCTATACATACAGCGGCTTCCAGCTCACGGTAAACGAGATAGACGGCGCCGACCATGTGACTATTATCACGGTAACTGACGACACAGTCTCGATACCCCAGGGCGTGAAGATAGGCGACACGCAGGACGCGATGCTGCAGAAGATGGGCAACAACTATCAGGAATCCGGCAGCTCGTATGATTTTGTCGAAGATACAACCACGCTATCAATACTCGTACAGGAAGGCAAAGTCACGCAGATAATGTATCTTTACAATACGGCAAACGGCGCGACACAGGTATCCCCGACTAATGTCAACTGATAGCGATAAAAAAACGCTGGGCATAATCGGCGGCATGGGCCCGCTCGCTACGGCGGACCTGTTTTATAAGATAATAGAGCATACCGACGCGCACTGCGACAGCGGGCATATCCATATAGTTATAGACAACAACCCAAAGATACCCGACAGGACAAAAGCGGTGCTTGAGGGCAGCGACGCGCCGTTTGCTTATATACTCGAGGCCGCAGAGCGGCTGGAGCGCATGGGCGCCGATATATTGCTGCTCCCCTGCAACACGTCGCACGTGTTTTACCAGAAGCTTTGCGGGGCAATACATGTGCCCGTTCTCAACATGATAGAAGAAACGGCAAGAGAGGTACATGCTCTCGGGCTGAAAAGCGTCGGCGTGCTGGCAACGACCGGGGCTCTGCGCGCAAGGCTTTATGAAAACGCTTTAAATGAGTTCGGCATAAAAGCCGTTCTGCCCTCAGAGGGCGGTCAGGCGGAGGTAATGTCCGTTATCTACAACGGCGTTAAGGCGGGAGCGGAAAATTACGACACAGCAGCTTTTACAGAAGAGCTTAAGCTAATGGCCGCCGGGGGCGCTGAATATTTTGTACTCGGCTGTACCGAGCTGCCCGTAGCGTTTGAAAAGTACCGCATAGACTTGCCGTTTATAGACCCGGCGCTGATACTCGCAAAGGCTGCCATTGCGCAAGCCGGTTACGCGGTAAAATAAGCAAAAGCAATATAATATATCATGTAAAACCGGAGTAAGCTGCTTCGGTTTTTTATTTACGTTCTCCCCTACTTATACCCTGCTATGAAAAATGCCGCTCTTTTCTCTGATTTGGCTCTGATGGGCTAACAGAACGTTTTGTATTCTTCGTTCATAATATAAACGAGAACCGCTGTAAGGGGAAGTAAAATATGCCGACGGGATATAAAAGAAGGAGCGGCGCTTTGCCTGATATTGCAGATATACGGGGCGATACCGGGCAGGCAAGAAACGCGTTTTATGGTCTTTATACAAGAGACCGGGCCGCCGCCATAGACGCGCTTAATGACACAAAGGTGGGTTTTCCCGCGTTTTACATACTGCGGCCGGAAATAATAAAGTTAGGCCTTGAGCCGTACTTATGTTCACGGAACACAGCCGCGCTTAAGCTGTCGGAGCAAATAGCCTTGTCTGACCGGTGTGCTTTTGAAGCTGACCCTGAATACCTTTCGGTGCTCAAATGGATTTTTACGACGGGCTGCAAAGAGTTGGGCCTCGGCAGCGAGTATGACCACATAATTGACGCCGCGGCGATACTGCTTGTCAAGGCGTTCGGCGACAAGTCCTGCCTTGGCGCGCTTATGGATCTGATATTTGAAAGGCACAGGAGGGGCTCTTATACCTACGACGCCGAGTGGGCGCTGTTTGAGAGCGGCGACGCGCAATGCCTTGCGATGGCGGCAGACCGCCTGCTTTCGAAAGACACGCGCGATGTTGCGCTTGCGCGCAAGCTGCTAAAGTTCCTTCCCTGCTGCCGCGATGAGACCGCAGACCCATTAAGCCAGCGCCGGAGCGTCTTATGCTGGCTTAAGCGCAACAAGCCTTATTTGTATTACACCGGCGAGTCAAACCTGATGTGCGACGTTCCCTGCCGGTTCAGGGTATCGGACGAGTCAAAATATCTGCAGAAAAGCTTTGGCGGCGATAACGCTCTGTCTGGGGACGAATGGCAGCGGCTCGAGAAATTGAGCGATCTTGACGCGGATACAAAGCGGCTGCTCGGGGAGTGTTCTCAAAGCCTATACAGTAATAACCGCCGGCAATGGTACGATTGGATACACAGCCCGCTGCCTGTCCAGATAGAAGCGTCAAAGCGAATTCTTGGAAAGCGTGGCCGCAATGATTACTATTAACGGCGCGCGCATAAGCGCCATGCCTTCTGCCGAAGGCTTTACCCCCAGCGCCCTTCAGCGGGAAATATTCGATATCATGTCGGCCAGCCGCGAGAACTACTCCTACGATTCGGAGCACGTACTTATTACCGAGCTTAAAGTGCGTGATAGCATCGTAAATGCGTCGCATGATCTTGCCCGCAGCGGCTTATCGTTCAAGATCTTCCGCGATTCAAAGGCCAACCCCGAGTTCTGGAACCGCACCTCGGAAGGAGGCTTTGAGCTGAAGGCGGGCGTCTCTCCTTCGGACGCTATCGCTGATATTTACGCGCGCGGCTCGCTTTACGGCACCGAATGCTCCACGGCAATGATCATCGTTTTGTATAAGGCGCTGCTCGACGTGATGCCGAGGGATGAGTATGACAGGCTTTTTTCAAGTATCTATCTTATGAATTGGCAGCACCTTGACCGTGACCTTGCTTTGGTTACGGATCGCGACCCAGTGGACGAGATACCCGGGGACGCCCGGTATTTCAGTAACCCCGACGTCGATCCCCTAAGGCCCGAATGGCAGGGGGAAAACGCTTATTACCTTGGCGGCGGGCTTTACTACGGCCACGGCATAGGTATAAGAAATGCCGGTGAAATGATTCGGGCGCTGAACAGAGCAAGAAAAAAAGACGCGACCCGCTCCGCGTATCTTAACGAAATGGTCAAGCGTCAGGATTACGGGCAGCTCGCGAAATATATGTAAGCACGTTTAATATCTATCTTCAAATCAGGGGCGCGTCACCGTTATATAATAATCCTTTGTATTGCCCGCCTGCGCCAATACCATTACGTGCACCGTAACGCTTTGACCGCTGAGCAGCGCAACCTTTTTGGATGACTTCCTTGCGCCGTCTATATACACCGCCGCGTTATAACCCGCGGGCCTTGCGGATATGCTGAACGTTCCCTTCGCCGCGGGCAGCGTTACCGTATAGCTCGCAGTATGCGGGCTGAACCCGGGCGACAGCCCCGGGCTTGTCTTGAGCGTCTTAAGGTCCGCGTCCGCGGACGCCGCTCTTATTACGGTTATCGTATACGTCCTCCTTGCCCCGTTCTGAGCTTTTACCGCTATTTTTACCGTCTTCCTCTGGCCGTTTTTAAGCGTCAGCCTTTTCGACCTCGGAGAGATTCTTGCGGCGGGTGCCGACGCTTTGCCCGATACCGTCACGCTTTTTGTGTTCTCATCAAGCAGCAGCGTATAATTCAGTATATTGGGATCGAACGGTTTATCGAACGTTCCGGAAGAAGCGGCAAGCGTTCCCAGCGAATTGTCGGAAGATTTCGCGCGAGTGATTTTAAGCACGTATGTCTTTGTCTTTCTGTTGTATGTCACCGCTACTTTCACAGTCGCCGACTTACCACTGGCAAGGCTTACGTAAAAGCTCTCCCTCACGGCATTGTTTATCTTCATTACTGCGCCGTCATATTCTTTTACCGGCGTTATCATAAGGCCGCTCTCGTGTTCCCCCAGAGTGATATTATAGCGGACAGTACTCTTGGTAAACGGCTTCATAAGCGTTCCCGCAGAAAGCTCTACATTATCAAGATAGTACGAATACGGCTGCCATTTCGCGTACAGCGTATCGCTGCCCGTAACCCTGTCCGTACCGAAGTTCCACCTTGTTTTGCACGAACTGTCCTTGTACCAGCCAGCAAAAGCATACCCCTGCCTGCTTGGCGGAGGCGGCTCAGGTATCACGGAGCCATACGCCCCGGTCACGGGCAGTACGGCACTGCCTTCCTTGGAATTAAAGGTTATGCCGTACTCATTCACCTTCCAGCAGGCGGTATACCACCTGTCTCCAGCAGAGCCCTTATATACGGTTACGCCTGCCGAGGGCTGCGCTAAACCAGTGCCCGTCCAGCCCAGAAACGTATAGCCCGTCCTTGCAGGATTACGCAGCGTAAAAGACGAGCTCTCCACCGTATATGACGACGGGTTTTCAGCGGATATTGCCCCGCCGTCAAGGTTGTAATAGATGTTGTAGCTCTGCGGCTGCCACCCGGCGTACAACGTAACGTCGCCTGTTACTGCATAGGGAAATGCGACCGGCGCTGTGCTGCAAGCGGGCGTTGTGTACCACCCCGAAAACACATAGTATGGCCTTTCAGTCCCCGGAACCGCCGTTATGTTTGAACCGTAGGCGGCTGTTTGAGTATTGACCGGATTACCGCCGCGAGCGTCAAACTTCACGGTGTAATCCACCGGCTTCCATTTAGCGTACAGCGTAATGTCTTTGGATACCGGGGTGCCAAAATCCCACGGGGTTCTGCACTCTTCGTCGGCGCACCAGTGCTCGAATGTATTGTGAGCCTTTGCCGGGGAGGGCGGAACGGTCAGTTTTAAATAATTCAGCAGTGCCTTATTTGTTTCGGGCGCCTCTCCGTTTTTCTTGTCCAGCGTTAAAAGGCAGAATATGTTTTTGGCGCAACCGGAAAATGAGGCCCAGTATACCGGGTGAGATATATGGAAATATGCCTTTGTATACGTATGATTTTCGCCAAACGCGTCGGTTCCCACCTTCGGCTCATAGCCCCGGCAATATACCTCGTATAAATTGCATGCGTCGAAGGCCCTGTCACCGATTGTTGTTACGGACTCCGGAATTTCTATTTGCGTTAATCTAACGCAGGAATAGAAACAATACTCGCCGATGCTTTCAACGCTTTTCCCCAGCAAAACATTCTCCAGTGCGTCGCATAAATAAAACGCCTTATAGCCGATACTTTCTACTGAATCGGGTATAGTTACGCTTTCAAGATTATCACATTCACAAAAGGCCAGTTCTCCAATGGTTTTTATGCCTTTGGGTATTTCAATACCCGTTAAAAGCTTACAGTCCATAAAGGCTCTGTCTCCGATCGAAGTAACGCCCTGTAAAATCGAATAAGGCCCTAGCCTTCCGGCGGGATATCGCACAAGCTTCTCTATCTGTTTATCGTAAAGTACCCCGTCAACGCTTGCGTAAAATTCATTATTGCGACTTACAATAAGGCTGGTGAGTATCGGGCATCCTAAAAATGCGATGCTGCCTATGCTTTCAACCCCGGCACCAATGGCTATGCTTTTTAGTTTTACGCAGCCATAAAAAGACCAATTGCTAATTTCCATGACCGAATCCGGGATTGTTATGCTGTTAAGACTCTGGCAGTTCCAGAAAATTCTATTATTAATACTTGTTATTCCGTTTCCTAATTCTATATTTTCTAAATTCGTGCAATATGAAAATGCGTATTCACCAATGCTCTCTATCGTGTCGGGTACTTCAACGCTTGTTAGCACAGTGTTGTCGCTAAATGCGTTATCACCGATCGCTGTTACCGGATAGCCGTTTATTCTATGAGGTATTATTATATTACTATCGGTCCCATTATACTTTGTTATTGTTACTTTCTTATTCGTTATTGAGAATTCATAGTCCGTCGGGTTTACGTCGAATACGGCCTTTAATATTACATCCGACTGCGGCATTGTAATCGTAGCGTTCTTGTCAAATTCGTCCGGTATTTCTACACCGCCTGATACTACCTCCCAGCGCATGAACTGATACCCGTCTTTAGCCGCGGCGCCTAGAGAGACGGTTTCTCCCCAGGCATAGGCACTTTGCGATCCATATCCGTTCCCATCGCTCTGTACGGTCAATGTATACTTTTTCTTTTCAAAAACGGCGTTAATCGCTACGTCATGGTTAGTCATCACAAACGTCGCTGTGGGATTGGCGGAATTGTCTAATATTACCCCGCCCGAAGATACTTCCCAGTTTTTAAACGTATAATGCTCGTTCCCAAAGGCTGTTATAATTACAGGTTCGAAAAGCCTGTATGCCCCCGAACCTTGTACAAAGCCCATTTCGCTGTCGGCAGTCAGTACGACGTCATGCTGCTGTACGAAAAACGGGTTGTTAATAAGCTGCGGAAAGTCATACCCGAACGCAAAGGTCCATACTGTATTAAAATCATAATCTTTGTACGTCGTCTGCTGCTTTAGCTCATCCAGCGTCTTTTTATACGCCGTATATGCCGTTCCATAACCGCAGCCTATATAGTCCGGGAATGTATCCGCGTAATAGCAGTCGTTTATCCCGGCTAACGTATCGGGCAGGTAACCCGCAATGCCTCCTCCATATGTATCTCCACTTACTATTTCGCCAACGTTGTAGCATTTGTTTATATTGGAGTCTCCTGACGCATTACCTGCTATTCCGCCCACTTTACTAGGATGATGAAAGATGGATTCTTCACTTATCGTTCCCGCATTGAAGCAGTTTTCTATTTCAGTATCGCAGGCAAATCCGGCAATGCCTCCCGAATCACCATAATTAGAAATGTCATCCGCATATATGTCTCCCGTATTATAACATTGGTTTATACATAGGCTTCGGCCGTACCCGTTTGCTTTTCCCGCTATTCCCCCTACAGTGGGACTGAAAAGGGCAGAAATGTTTCCGTTGTTAGCGCAACGGCTGACGCAGACTCCATATTCTATATTGCCGACGATCCCACCAGCATTTACACCGCCTGCCGTTTCTCCATTTATCGTGCCAGAATTCACACATTCTTTTATAATACTTGTTTCAGCGCTGTTGTTTGACGCATATCCTATGATGCCGCCAATACGTATTACAGATAAGCTATATGCGGAGATATCTGCCGAACTGCTGCAGTTTTCTATCAGACCGCCCCCGCCGGTATACCCTGCCAGGCTTCCTACGTTGGCGCCTGCACTGCTACTGACGCTTATATTTCCGTCTTCCAGCTTAATATTCTTTATAGTCGTTCCTGTTGTATATCCGAAAAGCCCCAGATAAACCGTATCTTTAGGAGAGTCGATATTAATATTTATATCCGCGATCTTTTTCCCGTTGCCGTCATATGTGCCGGAAAAAGGCTTATTTAATGTTCCTATAGGCGTCCAGTTTGAATATGCCGACAGGTCTATATCCTGTGTCTGCAAATAATATCCGCTGTTATAATTTGCACTGCCCGCGTTTACAAGGGTTGAAAGCTGCGCAAGGTCGTCCGCGCTGGTTATGAGGTATGGGCTTGCCTGCGTTCCCCTGCCCGAAAACGGGCAGCCCTCCGGCGTCCATCCGGCGTACAGCGTAATGTCGCTTGTTACAGCTTCGTCAAAATCCCATTCGTTAGCGCAGCCTTGTTCGGTATACCAACCGTTAAACGTATAGCCCTCCCTAATTGGAGCCTCAGGCTCGGGAACGGCGCTGTTTTTGATGACCTTAACGATCACATTTTCCGTCCCGCTCTGCGCATCTAAAGTTACATTAAAATTAACGTGAATATCACAGGTTGCGGATACGCCGCCCGCCTCAGCGGTTATTACCGCGTCGCCGCCTCCCATCGCGGTTACAATCCCGCTGCTGTTTACCGCAGCTACGCTCTCGTCGGAGCTTGTCCATACTACGGAATATATCGCGTCGGGAGGCTGTACGTCTGCCGTCAACGTAATATTATCGCCCCTGCTGAGCGTTGCAGACTGATGGCTCAGCGTTATGCTCTCAACATTGGGCGGGGTTTTGTATATCGCATACAATGTGGTGTCCGCCGCAAACTCAAACAAAGCGCCGGGAGAATAATCCGTCCCAAGCCCGTCCGTTTGGGTATTCCACTTAAGGAATACGTCTCCTTCCCTGGTAAGTCCCGTTCCGCCCGATACTGCTGTTGATGTGCCTTCATGCCCAGTTACGGTCTCCGGCAGCGTGCCTTCCCCGCCGTTTGAGTCGTAAGCAAGGTCGTAGTATGTTTTGATATACGCGTATGCTTTCGTCCAAGAGTCGGGTAAATTATACCCGAATGCCATGTGGTCTGTTACAGTGTCTTGTACCTTTAGCTCGTGATGCGACATCGTCGGTTCGGTAGATGTGCCGTTTCTAAGTAATACGGCGGCATTTCCCAATATCTTGAACCAATCATTTTCGTCCGGGCTTGCGCCTGCTCCGCAGCCTATATCATACCCGCCGTTCCCTTCGGCCAATACCAATCCGCCTGATACGTCAAGTATCCCTCCGTGCTTTCCCTGTCCTCCTCCAATGCCCGCGGCATTTTGGCCTCCATACGCTCTGACGGTGCAGTCACCCGTTATATAGCTTTCTCCCCCGTTGCCGTTGTATCCGCCTCCTATGCCCGCGCCTCCTGCGCCGCCCGCAGCGTTTACGTCGCCGCCATTAATCTCTATAACAACGCAGCCGGTACTGTTGTAACCCCCGCCAATACCGGCTCCCCCTTCACCGCCCTGGGCCGTAACATTGCCTCCGCTGATAGTCACCATTAATTCCTGATTGCTGTCACCGCCGCCTATGCCCGCGCCATGAAAGCCGCCTGTTGCTTTTACCGTTCCCCCGGAAATCACAGTTGCCATTTCCGCCGATTGATAAATGCCGCCTATCCCCGCAGCATTTGTCCCGCCATATACTTCAATACTGCCTTCGCCTGATATCTCCAACTCCGAGCTCGAGTCCTCTTTTATCCCCGGCATATTATTACCGCTTTTTATATATGAATCGCCCATTAAAATGAGCTTGTTGTTGTATTGGGTAAAAGAAAGCGCGCAAGCCCCGTCATATGCGCTGTTGTCTATCTTGATGCCGTCAATAGTAAGAATGGTGCCGTAGCCGCAGTTTATCTGCACATTTGTAAGGGTGAGGCCGCCGGTGTTTGTAAGCGTTACGGTAAGCCCGTCTTCTATAGTAATTACGGAGTTATTGCCATAGCTCCCGATGTCATACGTACCATCGGCGTCAATCGTCCCTCCCACTGCGAACGCTGATACGGGGAAAAGCGAAACCAATACAGCAGCGACGATTATAAACGATATTGACTTTTTAATCATATCTTACCTCCGGAAACCGGGTATAGAAATGGTGCGTAAAAAAGTTGTGAATGTGTTAATTGTTTGATTCTGTATTATTTTATCATTAATTGTCGTAAATAGCAATTATTTTTTATCTTTGATTGATGACTATTCTGCATTGAAGGATTCCGTTAAATAAAAAAGGCTTAGAACACCAAGCCCGTTTGAAAAATATTACGTTGACACCGCCCCAAAAAGCGTTAAGCTTTTTGGGGACCTTTGGTTATTGTGTTTTTGCGCTCGACCTCAAGCGCCCTTAAGCTAACCGTCGATACGGAAATGCCCGTCTATGGTGTTATGAAAGTACTTATTCTGGTCGGAGGAGTTTTTCAGGTCTTCGTATATCTTTGCCGGTACATCATAATATCTTCTTGATATGCCGTCGTTGAACTTTATCCTCAATACCCCGCTCCCCGTGTCATAATCCACATCGACGATTTTTCTGGAAAACATTAGCTGCATAATTTATATTGCCTCCTGTAGAGTTGCAAACTCTGACGTAATATTGCTATAACAGTATAACTCAAAAAAAAACAAAATACAAATATCAAGAAAGTCTTTTTTAGAGCTTTATCGTTTATTATCCTCAATTTTATTAACGTTCATATCCAATTTTAGTTCACCGAATAATATTTTTGTGCCTCAAACTTACAAAACAGCATTAGCAGGAGTTAATTGGGCGGGCTTGCCGCCAGCTGCACAAGGCCTAAGGGCCCGGCGAAACCCTGTTCCGCCGCCTATTTCAAAAAACCTTTTAATATCTCTTCCTCGGCCTGCTTCTCGGAAAGCCCCAGCGTTTTAAGCTTGATAAGCTGCTGCGACTCAAGCCTTCCTATAGCGGCTTCGTGTATAAGCATAGCGTCCTGATGAAGCGCCGATATCTTCGGCGTGGAGATTACGTTCGCGTTGTCCATTATAATTGCGTCGCACTGTATGTGCCCCCTGCAGCTGCTGCGCCCGATGAGATCGAAATAGAACGACTGCTTTGAGTTTCCCTGCGCGACAGAGCGCGATATCACCTGCGCGGACGAGCCCGCTCCAGCGAGCTCAATTATTATCCCCGACTCGGCCGTCTGCTCCATATCGGTAAGCAGCCTCTCGGTTATGACTAGCTTAGACCCCGCGGCGAGCTTTATTTCCGTATCCCTTTTTGTGCTGTCCACGCCTCTTATCTGCACGAGCTCAAGCTCTATTGCCGTGTCCTCCTCGGCGTGGATTATGGTTTTCGGGTTGAGCACCTTTTTTCCCTCCGTGCCTTCCCCGTAATGCTTCTCGACGTATTTGAACTTTGCACCCTTGCGTATGAAAAATTCATGTATGCCGTCGTGCTGCGAAAGCTTATCTCCTGCGTTGTGTATGCCGCAGCCCGCGACGACAAGCACGTCCGAATGCTCGCCTATTTCAAACGTGTTATAGACGAGATCGCTCAAACCTTCTTCTGTAAGTATTACGGGTATGTGCACGCTTTCGCCTTTTGTATATGGTTTTACGATTATGTCTATCCCGGGGCGGTCGGATTTCGGTATAATATCTATATTCGCCGTCGTGTTCCTTTCAATACCCTGCCCGTTCCTGCGGATATTGTAGGCGCCTTTGGGTATATCGTGAAGCCCGGCGACCTTTTCAAGCATTAGCTTATCGAGCGCATTCAGCATCTAAGTAATCCGTCCTTTCACAATTTGACCTGCACAGGCATTGATCGTCCGATCTTTTCTTTAATATACTGTCCTTAGGCACGTTCTTTTGCACTTCGCCCTTAGTTATCAGTATTATCTCGTCCGCGAGGCTCAATATCCTCTCCTGGTGCGAAATTATAACGATGGTTGTGTCCGTCTTTATGTGCATGTCAATGAACGTCTCGGCAAGCTTCTGGAAGCTCCACAGGTCTATACCCGCCTCCGGTTCGTCAAACACCGCGACGCTTAAATTGCGCGAGAGCACGGTGGCTATCTCTATCCTTTTCATCTCACCGCCCGAGAGCGTAGCGTCCATATCGCGGCTCATATAGTCGCGCGAACAGAGCCCTACGTTATAAAGTATGTCGCAGGCGGAGCCCTTCCTTTCGGGAGAGGCCAGCGCAATCATGTCTTTAACCTTTATCCCCTTGAACCTTGGCGGGTTCTGGAACGCGTATCCAATGCCCATGCGTGCCCGCTCCGTTATATCGGCGTCTGTTATATCCCTGCCGTCGAGCAATATACTGCCGCCGGTTGGACGAACAATACCCATTATCACGTTCGCAAGCGATGATTTCCCGCTCCCGTTGGGGCCGGTTACTGCGTATATCTTCTTTTTATCAAGCGCCAGGCTTACATCCTTTAAGATGACATGGCCGTTTTCAGCGACAAGCCTTATGTCTTTAAGCTCAAGCATTATTACCCCTCATTCCCGCTCTGTTTTCTCGCATTATAATATTATTACATGTTTTGCGCAAGGTTTAACTTTTATTGCGCTATAAGCGCATACTCTATTTCCTAGCCTGTAATTTTTATTCCCAAATTTGCAATATAAAGCATTTTGTTGTATATATTATATATACTACTTTATTGTTTATCACAACCAACAATATGTTTGAAGGGAGGATAAATTAATAAAGGTAAAGCGCACTCATATATTATATTATCACCTTTATTAATCAATTGTAATGAAAATTGCATACGTACTCGACCAGTACGACAACCACGACAACGGCACGACCAATGCCGCGGCGCGTTTTATTGAGCGACTCCGCCAAAGAGGTCACGAGGTACGCGTTGTCTCGACCGGCAGGCCCGCTCCCGGTAAATTTGTCGTACCCAAGGCAAATTACGGCATACTCGACAGGGTATTTATTTCTCATGGCATGGTGTTTGCTCACCCTGACAAGGCGGTATTGCGCGAAGCGTTTAAAGACGTGGATATCGTTCATCTTCATCTCCCCTTTCGCCTTGAGATGGCGGCAAGGCAGGTGGCGAAGGAAATGGGCATACCCTGTATGGCCGCGTTTCACTGCCAGCCCGAGAACATAACGTACAACATACACATGAAATACCTGTGGCCGCTGTCGCATCTGATCTATTACCGGTTCAGGCACAGGATGTACCGCCATGTAAACGACATACACTGCCCTTCGCAGTTTATTGCCGACCAGCTAAAAGCGCACGGCTACAAGGCCAAAACGCACGTCATCTCCAACGGCGTGGACGGCGACTTTAAGCCGCTGCAAACAGAGAAACCAAAGGAATGGCAGGATAAATTCGTTATACTGTCGGCCGGGCGATTGTCGAGCGAGAAACGCCAGGACATTATTATCAGGGCGACTCTGCGTTCAAAACACAGCGATAAAATACAGATCGTGCTGTTGGGTAAAGGGCCGCTTGAGCGAAGATATGAGCGGCTCGGCAGAAAGCTTAAAAACAAACCGGTGATAAAGTACGTGCACAAGGAAGAGCTTATACGGCTCTATAACCAGGCAGACCTTTACGTTCACGCCGCGGAAGCGGAGATAGAAGGCCTTGTTTGCACCGAAGCTATTTCGTGCGGGCTCGTACCTGTGATAGCAAAGGCAAAACTGAGCGCGGCAAGCCAGTTTGCGATAGACGAACGCAGCATATTCCGCAGCAAGGACGTAGATGGCCTCGTCCGGAAGATAGACTACTGGATAGAGCACCCCGAAGAGCGCGCGAGTATGAGCAGCCTCTATTGCAAGAAAGCCGCTGAGTATTCTATAGAGCGCTCTATCGATAAGCTCGAGGAAGTATATGCAGGCGTTATAAAAGCGCAGCGCAGAGCCAGGGTCGACCCGCTCAACATGCATGTGATACACATGCCTACGCCGCTCTCCTACAAGGTGGACGAACATTTCCGTTTCGTGAACCGGAACATATTCTTTCGTTCGCTCTCGGCTCTTGTTTTCTACCTCATCGGCATGCCCGTACTTACAATAGCCTCGCGGTTGTTTTTGGGGCTCAATATTAAGGGGCAGCATAACCTTAAGTTTCTTAAAGGCGGCGCGGTGACGGTAACGAACCACGTGCACGTGCTCGACTCGCCCATGATAGCGTGCACTCTGTTTCCGCGCAAGCCGCTTTTCGCGTCGCTGAAATCGAACTTCGAGATACCGTTTATACGCTGGCTCGTGCGGCTGCTGGGCGGCGTGCCCATACCCGAGTCACCCAAAGCGCTGCACGCGTTTATGGAGTCTATGCGCGAGCAGCTTAAAAAGGGGCGTATCGTTCACTTCTATCCCGAAGCGTCGCTCTGGCCGCGGCATGAAGAGCTTCGCCCGTTCAAGAACGGCGCGTTCCATCTCGCCGTTAAGTCGGGCGTGCCCATAGTGCCCATGGTGTTCACGTTCAGGCAGCCGGGCAGGCTTATTTCTAAGCTGCATAAAAAACAGCTCGTTACGCTGACGATAGGTAAGCCCGAGTACCCCCTTAATCAGGGTACCGACAGGGCGAAGATACTTAAGATGCGCGAGGCCGTAGAATGCTCTATGGAAAGTATGCTCGCGGCAAGAAAGAAAACGGCGTCGTAGCATTTTACTATGAAACAGCATGTGGCCCGCCAAATTGAGCGGGCTTCCTGTTTATTTGTATTGTTTATACTTATCGTTCATTACCAGCTCTTTAGCGTCTGAAATCTCCAGCCCGCCGTTTTCATAGCTGCCGGAGAATATTTCGTTACATTCTTTATAGAGCTTAACTTGATATCTCGCGCTAAGGCTTTCTGATATCACTCTGTCCATGCCGCTTTGGGTGGGCGCTTTGAGGCTGCCGAACTCGCTGTTTGCCGCGGCTATTTGAAGCGTTAAGTCTTTGCGTCTGAGGCGTACTTCTACGCTTTCTTTTCCAATGTTAACCAAATCTAACTTTGCTCCGTTGTACGTCGCGAACCTGTATTGCTTTTCGTTTGTTCGCAGAACGCAGATGAGGCCGGTAAACTTTATCGCGCCGTAAGGTATATGCGCTATCGAGCACATCAGCGCGCTTTGTTTGTCGCCGCACTGCATCCATATCCAGCTATTCGGGAACGCCCCTCCCCAATCCTTCTCGATATAACCGTCCGCGTTGTCAAATACTAAGCGCCTGCCGCCGAGGCTTATATATCCGCTGACGCCGTGTCCAAGGCTCAAAACGCCATGGCTGCACTGCATAAACGGTATATACGAAAACGGCCCCATAATGGAAGGAGAGAGCAGCGTTGTTTTCAAAGGGGATATGCCGGTGAATTGAAGCTCGCCTTTCAGTCCTATATCGCGGATATTAAGCGAAACCCCTTCCAGCGAAAAATAATTACCGGCTATGCGTATGCCGAACCTCTTTTGCTCGAACGAAAAAGCGTCAAACGGGCAGCGCACAAAAAAGCTCTGCACCGGATTGCTCAGCAGCACCTGTATGAAGGCGATATCGCCACCGGAGCTTTTGCCGCGGAACACGCCTGGTATGACGGCACAGCTTTGCCCGTCCAAGGACTGCTTAAAGAACCAGCCCTCAAAGTAAGGCCTGCTCGACTCTTTCCCGTGATATAAAGCGGGGCTGCGCGGCAGCAGGCGATGACCCACTAATCGCGCTCCTCCTCTATCTTCTCCATCGGGTCCTTCGCCGGGCCGTCCAGCACCTCCCCGTCCATCGAAAAACGCGAGCCGTGGCATACGCAGTCAAACGAGTTTTCCGCCTCGTTGTATTCCAGCGGGCAGCCCAAGTGCGTGCAGTGTGCCTTAAAAGCGCTTATTTTGCCGTCTTTAGACTTGTATATGGCCTGAGCCTTGCCACCGACCCGCAGCACCGCCCCTTTGCCCGCTTCCACATCGTCGTAGCTGCCGGTGGGTATGAGCGCGTTATCGAGCGTAAACGCTTTGACCACTGTGCCCATATGCGAGAAGAACTCCTTCGCTGAAGCTCCGGGCGTAAACCTTATCGGGTCGAACTTCTCCCTAACCTCGTGCTCTATGAAGTTCGTGCCCGATATATAATCAGAGAGCATCATCGCCGCGGCCGCGGAGTTGGTCATGCCCCACTTCTCATAGCCTGTCGCTACGTACACATTTGGGTTCTTGTTGAATATCGCGCCTATGTACGGCATGCCGTCCAGCGTAAAGCAGTCCTGAGCGGACCACATATAAGAGGGTTCAGGGGCCGCAGCTTTGAAGTCGGCGTGCAGGAAGTCTTTTAAATGCTCGTAGCTCGTGTCGTCCTCGTCCTCCTTTGCCGTCCTGTGGCCGTGGCCGACGAGCAGCAGTTGGTTGGCGTCCGAATAATGCATCCTGATTGAATTTGTCGGGGCGTGTATGTTAATATACATGCCCGCCACATCCACGCCGTTCGCGCTCGTACAGACAGCGTATGTGCGTTCCTGATGCAGCTTTATGAAAAACAATCCGGGGAAATCCACCAGCGGGTAATTAGTGGCGAACACGGCCGTCTTTGCGCTCACGTCTCCATTTTCGGTGTGTATTATATTGCTGTCCTTCCTCTGGTAGTCCTTGACCTTGGTGTGCTCGAATATCCTGCCGCCTTTCTTTACGAATTCATTTGCAAGCGCGTACAGGTATTTTAGCGGATGGAACTGCGCCTGGTTTTCCATAGCGAGCGCAGCGGTTTTAAACGGCAGCGGCGCGGCGTCGGTGATGTGGCCGTTTATGCCCAGCTTCTCGTACTCCTTTAGTTCCTTTTCAAGAAGATGTATGTCGTTTTCGTCGCGGGTGTAAACGTAGGCCGGCAGCCATACAAAGCCGCAGTCGATGTTGTATTCGGCGACGAAATCAGCCATTCTTTTAAGCCCGGCGTCGTTGGCGCGTGCGTACGCGTCCTTCTTGCTTTCGGGCAGCTTCTGATATTTCAGGCCGTGCTGTATCGTGACCTTGCCCGTCGTATATCCGCTCGTGCCCGAGCCGACCCGCGAGGCTTCTATGACGGCAACGTCCGCGCCCGCCTTTGCGAGCAGCAGCGCCGTCGTTATGCCCGTGAGCCCCGCTCCCACGACCACTACGTCGCAGGAGGTGTCTCCGCTGAGTTTTGGAAACTTCGGCGCGCTCGCGGTATCCATCCAATATGATAAACGTTCTTCCATGTCTTACTCCTTGAAACCAGTCTACGTTTATTGTTGCCCGTAAAATAAAAAAAAGTCACGGCGCGGCTTTCAAATTATCAGTGAATCCGGCGCGGCTTTTGCTCTCTTATTATGCCTGTATACCGCAGCGCTACCTCGTCCACAACGTCTTCCCACGATCTATATAGCGTGCTTCTCGCTTTTGCTCCCGCAGCGCGCAGCAGCTTTAAATCGGAGGCGGCTTTCTGTATGCGCGAAGCGAACGCGGCTGCGTCGTTGTCCGAAAGGAAACCGTTGCAGCCGTCCTCTATGCACTCGGCGGCGCAGGAGCCTTTTATCACGAGCGACGGGCATCCGAACGCCGCAGCTTCCCTTACAACAAGCGAAAATGTGTCGTAAACGGAAGGAAGCAGGTTGAGGTCTGTGGTCGCATATACAGCCCTTATCTTATCCCTGTCTTTTATTTTTCCCGTAAACGTGAAGTCGTCCGCAAGTTCCATGCGCTGTACAAGCCTCTTTATCGACTGCTGCGCGCTGCCCTCTCCCACCATCGTCATCTTAAACCTTAATCCTGAATCCTTGAGCATCTTGAGCGCGAGCACCATAAGCTTTATATTCTTATGCCACACCTGCTGGCCTACATAGAGAAGCCTTAAGCTCCCGTCGCCGCATCGGCTTTCTTCGCTTATTTCCTCTCCTAAGAAATCCGTGCCGTTTCCCACGACTTCCACGCATCCTGTAAAGCCGTATTCTCTCAGCGTCTCCACGGCGGATTTGCTAACCGTCCACACGCAGTCGACGCTGCCAAAGAACGACATCACATATTTGAGCAGCAGCTTTGCCGCGGCCGCGCTTTTCACCGCTTCCTTGAAGTCGTCGTAATATTTGGAATGGAACGTAGCTACAATGGGTATGCCCTGCCTGCGGGCTATGCTTAAGGCGAGCCTTCCCGAACTGAACGGGCTGTGGGCGTGTATGAGATCAAACTTTATACTCTTCAATTTATTCTTCAGAGGCAGATCAAAAAACGCCATGCCCGCCCTGTAGGGGTAGCGCAGCGGCACGGGCAGCGAGCGGTATCTTATTACCTTGAATTCCTCGTTGTCAATATAACCTGGAAAGCCCGGCGTTACTACATAGCAGTCGCTATACTGTTTCTTTATAAGCCAATACGCGTAGTTTTTTACGACGTTGCCCACGCCGTCCGCGATCGGTGCAAACGAGTCATTGAATTGTCCGATCACGTTAGGCATAAGCGCTCCGCAAAGATTGTTTCAGTATTATTTGAAATCCCTAGTAAACATATTATGCCCGGATTTAAGGCTTTCTATAGTATCAAAACCCAGCCTTGCAAGCATTTCCAGCACGAACGGGTTGTCGGCTGGCGTCTTTATTTCTGCCTCGGAGGCGTAAGAATTCACATGCTTTGCGCCCTCTTTCCTGTCAATCAGCGCTTTTGGACCTCCCACGCAGCCGCCGGGGCAGCCCATGCCTTCTATGAAGTTTGCGTCTATTTTACCGTCCATTACCTCTTTAAGCAGCGCTTTACACGCGGACACTCCGTCCGCCTGCATTGCTTTCACCTTTATATACCTTTCGGGAAACAGCCGTTCCACAGTGTCCTCAACGGCCTTGCTTACGCCGCCCGTACGGGCGTATATCCTGCCTGCGGCCGAGGAATGGTCGCGCAGGTCTTCCTCCAGCGCTTCGGGGTATATGCCCGCCGCGCGGAATATATCGTCCGTTTCCTGAAAAGTCAGCACGAAGTCTACCGCGTCCTCTATGTCCGGCTGCCTCGCCTCTGCTTTTTTAGCTATGCACGGGCCTATAAACACTGTCTTCGCCTCGGGATACAGCTTCTTTATAGCACGCCCACTCGCTACCATGGGCGACACGGAAGGAGGCATATGCGGCGCGAGCAGGCCGTATACCTTTCTTATCATACCCACCCACATCGGACAGCAGCAGCTCGTCAGTATAAAATCTTCCTTTTTGACAACGGCCTCGTTAAACTCGAGCGCCTCTTTAAGAGTCAGTATGTCCGCAAACAGCGCGACCTCTATCATGCCAGCGAAACCAAGCGCTTTAAAAGCGTTGCGCAGCTTTCCGGGCGTCATTTGGGGGCTGAACTGGCTTAGAAAAGCCGGGGCGATGAGAGCGTAAACGGGCGCGCCCGAGTTGATGAGTTCAAATATAGGCACGACTTCTCTGATGTCGGTAAGGTTGCCTTTTTCACAGCTCGCTATGCACTCGCCGCAGCCGACGCAGTCCTTTGCCGAGACGACGACGTTACCCTGCTCGTCACGCGAGAGCGCGTTATAGAAGCACACGTTTTCACACGCCTTGCTTCCGTCCTCTTCGCACGTGCACCTTCCGAGGCGGACGACGGGAGGATAGCTTTTCGGACGCAGCAGGCAGTCGAGATTGTGCTCGTCGCAGCCGCTTTGCCTATTGAACAGCGCGCTTAAGTCATCGTTGACCGCGGCGTTTACCGCAGCATTATATAAGTTGTCAAACCGCTCCATGATTGCCTCCTTCGATATTATGCCCCATCAAGCCTCACGGCTTATTAAGCGCCTCGGGTACTTTGCGCCAGTCGTTCAGTTTTTTCTCAAAGCTTATGGCGTTGGCGGGGCTTGTGGACGTAAGGTATGTAAAGGCGACGCCCGGAAACGCGTGCTTTGTATGCCTCTTGAAAAGGTCATACGCTTTGCGGCCGTTAAAGAACACGTGCATTATGCCGGGGTGCTCTTTAAAAAAGCTTTGAAAGTTGTTTATGGCCGGGTTTTTTATATGCGAGTCAAGGCTGCCTTCACGCTCGCAGCTCTCTATCACGTCCCACAGCGCTATATTATGCCTAAGCAGGAAACGCGTGCGGTTTTCATAATCTTCGTCATATTCCTCGCCGAACAGCGCATATACGACGCGCCAGAAGCCGTTGCGCTCATGGCCGTAATACTGCCGCTTGCGTAGCGACGTTTCACTGGGCACGGAACCAAGTATGAGCACGCGGCAATTTTTGTCCGCTATCGGTGCGAATGAGTGTATAATCACTTTAGCTCCTTTATGCGCCCCTGATACTTTTGCACGATCTCGCGGCTTTGGGCGGCGTTTTCAAGCGAAAGCTCGACCCCGAAGTGCCGCACGCCAATAGCGTAAAGCGCTTCTAAGTCCGTTTCCGTTACGCTGCTGTTTAAGATATAGTTGTTGCAGTTACCGTCCGCCGCAACAGGAAATCTCTCGCCCGCGAGGTCCTCCAGATAATAGCTTTCGCTTTTGCACAGGCCGCAATGCGCTTTGCCCGAAATAACGCAGTGCTGCATCGCCATAAGCTCGTGCCTCGCGTAAGCGAGCGCCTCGACGCTCGGCATATGTCCGTTCAAATACTTATAGCCTTCGATCATCGCCTCAGTCTGCTTTATGCTAAGCTCGGGGGAAATCGCGATCCGCCCCGCGAACCTGGCTAAATGTGAAAGCGCATATGAGTTGAGCGCGTAGACGGAGCAGTCGAGCACGATATCGTTGCCGCCGCGGTACGCGTATATTCCCCCAAAGTCTGTTACCAGCAGACGTTCGCCCGAAAAAGGCTCCGTTTGCTTCGCGAGCCTGTCCGTCCTGAGCCGCAGGTTTTTGTACTTGTCCTTTTTCCTGAAATACAGTTGCTTATCCGTTACGTATATATCGCCTGAGGGCATGTCCTTTACCGCCTCGAATTGCTCTTCAGTACGTGCAAGTACATGCAGCAGCGGACTCACCGTACAAGCTTCATGTTTCACGGGCTCAGGCGTATAAGTGAAAATCCTGCGCTCAGGCACGCTTGTTCGGGCTTTGGTGAGCTTTTCTACCGCTTCGCGCCGCAGCGCGTTAAGACTGCTTTTTGCGACGAATATGCCATCTGCGCAGTCAACGCTCAAGCCGCCCAGCTCATACGGCGTTCCGCCCAGCTTTCTTATGCTCTCCTCTATATCGCCGCATGTTGTGGGGCTCGTCCTGCTTTGCTGCACGACGTCGCCGCGCGCTGAAACACGGCGGCCTTCGGGGTCGGTTATCTCAAGGAACAAAGGCTCGCCTGGCTTTGCGGTAAGCTTGCCGCTTATCGTTACTTTCCGCCTATCCTGTGCTTCGAGCAGCTCTTTTATAAGCAGCGTATCGCTCGTTTTGACTACCGGCTCGCCCGCCTGTGCGCGCGCTTTGTTATCAAGCTCAACAACGTCGCCCGCGTCGGCAGCGCCTGTGAGCCTGCCGTTTTTGAATATTCTGTTGCAGATAAAGCCCGTGTCGCTCTTATCGAACTTTATGCCGTCGCCCTGATTAAGCCGCCCCGTAAGCCTTATGCTTATACTGTCGCGGCCGATGGAAACCACCTTCCCTATGGGTACGCCCCTGTGGTTCGGACGCAGTATGCCCATCAGCTCTTCCCCGCGCTTTGAGAAAAGATGTCCCTTCGTAAAGCCGCGGTTAAACAGCTTATTTAGCTTTTCTATATCCCCTCGGCTCGGACTCAGCGGCTCACCCTTGCGGTAGTTTTCGAGTATTTTTGCATAAACGCGCGTAACCTGCGCAACATACTCGGGCGGCTTCATCCTGCCTTCTATCTTAAAACTCGTAACTCCCGCTTCTATGGGCAGCGCTATGTCTTCAAAGAGCGCGAGGTCTTTGGGGCTTAAAAGGTATTCCCCTTTTTGCCTCACATACTCCCCCTCGCGCACGAGCTTATAGCGCATGCGGCAGCACTGGGCGCACTCGCCGCGGTTGCCGCTCCTTCCCTTTTTAAGAGCGCTCATGAGGCACTGCCCCGAATAGCAGACGCAGAGCGCGCCATGTACGAACACTTCTTTTTCAATGGCGCATGTAAGGCTCTTTATCTGCTCTTGGCTCATCTCGCGCGCAAGCACCGCGCGCACGGCCCCGGCCTCCGAGACAAAGTACAGGCATGCGTCGTTGTGATTATGTGTCTGCGTGCTCGCGTGTATCTCTATATCAGGAAAACGATGCTTCACCTGCGTCATCATGCCTATGTCCTGCATGATAAGAGCGTCGGCGCCGAGCTTGTATACCGTTTCCACGTGCTTTAAAACGTCCGCCATTTCGTCCTCGTATATGAGCGTATTGACGGTAACGTAAACCCTCGCGCCGTATGTGTGGGCGTAGTCTATCGCCTTTTTCATCTCGTCGTAATCGAGATTGGCGGCAAAAGCCCGCGCCCCGAACGCCTTGCCTCCGAAATAGACGGCATCGGCGCCGTTTTGCACAGCCTTGTATACCGACTGCAGGCTTCCCGCGGGAGAAAGCAGTTCTGTCTGTTCCATTCGTCACCTGTTTTTTTATACAGTATACTTAAAAAGATAAAGCCTTTGCAAGCAGTGCGTCTAAAACGTGCACATATAAGACTTTCCCGCCAGTAATGTATCGCGGCATATCAGGGGCAAGACATAAAAAGGCCGGACTGGCCGGTCTTATGCGCGCTATTCTTTTTCGAAATGCTGATTGGAGCCGGGCGTCGGCGGGAACGAATCGCCTTTGTCGAGCGTAATCCCGCTTCGTACTATCTGCCCTCTGGAGTTGACGATTTTATAGTCGCCGCTTTGAGGCGCCTTCTGTCCGGATTTATATATGTCCATGCAAACCACCTTTCATCGTTGTTTATCATAAGTATTTTTTGCCGTATACCGATATTTATGAGATTATTTTTATCGTTTTAGAGTGTTGTTATTTTGACCGCGTTATGATAAAATAGCCTTCGCGTGATTTAAATAACTTTAAAAACTTGCTGTTTTTGTGAACCAATAATACGCTTCTGAAAGTTTTGCTTTCAGTATGACTTGGAGAGATGGCTGAGCTGGTCTAAGGCGCACGATTGGAAATCGTGTGTGCGTGAAAGCGTACCGAGGGTTCGAATCCCTCTCTCTCCGCCAAAATCTACAATAGGACACAAAAAAACAAGTTCCTGTTCAAAGAGTTTAGCACATCCGGTTTTCGGATGTGCTATTACTATATCACCATAAAATTCGTATATCAATATTGCGTGCGTTTACTCATCAAGAATGGCGCAGTATTGCTTTATCTCATCCCTGAACTTGAAATTGACCGATATGCTTTTCTCGCCGTCCACATAGATTTCTTCCACCAACTGAGATAACACGCTACGGTCAATGTCAGCAATATCCTTGAATCTCATGTAATGCTGAACAGCTTCGTACGGCGTATCGTCTGTCGTTTCAAGTGTGCGTATCTGCTCCTGTATGCTGGCCTGCTGTGTTTCAATGCGGGCTTTGTCATCCGTGAACCGTGCCTTCATGTCCTTGTATTCAGCTAGGGAAATGATTTCATCCTTATAATCGCCATACAGCCCCGATATGCGTTCGTTCAGCTTTTGTATGGACTGCGTGTTCACATAGTGCAGGTTTTCCAACACGCCAATCTGTTTTTTCAACTTGACGCGCTCCGCTTTCGATATGGTTTCAGCCACATTCATCATGCTACTCACCAACGTGTCGATTACTTCAAGCAGAATTTCCTTCAGAACGTCTTCACGAATCAAATGCGTACTGCAGACCTTCGCGCCATACTTTTTTGCGGTTGAACACACGTATCGGTTATAGGCAACACGTTCTCCCAGCTCGTTGGTGTAATACGCCGTATTCCTCACCATCTGTTTTCCACATTCCTTACAGATTAAAAATCCTGCAAAGACAGATGGCGGCGTTTTCTTTTCTGTCCTCTTAGGCTTGGATTTCCTCTCCAGCAGACTCTGCGCCTGCCGAAACACGGTTTTCTCAATAATCGCCTCATGCGTATCCGGCGTAATATCCCACTTTTCTTTGGGCAATGGCTCACGCTTATTTACCTTACAGTTATACGAATAGGTCTTTCCTTGAACCATGTCGCCCGTATATATCGGTTGCGTCAATATGTCTTTTACAACCATGTGCGTCCAGCTTGACGCTTTGAGCGGCTTGACATTTTTACTGCGCCTGTAGGCGTTAGGTGAAAGGACGCCCATACTGTTCAGACGCGCCGCAATCTCGTTCAGGCTGGTATACTCCAATAACCACTTGAATATGTCCCGCACAACAATACAGGCTTCTTCATCAATCACAAGATGGTGCTTGTCTTTCGGGTCGCGCATGTACCCATATGGGACTATACTCCCCACAAATTTGCCTTCCTTGCGCTTTATCATCAAGCTCGCCTTTGTGGAGTTGGACACCTGTCTGAGATACTGTTCGTTGAAAATGTTGAGCATCGGCACTTCGATACTGTTCATCCTGTGCGGGTCTGCCACGCTGTCGAGCCCCTGTATCACCGATATGAATCTGACGCCTTTTTGAGGAAAATATCGCTCCAAATAGTGGTCAGCATCAATGTGTTCCCTGCCAAAACGGGACAAATCCTTCACCAGCACACAATTGATATTTCCGGCTTCTATATCCCGGATCATGTCGTTGAACGCCGGACGGTTAAAGCTTCCTCCGCGGACACCATCATCTTCATATACCTTATACACATTCAAACGGTGTACGGCGGCGTACTGCTGTAGAATCTCCTTCTGGTTTTCAATGCTGTCTGTGATCGTCTTCCTTTTTTCTTCTTCGGAGATGCGCACATAAATGGCGGTATTCCAGTTCACATTCTCAATGATGTCTACGTTCATCAATGCGCTGGCATTAAACATGTCCGGCCTCCATTCTCGCTGCGTCCGGATAGCCCATACCGGACATCACGCGAATCAGCGTTTCATACTCGTTCCTGAATTTAAAATCAATGGTCAAGTGCTTATCCCTATCCACGTAAATCGTGTCAATCAGTGATACTGCAATCTCACGGGTCAGTTCTTTTATCCTGCCGCACTGCACAATGCTTTTGAGCCAATCCAATTCGTTGTTCAGGATAGAGCTTCGTAGCGCCATTTCGTCTCCCAGCGCGTATATCTCGTCACTGAGTTTTTTCAAACCCGAGTCTTATTTATCCTTAAGCATCAGGTAGTCGCCCTTATCTATGACGCCATCCTTCCAGTCGTTGTAGCTGTCAGCCTTTTTGTTCTTGATTCTGACGATCTCCCGTTTTTTATCGGCTATTACCTTCTCAAAATCAATCTCAGCTTTGTTGCCTCTTTTTTCCATGCTGATCTTTTCCAGTAACCGCTTAAGGTCAATCAACGTTGCAATCTGCATGTTCAACACGTCCAGCGTCGCTTCCATAATATCTTCCTCGCGCATGGAATGACTGTGTGTGCATACCGTCACCCCTCGCTGGTTATACGCCCTGCATTTGTAATAGACATACCATTTGCCCTTGGCAAACTTCGGGTTCCGTATCATGGCAAGACCGCAATCCTTACAGCGCAGCAGGCCGGACAGCACATAGAGCTTGTTTTCATTAGGCGAGGTTTTTGTGCAATACTTTTGACGTCGTTCCTGCACCAGTAAGAGCATCTCTTTTGATATGATAGGTTCGTGCTGATCAAATACAATAATTTGGTCCTTTTCATCCAAATGTACGGTTCGCCTGTCCTTATAGTTGCGCGTTGTCTCTTTATGCTGCACAACCGCGCCCATGTACAGCTTGCTGGTCAATATATCCGTGACCGCGCCCGCCCTCCATGAAGAACCAGTCCGCATCCCAACATTCGTATACAGACTGCCAGTTTCCCTGTAGGCAGAGCGTGACGCGATTCCCATGTCATTGAGCTTTTTAGCGATGCGGATATCGCCCATGCCCTGCAGATACCAGCGATAAATACTCTCAATGATCGGTCTTATCTGTTCATCCACAATCAGTCTGTGGGTGTGATTCGGGTCTTTAAGATATCCATAAGGCGCAAACGGCGCAATGTATTTGCCTGCCTTTTGCTGCGCATGTTTGGTTGCCCGGACATTAACTGAAATCCTCTGTGAATTGTATTCGTGCATCATATTCTTGATCCATACCATGATATCGTTGACAGATTCCGGATTGGTATAGGTGTCAATGCCGTCGATCACGGATATAAACCGGCAATTGTACTTCGGAAACACATTTTCAAGATAGTTCCCAGCTTCCAGATACGATCTGCCGAAGCGGGATAAATCCTTCACGATGATACAATTGATTCGTCCCTCTTTGATTTCCTTAACCATTCTCTGAAAATCGGGACGGTTGAAATTCGTCCCCGTAAAATTCTCATCGACAAAGGTAGTGGCCGACAAGAATTCCTCATGCTGTTCGATGTAATGGTTCAGCAGCTTCTTCTGATTGACCACGCTGTCGCTCTCCCGTTTATCGCCGTCATCACGTGACAGGCGGACATACAGCGCCACGCTCCAGCGGTTTTCAGAACTGTCCGGTGATGTGGTTTCTGCTTGAACATAAAATGGTTTCCTTGCCATAATGGTCTCCTTCCTGTGTAATGTGGCCTTTATCCACCGTAGCACACAGGAAGGAGACCACAAAATTTGAGACTATGTATTTTTGTACAGCTCAATAATCCGGTCTTCAAGGCTGTCCTGACCGATAAAATTGATATGAACAGTCAAGTCCTTGTGCCTGAAATGGTACGGGTCTTTTATCTGCCGCACCATGCTTTTCACCCTGTCCCTGACAGGCAGCCTGATATCGACGCTGACACAGCGAATATCAATTAACTCTGACGCTGCCATTTGCATACCTCCCAAAGTATTCGTCCGTTTTTTTCTCTCTGAAAAACCGCGCTACATCCTCAATGTCCGACGTGTACCGACACCCCGGCAGCGCATTTTGTACCGGCTTTCTGTAATTTGTGTTCACCCTGCAATCGATAATCGAGATGACCGCCGTGTCCGATTCCGTGCGTATCGCCCTGCCGAGCCCCTGCTTGAGCTTCAACAGCATTTGAGGGATAAGTATCTTCTGACGATATTCATCTTCGCTTTCCATCTGTGAGCGTTTATATTCCGTAATCGGGTCGGGAATCAGGAACGGCAACTTGGTAATTATGAGGTGCGACAGCTTATCTCCTTCAAAGTTCATACCTTCCCATAATGGGCCGCAGCCCAACAGGACAGCGTTGTCGCTTTTCCTGAAATCGATAATCGCCTGTCCGCCGCCCTTGTTCGTTTTGAAAAGTGGGAAAGGGTAATCTCTTTTCCTTAGCAGCTCGTATACCGTTCTCATCGCCCTATATGACGTAAACAACACCAGCGCATGTCCGTGGCTGACGCGAATCAGTTTGTCCACCTCACCCGCAAGTGTTTTGAAATATATCTCGTTTTCGTAATTTGGATATACGGTATGGGTGGACGTAAAAATAAGCGAATTCTCTATGTAATCAAACGGCGATGGCTTGACGACATATACCAGCTTGCGGGCGGTGTCATTCAGGCCATCTTACCTGTCCAATCCTCTTGTTTTCTGGCTCTATTATACCATTTTAATATAACAGCCTCCATCTACGCATTTGGTTTTTGCACAGGCTGATGTGGTACTTACATTCCCAGGCTGTATGTGCTAGACTGTTTTTGTCCATTTTGGATATACCTCCTTTGTTGATGGTGCAGTCGGCAAACCTTCATCATCTTAACATCGGAGGTCTTTTTCTTAAAGCTAAAGCTTACTCCCTCCACCGGCAGAGGCCGGTGGTTTATTTGGTTTTGTCCGCTTGCGCTCCCAAAACCACACTAAAGTGTACAACTAAAAAACTCCGACAATTAATATTAATTTCGGAGTTTTTGCATTGCCCGTATCAGCCGCAGCCTCTGTCACAGCTATGCTATATTGGCGCTTGTCCCCTGTTTTTTGGATACGCGCTATTTTTGATTGCTCTGTACGCACGGAGGAGCTCTCCCACTTGAGATGCTCTCGGTGATGTTCATGCAGCTCATGTGCGGCGCGATGATCGGTTCCGCGCGGCGGGCGTGGAGGACTGGTTGGTCCTGCGTGAAAAAGTACTCGGCGGGTGCCGCCGAGCTGTGGGAAAAGCGTCCGGTCTAGACGAAGGAAAGCCATGTGATGTGCCTCAGCTGCCTGCGCCGCTGCCCGAGATTCGCCATACAATATAGAAATAGAACGCGGAAGCACGGGTAATATATGAATCCGCATACGCGGGTCTAATAGACGCAACACACCGTGGCCTGCTGACGTGTGGCCTTCCCCGCCTAGAGATCTTCGGCGTTCTGCGGTTCGTTGGCCTGCCTGCGAATAAACTCATCAACATTTGTGCCGTCCACCCGCTCAAAGGGGACGAATTCGCTCTCGACCGTCTCGCCCCGAGCGAGCTTGACGGCGTATTCGACTGCCTTTTCCGCTTGGCCCTGGGCGTCGTGATTGACCGTTCCTGTGAGCTTTCCCTGCTTGACGAGCTGAAGCGCGTCTTTATCGCCGTCTATTCCGAACACGGCAATCTCCCCTTCCTTACCCGCCTCCTCGACGGCTTGAAGCGCTCCTATCGCCATGTTGTCGTTCTGCGAAACTATGGCATCTATATCCATGCCCAGGCGTATCCAGTTTTCCACTATCGCATATGCATCCTCGCGCGTCCAGCCCGCGGTCTGGATGTCCAGCAGGTTTATATCCGAATATTCCTCGAGCTTCTCGTAGTAGCCTTCAGTTCTGGCGATCTCCGATTCAATGCCCTTTATGCCGCGCAGCATGACGATATTGCCCTCGCCATGCAGATATTCGGCAACCATATCCATCTGTATGAGCGCGGAGACCTTGTGGTCTGAAATGGCGTATGCCTGCGCCTTTTCCGCATTTTTAGTGGTCGTTATGACGAACACCAACGGAACGCCGCTCTCGCTC
The DNA here is from genome assembly GCA_023410595.1 of Bacillota bacterium. Lineage (GTDB taxonomy): Bacteria > Bacillota > Clostridia > Christensenellales > SZUA-584 > DTFZ01. The sequence continues at coordinate 231,602 of JAEYPO010000001.1, read as the reverse complement.
GCCAGCTCAACGCCGAGCTCGCAGTCTTCATAGGAGGTCGGGTTAAATATGATGACGTCCATCTTTTGGGAAATGAACTTCTCGATCTGGGCATTCTGCTTTTCCGCGTCCTCGTCGCCATTCAGCATGGTGATCTCTACCTGCCCCGCAAGCTTTTCGCCCTCGGCCAGTATGCAGTCGCGTACCCGGCGCACATATGGCTTCTGCCAGCCCTGCATGGAAACGCCTATGCGGATGGCGTCTGGATTCTGCCCGCGCTCTACCGTGGGCGCAGCCTCCGGCTCCGCAGTTTGTTGGCCAGGCGCCGCCGGAGGCACTTCCTCCGCACAGGAACAGAAGCCCAGCGCGAAAATGCAGGCCGCGAGCAGCGTCAACAGTTTTTTGGCTCCGCTCGTCATCGCACATCCTCCGCGGTATACAGCTTTGGTTCCAGCTCGATCTCGCGCGGGATCGTCTCTCCGCCGAGTAGCCTAACGACATATTCAACGGCCTCCCTGCCTCCGGGGCCGTTTGAGATCGTCGCGTCCAACCAGCCGTCTTTTAGGGCGGTCAGCCCTTTGTTTTCGCCGGAAAGTGCGTCGACACCGATTATCATTATATCCAGGCTCATTTCCTCGGCGACCTTGCTCGCGCCGATCGCCATCTCGTCGTTATGCGCAAAGATAAGCTGGGGCACCAACTCCCGTTCAAGCAGCGTGCTCGCCTTAAGCGCCGTCGCCGCGCCGTCGCGCGTCCACCCGCCGATGACGACATAACGCTTGATGATCTCCGGGTAGCTTTCCAGCGCTTCCAGAAAGCCCTCCTTGCGCTCCCGAGCCGCCTTCGTATATACGTCTCCCTGCATCTCAAGCACGATCCCTTTCCCGCCGAGCAGCCCGGCGGCACATTCACCCGCCATAACGCCTATTTTTCGGTTGTCCGTATATATCCTCGCCGAATAATATTGCGCGTCCGGCGCGTCTCCAATCTCGATGATCTCTATGCCGCTTTCGTACGCCTTCTGAAGCATGGGAGCGACGGCCTCGGTACTGCACAGCGTTACAATTATCGCGTCGACCTCCCAAGCGAGCATGTCTTCGATATCCGCGCTCTGCTTTTCTTCGCTGCCGCCCGCGTCCGCATACATGACCTTCACGTTTTTATACGCCCCAGCCGCCTGCTTGATCTCCTCGTTCAGATCGAGCTGCCAGGATTCGATGAGGTTCGCCTGCGAGACCCCGACGATATATAAAACCTCGTCCGGCTCCGGCGTGGAGCAGCCGCTCGCCAGCACGGCGCAGAGGAGCAGCGCGGCCAGCGTGGCCAAACCCGTTTTCTTCATTGCGGCTCCTTTCGCTGGCTCCTCTTGTTTTTGAAATCTGTGGGCGAGAGGCCCGTTACCCTTTTGAATGTGGTGCAGAAATAATGCTGGCTGTTGTAGCCGATCTTGTCGGAAATCTCATATATCTTGAGTTCTCCCTCGTTCAGCATGGCCACGGCCCTGCTTATGCGTTTCTCCGTTATATAGTCGGAATATGATATGCCCATCTCGGATTTTATGAGCCGGCTTATATGACCCGTGCTGACGCAGAACTCGTCCGCGATCCTTTTCAGCGTCAACTCCTCGTCGCAGTAATTGGCGTCCATATAGTCCTTGGCCTTCTTGACGAGGGGCGTATACTGGCTCTCATGTTCCTGCTTTAGGCATATCGATCTGTAAAGGCTGTCTATATTGTTTAGCCCCTTGTCCGTTATGGCCGCGTATATGGGCACGCTGAATTCAAGGCCGCTACGGATACTGCGCTCCGCCTCGATGCGGACGTCTTCGAATACGGAGCCCAGGCTTATGTCCGCGACGGCTATTATCCTGTCTTTCTCGTCGCTCACCACCTTTAGGACGTCGTAATATCTGGCCATCGTCTCCTCAAGCATCTGGCGCAGGGCAAAGCCGAGGGCAGAGGCCAAACGCGCCTCGTCCCTCCTACCCACGAAAACACCGTCGGAAAGGCGCACGACGAACATCCCTATGTTCAAACCGAGCTGGATATTATACATCCTCGCAAAGGCATCCGTGTCCGCGTCCGAACACTTACCGTTCATGCAATCCTTAACAAAGCGCCCAAACGCGTCGGGCAGCGTTTTTTCGAGTTGCAGCTCCATCTGGTTGACCTTATTCTCCAAGCTCTCGCGGTTCAATATCCGATTTTTGGCGCGCAGCAACGTTTCCTTGAACTCCTCCTCGTTTATCGGTTTTAGGATATATTCGAAGGCGTCGAGCTGCATGGCACGCCTCGCGTAGTCAAATTCGTCATAGCCGGTGACTATTATGCATATCACCTCGGGAAGCTCCTTCTTCAGCCGCTCTATGAACTCGAGCCCGCTGACAATCGGCATCATAATATCCACAAGACATATGTCCGGCCGGAGCTCCGTCGCCAGCTCTAGAGCCTCCCGGCCGTTCACCGCCGCGCCGACCAGCTCCATTTCCAGCGCCTCCCAATCTATGGCCACTACTACCCCCTCGCGTATCAGCCTTTCGTCGTCAGCGATCAAAACCTTCAGCATGAAAATCTCCTTCTTTATGACCCGCCGCCGCACGAGGCGCGGCGCGCGGCCTTTACGTCCAACGCGCTCAAAAGACGATATTTCTTTTCTTCGCCAACATCCTCCGGATCGCGCAGCATTGGGCAGGCCACCGTCACCGCTGTTCCTCCGCCCGTCACGCTGGCGATCGAAAGCCCATATTCGTTTCCAAAAGAGAGCTTGAGCCGTTCGTTAACGTTGAACATTCCATAGCCCAGTCCCTCCGCGTTGCCCGTAGCGAAGACTCCGTTTATCCTGTCCACGCGCTCGGGCTCCATGCCCACGCCGTCGTCGGCTACTTCGATCTTTAGCAGCCCTTCCTCCGTGTACGCCTTGATGGTTATTATACCCGGGATGCCCTTGGGTTTGATCCCGTGATATATGGAGTTTTCCACGATCGGCTGCAATATCAGCTTCGGCACATAGAGCCCTCTTGCCTCGTCCGCCAGTTCGACCTTGCAGCTCAGTATGTCGTAGCGGATCTTCTGTATGCCTAGATAGTTTTCCACATGGGCGATCTCGTCTTCGATCTGTATGATCTCGCTACCCTTGGAGAGCCCGAGCCTAAAAAGGTTTGTTAGGCACTGGATCACATACACGATGTCGCTCGCGCCATATTTCTTGGCCATCCAGTGTATGGTGTCGAAGGTGTTATAAAGGAAATGCGGCTTGATCTGCGCCTGCAGCGCATTCAGCTCCGCTGTACGCTTCTTTTTCTGCTCAGCGTATACCATGTCCATCAGCTTTTGCAGCCTGTCCAGCATATCGTTGAAGGCGCGTCCGAGCTGGCCGATCTCGTCAGTATAATTAACGTTGAAGCGTATGGCGAGGTCTCCGCCCTGCGCTATGCCCATGATGCTCTTGAGCTTTTGAAGCGGCTTGACCAGCGTCGACGAGAATATGACGGTCACCAGCACGGCCAACACTATGATGCAGCCGAGTATTATGAACATCGTGTTGCGCGCCTCCGTGACCTGCTGCATGGTCTCCGCCAAAGAAAATACGCCCACCACTTTCCAGCCGTAGGCGTCTGACGACTCGTATATGAACCGATAGTTTTCTCCATTTATGTTCTTTTCGAATATGCCGCTCTCGCCGGAGAACCACTCCGAGCGTATGCGCGGCACCACGGGATTGACCGGCGAATATATGAGGTTTTCGCTGTCGTCCACGATGAGCACGAACCCCTCCTTGCCGAGCACGACGTTTTCCAATATATCGCCAATAATATCGCGGAGCATATCCACGATCATCAGCCCAACCGCGTTGCCCCGCTCGTCTAAAATCGGCTTGGCGACGCAAATGATGTCGTCCACGCTAACGGAGTCGTAATACACCAGGTTTCGGCTAGTCGGCTTGACGAGCAGCCGCATATCCGGCCCGACGACGCATTCTTTATACCATTCCTCAGCGACCAGCGATTCGCCGTTCCCTTTATACATCTCGTTGCTTATGAAGTTGTCATCCGTAGAGATTATGGCGATGCCGATTATCTCGGAAAACGTTTCCTTGAAACTAGCCAGCGTATTGCAGATGTTTATACGCGTCATTGAAAAATCCGTCGTACCCGCCACCATTTGATCCGCCTTGCAGAACTCGCGTATGTTTTCGTCTGCGGAAAGTATGCCGATTACGTTCTGGATGTTGTCGAGATGCGTCTCGACGCCGCTGTTGGCCTGCTCGATGATAACGAGCGTCGTATCGTTGGTGATATCCGTCATAGAGTTTGAGAACACCATGTTATACAGCAGCCCCAGTGTGACGAAGCCCAGCACAAGCACACACAAAAAACACAATAATATTTTGTTTCGGATGCTCATATTCTGGAATCTGTCCTTAAGCCAAACCATCCGCCCCTCCGCAGGTCAATGCTAAAGCAGGCTTCTTCATGTTATAACGCAATATATGTTTTAGTGTAACATAGAATACACCCAAAATCGATGAGAGTTTTCTCCGTCGCTTTTCGCGGGCATATGAGGGAGCCGGGCGCTCCGTCCGCTGTCTCAAAGCACACCGGGCTGGCAAACGCCAGGGTTGCGTCAGTGGAGCATTATCGCGTTCATCAAGTTTTCTTCCGTGATCTCACCCGTCTTGAACTCGCCGGTGATTTTTCCCTCCGCGATGGTGATGATACGGGAACAGGCGCCCATTATCTCCTGCATCTCAGAGGAGATGACGATAACGGCCATCCCGCTGCGCGCGAGGTCTCCGATTATCCTGTGGATCTCCGCCTTCGATCCGACATCTATGCCGCGCGTTGGTTCGTCCATCATAAGTATCCTCGGCTCCGTGCCGAGCCATTTCCCGATTATGATCTTCTGCTGGTTTCCGCCCGAAAGGTTCTTGACTGGCTGTTCGGGATCATTACACGCTATGGAGAGCTTCTCCTTATAGATGCTATACAGATCCATGATCTTTTTTCTTCTGACGATGGATCGCCTGCTGACCCGGCGCAAGTTGGCGAGGCCGATATTCATTTTGCAGGAGAGCCCCAGCACGAGGCCGTCTTCCTTCCGGTTTTCTGGAACGAGGCCGATGCCATGCCGGACGGCCGCGAAGGTCCCGTGGATGGCGGCGCGCCTGCCGTCGATGTATATATGCCCCTTCGTTGGGCGACGCAGACCGAATATCGTCTCGACGATCTCAGACCTGCCCGCTCCAACTAACCCATACAGCCCGAGTATCTCGCCCTTGTTGAGCGTGAAGCTGACGTCTTCAAAACCCCCGGGGACCGTCAGCCCCTCGAGCCTCAGCGCCTCGACGCCCGTGTTGGCATCTCCGGCCTTGTTGAAGTAGTCGTCGAGCGTCCTGCCGATCATGCCCTGTACGACGTCGTCCAGCGTCGCTGCCTTTGTGATTAGCACGCTCGTCTTTTTGCCATCGCGAAAGACCGTTATCCTGTCAGTAATCTCGAAAATCTCGTCCATCCTGTGGGAGATATATACGATCGCCGTGCCCTTTTCCTTCAGTCTGCGCATACAGGCAAACAACAGCTTCTTTTCTTTGTCCGTCAAGGATGACGTCGGTTCGTCTAGTATCAAGATGTTTGCGTCCAACGCTATCGCGCGGGCGATCTCTACCATCTGCTGCTGCGCCAGCGGAAGATCCTCTATCTTGTCCTTCGGGTGGACCTCGCAGCGGAGTTCGTCTAGCACCTCCTGCGTGTTCGCATACAGCGTTTTCCAGTCTATAGCGCCATTTTTGAAGCTCGGCAGGCTGCCCAGATATATGTTCTCGGCGACTGTCAGCTTCTTAACGAGCGAGAGCTCCTGGAATATCATCACGATGCCGTTCGACTTCGCGTTCAATGGCGTTTTATATTCAACCTTTTTGCCCCTATGGATGATCTCGCTTCCGGAATTCTTATCCATGCGGTACACTCCGGAAAGTATCTTCATAAGCGTGGACTTGCCCGCCCCGTTTTCTCCCGCGAGCGCCAGTACCTCGCCGGAGCGGATCTCGATATCAACGTTGTCGAGCGCCTTCACGTTAATAAATGTTTTAGATATGTTTGTTGCTTTAAGAACGACTTCTCCGCGCTCCATTGTCTTTCCTTTCCAGTGCAGCCCCGTAGTTTTCGCGGTCTGCCTTCGTTGAGCCGGGGACGGACCCTCAAGGGCCCGCCCCGCCTCTTTTGTGCCTTGAACGTTTTACCAGGTAGGTCTGTCGAACTCAGAATGGTTTTTCTTATTGACAATCCAAGTCGGGATGCGGTTATCCTTATCTATTTCCTCGCCCTTGGCGGCCTTGACGGCCAGCTCGAAGGCCAGGTGCGCGTCTTCATAGGGAGACTGGAGAATGGAGCCATACATGAGGCCCTCCGCCAGAGCGTCGTAGCCGGAGGCGAACATGGTGGCGCTGGTTATGATGATGGAGCCGTCGAGCTTGCCAACGGCGTCGAGCGCGTTCATCGCGCCCTCGGCGATGCCGTCGTCGTGACAGTATATACCCTGGATCTGGTCGCCATAGGTCGTTAAGAAGGTTTCCATAACGGTCTGCGCCTTCTCGGTGGACCAGTCAGTCGGCTCGGCAGCGAGGACCTCTATCCCCTTGCCTTCGACGGCGTCCATAAAACCGGCCGTTCTCTGCGTCGCGGTGTCATAGCCGGCGGTGCCTTCAAGAATAACGACTTTTCCGCTGCCGCCGAGGCCTTCGATCATCGCTTCGCCAGCCTGGCCGCCCTGCTTATAATCGCTCGGGCCGGAGAAGCAGGTCAGCAGATCCTGCACGGAGGCGTCGACGCCGGAGTTGGTGTTGATGATCGGGATACCGGCATCGTGCATCTTCTGCACGCCGGAGATGCAGGCCGTCGACGAAACGGGCCACAGCACGATCGCGTCGCACTTCATCTCGATAAGGTCGTCGATGTCGGAAAGCTGCTTGTCGGCGTCGCCCTGAGCGTCCAGCATCTGCAGAGTGCAGCTGCTCTTGTAGGGCTCGTCTTCCGCGAACATTCTCTGGACTTCCTTGGCATAGGTGGAAAGATAGTTATTGGCACCAACGTTGAAATCCGCGAAGCCGATCACTAGCTTCTCGCCGTCGGCGGCGGGTTCAGCCGCGGAAGCATCGGCGGCGGGTTCAGCCGCGGGAGCATCTGCGGCGGGTTCGTCCGCGGTGGGCGTTTCGGATGTGGCGGGAGCGGCGCAGGCCACGAACGCGATACTCATAAACACCGCTATTAGGACAGCAATCAATTTTTTCATACTATTCTCCTTGAAATTATTTCTCGCCATTTCTGGCTATTTAGTAAACACAGTCCCGGGTCAACCCCGGCCCTGTGATACCTTTCTCGCGCGTCTTGCCTCCTGGACCCTCTCCGCCGTAACGACGGCAATCAAGATGAGGCCTGTGACCATGTAATAGTAGGACGAGGGGACGTTCATCATGTTGAGACCGTTTCTGAGCATGAAATATGCGATTGTGCCGCCGAGCGTATAGAGCATTCCGCCCGAGCCGCCGGCCAAGCTCGTTCCTCCGAGAACGACACAGGTTATGACCATTATGCTGCCGTCCGGATAGCCGAGATAGGGGGTCGCCGCGTTCATCTTGGAGGCGTTCATAACGCCCGCAACGCCTGCCATCAGCGAACAGATAACGAAGTTCACGGCTTTGACGCGGCCAACCTTGATGCCGGCGTTAAAAGCGGCTTCCTCGCTACCGCCGAGGGCGAAGGTATCTCGGCCGTGGCGCGTATAATGTAGGACGAGGTAGCCGATCAGCAGCAACGCAAGGAAAGTTAGGCCTATAAAGGATACACCGCCTATCTCGCCGCTGCCATAAACTCCAAACTCCTTGATAGTCCCGGCGAGCTGCTCAGAGCCGTTCAGCATATAAGTCACGCCGCGCATACTGACCATCATCGCCAGCGTCACGATAAAGGCGTTTATGCCGACCTTGGCTACGAGTGCGCCGTTTATGACGCCGATCACAAAGGAAACTACTATGGCGATCGCCACGGAGGCCCAGATCGGGAAGCCCGCCATCTGGAACAGTATGACTATGTTGGCCGTTAGGCCCATCACCACGCCGGCGGAAAGATCGAAGAACCCGTCGACGATGAGGAACGTCATGCCGACCGCCATTGTGCCATATATCGCGCTCTGCGTCAGTATATTTGAGAAGTTTGACAGCGTGAAGAACGACTTTCCGAATATCGAGAACACCACGAATATAATCGCCAGTATCGGCACGATCGTGTATTTTTTACAAAATGCTTTTGCAGCAGTCCACGCGTTGCTCATGCGAGGCCCTCCTTCCGCTTTGCCGTCACGTCTATGAATACCATGAACAATATGACTATGCCCTGCACCAGCCACTGGAAGTAGTATGACAGCCCGATCATCAGAAAACCGTTTTGCAGGACCGTTAGGATGACCACGCCGATCAGCGTTTTTACAACGCTTCCCGAGCCGCCCGTCAAGCTCGCGCCGCCCAGTATAACGGCCGATATAACGTCGAACTCATATCCGAAAGCGATCTCCTGCTGGAATTTCATCGTTCTCGAACCCATTATGAGGCCGGCCAGCGCGGACATCAAAGCAGACAGCACGAACGCTATGAGCACGATCTTGCGGTCGTCCGTACCGCTGTATCGGAGGGCGCTCGCGTTGCCGCCCGCCGCCTGTATCTTGACACCGAAGGTCGTGCGCTTGAGTACGAACTCAAATAGTATGACACACATCGCCAACAACAGCACCTGCATAGGTATGCCCAGAACATCCGCCCTGCCAAAGAACTGGAACCACGTTGTTTTCGGGCTCGCCACCCAACTCAGTTGACCACCTGTGTAGAGCAGTATGGCGCCTTTGAGTATCATCATCGTGCCGAGTGTAATTATCATTGAGTTGACCTTTATGTATCCCACAATATAACCATTTATCAAGCCGACGATAAGGCAGGCCGCGACCGCGATGAGCACCGCCGGAAGCGTTCCCAGCTTGTCATGCAGATCCACGGAAAGTAGAACCGCCGTTGTTATCGTCGCGCCCATGCTCAAGTCGAAATTGCCCGTGATGATGACAAACGTCATAGCACAGGCCGCTATGCCGACGATCGAGGACTGCTGGAGCACCAGCATCAAGTTGGATATGCTGAAAAAGTTTTGCGTGATGAGCGAGAAGATCGCCACTATCCCGATCAGCCCCAACAGCAATGCCCAATTCATAAAGACTTTTTTGACGCCTGTCAACTTGTCGGCGCCCGTTGACTTTTTTGTATCCATCATAAGCGTTCTTCTCCTAACACGCAGCCTTTCCCTCCGTAGAGCCAGCCATTAAAAGACAAATAAACGGCTCGGCGGATCGTCCCAAATCATAGTTCTGTTTGCATAATCACAGTATATTTATTCGGTACTAGGTTTGTCTTTATAATATTCAACTAAATTTTTCGATTTATTTCACGTCTGTTCACTATCCGTTTGCGGCAACAAAACGACCGCCGACCGGGCTTCCGCCCGGCCGACGGTCGTTTTGTTATGCGGCGGCGCTACCTCCCCGCCTCCCTGAGCCGCTTGAAAAACCCGCTCAGTTCCGTCATATACTCCGCGTAGAGCCGGGCATATTTCGCATACTCCGCCCGGCGCGCGGCATTTGGCAGATATTCCTTCTCCGGCTTCACATATTTCTTCGCCGTTGCCTTGAGGTCCGTAAACGCTCCTATGGCGCTACCCGCCAGTATAGAAGCGCCCCACATGGCCGCATCTTCCCGGCTGAGCGTGTGGTAGCGCTTGCCCTGCGCGTCTGCGCACATTTGCGTCCACACTGGGCTCTTCGCCCCGCCGCCGATGATGCGGACGTCGTCTATCTTAAGCTCCGGATACATCCGCTCGACGGCCTCCATCGCGAGTGTGAAGTCGTAGGTGAAGCTCTCGAGCAGCGCCCGGTAGAAGTGCTCCGGGCGGTGGCTCCAGTCGTAGCCCATAAACAGACCTTTGAGGTCGCCGTCCAGCGGCATGGAGCTGCCGACGGGCAGGCCGATCGCGAACACTCCCTCGCTGCCGACCGGCAGCGCCGCCACCTTCTCTTCCATCTCCGCGAACATCTCCTTCGCGCTCTGGCCCGGCCGCCGCGCGAAGTTGTTCATGAACCAGTCGAGCGTGACGCCCGAGCCCGCCGCGAAGTGCGCCGCGTAGAAATCCCCCGGCACCGCCGAGGGCACGATGTCGAACCGTCGCTCGGCCATATCCGGCCGGTATTCGCCGACACATACGCTCACCATACCGTAGGACGAAGCCTCGAATATGGCGTCTCCATGCTCGACTATCGCCGCTCCGAGCGCTCCCGCCGCCTTGTCTCCCGCCCCGGAAACCAGCGGTATGCCGCTTTTAAGGCCCGTCTCGCGCGCCCAGCGCTCCGAAAGCCACCCGCACACCGTGTTCGAGGTCACTATCCGCGGCAGGTATTTCTCGTCCAGGCCCACCGCCCGGCAGAGCTCTCCGCTCCAACGGTCGCACCCGACATCCGCCAGCCCCGTCCACTCCGTATAGCTCCGGTCGACGGCTGCCTCATCTATCGGCAGCTCGCCGAGCCGCCCGATCACGTAGCCGCTTACCATCAGATATTTGACGATTCTTTTGCTTTCCTCCGGAAACTCCGTTTTGAACCACTCGTATTTCGGCGCCATCTGCGGAAAGTTCGTGCCGCCCGTCTCCAGAAACTTGTCGCGGAGCGTTTCCATCTGTTTTTCGGCGTAGGACATATAGCGGCTGTCGAGCGAACACGACCAGCCCGTTATGTCTCTCCACTCCGCGTCCACCCCCATGAAGCCGCTCATCTGCCCCGTGAAGGAGACGGCCACCACGTCCTTCGCACGCTCCCCCAGCTCCACTGTGATCTGCTTCACGCAGTTTATCACAGATCCTAACAGCTCTTCACCCTTCTGTATGAACATCCCCGGCGCAGGGCGGTAGTCCTTCACCGGCTCCGCCGCCGTCGACACGCAGCGGCTTTCAAGGTCGTATGCCCCAGCCTTTATGAAACTCGTCCCCAAGTCTATTGCCAACAATATCGTCATACTTACCTCCGATAATATCATAATGCGGAGCCGTTCAAGCTCGAGCGGTTCCGCCTGTTTTCCAGCGCCCGCGCGCCGCTACAGTACCTGCGCCAACTCGATGTGCTCGTTGTCCGGCCCGCGGAAAAACACCCATTTCGTTCCCCTGGGCGCGAACATTTCCTTGCAATACACCTGTTCCTCCGTCTCGAACTCGACGCCCTTGGCCTCCAGCTCTTTGCGGATCGCATCTATATCGTCCACCGCGTATGAGACATGGTCCGTCATGCCGTCTCCAAGAATTTCGCCGATTCTGCGCTGCACCAGCTCCAGGCACACGCTCCCCTTCTTCACAAACGCGCAGGTGAACGTGTTGCCGTCCGCGTCGAACGTGCATTGTTCTATGCATTCGAGCCCCAGAATATCCTTGTAAAACTTCTTCGAACGCTCCACGTCGGCCACATATATGCCGATGTGCGCCAGCCCCAATACTTCCGCCATTAGCTTCTTCCTCCTTTTGTTATGGTTCTATGTTTTTTGTTGGAATGACGATATTGTCCATAAAGGCCCTCGCGCGACGAAGACGGCGCTAATTTCGCAGCCTCTGGGCGCTCTTCGCCCGCTCTCTCAACCTTACCGCTGATTCGCCCAATAACCTAGTTGTTTTCTTTCAGCATGACCCCATTTTTGGTAAAACGTTTTTCTGATATGCTTTGCCGTTCAGCTCTCGCTGTCTATATCACCCTCTCTCAAATCTCTTGACGCTTTCGACCTGTGTCACCGATAAAATACTTTTTCGCTGGTACCATTGCGCCCGCTCTGAGACTTAATATATTGGATATGTCGCATTGTCTGCTTGCACAATGCGAGAACCATTGCCCTATCAAAGGAACAAAGCATTATTTAATCCGTGTGGCATATTATATAAATTAATCCCCCGAATGTCTTTTCACATATTTGTTATTTTTTAATGTTATTTGTCCGGCTTGGCTTATTGCTTATCAGAAAGCAGCAAAAAGCAAGGCGTGCTTCCGCACGCCACACTTCTGAATGTTAAGATCACTTTTTTGAGTTCACCGTCACAACACTTTCCCGTCGTTCACGGCTGAATGACCACCTTGAGGGAACCGTCTCCCTTGGCGTTTTGCTCAAAGGCATGCTGCCATTGATCCAATGCGTAATGGTGCGTGACCACGCCCTCGGTGTGGATGGTCCCGTCCGCGATCCAGCCGGTCACCACGTCGAAGCAATACGGCCCCAGATGCGAGCCCAGTATGTCAAGCTCCTTACCGTCGCCTATCACAGACCAGTCTACGCTGACTTTCTGCCCGAAAACGCTGAACTCGATGAACCTGCCCAGCTTGCGAATAGCGTCCAGCCCCTGCTGCACGCTCGAGGGATGCCCCGTCGCTTCGATATATATATCGCAACCATACCCGTTTGTCAACTTCTTGACCTCCTCGGCGACGTTGCATTTCGCCGGGTTCATCACCATATCCGCTCCGAACTTCCGCGCCAGCTTCAACCGATCTTCCTTCATATCCACCGCGATCAGCAGCTTCGGACTCCTCATTCGGGCGTAATTCACCATCGCCAGCCCCAGCGTGCCCACTCCAGACAGCACCACCACGTCGGTGTTCGAGATGTTCGCACGGTCTACAGCGTGCTTCGCGCAGGAATACGGTTCCACCAGAACGGCCTTGTCCAGCGCCAAATCCTTGGGGATCTGATATATGTGCGTATTCTTCGGTAGTACCATGTATTCCGCCATCGCTCCGTTCACATTCTCGCGGAAGCCGAATATATCCGCCTTGTCGCACATCCAGTATTTGCCCGTCTTGCAGAACATACACTCCCCGCATGGGACGATCTGCTCGCCCGTCACACGGTCTCCCAGCTTGACGTCGCCATCGTAGCCGTCCGCCAGCTCCACCACCTGCCCGATGAACTCATGCCCCGGAATGAACGGCGTTTTGACCCACGGCTCGCTCGCGCCGTCCCCCCAGTAGCCTTCCGCTCCATGCAGATTTTTGACGTCGCTCGCGCAAACGCCACACGCCTCGACCTTTATCAGCACCTCGCCTTCCTTCAGCTTCGGCACGGGATAGGCTTCCTCCAGCCGGTAGTCCCCTTTCGCAAAAGCCACCAGCGCCCTCATCTTTTGTACTGTTTTTGCCATGATGCTCCCCCTTATTTCGCCAGCTTGAGGATATTGACATGATCCTCGACCGTCAGCTTCTTGAACCAGCCGATTCCGCCCGCGTCGTTGTTTTTGCGGACGCGCCGCGCCATCTTATACATCGCTTCCTCCGTCACCTCCGGCAGCCCCGGCAGCTCCGAAAGCCTCGTGCCGAGCCCTAGATGATGCAGGAAATCTTCGAGCTTGCGGATCGCCTCCAGAATGGTGCGCCCCGGCTTGTCGTAATCATATTCGCAGCCCATCACTCTCGTCGCCCATTTTATGAATATCTCCGGCTTCTCCGGATAGACGTATTTCATCCATGCCGGAATGATCACAGCCAGCCCCGCGCCATGGGTCACGTCGTATTCGCCGGAAAGCTCGTGCTCTATGAAATGCGCCGCCCAATCGTCCTGCCGGCCCATGCCGGTCAAGCCGTTGTGCGATAGCGTCCCAGCGACCATCACGTTCGCCCGAGCATCGTAATCGTTCGGATCGTCCATCAGGACTCTCGCGCAGTTCATACAGGTATGGAATATCGCCTCACAAAGCCGATCGGTCAGCTCGTTTCCCTCGTCAAGCGTAAAATACCGCTCAAATGAATGGCTCATGATGTCCAATATCCCGCAGGCTGTTTGGAATTTAGGCAGGGACATGGTTATCATCGGGTCTTCGATGGCAAATCTCGCGCGGTTCAAATCGTTGTCGCAGAACCGTTTCAGATTCTCGTCTTCCTTCGTGACGACGGAGCTGTTCGACGTTTCGCTCCCCGAAGCCGGCAGCGTCAGCACAACCCCGAGCGGCGTGCTTTTCTCAGGGACCTTCTTCCACTGCCCATTCTCCTCTAGATAAAAATCCCAAACGTCTCCCTCATAGGGAATGCCCATCGCTATCCCCTTTGTCGAGTCTATGACACTGCCGCCACCGACCGCCAACAGAAAATCGACGCCCTCCCTACGGCACAGCTCTATACCCTCATATATCTTGGAGAGCCGCGGGTTCGGAACGACGCCTCCCAGTTCGACGACCTCCAGCCCCGCGTCTGTTATGGATTTCTTGATCTTGTCTATTAGGCCGCTTTGCTTGACATATTGGCTATCGTGATGAACGAGCACCTTCGTTCCGCCGTATTCCTTTATCCACCGGCCGGCCTCCAGCGCCCTCCCTTTTCCAACTACCAGGCGCGTCGGGCTCAAAAATGTGAAATTCCTCATAGGTTTCCCCCTCCTTTTTATCCCTGTAAAACCGCTATTTCTTGACCCTGCTCTGATAACAGGGCGGAACCGTCAGACCTTCGCGCTCAAACCATTTTGGCGCGTCGATCCCCGGGTATATGACGACGTTGCCGTAGGGACAGAACGATCCTGTCCGCACAACCGCTTTCGCTTTATACACCAGCTTGGAGATCAGCAGTGAGTGGTCTATATCCTCGAAAATAACGTCTTCGTTTTCATATATCGCTCGGACATCGTCGTAATGCGGGCGGTTATTGACCTTGCATTCGTTTGTGATCTGCACCTTCTCAACTATTAGCTCCTCTTGGAGCAGCTTCAGAATATGGCATATGTTCGGCATATTCCTCTCGATCGCCAGATCTATCCGCTCCGTCCCCTTTGGCACCGCCAGCCCCGCGTCGCTGATTATGACCAGGTCTCCGTGCGCCACATTCCCTATCAGGCTGCTCAGCCCGCTATTGAGTATCTTTCCCTTCTTCATCTTCTTTTGCTTCTCCTTATATAACCTGTTTTCATGTTCGCCCTTCTTTATTCAGACAAACAAAACATTCACGTACAAGCTCTAAAAAGCGACGATAACATAGCCCGTTGCCGACGGCAGGCTCCAACAGAACACGTTTGTCCAATTATGGGTTGTTCTTATTATATGGTTACGGACTGTGAAAGTCTTTTCAGTATTCTGTTTTTTTTTATACAATAGCGACCTTCATCAATATTATATCGCCCAACTTGAATTCGGAAAGGCGGGCTTGCGTTATAGATGCCGGAAGAGAACCGTCCCCACATCTTTTACTGCAAGCACTTCGAGTGTTGCCCAGCGATGACATTTGGGAAAAAGCACCCGAGGCGCTTTCTGATGAGGAAATCGATGTGTTTTCACGGTACTTCCCAGATTTGGATGCGGCGCAAAGGTTTTATCGGCGATGGAAAGAAATCACGCTTGCAACGCTCGCTTTGTACCATGCGGGCGTTGGTACGGAAGAACCTACCGCGCAAGAGCTCGCTGGAGAATGGATCGCCCTGACACAAAGCGTCTCTGGTATAGACCCCGATAGTTTTATTGCGCTACAGAATAAAGGAACTGATGGCGGCTTCGCGGTGAACGCGGAGGAAATAGAGCGTGCCATACGTTATCTCGAAGAGGCTGTCGCAATTCATGAGAAATAAAACAAATAAAAAAAGGATAAGAGATATGAAAATGAGCGAAAACAACAAGATTGCAATTTGCTTTTTTTCCGGTACAGGCAACTCCTTTGATATTGCCCAAAGACTATCGCAAGCGCTGGGTGGCGCAAGCTTGTACAACATCGCCACCATGCGAGATCCCACGGTATTAACCCAGTACAAGCGCGTCGGGTTTGTGTTTCCCGTATACGGTTTCACGATGCCTAACATCGTAAATAGATTTCTTCAATCCATGCCATTCAATGAAAACACATTTTATTTTGCCGTATTGACAAAAGGAGCGTTCGCGTTGGGTGCAGATCGTCGAGTGCAGCAACTTTTCAAGAAAGCCGGGGTGAAACTAAACTACATTGCGTATGTGTATATGCCTGAAAACTATATATTATTTTCCAAAGTACCATCTGAGAAAATCATTAAAACCCATCTGGAAAACTCTAAGCAGCGCGTCGCAGACATCGCTCAGGACGTGCTGTGTGACAAGGTGAAACGGGCCAGGTTAACAGTGACCGATATAATGTTCGGGAATATAATAAAGAACATCAGCCGGAAGGAATCGCAGCAATGGTACAAAACAGCAAAAAAATTCACTGTGAGCAGTTCCTGTACGGGCTGTAGCAAATGTGCCGAGCTCTGCCCTGTTAATAACATTACATTGTCCGGCGGCAAGCCTACGTTTGATAATCGTTGTGAGTGCTGCCTTGCCTGTATACACTCCTGCCCCATACAGGCGATACAGGCCGAGCGGACTTTGGGGAAGAAAAGGTATTCGAACCCAAATGTCAATCTGATTGATATGAAGAAGTACTAATATCAGATATGTTATCTTTTTGTTATCCGCGGCGTCATACCACAATATAAACGATATGCAACGATAAGCAGACCCAAACCCTTATTCCCATCAGGGATATGAAACGCTAGCTTTTTATTTTTTCTATTTTAAATACGACAGGCCGGATACCGTCGGTGCAGCAAGCAATGACAATATCTTTGTATTTCATATGGTCGCTCATGCTGCCTCCACAGTGGAGTAAAGTAATATATTTGAATATGTCATCCCATGCCCAAGTACAGAAATCCTTTGGCTGGTCGAGATTTTCGGTGATAAATACCTGACCTTGTTTAAATGCCGTGCATGGGGCGGCTTTAGCGCCGTGCAGGCAATATTCTTCGGCCAGTTCGCTGTCGCCGTTAACTTTCAGTACGGTTATCCTGAATTGTGACACTTTGCTCTTCCTCTCTTTTCCTGTTTTTCTAAGTGATGGCATATTTTCCCTGCACAACAATGCTGCTTAAGGTAGATGTATAATATAATATTACATAAATTATTGCAACTATTACTTTAATTTGTGGGCGCCCACCCGCTGTAAACAGTATTCATATACAGCATGGGAGAAAAATAAGCGGGGTATCATTTTGCGATGCCCCGCTTGTGGGTCCCCTCGTCGCTTAGCGGCGGACGACAAGTCGTGAGGTTTGCCGGTGTAGATTCACTGGTTATATTAGTTGAGGTGATGTCCTCCCCTGCTGCGTTCTTATCAGTACAATCCTACTTTGCCCTCCGTGAGGCTTATGAAAATGTTCTTTTTCTGCGTGTAGTGCTCGAGTATCATCTTGTGCGTTTCACGCCCTATGCCTGATTTCTTGTAGCCGCCGAAAGGCGAATGCGCAGGCAGGTTGTTGTAGTTGTTGACCCACACGCGGCCCGTTTCAACGCCGCGCGCCACACGAAACGCGCGGTTGATGTCCTTGGTCCAGACCGCACCGCCCAGGCCGTACTCGTTGTCGTTGGCCATGCGTATTACCTCTTCCTCGCTCCTGAACGGTATGACGCAGACCACCGGTCCGAATATCTCCTCGCGCGCTACCGTCATGTCGTTTGTAACGTCGGCAAGTATCGTCGGCTTTACAAAGCAGCCCTTGCCAAGCTCGCCCTCCGTTGCGCGGCTTCCACCCGTTGCCACGCGCGCGCCTTCCTTTTTGCCTATGTCGACATACCCGAGTATCTTCTTGACCTGCGCCTCGTTGATCTGCGAGCCCATCATGGTATCATTCTCCCACGGCAGGCCGACCTTCACATTTTCAAATGCCGCCACGGCCGCTTCCAGGAACTTATCGTAAATGTCCTCATGCACGAACGCACGCGAGCCCGCGCAGCATACCTGGCCCTGATTGAACAGTATACCGATCTGCAGCCCCTCTATGGCCTTCTCCCAAGGCGCGTCGGGGAAGTAGATGTTTGCGGACTTGCCGCCCAGCTCCAGCGTCGCGGGAATTATCTTCTTCGCGGCGGCTTCGGCCACAGTATAGCCTATCTCAGTCGAGCCCGTAAACGCGAGCTTGCGAAAGCCCTCGTGTTCCAGCATCGCGTTGCCGCTTACCGAGCCGCGGCCCGTTATCACGTTGACGACGCCCGGCGGCAATACCTGCTTAAGCAGCTTTGCGAACTCAAGCGTACTGAGCGACGTTACGGAAGACGGCTTTATGACGACGCAGTCGCCGGCGGCAAGCGCGGGCGCTATCTTCCACGCCGCCATCAGGAACGGGAAGTTCCACGGGACGATCTGTCCCACCACGCCTATAGGTTCCCTCAATATGATGCTCAGAGTATTGTCGTCTATCATCACCGCCTGCCCTTCCTCGGTGCGCACCGCGCCTGCGAAATAGCGGAAGTGATCTGAAGCGAGCGGCACGTCTATAGCCGTTGTCTCGCGTATAGGCTTGCCGTTGTCGAGCGTCTCCGCCATGGCTAACTTCTCGGCATTTGCGTCGATCAAATCCGCAATCTTCAGCAGTATTGTCATGCGTTCCTGCGGGCTCACCTTCTTCCAGCTTTCAAAAGCCTTCCACGCTGCGTCCACCGCAATGTCCACGTCCTGCTTTGTTGCGTCCACGCATGTGGCAAGGCGCTCGCCGCTGGCCGGATTGAAGCATTCAAACGTCTTGCCCTTTTGGCCTTCAACCCATTCGTTATTGATGAAAAGTCC
This sequence comes from Bacillota bacterium, assembly GCA_023410595.1. Taxonomy (GTDB): domain Bacteria; phylum Bacillota; class Clostridia; order Christensenellales; family SZUA-584; genus DTFZ01. The sequence goes on along the minus strand of JAEYPO010000001.1, from coordinate 212,967 downwards.
GTACCTGTCGTCGATTACTTTGTTCATACCCTTTACCTCCTTTAATATTGGTAGTGCGCGGGTGCGCTGAACACACCCGCCAAAAAAATTTACGGTTAATATTGCGATGTGTTTTATTGCTGTAGTATCGGTATTGCTTGCTGGCCAATTAAAGTATATGCCCGCCGGGCGTATATATTCTGCCCCTTTTCTAATACCAATTATTTAACCTATGAGGCATGTATAATATCCCTGTTTATATAAGCAAAATTAGTTGCTTTTTCGTTGCGCTCGTTTCTACACTTAATACTGCAAAAACGTTTTCTGTTTGATGCTTTTCGGAAACAACGAAAAACCAAAAAGCCCCGCAGTACATCCCTTAACCCTCAGGTTTCCGGGCGGTCATACGGGGCTTCACCGTTTCCCAAACGCATCGCGTTTAAAGCGATATTGGGATCAAAGCTAATGATATCATGAGCTTAAGCAAACAGGTTCTGCTTTGTCTCGTTATCGAATATGTACATTAGCGTGTTCGGTATAGTAAGCCATATATCGCCGCGTTTGCCCTGGCCGTGCAAAATATTTTTGTTCATATCAATATTCTGAACGCGTACGATAATATCCTTTTCATCCACGACGACATGCAGGTGGGTCTCGCTTCCCATCATCTCACATACGTCTATCTTTGCCTTTATTGTGCCTTTGCTGTCTGTATCGGATACGAGTATGTGTTCCGGCCGCACACCTACGGACACCTTGCATCCGCCTTGGGCCTTTTTCTTTAAAACGCTCTGCTTGTCTTCGGGCAACTTAATGCTCACACCCGCGACGTTAACAATATATTCGCCGTTTGAAACGGCAAGTTCGCCGTCAAAGAAATTCATCTGCGGCGTGCCGATAAACCCGGCGACGAACTCGTTAATGGGATTGTTGAACACTTCCTGCGGCGTGCCGATCTGTTGGATATAGCCGTCTTTCATTACAACGATCCTGTCCCCCAGCGTCATGGCTTCCGTTTGGTCGTGCGTAACATATATAAACGTAGTGTTTACACTGTCATGCAGCTTTATGATCTCTGCGCGCATCTGGTTCCTGAGCTTTGCATCCAGGTTGGATAACGGCTCGTCCATTAAGAACACTTTGGGCTCGCGAACTATCGCGCGGCCTATGGCAACGCGCTGCCGCTGTCCTCCGGAGAGCGCTTTCGGCCTGCGTTTAAGCAGATCGGTAATGCCGAGTATCTCCGCGGTCTGCTTGACCTTTTTGTCGATAACCTGCTTTTTTTCCTTTCTGAGCTTAAGCGCGAACGCCATGTTCTCGTATGCCGTCATATGCGGATACAGGGCGTAGTTCTGGAACACCATAGCGATGTCCCTGTCTTTTGGAGGAACGTCGTTTACTATCTTGTCGTCGATATACAGTTCCCCTTCCGTGATCTCCTCGAGCCCTGCGACCATCCGCAGCGTAGTCGATTTGCCGCAACCCGACGGGCCGACCAGTACGACGAATTCCTTGTCCTCGACGACAAGGTTAAAGTCGTCCACTGCAACAACATTCTTGTCAAACACTTTCTTTAAGTTTTTCAGTTCAACTCTTGCCATAACTTTCACGGCTTTACCGCGCACAGCTCAAGGCTTTTAAACACCCAATAAAGCTTGCGGCTTAACGGGGGTCTTAATGCGCGGCTCGCCACTGCCCGATTATGTGACAATGGCTTTACAACAGGTCTCCACACTGCTGCACCGCAAGCCGATGCGGATAACTTTCCTCCTTTATTTTACGTCTTTTAAGCGATGCAAGTGGAGCCGCCCAAAAGCCGTATTGATACTTATTTCCATCCCATGAAGCTTTTTGGCTTTATGGGAACCCCGTATTAAACAGTCCTGTTTATATGTTGATATGCTCCATGTTCTGCAGCTGTTTGCAGTATTCTGAATAACTTATGCCCGTGTACTTTTTAAAGCAACGGCCGAAATAATTAGGGTCGGGTATGCCCACCGCGCTCGCGGTATAAAACATCTTTTCGCTGTCCTTCGCGAGAGCGATGGCTTTTTTCATGCGGCATTCGGTAAGATGCTCTATAAAGCAGTGGCCTATTTCAGCTTTAAACCTCCTGCTTAAGTAGCTCGAGTTGAACCCGAACGTCTGCGCTATCGACGTAAGGTTCAGGCTGGAGTCCGTATAATTCTCTTCGACATATTTGGCTATGCGCCTTATGGTGGACGGTTCTATCTCACGAAATTCCTCCGCCTCTTTTGCCGGCTCCTTTATCAGCTGCTTTACCTTTCCCAATATATCATATATTTCTGCACGTACTATAGGCTTGAGTATATAGCCGCAGATAGGCAGGCCAATGCACTGCCTTGCGTATTCAAACTCGTCAAAAGCGGTAAGAATGATAATCTTTAAGTTGGGATAGCGGCTCGTAGCCAGCTTAGAGAATTCTATGCCGTCCATAAACGGCATGCAGATGTCAACAAAAGCTATGTGCGGCTTAAGCTCGTCTATCATATTGATAGCTTCTATGCCGCTGCTCGCTTCTCCAACGACCTCAAGGCCCAGGTTTCCCCAGTCTATCGACTCTTTCAGCAACAAGCGAGTTGGTTCTTCATCGTCTATAAGCATTACTCTAAACATCCACTCCACCTCCTTGTTTTTCCTTGGCCGGTACTATTATCTCTATCTCGGTGTATTCACCCGGCTCGCTCCTTATGTATATAACCGCGCAGTAATTGTAATAGTAGCGTATACGCTCTAACGTTCCCTTCAGCCCGAATCCGGAAAGCGCGTTGTCGTCTTTTGAATCGCTCGCCAGCACTTTGTTTATCTGTTCCTGCGTCATGCCTACGCCCGTGTCGTAGACGCAAATATGAACTGTGTCGTTCCTGCCAAAGGCGCTTATGCGAATGACGCCCTTTTCGCCTTTGAGGCGCACGCCGTGGTAAAGGCTGTTTTCCACGAGCGGCTGAAGTATCAGCTTTGGTATCATCGTATCGAGCACGCTCTCTTCGACTTCGTAATAATCGTCGAACGCGTCGTTATACCTCAGCTTCTGCAGTGCAAGGTAATCCTTTACTATCAGAATCTCGTTGCGCAGCGGTATATCTCTGCTGCCCTTGTTTAAGAAATTTCGGTAAAAGCTGCCCAGCGTTTCAAGCGCGTCGTGTACTTTAGGAGCGTTGCTCTGCAGCGCCATATAGCTTATTGTCTCGAGCGAGTTATAAAGGAAATGAGGCTTTATCTGTTCCTGCAGCGTTCTGAGTTCGGCCTTCTGAACGCTCTTCTCCTTTTCAATGAGCTCGGCTATCAGCTTGTTGTTATGAACCACCATGCCGTTATAGCTCTCGCCCAGCCTTCGTATCTCGTTGTCAGGCACCGGCAAATCTATCTCGCACAGCAGGCCTTCTGACTTCGTATTGACCATAGATTCGCTCAGCTTGTCGATAGGGCGCGTAATGTTAAGCGTTATGAATACGCCGCTGCTGAACACGGCCAGTATGACCGCCGTGACCAGCGTTATGGCAAGCCATATCGTTTCCCACGATTGTATGCCGCTGCCCGAGACGTCGCTTATGCTTACCTGTACGACAGGTATTCCTTTCGTGCTGTAAGAAGACAGTATTTTGTTTCTTCCATCCACGTTCAAGAGTTCCCAGCTAAAACCGTTGCCGGCAAAGTCCTTTTTGAACGATTCTTTAAGGCTCTCGCTGCCCCCCAGCATGTTGCCCTTCCGGTCAAAGAAGCATATGGCTCTGTCTTTTCCAAGATCGCTTATTGCCGAGTCGAGCACTTTTGGCGTAAGATTTATGACGAGCAGGCCTGTCTTCTGCTGGGTATCTATATCGTATATGTACCGGGCCATTGTAATAAGCGGCGTACCGCTCCTTTTATTAAAAGCGCCGTTGCCGTTTATCATCATTACGTTGCCGCCCTTCGATTGCTCGAGAGGCGACAGCCATTCGGGGTCGGCAATCAATCCGAAATTCATTTCCATAATGCCGGAGCCCGTCCGGGCATATTTCCTGTCGACACGGTAGATATATACAGAATCCACGTAGCTGTAGATATTGGTTACATTATAAATACCTTCGTTGACTCTGGCTGTGTTATACGCGTTATTGCCCGTATCGCGCAAAAATGCGATAACATTGGAATCTATCATGATCTGGCGCGACATTTCCCTGTAACGGTCGAGCACCACCTTTAAGTTTCTGCTAACGCTCGTCATTGCGAACTCACTGGCGGATACTTCGTTTTCAATGGCCGCCCTCGTCATTATTATCGTATACGAGGCTATGAATATAACGCAAAAAGCGGAGAGCAGCACCATAAAGAATCTCCACGTTTTTCGCTTTAAAGATTGCTGGGAACGGTTCATTTTTATATCCGGCCATCGAGCTTTCATAAGCTGAACCTCAAGCGCAAGCAATATGTGTGTCAACGTTTACTGTAACATAATATATATGAGGCGTTAATACTATTATAACACAAAAACCGAATATATCACCATTTTCAACAAAATAATACTATCCCCAACCACATTTAAAAAACGTCGTCAGCCCTTTATGGCGCCTGCGTTAAAGCTCTCATGAATCTTCTTGCTTATAAGGGCGTATGCTATCAGCGTCGGGAACGTAGCCAGCACGAGCGCCGCGCCTATCGGCCCCCAATCTCTCGTATACGAACCGGAAAGCGTTTGTATACCGACGGTCAGCGTTCGGAATTCTTCCTTGCTGATAAATATAACGGCGAACATCATTTCGTTCCACGTCTGTATAAACGTGAATATTGCAACCGACGATATCGCCGGCCGCATCATTGGAAAGACGACATGCGTGAATACCCCCCATATATTACAGCCGTCTATGCATGCCGACTCGTCAAGTTCCCGCGGTATGTCCTGCATGAAACCTGTGAAGATAAGCGTGGCTATAGCGAGGGCAAACGCGGTGTACGGCACTATAAGCGCTTGATACGAGTTTAGCATTTTCAGGTTGGAAAGCAGTATGAACACGGGTATAATAGCGGCGTGTACCGGAATAGTCATCCCAAGTATCATCATGTTGTTCATCAACTTGCGCCCTTTCCATATCATCCTTGTAAGCGCAAACGCCGCCATCATGGCTATAAATACCGTAAGCACAATCGTTATACCCGTAACGATAAGGCTGTTTAAAAAGAACTTGCCCATATTGCCCACTCTTAGCGCGGCCTCATAGTTGGACCACAGCCAGGTGTTTGGCAAGCCTATGACGTTAGCTCCGAATATTTCGGCGTTGTCCTTGAGCGAAAACGTAAACATCCAATAGAGAGGGAACAGGTTCACAAGCGCCCAGATGCCTAAGAATAAATAAACAAACACTTCCTTTATCTTAAATTTTCCGAAACGGATATAGGCTTTTGGTCTCGTTCTTATTCTCACGTCGGGATTTTGTTCCGAATTAACTTGCAGCTTCAATCAGCCCACCTCCGTTCTGAACGCTTTTCTTATGACTACCGCAAAGAAGAAACACAGTATTATAAGCAATACCGCTATTGCGCTTGCAAAGCCGAACCGATTCTGTAAAAACATCATGCTTACCATCAGCGTACTCGGCACTTCGGTCGCGTGCGCCGGACCGCCGCTTGTAAGTATGTATATCAGGTCGAATACTTTTAAAGACCCCGTTATCGATATTATGGCGCACACTCTTATTACCGGCCGGAGCATGGGAATGATGATTTTGCGGTTCACCTGCCATTCCGATGCGCCGTCTATCAGCGCAGCTTCTTTTACCTCGGGAGGCAGACTTCGAATACCCGCATACATCAGCAGCATATGATAGCCGGTATACTGCCACAGCGTCGGTATGAACGCAGCTATCAGCGCCGTACTCCTATCGCCCAGCCACACCTTCGCCCACGAGTCCAGACCAATGGATCTCAGCGCAACGTTGAGTATGCCGTATTCGGGATTGTATATTTTCAGCCATAGCTGGCCTATAACTACTGTGGACATTATAACGGGGATAAAGAACACCGAAAGGAAAAAGCGGCTTCCTTTCCTCCCTTTGGCCAGCAGCAAAGCAAGCAGCAGTGAAAAAGGCAATTGTATAAATATAGACAATCCCGCAAAATATACGGCGTTAAGCAGCGCCTGCGGAAAGTTGACCGTTTTATTGGTAAAAAGTTCGATGTAATTGCCCAGTCCGATAAACTTCATTTCACCGAAACCGTTCCAGTCGTGAAGGCTGTAATACGTTGTCGCTATTATCGGAATGACTATTATGCCAATCAATAAAATAAGGGCGGGTAGCAGGAACAGTACGATCGCCAGTTTATTTCTATATAGTCTGTTCATTATATTCCCCCTAACGATCAAAATAATTATCACCCCATCAAGCCTCACGACTTGCTGGGGACCCCTGGTAAAACGGATTTTTAATATGGGGAGATTTTGGCCTCCCGGCGTATTTTTCCGCCGGGAGGCCTGTTATCATTAAGGTTAAGTCGTTACTTTTGCATGGCCCGTTATTTACCGAGCTGCGCGACCATATTGTCTATTACCTGCTGCGGAGTGATGTCTCCAAGATAGAGCTGCTGCAGGTTGTCAAGATAGATGTTGGCGTCTTCGGCCTGGAGCAGCGTGTCGAACCACAGCGTGAGAGACGTTGCGCCCTGAACCAGCGTGGCTATCTCCTGTGTAAGCGGTTTTACTTCCGCCGCGTCATAATCTACCTTCCATCCCGCTATTCCGCTGCCGGAAAGGTATCCGTACTTCGAGATGCCCTGGGAGATCTCGAACATTGCCATTGCGGACTCTTCCGGATATTTCGTGGAAGCCGCGACCATCAGTGTGTCGGACGGGCCGCCCATAAAGTCTGTAAGCTTCGCATTCGCGGAATTAACTACCGGTATGGGTATGCAGCCATAAGCTTCGGGCGTCTTCGATTTCGTATAGAAATCGCTTACCATCCAGCTGCCCGTTATGTACATGGGAACTTTGCCGTCATAGAACGTCTGGGTGGCTTCGTCGTTGGTAAGGGCGATGGCGTCTTCGCTGTAAGCGCCCATCTTTACGAGGTCGCTGAACGCGTTCGTCGCGGCGAGGAATTCGGGCGCGTCATAGGTTGCCGTGCCGTCCTTAGTAAGTACGCTCGTTACCGCGGCGGGTCCGGCGGATTTCAGCGTCAGTCCGTCGTGGGCCATGCCGAGATTCCACTTGTCCTTCGCGCTTATGCCAAACGGGGTAATGCCGTTGTCGATGAACGTCTGGCAAACCGTCTTGAGTTCGTCCATCGTTGTCGGCGGATTCAGGTTGTACTGTTTGAACATATCCTTGTTGTAGAACAGCATGGAAACGTTCATTGTGTAAATCGAGCCGTATTTCTTGCCGTCGAACGTCACGTTTGTGAGCATGACCTCAGGGAGAGCGTCTTTATAGTTCTGATACGCGTCGTCAACGCAGAGAACACGGCCTGCCTCTACGAAGGGCTGTGAGAAGCCGCCGCCCCACGTGAAGAATATATCGGGGAGCTCGTTGGCGGAAACCGCGGATTTCAGCTTTGTCTTGTACGATTCGTTTTCGAACGGCTGAAAGTCGATTTTTATATTCGTATGAGCCGCTTCAAAATCAGCGATCGCGCTAAGGTAAGGCTGGTGATAGTTATCGCTCTCTGTGGCGATGCACCACAGCGTAAGAGTGATCTGCTCTTCAGGAGCTTCCGATGACGGCGCGGGAGCTTCGGATGCGACTTCCTTCGAGGTATCAGGAGCCGTGGATGCTATTTCCTGCGGAGCGCCGCAGGCAGTGAATGGGATAATCATTAATGCGACAATCAATAAAGCAAGCACTTTTTTCATGATTGGGTTCTCCTCCTTATAATAATAGATGTAAATATTGTACAAGTCGATTGCAAGACAGTAAATGGTATTTCATTACCACTATACGCAATGTTTTTACCTGATATTAATGCTTATAAGTACTTTTTTGATACATATGGGTAAATAATCTACTTATTGATTACAAGCCGGGGGTCTGTCCGGAAAGAAGAGGGCAATGGCTTATATTAATTTCACAACTTGCATGACTGATGAAGTAGAGTCGCTTTCCAATCACCTCATCTTCATCTCATCCGGCGCTCTGCGCCGCCTTCTCCTAGAGGAGAAGGCGTGTAATTCAGTATCTGGCTGATGAAGCGGAGTTTCTGCGCAATACACCTCATAAGGCGCTTCACCTTCTCCTATGAGGAGAAGGTGAAGCGTTGAAAAGCTCACTAAAACCGGTCGAGTATTATGTCTGTCTCCGCGCAATCGCAGCCGGTAAGGCGGCGGCTTAGCTCGTCCGGCTGGTTTGTGCCGGCGTAAAGCGTGAAGCTGTTGCTGTCGATAAGCTGCCTGCCGTTTGAATCCACGGCTTCAAACGACGACTGCGCGAGCTTAAGCTTTACTTCCTTCGTCTCTCCCTTTTTCAGATGGACTCTTTTAAAGCCGCACAGCTTAGGTTTGGGCACGGCCCATTTTGAGCGGTTGTCGCGTATATACAGCTGTACGACCTCGTCGGTGTCATACTCGCCGGTATTGTTTACATTCAGCGAAGCCGTGCCGCTTTCCCCGTCATAGCGCAACCCGCTGCAAACGACTTTTGAGTATGTGAGGCCATACCCGAATGGATAGAGCACGTTGCCGTCCACATACCTGTACGTCCTGTTTTTCATAGAGTAATCGGAAAAATCGGGCAGCTTGTCCGCCGTTTCATAAAACGTTACGGGCAGCTTGCCCGAAGGCGAAACGTCGCCGAACAGTATATCGGCAAGCGCCCTGCCGCCTTCCTGCCCGGGATACCACGCCTGTATTATAGCGTCCGCTCCCTCCGCCTCGGGGTTTAGCGAGCTTCCGCTTGCCATCACTATTATCGTTGGTTTCCCGACTGCCAAAACTTTTTTTATAAGCAGGCGCTGGCTTTCGGGCAGTGACAGGCTTATCTTGTCCCCCGCCGCGAACGCGTTGCCCGTGTCCCCTTCCTCGCCCTCTATGGTAGCGTCGAGCCCTAAGCACAGCACCACCGCATCCGCATGCTCGGCTGCTATCGCCGCTTCCGAGTAGCTGTCTCCAGGCCGGGAAAGCGGCTGCAGACGGTCTTTAAACAGATGGCAGCCTTCGGAATAATATACTCTGCCGTCAAACGCTTCTTTTATGCCATTAAGGAATGTTACGTACCCGTCGGCCGTGCCGTAATAATTGCCGCGAAGAGCATCTATACTGTTGGCGTTCGGCCCTATTACTGCTATGGATTTGATCTTTTCTCTGCCAAGCGGGAGCAGCCCGTTGTTTTTCAGCAGCACCATTGATTTGCGTGCACATTCAAGCGACAGCGCCTTATGATTGCCGCAGCTTACAATGTCATACGGTATATCGTCATATTCGGTATTACTGTCCGGCAGTAGTCCGAGCCTTGCCCTCGTCCTCATCAGCCTGATAGCGGCTTTTGTAATATCCTCTTCGCTGATAAGGCCTTCATTATAGGCGACGAGCAGGCTTAAGTACGTGTTGCCGCAGTTTAAGTCGCAGCCCGCCTTTAACGCCATGGCAGCGGATTCAGGCGCGGTAGATGTTACCATGTGCGTCGTATGAAAGTCGCGTATTGCCCAGCAGTCGGACACGAAATAGCCGTCGAACCCCCACTGAGAGAGCTTGTTCATAAGATAGCGGCTCGCGCAGGCGGGCTCGCCGTTTATGCGGTTGTATGCGCCCATTACGCCTTCCACATGCGCTTCCTCAACGAGCGCCTTAAACGCCGGAAGATATGTCTCGCACATATCCTTCTCTGTAACCTCGGCGTTGAACTCATGCCGCGTAGCCTCGGGGCCGCTGTGCGCGGCATAGTGCTTTGCGCAGGCCGCCGTCATAAGGTATTTGCCCTCGCCCTGCAGTCCCTTAACGAATGCCACTCCGAGGCGGGACGTAAGGTATGGGCACTCGCCGTATGTTTCCTGCCCTCTGCCCCATCTTGGGTCGCGGAATATGTTTATGTTGGGCGACCACATTGTGAGCCCTTTATATATGTCCCTGTCGCCGTGCTTTGACGCCTCGTTATACTTAGCGCGCGCTTCCGTCGCTACGACACGCGCGACGGAATAGAGCATTTCTTCGTCAAAAATCGCGGCAAGGCCTATAGCCTGCGGGAACATCGTCGCCGTGCCCGCTCTCGCCACGCCGTGCAGGCCCTCGTTCCACCAGTTGTATTCGGGTATGCCCAGACGCTCAACGGCAGCGGCGTCATACCTTAACTGAGACGCTTTCTCTTCCAGCGTCATCGCCCCTACAACGGCTTCCGCCTGTTCCTGAAAATATGCGTTTTTATTGTTTTCTTTCATGATGTTTTCGCCCAATCATGATATTTTTCGGCAGCTTTCTCCAATAATCAGCTTAGGCTCCAGCAGTATATTCTCCGGTTTGCCCCTGTCGCCGACGCGCAATATCTGCCTTATGAGATTCTCGGCGGCCTTTGTGCCTAAGCCCATGGTATCCTGCCTTATGGTGGTCAGCTTTGGCGATACGTACTGCGCTGCCTCAAAGCCGTCGAATCCCGCTACGGAAACATCCCCGGGTACATTAAGGCCCATATCGCGCGCCGCGCTTACGGCGCCTATAGCGTTGTAGTCGTCGCTCGCTATAACGGCCGTGGGTAGGTCACTGCGCCCTATCGCCTGCTTCATGGAAGCGTAGCCTGCCTCTATGGAATAGTACTTTGACTTAAGAAAGTTCTCCGGCAGCAGCCCGGCTCCTCTTGCCATTGCGGCGGATTTCAGGCCGTTTATCCTTGCGTCCGTCAAATACCCCGGCTCTCCGTGCATGTATACTATGTTCCTGTGCCCGAAATCATAAAGGTAGTTATAGAGCAGCGCCATGCTTTTATCGCAGTCGGTCATTACACATCCCGTAGACCCGTCGGCGTAGTCTATCGCTATCTTTGGGATACGGCACAGCAGCAGCTCGCGCACGCTTTGCGCCGTATAATCCGCGTTGACAATAAAAACGCCGTCAGCCTTCCTTAATGCAAGGTGGTCGCGGTACGAAAACCCCGTTTTGCCTATTTGGTTGGATAAAAAGAAAATGTCAAAGCCATGCCTTTCCACCATGCTCTTGAAGCCTTCTATGATCCCGGCATAAAAACAATGCCTGAATACTGTTTCGGAGCCGCCGCTGCAAAGGACGCCTATGGTCCTTATCTTCTGTCCCTTTGGGTCGGCCGGATACTCGCTGCCCGAATCCCTGCTGTCCGGGAATACTTCGCTGTCGTTTAATCCGCCGCCGTGCTGAGACAAGGCCCCGCCTTTTCCTTCACTCAAGGCGCATGATACCGAAGAAAAGCGTGCATTGCTTATTGATTTGTCGCATATCGTAGCCATAAAAACCGCCTCCTCAGGCCGCCCGGTCTTAGAATCGGTTTAGCTAACGTATGCTATTATACCAGAATGTACTCTATATGTCCATAATAGCCATTTGCGGCTCCCGTAACCTATCGGGCTGTTATAAAAATAGCCCGATATAAAATCAGGCTAAGCGGTAAACATCCATATATATCATCATCTAAACGGTCATACAGCGTATATTGCCTAAACGCATCATCTTCTGTACTTTTCCGGCCCGGTCACATACAGGTCGCTTCCCTTTGAATCGGTGACTACGATACACGGGAAGCTCTCGACCTCCAGCCTTCTTATAGCCTCGGGACCCAGATCCTCATACGCTACGACCTCCGCCTTTTTCACGGAGCGCGAGATTATGGCCGCGGCGCCGCCTACAGCCGCGAAGTAGACAGCCTTGTTTTCTATCATGGAATCGACGACAGCTTTCGAGCGGCGGCCTTTGCCTATCATGCCCTTGAGCCCCAAGCCAAGCAGAGAGGGCGCGTAAGCGTCCATGCGGTAGCTTGTAGTAGGCCCGCACGGCCCCAGCGCCTGTCCGGGCTTCGCTGGACAGGGCCCGGTGTAATATATTATCTGGCCTTTCAAGTCTATAGGCAGCTTGTCTCCCGCATTCAGCGCTTCAACGAGCCTCTTGTGGGCGGCGTCCCTCGCAGTGTATATAACGCCCGTTATCTCCACGCGGTCGCCTGTTTTCAAGGATTCAACAGCGCCGTCCGTAAGCGGCGTCGAGATTTTTACGATGTCCTGCATATGCTAAAGCCCCCCAATTATAAGACAGCTTCGGCATGGCGCGAAGCGTGACAGTTTAAGTTTACCGCGACAGGCATGCCTGTAATATGCGCGGGAAAATACTCTATGTGCACGGCGAGGGCGGTTATAGTGCCGCCCAGTCCCTGAGGGCCTACGCCCGTGTTGTTTATCTCCTCAAGAAGCTCTTGCTCCAGCGCGGCATACTTTAGGTCGGGGCTGGGCTCGCCCGTCTTCCGCGCGAGCGCCTTTTTCGCGAGCAGCGCCGTCTTCTCCATCGTCCCGCCTATGCCAACGCCCACTATCACGGGCGGGCAGGGGTTGCCCCCCGCTTCCCTCACCGCACCGACGACAAATTCTTTGAGCCCTTTGATGCCCGCGGACGGCGTCAGCATCGCGAGCCTTGCCATATTCTCGCTGCCGCCGCCTTTGGGCATAAGCAGCATTTTAAGCTTATCTCCGGGAACTATGTCTATGTGGATGATAGCCGGAGTGTTGTCCCCGGTATTTTTGCGTTCAAACACAGGCTCAGCCACCATGGACGTTCTTAAATAGCCGTTTTTGTAACCGCGCCTCACGCCCTCGTTTATGGCGCCTTTAAGGCTCCCTCCTGTTATGTGAACGTCCTGCCCGAGTTCTAAGAAGAACACCGCCACGCCCGTGTCCTGACAGATGGCGACTCTTTGTTTGCGCGAATAATCAGCGTTTTCGAGTATCTGCTCAAATATATACTTGCCGAACCCGGACTCTTCCTTTAGCATATTCGCTCTTATGCACTCTTCCACGTCGCCGGGAAGGTCGTATGCGGCGGTAAGGCACATCTGTTCTACCGCGTCTGTTATAGCGTCCGTATATATCTCTTTCATTTCTATCCTTCCAATCAACTTAAAAGAGCTTAATATTTAGCAGTACTCCATAAATTCTTTCAAGCGCTTCCCGAATAATAATAACACTATCGGAGCATAAAGGGAACCGACTGCTTTTATGCGGGCAAGTTTCTTTCGTTACTGTTAGCCCGGAGACGAACAAATTGTAAAAAGGTCATACTGATACAAAAAAACCATTTGCTGTTAAGCTGTTTACATAATATAATAATAAGTAAAATTGATTCAATTAGTCTTATTTATGGCATTTTTATTTACGCTTTATTAATTTTGTTCGGCTAATGTTGTTTAATTGTTACAGGGGACGAGCCATGGAACTTCACCAACTGGAATATGTTGTTGCGATAGCAAAATTTCATAGCTTCACAAAAGCGGCGGCAGATATAAACACAACTCAGCCTCTGCTGTCACAGCAGATAAAGAAGCTGGAGAACGAGCTTGGCGTTCAGCTTTTTGAGAGAACGACGCGCAACGTCGAGCTTACAAGCGCCGGCAGGGCGTTTCTTCTGCATGCTCAGAAAGTGCTTGGGGAGGTGGCGCAGTCAAGGCATACCGTGCGCAACTATCTGGATGCGGCAACAGGCAGCATCAGGCTTGGCGTGCTGCCCGTTATAGGCCATTACGGGCTTACTTCGCTTATCGCAGACTTTCAGCGGCAATTTCCGGGCGTGCGTATGGAGTTTGTGGAAGGAAAGTGTGGTGAGCTTCTCGCGATGCTTTCGGGCGGCAGTATAAGCGCCGCTTTTTTAGGCGAAGCCGACGCTCCTGTGCCTGTCGATTCTTACACTCTTGTTAAAAACCATTTAGTGCTCGTAACCAGTATACTTCACCCCATTGCTAAACGGCAGTCAGTCGACATAGCGTCGCTCTCAAACGAAAAGTTTATTATTGCCGATCCCGATTCCGGCCTTTACGGCGGTTTTATAAATGCCTGCCAAAACGCCGGTTTTGAGCCGGACATACTTTATTACTGCAACCAGGTTGAAACGCAGCTCGAGCTTGTGCGCGAAGGCCTCGCCGTTACTGTGCTGTCTTCCAAGGCAGCCTCCCGCTATAATTATTGTGACCTCGCAATTATTGGGCTTGAACCGGAGGTGCTGCAAAAAATATCGCTCGTCACGCTGCCCCATGCCCGCTTGGACCCGGCAATAAAAGTGTTCGTTAAGTTCGCTCTCGACTGGGCGGAAAGCTGCACACGTTAAGATTTCAGAAAACGAAAACGGTCGTCCAGGAATACATTCTCGGAACGACACAGGGGTCGTTCCCTACAACATATGGCATATAATCGTATACACCCATATATGTAGGGACAATCTTTGAACGCTCGCCTATTTCTGGACAGCCCCTTTTATTGTTTGCATGGGCAGTAATCAGACAAGCTGATTGAACCTTACCGTCTTCCATTCCCCTCTGCCGCCATCATAGCTGATAATGCTTACGCCGCCCATCGTCGTTTTGAATATATACCGTTTATAAACCGGCAGACCGAGTATGTTGCACATCAAAAGGCGTATGAACCCGTCGTGGCTCACGACGAGTATGTCGTCCTCTTCATGCTTTATGTCGTTTAAAAAGCTGTTTTGCCTCGCCATAGCGTCTTCGCCCGACTCGCCGCCCGGGAAGCGGGAATCACGCGCGTGGCTTTGAAAGTCGCTCCAGAGCTGCGGGTATTTCGCGGCTATCTCATCGTCCGTCATGTTCCTTATTTCGCCGTTGTTTATCTCATTTACCCTTCTATCCACGGTTATCGGTATGTTCTTTTGCTTCGACGTGGGCAGCGCTGTCTCGTACGCCCTTTTGTATTCGCTCACTATGATGCGTTTTATATCGGCGCCCTTAAAGTATGCCGCGAGGCGCTCGGCGTCGGCTCTTCCCGCTTCGCTCAGCGGCTCGTCCATTATACCTAGCTCACTGTTGTAGTATTCGTCGCAGTCGCCGACGACTTTGTTTCCGTGCCTTACAAAATAGACCATATGCCCTCCTTTATACAGCACTTGTTATTGCTTTATACTAAAACGCTTCAGGCGCAGCGCGTTCGACACGACGGAAACGGAGCTCAGCGCCATCGCCGCCCCCGCGAACACCGGATTGAGCAGCGGCCCGCCCAGCGCGTAAATTACCCCCGCGGCAAAAGGTATGCCCGCCATGTTGTATATAAACGCCCAGAAAAGGTTCTGCTTTATGATGCGTATTGTCGCGCGGCTTAAGCTGATAGCCGCCCACACCTCGTTTATGTCTCCGCGCATAAGCACTACGTCCGCCGATTCCACCGCGACGTCCGTGCCGGTGCCTATTGCCATGCCTATATCCGCCTGCACGAGAGCGGGTGCGTCGTTTATGCCGTCCCCCACCATCGCAACTTTTTTGCCGCTTTGCTGCAGCTTTTTGACTTCGCCCGCCTTATCGCCGGGCAGCACTTCTGCGAGCACGTTTTGTATGCCCACCTCGTCTGCTATGGCCTGTGCCGTGCTGCTGTTGTCGCCCGTTATCATATACACATCCACGCCCATTGACCTAAGCTTGCCGACTGCGGCTTTGCTGGTGGGCTTGAGCGTATCGGCAGCGGCCATCAGCGCTTCGAGCCTTCCGTCCGCCGCTATGTACATCAGCGTTCTGCCCGAGCCGGACAGCGCCCGAGCGTCGGACTGCGACGGCATTATGTCTACTCCGTTCTCCTCCATAAGCTTTATGTTTCCGGCAAGCACGCGTTTGCCGCCTACGACTGCGTCTATGCCCCTGCCCGGAACGGCCTTAAAATCCTCCGGCGCTTTGAGCTCCAGCCCCTTTTGCCTCGCATGCTCCACAATAGCGCGCGCTATCGGGTGCTCCGAGCCGCGCTCCGCAGAAGCGGCGAGCAGCAGCGCACCCTCTTCGTCAAAAGACCCGTATGTTTTTAAATCGGTAAGCACCGGCTTCCCTTCCGTTATAGTGCCCGTCTTGTCGAACACTACGGCGTCAACCTTGTGCGTAGTTTCCAGCGCCTCTCCGCCCTTTATGAGTATGCCGAGCTCAGCGCCCTTGCCCGTGCCCACCATTATGGCCGTGGGCGTGGCAAGCCCGAGCGCGCACGGGCAGGCTATTACGAGCACCGTAACGAATATGTTTAGCACGAAGTTGAAGTCCCGTCCGGCTAGCGCCCACGCTATCGCCGCTATAACCGCTATGCCCAGCACCGCCGGAACGAAATAGCCGGAGATTATATCCGCAAGCTTCGCTATAGGCGCTTTCTTGCCCTGCGCCTCTTCCACGAGCTTTATTATCTTGGAGAGCGCCGTATCCTCGCCCACTAGCGTCGCCCTGAACTTCAACAGCCCTTCCCCGTTTATGCTGCCTCCCGTGACACTTGAGCCGGGCTGTTTTTCCACCGGCAGACTCTCGCCCGTCAGCATCGATTCGTCAACAGATGATACGCCTTCCTCCACGATTCCGTCCAACGGTATGGACGCGCCGGGGCGCACCAGCACGATGTCGCCCGTGGCTACCTCACCCAAAGGCACTTCTATCTCCGCGCCGTCCTTTATTATCGCCGCGGACTTAGGTCGCAGGTTCATCAGCTTCTTTATGGCCTCGGACGTCTTGCCCTTGCTGACTGCTTCCAGGTATTTGCCCACCATGACGAGAGTTATGACAACGGCCGCCGACTCGAAATATAAGAGTTGCACAAAATCATTGCTGCCAAGAAATATCATTACTGTCGCATACGCGCTGTAAAGAAACGCGCTCGCGGTTCCTATAGCGACAAGCGAGTCCATGTTGGGCGCGCCGCGCAGCAAAGTCTTGAAACCTACGGTGAAGAAGCGGCTGCCCGCAACAAGCACGGGTATCGTAAGTATGAGCTGTACGGCCGCGAACACGCCTGGGCGCATGTGATGGTTCATGAATTCGGGTATGGGGAGATTGAGGCCGAACATATGCCCCATGGCTAAATAGAGTATGGGCGCGGCGAATATTATGGCGACTATCAGCCGGCTTCGCATGTTTTTAAGCGCGCGCAGGCGTTTCTCGCTTTCCTCGTCCCGCTCCTTTAGTTCTATGTCTTTAGGCGTGTAACCGGCCTTTACTATGGCCTGCTTTATCTCGGACAGCTTCACCTTGCCTGGGTCATATTCGAGCGCCGCACGGTTCGTAGCGAGATTTACCGACACGCCCGACACGCCTTGAAGCTTTTTTACGGCGCGCTCGACCGCGGCGGAGCAGGCCGCGCACGTCATACCTTCCACCGCAAGCTCTGCCCGCTTAAGCTGCTTGTCCTCCAACCCGTACCCCGCCGCTTCCACGGCCTTTTTCAAGTCGTCGAACGACGCCTTATTCTCGTCGTAACGCACCGTCAGCTTTTCGGTGGCGATATTGACTTCGCTTTGCTCAACTCCCGGCACCTTCGCAACCGCACGTTTTACGCTGGCAGCACACGCCGCGCACGTCATTCCGGTAACGCCATAGCTTTTTTCCGTCATTATGTCCTCCGTATAACTGCACAAAAGCCTTTCAGCTTAAGGCCGGTTAAATTGCTGTTCCAAAAGTTGCTTTTATTAAATTATACCAGACGGTTCGAAATATGGGTATCGCTTTTACACTTATATTGTTTTCAGATCAATCGGACGGCACATCGTTGACGTATTTTTCCCCCTCTATTTTGGGGTACTTTGCCACGTAAAATTTCTTTACCTCCAGCTCTTTTCCGTCCAAGGATATGTAATGTATGTAGACTTGGGCTGTGGTGCCGCGGCGTGCTTTAATGTACGTTCTCGAAGCGCCCGGCGCTATCCGCTTACCGTCGGGCGTCTCGGCAGCCCTGTAGTGCACCTTTGTTTGGGGCATTTCCGTGCTCTCCGTTATCTCGGAGGAAAAATCAAGTATTACCTCGCCGTACGCCTTTAGTACGACGGGCGGGCCGTAGATTTCCACCGTCACGTTTTTATCGTTTGCGTTGACATACGAAATTATGAATACAGGTGTATCGTACGGGTTATAAAGCTTTAAATCCTTGTTGCCTGTGCTTATCGTCGCGTCGAGCCCTACGGGCATATAGTTTGAGATAATTGAGTGTCTGCTGGATTCTGTTATATCAAGCCCCGCCCGGAGCGCAGCGTTATAAAGAGTGCTTGATACCTGGCAAACGCCGCCGCCCGGAGCGGTAACAAACGCGCCGTCAGATATGCCCGGCGCGCCCTTCCAGCCTTTCTCGTACGTCCTCGGGCCCGCGTGTTCGTTTATAGACCACGTTTCGCCCGGTGCTATGACTACGCCGTTTATAAGCGCGGAAAGCTTGGCTACGTTGTAGTTCCTGTCCGCGCCGTCATGGCTTGAATAGCTTGAAGTCCACGACGATAAAAGCTGTGTCTGCCGCGCAATGTCTGCCGATTTAACGGACGGTTCGAGCGTGGTTACCGGTACGGTGACAGCGGAATAGTCTTTATTGTTCACCGCGTTTATTACGGACGCGGCGAGCGCGTCAATGTCTGTGCTGCGGCCGCTCTGCTCGGGCGTGTACTGAAAGCGCGAGACGCCCGCTTCGGCGGGTATGTAGTTATTAACGTATCTGTTTGTCAGGTAGTATTGGTACCTTAAAGGATTCGGCATTTCCCCTTCCGCTATCCGTATGCGGTCTCCGCCGGAACCCGGATCGCAGGGCGTTCCGTCTGCAAGATAGCCCGACGGCATGAACACATAGCCCGCATCTCTTGGCAGCTTGTCAAGGCGCTCTTTAAGCGCGGCCGCCGCGCTCTTTACCTTTTTTTCTGCCGCCCGGGCATTAACCGTAAAATTGACAAGGCCATTCGCTGCGGCATAGGCGTCCCTTGAGCGCTGGTCGTGAGTCCCCTTGTGGCCGTATGTAAACGCATATTCTATTACGTCCTCGTAGTCGGTATCCACGCCAAGCTCCTCCGCGGAAAAGCTCATCGCTTCCTCTCCCGCATCGACGGTAAACGATATACTGTCAAGTATGCCCGCCGGTATATGCGCCGTAGCCGCCAGCGCCTGCGCCCTTGTCATGCCCGACAAATCTATGCCCGCAACATGAACTCCTTTCATAACGGTGCCGAAATCCAGTACGCGCGAGATATCAGCCTGTGTATTGCTTGCGCACGATGCAATCGTTAATATCGCGGCCAGCAAACATACGGACAGAACTATAGCGCGTACTGTTCTGTTAACTATTCGTGTTTTCCTGTGTAATAATATTAAACTCAAGGCCGCTTACTCTCCCTCCTCGATGGTCACAATACCCTTATGCTTTATTATTTGCCCATTATTTAAATCAATTATTCGCGGCATTAAAAAGCGCGAATAACGCCGCATAAAAAAACAGGCGGCGTTCAATTCACCGTCTGTTTTTTAAGTAACATAAGTTCTTGCGCTCTACGGCCTTGACACCGTTATATAGTAGTCCCTTGTGGTGCCCGCCTGCGCGGTTACCGTTATGTGCACTAAAACGCTCTGTCCGTTTGCAAGCGCTATCTTCTTTGACGACTTCTTTGCGCCGTCGATATATACCGCCGCCTTATAGCCCAACGGTTTTACGGATATGCTGGCCGAGCCTTTGTTTGCGGGCAGCGTTATCGAATAATCCGTTATATTCGGATTGAATTTCGGCGTGAGATATCCCGCCCTTATGCTTTTAAGGTTCGCGTTTGACGACGGCGCGCGTACGACGGTCACAATGTACGTTTTGCTTGCGCCCGACTGCGCTTTCACAGTAATCTTTAAGGCCTTGCTTTGACCGTTATTAAGCGATATCTTCTTTGAAGCCGGCGATACTCTCGCGGCCTTACCTGCCGCGGGAACCGCCTTTATCACTGTGCTTTTCGTGTTCTCACCCAGCACGAGCGTATATTTTGACACGTCTGGGTCGAACGGCCTGTCAAACGCTCCCGCGGTCGCGGAAAGCGACGCCAGATTGTTATTAGTGGACTTTGCCCTTGTAACGGTAAGCTTGTATGTTTTAGCCGTTCTACCGTACTTTGTCTTTACGGTTATCCTGGCGCTCTTGCCATTGGCGAGCGATACGTATGTGCTCGCAACCACCTTGCCGTTTATAGTCATCGAGGTACCGGAGTATTCCCTTTCCGGGGTGATCATAACGCCCGGCTCATTTTCCCCGAGATATACTTTATAGCTGTACACCATTCCGGAGAACGCCCTTGACAGGCTTCCCGCCGAAAGGGATATGTTTGCAAGATACGGCCCCATCTTCTGCCATTTCGCGTACAGCGTCGTATCGCACTGCACCATGTCGTACCCGAATCTCCATGCCGTTGCGAAGTACGGCTCCCTGTACCATCCGGCGAACGCGTACCCCGTTCTGTAAGGCGCGGCGGGCTGGTATATGCCGCAATTATACGCGGCGGGCTGCGCCGGAACAGCGCTGCCGCCCTGAGAATCGAACACAACGCTGAAACTGTTTGCCGCCCATTTCGCGTACAGCGTAACGTTTGCCGTCACTGCATACGGAAAGCTTACGGGCGCCGTATTGTATTGCGGCGTAGGATACCATCCGGCAAACGCACTGCCCGCCATAGACGTGGAAGGAGGCGACGATATGCTTGCGCCGCCACTTAATGTCATTGAAGATACCGGGCTGCCTCCCATGCTGTCAAAGGTCACTGTGTACTGCGGCGCCGCGACGGTTATGCTGCACGACTCCGAAACTCCGTCCGCGGTCGCGGTAACTATGGCTCTGCCCGCGCCCACCGCCACTACTCTCCCCGTCCTGTCCACGGTGGCTACACCCGCGTTGCTGCTTGCCCAGATGATTTTCGGGAACGTCGTATTGCCCGGCTGCAATGTTGCGCCCAGCGTCAACGCGGCGCCCGGCGACATTGTTTCAGAGCTGCTGCTGAGCACTAAGTTCGTTACATGGACGGGAGCTGCCGCTGCCGCCACCGCATAATAAGCGTCTACGCGGCCTTCGCCGTATTCGATATCTCTGCCCGGCGCGCCGAGGTCCGCAGCCGTGGCATATAAAATGTTCTTTAACTGAGCCGGACTTAAAGACGGATTTGCCGACAGCATAAGCGCCGCCACGCCCGACACTACGGGAGCGGCCATAGACGTACCGTTCATCCACGCGTATTGACCAGGATATGTGGACAGTATACGGCTGCTTGGAGAGTTCTGGTTATCGCCGCCCGGCGCGCTTATATCCTTATCGGTACCGTAGTTTGAATAGCTGGCGCGTGTGTCGTCCCATCCGGTGGCGATAACGCTTACCGAAGCAGCGTAATCGCTGGGATAATGCGGATAGCTGACGTTGTCGTTGCCCGCCGCGCATATAACGGGCACGCCGCTGGCGACAGCGTTGTTTACAGCACCTTCAAAGGCGTAGTCGCTGTCGTAGCTGCCGAGGCTTAAATTTATAACGTCTGCCCCATTGGTTAACGCGTAGTTTATGCCTTCGACCACATCGAGCGTAAGCGCGCCCCATCTTTGTACCCCGTTATCCAGATATGTCGTAAATACGTCGACCGCTATCAGCTTAGCGCCCGGAGCCACCCCTGCCACGCCAATGCCGTTGTTGGCGCCGGCGCCAATTATGCCCGCCACGTGCGTGCCGTGGCCGTTATCGTCGTCCGCGTTTGAGTCGTTATCTACCACGTCCGTCTGAGCCGCTATCTGGCCCGCGAGGTCCGGGTGGTCTATGTCAACGCCGGTATCCAGCACGGCGACGCGCACGCTAGGGCTGCCCATTGTTATATCCCAGGCGTCATACGCGCGTATCTGGTTTAAATACCACTGGTTGCCCGCATACGGGTCGTTCACCGCCGCCGCGGGCTTTAAACCCGCCGAATCGGATATCGTTTCAGGCTCGGACAAAGGGTATATGTAATTAGGCTGCGCGTACTCGACTTCCGGCATAGCCTCCATGGTGTCGATAAAGCTCTCTACCGATTCGCCTTCCGGCACTTCGGAAATGACAAGGTTTTCCGAAGGCAACTGCTGCACGGCTCCGCTTTCCACAGAATCAA
Organism: Bacillota bacterium; assembly: GCA_023410595.1. GTDB lineage: Bacteria > Bacillota > Clostridia > Christensenellales > SZUA-584 > DTFZ01. The sequence goes on along the minus strand of JAEYPO010000001.1, from coordinate 190,980 downwards.
GCGTATTAATAACGCCCGCCTCCGACACCGTTTCCTTGAACTTTACTATAATCTGATCGTCTACGCAATCGGCTCCGTCGACCTGCGTTACATTAACCTCCTGGTCTTCGGCCTGTTCTTCCTGCTGCGTTTCGGCAGGCTGCGCCGTCTCAGCAGGCGGGTGCGCCGAAGGCTGCTCAGTTTCTTCTCCGGCGGCAAACGCGCTCATTATGCCCGCCGACATTACGGAAAACGCGATAAGCAGCGACATCAAGGCAGCCGTTATGCTCTTTAAATAATGCTTAATACCCCATATAGCCTTGGGCATTATGGGGACCTCGTTATTATCACCCCATAAAGCTTTAGGCTTTATGGGGACCCCGTTATTTATTCTTTCATTGTCGTTTTTCATGCTTTGGTCCTTCAAAACTTCGTTATATATTATATCGAAATATATCAGCATTCAAGTTAACATACAGCCCGGGCAAAACATGCATTTACAGGGGCGCCTTTACATCCGCTTCCAATAAATCTATAATGATGCATGGGCGCAATGCCGCCCGCATAACGGCGGCCACAAAAACTATTATACTTTAATAAATACACATCATCGCATTTATTGAATCAGCCGATGCCGCAGAAGCGGTTATTATAACTGCAAATCGAGGTAAAGCCAATGTTAAAAAGAGAACTTTCAAAGGGACTGTTCCGGTACGTGTTTGAGCCGCTGCCCGGGCACAGGTTTTGCACTAATATATACGCGCTCGTTTCTGGCGGGAGCGTGCTGCTCATCGATTCGGGTTACGCATTTATGGGCGAGCAGGTTTTAGGCGATATCAACGAATGCGGATGGAATATTGAAGGCGTCATAATATCCCACTTCCATGACGACCATATGGAAGGCTTAAAAGTACTGCCTGATGTTACAGTCTACGGCAGCGGTCGCTATAACGAAACGCTTGAATTGTGGACAGAAAAGGATGAACGACACTACTATACACCCTCGGTGTTGATAGAAAACGAGCGGACAATAGCCTTCAAAGAGCATGCCGTCCGCATGATTCCGTTTCCGGGGCATTCGCCGTGCACGCTGCTTACGCTTATTGACGATAAGTATTTGCATATAGCTGACGAGCTTATCTTCTCCGAGCAGGGGGAGCCGGTGCTGCCCGTAACGGATCCCGGCTGCATTCAAAGGCACGCCGACGCGCTTTGCATGCTTAAGCGCTACGGCAGGTATTTGTTTATGCCCGGCCACGGGCCGGAGTTTTCCGGCAGCAACAGTATACATAACGAAATAGATAAGCGGCTTGCGTATTATAACGCGATACTGAGCGCAGGCAGGGAGATCACTTACGAAGAGGCCATAATCGGCTGCGGAGGCGGATTTCTGCACAGCGAGTGGCACGCGGATATCTATGAATGATAGCGTGCCTCTTCATCTACACCCCATCAAGCCTCACGACTTTTAGGGAACCCGTATAACGACAAAAGAGCCCTTGAAGGCTCTTTTTATTGTTCGTTTACTTTATATTGCTTTTTAAGCTCACGCAGCATCGCACCGTCCGCGTTCTGGGCAGTTCCCATACCGCGGCCCCGCCGAGGCCGGTTTCCTTAAGAGAGAAAAATAAGCTTTCTCATTTTAAGGTTTTAATATCGGGGTCCCCAAAAAGTCGTGAGGCTTTTTGGGGTGGTAATACTTAAAAATCTTCACCATTTTGCTCCGGGCTGTCGTCTCTTTTATACATATCAGGTATTTTTTCGGCCCGTTTCTCATTTTGTATTCTCATCTTCTGCGATTTGCGGTCATCTATCTTTTTGTACTTCAATAAATCACCTCCCTGAAAAATACTTTGTCCAATTTTGCGATTATAATTCTGAATACGCGAAACCTTTTGTTATTATGTTGCCGCCTGTTTTTCCTCGTTGTGCGTCATATCGTAGTAGTACTGCAGAATATCGCGGCGGGTAACGATTCCTATGAACAGGCCCCGGTCGTCCGTAACAGGCACAAAGTTCTGATTCATTGCGAGCAGAAGCAGGTCTTCTATCACCGCGTTGACGTTTACGGACGCGTTTGTCTTGCCTTTCAGTATATCCTTGACATAGTATTGCTCTTTCGTGTGATCGTCAAATGCATTGAGGCCCAGTACCGCCCATAAAAGGTCGCCTTCGCTCAGTGTGCCGACATATTTACCTGCGCGGCTTAGTACAGGTATTGCGGTATAGCCGTAATGCTTCATCTTTTCCAGCGCCTGACGCAATGTGAAATCGTCATAGATAAAGGCGATATCGCCTTTGGGTTTTAGAAAAAACAGTATGTTCATAGCGCTCCGTTCCCGTAATGCTCCGCAAAATATGGCGCACCTGCTTTATACACAAAAAAAGCCACGGGTTTGAAAAATATCCATCTTCGCTTGTATAATAGCACGTAAAAACTGCCGTATCAACATCAAAAATGTTAACCTTTAGAGAACAAATATATCCCGGCTATACACACCCCGAAGAGTCTCACGACTTTTTGGGGACCCCGTATTTATATGCGCAAGCATGCTAACACAAAACCATCCACTTGAATATTATACTATATAAATTATTTTGGGTGGTCTTGATGTTAACGAATCTATACAGTATATTGCTGCAGGCGGCGGGCGGGCAGCCCGGGCCGACTACCGGGCAGACATTATTCATTATCGGTATGACGCTTTTAGGCGCGGCGGCGCTTTTAGGCATTATAGCGCTTTTCGTATTCATAGTTAAATTGGGCATACGCGGCGTGACCGGTTTACTTAAGGGAGCCTTAACAGGAGTATCAGCCGACGTAAAGCAGTCTATGGAAAAACGTCCGATAGCAGGGTTTGCATACGAACCGAAGCAGGACATCTTCTATTCGGACATGAACGCGTGGCAGAGAGATTTCGGCTATTGCCAGCTTTACGACGAGGCCGCGGCCGCTATGAATATGATAATAGACTGCGAGCCCGCATATTTTGAATACGGGGGCAAAAAGTGGCTCATAGAGTTCTGGAAAGGGCAGTACGGCATAACGACCGGCTGCGAGGTGGGCGTATATACCACGACAAGGCCTAACCTCAATATTCCGGGCGTATTCAACGGCACGCTTTACGATACCGCCGCTCCGGCGGATATGCTTCCGATATCTTATTCGCTCATGAAGAACGGCAGAGAACTGTTCCGGCGGCAGGGCAGGCACTGGTGGCTCACGGGCTTTAAACTCGGGGAACTTTCAGAGCCTTCCGAGCTTACCGCGAGGATAAGCATAGGGCTCAAAGACCGTAATATGCTGACGGCGTTCCTTGCCGCTATGAAAAGGATGGGTTATACCGACCGGGATCTTAATATAAGCGGCAACACCGTGAGCTTTGTGTACGCTGAGCCGCGATCAAGGCAGCCGTATACTCGCACAAAGGCCATGATGAGCTTTATCCAGAAGAAAAACAAGTATCTGTGCGACAGGTTCAACGAGCTTACGGGCAATGAAAAAGGCGCGCTTGCCAAGCTCGAGGCGGCGAGCAGGCTAGACCCCGCGCTGTACGGCAGCATCTTGGAAATCGGAAGGACGCAAAAGCTTTACGACAAGTTCAACGTACTGCAAAAATACCTCAAATAACCGGGGAGGCGCTTTATGACACCGTTAAACCGATTATCCCAAATATACGCCTCTTCCCGGGTGATTCCCATTTCGGACGCCTCGAAGGTAGTGCTTTTAAGCGACTGCCACCGCGGCGACGGAAGCTGGAGCGATGATTTTTTGAGAAACCAGAACATATACAACGGGGCGCTCGAATATTACTATGATAATGGTTTTACGTACATTGAGATAGGCGACGGCGACGAGCTCTGGGAAAACTATTGCTTTTCGGATATCGCGGAAGCGCACAAGGATTCGCTGAATCTTCTGGCCAGGTTTCACGAGGACAAGAGGCTTTATATGATTTACGGCAATCACGACATGATAAAGAAGGACATGTCGTTTTGCCGCGGCAACCTAAGCTGTTATTACGACGCGCGAAATAAATGCGTACCGCTTTTTAAAAACATCAAAATATATGAGGGGCTTATACTTCGCCATACCGAAACGGGAAAGGATATATTTCTCGTGCACGGCCATCAGGTGGATTTTTTCAACAGCTGTTTGTGGAAGCTCGCAAGGTTTCTCGTCCATAACCTTTGGAGGCCTTTTGAAGCGCTGGGGGTAAACGACCCCACAAGCGCCGCTAAGAACAACAAAAAAGCGACAAAGGTAGAAGACAGGCTCACAAGATGGGCTCAGAGCCAAGACCGCATGATTGTCGCCGGCCACACGCACCGGGCCGTTTTCCCCGAGCCGGGCGGAGCGCTTTATTTTAACGACGGAAGCTGCGTACACCCGAGGTGCATAACGGCTATCGAGATAGAGCAGGCCGACATATCGCTCGTTAAATGGTGCGTCGGCACAATTAAAGGCGGCGCGCTCTATGTGAAGCGCACCTTGCTCGCTGGCCCGGAAAAGCTGTCTGCTTATCTTGCTTCCGAAGAAGAAAGTTAAGCATCGTAAGATCGTAATGAAAAAAGCGCTTCGCATTCACGCCCCATAAAGCTTTAGCTTTATGAAGACTCCGATATTGAAGCGCTTATATTGGACAGGTTAGCCAAACACAATTGTATTAAAATATATTCCGGCTTTATGCCGCCGCCATCATATCAGCTGCTGCGCCTGGAATTGCCCTTGCCGTTCTCCCCCTTGCCCTGGCCGTTATCGCTTTTTTTGACGTCTTTGTCTTTCGCATTGCCGGTACTGTCCCCGGCCGCGGAGGAATACTGCTGAACTTCGTCGTCATCTTTATACTGAGCGTCCGCTTCGCCGCCGTCCTCATCGCCGAAATCCATGTCCATATCAAAATCGAAATCCATGTCGAAATCCCATTCGAGAAGCCTTTCGATAACCTCGTCGTCCAGCCCGAGCGAGGCAACAGCGGTCATAAAATCCGTCCTTGCCTGTACCTTGGCCTGTTTCATATTTTCCGTTGCGGTTTTCTTTCCAAGCGCGAACGCGTCCTTTATCTGCTGCTTTGCTGCTTTCAGCGCGCCGTTGTCCTTTGTGGACAGGAAGGCGTCTTTGGCGGCGTCCCTTGCCGTCATAAAGGCGTTTTTAGCTTCCTTTCTCGCCGCAAGAAACGTTTGCTGCGCCGTTTTCATCGAAGCTTCAAACGCTGTTCTCGCCTGATTGAGTATCTGCGTCTGTTCGGGAGTTAACGAATCAAGAATTGAGCTGAGCTGCTGGACATCTCCCATAAATGAATCTATATTTTCAATCATCGCCAGCAGCTCTCCCATTCTCGTTGCGCCATATTTGTCCCTCGCTTCCCCCAAGCTGATGCTTTCCTGCAGCGCAATCTGCTTAAGAAGGAGGTATCTGCCTATTGACAAATCGCAATTGCCGGCCGTTTGTACTATTTCTTCCGCTACCGCAGTAGCCAGGACCTGCCCGCTCAACCCAAGTGCAGAAAGGCTCTGCTGGGCGTTTTGTTTCAGGCTGTCGGCCAGTCCCTCGTCCTGGGCTCCCGCAACCGTTATGACTATTGCGGTATCCGTGCTCAGCGGGGTTATAAATCCTTCTGTAGCGAACGATCCTACAAGCGCAGATACCGCGTCCTGCGGAGTCATTCCTACAAGGTCCAGAGCCAGTATGATAGCGGCTCCGTCGTCGTTATAGCCTCTCGCTTCCTGCACGAGCCCGCCCGACAGCGCAAGCTCTATGCTTGGATTTATATCGACTGATATATAGCTTACCTGTAAATCATCCGCGGCGGATGGCTCGGCCGTCTCATAAAGCATATCCGTGCTTTGAGGCGCGTCCGTCGTTACAGCCGTTCCCGGGGGTGCGCTTTTTAGCGGAGGCACTCCGGCGCACCCCTGAAGGAACGCTGGTACTACGAGCATAAGTGCAATAATTGCTGCGAATAGTTTCTTTTTCATGATCTATCATCTTCCATTCTTTGAATAGTGTTATATAAAAACATCTTATTCTATACGCCGGCATAAATCCGTGTTATATGTTATACCGGCTATAAGCTTCACAAATTTAGCAGTTGCTGCGCTTGGAAGCACTTTATATTTCCCTGCGCAGTTTTCATTCTTAACATATATCATTCCTGTACATTGTATTGTTTCCATTTGTCGCCTTTATCCTGACCTGTTTTATCCTTCTCCTGCCCCTCTTCCCAGCCGCCCTGGCTGTGCTCCTTATCCTTGTCCTTATTCTTGTGGTTGGCGTCTTTGGAGTCGTTATCCTTATTCTTATTGCCGATAACGCTATTATCGTTTCCCTTGCCGTTCCCCTGGTTGTTTCCGTTGTTGTCTTTGGAGACGTTATCGCTTTTCCCTTTATCGGGATTTTTATTATCGTTGCCGTTCCCGTTGCTCGTTGCATACGGCTCCCCGCCCTGCTTGCCGCCTTTTCCCTCGGGCTCTTCCTTAACCACGGACGCGTTTTCATTGGCGGCTTTGACCTGTCTTATGACTTCTACCAAACTCTCGTCTTCTATGCCAATTTCCCTGGCATCGCTGAGCAGCAGTTCTACTCCGGCCTTACCGCCGGTTTTTTTCGCGCTCTCGAACTGCTCTTTTTCTCCCTTGAGCATCAGCGCGCTGACGTTTCCGTCCGGCAGCTGTCCGCCCACTATAGCGTCGAGCCGCTGCTGGGACAAGCCTTCGCCCTCTCCGAAACGCGCTACCAGCACCTGCCCGCCCTCGGCAAGATACTGCTGCTCTATCGCGGCATGTATTATTACATTGAGCGCTTCTTCAAAACGCCGCCCCTTAACGTCCAGCCCGGAGAGCAGCGCCGAAGCGTCGTCGTTTTCCGCCGAAACATTAATCACATTGTCGTCTGCGTCAACAGCCACGCTTATGCTCGTGTTGATATCTATCGTGTAATAACCGGCTGCCTGAGCGGGAGCCGCCGTAAGTACCGCGGCGAAAAACAATATCGTGAGAACCGCCGCCGCTGCGGTAAGGTATGCCGGTCTCAGCCCGGTATGTTTATGCAGAGTCCCCGGCAAATCGTGAGACATGGTGTGTGAATGCCTGCCGTGCCGCACTGCCGCATCCGATACTTTTTTCCGCGTCTCAAGCCTTAAGTTTTCGCTTGGCCTTAGCCCTTGCGCCTTGAGGCCGACAAGCTCTTTATCTATATCAATCAATACTGCTCTTCCCCATTTCACTGTGCAGCTTTTTCTTCGCTGAGTTCAGCCTTGATTTTATGGTGCCTATCGGAACATTTAACACCCTTGCGCAATCGTTGTAATCCAAATCACTGAAATAATGAAGCACTATGGGCAGCCTGTGCTTATCGGGCAGACGGTTAACTATATCAAGCAGCCGACGCTTTTCAAAGTTCCGTATTACTATGTTTTCAGCTGATACGCCGTCTGTAGCTGACGCCATCGCATACTCTTTTGTCTCAGCGTCCATGCTGTCGTCCGTGATCTTTTCCCTCCGGTTTGCCTTGCGCCGCTGATCCCTAAAAGTGTTTATGCAGATCGTGTAAAGCCAGTTTCGGAAAGACTTGTGCTTATATGTCTGCGCATTCTGTATCGCCTTAAGCCATGTCTGCTGATACAGGTCGTCCGCGTCGGCAGAGTTGCCCTCAAGATAGCGGCAAAGGCCGTAAAGGCTGTCCTCATGCGCACGGATCAACGATTCAACGGACGAATAATCACCGGTACAAAGGAAATTTTTGAGCTTCTGTTCGTCTTGCAAGAGCTTTTTCCCTTTCGTTTTAATAAACGTATGATAATCAAATATGTTCAGTTGTTCGGATATTTCTTGCAACATAACATTCCGGTCACGCCGCTACAGGCATAACCATCGGCCCCTCGGGTATTACGTTTACCGAAACGTCGGCGCCTGCTATGCCAAACGCAAGCCCGACGCCTCGTCTATGAGCAGGTCGCACCGCGCCGGGAGCTTGTTGAGATATGGCCTGTTGCCACTCGAAAGATGCCGAAATCGGCGAGAGCTTCTGTGCCCTTCGCGTCGTGATTGACTATATCGTATTTCGCAGAGAATTCGCCGAAGCGTTTCGCTATCTCCTGTTTTATTCATGGGTCGCTGCCGCCCCGTTGCTATGAGCCGGGTCGCCCGCCTGCGCTTCTTTTGATATGAGAACATTTTTTAAGTGCGTTCGGGTACATGCGCGGTAACAAAGGATGTTCCGTATAATGTCTCGATATTCCTTACCTCGCTCATTCTCCCTTCCCCTTCATCAGCATACCAATCTTAACGAGCCGCATGGCGCGCTCGGAAGCGGCGGCCAGCAGCTCTCCCGCCGCCCCCATAGCTTCCTCCACGGTCATGGGCCTTATCGTGCTGCTTATAGCCGCGTCTATGCCGTATTCGTATATGCGCTCCGCTCCCGCGCCTATGCCGCCTGCTATCGCTATTACCGGCTTGCCGTACGCTTTCGCCCTGCGAGCAATGCCTGAGAGCACCTTGCCCATTGCGGACTGAGCGTCCAGATTGCCTTCGCCTGTTATTATCAAGTCAGCGTCGCGTGCCAGCCCGTCAAACCCGCCAAGGTCGAGTATTGCCTCTATTCCGGAGCGCAGCCTTGCGCCTGTAAAAGCCATCAGCCCGAAGCCAAGCCCGCCCGCTGCGCCTGCGCCCGGCATATTTGCAAAATCCGTATGGAGCTGCTTACAGGCCTTGCGCGCGAGGTGCTCAAGGCCGCTGTCAAGCAGCTTTACCTGCTCGGGCGTCGCTCCCTTTTGAGGCGCGTATACCGCCGACGCCCCGTTCTCCCCGCAGAGCGGGTTCGTTACGTCGGACATAACCGTAATACTTACGTTCTTAAGGCGTTTGTCGAGATTGGAGATATCTATGGTGTCTATGAGGTGAAGGCCGCCTCCGCCGGGAGGGACGGGACGCCCGCTTTGGTCGGCAAAGCGTACGCCGAGCGCCTCGGCCATGCCCGCTCCCCCGTCGTTTGTCGCCGAACCGCCTATGCCTATATATATATCCGTGCAGCCTGAATCAAGCGCCGCTTTTATCAGCTCGCCCGTGCCGTATGTGGAAGCTTTCATGGGGTCTTTTTTGCCCTTGACGAGCGTAAGCCCCGAGGCCGCCGCCATTTCAAGCACTGCGCGGCCGCCGGGGGCAATTCCATACACAGCGTCTGTTTCCTGCCCCAGCGGGCCTTTTACCCGCACCGATTTAAGGCTTCCGCCCAGCGCGCCTAAAACAGCGCTCACGGTGCCTTCACCGCCGTCGGCTATCGGTATTATATTAATACAGGCGTTTGGAAAAACCCGAAGTATGCCCCTTTTAAACTCGGCCGCCGCTTCAAGCGTCGTGCAGCATCCCTTAAACGAGTCGGTGGCGATGACGATATTCATGTTAGCTTTGAACCCCTCCCTGCAAATATACCAAGCAGCTTTACATTTTTTATATTATACCATGAATCAGAGAAGGATTACAGATATTTGTAATGCTCCCTCATAAGGTCGACAGTTTCCGGGGCACTACGTATAACAGAGCGCTTTCGGTATAAATAGTACTTTCTTGCGCGTCTTATGCATCATCTTCTGTATGCATATCGTGATACCTTTATCTTCTCCAAAGCGTCCTGGTGAAAGACAGTCAGCCGGCAATTATTTTTGCCGGCATGGATAAGCCGTACGAATACTGATACACAAATAAAAAGAGCGGCTCTTACCGCTCCGTCCGGAATAGATTTATGGTTTTAATATGACTTTTATACAATCGTCCTCCTTGCGGTCGAATATGCGGTAAGCGTGCTCTCCCTCGTCAAGGCTCAGCCTGTGGGTAATTATGTCCGTTGCGTCAAACTCGCCTTTTTTAAGCAGCGAGAGTATTGGCTTCACGTATTCGTGCGCGGGACACTGACCCATTTTGAGCGTTATGTTTCGCGAGAAGAAATCCCCGAACGGGAACATGTTATATCTGGCTCCGTATACGCCCACAAACTGCACCGTGCCGCCCTTTCTCACCGCCTGCGTAGCTATCTCGATGGCCGATTTTGAGCCGCCCTGCAGTTTCATCAGCGTCTCTATCATCTCAAATGTCGTCATTTTTCCGTCCATGCCCACGCAGTCTATTACGACGTCTGCTCCGCCGCCCGTTATGTCCTTTATGTGCTCGCCTGTGTTTTCATACTCTTCAAGGTCTATCACCTCCACGCCGTACGACCTCGCATGGCTTAATCGATAACCTATATAATCGACGGCTATTACCCTGTCCGCGCCCATATATATGGCCCATTTTATAGTTAGCAGCCCCACAGGCCCGCATCCTAATACAACGACCGTATCGCCTTTTTTAACGCCGCCGTTTAAAGCGCCCCAGTATGACGTTGGGAGTATATCAGTAAGGAACAGCACCTGCTCGTCCTCCAGATCCTCCGGGACGAGCGTTGGCCCGACGTTTGCGTACGGCACGCGCAGGTATTCCGCCTGCCCGCCGTCGTATCCGCCGTACGTGTTGCTGTAACCGAATATGCCTCCCACCTCCCCGTTTGCATTTGAGTTGTCGCATTGCGACCACAGCCCGTGCTCACAGTACCAGCAGTGTCCGCATGAGACGGGGAACGGCACTATCACGCGGTCGCCCTTTTTCACCTTATGCACACCGCTGCCCACCTCTTCCACGATACCCATCGTTTCATGCCCCAGTATGAACCCTATTGGCATATTCGGCACCATGCCGTGGATAAGGTGCAGATCGGAGCCGCATATGGCGGTGGACGTTACCCTCAATATCATATCTTCGTCGTGCTTTATAACGGGGTCGTCGACATGCCTGACTTCGACGTTCTTCATTCCGGCAAAACAAATAGCTTTCATAACAGTATCCTTTATGTCCGTTTATTATAGTATTGCCGTATTCCCTGCTCAGCTCTCAAAGGCAATAAAAAAACCGGGATGCTATTCCCGGCTCAAACCGCCTATAGTGCGCCGAATATTATATCGCAGCTTTCCTTGACACCGAAACTGCTAAAATACTTCTCCTCAAGCGGTATCCACTCGTCTGTGAATCGTTTGAGCAGCGTTTCGCCGCTGCGCGTGAGTATCCTTTTGATCTGCTCCTGCCCGCCTGTTTGCATGAATATCTTAAGATCGTAAAAACCGGCAAGCTTTGGATGCATGCTGTAAGAGCCTTCGATTATGTTTAGCTTCTTCGGCGCGGCGATGACTTCCCCGCCCAGCGAAAGCTTTGAGCAATCGTACCTGCGGTATGTGAATTGCCTCCCGCTGTTAATGCCCGCTATTACTTCGTCCGCAAAACGCTCGTGGTCTATGTATTCCCCCGGCTGCCGCAGGCGCTGCGGCGTCCTCTGCTCGGGACGCAGGAAAAAATCGTCCATGCGGAATACGTTGCAGTCATATACGCCAAAAAGGAGCGATGCAAGAGCGCTTTTGCCAGCGCCGCAGTTGCCGTCTATTGCTACGCTTACCGTCTCCTTTTCTTCAAGCAGAGAGTCTATGCGGCGGAACGCTTCGGTATAGTCGCAATATACGCTTTTAACGACACGGTAGGCGGGCGCGTAAGCGGCGCGGTACGCTTCGCTGTGCGAAACGGGAGGATAGCCCGAATCTTTCAGTCTCTTTATATACCGTTCAACCTGCCGCGGCGCAAACGGCAGCTTACCCTGGCGGCAGCATTGCAGCAAAACATCCAGCTTGCGCTCAAACGATTCTATGGTTCCCGCCGCGGAATTCGCAGACCCGACAAAAAAGCCGTTCGCTGTTTTAAGGGTTATGCCCAGGCTTCCGAGCTCCCTTAAGTTCATCCTTAAAATCCCGCCGCCTATATCCTCGAACGCCTGCCCGGGCGCAGTAAGCATGCACAATGCATCATATTCCACATTAAGTCGCTCAAGGCTCTTTGCCTTGTCGCTTATGAGGTGGCCGCCCGCGAACTCGCTTTGGTACAGCAGCTTTACGCAGTCCGCAGGCTGCATTTTGGGATAACGTTTGTAATGCTGCAAAAGTATCTTTTCCGTTTTTGTCTCAAGCATTCATCGTACCGGATTCAGTTTTATTTGGGCTCTTGTATTCTATCAGTTTTACTTTCCTCAGCGCAATAACCAAAAGCGGGATGAGCACAATCTGCGCCGCGATGCCCGGCAGCGCTTTAAGTATGGCGCCCGACATGAATATTTCCCATGTAAACGCCGTTCCGCCGATGCCGTACAGTACGTAGCTTACGCCTCCCCATACGATCCTGCCCGCCATCATCGCGGTTATCAGCGCTACGAATATATAAACGTTTTTCCTGGGCAGCAGCTTATACAAAAGCCCCGATACCAGCCCGTATACCGCCAGTTCGAACGCCATTGCGACGGCTGTGGGAAACATCGGCGGCAGCCCGAATAACGCGCTTCTCAGTACCGGCGCCACAGCGCCCACAACAAGCCCAAACGGCCATCCGCATATAAAGCCGCAAAGAAGCACCGGCAGGTGCATGGGCAGCAGCATGTTGCCTATCTCGGGTATCTGTCCCGTAAGGAAAGGCAATACAAGGCACAGAGCCAGGAAAAGTCCTGATAATACTACGTTTTTTGTCGACATTGATTTCATAATAAAACCCCCGGAATATACGTTTCTTTTATAATTTAGCCATTAAGCCTCACGACTTTGGCTTCCTCTTAAGCGATGAGCGGATACCGTAAATAAAAAAACCATGAAAGCCTCCCGCTCCGCGGGCGATACCTTCATGGTACGATTCTAATGCCTGAAATATTTTATACTGAAAATTATTGCTTTTCAGCAGCCGGCTTCATGCCAGCATTTAATAAATATTAACATGTGGTTCTTACTAAGTCAAGCCGCCCCGCGCTTCAAACTTTCTCCCTCGGTTCGCTGTGACGGAAAGCGCGCACAGCCACGGAAATCGTATCGACTACCGTACCGAATATCGTAAGGCCGACGATCACTTTCGGTATTATGCTCCATATGTGAGCCGCTTGGGGAGTAGCGGTCCATTCCCAGCCGTACGCGGTATTGAGCGACGTCATAAAGTCAGTATTCCATATGGCAGGCGGCGCGAATATATACAGGAACAGTATCAGCGACGCAATATTGAATATCGTTACGGCTATGGCAAGCTTGAAATCGTACCTGCCTATCACAAGCCGGGCGACTTCCTTCAGTATGCCGACGCAGAACATTATGTTGATAAACGGCAGCATGCTGTTTAGCACATCAAGGTTGAAAATGGGTATGAACGTCTTTCCGGTAATATCGCCTGTTGCCCCGAAAAGCCACGGCGCCACGTTGAATATTATTATGCCGAACACGGCGAACACGAGCCCCACGATAGGATCGCTCTTGTGTATAACAGCCTTCGCGGCGGGAACGGGCGGCAGGTCGGAAGGTTTCCAGTCGCTAATATTCTCATCGCGCTTTGCATACCGTTCTATAACAGCGAATATGAACGTTACGACCGCGAACGCGTATATTGCCGCCGAGAACATAGACGCCAAAAACCTGCCGAACGCTTCAAACACATTGCTTGGCGGCGTTGTTATATAACTGATCAGCATGGCAAGCGCTGTAGCGGATGCGGCAACTATGGCGACTATCTTCATTACCATCATATAAAGGTCGAAGTATTCCGGGCCTATCAGATGCTGCTCTTCCCCTCTGTATTTCGCGGCGAGCGCCGAAGGCCTCCCCAGCTCTTTAAGCACGGCTTCCGCGTCTTCCTTACTTGGCGGCGCTCCGTTCGTGCGGCCCATAAGCATGTCGTCTATAAGACCGCGCAGCTCTTTTTCTATATCTTCTCTCTGAGCCTGCGGCAGGCGTTTAGTTACCGCGTACACATACCTGTCTATAAGTTCAGCAACCGCTTTTGGGTATGTTTCCATTACATTCACTCCTTCTTACCAGTCAGCTTGTTGATGGTAGCCTCAAGGTCTTCCCAGTCCTTAAGCAGCAGATTGTAAACGTCCTGCCCCGTCGCGCTGAGCACATAGTATTTGCGCGGCTTAGCCCCCGATGTTTCCCACTCGCTCACGAGCATCTCCTGCTTCTCCAGCCGCCGCAGCAGCGGGTAAAGCGTTCCCGGCTCTATACGTATGCCCTTTTCCTCTAAAGACTCGACGAGCGCGTATCCGTATTTCGGGGAGGTAAGCTGAGAGAGCACGCACAGCACAATAGCGCCGCGCCTTAGCTCCTGCTGCAGATTGTTTACGATGTCTCCGGCTTTGCTATTTGTCAATTCCATCACCTCACGCGCATTATACTATGCACCGCACACTATTGTCAACATGCCATTATTAAATATTTTATTTTATTTGCGTTGTAACAATAATAAAACACAGCCCATATCATTAAGAGCTGTGTTCCATAGTTTTTGCCATGTTAGTCAGGGGTTACGTCTCGTCTTCTATCATCTGCTTTATCTCTTTGACGCCTGGCACCCTGCCCATAGACTTCATACTGCCGTTTATCATAAGCCCCGGCATGCGCATCAGTCCTGTTTTCATTATCTCCCGCATGTCGGTAATGTATATAACATCGACGCCTGCGTTTACCTCCGCAGCCGCCTGTTTCGCCGATTCAAACAGCTTTTTGCATGTCGCGCACCCCGCGCCGAACACCTTAATTTCCATATGATGATCTCCTTTCAAGCCGGTTTTCTTCTCAATCGCAGTTGCAGCCGCAGCCTTGCGTTGACGAGCCGCACCCGCAGCCGCAGCCGCAGCCGCAATCTTGCGTTGACGGGCCGCAGCCGCACCCGCAGCCTTCCCCGTAAACAACCGCCGACAGTTCCCTGTCTCCGAAGTATTCTATCGCTTCGGCCGGACAGTTGCTGCCGCAGCCGTGACATCCCTCAATGCAGCCTTCAGTATATATTACGACCGGCCTCGGCGACTTTTCCTTGTTATACACCCCGTGAGGACACATATCCACGCAGTTACCGCATTCTATGCATTTCTCGTAATTGATTACAGGATACCAGTTTTTCGACATTATTTTCTCCCCCATTCCTTTATTCTTTTCTTCAGTTCCAGCACTTTTTCTTCTATAGCACGCGCTGTTTTTTCAAATTCTTCTTCGCCTTTGCCGCCGGGGTCTTCTATCCCCCAGTCCTCGCGGTGCCTGCACGGCAGATAAGGGCAGGCTACGTTACAGCCCATCGTTACCACGATGTCAACGGCAGGAATATCGCCTGTCAGCTTCGGCCTCTGCGTTTGTTCCATGTCCACGCCATACAGCCGTTTTATGACGGCGGCCGCGTCGGGGTTTATATGCTCTTTCGCTTCAGTGCCCGCGCTGTATGCCTCGAATACATCCCCCGCCTTGAGCTTCGCTATAGCTTCAGCCATCTGTGAACGGCACGAATTGTGCACGCATATGAACGCTGCTTTTGGTTTATCCATGCTCGCTCCTTATATAAGCCATGGGCCGAGCGCGTTGAACGCAAAGCCTATTATCAGTATTCCCGCTATCACTACGCCTGCGAATATCACGAGCAGCTTTGTCTTAACGACGCGCTTAAGCAGTATCATCGAGGGCAGCGACAGCGCTGTTACGGCCATCATGAAGGCTAACACCGTTCCTATGCCCACGCCCTTGGCGACTAGCGCTTCCGCTATGGGCAGCGTGCCGAATATGTCGGCGTACATAGGCGCGCCCACCACTGTCGCTATCGGCACGGAGAATATGTTGTTCTGCCCGAGCACCGCTGTTATTATATCCTCGGGTATCCAGTTATGTATGGCCGCGCCGGCCGCTACGCCTATGAGCACGAACAGCCACACCTTTTTCAGTATGAACAGCACCTGATCCCGGGCATACCTCGCCCTGTCCCGCCGCGTCATACCGGTCTCTTGCGCTTCCACCGCACTGCCCTCAAATACGAACGGCTCGACATACTTTTCTAGCTTCATAGCGCTTATAAGGGAGCCGCCGATAACGGCCAGTATTACTCCCGCTAGCACATAGGCTATCGCTATCTTCCAATTGAATACGCTCGCGAGCAGCAGCACGGACGCAATGTCCACAAGCGGCGAGGAAATAAGGAACGAGAACGTGACGCCTATGGGCAGTCCCGCGCCCGTGAAGCCAATGAACAGCGGTATCGACGAGCATGAGCAAAACGGAGTCACCGTGCCCAGCAGCGCGCCCAGCGTATTAGCGCCTATGCCGCGGAACCGGCCCAATATCCTTTTCGTCCTCTCGGGCGGAAAATGGCTTTGTATATAGGATATTACGAATATCAGAACGGATAATAGTATGAATATCTTAATAACATCGTACAGGAAAAAGTGTATGCTGCCGCCGACGCGCCCCTCTGTATCAAGCCCGAATACATCGCGTACCAGCCACGCCACAGCATCGCTCAGCCACTGCATCTTAAGTATCTGATTGTTAAGCCATGAAAATACGCTCAATTGCCGTCCTCCTCTGCTGCCAATCCTTCACTAATAGCCGCCGTTTCGGGGAACCAGCGTTTCGTGCGGTTGCATATGCGCACAAGCGTAAGCATGACGGGCACTTCGGTGAGCACGCCCACGATAGTCGCGAGCGCCGCGGGAGATTTAAGGCCGAACACCGATATCGCCACCGCTACCGCCAGCTCAAAGAAATTGCTCGCCCCTATCAGCGCGGCGGGCGAAGCAATGTTATGGGGCAGCTTCCACGCCTTTGACCATAAATAAGCTATGAAGAATATAAGGAACGTCTGTATTACAAGCGGCACTGCGATAAGCAGTATATCCACCGGCTGCTCCACTATCGTTCTTCCCTGGAACGAGAATATGATAACAAGCGTCAGCAGCAGGCCTGCCACCGTTACGTTATTAAACTTCGGTATGAACTTTTGCTCAAAGTATTCCTTGCCTCTTCTTTTGGTAATCAAAGTACGCGACAGCCAGCCCGCTGCGAGCGGTATAACGACGAACAGCACGACAGACAGAAACAGCGTTACCCACGGCACGCCCACGCCTTCCACCGCTATGCCGCCCAGCATGAACAGCAGCCCGACTATGGGCGCGAACAAGGGTAGTATTATAAGATCGTTTGTCGCTACCTGCACCAAAGCATGCGCGGGATTGCCCTTCGTTAAGTGGCTCCACACGAACACCATCGCCGTACACGGCGCGGCGCCCAAAAGTATTGCCCCCGCGAGGTATGCTTCCGCCGTTTCTTGCGGCATCACCGCCTTGTATACCAAAAAGAAGAACAAGTAAGACACGGCAAACATTGTAAACGGCTTTATGGCCCAGTTGGTTATCCACGTGATTACGAGCCCTTTAGGGCTGCGCCTTACGTTCTTTATGCTCGCGAAGTCAACTTTCAGCATCATCGGGTAGATCATTAGCCATATGAGTATCGCCACAGGTATGGATACGTTGTAATACTCAAACTGTCCGAGAAACGCGGGTACGCCGGGAAACCACAGACCTATGGCAATGCCTGCAGCCATGCACAAGACGACCCACAGCGTAAGATACTTTTCAAAAAAACCTATACCCCTGCTGCTCTCCTTTTTCATACATCAACCTCTTCGTCATTTAAAACAACATTTTGACATTTACCATTACCCCATCAAGCCTCACGACTTGCCGGGGACCCCGATGTCAAAACCACTGCGTTTTCAGCGTTGCATACGTTGCAGATGCAGTCGTCTTTGGGCGTCGTCAGCCTGCCCAAAAACCCAAGCAATTCGCCTATATTCTCCGTATTCAGCCTGTAGTACATCCACGCGCCGTCGCGGCGGCCTGTGACGACGCCGCAGTCGGTGAGTATCTTCATATGATAAGACAGCGTAGGCTGGGTGATGTTGAACGACTTAAGTATCTTGCAGGCGCAAAGCTCTCCGCACGAGAGCATGTCGATTATCTTAAGCCGCGTTTCGTCCGCAAACGCTTTAAGCACAAACGCATTATCCTTATAACAATAAGACACTACTATTTCCTCCTTCGCATAGACAAACATCTATGTCATAGACAGTTATCTATATGTATTATATGCCGCAGTTCCTTGAAACGTCAACGTTTTCAAAAAATAAAATTAATATTCGTTTTTGTTGTATCCCGCCTGTTTGAGCAGCTTTTTGCAACAATCGTTTGTTTCAAGAAGGTATTCAAGTTTTTTCATGTCCTGCATGCATTGGCTATTACCTCGCCATTGTCTTGTAAAGAAAGCAAGAAGGTCGCCGTATTGGCTTTCGAAATTCCCGCTTATTCTATAGAAACACCATTGGGCTATCCTTCGGCATGAAATTATACCATGCTGCCGCAGCCTGTTAAGGTGCTTTGAGACATTTGGCTGTGGTATCTCCAGCACCTCTTCTATGAGGCATACGCAGACCTCCCGCTTCGTAAGCAAATTAAGTATCCTCAGTCTTGTCTCGTCCGCAAGTATTTTCAGAAGGTTTGAAAGATACATACCATCACCCTGTATTATTAGTATTTCCTGCCTGGTCGTACTATGTTTTTATCATATGCTTTGTAACACATATACGTCTCAAGGCATATGGTAAATTAGCTAAACAAAAAGGAGGTGCTAATAATGGGTGGCTTTTTTGGTGGGAATGGTGACTGTTCCTGTATCTTGATAATTATTTTACTTCTTTGCTGCTGCGGCGGCGATGGATTCGGATTCGGCAGAGAAGGCTGTGACGGCGGCGGCTTCGGCGGCTGCAATTGCATCTGGATAATACTTCTGCTTTGCTGCTGCTGCGGAAACGGATTCGGATTTGGCGGCGGCAAGTGCGGGCCCGGCTGCTGCTAAAACATACAGAACATTAAATGCCATATAGAGTCTTTCATTTTTTAAGAATGCCTTTATTCGGCATTCTTTTTTATCCAAGACAGTATGACATTTTCATTCCTTCATAGTATAGACATTCATCAATTACATCGACAATCGTCTATATGCATTATATGATTGAGCCCACTGCTTTGACAAACCAATTCAAGCGCGTAAAGTGTTGTTTATTGATATATATCATAATTTCGCGCATATATGCAGCATTATGATATACTATCTATAGCGTAAAAGCGTTAAATATGATATTTTTTATACATTAATAAGTAATTTTTATGTTTTCATATATACAATTGGAGGTATATATGATATAAATAATATTGTAATTATTACAAATGTATTTCGAGTATATTACAATATATAAATCAATACATCTTAGTCGAACTACAGGAGTCAAAGAATGCGTCGAAAGTTGATATGTGCAATACTATGTGTTTCGTTGTTGCTGCTGCTGATACCCGGCATTACCGTCTCGGCAGCAGATAAGAGTATTGTACGCGTAAAGCTTTCGATGGGAACGCCTACTTCCGTTCCTGTTTTTCTTGACGGCAACTACAGCGTGGGAGGTGCTCCGCTGGAGAGTCAGATGTATACCGTAAAGCTGGAAAACGGAACGCTTAATATGTATCTCGGCGGCACGATCGTGGCGAGCGGCAATCCGATATATATAACCCGCAACGCTGATACGCCCGGATTCAATAACTTCATATGGCTCAGAAACCCGCATTACAGCAACGATTATATACGTTACTTCGGCGACATGTGCTTCTCCACCGACGGCGGTTCCATTCAGGTCGTCAACTACGTTTATCTGGAGCATTATCTTTACGGCGTAGTGCCGTACGAGATGAGTGATTCTTGGCCTATAGAAGCCCTCAAAGCTCAGGCTGTCGCCGCGCGTAACTACGCTGCCAAGCGCGCAGGCGGCTCGGGTAGCTACGATTTGGTCGATACCTCAAATGATCAGGTTTACAGAGGCTATAATCCGTCATACACAAACGCGATAGCATCCGTTACCGCAACAACCGGTCAGGTGCTGACGTCGGGTGGAGCCGTTATCGACGCGTACTTCTCGGCTTCAAACGGGGGCTGGACAGACCTGCCGTATCATAGGTGGGGCGGAGGAGGCAGCTGGACCTACTACAGGATCGATAAAGACGATTATGATCTTGCCAATCCATCCAGCCAGTATGAGACGATATATTTCCCCAGTGTGATCGACAGCGCGCACCCTATTACTACCGCCAGTAATTTACAGGCCTTGCCGGACTGGACAAAGGCCGAAGCTTACATAAGGCAGGAGATAGTAAGCAGCGGACAGCTTGCAGGAGTAACGGACGCAAATCAGATCGTACTTACAGGCATTACAAGCCTTACAGCCTACGACCCCGAGATTACTTATAACAATAAAGGTGAAATAGCTCAGAACCATACGCTTATGCCCTTTAACGGTGTAAACGACTGCAAAGATTTTATCAGAGCCACTGGCAATTTTACTGTATCTGTTGGCGGGGCTCCGGCAACGGTCACCGGCGTAAATCTTGATTTAAGGTATCTTGATGGCTCGAACGGTGTATCGGCATACGACGCTTTCTATTCAAACAGTCTCGGCATATTCGCTGTTGATCCCTACACAAGTTCGGACGGCTCAACGGGTTTTGCGATTTCGCAAAGGCGCTACGGTCACGGTTGCGGCCTCTCCCAGCGGGGGGCTCAGCAGCGCGCGGATTCAGGAATCGGTTACGCGGATATACTCGCTTTCTACTACCCCGGAGCGGCGCTTGAAACTCTGCCTACAGCGGAACCCGGTCGGGCAGCGCTTCCCTCGGTAAGCAAATATAACGCGACTGTTGTAAACGACGTTAACGTGCGCGGCGGCCCTGGAACAAGCTATAACGTACTTGACGGTTCCGAACTGCCTCCGGGCATGAGGGTATACGTCACTGTTCCGTATTATACGCCCGAGTGGCATCAGATTAATTACGGAGGCACGACAGCTTACCTCCATAAAGATTACGTATCGCTCGACAATGTCATGTACTCCGGCTCATACGGCATCGACAGAGCAAACAGAGTGATAACCGTGCCCGAGCAGACAGACGCAGCGCAGCTTGTCGCGGGCATCGGCTGTTTGGGCGGAACGGTCGCGGTATATGATCAGGGCGGAAACGCTTACCCGTCAGGCATAGTCGCTTCCGATATGATAGTAAGGCTTATAGTAAACGGTTCGGTTGCGGACGAGTTAAGGATAGTCGTTGGCAATGTCGCTCCCCCGCCGCCACCGATAAAATACGGCGATGTTAACAGCGACGGAGTAATTAACGTGGCGGATTATACTATGGTGCGCGTACACATGCTTAATATCAGGGCTCTCTCTGACGCAGAAAGACCGCCTGCCGATGTTGACAGAAATGGCGTAATTGACATCAACGATTACACGCTTATCCGCCTTCATATTCTCGGGCTCAAAAGCATCGGGTAAGCTGGTTTTCTTGCGGTGTTGACACTACATAGATAAAATATGAAAATAGTAACCGAAGCTGTAAAGCGCAAAAAGCTTAGGGGTTATTGGAGTAACAGATAAAATGAAAGCATCTGTCAAAAGCATTATTAAAAAAGCGGTGTGTATACCGGTAGTATCGGTTTTGCTGCTGTGTTCTGTCAGTCTTGTTGCTCTGGCGGACGGGCCTGTAACCGGCGTTACGCTTGACAAGAGTACTCTTAGCATTACAATTGACAAACAAGCGACGCTAACTGCCACTGTCGAGCCCGAAAACGCGCCGAGCAAAGCTGTGACATGGTCCTCTTTGGATGCCTCGATAGCTTCAGTGGACAGCACTGGAATCGTGACAGCACATAAGCTGGGCTCGACAACTATAACCGTTACTACAGTCGATGGAGATAAAAAGGCTGCATGTATCGTTAACGTTACTCCGCCATTAGCAAGTATAGCCTCCATAGATACTACATTATTTGATTTATACGTCGGTGAAACCACAAAGCTAACTGCCGATCTCGAACCTGACTCTGCAACAAACGTAGTATGGTCTTCAGACAGGCCAGATATCGCCAAAGTTGGCAGTGATGTTAGCAGCGCTGTTGTAACAGCTGTCGCGCCTGGAACTGCAAACATAACGGTTGCATCAGATAACGGAAATATCAATGTCCAATCTACAGTAACTGTAAAGCGGCGTGTTTCGGGCATTAGTCTTGACCAAACTGCACTTGAAATGTGCGCCGGAGATACTATTACGCTTACCGCGCTTATCTCCCCCGAAGACGCTACTGACAAAACCGTAACATGGTCTTCAAGCAATACCGAGATTGCGTCTGTCGCGGATGGTATTGTTACGATACTTTCGGCGGGCACGGCCGACATAATGGCAACCGCTCAGGACGGCAGCTTAAAAGCTACCTGTACTATAACCATAAAACCGGACAAGATATCCTCGCCCAAATATATGGTGGGCAACGGATTGCTGACGGGAGTTGCAAAGTATACGGTAATGCCCATATTCAAAGCGAATCTTTATAATACGGGCGGGGATGTGCGCTTATACAAGCCCGACGGCAGCGAGCTTACCGAAGGTATCATAGGCACGGGCACTACCGTAAAGCTGTCAGTCGGCGGCAAGGAGCGTGATGCTCTCACGGTGGTAGTAAGCGGAGACGCGGACGGCGACGGAGGCATAACAGTTGCGGACTACACGCTCGCGCGGCTCGATATTCTCGGCCTTAAGCCCCTTGATGAAAATTTTTGCTACGGCGCAGACGTTGACGGGGACGGAGCCATAACCATTAAGGATTATACGCTCATGCGGCTCGACATACTCAACATGAAGCTGATAAGCACAGCGCCGCCCGACCTGCCTGCGGTGGCTGACCCGCGCATACAAAAGTTTCTTGATGTAGCTCTCTCGCTTCAAGGCAAGCCATACATATGGAGTGACGAAGGCCCCGATTCGTTTGACTGTTCAGGTTACGTGTATTACTGCCTTAATCAGGCGGGATATTCGGTAGGGCGCTCGACAGCCAACACATACAGCGGCAAAGCGGATTGGCAGTACGTCGACAGAAACGCGCTCCAGCCGGGGGACCTTATGTTTTACTGGTCGGGTTCAAAGCCTAATTATATCGGGCATGTCGGCATATACCTCGGAAACGGCTATCATATCCACGCTTCGTCGGATTACGGGTATGTCGTAATATGCCGGGTAGAAGGCTGGTATGACAGGATGCTGAGCCACGGGCGCCGTGTATTTAATTGATGGTGGTTAGAAAATTACATATTAACAAGGAGAACTCGATGAAAAGATTTACAGCACTTTTGATAGCAGCATTGCTCGTTGTTTCCGTATTCGGAGTATCGTCCGCTTTTGCGGGAGCGAGCATCGGCGGCAGCAGTACCATCTACGCCGGGAAATCGTATGAGATAAAAGTATCCGTTACCGAAAATGCTTCGTCCATCGGTATTACAAGCATATCGTGCGGAGGCGTGTTCAGTGGAAGTCCGGCCAACGCCTGGAAGGATTCCGCCAGTGGCATGAACGAAAAGATAACCGCTTCAGGTAAGATTTCAGTATCCGTTCCGGCAAACGCGAATATTGGCGATAAAGGAACCATCACTGTTAATTATCAGGTGTCGACTTTTGACGGTACGAACGTAGGCTCGTTTTCTGATTCAAAAACAAAAACGTATACAGTAGGCAAGCCGGGCAGTTCATCTGACGGCGGCAGCGACGACACGCCCAAGGCCACGAAAGCCCCCACCGAGTGGGACATAGCGAAGCAGAACGTTCAGGCTATGGAAGCGGGCGGTACGCTTGCCGTAGACATTACAAAAGACCCCAAGATACCTTCGTCGTTACTCTCGTCCCTCAAGGAAAAGCAGGGCGTGCTCGCGCTCAACTACGGCGGCTATACCTGCACGATAAACGGGGCGGCGCTTGCGAATATACCGGAAAAGATGGATCCCATCGATTTCTCGGTAAGCATGGAAAAGGACGAGGCGCTATCGTCAGCGTTGGGCGGCCAGGACGCTTATCAGCTACATTTCGCTCATTCGGGACAGTTGCCCGGGAAATTCACTTATACGTTCAAGGCTGAAGGCCACGCGCCGGGAGATACACTGTACTTCTATTACTATTACGACCAGTCGGGCGTTATAGAAGGCATACAGTCCGCGCAGGTGGACGCCAACGGTTTTGTTTCGTTTGACGTCTATCACTGCTCAAGCTATTTCGTTTCGGCCACAGCCATACAGGGAGCGACCGGCAGAGATTTTACGGCCGACGCCGTAAACGCACAGGCTCTCCAAGAAGCTCAGACACAGATAGCAGACCTGCAGACCCAGCTTACTGACGCGCAGACAGCAAACAAAGAGCTGCAAACCGAGCTCGACTCATATAAGGCGCAGCCGTCGGTCTCGCCCGAGCTGATGGCCGCGAGTGCTTCAGCCCCCGTCGGAGAGCTGTTTGGTATACCGTACGCCTCGTTTATAGCCGCGATGCTGGGTGTGGCGCTTATATCCGTGCTGTTTACGATGATGTTCTGCAGAGCCGGAATATTCAAGAAGAAAAAGCGCGACAGAGAAGATATACTGTAAAAGCAGTCAATAACAAAACGGCCCTTTGAGCATGTCGAAGGGCCGTTTTGTTATAGCTCAATTAGTCCGGTTCGGGCAGAGCTACCCTTATCCCCTGCCTTATCTCACCCGGCATATAATTCGTATTCGCTTTAAGCAGCGAAAGCACGCTTAATCCGAACTTCTCGGCCACAGACCGCAGCGTTTCGTTCTCCTGCAATATATACTCCCTTCCCTGCCGCGGAACGTCTTTTATCAGAAGCGTCTGCCCTTCACGAAGCGAGAAGATATCGCACGATTCGTTGTATTCCAAAAGGTCCTTTATGCTTATATCAAACCGCCTGAATATGTCGGAAAGCGTCTCGTTTTTACCGATTTTATATTCGATGCATTCAAAATGCCGCATGCTGTTCCCCTCCGCTGTTAAACTTGTGCGCATATATATAATATGCCGCTTGCTTGAGAATATTGACTATTACCCGTAAAGCTTTAAAGGCGGGGAAACACGGGAGCTTTAGCTTGTCTATTTCCTGTTTTATGCTATCATTATGTTGAAATTAAAATGAGGAGAAATCGTTTTGTCACTGCGTTCTTTTAAAAACGCGTTTTCCGGTATAGCCGCGGCTTTTAAAGGCGGGAGCAACATACGCTTCATGTCCGTGTGCTTCATACTCATCATCCCTGTAAGCTTTATACTCGGGCTTTCAGGCATCGAATGGGCAGTGGTGCTGCTATGCTGCGCGGGCGTAATATCCCTTGAGCTGGTCAACACCGCTATTGAAGCCGCCGTAGATATTAAAACGCTGGAGTATCATCCGTACGCAAAAAAAGCGAAGGACGTCGCGGCGGGCGCGGTGTTCGTGTTCAGTATTTTTTCAGCCGTGATAGGGCTTATCATATTCATACCTCATATAATCAAGCTATTTGGCTGGTAGCGTTTTTCGCCCTCGCGCCCCGATATTTACAGTTGACGCAAAATTTTTGATATGCTATATTAACAACCGGGCTTTATATGCTTTCAGCCGTGCCGAAGTGATGGAATTGGCAGACGTGCCGGACTCAAAATCCGGTGGTAGCGATACCGTGCGGGTTCAAGTCCCGCCTTCGGCACCATTGACAGCTCTGTTTTACATCAGGTTTTGTGCATCAGTACTTACATCTTTGTTATGCAGCAGGTAAGACATCAAGTGGTAAGTTTTTGGAGAAGCCGCGGGAGCAATCCGGCGGCTTTTTCTATTCTGCCCTCCTTTTTTCAATCGTCCAAGGACAAATTTGCATACTGATACTGTACTCCATTACCACTCGCTTGAAAATTGTAACGATCACATCATTTACTTGATTCGATAATATTTAACATACCAGTCCGCAAATTTCTGCAGGCCTTCCTCTATAGTTGTTTTTGGCTCAAACCCGACTGCTTTCTGTAACAAATCAACAGATGCACACGTCATCGGCATGTCCCCTGGTTGAATCGGTAAATATACTTTATTAAAAACTATTTCTCTGCCGGCTGCTTTCGTCAAGCATTTCTCTAATTTCTCAATAAAATTCATTAGCTTAATTGGAGTGTTGTTTCCAATATTGTAGATATTATTTGGAATCGTACCGACAGGAGGATTACCGGTTATTCGTTTAATGCATTCAACAATATCATCAATATAGGTAAAGTCCCGGTATAAGTCATTTTCAAGATCACCGTTGTTGAAAACCTTTATTGGTTCGCCTGCAAAATATCTATTTGTGAAATCGAAGTATGCCATATCGGGACGACCATACGGACCGTAAACCGTAAAAAAGCGTAGCCCGGTGGCTGGTATTTTATAAAGATAACTATAAGTATATGCCATCAGCTCATTAGACTTTTTAGTTGCGGCATACAACGATATGGGTTTGTCTACGTAATCAGTTTCAGAAAACGGCACCTTATTACTCAGACCATAAACTGAACTGGATGAGGCATACACAAGGTGGCTGACCGGATATCGTCTGCAAGCTTCAAGTATGTTGTAAAACCCTGATATATTGCTTGTAATATACGTGTCGGGATTTACCAGAGAATATCTTACCCCTGCTTGAGCCGCCAGATTTATTACTATATCGGGTCTATATTCCTGGAACTCATGCAGAACTGTATTTTTATCTGAAATATCTCCCTTGAGAAATGTAAACTGCTTTAATTGCTTCAGCTGATTCAACCGTTCGTATTTTAGATCAACATCATAATAATCATTGAGGTTATCAATACCTACAACCCGGCAACCGTCCTTAAGTAAACTTTTAGATAAAAAATATCCTATAAAACCCGCTGCGCCGGTAATAAGATAGACTTTATTTATATCCGTCTTGTATTCTTTGTTCGCCTTTTTCTCCAAATGACCGTATTCCCTTCACCATTTTATTCACCTGAATATAATGTGACATCAATTTTAGCGCCCCAAAACTCTCACGGTTTCTGGCTACAGGAAGAAGGATGTTCTATTCTTATTAAGAACATCCTGCATTACGTTATATTCATCGAATCTTTCATCTAGTCATCTTCATCATCCATTGTTTCTCCGATTTCCTGAGGTTTAGCGTCGTCTTCTTCTGTGTTACCCTCAGATTCGATGACTTTTACGTTTAATGAGGTCTGACCAATGATTTCTGCACCCAGTTCATATTGTACCTGAACCACTACGTCAGGTTCCTCGTGCTGGCCAGTTATTGTCGCCCCGAAAAACTCCGGTGCTTTTTCGATCCATGCTCTGACTTCCTCATTATTGTATTTTTCTACACCTTCTGCAGAAATCACTACGACATCTGAGAAATTCGTGCTGACTTTCGCTACCTTAGTGTCACTGCTTAGCCCATACCACAGATTGACATCGAATTTGCCATTTACCCTGACGCCTTTTCCGTTTTGCACTTCTTCAAGAGAGCAACTCAAAATTTCAGCTCCAGTTATGATACAGCCTAAAATTTCTGAAGGTTTTTTTCTGTCATATGTATTAATAAGGATATCTTTATTGAACGACTGTATGTTTTGACCATATGAAGCCTTTGCGATTATTTTTTTGATTACTTCCATTACTATCCCTCTTTCCTGCATTTTCTTAAATCCCCTATATTAGTAACCCGCTTATTATATCTGTATTTTTCGGATACTTGATATGGTGATTATTTTGGTTCTATGACTTCAACCAGAAGTCTGGAATCTCCAATTACCTCTGCTGAGATAAAGAGTACAACAACAACCCGTATTTTATTACCTTCGAGCTCAGCACTGCCAACAACGGGTTCATCCTCATATTTTGCCGTAGCTACCACAGGTCCTATCGGCCTTCCGCTTCTGTCCGATATAGGTATGGTTTCGTGGTATACTACATTTGTGCTGACAACAGCCGTTTCCTTGTCATCATTATAGGAATACCATACGTGAATATCAAAAGCCCCCTTCACAGGCACATAATAACGGCTTCTTTCAGGAACTTTCCATTTAAGTGCCTTTGGCTTTACAACATTAGTAATAGAACAACCCAATATACGAATTGGAGTAGTCTCTTTTTTCGGTTCTATATATTTAACATACTCAATGTCTTTGAACCCCCTCCCGCATGTAGTTTGCGCTATTATTTCACGAGTAGCTCGATTAACGGATTTCACAAAACCCTCTCCTTCCCTCAAAGTTCTAAATATTCTTTTATGCATCAGTTTCATTCTCAGATTGATATGTTATATTCTATTCGCAACCCACACTTATGTTACTTGCTTCTTTATTTCTCACTTTTAAAAAGAATAAGACTCATCATGTTATGAAAGAGTCTTATTCGATATGGAAGTACAAAAACTTAACAACTTTCTAGGCTTCAAACAATTCAATCAGCTCTGCAGCTACCCGTTCCCAGGAATATCTTTCCTCGGCCAGCCGCCTCCCTGTCTTGCCCATCTCCAACGCAATGTCCTGGCGATCCAGTAATAGAATGATGGCGTCGGCAAATGCTTGAGGCTGATTATAATCACTTAAGATAATACCATTGCCGTTCCCCCTTATTACTTCAGCATTACCCCCCTTATCCGTAGATATGATTGGTAGCCCCGCAGCCATTGCCTCATAGTGTACTCTGGCCAGAGGCTCCCGCCATTGAGACGCGCAAACAAATATATCCCCCATATAATAATAAGATATAACATCCTTTGGAGGAAGAAACCCGGGCATAACTACTTTTGTGTCCAAGTCATCTGCCATTTGCCTAACCTGACGTACGTAACTGTCTTCCTGGTTTTCGCCATACCATTTGCTTCCTACAAGTACAAGCGCCGTTTCAGGATGGCTTGGCAAAACTTTATCGATTGCTTTTATTAGAATATGCGCGCCTTTTTTCGGGCCCAGTCTGCCGATAAAGAGTACAACTTTTTTATTGGTTAAACCATATTTTTGCCTTAATTGGTTTCTTATTTGCGTTGCCTCTGCAGACCAGACAGGCTGATAATCACGGATGTTAACACCAGAATAAACCGTGTGTAATTTTGATGACGCTTCGGGATAAAGTTTCTTTATTCCCGTCTCAACAAACTTGCTTACTGTAGTAATAAATTTTACTCTTTTGATACACTTTTCACCCTCCTCTTTCGAGATCTTTGAGGGTTGAAACATCTCGTTATGGAGGCTTAAGCTTATCATAGTTTTCGGAAGCTTTTCCCCGATCATATTTACCCATCGGGGTCTGTTAAATATATGGATCAAATCATATTGATCATTTAAATTATTGATAACATTCGAAATATAATCCTGTATTTGCTTTCCGGGGACCCTGATATAATGGACATGGTAGTCGTCTTCCCTCTTTAATAAGCCCGGATCCTCAACGCAAAACACGGTAACGTCATGCTTTTTCTTTATATACGGTACTACAGCATCTATATACTGTTGAACCGCACCCCCGCGAATCGGGGGGACCGGTAATTTTTCTGTACAGATTAACGCGATTCTCACTTCTATAACCCCTTTTCACACCCCAAAAAGTCTCATGGCTTTTTGGGGACCCCGTATTATCACCCTAAAAAGTCTCACGACTTTTTGGGGACCCCTTTATCAATCCTGTCAAAAGAGTTTCTTTTGACATTTCGATCCTGCCAATCTTCTCTATACTTGCATCCTTGACAGGCTTATTCTTTAAGAATTGGTTCTTTACGGCCCCGAAAAAGCTGTGCGGGAACAGCATATCAATATACGCCATTTTTTTCTCGTCATACGAGAGCGTATTTCCCCTTTCATACCAAGTTAATATATCCCTTAAGGTTTCTTCATCCCACTTCCCTTGGTTCTCTGCAATTTTGAGTATGATTTTTCTCAGATCTCTGGCTGCCAGATCATATGTCACTCCATCAAGATCTAAAACACATATGCCTTTTTGAGTCAAAAGAGCGTTGCCTTTGCCGTAATCCTGATGACACAATACTACAGCTGGCGCGCCCGGAGATGACAATACGTCATACGGTGAATCCTCGAGGAATTTAATTGCTTTTTCCCCTAATGCCATAATGCGATCAACCCATTTTAAATAAGTGTCATAAACAGCTGCTTTTTTC
This sequence comes from Bacillota bacterium, assembly GCA_023410595.1. GTDB lineage: Bacteria > Bacillota > Clostridia > Christensenellales > SZUA-584 > DTFZ01. The sequence continues at coordinate 161,046 of JAEYPO010000001.1, read as the reverse complement.
TGGCACGAGATATTCTTCCAGTTGCTAAGCCTAGTTAGCATGGAACGGTACTGATCCGGCCATTTGGCGAGCTTGGTAGACACTCTGGCCTCTTCGGGAGGGTTATACCCTTTAGTACATTTGTGAAAACGCGCAAGGCCTTCTATGGCCGCCATAAGATCTTCCTGTTTATTAAAGTTAAGCTGTTTTCCTTCCACCCATTCATACAAAACAAAAAGCTCATTATTAAAACAGGTTATTGTTTCATTTGCTTTATTTGCTATTACGTCGGGCACATACCCGCCATTTTCTTTAATATGCTTTTGAGCCCCAACAGAAAATAGCGCCTTTTCCCGCGTTTGTTTTAATCTTTTCAGACAAGTCGCACCATTTTCGGAAGACACCTTCCAAACAGTTTTGATGCCACCCTGTTGAACGATCTGTATTTGCGCCGGGGTGACATCATATTGCGTTAATACTGCGCGGGCAATATCCTTTAGTCTGTCATTCTGCATACATCATTCATCCCCCATAAAAATAAACCTTACTGAATCTTCTTTATTATTTCTTCATATTTATCCAGCACTTTTTGGCCGGACTGCTCTATAGCAATCATCTCTTTGAGACGGCTAACATATTTTTCTTCAGTCCAATCTCTTTCCCTTCCTCGGTAATATTTATCCATGATGCCAGCAAACAGATGAGGGAAATTTAGATCCAGTTTCACCACTGCCCACTCATCGGCTGTAAGCGGGTTCTCTTTCTGATACCATCCAAGAATATCTTGCAACAATGCGGCATCCCATTTTCCGTTTTTCTTCATTACCTTGTTCAATAGTTTCCGAATATCCCTTGCGGGCAGGTCAATTGTCAATGAATCCGTGTCAATAACATATACCTTGCCTGAAGAGCTGAGCAAAATATTGCCTGCTGCAAAATCCTGATGACACAGGCCTCCTTCTGCAGCGATTTTTTTTACCCATGTAGTATATTCGGGGCTTCTTAGCCCTGTTATAGAGGCTTCCATTCTCTCAAAAAATGAATTGAATACCTTTAATATTATCTTACCGAACTCTCCGTGCGTGACTTGGCTTTTTTCATTGTCATAAAATCCTTTTAATCGGCTTAAATCAGCGCTGTAGTCCTCCGGCCAATTCCCAAGGTGCTGACGGATCTTGGATTCCTTTGGCGGAACGAAGCCGACCGATGCCGAATGAAACCTCCCCAGTTCTCGAACAAAAATCTCAAGTTCTCTTGGCTTATTGTAGTCCGGGTTCACCCCTTCGGCAGCATCGATCAAGATATAACATGTTTCCCCCATCTTTACATAAGGACGACCGTCAATCGTTGTATTAACCCTTGGGATTCCAATGCCTCTTTTCTGCAAATGGTCAGTGGCTGCCAAAAGAAAAAGCAGCATGGCTTCCGAGTTGGGATGCTTCTTGAGTATTTTTGTCCCTTTTGTGGTCTCAACCCACCACACTGCCTTTTTTTGTTTATATGACTCCGTCTTAGTCCGCTTGACTGTAAACGGATATTTCCCTAAAATCTCAGCCAGCGGTTCGGAGCTTTGATTCTTTATCATTTTTACCCCCTGATCCTTCAATAATAAAAGGATGCTCTAGATATGTAGAACACCCTTCGACAAGGCTTTTGTCAGGCTATCTTAACTATGGTATTATAGACTCCATAAGTATATATCCTTTTTTGTATGTCTGTTCTACTGTTATTCTATTATTCAAACACCTTGACATTGATCACTGTTTCACCGATGACTTCTGCTTCAAGCATATACTCAATTTGAACCGCAACCAGGTTTTCTCCTGTTTGGATGACGACGGGTTTATCTATGCATTTCGGTGTGCCTCTTATCCATACATAGACGTCCTCATTGCTGAAATTTTCAGTCCCTTGCTTCGCGATCTCAATGATATCTGTATGCTCTGCATTGACTTTAGAAATCCTTGTTTCGTTTTTTGATTTATACCAAACATGGATGCCAAAACCCAGACTCACCTTTACTTTTTTACTTTCTCCATTACCCCCCTCAATGGAAGATCTCAATAATTTTGCTCCGCTAATTTTACAGCCCAAGATATCAATATGCTTATCTTCTTCATTGATTGCGATATTGACAGTATTCTGGAACGTTTGATTAATATGGCCAAATACGGCTCGTGTAATGATTTTTTTGGTATCCTCCACAGTTTACGCCCCCCATCCATAAATTATTTTGCTTTATTCAGTCTATTTACGCTCTCACTAAAACATATATAAGTATATACCCGGTTAAGATATATACCTCACCGGGTATTATTATATCCGATTAGTTCTCTTCCTCTTCCTCTTCTTCTTCTTCCTCTTCTACAACTTCAGCATTTACCCAGGATATTTTTATTGCCAGAGCCCCTTCATATTCGTCATTTTCATATTTGATTTTATATTCTAATTCTTTGTCATCCGGAATGCTGACATTCTGGGTCTCAACGACAAGACCATTTTTCAGGAATTTTGTAGGCAATTCCTTCAAATAGGCATAGATCTCATCTTGTGACCCTACATATTTGTCTTGATACTTCATAAAGCTATCGATCCTTTCAAAAGTTAATTTGTTACTATTATTATTATTCTTGATACAATGAAAATGTGAGTTGTCATTATAATAAATGAATTTATATTCCTATTCCAACGTAAAGAAAGCCTTCCTTTTCAATGACGTTTCTCTCAAACATATTCCTGAAATCGAAGAAAAACCGTCCTGTCATTCCCCTGCGCATTTTTCCGAGGTCCATCGTTTTAAACTGAGCCCACTCAGTGAGAATAACAAGCGCATCAGCCTCATTTCCGGCTTCGAATTCATTTGTGCAAAAACAAATGCTGTCCTTTATGCCTTCCAGCCTCCATTTACCTTCCTTCTCACCCTGAGGATCAAAAATTTGCAACCTTGCGCCCGCATCTGCCAGTTTTTTCAGGATAACTAAAGATGGCGCATCCCTCATGTCATCCGTCTCCGCTTTATAGGTAATTCCCAAAACACCTATCGTTTTACCCTGCAGACTGCCCATAGTTTCTGCGATCTTTTGAACTGCCCACAGCTTCTGTCTTTCATTTGATTCAATTGTTTGCTCGATCAGTGATAGAGCTACGCCATGTTCCTTCCCTATAATAACCGCCGCCCTGGTATCCTTGGGAAAACAGCTGCCGCCATAACCTGGTCCCGGTTTTAAGAAATCTGGGGCTATCCGCTTATCCATGCCGATACCTTTGGCTAAAAGCTGTACATCAGCACCTACCTTCTCACATACTTGAGCCATTTCGTTAATAAAAGTCACCTTCATAGCCAAAAAAGCATTGGCTGCATATTTTGTCAGTTCTGCTGTTTCAATGTTTGTACAAAGAACTGGTATTCCTTTCGAGCTTAGGCTCTCATAGACTTCCATCATTATGTTTTCTGCTTTTATGGATTCAACTCCGAGTATAATGCGGTCAGGCTGAGTAAAATCCTGAAGAGCTGAGCCTTCCCGCAAAAACTCCGGATTAGAAACGACATCAAAGGAATAGTCAACCGCCCGCTCAATAAGCATGTCATTAATAGCCGCTTTAACCTTTTGCCCTGTACCAACAGGAACGGTTGATTTGATAACTACAGCTTTATACCCCTCCATAAAGCGGCCGATATCCCGGCTTACCTGCAGCACATCTTGGATGTACGCGCCTCCATCGTCCATAGGTGGCGTTCCTACAGCAATGAAAATAATATTACTTTCTTTCACTGCCTCAGCCATATTTGTTGTAAACCAGAGTCTGTTCATGTCAACATTCTGTTTGATTTTCTTATCTATGCCTGCCTCGTATATAGGGATATTCCCTCGTTTAAGCCCGTCTATTTTTTCTTCATTATTATCCACACAAATAACGTTATTCCCCATATCCGCCAGGCAGACGCCCGCTACAAGGCCAACATATCCCGAACCGGCTACTGCTATTTTATTCATCAATGTTCTCCTCAATCTATTGTCTATGTAATTGCGGTTTACCTTTCAGAGAACAGTTACAAAATACACAATAATAATATATTCCCGATATAAATCAACAGTGTCATTTGAGGGCAATGAAAGTCATGTCCATTTTCACATAGCGCAACTTGTCTGATGATTATTGCTCATAATTTCGCTTGAAAAGTATGTCTGGCTGGTATCCCGGAGCGGCTATATTAGTTCGGATCATATAATATAAAGAACGATCTACCAATGCCGCCACGCTTATCTGGCTGTTCATTACGAAATATGAAATCAGGAAATAATGAGGTAATACTTATTATATCAACAATGATTAAATTTTATAATTCTTCTCGTTTAGCCCTTTAAGATATACTATGAACTCCTCCCGCATATCCCCGCGCCGAAGTGTAAATTCGATATTGGCAATAAGAAATCCCAGCTTATCACCTACATCATAACGCCGGCCTTCCATGATCCGCGCATAAATATCACGTTTTTTCAGGAATTGCCTTAGGGCGTCGGTCAATTGAATTTCCCCGCCCCTTCCCGGGCTGGTGCTTTTAATGATATCGAATATCTCAGGCAGTAGAACGTATCGACCAAAAATGGCCATATCCGAGGGAGCCTCGTCCGGGTTCGGCTTCTCGACCATATCTTGAATCTTAAATATTCCCTTTGCCATTTCTGCCGCTTGTTCCGCTTCAACAATACCGTAGCGGTTTAATTGGCTTGAAGGTACTTTGAATAATGCTACTGCGGTCTGCCCCGTCAGATCGTATACCTCCAGCAGCTGCTTTAACCCTGGTTTTTCGGATACCATCAGATCGTCGCCCAATAGTACTGCAAAAGGTTCATCACCAATAAAAGCATGAGCACAATAAATGGCGTCTCCCAAGCCCTTAGGCTCTTTTTGCCGAATATAATGAATGTTACCCATACTTGAAATCTTCTCTATCTGTGCAAGCAGTTCTTCATTATGTTTGAGCCTGATTTCGGATTCCAATTCATAGGATTTATCAAAGTGGTCTTCTATTGCACGTTTGCCCCGCCCGGTCACGATAACTATATCTTCAATCCCCGATGCTATGGCTTCTTCCATGATGTACTGTATTGTAGGCTTATCCGCGATGGGCAGCATTTCCTTCGGCTGGGCTTTAGTTACCGGAAGAAATCTTGTTCCCAGTCCCGCGGCGGGTATGACGGCTTTTCTGACTGTCATATATATTCTCCGAATATTTGTTTTTTTGTTAGCTTTATATGTACTATTATTCTATTCCAAATGATATAAAGCGTAACAATTTGTATCGGTTTGCTTCCCGGATATGTCCATAAAAAGTAGACTTCATGTCAAACTTCTATCTCATTTTATTAATGTGGCATTACTTTGAGTAGTTTTTGATACTTCTGCATTCGGCGGCTGCGGCGACTGCGACGGTTTCGTCATTAACGTAGGATCTGTCGCGGAAATCCCACTCGATAAAATTAGCTTCTTTGTGCATAATGCGGTGTAACCTTTATAGCGGGGGTAAAACTCTTATTGATACTGTAAGCCTCCTATCATGACTGATAGGAGACTTTTCCATAGGTTGTTGCATTTTCTTTGGAACCGCATATACCGTCCTTTTTTCTTGCTGCTGCAATTTTGCATACTGCTGTTTATCCGAAATTCTATACTTATCTTTTTGAGTCTGGTCCCAGCGAAACTTTATGGAAATCGTTTTTCGGATTCGGACTATCCAGCGTTACATTGTCGTTTATGCCCGGCAGATGCAGCCTGTCCGCCGCAGTTGGATTCTTTGGCTTTCTTGCTCTTCTTATTTTCATGGTATCACCTCACATATATTATGCCTAAACAAGCCTTTGTTTATGTTCACTTAAAAAAAACAATTACCGTCATAATACTGCAATGGTAATTGTTTGTTATCAATTTTATTATCATCTGCACCGGCAAGCCTCACGACTGGGCCGTCGCTAAAGCGACGAGGGGACCCCGTTATCTACCCCAGCAAGCCTCACGACTTGCCGGGGACCCCGTTATTAATGAAGCCGCACCGCCCTCACCTACTGCTCTCTGAGCTTGGGCGAATTGAAAAACAGCCCGTCTACTTTCTTCTCAGTATCTCCGCCGAATGTGACGATTATAAGCACGTCCCCCGGCTCGTCCGAATACTTTGCAGTGTACGTCACTACGGTATATTTTACACCATTCTGCGTCATGTCGGCAGCTTGGGCGAAGCTTCTGCTCTGGTATTCCCCGACTTTCGAAGCGAGCAGGTCGGCGAGCGTACCCAGCGAGTCCTCCGGCATCATGGTTTTCATTGTATCGGAAAAGTCGCGGCTGAATACGGCGTAGTCCCTGTCCTTTATGCCGGCAAGCAGGTTGTCGACCACAGGCTCTGCGTACGCCACATCCTCAGCTTTGAGCGCTCCGTTCCCTGCGCTTTCCTGCGCTCCGCTCTGCGCCGTGCTGTTGCCGCCGCAGCCCGCGAATAGCATAGTCAGCACAGGAAGCGCTGCAACCGCCAATAAGAACTTTTTCATACCTTTTCCCTTCATTATTACACCATTAAGTCTCACAAGTTACCGGGGACGCTGATATTAAACGCAGGTTTCATTCTTACCGTTAATATTACTGCCAAAACCGCGAATACGGCGAATATCCCCTCTGCCTCCCATAAACCCGGCCTTATGCCCGCCATAGCGAGCAGCGCCAGGTCAGCATCTGCAAGGCCGTGAACAAGTACGGCGAGTATATAACACCAAATCCTTCTGCGTTTTACCGCATATAAGACGAGCATCGTAAAGCCGATATGTACCGTTACTGCGAGTATTCTCTCTATACCTCCCAGCAGAAAAATATCGGGTGGAACGGTTAACGCCTCAGCTGAGCTGCCCGAAAGCGTATCCGCAATTGTCCCTACATATGGGACTCCAGCAAGCCAGAACGCTTCCACTCCCCCGTGCCCCAGCCCGAACATTATTCCGTTCTCCCATGTAAGCAGGTCTCTGTTTAAAAACCTTAACGCCGCATAACGGCCCGTCTCCTCAAACACGCCCGCGCTCAGCGCTATCAGCAGCGCGCAAAGAAGCGGCTGCGTAATGGCAAACATATTGAACCATACCGTATTCTGCAGCTCGCCGAGCAGCGGTATGCGCAGCAGCAGCTGCGACACAGTAAAAGAAGCGACGCCTAGGAAAAACATCAGTATGCTGCCCTTACACTTTACCGCCAGTATAATTGCTGCAGCAATCGGCAAAAGCAGGCATACGGCCGCCGATATAAACATAAAAAGCAAAGAGAGTCCCATAAATATCCACCATTACAACTATATCATCTGTATTAAGAGTTAACAATAATGTTTCTAAGAAAACAGTAAAGGCGGCAAACATTGCCGCCTTTGTAGTCTTTAAAAATATGGTTATGGTCTTGCCAGCACTTTCTTAAGCTTTGCGAACCTCGGCATGCCTTCCTCAAACGGAGGCTTCGATTCGCCCTGTATGAGCGGCAGAGCATATTCAATGAATTTCTCGTTTACGCCCGCGCCGTCTTTTGTTATCCATTCGAGAGGCACCTTCTTCTCCTTGTTCGCGACATCCTGAAGGTTTATCAGCTTTATGCCGCATTTGTATTCGGCGCCCTTTTCACGCTCGAATGCGACCATGAAATCGGTCTTGCCTTCCACGGCGCTGCGCACGGCTATCTGTCCCGCAAGATAGGCCTCGTCGACGTCCGCCTTGGAGGCGATATGAGCCGCGCACCTCTGCAGCAGGCTGAACTCTATCGGGCGAACCTTCGCGCCTGTCTTCTGCTGTGTAAGGCTTCCGAGTGTCGCGGCAAGGCCGCCCATCTGAGAGTGGCCGAACGAATCCTTGTTTTTCGCGAGATTCGAGCCGTATTCGCTTATATACTTGCCGTCCTTGTCCTTTATGCCTTCCGAAACGGCTATTATAACGTAGTTGTTCTTCTTATATATCTCGGATACGCGGTCATAGAACTTCTCAATATCGAACGCGACCTCAGGCAGATATATGAGGTCGGGGCCTGTACCCTTGTATGAAGCGAGCGCGGACGCAGCCGTCAGCCATCCCGCGTTCCTTCCCATTATCTCAAGTATGGATATCGTGCCCTTGTCGTACACTCTCGCGTCGCGGTATACTTCCATCGTGGACGTGGCGATATACTTTGCTGCACTGCCGTAGCCCGGGCAGTGGTCCGTTCCCCACAGGTCGTTGTCTATCGTCTTGGGCACACCCATCACGCGGCACTCGTATCCTACTTTTTGCATATACTTGCTTACCTTATTGCAGGTGTCCATAGAGTCGTTGCCGCCGTTGTAGAAGAAATACCTTATGTTGAACTTTTTAAACACTTCAAGCATCTTCTTGTAATCCGTCTCATCGTCGTCCGCAGACTTAAGCTTGTAGCGCACAGAGCCAAGCGCCGACGACGGCGTCGTCTTCATAAGATCCAGCTCCGCCGGGTTCTCCTGGCCGATATCATACAGCTTTTCTTCCAGCAGGCCCTTTATGCCGTGCGCCATGCCGTATACTTTGGTAATGCACCCTTGCTTCAGTGCTTCCTGGAATACTCCCGCCGCACTTGCGTTGATTACGGACGTAGGCCCTCCCGACTGTCCGAACACGCACGCGCCTTTGAGTTCGCTCATTGTTATCCCTCCTGACGTAAAATAAAAACTTACCTTTCTAATTATACCAGCAACAAGCTGTTTTTCAATGCCAAATTACGCTCATTCTTTACCCAAGTTTGTCTGCACCGGGATGTTAATATGCTTTTTTGCACATATAATTATATTTAGAAAAAACTGCGTAAACATATTGCATTTTGAGAAGATTTGTATTATATTATAAAGGTCAAAGAAAGTCAAAGTCGTTTTGTCGGGTATTGGATTGCCAGTCTTAACATTTTGGCTGGTCAATACAGTACTGGATGACAGGAGAAGATATGCAGTATAAGGATTATTACAACATACTCGGCGTCGAAAAGACGGCGTCGCAGGACGATATAAAAAAGCAATACAGGAAGCTCGCCAAGAAATATCACCCGGATATGAACCCCGGCAATAAAAAGGCTGAGGAGAAGTTCAAGGAGATAAGCGAGGCGTACGAGGTATTGGGCGATAAGGACAAGCGCAATAAGTACGACACGTTCGGCAGCCAGGCGAACTTTACAAACGGCGCGGACTTCGACCCGTCGCAGTACGGCTGGAGCGGCGGAAACGGCAACGTTCGCTATGAATACAGCGGCGGCGGCGACCACAGCGATTTCTTCAACATGTTCTTCTCTGAAGGCTTCGACCTTGGCGGCATATTCGGCAAAGGGCGTACGGGCGGGAGGACAACGCGCATATACAGCGACGAAGACTTGGGCGAACTTTTCGGGGGGCAGCATTCATACTCGTCCGGCCGGGTTCAGGTGCGCGACGGCGAAAACGTTGAGGCCGAGATAGAAATAACGCCCGAAGAGGGCGCAGCAGGCGTGGAAAAGCGCATCTCGCTGCAGACGCAGAGCGGCACGCGGGCCATAAACTTCAGGGTGCCCAAAGGCGTGGGCGACGGCGAGACTATTCGCCTTAAAGGTCAGGGCTACGCCGGCGCGGGAGGCGGCAAGGCGGGCGATTTGCACATGAAGGTGCGTATAAAGCCAAGCGCGCGCTTCACACTAGAAGGCAACGACCTGGTTACGAATGCGGATGTGTACCCATGGGACGCCGCGCTTTCGGGCAAGGTGGCGGTAGAAACGCTTGACGGGCGCATTATGGTGAAGATACCCGAGGGCGTGCAGACGGACAACAAGATAAGGGTCTCTGGCAAAGGGTACCCCTCGCGCACCGGCAAACAGGGAGACTTGTACATACGCGTGCGCATAGTAAACCCGCGGCATCTGACAGCCGAGCAGAAAGGGCTGTTCGAGAAGCTGAAGAAAACTGTGAAACAATAACAAGGCCTACTCTGCGGGAGGTGTCTCCGCACTGGATTCAGTAGTAGGGACGGAGGTGCGGGCATACACTTTTGCGGTGGGTGCGGTTTCACCCTTCAGCCGCCAAAGGCGGCAGCTCCCCTTAGGGGCGCCTTTATAATGATAATAGGAGGAAACAATTATGGAAATGGACAGATTTACTGAAAAAGCATTAGCCGCCCTTAATTCCGCACAGGAGATTGCGGTGCGTATGGGGCACCAACAGGTGGACGGCGAACATATACATTACGCGCTCTCAGTGCAGCAGGACGGGCTTATACCCAAGCTGCTGGGGTACATGGGCCTGGATACGGCGCTATATGTAAAAGACCTGGAAAACGAACTTAACAAGCTGCCTAAGATTCAAGGCAGCAGCGTTTCGGACGTGTACGCCACGCGCAGGATGAGCGAGATACTCATACGCGCGCAGGACGAAGCTAAGCGCTTCAAGGACGATTACGCGGGCGTCGAGCATCTGTACCTCGCGCTGCTCAAGGAGCGCGGCACACCCTCGGCGGCTATATTCAAACGCTACGGCATAACGGTGGAGAACTTCATGGCGGCGCTTTCGAAGGTGCGCGGCGGTCAGCGCGTGACGTCGCAGAACCCGGAAGGCACATACGACTCGTTAAAGCGGTTCGGGCGCGACCTCGTGGAGCTTGCGAAACAGGGGAAGATAGACCCCGTCATAGGCCGCGACGCCGAGATACGGCGCGCCATACGCATACTCTCCCGCCGCACCAAGAACAACCCCGTGCTCATAGGCGAGCCGGGCGTAGGCAAGACGGCGGTCGTGGAAGGATTGGCGCAGAGGATACTCGCGGGCGACGTGCCCGAGGGGCTTAAGGACAAGACGATATTCGCTCTGGATATGGGCGCTCTTATTGCAGGCGCGAAATACCGCGGCGAGTTCGAGGAGCGGCTTAAAGCGGTGCTTAACGACGTAAATCAGAGCAATGGGCAGATAATACTGTTCATAGACGAGCTGCACAACATAGTGGGCGCGGGCAAGGCCGAGGGCGCAATGGACGCGGGCAACATACTTAAGCCCATGCTCGCTCGGGGCGAGCTGCACTGCATAGGCGCGACGACGCTGGACGAATACCGCAAGTATATCGAGAAGGACGCGGCATTGGAGCGCAGGTTCCAGCCTATACTCGTGGACGCGCCCTCCGTCGAGGACACGATATCGATACTGCGTGGTTTAAAGGAGCGGTTCGAGATACATCACGGCGTGAAGATAACGGACAACGCGCTTATAGCGTGCGCCGTGCTTTCCGACAGGTACATATCCGACAGGTTCCTGCCCGACAAGGCCATCGACCTCATGGACGAAGCGGCGGCAATGATACGCACTGAGATAGACAGCATGCCCACCGAGCTTGACGAGATTTCGCGCAAGGTGATGCAGCTTGAGATAGAACGGCAGGCGCTAAAGAAGGAGGACGACGCGGCCTCAAAGGCGCGTCTCGCGGCGCTGGAAAAAGAGCTTGCGGTGCACAAGGAGGAAGCCGACAAGCTCAAAGCCCAGTGGGAGCTTGAAAAGGTGAACTTAACGCGCGAGAAGGACATAAAGCAGAAAATCGAGGACGCGCGGCGGCAGATAGACGAGGCGAAGCGCAAGTATGACTTGGAGCTCGCGGCGAAGCTGGAGTACGGCGAGCTGCCGGAATTGCAGAAGCAGCTCGAGGCCGAGAAGGCGAAGAGTTCCAAGAGCGCCAACGTATTGCTCAAAGAGGAAGTTACCGAAGAGGAAGTAGCTGAGATCGTGTCGCGCTGGTCGGGCATACCCGTATCAAAGCTCGTGGAGAAGGAAAAAGACAAGCTATTGGGGCTGGAGGGCATACTGCACAAGCGCGTCATAGGACAGGACGAGGCGGTTACCGCCGTCAGCGACGCGGTGATACGCGCGAGAAGCGGCCTTAAGGACCCGCACCGCCCCATTGGCTCGTTCATATTCCTAGGGCCCACGGGCGTGGGCAAGACGGAGCTTGCGCGGGCGCTCGCGGAGGCGCTGTTTGACAGCGAGGAAAACATGGTGCGCATAGACATGTCGGAGTACATGGAGAAGCACACAGTCGCGCGGCTCATAGGAGCGCCTCCGGGGTACATAGGCTACGACGAGGGCGGGCAGCTTACGGAGGCCGTGCGTCGCAAGCCGTACTGCGTGATACTGTTTGACGAGATTGAAAAGGCGCATCACGACGTGTTCAATGTTCTCTTGCAGCTTTTGGACGACGGGCGCCTTACCGACGCTCAGGGGCGTACGGTGAACTTTAAAAACACCGTCGTTATTATGACGAGCAACATAGGCAGCGAGTATCTGCTTTCCGGCATAGACGAGCGGGGCGACATAGGCGAGGGCGTGCGCGAGAAGGTGATGGGCGATCTGCACGTGCATTTCCGTCCGGAGTTTTTGAACCGCGTGGACGATATCGTGCTGTTCAGGCCGCTTAAGAAAGACGACATTATTAAGATAATAGGCCTTGCTTTGGAGCAGATACAGCGGCGCCTTGACGACCGCAGCATAACTATGAACGTTACGGAGGCGGCGAAGGGGCTGATTGCCGACAAGTCGTACGCGCCTGTGTACGGCGCGCGGCCGGTGAAGCGTTACCTGCAGCGGTTCATAGAGACCGAGATAGGCAAGCTCATAATAGGCGGGGAGCTTAAGGACGGGGACAGCGTGGAGATAGACACTAAGGACGGAGAACTGAAGATAAGCATAAAATAGCCTCCCTTGTAAAACCACCCCAAAAAGCCTTATCTCTTTGGGGACCCCGGATGGAGGTGGCGCAAAGGCGCCTTCGCTTGCGAGGGAGCTGTCGGCGAAGCCGACTGAGGGAGCGCCGGAGGGATTTATGTCATATAAACACAATCCCAAACTTACAAATAACGCAAGAACGCTCCGAAAGAATATGACGAAGGAAGAGCGCCACCTATGGTATGACTTTCTTAAGACTTACCCGAAAAGATTCCTCCGGCAGAAGGTAATTGATAACTACATTGTCGATTTCTATTGCGCTAGCGCTAAGTTGGTAATCGAGCTTGATGGCTCTCAGCATTATGAAGAAAAGGAACTGCTGCGCGATGTTATCAGAACAGAGCACATTGAAGGGTATGGATTAACGGTTATAAGGATACCTAATATCGAAATAACTCGTAATTTTAATGGCGTTTGCGAATATATTAATGCTTTGGTTCAGGATTTGCTTGGGAAATGAATCCCCCCGCGGGCTGAGCCCGCTTCCCCCCCTTTAACAAGGGGGGCAATGTTTTGGACGGCGACAGCGAAGGCAGACGACTATTGCGAACAGAGGAGCTGACGACAAAATCGTCATCCTGAGCCTGCCGAAGGATCCCATGTAGGATATAAGACTTGGATTAGGGTGGATTCGTGCCTGACGGCACTAACGGGGGCTCTGCCCCCCTCCCCCACCCAAGGGACAAATCCCTTTGGAATCCTGTCGTAAATAATAATTGCAGGGGGGCAATTCCATTTGTTCTAAACAGGATTATTTTAAGGATAGCTATAAACCAACACATTTATACAAATTATTTGTATATTTAAGAAGATATATGCTATAATTTGTATCAGTGGCAGTGTCACTCTTTTAATACTATTATGCAACAGACCCCACAAATAATATTATAAAGAGGGAATGAAATGTCTGAACAGAACAACTCTGAAATTAGGGTTAATTTACAAGAAGGAAGTTTTTCAATATCCGGGTCGGAATCCTTTATTGGTGCTAACCGTGAAATCATTATGGGTTACGTTAAAAATAACTTCACTAGAGTAATAAACAAGTCCCCGATAGAAGCTGAAAAAAACAATGATATAGGAACCGTTTCAACGAATAAAGCAACTAATAATGAATCAATAGATAAATATATTGATGCCGGTTTATATCATGTGGATAGTGAAGACGGATCCATAAGTATATTAAAAAAGATTCCAGGCAAGAGCAATTCAGAAAAAACTAAAAATATCGCATTGATAGTATCATATATAAAAAAAGAAAAAATACTTGGTTCATCAATAATTCCCATATGTGAAAAACATGGCTGCTTTGATAGTGCACATCATGCAACTATTTTTGCAAATGAAAAGGAGTTATTTGTTAGAAAAGGATCTGGTAAGTCCTGGGCGATCGAATTAACCAAACCCGGCGAAGAGGCTGCTATAGACCTCTTAGAGGAAATGTTATCAAATGCAGCAAAGTAAAGTCCAAGCCTTGCTTAATTTGAGCTTACCAAATGATGTTGTCACCGCTATTATGCAGAACTATGTAAATGCTCTTGGGGAATATCGCAAAGAGAATTGGCAATACTTTGGTAACGAAATTGGTCAATTCGTTGAATGCACTCGAAGATTGATAGAATTCATTGTACAGGGTACATTTACTCCACTAATTAATAAATTGCCCATATTTAATGAAAAAATATTAACTCAATGGGCATGTGCATCTTCTGCTATAGATGAAGCTTATAGAATAATTATACCGCGAGTTTTGTTTTCAATGTATTGTATCCGAAATAAAAGAGGTATGGTACATAAAAATCATATTGATCCAAATCGTATGGATGCTACTATACTCTTATATAATAGTAAGTGGGTTTTATCTGAGTTCGTTCGTTTAAATTCTACTTTTTCATTTGAAGAGACATATGAATTAGTTAATTCAATAATGAATAAAGAGATAAACTTTATTTGGAACATTGGGTCAGCTACAAGAATTTTAGATACTAAAATGAGTTGTGCGGATAAAATACTATGTTTGCTATATTTAGAGGATAAGCAGACTGAAAGTAGTTTATTTAATTCTATTGAGTATTCGAATCTATCCACATTTCGAAATGTTCTCCAACGATTACATTCGGCAAGAATGATTGAATATACGAAAACTAAAAGTTCATTTTCTTCTATCTGTACTATCTCTCCGCTCGGGGAACAACGGGCAGAAGAACTCTTAAAGTAATCATTTTCTCATTCCTCCTCCTTCTTTATCTCCATGATTATCTCGTTCACCTTCCTGCACTGCTCGGCTATGCTCTTTGTCTCGGATATCGGCGTGCCGTTTTGAATCTTCATAGATAGGGCGATCAAAGTCAGGAGGGCGCGGAGGCCCTCCCCTACAATGGTATCATCCTATACCTTCATGCCTTTCAACCGGCTTTGCCGGGGAAAGGCAAGTATACAGATTGATAATGGCTGGAACTAACGCACCGCTGACCGCGCGTTAGCGCAAGCGGGGCGTAACCTGCTGGCAAACGTAGTTTGACAGCGGATATAAAAAAACGCCTCTCGGCGTTCTTTGTTTTATTTCTTGCTTCTTATATGTTTTCCCAGCGCCTTGTCTTCTTTCGTGATGTGCAGCACCAGCCAATTCGTCAGCGTCATTCCTACCATAGACTGCGTGGCCGGCGTAAAGCGCTTCTCTATATCGGCGCGCATGCCCTTTACCGTCTGCTTGAATTCCTCATGCAGCTTTTTATGCGCCGCGTAGCCCGGGTAATTATACCTTACCTGCAAAGCTTCCTCGTCTTTAAAATGCGACGCCACATAGCTTTCGAGAAACCCCAGCATCTCGAACACTCGCTTGTCCGAACCGCCGCTCTTCATGGCGTCGAAAAACGAATTTACCCTCGATATCAGCTCTTTATGCTGGCTGTCTATCTCCTCCACCCCAACCGAGAGGTCCTGTGTCCACTCCATATCTTATCCTCCTGGTGAAATATTACCGCCCCAAAGTTTCGCTGCTTTTGGGGGACCCTATTTAATGTATCGTATAATGCGGTATACTTCATTAGCGTGGGTTCATTACTGCTTCATTTTTTCCATTACCGTCTTCCGGTTCTCTATCAGAGGGCGCTTGCTTATTGCCCTCTCCCGCATTGTGGGATATAATTCTACACAATACTAGGTTCAGGAGTGTGTGTATGCATGTGTTCGTCGTGTACTGTCACCCGAGCGAGCAGAGTCTTACCCGCGAGGTGAAAAACGATGTGAGGCCAAAGAATGAAAAGCACGCGTTTCTCTGTTTATGATTCAAAAGCAATGATATAATAAACTTGAGCTTATCAAAACCAATGCAAATCAAGCGTTGTTTTACAAAACTACTATGAGGGAGGATGACAATGGAGAACAACAAGACAATGGAAAACCTGATGGCGGCATTCGCGGGCGAGTCGCAGGCAAACAGAAAGTATACGGCGTACGCCAATAAGGCCGAGGCTGAAGGCAAAAAGAACGCGGCAAAGCTGTTCCGCGCGGCTGCCGATGCTGAGACGCTTCACGCTTTAAAGGAGTTCGAGATCGCGGGCAAGGTCGGCACAACGGCGGACAACCTTAAAGACGCAGTTGCGGGCGAAACGCATGAATACAAGGATATGTACCCCGGGTTTGTAAAGACCGCGTCCGCCGAGGGCAACAAGGCCGCAGTGCGCACGTTCACATACGCGATGAAGGCTGAAGAGGTGCACGCGCGGCTTTACGAGGAAGCGCTCAAAAACATAGATAGTGAGCAGGAGGTGTTCTACTACCTCTGCCCCGTATGCGGCAACATAGAGCTGGCCGTGCCGGAGAACTGCCCGATATGCGGCGTGCCGGGCTCTAAGTTCATAAAATACTGATCGTATCCCGGAGCATTATCCGGGATTCTTTTTACGTGCTTTTATCCATTCTTTCAAAGCCCGGCGACATAGTTATGCTGCTTCTATTGTCTTTTTGTCGCTCATGGGATAATATCGAATGTGTAACGTTTATTGAAAGGAATACTCTATGACGCAATTTACTAATGTAGACGGCAGAAATTACGGGGATATCAGGATATTCGCGTTAAGCACATGCGGATGGTGCAGGAAGACAAAGGCGTTTTTAAGGGATCACAACGTCTCGTTTTCTTACATCGACGTCGATCTTTTGTCCTCCGACGAACAGGCTGACGTGCTTAAAGAACAGCGGGTATACAACCCTGCAGAGTCCTATCCGACTATTGTCGTCAATTCCGATTACTGCATAGTCGGCTACGACGAGCAAAAGCTGAAACAGCTTATAGGTGAGTAACATGACGGACGACGTAAAGCGGCGCCTTGAAAAGCTTAAAAGCAACGCCGCCGCGGGAGGATATACGCTGAATCCAGACGAAGAGTTTTTGGAAGGGCTTGCGGAAGGACTTATAGCAAATAAAGCTCGCTACGGCATCGAGAGCTGTCCGTGCCGCCTCATAAAAGGCGCTCCCGAAGATAACATGGATATCGTATGTCCCTGCGTATACCGCGACGACGACCTCGCTGAGTACGGGGCGTGTTATTGCGCGCTGTATGTAACGGATAAATGGAGCCCAGCAAGGCAGGTTCCGGAAAGGCGTACGGCGAAAGGCAAACAGGCGCTAAGCGGTCCGGGGACTGAGACTGCTGTCCCTTCGCAGGAAAGCGCGTCTTATTCGCTGCCTTACCCCGTGTACCGCTGCGGCGTATGCGGGTATCTGTGCGCAAACAGCAACCCTCCACGTGTATGCCCGATATGCAAAGCAGGCGCGGAACGGTTCGAGAGGTTTATATAACAATACTATCATACAGGAGGAAACATCATGGAATACAACATTATGGCTGTAAAAATCGGCGAGAGGCGGAAGAATTCACCCGACGTACAGCACGTGCTTTCCAGCTTCGGATGCTCGATAAAGGTTAGGCTGGGGCTGCATGAGGCCGAAAGCGTATGCTCCGACGAAGGCCTGCTCATACTTCAGCTGACCGGAGACACCGATGAGATGAAGAAGCTCGAAAAAGCGCTGAATGAAATGGACGGCGTCAAGGCCCAAATGCTTATCATCTAAAGAACGCCTCTATTTATCGAAGACTCCCGCAACGGATATCAGCCCTATTATATGGCTGTTGAACTCGTCTATCTGTTCGGCGGGTATATTAAGCTCCTGATGTCCGTCTGCGGTCTTCGTATTAAACCAGGATATGTAGCTGTCGTCCGCCTCAAGTTCAAGGACGTAATTTCTGTTATCCTGAGTGCTCCGCTTTGAAGCGATTTGCGCCGCGTATTCTTTATTCAGCGCAAGGTTCATTTCGCGCCTGCCTGGTATACGCGCGGGAAAGCTCTTAAAGCCGTTCTGCTGAATCAATCGAAACTCTTTCTCCCCCACCGGCCGGAACAATTTCATTTTAACTACTTCTTTCTGTTAATACAAAGCGCAAGACGCTCGCTGTACATTGCGTAAGCGCTCGTATGTTAACCTGACTTTGGCAGCGCCGCCAAAGCAAAAGCGCCATTGCTTCTTGTTGTTATACCCTATTATAAGCCTTTTTCTTCGGAGATACCACTGTGCGCCGTAAACAGCGCCGATTCTTTCATAACCGCAGCCGCCGGTATCTGCGCCAGCGCGAGTATAAGCAGGAACAGCATAGGCCAGACAGGCGGAGCCGCGCCCTGTATTACCTCGAACAGCACGACGAACAGTATGCCCGATATCTGTCCCATCATCATTATCAGCCCGAAAGAGGCGCCTTCCTGCACCGGGTACGCTTTCTCGGCGCCGTGCTGAAACAGTATGGGGGCAACGCCCATAACCGTAAAGCCCAGCAATACGCTAATCGCCAAGAGCACCGGAGCGCCCGTAAGGAACGTTATGCCCGCTATGAGCAGCGCTATGAGCGAAACGCCCGCAATGAAGAACGGCACCCTGCGCCGCAGCTTATCGGATATCATGGGAAGCGCTACCGCCCCGATTACGCCGCTTATCACAAATACCGCGCCTATAAGCCCCGCATCCACGCCCTTGGGGGTGAAAATCTGGTCGACCTTCGTCAGCAGAGTGTTAAAGAGCCCCATCGCAATAAAGCTGACCGTAAGTACCGGCAGAAATCCTCTGTTGCCAAACAGCCTGAGCATGCTCTTAACGTCCATAGACTCTTTGGGAGCTTCCGGGCCGGGAGCGACGGGAGGTCTTTCTTTGGCAAGCAGCGCAGGCACGCCGCAAAGCAGCGCAAACAGCGCGTATGTGCCTAGAAGATTTTTTATGCCGAGCGCGCCTATCAGTACTGTCGAAAGTATCATAGCTATTATGAACCCAAGATACTGCGCCATCACAAGCAGCCCCGACGCGGTGGAACGCTCGTTTACGGGGAACCAGTTTGCGGGTACCTTTGTCGATATGTTCACCAGAAATGGCTGCCCCGCCGCAAGCAGGAACTGCGATATCAGCACTATTACAAAGTCATGCGCGAAAAAGTATCTTGTCGCGCCGAACACCACTGTGAGTATAACGCCTATTAACACAGACCTCTTGTAGCCGTATTTCTCTATCACAAACGACGCCGGCATTGTAAACAGTATGTACATTACCATGTAGCTGATCGAGAACAGCGATATGTTGAAACTTGACGTATTATAGAATATTTTAGCCGTTGACTCTATGGGTGCAAACGTGAGCCAGAATACCTCGCTGGCGACAATGATGGGTATAAGCAGAGCAAGATTTAACCATCTGCTTTTGAAAACCTTGTAGGACGGGCCGGTTTCTGACATTTCCTTTCCCTCCTGATATTAAGTTAGAGACAATTATTATTTTATACCCCGCTTCTGTACTTTACAATAACATTACACATATTAAGCCTAAATAATATCAATATGCAGAATGTTCATATTGCGCTATGGCAAATAGTAAAAAATGCTTGCCAAAAGCAAAAACATGTATAGAATGTATACGTAATACTGCTGTCATATGGAAGGAGATGTTCATTATGAATATGGAGATTGCAGCCGCCGGGGAGGCGCAGGAAGACTGAACCATACGCCTCCCAAAGCAACGAATACTTTTGGAGGTTCTAAATTGAAAAGCGACATGAAATTTTTGGGCTTTGACGAACGCGCCGCGGCCGAGGCTGAGCTTTACCCCGGTACGTATCCGGGGCGGGTGTCGTCGCAGTCAAAGACGCTTTACCGGGTTTTGACGGAAAGCGGAGAGATACTGGCACAGGTGTCGGGCAAGCTGAGAGGAAGCGCCTTATCGCAGGCGGATTTTCCCGTGGTCGGCGACTTCGTAATGCTGGACCGGGCTGACGGTACGGGCGGCAACGCTGTAATACTTCACCTGCTAACCAGAAAGAGCATATTCGTAAGAAAGGCCGCCGGCTCTTCCCGCGAAAACCAGGCGGTGGCAGCCAACATAGACACCGTATTTATATGCATGGGCATGGACGGCGATTTCAACCTGAGGAGGCTGGAGCGGTACCTGTCCTTAGCATGGGACAGCGGCGCCTTACCGGTCGTGGTGCTTACAAAATCCGACCTGTGCGATGCTCCCGCGGAAAAGGCCTCTCTTGCCGAATCCGTATCCATAGGAGCGGACGTAATCGTAACAAGCGCGCCGCAGACGGGCGCTGACACGCTAAAGCCTTACATACGTGGTAAAACCGTAGCTTTTTTGGGCTCCTCGGGCGTAGGGAAATCCACGCTTATAAACTGCCTAAAGGGCGAGGATATGCAAAAGACGGGAGCTTTAAGCGAAAACGGGCGCGGCAGGCACACTACCACAAGGCGCGAGCTTATCCCGCTGTTAGGAGGCGCCGTGATTGACACTCCGGGCATGCGAGAGCTGGGCATTGACAGCGCCGACTTCTCGCGTTCGTTCTCCGATATCGACGAGCTTGCGAAAGGCTGCCGTTTTCGCGACTGCACGCATACGTGCGAGCCGGGATGCGCAGTACTTTCGGCGGTCGAAGAAGGAATTCTTGAAAGGGAAAGGCTCTCAAGCTACCAGAAGCTGAGGAAGGAAGCGGATTATGAAGGCTTAAGCTCGAGGCAGATAGAAGCGAAAAAGGTGGAAATCATGTTCGGCGGTTTCGGCGAAATGAAAAACGCGCGCAAATATGTAAAGGAAAAGAACAACAGATAACATACGGCAAGGCATATAGTTTGCCGTATATAAAAAAACAGGTCTTTGCAGGCCTGTTTTTTGTACTGATAGGCATATTATCTTTTGGGGGGCATACCCATATCCCTTGGAGAACGCGGCATCACAGGGGTACCGGGCATATTTTGCACATCCCTCATATTTGGAGGCATATTTATATTTGCATTCGGCATTGTGCCGGGCATATTGGGGTTAACAGGGCCGGGCATCATGTTTCCCATACCAGCGGGCATCGTGGGCCTTGCGCTGGGCATATTAGGGTTAACAGGGCCGGGCATCATGTTTCCCATTCCGGAGGGCATCGCGGGCCTTACGCCGGGCATGTTCATATTCATTGCCGGCATTGCCATTTCACTGTTTGCGCCGGCGATTCTATTAGGCGCAATATTAGCCATCTGCGTTCCAAAGGTTTTGGGAATACTGAACCGCTTTTTATTTTCCAGGTAATCCTGAACGAGCCTCAGCGATTCGCCGAAACGCTGGAAGTGTACTATTTCCCTTTCACGCAAAAACTTAAGAGGTTCAATTACGTCCGGGTCTTCCGCGAGGTTGATCAGATACTCGTAAGTAGAGCGCGCCTTTTGTTCTGCCGCCAAATCTTCGTAAAGGTCTGTCATCGGGTCGCCTTTGGATTGTATATACGCCGCGGTAAAGGGAACGCCCGAGGCACTCACAGGATATACCGCTTTGTCGTGGTCGGAATAGTATGCGTCTAGTCCCGCCTTTTTTATTTCCTCTATGCTCGCATTTTCCGTAAGTTGTTTAACCATCGTGCCGACCATTTCAAGATGGGCGAGTTCCTCCGTGCCGATGTCATTAAGCGTTGCTTTAGCTTCGGGAGTCACCATCGTAAACCTTTGGCTGAGATAACGCAGCGAGGCGGCAAGCTCACCGTCCGGTCCTCCGTATTGTGTAATAATGTTCTTCGCCATCTTCGGATCCGGTTTCTTTATCTTTATAGGGTATTCCAGCTTTTTATCGTACGTCCACATTGTCATCATCTCCCGCCAAAGTAAAATTGAACTGGTACTGCCACGGCCACGGATTCTCTATCCACTGCCACGGGCACCTGCTTGAAGAGCTATGGGCGCTTAACATGCCGTACATACTCTCGAATTCTTTGCGAAGTTCGCCGGCTTCGGTCACTACGGCGTTGTATTTGTTGATAGCGTCACAATCGTCCGGGTGAGTATTGAGGTACAGGTGAAGGTCTATAGCGTAAAAGTCCAGCGCGGACAGCCGCCTTAACAATTCGTCTCTGCTCATATATTATCACCCATCCCTTGTCTTCTTTCCCACCCGTATACGTTTACGAGTGCAGGAAAAATGGTCCCCTTTTTAAGGCCTGTGAGCGGCATAAACGTGGGGCACCACTTCTGAAACGGCACGTAAGCATGCGCGAGCTGGACATCTTCTATCACCATCTCATGGGTCTGGCACTCCATATTCGTATTTTCATGCATCCTCATGCCCATTGTGTTATCGCTTCTTAAAGGCATCATAGACATGTTATCATCCCACTGGGACACGCCTCTGGGCGGGGCCATGTTTCCCATCGGCATATACATGTCGGTGCATCTGTCTCGATTCATTTCATCATTCTCCTTCTTCTTGGCTTTATACACAGCTTTATATACAGCTTCATAATATATATAATATGAACCGGTTAACATTGTGTTCCAAAAGAGCAGGTTTGAATGACTTTCTTAAAGTTGCTTATACTGTAAAATCGCGCTTTCCCCCTCATGCGGCAATCTCTGACGTTTTCTTACTTTTCTATATTTGTTCTTTATTGTTCCCTATCAATACTTTTTATTGACACTTTTGGGTACTTTATGGTACAATACGTCATATGGAGGAATGGTTATGAATGATAAATGGTACTCCGTGGAACAGGTGGCGGATATGCTGCGTCTTCACCCAAAAACGCTCAGGCGTTATATAACGGAAGGGAAGCTTCGCGCCAGCAAGCTTGGCAAGCAATACCGCATAAGCGGGCACGACCTCAGCATATTCACTGAAGGGCGCGGTATAAGCGGTTTTGAAACGGCCGAAGAAGCCAAGCCAGCAATCGATGTTTCGGCGGTAGTGGATATAACGTTAAGCGGCAAAGATGAGGCCGACAGAATAGAGAGCATGCTGCTGGCAGCTCTGAACTCAAAGGATCCGTCTTACGGATTAAGCTCCGCCAATATACAGAGGTCGGCGGACAGCAATAAGCTGCGCGTAATGCTCTGGGGCACGCCGGTTTTTATAACCGCGGTACTTGAGTGCATATCGGCTTTAAGCGGCCCAAGCGAATAAGGAGGAGAGTATGAATAAAGTATACCGTACGCCCGAGGGCAAGAAAAAAATAATGGAAAGATACGAGCAGATATTAACGTACTGGCCCGTTCCCTGCGAGATGAAGATCATTCCCACCGCGTTCGGCGATACGTTTGTGATCGCTTGCGGAGCGGAAACGGATAAAGCCGTAATATTACTTCACGGCTCGGCTGCAAACTCGGCCATGTGGATGGGCGACGTAATGACGCTTGGCAAAACGCGCAGAGTTTACGCGATAGATCTGATAGGCGAACCCGGCAAGAGCGCGGAAAACAGGCCGTCGCCCCATGGGACGAATTACGGGCAGTGGCTCTCGCAGGTGATGGACAGTCTTGGCCTTGGCAAAGCTGCTATCGCAGGTAATTCGCTGGGCGGCTGGATGGCGCTCAGCCTTGCTTCTTATGCTCCCGAGCGCGTGGAAAGCCTTGTGCTCATCGCGTCCGGAGGGCTGTCTCCGCTGCGCGCGTCGTTCATGTTTATAACGTTCTTATACTTTACAATGGGAGTAAAAGGCGTTGCTAAAAGCAACAGGCTCGTATACGGGGATATTGAGATGCCCGAGGAAGTCTTATCTTTCGGGAAGCTCATTGGCAAGAATTTTATACCGCGCACTAAGGGCTATGGCGCTCTTCCCGACAGCGCTTTTAAAAAGCTCGATATGCCGGTGCTGTACATCGCGGGAGACAAAGACTCGTTGCTGCCAACAAACAAGAACGCCGCACGCCTTAAGAGGCTGGTCCCCCATGCCGATGTAAGGGTGCTTGCAGGCCGGCCGCACGCGCTTATAGGGCTTGCGGACGAGATAGCCGCATTCATAGACGGGAAGGACGCCGTGACATGATAAATTATAATTTATACAAAGGGTGCAAGATCGCGGTCGTCTCCGGCGTCAGTATAAAAAGCGTACAGGACGCGCTCGACCTCATGGCCGATATCTCATACAACGATTGCGAGCGTATCGTTTTGTATAAAGACGCGCTGCCGGAGGAATTCTTCATACTCAAAGCAGGTCTTGCGGGCGAAATACTACAGAAGTTCTCCAACTACCGTATGAAGCTTGCCATAGCAGGCGATTTCGGCAACGTTAAAAGCAAAAGCCTCAAAAGCTTTATTTACGAATGCAACAACGGGAAACAGATATTCTTCAAGGAAACGCTGAAAGAGGCAATAGACGCGCTTGTAAGTAACTGATTAATATTTACACCCCATCAAACCTCACGACTTTGGGGGGGCCCTGTATTAAGGACTGCTCCCTTCCCCATTGGGAGCAGTCCTTTTACGGATATTTGCTCATTTCTCTCTTGTTATACATAGCCCTAAATTCCCTTCATCAATACCGAGATGGGTAATGCTGATATATACGCCGTCTTTTTTAAGCAGAACATTTGTAGATATATAATTCTGACCTTTAATCTCTTCAGCAACTTTACCTATCTTAGTAAAGCCGTCGCCCAAAAGCGAACTGTACCAATTTTCCATTACCTCAAGATTCACGCCCGTCATGCCGACATAACAACGATGAGTATCCGGGTCAATCCAGCCCTTAAAAACAGTTCCCGATTCAGGCTGAGGAATGCTGGCAGTATATTCATTTTGCGGCCATTCTCCGGCATCCAGCATAACGAAGTTCTCGGGTAAAGTGTTTTGGGAATTATCAATAGCATCATCAGCGCTGGAAACAGTACTATTTCCACAGGCTGTAATCAGACCGATAAGAGCAATAATAAGAAGTATTCCAAATGTTTTTTTCACTTCGTTTCCTCCAAGGCTTGCTTTTTCTTGCGGAAAAGACCAACAATAAGAATTGCCGCAACAACAGAAAATACAAATCCAGTTATTAACAAGTACGCTGACATATTAAAAGGCAAGGAGCCGTTGACAGAAATTAATGTCATGGCATCGGCTTGACCAATTATGTTATCAGGGAGTACAGAATTGCCAGCTATCAGTCCGATAATAAAACAGGAAATCGCAATACAACATAAGCAACAAACATAGATAAGCTTTTTTCTTCTTTTCCGATATTGCGCGCGATTAAAACCAGCGGTTTCTTCAATATTTTCCACGAAATTTTTGGGCGCTCCAAGTCTATCAATTACTTGCTCCTCGGTTTCCCCATGCTCTGTTGCGGAATCAAACGCTTCGTTCAAGTCCCTTAGGATTTCATTTTTTAGTCTGCGGGAAACAGCTAATTCTTTCTTAATCTGTTTTATATATTGTTTTCTCATGCTCAAGCCTCCAAGCTATTTACTGTATCTACGAAGCTGTCGACACATACCGTGTAGTAATGCCAAAATGAAATCAATTCGTGCATGGTTTCTCGTCCCTTATCAGTTAGGGAGTAATATTTTTTTGAACCGCCATTTGCTTGCGATGGGACTAATCGGCATTTGACTAAACCAGCGTCTTGCAGCCGGTATAACATTGGATAAATTGTACCCTCTTTGGCATATCCAAATATCTTACCACCCATTTCATTCAGTTCAGTAATAATCTCATACCCATATGTTTCTTTTTTGGCAATCAAACATAAGAGTATCATTTCATAAGAACCCTTTTTGAATTGTTGAATATATTTGTTATCCGCCATAACATTCTTCCTCGAATCTAATTTTGAGGTGCTTAGCATTGCTAATTAGCCATACATAGTATATGTACGAATTCCGATTTTGTCAATAAATCATATAGGCTGTGCATGTGAAAGTCAGGGCAATAATATCCGTATCCATAAAACAAAACTTTATGCGACCGTATATCAAAGAACGCAAAGACATCCTGATATTCTTTCATATAAAAGGAAGCGGCAAATAAAGAAAATGCCCTGAATAATCAAAGCACCTTCTTATTTGCCATGAATTTCCCGTTACTGCTTCATCCGTTACGGAGTCTTGCTTGCCGCAGCGGACGTCGCTGGCGAAACCACTGTCGCCGGCGGAACGCTGGTGCCCGCGCTTACGCCCGCACTTACTGACGGCAGCACCGACGGCAGCACCGACGGCAATACCGACGGAGCCTTCGTAGCCGAAGGGCTTAAATTCACGCTCGGGCTAGTAATGGGTGACACGCCTGGCGAAGTCTGATTGTTTCTGTTGTTAGCACAGCCGGCAAACACCGCAACCAGCGCAATGATAACCATTATTGCAATAATCAGTTTTTTCATTTAATCGCCTCCTTTGAGTTTATTTTTGACAAAACGGAGGCTATTTATAACCGCGTTTCAATGTAAATTATTCCACGGAATATCAGCTTGGTTTTAGCGGGCCGATGAATTCGCGAAGTATGCTTTTTACCGGAATAGCGCTTTCGTCGTCGAAGCTCAGCACATAATTTAAAAATTTCAGCAGGCTTTGCGCCTCTGGGTAATACTGCATATCCGGTTTGAATTTTAAAAGTTCGCTGTAACAATGCTTTTTAAGCACTAGCGGTTCATAAAGCAGCGTGGAGTTGAACATTTCATCCGCCGTCTCCTGATACGGCAGTATATATCTGTACTCTCCCCTGCGCACCGAATCCCACATGGAAAACGTCTGCTCGAACGAAAAGCCTCTCGTGCGTATATCACGCGCCAGCCTGCGTATCAGCCGCAGGTCATCGGGAAAGACGACGTTATGTTCGTCTATGTTGAGCGTGGTGAGCGGCGATACGAATATCTTGAATTTCATGTCATGGGGTATGCTTTCGGTGAGGGCATCATTTAACCCGTGTATGCCCTCAATTATAAGTACGTCTCTGTCAATGCACAGCGGAACGGCCTCCGATTTTCTCTCACCCGTAAAAAAATCGTACCTCGGCATTTGCGCCACTTCGCACGCAAGCAGTTTTTTAAGATCATCGTTGAGTTTTTCGACATCGAGCGCGTCTATTGTTTCAAAATCTTTCTTGCCGTTTTCGCCGTACGGTATGTCTTCCCTGTTCTTATAGTAATCATCCACCGATATGGGTCTGCACTTTTTGCCTATAGCGCGCAGGTGCACGGCCAGCCTTCCCGCGAAAGTCGTCTTGCCCGATGAAGACGGCCCGGCAATCAGTACTATGCGCGCGCCTTCTCTGTCGGCTATTTTTTGCGCTATGCCTGCTATCGTCTTTTCATGCAGCGCTTCGTTAACGTCGATAAAATCCGCTATGTCTCCGTTTCTGAACATATCGTTGATATCCGCGACATACGACGCCCCAAGTACCTGTGCCCACTTTTCCGCTTCTTCAAACACACCCGAATACTTTGGCTGGTTCGTTATAGGGGTGGCCGATTTGACATATGGTGTCGGGTACGTAAGTATGAATCCGTTCGAATACGCTTTAAGGCGCATACCGTCAAGGTAACCCGAGCTTTTGGGCATAATGCCGTGAAAATAGTTTTTCTGGCCGTCAAACTCGTACATTCTGTAATAATCGAACGGGCGGTACGCGAGCAGCGCGGCTTTCGCAGCGAGCCCCTCGTCGAGCATTATCTTCTTTGCGTCGCTTACCTGCATCATTGTAAGCGTAAAGTCTCTGTCGCTCACGATATACTCATATATTTTCTTTTCGAGCGCAGCAATTTCGTCTTTTGTGATATTTGGTATGCGGCAGAATATTCCGCCGTACAGCGCGTAGTCTACTATGAGCTCCCTTTGGGGCATCAAAGCCCTTGCCGCGCAGTATAGCAGAAACGTCGCGCCCCTTAAAAACGCGCGCGAAGCCTGTTGGTTCGTTTTCGGAGAAAGAAAGTTGATTTTCGCCCCCGCTTTAAGCTCTTCGGCGAGCGAAACGAGCACACCGTCCATTACGGCGCAAACCGCGTCGGGGAACAGCTCTTTTCCTATGCCGCCAAGCGTGGTGTCCGGCTTTATCTTATACTCCTCATAGTCTTCCCTGTCGTAGGCCACATAACAAATATCGCTCATTAAGCATCTCCGATCAAATGTATACTTATAGTATAAACCAATACGGCGACTTTCTCCATACTCCGCGGTTTTTAAACGCTCAATGCTTTTTTCATATGCTGAACGAATCACAACCTGGATTCATAATATAGATTAACAGCGGATATAAGTGAACGTATGAAAGGAGACATGTATGCCTGACGTTATGCGAAGTGACAGCCCGGGGCGGACTCCGCGCAGCGGCGCAAGGAGGAGTTGTCCCCGCGCTGGTTGCCCTGAAAGGGGAAAACGCTTCCCGAGGTTTTTCTTCAGCCCGATATATTATAGCGTACCGTATATAAGGCGTAATTATATAGACTAACCCGGCCGCGATAGCCTTGGGCAGATACAATTCAAATAATTACGGCGAAAGTTATTCCGGGGTGCGCTGCTCCGGCGGCCGTAATGCTGCACAAAGATATGGCCGGTACTATGGCAAAGATTACTGATGAATCCTGTCATTTACACACCATTAAGCTTTTGGCTTTATGGGAACACAATTTTGTCAGGCAATTTATGCATATGTTTAATATGCGGCCTTAATGCCTTATATACCCCGCTTTTATTGCGGCGGCCGGCTTAAGGCCGTATTTTTTCTCTCGGGCTGTTATGTAATTTTTTGAATGTCAATAACTCCTGTTTACCTCAAGCATCCTGTTTAAATACTCTATGCTCTCCGATATCATGTTCTGGTAAGTATGCGTCGCCTCGATAAACCTCTTTACTTCTTCTTCGGCAAGCAGCGCCCGGTGATCGGCAAACAGTTTCTTTTCCCTTTGAGCGACGTCTTCCCTTTGCAGCCCCAGGCTGTAAAGGCGCGCGCGCTCCCGCTCAAACATCAGCATCTGCCTGCCAAACCTCGGATTTTCCAGCACGCGCCTGCGCACCTGCATCATTTCTATATACTCGGCGGAACGTTTAAGCGCCTGCGCTAAGTCCTGAAGTTCTTTGTTGGGTATCATAACGTTGTCCTCCTTTATATTATCTTCTCGTTTATTATATTAAGGAACGAAAAATAGGTGAGGACGGCGGTTATACCGGATAACCAAAGATTTTATTGCGCTATAGTGATAATGTAATAAATATTGGCAGTAATATTAGTTGTAATAATTAAGCATATATGATAAACTATATATAGTCTTATTTAAATTTGGAGACATGATGAAACAAATAAATGTTCTGCTCGCTGATAATTGCAGCGAGTTCACAAAACTGTTCAGCGAATATCTGTCTCTCAATCCCAATATCAATATTGTTGGCATTACAGCAGATGGGGCTGAAACAGTGGAGCTGTTGCGGCAGACCCGCCCGGATGTGCTGCTGCTCGATCTCGTTATGCCGCGCGTCGACGGTCTGGAAGTGCTGCGAAGGATCTCGTCGGAAAGCGAAAGGCCTAAAGTACTCGTCGTTTCTGCCTTGGGAAGCGAGGAGGTCACAAAACGGGCTCTGGAGCTGGGTGCAGATTTCTTTTTCATCAAACCGCTCAATCTGAAAGCTGTCCTTTCCAAGATACTCGAGATAAGGAAGCTTAAGATACGGCGCAAAGCTTGACCTCGTAAAAAACCAATAGCTAAGCAATCCGCCGCTCAAGTCCTGTTATGCGGTTTGTTGAGTGTTTCTTTTTTTAATAGAACAAAAGCTGTTTCAAGCCTCGGATGTTTTACAGCCCATAATCATTGCTTTAATATCTCTTTTACAATACCGGCCAGAGCGCTGCCGAGCGTGGCATGAGCTTTTTTATTCAGGTGCAGTCCGTCGGGCAGGTCGGCAATACCGACAACAGTGGAAACGTCAAGAAAACTGCAGCCGTACCGGCCAGCGAGCTGTTCATAAAGAGCGCCCAGCCGCTTTGATATTTCGTATCTGCCTATAAAGTCTGTAAGCTTGGTTTGCGGGCTTACATGCGGCGGGCTGAGCAGCAGTATACGAGGCGTTCTTTCCTCCGGCCCCGCCCCGCTGTCCTCTATCATCCGAAGCAGCTTATCCATTCCTCCGGCTATATCCTCGGCCTGAAGGCCGAACCTTGCTTTTAAGTCGTTCGAGCCCAGCATTATGACAACAAGGTCTATAGGGCTGTGCGTTTCAAGACAGGAATGAAGATAATCGCTGCCATTGCGGTATGCTTCCTGCGGGTCGTCGTAAGCGGTCGTCCTGCCGTTTAAGCCCTCTTCCACGACGGCATATCCCCCGCCGAGCTTTTCGCGCATCACGCCGCACCACCTGACTTCCCCGCTGAAGCGTCCCCCCGCCCCCGGTATATACCCCCATGTGTTCGAGTCTCCATAGCAAAGTATAGTCTTCAAATCTTTCACCTTTTTCCCCTTTACAGGCCATACAAGGTTGACACGGCCGCTTCGAGAGCTGCCAAAGAAGCATCAGGCCTGTTTTTCATCTAATTATTGCCTTTGCTTTATCGCCTTACAGAAGTTATCTAAATAAGTTACTTCGGGTTATTCCACCTGCTCGATATGGTACTCCTGCGTACCCAGCCCGCACTTTTCGAGTTCCTTAAGCTGTATATACGGATTTTTGCCGTGTATGCGTTCAAAGAGGTGTCCTTCCGTCCCAAGCTCGAGCCCCTGCGGCAAGCCGCCCGGTATAAGGTTTTCCGTTTTTATCGCGTCAAGGCAGGCGCGCTCTATAGCGACGATATCCGAAGACGCCATTACGCCTATGTCGGGCACGAGTGACGGCGTCGACATGCCCCAGCAATCGCATATTATCGTTATGTTTGTCAGAAAATTTATATAAAACACATTTCCCGGCTTAAACGTATTAAGCACGGTCTTAGTGCACAGAGCCATGCCTGTCTGGAAATCCGTGTAGTTGTGCGAGTCGAGCGATATGGCGCCCGTCGGGCAGACCTTTACGCAGTGCTGGCATGTCGTGCAGTCGTGGTAAAACACAGTATACTTGCCGTCCTCAAAGCTGTTTGCGTTGTGGTTGCAGCTTGAGATGCACGCCTCGCAGTGCGTGCACTTTTCTTCGTCCCACACAAGCCCGCCTTCCAGCGCGTGTATCTGATTCCTCGTCCTGTCGGTTACGCACCCCATAGCTATGTTCTTGCACGCTCCACCGTATCCGCAGGCGCCGTGCCCCTTTATATGCGACAGATCGATCATCACCTCGGCGTCGTGTATGTTGCCGCCTATGTCAACGTTTTTGAACGTGCGGAAATCCACGCCCTTTTCGTATACGTATTTGCCCATAGTGCCGCATACGGGAACTATGGGCACGCCAAGGAGTTCTTCCGTATAACCCCTTGACCTCGCGTCTTCTATGACCTGGTCGGTAATAAACGGCTTAGCGCCGTAGGATTTAAGCTTATCGATGAGTATCTTCACGTAAAGCGGGTGGATGGTAGTTACCCCTATGTTTCTGCCAACGTGCATCTTTACCGCCGTCCACTTGCCGTCCACGACGTCCTTTAACCCCATGGCGTCTATAAGCCGCTCAAACCTTGAGGGCAGCGTCTGCTTTGCGTCAAGCTTATCGTAATCTACAGATGAAAAAAGAACCTTAGAACCCATTGAGACCTCCAAAAAATATTATTTCGAATTATACCGCGTATATCAAACAAATGCAAAAATATATTGCCATACAGCCCGGGCATGGTATAATATGTATACTGGTTGCTGAAAACCATAGCTCGCTCATACGAAAGGCATGTAGGGCTATATCGACAGCCTGAAACGGCTCAGCCTCATATCACTTTTAAATCAATATCCACGGTATTTATTCACAGCACTTTATATGGCTCATACGCACCTCGCTGACGACTGTTTTTTGTATGTTTCAAGGAGGCGCCAAAATGATCTCGTTTCTGAAGTGCTGTTCACTGGGCGATATCAAAAACAAGATGGTGACGATATTTATACTTAATGTCACCGATATAATATTCACGCTCATACTCTGCGGCACGGGGCTGTTTGTGGAAGCCAACCCGGTCGCCGCAATGTTCGTAGGCAACAGAACCGCAGCGCTGCTCGTAAAGAGTCTGGTGCCTGCCGTACTGCTTTCCTTCCTCTATTTCAGGATGCAAAAGGCCACCGGGCAGCAGCTAAAGAAAGCGAATTTGCTTATCGTCGCCGCGCTTATGGCCTACGTCGTTATAAACGTATCGCATATTACGTGGATATCCGTGCTGCTGTTGAATCCCGGCTTGTTAATATAAATTTTAGCCCCATCAGGCCTCACGACTTGGGCCGTCGCTAAAGCAACGAGGGAGCCCCGTATTTACCAAGCCTCATCACTTGCCGGGGATCCCGTAACGCCCTTAACGCATACGTTGCCTGAAAAGACCTGCTTTTTTACTGCTTACACGTCTTTTAGCCCTTAACCGGCAAATGTTTGAACGGTTAAGCTCTCCTGCTCTGTGCGCTGCGCATCATATAGCCGCCTACTATATAAAGCACGGGCAACGCAAAGCCTATAAGGTTCCATGCCGAGAAGTTCATTACCATGCTTACGAACATCAGTATTACCAATACCAGTCCTGTAACGATAAAGAAATTCGCCTGCGAAGGATCGTCGCTCTTTTTAAGGCCTATAAATCCTATTACCAGTTCTATTATGCTGGATATGAGCAGTATTATTGAAGATATTACCAAAACCACTCCCAGCCAAGTTGATGTTATAAGCGCTATCAGGGAGACGACTGTCGCTATAACGCCGAATATGATAAAAATAACGCTTATGACCTTCAGCAATATTTTTCCGCCGTCATTCATATACTTAAGTTCCTCCTTCTTTGTCAGATATTCTCTCCTGTTTTTACCCCTTTATTCATACGCCGCTGCCGATATCTCTTTTATTGCCGCCCTAATAACAATGAATATCATTGTTACCTAATCCGCATCTTGACACGGAATATATTAAGATTTAGCGGTTGACGGCAATCTGTATTATTCATATAATACAGTTAGAGGTGTGGCTTTTGCTGGATTTTTCAAATCTCAAACTCAATAATAATGAGCCTGTCTATTTGCAGCTTGTCTTATTCGTAAAGCGCGGCGTATATTGCGGCGCGCTAAAGGACGGCGAAGCGCTTCCCTCCCGCAGGGAGCTGGCGGCGCTGCTGGGCATTAATCCTAATACCGTACAAAAAGCTTATAAGCTAATGGAAGACGAGGGCTTTGTAGTAACACCGCGCAACGCCGCCTCGGTGCTGTGCGTTACGCCCGCTCTACTGGAGCGGTTCGGCGAGGAACTGGGGCGGGAGTTTGTGCGCGAGTTCGTGGGGCAGGCGCGAAAAAACGGGCTGAGCCATAAGCGCGTGATAGAATTGATCAGCCAATACTGGGAGGATATTGTATGAATGGTGTGACACAAAGCAGTTTCGGCAAGCTCACAGGAAGGCTGTTCCTGCTTGCGTTTAAACGCAACCTTGCACTATGTATAGCGCTGTTTGCGTTGACGATGATATTGATGATGGCCAGCGTAAACAATTTTAGCTTTATTTTTGCCTATGAATCACTGATAATGCGCGCAGGCATACGCTATGTGTTTCTGGCGGGTATCGCTTTCTGTATGATATTGGAGGCTGCGGGCATATATGCCGAGGCGTTCAAAAACGGCGGCGTGTATACGCTCATGATGCTGCCTATGCCGCGCCGCAATGTGTTTCTCGCGTACTGCGTGCGAGGCACGGTGTGTATGCTGATGCTCTTTACAGTTCAGACGCTCGCGCTGCTCGCATCGTACGCGCCTGTAGTGGCGTTGTGCCGGAATGCAGCTGAGGTTTACAGTCAGGCAAGCGGCACGGCTCTGCCGTTTGCGGCGGAGCGCACAAACGGGCTGTTTCTCGCGATCATACGCAGCGACCTGTTCCATATACTGCTGCCTCAGAGCATACCGGAGGCGATAAGCTCTTTGCTGGCGCTACTGGCCGCTGGGTTTCTGCCTGCGTATACGCTGGCGGGAGGCTTCCGAATACGCGCGGCGCAAATCGTATTCCTTGTGAGTTCGGTCGTATGCGTATTCTGGGCGCTTGGCTGCCGCTTCGACAGCGTGACAATGGGTGTGGACGTCACGGCGTTCATTATCAGTACCGCACTCATGGCGTTTTTTGCGGCAGGTGCGGTCGTGGGCGGAGTGCGCAGGCTTAACAAAGACGCGAGTCTGGTTTGAGGGAGGCGGATCATGAAAATACTTTTTAAACGGTACGCAGTACCGGCTTGCGCGATCATATGTGTGCTGACGCTGGCGAGCGCGTGGACGGGCGTGCGGCTTTCGGCGGACGCGGGCACATATCGCCTTAGCGATATCGAGGGCGACCCCGCTTATCTGGACGGAATTGATATCAGCATGCGGCTGGAGGACACCGCGCATATGCAGCATATTACGTTGAATAGCGGCGCGCTAAGCCACTCGTATGAGTACATTTCTCCGCTGCAGACGCTTACCTGGTTTTCTTATGCCAACTCGCAGGCGTATGTGGAGCATGAGTACGCAAATGTTGAGGTCAATACGAATACTGTACTGGAAAGCTCCGCAGAGGATTATGAGATTTGGGTGACGCGCATGACGCGCGCGGCCGACAAGGTAAAGGTATCCGCCGGGATCGAGCGCCATGCCATAGGACCATCGTCATATTCCAATCTCTATTTAGCACAGGTGGTTACGGGCGTAACGGTGAGCGATGAGAGCAGGCCTTTCGTATTCAATCTGGAGAGTGAAAAATATATATACAAGAACCAGAGATCCGCGCAGGGCGAGCCGCTGCCCGACGCGACGTCCGAGTCGCCGTTTAGCTATACTCAAAACGAGGTGCTGAAACCGGAATACCTCGACGAGACCGGTCCGCTGTACGCAGAGGCGGAGGACGGCACGGTGTACTTTACGCCCTCGCTGCGCCCGTATCACGGCGGAACAAGCGCTATCTACCGCGTGGACGAATGGGGAGGCAACGATTATTCTGAAGAGCCAAAAATGGTGGACGGCTACCCCTGTTTCTCCGATTATTACGCCAAACCCAAGGGTAGAGTGACGGAGGTGGCGACGTTCCCGGTGGACGGCCGCAGGCTGCGTACTGTCGCACTGGATATAGCGGACGACAGGCTATGCCTGCTGCTTTTTGTGGACGGCACGCTGACGCTGCGCGTATACAGCCTTTCGGGTACTCTGGAATATGAGACGATGCTATTACCGCCCCAGGAAGTCTCGCGCCTTTTTGGAGTCAACGGAATTGATACCGGGCAGGCGCTTACCACTACGCTGTTTTGCAACAAAAGCGGCGGCTCCCTGATGCTTTGTTACTATTTGCAGAACGCCGCATACGATCCCAACCGGGATCAGCCGGATCCCAGCGCAACGCTGCTTTGCGTGCGGCTGGGCGAACAGGCCGAATTGGTATCAACTATCACCGGGCGCAGCGCTGTGATGCGCGGCGCGTTCATAAGCGAGCATTGGGTACTTGCAGAACGCGAGAGCATTGCAGACACGAACGCATATTATACGCTCAGTACGTATTATATCAGCGTGCTGGACGCGGCGGGCGCCACGCTGTATCGGGGTGAAGTGACGACCGACGCGGCAGAGGATATGATACAATATTATTTTACGGGCGATACGGACAGGTATTTAGACGGCAGCCTTACCGTGAATCGCATGCTCTATATTGACGATATTATGGAGGGATAAGATATGCTGGAAGCACGCAATATCAGCCACTATTATCACTCGGGCACTGGTTTTTCATTATACGACGTAAGCCTTTCTCTGCCGCGCGGGCATATCGTGGGACTGCTCGGCGCTAACGGCGCGGGCAAGACCACGCTTATCCGCTGCCTGGCCGGCCTGATTTACCCTTATAGCGGGACTGTTATACTGGACGGACAAAGCGGCGAGGGCATACGCGGCAGCCTCGCATATATAAGCGGCGAGGGAGCTTCTTTGGGCGGATTATCGCCCGCGGAGACGGGCGAGTTCCTTGCCGATTTTTACCCGCGCTTTGACAGGAAGCGCTACGAAGCACTGCTCAAGTTTTTCAAGCTGCCCGAGCAGCCGATAAGGAGCATGTCCACCGGCGAACGCGCCAAGGCGGAGCTTAGCGCGGGGGTATCGCTGGGCGCTGACTATATGCTTATGGACGAGCCGTTTTCAGGCAAGGACGTATTCACGCGGCGTGACTTTCTTAAGATAATGGCGGGCAGCCTGCGTGAAAACGAAACGATACTGCTGAGCACGCACCTTATTGAAGAGGTGGAACATTTCATTGGCAGGGCGCTTGTACTGCACGACGGAAAGCTGGCGGCTGACGCGGATATGGATGAGCTGCATCAAAATGGCGGAACGCTGCTCGGACTGCTGCGGGACACGACCGGCTACGATGAACAGCAGGCGGCGCAGCTGTTCGTATGAAAATTGCTAAGGCTTTATGACTGTTTTTATTCCGTTACGCTTACTTCAAGGAAGCTGTCCGCTCTACCCTCTTTGCTGAGCAGCAGCACGTCTTCGCCCGCGGCTTTGGCCTTGTAAGCGAGCGCCTCATTGTGGCCGTATACCTCGGCGCTCCGTTCCACCCGCTCGAACAGCCCGTTTGGCGAAGAAACCTCGAGCATTTCAGAGCCGCTGCCTACGAGCAGTATAAGCTCGCCGACGCGGAGCCGCACGGTTTGCGCGGGCAGCAGCACTTCTCCCGTCGCTTCCGTATCGTACGGAACTATATGCGACACGACTACACCGTAAGCGCCCATATCGCGCTGTTCCACTATCACTCCGTCCCTTACGTCGAGGTTGCCGCCCGCAACAGAATCCTGCGACCACCATACTTTTACCGCGTCGTCGCTGTAGCCTATGAGCCTGTAGTCTATAAAGTTCCTGCTGCTGTCGCCGGAAAATATCAGTATCAGGTTGCGGCTCGTTTCGGGGAACGGTATCGCCCTTGCGGGGTATGTCTCACTGCACTTATTAAACACGGTGCTGTATACCATCTCCGAGCCGTCGCCGCCGAGCTCCCAAAGCATGCTTAAGAGCCCCGGCTCTGAGCTCTTAGGCTCTTTTACTTTGAAGTAGTTGAGCAGGTAGTCTCGGTTTTCCATGTCAAGCGAAACCGTCTGTGAAGACAGAGCGACGCTGTGGTCTCCCCCCTGCGCCGTGAACACGACGGCAAGCAACAGCGCCGCGACGCTTATCATCACCGCGGCCACAAACCCGGCCTTGAGCGAAAACGGCCATAAGGGCTTTGGTTTTTTCACAGCGGCGCCGGACACGCGCTGATGCACGGCTTCTCTTGCCGACGCCTGATCAAAGCCCGAGAAGAACGCTTCCGATTCGTTTCTTCCGCGGTATAAAGTTTTCTCCATATCTTCGTTGTTCACTGTTGCTCTCCGCAAGCTATGCGCTGCCGCAGCATGGCCCTGCCGCGGCTGAGCCGCGTCCTGACCGTCGTCTCGTTTATGCCAAGCCTTGCCGCTATCTCGGGCGTCGTAAGCTCGTCGAAGTAGTAAAGAGCTATTACCGTCCTGTATTTCTGCGGAAGCTCCATCACCTTCGCGAATATCTCACCGCCTTCGGCAGACTCGAACATGCACGCGTCCGCGGGCGTTTTCATTTCCGTGACATGCCAAGGCAGCATCCGCCGAAAATAGGCGGACGCTTTATAATCCCGGCACAAATTGACCGTAATACGGTATATCCATGTAAAATACGAGCTGTCTTTGCGGAACTTGTCGAGGTTTAAATACACGCGGCAAAACACTTCCTGGAATATGTCCTCCGCAATGAATCTGTCGCGCACATGGTAGTACGCGAGCCTCATCACCTGACCGCCAAAGCGCCTCATGAGGTAATCAAGCGTTTCGGCGGTGGGAGCTTCCCGAGGCTCGTTATTTTGTTCCGCAACTGCAATACTTTCGTTTAGCATCGCTTTGCGCGCATATCAAGCCCTAATTTCCTGTTTCATGAAACAGATATATGATATCGCGAAAACTATCATAGTCAATGCGAGCAGCCCTGTCAAGTGAGGCCATACGAGCAGCAGGCTCTGTCCTAAAGGCAGCGTTCCCACTATAGCCCTGTCTATCTGGGCCTGCGTCACCGCGCCGAGGCCGCGCTGGAAAGGATCGAGTATTACCGCCGATGATTCTGTGTACAGCGTCGTCGGCGACAGGCGGCTGAGGCCTTTGTTTAAGTTGTAGTTGTTCATCATTACGTCCACCGAAGACGTATCGCTGACCGGGTAGACGGCGTTGGCTATAAGCCCCGCGAGCATCGCAAGGAAAATAGCGAAGAAAAGCCACAGCGCTATGCCCGTAAGCGCCGACGTAGCGGCGTGGCGGAACAGCAGCGAGAAAAGCTGAGACAGCGCGAGCCAGAACGAAATGTACACCGTAGTGAATATCATGAATACGAGCACGCGGCCTAATACGTCCAGCGTCGGCGGCAGCCCCGTCATTATTATGCCGAGCCCGCATATTATGAGCCCCAGCGAAAACACCATAATGGCTATGACGGTAACGCCTGCAAGGAACTTGCCGTTTATTACCGCGTCGCGGTAAATTGGCTGGGCGAGCAGACGGCTC
The DNA here is from genome assembly GCA_023410595.1 of Bacillota bacterium. GTDB lineage: Bacteria > Bacillota > Clostridia > Christensenellales > SZUA-584 > DTFZ01. The sequence continues at coordinate 122,412 of JAEYPO010000001.1, read as the reverse complement.
AGTGTGCGCTTAGAGCGTTCTCCGTTTATCGCGTCAAACCCGAGCGTCAGGCCCACTATCGGCCCTAAAAACGACATAAAGAACGTAAGCGAGAACCACGAAGAGCCGCTTTCCGTAAACAGATTGAGTATGCTGTAAGTTGATTGCGTCGTCTGGCCTGAACCGCTGCTCATGCCCGCGGCCGCTATGGCGCTCTTTATTGCTTCACCCGCGCTGTAGACGCTGTACAGCGCTATAACTGAAATAAGTATGAGCACTATTAAAAACCGCTTGCTCCGGAAATAATCCACAAGCTCTTTGCGATACAGTGCGCGCAGGCCGGTTTTCCTGTACTTTGCGTTTTCGTCCGGCTTATCGACAAACAGCAGTTCAAACAACTTTCTGCACTTTTGTCTTATGGTTTGTGCCGCCATCATACCGCCCCCTCCTTTTCAAAGTAGCGCCTGTATATCTCCTCAAGGTCTCCCCCGCGCAGCTTAAGGTGCCGCAGTGAATAGCCCTTTCTTATCGTCTCGTCGACGAGCGCTCCGCGCAGGTCGTCTTTTGAATGGACAACATATATGCCGCGCTCCTGCGTTACTTCCTCCACGCCCTTTATGCCTTCGAGCATGCTTTTCAGTCCGGCGTTATCGGGCGAGGCGGCGTACTCGACAGACTTGAGTTCATGCTCGCGCATCTTAGCGCTAAGGTCTTCTATGGCGCCGCAGTCCATCAATCTGCCTTTATAGAATATGCCTACGCGGTCGCATATCTGCTGTATCTGGTAAAGCATGTGCGAGGAGATTATCACCGTGCGGCCGTCTTTTACGGACAGGTCTTTTATCATAACGAGCAGTTCCCTCATGCCCTCCGGGTCTATGCCCAGCGTCGGCTCGTCCAGTATGACGACTCTAGGGTCTTTCATCAGCACGTCGGCTATGCCCAGCCTCTGCGTCATGCCCCGCGAATACGTGCGCGTCTTTTTATCGGCGGCGCTTTCCATGCCCACACGTTTGAGCAGCATGTCAATACGCTCTTCGAGCTCCTTGCGCGGTATGCCGTTAAGCTCGCCGGTAAACCTCAAATTTTCCCTGCCCGTAAGGTCGTCGTAAAACGCTACGCTGTCGGGCAGATAGCCGACGACACGTTTTACTCCTATCGGGTCCCGCGTGCAGTCGCGCCCGAATATCTCCGCCTTTCCCGCATTGGGCTCGGTAAGACCCAGCAGCATGAGTATCGTCGTGGTCTTGCCCGCTCCGTTAGGGCCTAAAAGCCCAAATACCTCGCCTTCCTTTATCTCCAGATTGAGATCGCTGACGGCCACCAGATCATCGTATTTTTTTGTCAGATTCTCTGTTTTTACTATTATCGCGGCCATGCTTATCGTCTCCCAAACTTCATGAACATCACTATAAGCCCGGCTACGAGCACGAGTATGATAGCGACGCCTATTATCCCCCATGTCGTCGACGTCTTTACCGCTATCCTGAAGCTGCTCTGGCTCTGTGTTTCGGGGGCGGAAGCGGTAAATGTCACGAGATAATCGCCTGCTATCGCGTCGCTCGCGGCCTTTACATAAGCCGTTACCGTTTTCGTTTCTCCGGCCTTTATCGTGCCTATCTCGGCGGGGTCATATTTTACGGACCAGTTCGTGGGCTGCGTGGCCGTGAGTTTGACTCCCGATATATCGGCGCTGCCGCTGTTGACGAGCGTAAGGTTTATAGGAGTTTCCCTTCCCGCGTACGCGTCGGCGGTAAGCACTTCATTTTCCGAAGTAAGAGTCATATTATATGTGCCAGTTATCTCAACCACCAGGTCTACGGCAAGCGTGTCTTTCGCGGATACCGCGGCGCAGTTAATCGTATACTTGCCCGCGGTCACGTTATAGGCAGGCGTTATCGTCGCTTTTATCGTCACGCTGCCGCCCGCGGGCACGCTGAGGCTCGCTATCTCCTGCTCCTGTCCTGACGCGGTGAAGCTTACTCTCCAGCCTGTGGGAGCGTTAGCGCTTAAGCTGTAAGACTGGTCTTCCGAGCTGTTGTTAGTAAGCGTTGTGGAAAACTGGAACGTAGCTGTGCTCGGCCCCTGTATGGAGGGGTATTGCGTGGTGAACGTACCCTGCTTTATCTCCTGCTCGCTGACGTTAAGCTCAAGGCTCAGCGTATCCGCTGCTCCGGTCTCGCCTGTCGCCTCCACCACTACTTCGTACTTGCCTTCTGCCGTGTCTGCCGGAACGGAAACGGCAAGCGTGGGGTTCTGTGAGTTTCCGTTGTCAACGTAAACTTTTGAAATCGGGTTCCCGCCGCCCGTAATTGACGTCGTCCACCCTTCCGGAGCAGACTTGACGGCCAGCCCGATGCTCTGCGACGTTCCGGTATCGTTGGCTACCTTGAGCGTGAACGTCGCGTCCGTGCCCGCTTTTACGGTTATTCCGGGATACGAGGTGCTGAGCTCCAACCCGCCGTCCGCGCGCGCGGTCTTAAGGCCGGGCATAAGCGCCATTCCCAATGCCAGAACCGCGCATATCAGCAGTTTAAGCGCAATCCCAGTCCGTTTCGCATGATTTTCGGTTACCATGTTGATCCTCCTTAAGTATTACATTTTATAATATGAAGGCTTAGGCACCTGCCCTAGCAGAAGCCGCGCCCGTAATGTAAAATCCATTATATTTAGACGGTCTAAATTCCTCGACTGTTACAGGAATGCCCGCTCAGTATTATTGTTTTCATTTTGTTCATAATTTGAAATTTCAGTATGGATCAGTTAATTACAAGCACGCGGATAACACAAAGAAAATATATCAGGCAAGGCGTATTTGCCCCTGCCTTTTATACTTACACCCCGGCAAGCTGTGAGGCCTGCCGGGGTGAGACGTTTACCGGCCGCGCGACGAGACCTCGCGGCCGAAACTGTCGTAAAGAATGCAGACGTCGTTTTTACCAAGCACCTTATCCTGCGTCCATATAAGGCCGCCCGAAGCCGTCTTTGCCGCTTTGCCGCTGTAGATGTTAACGGACGCCCAGGCATCCAGCTTTGTTCCCTCAGGAAAGAAGTATATATCGCTGCCCTTTTCTGAAAATATACACCATCCGGTAAGGTCCACCGCTTCGCCGGTGTGGTTCGTTACCGTCACGTATTCCGCCGAAACGTCCATGTCGTCTATGCGCACGTCGGGCGCGGCAGCTTCGGGCGCGGGCAGAGGCGACATGCTCGATTCGCTGCCGTCGCTCTCGAAAAGCATCGTTCCCGTTTCGCCCAGCACGAACGTTTTACCTCCCGCGAGCTTAATGGAATTTATGACCTGCTGCGAAGGCTTGTTTTCGATATCCGTGGTTATCACCGCGTAAAGCGGACTTACGGCCTTTATAAACTCCTGTGAAGACGTATCGTCCTGCCCGTGGTGCGCGACTTTTAATACGTCCGCATTTAGCCTGTCTCCCAAGGACAAGATATCGCGCTCCGCTGCAAAAAGCTGGTCGGCCGTAAACAGCAGCTTTACGCCCTTATATTCCAGCATAAGCACTAGGCTGTTGTCGTTCTCTTCCTGATAGCTGCCCGACGGGCCGAGCGCCGTGAAAACGGCGTCCCCGAATTTGAGCGTATCCCCCGTATTTATCTCACTTATATTTACGCCCGAGGCCTTTGCCGCCAGTATATTTTTCTCTCCCATCGCCTGGCCTATAGTATACACAGCGTCGCAGTCTGCCATCGAGAGAACGCCGGGCAATCCGCCGATGTGGTCGGAGTGGCCATGAGTTACGAACACGGCGGAGAGCTTATCTACGCCATTATGCATAAGCTGCCTGCCTGTTTCCCCGAAGCCTTTTTCCGGGCCCGTATCTATCATTACCCAGTACCCGCCCGGTATGCTTATAAGCGCGGCGTCGCCCTTGCCTACGTTGAGGAAAAACACCTTAAGCTTATCCTTCCCCTCCGTCGTCAGGGCGGGGCTTTGGGAGGCCTGCCCCTGCTCGTCGGTATTCCCGCATCCAACTGTTAATATCAAAAGCACTGCTGTCAGCAGGCACGTTACCACCCTACCAAGTCTAACGACTTGCCGGGGACGCCGTATAAAAAAACCTTTGCGTTTCAAATCGCGCCTCTTTTCGTTGTAAGATGCTTTAAGTTTACCAGAGCTGTGCAATATTGTCACTCTGAATAAATAATGCGGGGGTTGCCGTGTAATCTACACCGGCAAGCCTCACGACTTGAGCCGCCGCTAAAGCGGCGAAGGGGGATCATGTTATGCAAAAAGGCTGGTATGACAGTATACGCAGCCTTTTGCATTAATTAGAAATCAGTCAGTTATAAGCGGCATTCTGTTATAACCTGTATCTTCCATGTTATCTCCTCCAATCTTTTATTTGCTTATATAATAAGGCGTCATTTCTTAAATTCACCGTGATAAATATCACAACATATTGTAAAAATTGATTACATTGGCGATAGTTTGATATGTCTGGTGTATATTTATATTATCTTGTTTTAAAGCAAGTATTTATGTTTATTAATTACATAACAAAAAAACAGAATTGAGAACTCCATGTCAGAGTCGATATATTGTACAGACGTCCGTGGGCAGCCGGACTACAGTGTTAAAAAAAGGCCTAAAATCGCGGTGTTTCTCAATGGCATAGGATATAATTATCAGCAGACGATTTGTGAGGGCATTGCCGGACAAGCCGAAGAGTTGGGCTTTTCCGTGCTTTTTTTTGCGTCCAATGTCAGATATATCATAGACGAAAACAATATAGCTGAACTAAAACTGTTTACATTGCCGGACATGCATGGCTTTGACGGCATAATTGTGGTTGCTAATACCATTGCTTCGGCGGAAACAGTAGAATACTTAAAAAAAGCGCTGCCGTACTATGGCACTCCGGTGGTCAGCATCGGTCAGTCCATCGGAGGCTCCTTCAGCGTAGATTCATCGGACAACGGATGCATGGAAACCCTGATACGGCATTTCATCACGGAACATAAGTTTACCCGCATAAATTTCATCTCCGGCACTCCCGGCAATCCGGATGCAGAATACCGATTAAATACTTATAAAAGAGTTCTTGCGGAGCATGGCGTCGAATATGATGAAAACCGGGTCTTTATCGGGGATTTCAGCAGAGAATGCGCGCGCGAGGCAATCAATCGGTTTTTGCAGGACTTTAGCGATCTGCCCCAGGCCATTGTATGCGCCAACGACAACATGGCGCTTGGCGCGTATGCCGAACTCGTAAGGCGCGGCCTCAGCGTGCCTGAGGACATTGCCTTGTCCGGATATGACTGTATACGCGACGCGCAGTGCCATGTGCCCCGTATTACAACGGTCAAACAGCCTCTGCTGGAAATGGGAAGGCGCGCCGTACGAATTATAAACGACGTAATTACGGGCGCGCACGTGGAAAAGGAGTACAGATACGGCTCGCAGATCGTCATAGCGGGTTCATGCGGCTGCAGCGACGCCGCGGCGGTGGGCGAAAAGCAATTTATGAAAGAGCTTGTGCTCAGCACCGACGAGCTGCGCATTTACGACAACATCAGCACATCCATGATGGAGCTTCTCACGGGCACATATACCATGCAGGATATCGTCAACCAGCTCGCGTCTCTGGCGCGTGTGCTGGCTTTTCGGCATCTGTATTTCTGCGTAAATGAAGCCAGCCTTGTCGACCATAAGCATACTTTCTACGGCTACCCCAGTGAAATGACGCTGATGCTGGGCATAGCGAACGGTACAATGCACACCGGCTTAAGGTTTAAGACCAGGGATGTGCTTCCCGCGCTGGACAGCGATATGACCGCGCTTGTTTTCGTACCGATATATTTCAAGAAAAACACATTCGGGTATATTGCTTTCGACTTTGATCATTCCAGCAGTTCCATGCAGCGTATCTGGGTGAAAAATGTGCGTTTGGCTCTGGAGAACCTTCGCACTCAGGACGCGCTTAAACAGTATTCCTTTGCGCTGGAAGAGATAAGCCTGCATGACCCTTTGACCGGCGTATTAAACCGCAGAGGACTTGAAAAACACGTCAAGTCTCTATTGAGTGCCGACGCGCAGGGCATGGTGTTTGTCATTTTTGTGGATCTTGACGGGCTCAAACACATAAACGATACCTATGGCCATACCGCCGGAGACGAAGCCATACAGGCCATCGCAGACATACTGCGGCATTGTTCCCGCTCCGGCGACATAATTGCGCGCATGGGCGGCGACGAATTTGTCTGTGTCGGACTGGTGTCTAGCGAAACGGCTCTGCGCTCGATGCTTTTCTCCATGCAGTCCTTCGGCATGATCTATAACGAGCGCTCCGCAAAGAACTATTCGGTTAATGCCAGTTATGGTTGGTGCCTGCAGCCGTGGAACGAAGATCTCTCCATCATGCATATGATCGATAAAGCGGACATCCATTTATACGAGCAAAAGTGCCTGCGCAGCAAGAGATAAAAAAGTTGTATCGCAGCAAAAAGAAACTGTTCCACGTTCATTACACTAACGGACTGGAGACTGTTGTTTTATTGATATCATTACGCGTTTTTGAATAGTTGTATTGTACGCTAAACTATTTTCCGGCGTGCTGCTTTTTCTCGAATACCTCTTTGAGGCTCTGGCTGTACGGAGGACGAGCAATGCCGTATTCCGTGATGATAGCCGTGATGAGTTCGTTATCCGCGAAGTCGAAAGTGGGGTTGTATACGTTTACGCCCTCAGGCGCCATGCGTTTTTTGTACCACATTTCAGTCACTTCTTCTGCCGGGCGCTCCTCAATGATAATATTCTCGCCCTTATCAGTCTGCATGTCGATTGTGGAAGTCGGCGCGCAGACATAGAACGGGATACCGTAGTATTTAGCGAGTATCGCCACGCCCGATGTGCCTATCTTGTTGCACGCGTCGCCGTTGGCCGCCACGCGGTCGCAGCCTACGAATATTGCCTGCACCCAGCCGTTCTTCATCACCTGCGACGCCATATTGTCGCATATAACCGTGGTATCTATACCGTGGGAATGCAGTTCAAACGCGCTCAGCCGCGCGCCCTGCAGCAGCGGACGCGTTTCATCCGTGAATACCCTGAATTTATAGCCTTTTTCCGCGCCCAGATGTATGGGCGCGAGCGCTGTGCCGTATTTGGCCGTAGCTAGCTGGCCCGCGTTGCAGTGCGTTAATATGCCGTCGCCGTCCTTAATAAGCGAAAGGCCGTATTCGCCTATTGATCTGCAGACCCAAACGTCCTCTTCTTTGATCGCTGCCGCTTCGTTGTGAAGAAGCTGCTTTAACTCGGGCACTGATTTATACTTGTTGCTTTGCACCACCTTTTCCATGCGTTCAAGCGCCCAGAAAAGGTTTACCGCCGTAGGGCGCGAAGACGCAAGATAATCCTTCGCCTTTTTGAATTCCGCCCGGAAAGCTTCGCAGTCATCCGTTACAAAACGGCTGGTCACTACATAAATCCCAATGGCAGCGGCTACGCCGATTGCCGGCGCGCCGCGAACCTTGAGCAGGTAAATGGCGTTCCAAATATCTTTAATATCCGTAAGAGACAATATTTCGACATGATTGGGCAGCTGCGTCTGGTCGATAATCTCCAGCGCTGCTTTTTCCTCGTTCAGCGTCACTGTCTCGTAGTTCATAATGTTGTCTGCCATGGTATACTCCTGTCTGTTTGGCGGCCTTTGAATAACGGCGCTGCATCCGGAGAATATTTTATCGAAAGAATACCTGTTATATGCGTAAATACTAAATTGCCAGCTATAATTTCCAAGCTGTCAAGCGGCCCGCTGCTACTTTTTCGGTTCAGGCATGGCCGGCGCGGATTCGGGGTCGTCGGTGATATAGAGTATGTCGACTATCTGCCGGTAGTTGCCGCACGGCTGGTTCGCAAGCTTATTATTAAAAGCCATCTGCGCCGAACCGCCGCCGTCGAGGTTGAACGCCACTTTGCAGCCGAGGTCGTACATAAGCTGTGAGAGCTGCGTCATATCGAGCCCCCTTGAATAGCTGCCCTGCCTGCCGTCCACCAGCACGAAGCAGTAATGCCCCGGCTCGTAATACCCTACAGCGGCCCTTGGGTTTGCCCTCGTGACGGACGAGTTGAACTCCGTCATAGGCTGGCCGTCCTTTAAAAGCTGCGGGCCGAACGTCCACATCTGCCAGACGCCTTTGGCGAGTATGGCTTCAATATCGTATTCGCCCTTTAAAAAAGTCTCCATCGTGCCGTCGTTGTACATCACGAGTATGTCTTTGTGGGCGTCCTTGCGGTATACTATGCCGTTGCGTACGACAGGGCCCTTGTTCTGAGTGTAATAATCCCCGTCCATCGCCAATACCGCGCCAACGTCAGCGGACATATCGTCCGCGTGCTGGCGGCGGCCGCCGCCGTAACGGTTTTCGGCGAACGCCGTCCTGAAGTAATCGATGTCCGTTATGTATATATCGGCGACGAAGTACGTCAGGCCTTTTTGCTGCGTCTTTTGTATCGTAACGTTTATATGCTCGCTCTTGTACGAGTTATCCTCGCTCAGCACTTCGCCGTCCGTAAACTTGCCGGGGAACTTTTGCCCCCACATCGTAGAAGGCGCGGGAACGGGCGTAGCCGTAGGCACAGGCGTGGGCGTGGGCGTAGGAACGGGCGTCGGTGACGGAGAGGGGGCAAGCGTTATTTCGGGCGTGGCCGTCGCTGCGGACGCCGCCGACCCCTGGCCTGAGAAAATCAGGAAGTACGATGCAACGGCAAGCAGCACTCCCGCCGCGCACATGGCGGCGACAGCCCAAACGGGCAGCTTGTTGCGTTTGGAATCGTTATCCTTGCGTTCGGATTCCGGTGCTTTATCGTCTATCGTTATTTTTCTCAGCGTTACCCGCTGAAGCTTGACGCTTTTATTCTTCTCTTCCAAATCTAAATCATCCTTGACTACGGCTGGTATAAAAAGAGGGTGCCAATGCGAAAGTTGCGTTTACAGTACGCTGAATATCTTAATATACCGTGCACCCATTGTCAATCGGCCGGCCCGGAACAGCATTGATACGTAAAACAAAAGCGCCCTTGATAAGGCGCTGAAAGAAACTTATATCTGCACCGGCAAGCCTCGCGACCTGGGCCGTCGCTAAAGCGACGAGGGGACCCCGTATTAAGGCTCCCGGGCGGGCGTATCGGTGATATACAGTATATCGCAGTCCATACGGTCGCCGGAGGGCTTGTTGTACACCTCGCCCATAAACGCCATCTGCGTAGAAGCGCCGCCGTCGAGGTTAAAAGCTACGCTGCACCCTAAGTCATACATGAGCTGCGACAGTTCGGGCAGCTTCATGCCTTTTGAGTAGTCTTTAGGCTTGCGTCCGTCCACAGTCACAAACACATAATGCCCCGGCTCGTAATACCCTACCGCCGTCCGCGGGTTAAAGCCGCCTATCGGGTTAGGCATATTGAACTCCGTCATTGGCTGTCCGTCCTTCAGCAGCATGGGCCCCCATGTCCACATCTGCCACGCGTCCGCTTTAAGCTCGTCCATGTCGAATTCGTCATTCGTATACGTCCGCATCGTGCCGTCCTTGAACATTACGAGCACGTCTTTAAGCACGCCGCCCCGGTACTCTTCCCCGTTCTTGAACACAGGCCCGGCGTTTACCTTATAATAATCGCCGTTGATGGCGATTACGGCATTTACGTCCTGCGCTATTTTATATACGTACTCGCGCTTACCCTTGTATTTGCCGCTCGCGAACGCGCTGCGGAAGTATTCGATGTCGGTTATATATATATCCGCTACGAAGTATGTCACTCCGTCTTTCTGAACCTTTGTTATGTCCACGCTTACATTGGCGCTCTTGTACGAGTTCTCTTCCTTTAAGACTTCCCCGTCCGTGAACTTGCCGGGAAACTTTGCTCCCCACATCGTCGAAGGCATAGGCTCGGGCGTTGCCGTAGGCACCGGCGTGGGTGTCGGGGTCGGCGTGGGTGCGGGCGTCGGCTCGGGCGCAATTGACATTTCGGGCGCAATTGACATTTCGGGCGTGCTTGACATTTCGGGCGTGCTTGACGCTTCTGGCTCAGCCTGTCCCCCGGCCGCGAACACAAAAAAATACACCGCCAAAGCTATCAGTGTGAGGGCGGCAACGCAAAGCGCTATTATCGCCCAGGCGGGCAGGCCGCGGCGCCGCTTTGCGCTTATATACTTATCGTCTATCGTCATTTTAGCCAGCGTCACGCGCTGCGTTTTTACGTTCTTGTTTCTTTCGTCCATGCTGAGTTTATATCGGCTTTACTTTCTTCGGTTCTCACGAATGAGAAACGCGGACGTGATAAGCGTCGCCAGGCTCAGTATGAGTATTATAAACTGCACGAACGATTTGCCCATTATGGGATTGAACTGCCCTAGCACCAGAAACGTGAGCGTCACCAGCGAAAGCGATATGGAAATATGCGGTATCAGTCGTTTAAGCATGCTGCCCTCCTTACTGCTCTGCGACATACAGTATGTCGGTCGTGCTTCTTCCGCCGTTGTAAGGCTGGTTGATTATATTGCCCATAAACGCCATCTCGGAGGACTGCCCGCCGTCGAGATTAAAAGCCACCTTGCAGCCGAGGTCATACATCACCTGCGAAAGCTGCGCCATGTCCATTCCTGTTGAATAGCCCGGCTGCCTTCCGTCCGCTACTACAAAGCAATAATGCCCCGGCTCGTAATAGCCGACAGCCGTTCTCGGGTTTTTGCCGTTTATGTTCTGCGGAGAGTCGAATTCCGTCATGGGCTGGCCGTCCTTTAATAGCATTGGCCCAAACGTCCAAACCTGATACGCGCCTTCGTTTTTTATCTTCTCTAAGTCAATATCGCTCGCGCTGTACGCCTGCATGCTGCCGTCATAGTTCATTACGAGCGCATCCTGCGCCTTCTCATTCAGCCTGTACTGTTTGCCGTTGCGCACAACAGGGCCGGGGTTGTCCACGCAGTGGTCGCCGTTTACGGCGATTACCGCGCTTACGTCCTTCGCTATCTTATCCGTCCCCTCGCGGTCGCCCATCTTCTCCGAATTGCCCGGGAAAGCGGATTTAAAGTATTTAAGCTCCGCTAAGTATATGTCCGCGACGAAATACGTTACTTCATTCTCCTGCACCTTGTTTATCGAGACATTTATATTCGCGCTTTTATACGAGTTCTCATTCTGTTCGACCGCGCCGTCTGTGAACTTGTCCGCAAATTTGGCGCGCCAGTCGTTCGGGTCGACGGAAGCCTCAGGCGCAGACGTTTCCTGCCCGGCGGAAACCGAAGGCGACGCGAACGCAGTGTTATCCGTAGTCTCGGCGGGCGCTGAAGACGCCATCCACGAAGGCTGCGGCAAATCAGAGGGCTCCGTCTGCCAGTTGATAACATAATTAGTTATGTAGAATACAAGGAGTATCAGTACTGCCAGCATTACATCCAGAACAATAAGCAGCGACAGCGGCAGCCTTTTCTTTTTGGGAGTCCGGTTATGGCTCCCGCCTCTTGGCGCGCCCTGCTGCGGCCTCCTTGGCGGCTCGTCTAGATAGTCATAATTTTTTGCAGGCCTTCGCCCCCTACCAGGGCTGTTGTCAAAGTAGCGATTGTTATCCATAAACGGTGCTGCCCCTTAACCCAAAATTCCACCACATAAATACAATTTAAAGAATGATTTGCTGCGTTAAGTATACAATCCGGCGCACTTATTGTAAACCAGAAAATAAGGGCTTGTAAGGAAGGCCCCCTTATGCATATCGTGTCCCCTGCAAGTCGTGAGGTTTGCCGGTGCAGATAAAGGCTCCGCGCTGTTTTATTTACCGGTTCTCTATAAATTGAATTTTGAGCCCGCCGGGGTCCTTAACAAAGAAAAACCGAACATGGGGATTGGGCTCGAACGGCCCGCTGTGTATCTTTATACCCTTATCCGCCACGAACGCCATCTTTTCTGCGAGCGAATCCACCTCGAAGCCGAGCGATATATCCTCGCCGATAACAGGCTTTGCTCCGTTTAAAAGCTCCAGCTTCGTTTCTCCGCCGCCCATGAACGCTATCTCACCGTCCGGGCCTTCCGGAACCCTGCGTTCCAGCTTTAATCCCACTATATCCTCGTAGAACTTAATTGATTCGTCCATGTCGCTTACCGTCACCGTGCACCAGCATATTTTCATACTCGTTTCTCCTTGACGTTTTGGTATTACTATAGCCATATCATTAAAACAGCAAACGCCCTTATTCTTCATTGTATTTGCGGATACTCAGATCAGTGCGGCGCGCAGCAGCAGCGGGAGGTTCGCGCTATATATTTCGCCAAACTGCGATATCGGCAGCGGGTTTCTTCCGCGCCCCACTTCCACGGTATAACCCGGTCTGCGGAAATCCTGTATGAACCAGTCCTTAAAGCCCGCGTACGACGTTATGCCTGTCGCCTGTTCGAGCGTATAGCCGCTAACGGCTGCGAGCGCCTCACCTATCTCCCTCGCTTCGGGCGGCTCTAAGCCCATGAAGTTCCAGAATATTACCTCTCCTTGGCTGTGGTACGCGAGCACAAGGCGGAAATCGTGGCTGCGCGTAAAATCCGCCAGCGCCCTGCTCTCGGGCTCGCTTTCCGGGTATGGCCCGGGATACCTAGTCGGCCCGGGGCCGGTGATGCCCATCTCTAATGCCGCACGCCTCGAGAGTTCCCACGCGGCGTTGAAGTTGTGGTTTAAATCCACGCCGTTGTTGTTGGCCTGCCAGTCCGCGGAGAAGTCGGCGCTGCCGTTGTTCCAGCGTATCAGCTGGTCGTAATTGGGATTGGCGGGCTTAAGGCCGTTAAGCACCAGCTCTATGCCGTCGGGGTTCACCATAGGCACGATGTATATACTGCTCGTGTTCCACACAAGCCCGGCGTCGTAGCCGCCAAGGCGCTCTCCCAACGCCACCGCAGAGAGCAGGTCTTCCGCGAACTTCATCAGCACCGGGCTCGTTATCCATTCGAGCGCGTGTATGGCGGCGGTATAAAGTACCTGGTTTGCACCTCTGCCCAGACGTATGTAGTAAAGGTTCCTCCCCAGAGCGCTCTGCCCCGCGACGCCGTATTCGGCAAAAGGATACCGTGCCTTAAGGCCCTGTATGTCCCTTTGCAGCACATCGTATGTATAATTGATATTTGTATCGACTACGGGATAACCGTAAGGAACCGTTATCGTCTGACCCGGCATAAGCGCTTCAGGATCAACGCCCGGATTCGCGGCGGCCACCAGCGCGGCGCTCGTGCCGAATGTTTGCGCTATGGTATAGAACGTATCCCCCGGTCTTATCGTATACGTGTCGTAACCGAGAAGATATCTTTGCATTGCCGCATACGTGCCCGCGCCTATCACTCCGTCGGGATACAGACCGTATTCCCTCTGGAATTCCATTACAGCGCGCCGCGTCTGCGGGCCAAAAATACCGTCGGCCGCTACACGAAAGCCCAGCTTGCGCAGCATGGCCTGTATCTCCATCACATCCGAACCGCTCATGCCTATCCTTAAAATTCTCATAAATGCCTCTCTTAAAGCGCCGCACTCAAAACATCTCGTAAAAAAAACTTCGGAGCGGAATTCGCTTCGAAGTCATTATATTCATACATACCGCGATATGTTTATAGCAGCCGGGATTACGGCTGCCAATGTATTTTCACCCGCATGAACTGCTCAAGCTTATCGAGCGTTTCCCGGCTTATAGCGTGCTCCATGCGGCAGGCGTCTTTTTCGGCCGTCTCGTCGCCCACGCCCAAAACGGTCTTAAGAAAGCCCCTCAGCGCTACATGCCTCTGCATTACGGAATTGGCGACTTTAAAGCCTTCTTCCGTAAGCGAAACGGTACCGTATTTTTGCTGCTCAATAAGCCCTTTTTCTTTCAGCACCCCCAGCGCCTTGTTTACGCTTGCGCGTGACACATTCTGCGATTTGGCCACATCTATGGAACGCACTCCGCTCCCGCTATCCGAAAGAAGCAGTATAGCCTCAAGATAATCCTGACTTGAAGGCGTCACATTTTCGTCTTTCATTATTTCCTCCATCTATCCTGATTAACGGATAAATATTGTAGTATAATATTATCACAAAGCTGTTGACAAATAAAGAGACTGTGGCTACAATGTTAACCGTGGAAAACACATATTTTTTTGGCGCAAATGTTACCTTAGGCTAACATAATTAAAGGGGAGACACAATATGACACTGGGTGAACTTAACACGGGAGAATCCGGCAGAATAATCCGGGTCGACGGCACGGGCGCGCTGCGCCGCCGGCTTATGGATATGGGGCTTACACCAGGCACCGCAATATATGTGCGCAAGGTGGCGCCTCTCGGAGATCCCATTGAAATACACGTACGCGGTTACGAGCTTACTTTGCGCAAAGAAGACGCGTCAAATATAGAGGTAGTAAAGCAGGTCGCGGGGCATCATCATCACGGGCCGGCTATGCATGGGCGTTTAAGGCACCGCTTTATGAGAGGCGGGAAATAGCTATGTTATTCGCTCTTGCAGGAAATCAGAACAGCGGTAAAACTACATTGTTCAACCAGCTGACAGGCAGCAATCAACATGTGGGCAATTTTCCGGGCGTGACTGTTGAAAAGAAAGAGGGCACGGTAAGAAAGCACAAAGACGTATCGGTCGTCGATCTGCCCGGCATATACTCGCTTTCCCCCTACACCCCCGAAGAGGTCGTATCAAGGGATTTCATCGTGAGCGAGCACCCGGACGCTATTATTAATATCGTGGACGCTACGAACCTAGAGCGCAACCTTTACCTTACGCTGCAGCTTTTGGAGCTGCGCGTTCCCATGGTTATAGCGCTCAACATGATGGACGAGATAAGGGCGAACGAAGGCTTTATAGACGTAGAAAAAATGGAGAACGAGCTGGGCGTACCCGTCGTGCCTATATCGGCGAGCAGGAACGAGGGTATAGGCGAGCTTATACGCATTGCCATAGATACCGCGGAGTCAAAGAAGCGGCCGCAGCGCCTTGACTTCTGTACCGGCGAAGTGCACAAGGCGATACACTCCGTTTCGCACCTTGTGGAGCAAAAGGCGCTGGCACAAGGGTTTTCCGCACGTTTTGCCGCGACGAAGCTTATAGAGGGCGACGAACCTCTGGCCGAGCGATTGAAGCTCTCCGAATCGGAAAACGACATACTGGGGCACTTTGTGGACGAGATGGAAAAAGCGCTGGGTACCGACAGAGAAGCCGCTATGGCCGATATGCGCTACGCTTACATAGAAAAGCTCGTTTCCAAAACGGTGACGAAGCCCCGGCAATCCAAAGAGCAGCTGCGTTCGCTGCGCATCGACAAGGTGTTAACGCACAGGTTTTTCGCGATACCGATATTCCTTATCATAATGCTCGTTATATTCTGGCTCACGTTCGGAAGCCTCGGGGCGCTTTTAAGCGACGCGTTTGAATTGGGCATAGGATCCCTTATTGAGCTTGCCGACAGCGGGCTTAAATCGCTGGGCGTCAGCGCGTGGATGAATTCGCTCATCGTGGACGGCGTACTTGCCGGCGTGGGCAGCGTGCTTTCGTTCCTGCCCGTCATAGTGCTGCTGTTCTTCTTCCTCTCCATACTTGAGGACACGGGATATATGGCCCGCGTAGCGTTCGTCATGGACCGCCTGCTCAGGAAGATAGGGCTTTCGGGCCGTTCGTTCGTGCCCATGCTCATAGGCTTCGGATGCAGCGTGCCGGCTATAATGGCAACGCGCACATTGCCGAGCGAGCGCGACCGCAAGATGACCATAGTGCTTACGCCGTTTATGTCTTGCAGCGCAAAGCTGCCTATATATGCCGTGTTCACCGCCGCGTTCTTTGCAAGGGGGCAGGCGCTTGTCATGATATCGCTTTACGTGATGGGCATAACAGTCGCGGTGCTCTCCGGGCTGCTGCTCAAGAGCACGGTGTTCAAGGGCAAATCGGTGCCTTTCCTTATGGAACTGCCCGCATACAGGTTCCCTTCTCCGAAGAGCGTGCTGCTGCACATGTGGGACAAGGCTAAAGGATTTATTCGCCGTGCGTTTACCGTGATATTCGTAGCGTCCATCGTCATATGGTTCCTGCAGAGCTTCAGCTGGTCGTTCGACATGGTAAGCGACAGCTCAAAAAGCATACTCGCTTCCATCGGCTCGCTTATAGCTCCGGTATTCGTTCCGCTCGGTTTCGGCGACTGGCGGGCCTCCACGGCTCTGCTTACCGGGTTTACCGCCAAAGAGGCTGTCGTCAGCACGCTTTCCGTGCTCATTCCCGGCGGCGCTTCCGGCCTTCAGACGCTTTTCACGCCTCTTACGGCGTTCGCGTTTTTAACGTTCACGCTGCTTTATATGCCGTGCGTCGCGGCGCTCGCGGCCACGCGAAGGGAGCTTGGCTCTACAAAAGGCGCCCTGTTCGCCGTACTGTATCAGACGGGCGTCGCTTGGATAATCGCGTTTATAGTGTTTCAGGGCGGCAGATTGTTGGGTATACTATAATGGGTGAAAACATGAATTTTGTTGATTTTATACTGCTGGCGGCCATACTCGCCGCCGCAGTTTCAATTATCGTCTATATGCGCAGGCGCTCTAAGAAAGGCGCCTCCTGCGATTCGTGCGGCAGCTGCGAGGGCTGCCCCATGGCGGGAAAATGCAAGGACAGGAAAAGCTAGTTCGCCTTTATTCCTCCCTCGTCTCGTCGAGCGTCTTGAATGAGCGAGAAAAGCGGCTTTTTAGCCGCCTTGCTCATTTGTTTATAAACGTATCACAGCATGTGCCGTCGCTAGAATCAGCATGGCCGTTGCCCATCGCGCTCACTTCCAAACCGTGCGCGTAGCACAAGCGGTCTTTGTTGTAGCGGCAGTTTTCAACGCTGCATTTCACCTTCATCCTCGGGGAATCCAATGTAACTCACCACCTTTCTTTTAATATTCTCCCCCGCTGGCTTAAAAATTATCGTTATTTCGCAGCCGCAGAAAAAGCGTTTAATATTTCTCCTTATAAAACAAACATTTATATAATTACCCTTGACAGCGTAACAGTGTTATGTTACGCTATTCTAAACACTGATACAAAAAGGAGGCGGAACGGTTGGAAGAAGAACTCATTTCCAAAAAGGAGCTGCTTGAGCTGACGAACATATCATACGGACAGCTTTACAGATGGAAGCGCAAAGGACTGATACCCGAGGAATGGTTCATACGCAAGTCTACGTTCACCGGGCAGGAGACTTTTTTTCCGAAATTTAAGGTGCTGCCGCGCATAGATAAGATACTGAGCATGAAAGAAGACGTATCGCTTGACGACCTTGCTGACGTGTTCTCCCCCGCCGAGGGCAGCATCGCGTTAAGCGCGGAAGAAGCAGCGCAGCGCGGCGTGGCGGGCGCGGAGATAATAAAGCTATATCTGGAGTTCAGGGGCGGAACGGAAGCGCTTGATTTTAACGATCTTCTATGTGCGTACCTGCTGGGAAAGCATCTGCTGGCGGGCGACATAAGCCTTGACGAAGGCAGGCTTATGCTGGAGGTGCTGCGCGAGCAGATAGTAAAATTCGGCGGAAAGCCCGCGAGTATATTTCTTACGAGAAAGCTTGGGGTGTTCTGCTGCTTTGCGGCGTCGCCGCCCTGCGACGTCTGCTTCGACAGGGGCATTAGGCTTGTCGCCGGCATAAACACGCAAAAGGCGACAGAAGAACTGAAATTGAAACTTGTTTAAGGAGGATATGGAGATGAGCGGTAACTCGCAAAAGCCCGACCTTAAGATAAACGGCTCGGGCACGGCCTCGGGAGGCGCGTACAACCTTGTACGTATTAACGGCTCGGGCAGGATAACGGGAGCGCTTGACTGCGTCGACTTTATAATCAACGGCTCGGGCGAGACGATGGACAGCGTTGAGTGCGGCGCCTTAAGGATAAGCGGAGCGGGGCGAATAGGCGGAGACTTAAAATGCGGAGAAGCAAAGGTGAACGGTTCGGGCAGCTTCGGCTCCGCGGTAAACTGCGCTGAGCTTAGCGTCACCGGATCTGCCGATATTAAGAAAAGCGTCAACGCGCAACGGGTTAAGGTGAACGGCTCGGTTAAAATTGGAGGCGACTGCAATGCTGAGAAATTTTACTCCAACGGGCTCTTTGAAATTGGCGGGCTGCTCAGCGCCGACGATATCGACATTCACCTGTACTGGAACAGGAGCCGTGCGAAGGAAATAGGCGGCGAGAAGATACGCGTGAGCCTCGGAACGACGGGGCTCGGCCTTGTAAAAGCGCTGCTGTCCAGCTCTCACTTCCCCGCACTGGAGGCGGACGTTATCGAGGGCAACGACATAACGCTGGAAAATACGATAGCGAAGGTCGTGCGCGGAGACAACGTTACGATAGGCAGCGGCTGCGACATAGGGCTAGTGGAATACAAGGGGCACTACAGAAAGCAAAGCGGCGCTAAGGTAACCCAGGAAAAGAAGGTATGAGCAAGCAAGGCGCCTGAAGAAAGTTACTGCATAGGCGGAGCGATGCCGCTTCATACTCCGCCTCCCCCATGACGGGGAGGCTTTTCTGTGCGGCAATGGGCGCGGTTAAAAGTTATTTGCTGGTGAAATCTCCATTAATACATTGACGGGTGTAAGCGTATAGATTTATAATGCCGTATATATATTTTTTATTCTGGCCTATAAATTTATTAGCTTATGGGAACATTACAGGAGATTAAATGGATCGCAACGAGCAGATAAGCACGGCAAGGAACAACGCTGCCCAAAAAAGAGTTTTAAAATGGATGCTTCTGGTGCTTCAGGGAGCAATAATAGGCGCGGGAGCGATACTCCCCGGCGTCAGCGGCGGCGTGCTTTGCGTAGTGTTCGGCATTTATCAGCCAATGATGGCGCTGCTCGCGCACCCTCTGCGCACCTTCAAAAAATACGTAGGACTGCTGCTGCCTGTGCTTATAGGCTGGGGTATCGGTTTCCTTTTGCTCGCGCGGCTTGTGGACATACTGTTTAAGGCGAGCTCAAATCTCGCTGAGTGGCTGTTTATTGGCCTCATAGCCGGAATGGTTCCCTCGCTGTTCAGGGAGGCGGGCAAGGAAGGACGTCCGAAAAGCGCATGGATATCGCTGATAATAAGCACGGCCTCGATACTGGCGTTGCTTTTTATACTTCAAGGCGGCACGCAGATACAGCTGCAGCCTAACATATGGTGGTACTTCGTTTGCGGCATACTCTGGGGTATAAGCCTTGTGGTGCCGGGCCTTAGTTCTTCTTCTCTTTTAATATTTCTGGGTCTGTATCAGCCCATGAACGCGGGCATCAAGGACCTTTCCCCCGAAGTTCTCATACCTATGATGTTGGGGGTACTGATTATCACGCTGACGTCCGCGCGCGGAATAAACTACATATTCAAAAAGCATTACGCTGTGGCTTATCATATGGTGATAGGGTTTGTTATTGCATCCACCGTCGTAATCATACTGCCGATGAAGTACAGCGGCGTCGGCGAAGTGCTGCTCTGCGTGCTGAGCTGCGCAGTGGGCTTTGCGGGCGCGCTGCTCATGGATGTTATGAGCAGAAAGTTTCAGCCGCCCGCGGCCGAACCGGAAGAATAGCATACCTGTACGCAAAGCAATACCCTCTTAAGTTTACTGCCTCCCCTCCCCAAGTTTTTGGGCAACAGTAAGGGGGGCTTTTTATTTTAAGCAATAACTTTTGCTATTGACAGCCATATGGCAGCGTGTTATACTTTGATTGACTGATTAATCAATCAAAGTATATGACATCTGAGGTGAACATATGAGCCCGAGAAACGAAGTGCAAAACGAGCAAATAAAAGACGAGCGGCGGGAGCAGATACTGTCGGCGGCGCTCAAGGTATTTGGCCGCAGGGGATTCGCGGCGACGAAGATAAGCGATATCGTCGCGGGCGCGGGCATGAGCCACGGTCTTGTGTATCATTACTTCAAATCCAAAGAGGATATATTTTATGAACTGCTCAAGCGGGCGATAACGGCGTCTTCGCAAACGCTTCTGGAAATTGAAGACATGCCGCTCTCCCCTATCGAGAAGGTGCGTCAGACGGCGAAGTTCATACTGGGCGGCATTGCGGGCTTCAAGGATTTTGCGTACTACTTCCTTATAGTCGCCCACGCCTCCGTAATGGAAACGCCCGGCGCACAATATGAGGAGCTAATAAACACTTCGGATATATCGCTGCAGGCGATGGCGCGAATACTCACGGCGGGCCAGCAGGCGGGCGAGGTGAAAGACGGCGACGCCTATGGCATGGCGCTAACGTTTTTCGCGGCGATACAGGGGCTTGCCATGTATAAACTCGCAATGAAAGACTTTATTATGCCAGACCCCGAGATACTCGTTAACATGGTCAGAAAATAATTATATATTTAGAGGTACAAAAATATGAAGAAGGTAATAATCATCGGCGCAGGCATTGCCGGCCTGACGTGCGGCATCTATGCGCGGCTAAATGGGTTTGATACGGAAATATATGAATCGCACACCATACCCGGAGGCGAATGCACCGGCTGGGACAGGGGCGATTACCATTTCGACGGATGTGTGCACTGGCTCGTAGGCTCAAAACCGCGCACGTCGCTTAACGGTCTGTGGCGCGATACGGGAGCGCTGGGCGATTCAGTAAAGGTTATAAACCACGATGTGTTTACACGCTACGAGGAAGACGGCAAGTCGGTTATATTGTACACAAACACAGACAGGCTGGAAAAGCACCTGCTCGAGATAGCGCCCGAAGACAAGAAGACCATAAAGGAAATGTGCGGCGCCATACGCGGTTTTGGAAACTTCGGCATGCCTCTCGACAAACCGATGGACATGATGACAGCGGGCGACGGCATAAAGTATGCGGCAAAAAACATCGGTATACTGGGGAAGGTGCAAAAATACAGCAAAATGACGATCGGTCAGGTCGTGGAACAGTTTACGAATCCTCTTATTAAGCGGGCTCTTTTAGGGTTCTTCAATAAGGATTATACTTCTTTGTCGCTGCTCTCGACGCTGGGCGGCATGAACTCCGGTGACTGCGGATGCCCGGAAGGCGGTTCGCGGGAAATAGCGCGCAGGATGGAAAAGAGATATCTGGAACTGGGCGGAAGAGTTTTTTATAAGGCAAAGGCCGACAAAATAATCATAGAGTCGGGAAAAGCAACGGGCATAAGGCTTGCAGGCGGCAGGGAGATACTCGGCGACCATATTGTATCGTGTGCGGACGGATACGCTACGCTTAAGCTCCTGCTCGACGATAAATATACTCCGCCTGTTTACGATAAGCTGTTCAGCGAGCCAAAACGGTATACGACTCCTACATGCTCCATAGTATTCCTGGGCGTGGGAACTGAGTTAAGCGACAGCACGCGCAGCATAACAGTCCGGCGCAAACAGCCCGTAATGCTCGGCGGTATGGAGGATGAAAACGTGAACATACTGAACTACAGCTATGATAAGAGCTTCGCGCCCGAGGGCAAGGCGGTGCTCGCATGTTATTACTCGTCCGATTACGATTACTGGAACGAGCTTTATGGCGACAAGGAAAAATACGAGGCGGAAAAGCGCAAACTAACCGATGACGCGATAAGCGCAGTAACGGCGCGCTTCCCCGAGACGGAAGGACATATAGAGGTCACGGACGTAGTGACGCCTATGACATATCAGAAGTTCTGCAGCGCATGGAGAGGCTCTTGGATGTCGTGGACGGGAGTAGACAAAGACATACCGCAGTACTTTTCGGGGCTGCTTCTCGGCCTTGACAACTTCATTATGGCGGGCATGTGGACGCTGCCGCCGGGAGGGCTGCCGGGCGCGAGCGCTTCGGGCAGGTTCGCCGCTCAAAGACTGTGCATACAAAACGGCATAGAATTCAAAACAGCCCAGGCACCTGCATATCGCGATTAAATAACAGATATCGGTTCATTATCCCCGCAGGAAATATTTCCTCGGGGATTGTTTTTTATACTCGCGCATACTTATGATATAATATTTTTGTCACAACTGACAAATACGGTCAAATAAAGGACAGATGATATGAGCGACAAGCAGCGGCACAGGGACAGCGAGAAACACGAAGAGGAGCGGGTGGCGTATGATGGGCTCGTAAGGGAGGACTGCCCGTGCCCCAGGACAGGCTGCAAAAGGCATAGCCTTTGCGATCTTTGCAGGCAGCACCATTCACACCCCATCAAGCCTCACGACTTGTCGGGGACCCCGTATAAAAAAAGGCCGCCGTACTGCGAGCGCGGCGGGAGAAAATGACATATAGAAAAACTCCTGTTACTGCCCCAGCGTCTCTTTAAGTATACGCAGGTAATAGTTCGCTTCGCGCAGCACGTGGTCGGCAAGCAGCGGCTGTATTATCGAGCGTATTTTGCAGGACAGTATGCCGTCTGCGCCCTGCGATTTGAAATTTACAATATTCTGCACCGCGGGTATGGTGCGATGGGTCAAAACGGGCAGCGTCTGTGGCGCTCTCTTCGCAGCCATTGCCTGCTGCGAGAGCCGGTGGAACTCAGGGTAAAAAGCGCGCGCCTTCGTTTTAAGGGCTGTTTCCGCAGGGTCGAGAAGGCCGTCAATGAACAGTGCGTGTTCTCCCATAAGTCTGTCCATCAGCGCCTGTTCATCAGCAAGCTCCTGCGGGCCCATCTGAAGCTGTCGCGCGCTAAGGCGGTCGAGCATCCTTAAGTAATTCTCCGCTTCCCTTATCAAGTGGTCTATCTGCAGAGGGTAGATACTTGTGAATATCATGCAGGCCATAACATCGCTGTGCACCCGCTGTTTTAATTGCAGCAGCTCGCCCGTAAGGCTTGCGGCACTATAGTTTATTCCGTCTACTGTCTGCTGTATCGACGGCGCCGCCGCAGCCGCGCCTGCGAGATTATACTCTTCGAGTGTTAACTGCATATCCATAGGCACGCCCGTTAGATTTTGCGTCTGGCGCTCGGCCTCCTCCGTGTAGCGCGTAAAAAGCTCGCCCGAAGACATCACCGCCTCGCTTAAATACCCTCTTGATACCTGTATCGTCTGGAACATCAGATCATTCATGCGCAGCCTTATGCTTTCAGCCTGCACCCCTAAATCTTTATTTTTCGGGGTGAACGCCAGCTGCATAAACAGCGCGTGCTCTTTCATGATGCGCAGATAGAAAAGATTAAGCTCCAGAGAATCTTCAATGTATGTATTGTTTGCCGGCATATATGTAACCTCCTCGTTCGGTATACCTAATAATATGTCCGGCTTTGTTTTTATATTATCCCGCCCATACGGTACGGCCTTGTATGTGTCAGACATATCTTGGCCGCGCGGCGTAATAGAATGTATATGGAGGGCGGGGAGTTGAAGAATACTTCGATAGGCATGTTTCGTATAGCGGGCGCATATATAGGCACGGTTGTAGGCGCGGGGTTTTCCTCGGGCCAGGAGATACTTCGGTTTTTTACCGCTCACGGCGCGATGGGACTATGGGGAATCGCAGTCGCAACAGCGCTGTTCTTTTTTTTCGGGTATACCGCGCTGCTGCTGGGAAAAAGCCTTCGCGCGCGCTCGCATCTTGAGGTCGTGCGGTTCACGAACGGAAAAATTTTGGGCGGCGCGATAGACATAATAATCACGGTGTTTCTTTTCGGCGGGTTCGGAGTTATGATAGCGGGCGCCGGGGCTGTGTTCCGAGAGCAGTTCGGCGCGGCGCCGGTTTGGGGCATGCTCGTTATGGCCTCTCTTTCAGTGCTTACGGTGATGACGGGCACAAAAGGCGTAGTAAACGCCATAAGCGCGGTCGTACCGCTGCTGATAGCAATGCTCTTTTTGATCTTCGTCACAAATGTTTCGGAAAACCCCCTCACACGGGAGGAGCTGGAAGCGAGCAAGTCGGTGGCTTCGGCGACTCCCGACTGGTTTC
Organism: Bacillota bacterium; assembly: GCA_023410595.1. Taxonomy (GTDB): domain Bacteria; phylum Bacillota; class Clostridia; order Christensenellales; family SZUA-584; genus DTFZ01. The sequence continues at coordinate 98,557 of JAEYPO010000001.1, read as the reverse complement.
TATCCGCGGTCAATTACGCCTCATACAACCTCGTCACAGCCATAGCCATACTCGCTCCGCTGGGCGCGAACGCGAAAAGCAAAAAAAGCCTGCTCGGCGGGGCGCTGCTGGGCGCAGCCGGGCTCGGCTTTGGCATAGCGGCTATAAACTTCTGCCTTATGACGAACATTACGGACGTAGCTACTTTGGAAGTACCCATGATAGCGGTAGCAGCCAGCGTGTCTGCTCCCGTCCGGCTGCTGTTCGCCGTAGTAATATTTGCTGAAATCTATTCGACAGCCATAGGCGACCTTTACGGATTCTCGCAAAGAATGTCGTTTTCACTGCCTAAAACGCTGCTGATAACGCTTGCGGCCGCGGGAGCTTTTTCGGCGGGGCAGCTCGGGTTTTCCAATCTCGTGAGGTTCCTCTACCCCGCCATAGGCTACGGAGCGCTGCTCTTCTTCGCAGGCGCAATATACGTCTGGATAAAGAAGCGCGGTATGTTTATGTAGTTACTTGCGGATGTTAAAGAATGCGTTCATGCCCGGATATACGGCAGTAAGCGCAAGCTCCTCGTCTATGCGCAGCAGCTGGTTATATTTCGCCACGCGATCGGTCCTTGAGGGTGCTCCCGTCTTTATCTGCCCCGCGCATACCCCTACCGCAAGGTCGGCTATCGTTGTGTCCTCCGTCTCGCCCGAGCGGTGGCTTATAACGGCCGTATAACCCGCGCGGTGCGCCATATTAACAGCCTCGAGCGTCTCTGTAAGCGTGCCAATCTGGTTGACCTTTATCAGTATGCTGTTGGCTATGTTCTCTTTTATGCCGCGCGACAGGCGCTCGGTGTTCGTCACGAACAGGTCGTCACCCACTATCTGAACTTTACCGCCCAGCCTTTGCGTTAACAGGCGCCAGCCCTGCCAGTCTTCCTCAGCGAGCCCGTCCTCGAGCGATATTATGGGGTACTGCATGCAGAGGTTTTCCCAGAAGGAAACCATCTCTTCCGCAGTTCTTGTCTGCCCCGACTTCCAGAAGAAGTATTTCCCGTCCTGGCCTCCCGCCTTAGCGGCCTCGTACATCTCGCTCGCCGCCGCGTCCACCGCTATCATGAAATCCTCTTTGGGCTTATACCCCGCCTGCGTTATTGCCTCGAGTATGACCTCAATTGCTTCTTCGTTGGATTTAAGATTCGGCGCGTAACCTCCCTCATCGCCCACCGACGTGCTGTAGCCTTTGGCCTTGAGTACTTTTTTCAGGTAATGGAACACCTCGGCGCTCATGCGCAGCGCCGTCCTGAAAGTCTGTGTGCCCACCGGCATTATCATGAATTCTTGTATGTCGACGCTGTTGTCCGCGTGCTTGCCGCCGTTTAGTATGTTCATCATAGGCACGGGCAGAGTCCTTGCGTTGCAGCCGCCTATGTAACGGTAAAGCGGCATCTCGCACTGTATCGCCGCCGCCTTTGCCACGGCGAGCGACACCGCGAGTATGGCGTTGGCGCCCAGCTTCGACTTGTTGGGCGTGCCGTCAAGCGCGATCATCGCTATGTCTATATCCGCCTGGTTCTGTGCGTCCATGCCGATTAGAAGTTCGGCAATATCGTTGTTGACGTTCTCCACAGCTCGTTTTACCCCGCGCCCCAGGTACCTTTCTTCCGACCCGTCGCGCAGCTCCACAGCCTCAAACTTGCCTGTCGAAGCGCCCGATGGTACCGACGCCTGGGCACTCGCGCCCCCTGAAAGCTCCACCTGCGCCTCTACCGTGGGGTTGCCACGGCTGTCCAGTATCTCCCTTGCAAAAACATCTACGATAGTAAACATAAAATATACTTCCTTTCATTAGGCTGGCTCAAGCATTATTATTACCTTAGCCGACGCTCAAAATACAGACGAACAGTCTTAATATAACGGAGTAGCTGCGCCTTGCTAAGGAATATAATAGCATATTATGTTCCTTCCGGCTAATACTCCCGTAAAAATAATGGCGGCCCGTATAAGCCGCCTTATATTTTATCGGGAACTGTTTCCCGTATATTTTACCGGCACTGTTTTTCTACGCCCAACGCGCTCAATGTTGCGTTGATAATAGACACGCCGCAGGATTTCTCCTTCATCCCTTCATGCACCATTCTCTTCTCCATAACCGAGTTTGTGGTCAGTATTACGGTATACGTGAACGTGCCGCCTTCCAAGTCACTGTCGAACACCTGGAAACCGAAGGATTCCGATTCACACTCTTCCGTTTCTTCAGAGAACGTAAACGTCGGGCCTATACGTATAGGCTCTTTGCCGTTTCTCGAACGAAGCACTTCAAAGTTCAGGTCAACAGAGGAATCCTCCGGAAGTACAATGATGCTTGTAAAGTTAAGCAATACGGACAGATCATCTATATCATCAGCATCCAGCGTAACGCTTACAATCGTAATACGGCTATCCATCTTTTTTATACGAAGCGGACCTGCGCCGCCGGTAGCCGCGTTCAGCACAACCTGCGTCCCTTCGCGCCTATTATCACGCTCATCACGGTGGTCGCGGTCATTACGGCGGTCGCAGTCATCACGGCGGTCGCGGTCATCACGGCGGTCGTCATGGCGCTCACAGTCATCACGCAGATTGCGTACGCCAAATTCGCGTCCGCTAAACTGATCTCTGAAATTACTCATATTTTATCTCCCACTAATATTAGTTTTGGCGACATCGCACGCTCCGGAACTAAGCCCGGCGAGCGTATAGCCAGTGATAATACATTGTATTCAGTAAATACACATTATGTTAATGTATGATCATATGCTTTACCTCGTAAGCGTTGCATGCTAAAGTAAATATTAATTACCACAAGGAGGATATTATGCCATTAGTCCGGATAGAGATGTTAAAGGGCAAGGGCACCGAATATAAAGAGGCGATAATGGACAGCGTGCACCGCGCTCTGGTTGACGCTTTTAAGATACCCGAAGGCGACAGGATGCAGCGGTTGTATGAACTGGATCGGGATCATTTTCATATTTCCAATAACAAGACTGAGGATTGCATTATTATAGAGCTCACGGTTTTTAAAGGCAGAAGCTATGAGGCAAAGAAAAAGCTTTACGGCAATATCGCGGCCAACCTTTATAAGTCGCTTGGTATCAGGAGGGAGGACGTCGTAGTTGTTATATACGAACCCACGCTTGACAACTGGGGATTAGCGGGTAAGCCTGCGAGCGAAGGGGAAATAGGATTTGACATCAACGTATAAAACATATTTAAAGTAAGTCTTCCGTAATATCCCTTTTTATGTTATGATTATCGAAAATATGTTCTTATATGCGGAGGGCTTGATATGGATATGATACTCGACCGAAGCGCGGAGCCGAGCTTTGAAGACATACGGGGCTATATAGCGGGCGACGCGGGCTCAAGATGGGCCGAGCTTACAGATTATATTGAGGAGACCTATGCTTCAACGCCGCTTTTGGCATACAGCGTATGCGCGGGAAAGCCGGGCTGGAACGTTAAGTACAAGAAGGGCGGCAAAGCGCTGTGCACTCTTTACCCTGAGAGCGACGGCTTTATAGCGCTTGTAGTGCTCTCCGCTGCGGATATGGACGTGTTCGAAGCCGTAAGGGGCGATTATACGGATTACGTTAGAGAGCTTTACGACGGCTGTAAGACTTTCAACAGCACAAAATGGCTGATGATACGCGTTTCAGACGATAATGTGCTGGAGGACGTGAAAAAGCTTTTAAAGCTGAAATTGTCAAAGAAATAGAGCCCTGGCATTCGCCTCGGCTCTATAACGTTATCTCGGGGAATACGTTTGTATAAGAGCTACAGCTCTTTCTTTTCAAAGAAATAGTACGACAGCATATACGAGAAGAAATAAAGCGCAGCCAGCATTAGCGGAGAATATAAAAGCACTCGATTGAACAACTCCTGATTGGGCATTGTGAACCCCGCCCTGTCCAGAGCGAAGGCCGCGGCGGCAGGTATCGCTACCACTATTATCATAAATATCCGGGATTTTTCCACGCCGAACCTGAATATGAGCGGCAGCATGATACTGAGAAACAACACGCCTACGCCGAAAATGACATACGTCGTGGTAAGGTGCTCCATTATGCCTGTTTTTTTCGTTATCAGGTTTATGACGACGCCAAGGAGCACGGACAGCACCATGCCGATAAGCGCCAGCAGAAGCGAGAGTATGTACTTGCTCTTTACTATCGTCTTTCTGGGCAGCGGCAGCGACAGGGCGTATTCCTCCCAACCCGCCTGCTTGTCGTATGCGAACGACGTTACTGCGGTCATAGCAAACAGCAGCACTACCATGCCGCTTATGAACGCCGTGTCGTCCATCATGAACGACAACAGCACGAAAAACGCCACGACGAGCAGCACGGACCGGCCGTACTTGCGCAGGTTGATAAAATCCTTTATTATAAGCCCTTTCATTATGACTCACTCCTTACATAAAACAGCATAATATCTTCTATATTTGCGGCGTCTATCGTCGCTCCCGGGTACTGCCGGGCAGCTTTGTCCCTGTCTTTTACCAGCACTTCGTACCCGAACCTGCTTTTGCGCGACCCCTCTATGTCCGCTTTGTCGATACGCCCGAGATCGCCGAGGCCGCATTTCAGTATGCCGTAACCGTATTTCAGCTCGTCCTTCGGCTTGCTGAATATTATGCTTCCGTCGTTTATCAGCGTCACATAATCGGCTATGCGCTCTAGGTCGCTCGTAATGTGCGTGGAGAGCAGCACGGCGCGCTCCTCGTCCTGTATGATATCAAGAAATATATCCAGTATCTCGCTGCGCACAACCGGGTCGAGCCCGCTTGTAGCCTCGTCAAGTATAAGGAGCTTAGGCCGGTGCGCGAGAGCGGCTGAGAGAGACAGCTTTGTCTTAGTACCCTTTGAGAGTTCCTTTACCGTCTTATCCTCCGGGACTCCGAACTTTCTAAGGTATTTTCTGAAAAGCCCGTCGTCCCAGGTCATAAATATGTTTTTTAATATCGACGATACATCCGCCGCCTTTAAGCTGTCGTGAAAGTGGTTTTCGTCCAGCACGACGCCTATATGCTGTTTAACGCTCATCTCACCCTCTATATGGTCGAGGCCGAGAATGCGCACGTCTCCCCCATCCTTACGTATCATATTGAGCATTAGCTTTATCGTCGTGGTCTTGCCCGCCCCGTTGGCGCCTATAAAGCCCATTACGCTACCTTTGGGCAGATCGAACGCGACATTTTTAAGACTGAAGCCTCCGAAATCCTTATATAAGTTTTTTACTTCCAGTATGTTTTCCATTCCTAGTCCTCCCTGTACAGCACGGCCAATATATCCTGAAGCTCCGATAAGGAGACGCCGCCGCTTTTAGCGGCGTCAACGGCGCTTTGCAGATGTTCTTCCGCTATCCGGAGCCGTTCTTCTTTTATGAATTCCATATTCTTTCCCGCGACATAGCTTCCTTTGCCCGTTACTGTCTCGATAAAGCCGTCGCGTTCCAAATCCTCATACGCCCGCTTTGTTGTTATCACGCTTATGCGAAGCTCTTTTGCAAGCAGGCGCATCGAAGGCAGCAGTTCCCCCTCTTTAAGCGCTCCTGTGAGTATCATGTTCTTTATCTGGGACGTTATCTGCTCATAAATAGGCTTCGCGCTCGAATTGCTTATTATGATATCCATGCATTCTCCCTGCCCAATTTCTTGTGTGTTGTCCGGTCATAGTGTATATATCGTATATATACACTATAGCAGGCTAAAATATGCATGTCAATATAAAAGAATATTAAAAAACCGCTCTAAAGAGCGGCGAATCTGTTAATACTCGCGGGCGGTTAATAACCGCCCCTACGTAAGATCAATATGTCATTCCATCCACTTCGTAGTGAGCGCCAAGTGACCGAAAGAATGGGAATCTTAAAAAGTTTATATTCTTAAGATAATGACACTTAGGTGCTTGTCATCATCTTGCTGCTCCTGAAGAACGGCGCTATATTTGCATACGTTTCTATACTTGCAGTCCTTTGTCGAAAAAGTTTACGGGGTCGATGCTTCGTTTGCCCGATTCTATTTCCTTTATCATTTGGACTATGCGGTCGTTGACGGGTGTGGGTACGCCGAACTCGTCGCCTTTTTTTGCGATATAGCCGTTGAAGTAATCGACTTCTGTCGGTTTGCCGCGTCCTAACGACTGAAGGCTCGACGATTTGAGTCTTCTGTATTTGAACCCTATTATGCGTATTATGAGGTGGCGTTTGAACCTTGCCGGCAGGCTGTTGCCCTTTATGAGCGAATAGTAGTCTATCTTTCCGCCGTACGGCTTTACGTTCATATGCATGGCGTCGGCGACGGCTATTGCCTCGCGGATAATGGATATGAATATATTCCTCGCCGCGTGCTTTTTAAGTATGTTGCCGAGGTGCAACCCCGAGAGCACGCCTACGGACGTTATGCACGAGTTTATTACCATCTTGGAATACAGATCGGATATTATGTTGTCGGATATGCGCGTGGGCAGCATCGCGTCCAGCACGTCTTTCACGGCGGTAACGTCTTTGTCGGGGTCGAGGCCGCCTATCACGAAGTCTCCCTCCGAGGTCATGTTGAGCGAGCCGTCAGGCAGCATCGTCGAGCCCCAGCCGACAACGCATCCTACCGTGCGCTCCCTGCCCACGACATCGGCCAGCGCCTCGACGCATATGCCGTTCTGCATGGAAACAACATACGAATCGTCGTTCAAAAACGGCAGTACGCGCTTCGCCGCGTCGGGCATATCATACGCCTTTGTTACTATGAGCACGATGTCCTTCTTGCCGGAAAGCTGGCCGACTTCGGCCACGGCATTCATTTTTACGTACTGCTCTCCCCTGACGCCCACGATATGCAGCCCTTTTGTTTTTACTTCTTCGGCCTTCTCCGGGTATTTGCACACTAAAGAGACGTCGTAGCCCGCCTTGGCAAGGTACGCCGCCGTTACGCCTCCTATTGCTCCTCCCCCTATTACCGCTATGGATACATCCTTGTTCATATGTCACCCCCCGTTATGTCTTTGCATCATTATAGCACGGAATAAAATAAGTGCGAGACACCTTTTCCAGATTGACTAATATATTGTTTGAGTATTAAAGAGGAGCATTGGCTCCCTCAGAAGAGGGAGCTGTCAACTTCAGTTGACTGAGGGAGGGACGTTCTGCTTTTTATGATCTCGTCAATCATCAGACAAACCCCTTCAAAGTTTTGTGCTATTTCAAGGTTTGTAAAACAAATAGTTTTTAATCCAAATTGAGCTAGAGCAATATCCCATATTTTATCATGTTCAATTTGATCACATTCATAATGGCTGCTTCCATCAACTTCAACAACCAGTTTAGCTTTTGCACAATAAAAATAGGCAATATAATTATCAATTACCTTTTGCCGTTGAAATCTCACGGGGTACTTTAAAAGGAATTCGTACAATAATTTACGCTCCTGCGGCGTCTGGTTCTTTCTTAATTCCTTTGCGTTTTGAATAAGTTTCTTATTATATTTAAGAGACAGATTACTCCCTCCCTTTGCCCTTTTGGGACAGGGGCTGTTCAGGAATACATTTTCGGAACGACACAGGGGTCGTTCCCTACAACATATGGTATAATCGTATATATCGCCATATATGCAGGGACGATCTTTGATCGCTCGCCTGTTTCTGGACAGCCCCCTTTCTCTGTTACTTATTCAGCGCCCTCACCGGACGGGCTTCGATGTATCCCCTGTAGCCGAGCGGCGCGAGCTGGAAGCGCGGAGCGTCCTCGTCTGCCCACTCAAAGCCGTACACGCCCGGGTCGTACTTCTTCATCACGTCCCACAGCCCGCCAATGGCGTCCTCAAACTTATCGTCGTCAAACGGCTGTCCCTGGAAAACCATCATGCTGCACGGCGACAAGTCGATGATCTCGTACCCTTCAGGTATTTTGCCCTTATAATCTGCGGCTACTTCCACCCCTTGGGCATACTTTGAAGTTCCCTGCTTTATCATGCTGTCGGGCAGCCACATACCTATAGGCTCGTAAAGGGCGTCCTTTATGCCGGACAGCACCTCCCATACGTCGCAGCCGACCTCCTCGCAGTACTCAAAGTAATGCGCGGCCTTTACCCCGCGTTTCAGTATAACTTTCCGCCTGGGGCGCTCGACGACCTGCACGAACACAGTGTTAATATTGTCAGACATATTACACACATCTCCTTTTTGTAACTTAAGGTAATAATCACGGACCTCGGAAGGCATGAACAGCTTCACACCCGCGCCTTTAGCGCAGCTTATTGGCGTCGTTCCGAACTGTTTGGAGAACGCACGTGTAAAGCCCTCGTGCGAACCGAACAGAAAATCGAATGCGACGTCGACAACCTTGCTTTTGCCGTTTTTCAGCGCTTCGGCGGCTCGCGAAAGACGCAGCGCGCGCAGGTATTCAAACGGAGCCTTTCCGGTGTACTCCTTGAACACGCGGGCGGCGTGCCAGGGCGAATATCCCGCCGTGCGCGCAAGGTCGCCCAGCGTTATGGGCTCCATAATATGCGACGAGATATAGTCCTGCATGCGCTGCACCGCGAGCAGCTTCTCCCAGCGTTCCATGTCTTACCTCCTGAGATATACGATACCGCAATACGGCCCCAAATTCTTGACCGATTTTGCGCAGATAATCACATTTACCGGCAGCGGTCACATCTGTTTCGAGTATCTCCCCGACAGTATTATAACAAGTACGGCTTCCAGCACGAGTATTCCAATAAGTATCAGCACAGCCAACAGATCACCCAGCAGCCCGAGCACAAGTATGGCCGCGCAAAGCGCGTAGAACACCACCCTGTTGGCCATAGCGCCCGCCTTTTCGCGTATGCGTATGTTCCGCTCGTCGCCTGTCTCTATTTGTTTGACGCGCAGCTGCTCTTCCCTGACTGCCGCCGGAACGGCGATAAGCAGTATAAGGTTACCAAGCCCTGAAACCCCTACCGCAGCGCCTATGCCTATGCACAGCCCCGATATGCTTTTTAGCTCTTCGCCCGTGAGTACCAAAAACCCTAAAAGCACGCAAGCCAGCCCCAGTATCGCCGCGGCCGCGGCTAAAACTTTCTTACCCATTAATGTCTTCCTCCCGATATATGAAAATTTCCTCGACATTCATACCGAAATACCGCGCGATCTTAAACGCCAGCAGTATCGAAGGGTTGTATCTCCCGTTTTCCAGCGAGCCTATGGTCTGCCGCGAAACTTTCAAATCGGCCGCTATCTGCTCCTGCGTTATGCCGCGCATTTTTCTTATCTCTTCCAGCCTGTTTTCCACGCCTGCCCTCCCATAATGGAAAGTCCACTTTCCATTATGCTATCACCGAAGCGGGTATATGTCAAGCTTGCTTTCCATTTGTACACATAATATTTTAAACAGTCGCAAAAAAGCTATTGACAAGTATATCGGCAGCCGATATACTCTATATCGTAAGCCGATATATCGGCTGTCGTAATAATCCGTTCCCTGAAAGCCGCGGTTTTAGGGAGCGAAAATGAGGTGATATAAATGCCAGAAAGCATAGGCGCATTAACAGAAGCGGTACTCTACATACTGCTGTCGCTGTATCAGCCGCTGCACGGATACGGCATTATGCAGAACGTAGCAGCGCTTAGCCGTGGGCGCGTGGCTCTGGGTGCGGGCACGCTTTACGGAGCTATAAACACGCTCGTCGACAAGGGCTGGATAGTACAGCTCGAAGAAAATACTGATTTGCGCAAGAAAGAATACGTTATAACGGCCGTGGGCAAGGCGGCGGTCGAAACCGAGCTTAAGCGCCTTGAAGAGCTGCTCTCTAACGGCAGGCAGATAACCGGGGGTGCAATGTAATGAAACATGTGATTTGGAAGCCATACTGGAATTACCTGAAAGAGGAGCAATGGCTCAACGAAATGTCCAACTGCGGACTGGCGATGACAAGCTATACGTGGTGCAGATACGTATTTGAGGATGCGCAAAAGGGAGAATATATCTACCGGATAGAGCTTATGGAGCACAACGCGACCCATCCTGAGAGCTTAAAGTACATCGAGTTTCTTGAAGGAACAGGCGTCGAATTCTTGTCGTCGTATATGCACTGGGCGTATTTCCGCAAGAAAGCCGCCGACGGGCCGTTCGAGCTTTATACGGATTTTGATTCCAAAATAAAACACTTCAGGCGCGTCTTCTGGTTGTGGACCGTGCTTACGATATTGGAATATTTCGCAGGTATAGGCAATATCGTTATAGGTTTCATCGAAACAAGCTTAACGAACCTTGTTCTCGGTATGTTCGTGACGGCGCTTGGCGTCGCGTTCACGATGCTGGCCTGGCAGATAAGGCTTAAGATAAGCCAGCTGAAAAAAGACAAGCGGATAAGAGAGTCTTAAGGCAACGCAACAACGCCCCCGTACCGTAATGTACAGGCGGCGTTGCTTTTATACTCCCTCTACGGTATCATAAATCCCATAAGGAGGCTGGTATGGATACTAGAAAGCCCGAATGGCTCAAGAAAAAAATAGACTTAAGGGCGCTTACCGAGATGCAGGCTTTGCTGCGCTCGCTTTCGCTTCATACCGTCTGCGAAGGCGCCGACTGCCCGAACAGGGGCGAATGCTTCAAGGCGGGCACGGCGACTTTTATGATACTCGGGAATATTTGTACGCGCGGCTGCCGGTTCTGCGCCGTAAGTAAAGGCAAGCCCACTCCTCCCGACCCATGTGAGCCCGCGCACCTCGCGGACGCGGCCGAGAAGCTCAAATTGAAGCACGTTGTAATTACGAGCGTTACGCGCGACGATCTTGAGGATGGCGGAGCGTCTCAATTCGCCGCTGTGATACGGGCAGTTAAAAACCGCATACCTGCAACAGTAGAAGTGCTGATACCCGATTTTATGGGCAGCGAGCGGGCGCTTAATAAAGTAATCGAAGCAAAGCCGGACATCATAAACCACAACCTCGAAACAGTGCCGTCGCTTTACAATGCCGTTAGGCCAAATGCCGTCTACGAGCGCTCGCTTGAGCTGCTCTTAAGAGTAAAGCGCAGCGGCATAATAAGCAAGACGGGCATAATGATCGGCCTTGGGGAAACGGAGCGGGAAGTGCTTGCGCTGATGGACGACATAGCCTTACGGCGCTGCGATATGCTGACGATAGGCCAGTACCTGCGGCCTTCGAAGGACCACATACCCGTCGCGGAGTACGTGCGCCCCGAGACGTTTGAGGCGTACAAACAGGCGGCGCTGGAAAAAGGCATAAGATACGTCGCGAGCGCGCCGCTTGTGCGCAGCTCTTATAATGCCGCCGAGGGCATGGAAGCGGTAAGTACAATATGATTCACATAAAGTGCGACAACACGGACACGAATTTTAACTTCGCACTCGAAACATACGCGATGCATGAGCTTGATGTTTCCGACGAATATTTCATGTTCTGGCGGACCTCCCCCACGCTCATGGTCGGCAGGTTTCAGAACACACTATCCGAGATAAACATGCAGTACGCAAAAGAGCATGATATAAATATCGTACGGCGCATCACGGGCGGAGGCACTATATACACCGATTTAGGCGGGTGGCAGTTCTCGTTTATAGTAAAGCGCAGGGGCAGGATAGAATTTGAGACGTTCACGCGGCCAATAATAGAAGCGCTTGCGTCTCTTGGTATCAAGGCACAGCTTACGGGACGCAACGACCTTACTATCGGCGACAGAAAATTTTCGGGCAACGCGCAGTATATTGGCAGGGACTTTACGCTGCACCACGGCTCTATACTGTTTGACACCAATCTTGAAGCGCTCGTGCGCTCACTCAGCGTTGACGACGAGAAGATAGTCTCCAAGGGCATAAAGTCAGTGAGGCAGCGGGTGACTAACGTTGTCGAGCATCTTCAAAAGCCCATGACAAGCGTTGAGTTCCGCGACGTGATGCTCTCGCACCTGCTGCGCGGCGTGGAAATATACGAGCTCTCAAAAGCGGATAAAGACAGGGTAAGCGAGATAAAACAATCTAAGTTCGACACGTGGGAATGGAACTTCGGGGAAGGCCCGAAATTCAACGTCACAAAAGAGAACAGGTTTTCAGGCGGCAAGCTCTGCGCGAAGGTGCTGGTGGAAAAAGGGCGTATAGCCTCCATAAAGTTTTTCGGCGACTTTTTCGCCGCGGAAGGCATTGAAGAACTGGAAAGCGCACTGGCCGGGTGCAGGTATGAGAAAGCGGATATAAAAAGTGCGCTGCTTGCTGCGCGCGCCGGTGACTTTATTTATAACATAACAGCGGACGAGATATTAAGCTGCATCATATAGGCATAGCTTAACAAGTAGCTTCACTCCTTCCGCCCCTTCGGGGCACCTCCCTCAACCGAGGGAGGCTAATTCTCGATAACAACTGCTTCTAAATAATATGCATAATATACGCTGAATATCCAGCTGAATGTGGTTCCCTCAACGGTTACTCGCTGATTTTGCTACCTCAGACGGTTACCCGCTATTTTGGCTCCCTCAGACGAGGGAGCTGCCGCCGCAAGGCGGCTGAGGGAGGGATATCCGGCACTTTACAGTACAATCTATGATTGTGCATACTCCTTCAAAATTATCTATAGCATCTGAGTTTACAAGGCGCAAAACCTGTAGGCCGCGTTGTTCCAAATCAATTGTCCTGATTCTATCGTAATCCATTTGTTTTTCCTCATAATGTCCGCCGCCATCCAGTTCTACGACAAGTCTGGCTTTTGCGCAATAAAAATCACCGATATAATCGCCTATTGTTTTTTGCCTTTGAAACCTTACGGGATATCCCGCCAAAAACTCGTACCAGAGTTTTCGTTCCTGTGACGTTTGATTTTTTCTCAATACTTTTGCTATATGAATCAGATTTTTATTGTAATTCAGCGACAAGGAGCTTCACTCCTTCCGCCCATTTAGGGCACCTCATGTCAAAAAAGCTCTTATGATGGCCCTCTCGGACGAGGGGGCTGTCACCGACAGGTGACTGGGGGAGAGAAAACGGCTTGTTACCGGTCACTCCTTCCGGCACTTCGTGCCACCTCCCTCATCTGAGGGAGGCCTGCAGCCTGATCTCCCTCATGAGAGAGAGGCATATTTCATTCTTTCTACAAACTATTTTATTCTTTTTCGTTCAGGGCTGTTTTATCTTCGTCCTTAATGTCCTCGTCCCTCTTGTCTTTGCCTTCTTTGGGGCGGTACATGAATATCACAAATACGCCGAGCATTATTGCGCCTATTACAAGGCACATGTCCGCGACGTTGAATATCCACGGAAAATACACCTGCCCGAAATCGAACAGGTCGCGCACATAACCGAAGAACACCCTGTCTATAAAATTGCCTATAGCGCCGCCTATGACGAGCGACAGGCTTATCTTAAGAAACAAGCCCTGCCGGTGGCGCGTCTTAATCATCAACACCGCGCCGACTATGAGCACTATTACCGTAACGACTATGAAGAACACCTGAGCGCCTTGGAACATGCCGAACGATGCGCCCTCATTCTCTATATATTTCAGATTAAAAACGCCGGGTATAACCGTCATTGTTTTATCGGGAAGCTGTAGCAGCATGGGAGCAAGCAGGAATTTTGAAAGCTGGTCGGCCGCGACGGCGAGCACGATTATTATTATCTGAAGCATTTATTCCTCCAAAATATAAATATCAGTAAAAGTTTACAGCTGGTTCTCTTTGCCTTCGGCCAGCCGCTTTATATTCGCCCTGTGCGAGTAAAAAACCAGCACAAACAGCACGGTAAATGTGAGCGGTATCCATAACGTAGTAACCGGGAACAGCACGCGCGCAAAAAAGAGCACCCATGAGCTTATAGCCATAAGCGCGGTGCCTGCGAGAGAGCCCACGGACATAGTCTTTGTTATAGCTATTATAGCGACGCAGCACAGAAAAATTATGATCGCGGGCCACGTGAGCAGCACAAGGAAAACCCCGAAGCTAGTGGCGACCCCCTTGCCGCCTCTAAAGCTAAGGAACACAGGCCATATATGCCCGAGCACAGCCGCAATTCCGCCCAGGCATGCGCCTTCCCACCCGGCAAGCCCGAAGCCGATAAGCGCCGCGGCGAGGCCCTTTAATACGTCGCCCACAAAAGTTATAAGCCCCGGCACCCAGCCGTAGTTGCGTATGACGTTCGCGGTGCCTGCGTTGCCGCTTCCCACTTCGCGTATGTCCTTGCCTTTGAATATCTTGCCCGTAATATAACCGAATGAAATACAGCCTATGACGTAACCTACGACTGCGCTTAAAATATACATCCAGACCATACTAAGACTCCCTTGGATCTTTGTTGTTTTTGTTTCTTGCAACCAGCTTAATGGGCGTGCCCGAAAAATCAAACGACTTGCGCAGATAGTTTTCCAGATACCTGAGGTACGAAAAATGCATCAGCCTTGAATCGTTAACGAATAAAACAAAATATGGCGGGGCGGCGCTTACCTGCGTCGCGTAATATATCTTGAGGTTCCTGCCTTTATCGGAAGGAGGAGAAACCATCTCTACCGCTTCGAATATGCAGTCGTTCAATAGACCCGTCGTTATACGGCGCTGGCTGTTCTCCCTGGCCTCGCCGAGCAGCTCAAAAAGCTTAGGCAGCCTCAAACCCGTTTTTGCCGAGATATAGACGGCCTTAGCGTAGTTCATGAACGCGAGTTCGTTGGCTATCGTTTTATCGAACTTTACGGTGGAATGCGTATCCTTCTCCACCGCGTCCCATTTGTTGACCGCTATGACGCACGGCTTGCCCTCGTCGTGCACAAAGCCCGCTATCTTTACGTCCTGCTCCGTAATACCCTCTATGGCGTCTATCATCACTACAGCGGCGTCCGAGCGCCTCACGGCCGCGAACGAACGTATTACGCTGTAGCGCTCTATGGATTTATCTTCTATGCGCGCCTTTTTGCGTATGCCCGCCGTATCGATGAGTATATAATCCGTGCCCTCGCGCGTAAACGGAACGTCTATGGCGTCCCTCGTCGTGCCGGCGACGTCGGATACTATCGTCCTTGGCTCGCCTATTATCGCGTTAACCAGCGACGATTTGCCCACATTAGGCTTGCCTACAACCGCTATTTTGACCGCCTCGCCCGGCTGCTCGTCGGAAACCGGGAAGTTCTTAATTACCTCGTCGAGCAGGTCGCCGAGGCCTAAGCCCTGCGCCGAAGAGATAGTGAACAGGTTCTCCATGCCCAGGGCATAGAAGTCGTAAGCCGCCGCCTCGTCCGCCTTCGTATCAGCCTTGTTGACGACGGTGATTATAGGCTTGCCCGCGCGGCGCAGCATGTCCGCAACCTCGTAGTCCGCCGGAACTATGCCCTGCTTGGCGTCAACAAAGAACAGAATCACGTCCGCTATATCCACCGCGAGCGTCGCCTGATGTCTCATCTGCACGAGTATCTCGTCCGAGCTTTCGGGGTCTATGCCGCCCGTGTCAATAAGCGTGAACTGACGCCCGAGCCATTCGGCGTCCGCGTATATGCGGTCGCGGGTGACGCCCGGCGTATCCTCTACTATTGATATTCTCCTGCCCGCTATCCTGTTAAAAAAAGTGGACTTGCCGACGTTAGGCCTGCCGACGACAGCCACAAACGGTTTTGCCATTATCTACCTTTCACCGCAAAGTTGCTCCGCAAATTCGTATCCGTCCGCCACGGGAAATATTTTTACATTCAGCGCCCGCTCAAGCTCCGAAAGCTTCATATCGTCAAGGAACAGCCCATCGCGCAAAGAGTCCGCCGATATGAGAAGCTTATCGCCCAGTTCTTTTCCGGACAGCGCCGCAAGATAATCCCTGCCTCCGAGCAGCCCCGAAACGGTAACACCCCCGCCGAACGTTAGGTTTTTAACGTTATATACCTTTGCATTGGGATTCTTCGACGCAAGCTCTTTAATGAAAGGATATGCGTCCTCTCCCGTCGCTATGCTCAGGCTGCCGCTCTCACCGGAGCAGCCCGCTTCGCGCGCCTCAGATATAAACTTCGCCATCATACCTACGCCGTTCTCTATCTGCGCAAAAGCTTCATATTCCTCCACAGACGGCAGCTCCGCCCCCGCCTTTATGTAGAACTCGTCCGCCGCAAAAACAAAGCGCGTGCCTAGTTTATTTAAACATTCTTTCTGCCAATTTTCAACCCTTTTGATTATCTCTTCCGCCCCGTGTTTTGACACCGGGTTTATATCCCCAAGCCCCGCGCGGAAACCGGTAAGCCCTACGGGAACTACGGCGAGCGTCAGTGCCGCGGGATGCAGCTTCTTTAAAAACGAGTATGTCTCCTCCAGCTTTTCTTCATCGTTTAACCCCGGGCACAGTACGACCTGGGCGTGAAAGCTTATGCCGTGCGCCGCAAGCTTTTTAAGCAGCGGCTTTATGGGCACAGCGGCCGGATTGCCGAGCATTGCTTTGCGCAGCTCTTCGTCCACCGTATGCACCGATATATACAGCGGCGATGCTTTGCGCCGTATTATCCTTTGTACGTCTTCGTTTTTTATAGAAGACATCGTGACGAAATTGCCCATCACAAGAGAGTAGCGCCAGTCCTCGTCCTTAAGATACAGGCTTTTTCTCATGCCTTTGGGAAGCTGGTCGACAAAACAGAACACGCATTTATTGCCGCATACGCGTTTTTTGCCTAGCAGCGGCTGTGTAAACTCAAGACCCAGCGGCTCGTCCTCGCCTTTGCGGATATCAAACGTTTTTACTTCGCCCTGCCGCTCAAGCTTTATCTTCAATTTCTTTCGCGAGCAGAACCATATGTAGTCTATATAATCTATGAATTCCTCGCCGTTTATGGATATGACGCGGTCACCTTTAATAAGCCCTGCGCGGTGCGCGGGGCTTGCGGCCGCTACGCTTTCAACCTCAAACAAAGGCGTTCCTCCTTTGGTCGTTCGCGTTATTATACATTAATTTGCCGGTTTGCGCCAGATATATGCGGAAAGCCGCAAATGAAGGGACAGTATGTCAGGCAGGGGTTTTAAGTCCGCGAACGGAGCGGGCGTGCTTCCCTCGCGGTCTGGCTACTATATACGAAAAAAGCAGGCATATGGCCGTGCTCAGCGACGTTATGCCCAGCCCGCCGAACAGCACAATAGAGTTGTCCATGCCGCTCAAAAGCTGCATGCACCCTCCCGCTATGCCGTATATGCCCATCATCACGGGCGCGAACACGGGTGCTCCCGCTTTAAAGCAAAGCGCCGCCGTCACCGCTAAAACGAAGCTTATGATATAAGGCAGATACTGCATCGTATACATATTTGAAACGAACGAGAGCGCGACGGAAAACAGCGTCGTCAGCACGAACGCAAGATAGTGCTTGTAAGTATACTGCTTCTTTATCACAAGATATATGGCAGGCGACATGCAAAAAAACGCGCCGCTCACATTGAGGCGCATGCCGGCTGTAAGCCTTAATTCGGGTATAAGCGACAGCGCCGCCGTTACGGCGAAGTACATCACAAAGCACATGCGGCTTAAGCCTGTGTTTTCCACGATCTTTTTCAGGCTGCCTGTCAGATAGAGTACGGGCAGCCCCAGTATCACGATGAATGATATATCCATACCGCGTCCTTTTTGCTGTTATATCTTTATTTTGTCCGGAACGCGGCACACTTATTTTATTGCAGGAAAGTTTTATATTACGGGTCAGTCAAGGTCGACTTTTTTGCCGGTGAGGTTGTAAACTATCCATTCGCAGATGTTCGTTATATGGTCGCCCACGCGCTCCAGATATCTCGCTATGAGCACGAATGCCGTTACCTGCTGTACGCACCCCGGGTCTTCCATCACTATCGTGATAAGCTCGTTGTAGACCTGTTTAAAAAGGCGGTCTATTTCGTTGTCCTGCTTCGCGGCCTCTATCGCGCGTTCTGAATCTCTGTCCGTAAACGCCCGCACACTTTCGCGCAGCATGGAGCAGGCTATGTCCGCCATGCGCGGCAGGTCTATAAGCGGCTTTACATACTTCTCGTTTTTAAGGCTCAGCGCGCCTTTTGCTATGCCTACGCCGTAATCCGCTATTCTTTCGAGGTCGGTGGCCATCTTGGCGGCGGCAAAGATAACGCGCAAGTCGCCCGCAAGCGGTTGCTGCGTCGCTATCAGCGTTATGCACGTCTCCTCAATTGAAGCGTTTAAGCCGTCTATTACGTCGTCGCCTGCGATAATTGCTTCAGCCGCTTCGATATCGTGCGCGACAAGCGCTTTCATTGCTTTTGCAAGCACCTCTTCCACAAGAGCGCTCATCCTTATTATCTCATGCTTTAATTCGTCAAGCTGATGGTCGTATTCCATACGCGTTCTCATAAAAAACCTCCCTGCCCTGATCAGCCGAACCGGCCTGTTATATAGTCTTCGGTGCGCTTATCCCGCGGCACCTGAAAAACTTGGGCTGTTCTTCCTGTCTCTATCATGTAGCCGAGCAGGAAGAACGCCGTCTGGTCGGACACGCGCGCCGCCTGCTGCATGTTATGCGTTACTATTATGATAGTGTAATCCTTCTTAAGCTCCGCTATGAGCTCCTCTATCTTGCCTGTCGATATAGGGTCGAGCGCGGACGTAGGTTCGTCCATCAACACTACCGACGGCTCGACGGCGAGCACGCGCGCTATGCACACCCTCTGCTGCTGACCGCCCGAGAGCCCCACAGCCGATTTGTTAAGCCTGTCTTTAACTTCGTCCCACAGCGCCGCTTTTATAAGACTTCGCTCCACGATCTCACCGAGGCGCTTTCTGTCCCGCATTCCGTGAGCGCGCGGCCCGTAGGCTATATTGTCGAATATCGACATCTCAAAAGGGTTCGGCTTCTGGAACACCATGCCTACCTCTTTGCGCAGGTACGCAACGTCTATATTATCTTTATATATGTCCGTACCGTTAACGATTATATCTCCTTCCACGCGGCAGCCGGGCACAAGGTCGTTCATGCGGTTTATGCACTTTAAAAACGTCGACTTTCCGCAGCCCGACGGGCCTATGAGCGCCGTTACTTTCCTTTCCTCAACGTTCATGTCGATATTGTTAAGCGCCCTAAAATCGTCGTAATACAGGCTAAGCCCCTTAACCTTTACCATTATCCTGCTATTTGGCTCTTCGGCGGGTTCTATATCCCAATCCCTTTTCAGCAATAACTGTTCCATGTTTCTACCTCATATCCTTATTGCGGCTGGCCCGCTTTCCCAGCGCGGCCGCGGCAAGGTTTAATACCAGTATTATCATAACCAGTACAGCCGCGGTACCGTACGCCTTATCGACTGCGGTGCCTTCCTTCGCAAGATTGTAAAGATGCAGCGACAACGTCCTCGCGGACGAAAGCAGGCCGTCCGCAGCCTTCGTGCCGTTGCCAACCGTGAAGAACAGCGCCGCCGTCTCGCCTACTATCCTGCCCATGCCGAGTATGACGCCGTTTATAATGCCCGGCGACGCCGCCGGTATCACCACCTTGTACATCGTCTGCCACTTTGTGGCGCCTAATGCCAGCGAGCCTTCCTTGCAGCCCGCAGGCACCGTAAGTATGGCCTCTTCCGATGTGCGTATCAGCGTCGGCAGTATAACTATCGCTATCGTCACCGCGCCGTTAATCAGCGAAAAGCTCCATCCCAATATCTTTCCGAAGAACATGAAACCGAACAGCCCGAATATTATAGACGGTATGCCCGCAAGGTTAGTGGTAAAGAAGCGGATTATCTTTATCACTATGCCCTGCTTCGCGTATTCCGTCATGTATATAGCCGCGAGCACCGAGAGCGGCGCCGCCAGTAGCAGCCCCAGGCCCACAAGGTACAGAGTGTTTATAACGAGCGGGAGTATGCCGCCCTCTTTACCCGCCTTTTTAACGCCTTCGGTCAGGAACTCCCAAGACACGGCCTTTAGCCCATTTACGAATATAAACCCTATTATTATCAGCAGCGTCAGTACCGCGAGTCCCGCCGCGGCATACATAAACGAAAACGCTATGCGCTGCCTGCGCTTCTGCTTAGCGCGATTTGCGAGCACGAATTCCTTTGAGCTCCAGCCGCCGTTCATACCCTCACCTTCTTTCTGCTGAGCATTATGACCGCCGCGTTGATTATCATTATGAATATGAACAGCACTATGGCGGTGGCAAACAGCGCGGAATAATGCGCCGAGCCTGTAGAGACGTACGCCATCTCGATAACGATATTAACCGTCAGCGAGCGCACCGGCTGAAACAGCGACTCCGGCATATTGGGCACGCTGCCCGATACGAGTATTACCGCCATCGTTTCGCCTACGGCGCGGCCTATGCCCAGCACTATGCCCGTGATGATGCCTGATTTCGCGGTAGGCAGGCTGACGCTCTTTATCGTCTGCCACTTGCTCGCCCCGAGAGCTAGCGAGCCGTCCTTGTAAGCGAAAGGCACGAGCCTAAGCGATACCTCGGATATGCTTATTACCGTAGGCAGTATCATTATGGCAAGTATCAGCCCTCCTGCCAGCAGCGAAAATCCCGCGTTGCCGCTTATATCCCTTATCACCGGAACGATTATTATCATGCCGAAAAAGCCGTATACCACCGAAGGTATGCCCGCCAGCACCTCTATGCACCTGCGCAGCGCGCCGGAGAGTTTTTTTGGCGATATTTCCGCCAGGAACACAGCGCAGCCCACTCCTACCGGTATCGCTATCAAAAGCGCAATAGCCGTCATATAGACCGACGCAAGTATCATGGGCAGTATACCGAAAACCTCCTTGCCCGGCACCCATGACGTACCGCTTATAAAATCCCACGGGCTTACGCCCGAAAACAAAGGCAGCCCTTCGCGGAATATGAGGAACGTTATCAGCAACACCGCCGCCACCGATATGAACGCGCAAACCAGCATTACCGATTCTATAGTCTTCTCCGCTATACTGAATTTTTTCTGTCTCATACCTCACCTGACATATAAACTTCGTCTTTATATTGTTATCATATATCCGATTTGATTATCTTTAATTGCGGGCCATGTAAACTGTATGTTAAGTTCTTGTTAAGCCAGCCAAAGTGAATAAAACTCTAGGTACTGCTGATTCCAACATCCCCTCATCCGGCGCTTTGCGCCACCTTCCCCCGAGGGGGAAGGCTTTATTGCAGGAGATTATCGTATACAAAAAGTGGCGTGCGAAGCTGTCTTTTTGGTTGCTTAACGATATCCGTCAGGGAGCTACGTATCCGCTTTCTTCTATGTATTTAATAGATTCGGGATCGGTCGTCAGGTAGTCGAACAAATCCGCCACAGCGCCCTTGGGGTCTCCCATTGTGAGCAGGTTAAAGGGCCTTGTATACTTGTATGTGCTGCTGGCCATGTTCTCCGTCGTCGCTTTTACTCCATCAACATCGACCGAAAAGATGCCGTCGTAGTTGGCCACTATTCCAAGCGACATGTAGCCGATACCGCCCGGGTCGCCCTGCACCGCGCTGCCCATCGCGCCGTTTGAGTCGAACACGCTTGCGAACAGCGTCTCGTCTATCTCTATCTGCTCGCCCGCGGCGTCTTTGCCCAACATCAGCGTCTGGAACGCTTCCCTTGTACCGGACGCCGAGTCTCTCGTGTAAAGGTTTATCTTGCCCTTATCTCCGCCAACCTCCGACCAGTCTTTTATCTTGCTGGTGAATATGTCTCTTATCTGGTCAATTGTCAGGCCCGTTACCTTGTTGGCCGAGTTGACGACGACCGCTACGCCGTCCTTGCACAGAACAGTGGTTTTCATGTCGGGATACTTCGTCTTTTCATCGTCTTTTAAGTCTCTCGAAGCCATTCCGAAGTCTACCGTGCCGTCTGCGCACGACGTCACGCCAACGCCCGAGCCGCCCGCCTCAACGACTATTTCCGCGCCCGGGTACTTTACGCTGTACATTTCGGCAAGCGTTTCCATTACGGGGCCTACAGAAGTGGAACCTGCGGCCTTGAGTGAAACCGTATCACCGGGAGCCTGGGATGCGCCCGGTGCAGGCGTGCCGCAGCCGGAAAACATGGCTGTCAGCGCCATTACTAATGCGATGATCAAACTTAATTTCCTCATTATTATCCTCCTGTTAATAATCAAAATTTAATAATTGAAGCATACAGCACTTGTGTAAAACCATCATCAACTTCATGTTAAGCCTGTGTAAATTCTGGCGTAAAACAAAGCGTTGACTGTACCGTTAAGCAAATATATACTGTCTTTATAAAATCAAATTTTCATGAGGCTGTAAGTATAATGCGTTGTCCCATTTAAACAAACATATTTACGCGAGGGCTTAAAATTTAGGCTCTGTTTTTGTTGCGTTCCAAATTTCTGAAAGGACAAGCATATGAATAATAAAAATGTACGGCTCATGTATGCCATCGCGCTGCTGCAGGGCATGATTTTTTACGGCCCCGTAGCCACGTTGTACCGGCAGGCGCAGGGCGTTTCATTGTTTCAGATCACAATAATAGAAAGCATATCGCTGCTGGTTATGATAGCGCTCGAGATCCCCTGGGGATTCGTCGCGGACAGAATAGGCTACAAGAAGACGCTTGTTATCTGCAACGCGCTGTATTTTGTTTCAAAGATAGTGTTCTGGCAGGCAACGGGATTCGCGTGGTTCCTTGCCGAACGTCTGCTGCTGTCCGTAGTGCTGGCGGGCATATCGGGCTGCGACTCGGCGTATCTCTTCATTGCCGCGGGCGAAAAGGACAGCCACCGGGTGTTCGGCGTATATTCGGCCATGGGCACGGCCGGGCTGATGGTCGCGGCCGTAGTGTTTTCGGCGGTATCGGCGGACAATTACCGACTCGCTGCGTTTCTCACCGTCGTATCTTACGGCGTGTCAATGGTTCTTTCATTCGCACTTGGCGACCCGGGCATAAGAGCGGTGCGGCGCTCTTGCTTTGCAAACGACGCGAAGGCCGTAATATCCGCTCTTAAGGGCAATAAGCGTTTTTTCATATTCCTCATAGCGGCGATGCTGCTCGCGGAGAGCAACCAGACGATAACCGTGTTTCTGAGCCAGGTGCAGTACGTGCGGGCAGGGATCGCGACAAAATATATGGGGTACATATATATACTCGTGACGCTTGCCGGACTCACGGCGGCTTTATCCGGCAGGTTTACAAACCGCATCGGAGAAAGCAGGGCAGGAAAAATACTGTTCACCGCCGCAGCAATAGCGTGCGCGGTAACAGCTGTTACGGCGGACCCCTTGCTGTCCGTGCTGCTGATAGTGCTGCTGCGGTTATCGGCTTCGATGTTCGCGCCTATAAGCATGAGCGTGCAGAACCGCCAGATAAACATAGCGGCGCGGGCAACTCTGCTTTCCGTCTATTCCTGCATAATGAACGCGGGCGCGATATTCACGAACCTTGTATTCGGCAGACTTGCGGATATAAGCGTCAGCCTCGCGCTGGGAATGGGAGCGGCGTTCTGCCTTGCAGGCCTGATACTCTATTCTATCTGGGCGCGCAAGGCGGCTTAAGCGCCCGCTGGAAACATGTGATGCCGCATAATCAGGCGCTTTAAGCTGTTTACTCTCTTTTGTCAGCTTGTATAAAAAAAGAGCTGCCCGCAAAAGCAGCCCTTATTCTTCAACTACGGTATTACGGCACTATATAGCCGCTTGCTGTCATATAATCTTTCGCGTCGCTGCCGAGGCAGTAATCGGCGAAGGCTTGCGCGTCCGTGTCGCCTTTAGTGATGAGGTTAAAGCTTAAGGCATACGTATAAGCGCCGCTCTTGATATTTGCCGCCGTCGCCTTGACGCCGTCAATATCGAGCACCTTTAAGGAGCCGTCCGCAGGCACCGAGCTTAATTGCATATAGCCTATTCCGGCAGAGTCGCCCGCAAGCGCCTCGGCCATTTTCTCGTTGGAGTCTTCAATCGTGTTTAAGGAATCCGTTGTATCTATCTGCTTACCGTCCTCGTCTTTGCCGAGCAGCAGTTCGTTGAATACCTTCCTTACGTCCGACGTGGAACCCAGCGTATAGACCTTAATGGTCCCCGCAGTCCCGCCTGCGTCGCCCCAGTCGGTAACGCTTTTTGTGAATATGTCTTTTACCTGCTGGGCGGTAAGCGCGCTTATCGGATTGTCCTTGCCAACAACGACGGCTATGCCGTCCTTGCATATCTCCTGTTCCTTCATACCGGCAAACGTGCTCTTTTCGGCGTCTTTAAGCGCCCTTGAAGAAAGCGCTATCTGCGCGGTATCCTCCGCAAGCGCCGCAATGCCATTGTTTGAGTTCGACGCCGTCGCAGTTATCGTTACTCCCGCGCTGTTGTATGACTTGGCGAGCTCGTTAACCAAAGACGTTACATAATCCGCTCCGTTCGCGGCTATCGTTTTGCCGCTCGGGCTCGCTGACGCCGACGCGGCCGCCGACGCGGACGCCGACGCAGCCGCCGACGCGGATGCCGACGCGTCGGGCGAGGCATTAGAGCACCCTGCAAATACAAGCAGCAACGCTATGATAAGCGCGGCCGCTGAAGCTATCTTTTTCATCTATTATCCTCCGTTAAGCAAAAAATCCAACAACTACTATAACACAGCGCTATAAAAAAAGAAATAAACAATATTTGAACTATGTAAATGCGGCGACTCAAGGGGCAGGCTTGATGCCGGCTCGAAATGATTATATTGCTGTACGGCAGCTATAGCGGCAGAAAAAACAAAGACGGCACAGCCCGCGCCATGCCGTCGTTTTCTAACTATATCTTTTTATTTGTAAAGCGGCCTTCTTGCGCACAGCGCAAGCACGCGCTGTTTTATTGACTCTACGGCAGCTTCTCCCCCGTCGATTATGCCGGATATAAGCGAACCTATCTCGTTCATATCCGCTTCGTCCATGCCGCGTGACGTAACGGCGGGCGTACCCAGCCTTATGCCGCTTGTTATGAACGGGCTCTGCGTATCGAACGGTATCGCGTTCTTATTGACGGTAATGTTCGCTCTGCCGAGCATAGCCTCTAAGTCCTTGCCCGTTATGCCCTTATTCGTAAGGTCGACGAGCATCAGATGATTATCCGTGCCGCCCGAAACGAGCCTCACGCCGTTACCGCTTAAGCTTTTGGCAAGCGCGGCGGCGTTTGCTATGATGCGTTTCTGGTACTGCGTGAATTCGTCTGACAACGCTTCCTTAAAGCACACAGCTTTTGCCGCTATTACGTGCATCAGCGGGCCGCCCTGCGTCCCGGGGAATATCGCCTTGTCTATCGCTTTGGCGTACTGCTCTTTGCACAGTATCATGCCTCCCCTTGGCCCCCGCAGCGTCTTGTGCGTCGTCGTCGTGACAAAATCCGCATAAGGCACAGGGCTCTCGTGCAGCCCAGCGGCTACAAGCCCCGCTATGTGCGCCATATCCACCATGAGCAGCGCGCCCGCTTCGTCCGCTATCTCGCGGAACTTCTTAAAGTCTATGCTGCGCGGGTATGCGCTCGCGCCCGCGACAATAAGCTTAGGCTTCGCTTCCAGCGCGACTTTGCGCAGTTCGTCATAGTCTATAATCTCTGTTTCACGGCTCACGCCGTACGGTACGAATTTATAGTACTTGCCCGATATGTTTACCGGGCTCCCGTGCGAAAGATGCCCACCGTGAGCAAGATTCATTCCTACAACCGTGTCGCCCGGCTCAAGCGCGGCAAAGTATACCGCAGTATTTGCCTGAGCGCCCGAATGCGGCTGTACGTTGACGTGCTCCGCGCCGAACAGCCTCTTTGCGCGCTCCCTCGCAAGGTTTTCCACAACGTCCACGTACTCGCAGCCGCCGTAATAGCGCTTGCCCGGATACCCTTCCGCGTACTTGTTGGTGAGATGCGACCCCATAGCGTTCATCACCGCTTCGGACACGAAGTTTTCGGACGCAATCAGCTCTATGTTGTTCTGCTGCCGCGTAAGCTCGTCCATCATCGCGGAATAAACTTCCTCGTCGATTGCCTTAACCCTTAAAAAATCAAGCATACTACCATCCTTTTTATACCCCAAAAAGCCCTGTCACGGAGCGTTTCCGTGAAGAGGCGTTGCCGGAGTAAATTTTAAATATTCAAAAGGGCTTGTTTTGCCGCCCTTTGTTCCGCGTTCTTTTTAGAGCCGCCTTTTCCTTCGGACAATTCAGCGCCGTTAACGTACAGCTTAACATAAAACAGCTTGTCGTGTGGAGGCCCTTCCTCTTTGTATACGGCATACTTGATATCCGTTATGCCCTTCTTGTGGAAATGCTCCTGCAGCCGCGTCTTGTAATCCTTAACGCCGCCGCCCGAAAGCACCGTCTCGATATTCGAGTTCATCACGCTCTTGACTACGCTTTTTGCGTGCTCGAACCCGCCGTCCAAATATACGGCGCCAAAAAGCGCCTCGACGACGTCTGCGAGTATGGAAGGCTTCTCCGCGCCGCCCGAAGCCTTTTCTCCCCTGCCGAGAATCAGGTACTTCCCTAAATCGAGCTCCCGCGCGGCGGCGACGAGCATGCCCTCATTGACAAGCGCTGCGCGCGTCTTTGTAAGCTCGCCCTCGGAAAACTCGGGCTTACGGGTAAAGATAAGTTCGCTTATGACAAGCTCCAGCACTGCGTCGCCCAAATACTCCAGGCGTTCGTAGCTCTCGCCAATGTCTGCCGACGAATGCACGAAAGCGCGAGCAAGCAGCTTCTCATCAGAAAACGAATATCCTATTTTGCTCTGAAGTGCCCCAAAATCCTTTTCCATCATGACCTCTCGGCAAATACCGGGAGCCGGAGATTACCAAACCGCCTTTTAAAGTTCAGCAAACAGCATAAAAAACACGATACCCGGATACTCTCCGGGCACCGACAGTTTTAATACCCTCCGACGTTCTTTTCTATGTACTGTACGACGTCTTTGACTGTTACCACCTTGGGCAGCTCTTCATCAGGTATGTCGAGATCAAACTCCTGTTCCAGGTCCATAATAAGCTCAACTATAGCAAGCGAATCCGCTTTTAAATCCTCCACCAGGTCGGATTCCATAGTGATGCTTTCTTCGTCAATCTCAAGCTGATCGGATAATATCTTCCTTACCTTTTCGAATACCATCTTGAACCTCCTGTATAATGATTTAATCGTCGATCGATATCTTCGAAATCTCCGTTTTTATTACATTAACGACGTCGGCCTCGATAAACCCGGCAGCCTGCCGCAACGTACTTTTTATGGCTTTTGCATTGGATGAGCCGTGCGCTTTCATCACGCCGCCGCCCGCTCCGAGAAGCAGCGCTCCTCCGTACTCCGTATAGTCAAGGTTCTTTTTGAACCTCTTGAAAGCGGGCATTGCAAGCGCGGCGCCCAGCTTTGTACGAAAGCTTGCGCCAAGCTCGTTTTTAAGCATCGAAAACAGCGTGCCCGCAACGCCTTCGAGAAACTTAAGTATCACGTTGCCTGTAAACCCGTCGCATACGATTACGTCGTAATCGCCCGAAAGCAGGTCCCGGCCCTCGGCGTTGCCGCAAAAATTTATGGGCAGCGTTTCGAGCAGCTTATATGACGCCTTGGTGAGCTCCGTGCCTTTTTCCTCTTCCGCGCCGTTGCTGACAAGGCCGACCCTTGGGCTCTCTACGCCCTCCATCTTCTGCATGTATATGCTGCCCATCAGCGCGAATTGCGCAAGGTACGACGGACGGCACTCGGAGTTTGCGCCCGCATCTATCAGCAGCACCTTGCCTTTTTCGGACGGAAGCAAAGGAGCAAGCGCGCAGCGCTTAACGCCGGGTATGCGCTTGACGATAAGCGTGGCTCCCGCTATCGTCGCGCCCGTGCTGCCCGCCGTGATAAACACCTGGCCTTCGCCTTCGCGCAACAGCCTCATGCCGCGGACCAGCGAGGAATCGCGCTTTGTACGTATTGCTTCAACAGGCGGTTCAGCCATATCTATAACTTCTGTCGCGTTAACTATATTTATGCGCTGCTTATCGTAATTGTATTTTTGAAGTTCGCCTGCGACGGCTTCTGCTATGCCGACAAGCGTTATCTCGAGTGAGGGATTGTCATTGAGCGCCAAAACGCATCCTTCGACGATAGCCTGCGGAGCGTTGTCGCCGCCCATAGCATCTACGATAACTTTCAATTCGCACCTCAACACCAATTATATATTGGTAGTATATAAAAAACATAAATTCTTTGCAATATGTTTTGTTGCATTATGCCTGTGAAAACATTCTAATTAGCAGTAATGTTCGGAAATTGCGCTTAAAACCCGTCCTATTGTATCTCAAAAACAAAAAACGCCTTCCTCGGTTTGTTGCCGAAAAAGGCGATTATCCATTAAAAACTATCTGTACGACCTTCCAAGTATGCCTGCCACGTCCTCGTCGGTGAGCTTAGCAGGGTCGCCTTCAAACAGGCCGCCCATGGTTTCTCTCGCGTTTCGGACGAATTCGCCCAGTTCATCATAAGATATGCCGTAGTCGGACATCTTTAGCGCGTCCACGCCGCAATCTCTTTGAAGCCTCACGAGCGCGGCCACAAAATCGCCCGCTTCCTTCGCGTCCTCAGCGCCCAGCGCTTTGGCCATATCTACCATTCTTTGGTCGCATGAACCCGACGCCGCGAAAAAGCTATAGTATTCTTTGCTTATCATAATAAGCGCCGCGCCGTGCTCAAGCTTTGGGCGCAGAGCGCTTAAGGAATGAGCTATGGAATGCTCGGACGTGCACGAAGACGTCGATTCAACCATGCCGCCGAGCGTATTCGCGAGCGCTATGTCTTCCCTCGCCACGATGTCCGCGCCGTTTTTAACCGCCGCCGCAAGGCTTTTGCCTATCAGCTCTATGGACTTGAGCGCGTACATATCGCTCATAACGTTTGCATTTATATTTAAATACCCTTCGGCGCTGTGGAACAGCGCATCGAACCCCTGATAGGCCGTAAGCGCGGGCGGCACGGTCGCCATCAGCTCGGGGTCCACGACGGACAGCACCGGGAAAGTCTTTTCATAGCCAAAGCCTATCTTTTCGTTCCCGTTAGTTATTACCGTCCACGGGTCAGCCTCAGTGCCTGTACCCGCAGTGGTCGTTATGGCGACTACGGGAAGCGGATTGTTTTTTACCGGCATGCCTTTGCCCGAGCCGCCGGAAATATAGTCCCAGTAATCGCCGTCGTTTGTCGCCATTACCGCTATAGACTTGGACGAGTCGATGCTGCTGCCGCCGCCAAGGCCGATGACGAAGTCGCAGCACGCAAGGCGCGCTTTCTCTGCGCCTTCCATCACGTGCTCTTTAAGCGGGTTCGGCTGTATCTTATCGAAAAGCTCGTAATTAACATTCGCCTTTTCTAGCTGCTCCTGAAGCTTTGCCAAAAAACCGTATTTTTTTACGGACGTGCCCGCGCTCGTAACAATAAGCGCCTTTCTGCCCGGCAGAGTCTGCTCGTGCAGGCTTCCAAGAGCGCCCCGCCCGAAAAGAATCCTTGTCGGAATATAATAATTGAATTCCATGGTATATCCTCCATAATAGTTGTATAATGATTTTATGGTATCACTTTGAGTTAAGTGTAAGTCAACACATGTCGTTGATTTTTCTGAAAGAAATTTGAGGTTGGCGTATGACATATACAATATCGCAGGCTGCAGAAAAGATGAACCTAAGCACGTACACACTGAGGTATTATGAGCGGGAAGGCCTGCTGCCCTTTTTATCGCGTACAGATTCGGGTATCCGGGCGTTTTCCGAGCAGGACCTGGAGATGCTCTCCATCATCTGCTGCCTTAAAGCCACGGGCATGTCCATAAAACAGATAAGGGAATTCATAAGCGACTGGGCCCAAGGGGACAGCACGCTTGATAAACGGCGTAAAATGCTCTCCGAGCACCGTGAAACGATAATACGACAGATGGAAGATTTAAAGAAAAACCTTGATAAAATAGATAAAAAATTGAGCTGCTACGACGCCGCCTGCATGGGCGCAGGAGCAAGCGCTGACGTTTGCACGTAAGCAGAAATATGCAAAATAAAAACGCACAATACGCTGTGCGCTTTAAAATTCTGTATACGCCCAATAAAGCCACTGCTTTCGCGGGCGGCTATTATTCAGCTTTTTCTTTCTTTTCGGTATCCATCACATGCCTGCCGTTATAGTAGCCGCATGTGGGGCAAGCTCTGTGGGAAAGCTTCATCGCGTGGCACTGCGGGCATTCGGAAATGCCGGGCACGTGGAGCTTCCAGTTGGCAGCGCTTCTCTGATGCTTCTTCTTTTTCGATGTTTTTCTCTTGGGTAATGCCATTTTTTTATTCCTCCTAGACTTTTACACCCCATCAAGTCTCACGACTTGCCGGGAGCCTCGTTATCTTTATTAAATCCGGAAAGGGCGCTCAGAGCGCTGTCAACTGGGTCTCTGTCGCAGCCGCACTCGCCTTCGTTCAGATTTTTTCCGCACACCCCGCACAGCCCTTTGCAGTCTTCCCCGCACAGGAACCTCATCGGGAGGCTCATAATTATGTTGTCTTCCAGCATCGTATCAAGGTCTATTGCCTCGCCCGCGAAACCGTAAACGCCCTCGTCCGGCTCGGGATGCTTCGAGAAATACTCGGAAAACCCGAACGACACGGGGTGTTTGAACGCCTTTAAGCAGCGCGAGCAGTTTACCTCGGTCTGCGTGCTCAAATTCCCCTCAACGGCAACGCCTTCGCCGTCGAAACGGTACTCGGCCTCGACATGCACCACGGGAAAACTAAAGTGCTCCCCCATGAAGTCGATGCTTTGAAGCGGGCCGTCGAATACCTTATTGAAGACTTCGCCTTCGTTTTTAACGGCGTCAGCGATATCTATCTTCATAACAACACTCCAGTCGACCCCTTTTGACTTTCCCCTGACAAGTCAACATTCAAGATTATATTTTAAGCGGGGCGCTATGTCAATATCTTTTTGGTCTGAAAACGCCTTTAAAGCTTTATAAACCGTTCCTTTCGATATACAGCCGCAGGTCCTTTGTGTTTGCTTCCCGCTCTATGCGCTCGCCGTGGTTTAAAACGAGCTTTGATATCGCGCCCGCGCCGAAAGCCTCGACGCTTAATAGCTCTTCCATGTTGTCGATATTGTAGAGGCACTCATAGCCGGGTTTTGAATAACCCGCGTTTTCAAGGCTGCCCTTCATGTACTTTTGCCTGTACATGTAGTACGGCCTGTAGCCCGCGGCTTTTAGCATGCGCGACGCCTCGCTTACCATCTGCGCCGTTTCGGAATCCGTGGGAAATGCCCCCAGGTTTTGCTCGGCGAACTTTGAAGCGCGTTTTACGGCGAGCGTATGCACCGTTATGTTTTCGGGCGACAGCGCGGCCACGCCCTCTATAGTCGCCGCGACGTCGCCGAGCGTTTCGCCGGGAAGACCGGCTATTACGTCCACGTTTATTATGAAGCCCGCGGAGCGCGCCATGCCGTACGCCCTAAAAAAATCCTCCGCGGTGTGCCTGCGCCCCAGGCGCTCGAGCGTTGTTTCTTTAAGCGTCTGCGGATTCACGCTTATCCGCCCCGCGCCCGCGGCACTGATAAAGCCGAGCTTTTCCTCAGTTATCGTGTCGGGACGGCCCGCCTCGACGGTGAACTCACGGGCGCCCGCGGCTATCTCCGCCGCCTTTTTCAGCACAGTTTCAAGGCTGTCCGCGCTGAGTGCCGTCGGCGTGCCGCCGCCTATATACACGGAGCGCACGCGCCTGCCGGCAAGCCGCCGCTCTATATGCGAGAGCTCATTAAGCAGCGCATCCACGTACTTTTGCTCCGCGCCCTTGAACACGCCGGGAACGTTGGAGGCAAACGAGCAGTACGCGCATCTTGTAGTGCAAAAAGGTATTCCTATATATACGTCGACGTCGTTATCCGCCGGGAAACAGGGCTTTTGTACGTCCACTATGCTTTTGGCAAAATCGTACTTCTCTTCGGTTACATCGAACTCGTTTAAAAACAGCGCCCTCGCGCCTTCACATCCCAGCCTTATCTCGCTGTCGCGCAGCAGCTTTGTAGGACGCACGCCCGTAAGCGAGCCCCACGGCATAGACACGCCAAAGTGCCTCGAAAGCGCTCGGTATACGCTTATCTTGGCGGCGCGCTTTTGGCTGCGCTTTTGCTCAAGCGCGCCCTGCCCAAGCTTACAGCGGTACTCGTATTCCGAGACGGGAGCGCCGTCCATGAACACAGACGCAAAGCTTACGGCCTCGCCCCCAGCTTCGCCCAAGCGGTGCAGCACGCATAGGCCTTCGGGCAAAGGCGCCGCTTCTAAAAGGCGTTCAATTTTCCTCGTGTCTATAAAAAGGCGTATTTCTTCGCATATATCTCCGAAGAACGCTTCTGTAAACAGCGCCGTCATCTCGGCCTCTTAAGGAACGGGTTGTGGCGGAGTTCGCCAAGCAATGTCGTCTCAGGGCCGTGGCCCGTATATACGGTATAATCGGTCTTAAGCCCACTTATCGTATTATGGAGAGTGTCGTAATACTCCGCCGGGTCGCCGCCCGGAAGGTCCGTCCGTCCGCACGACATATAGAACAGCGAATCCCCCGAGAACATAGCGTCTTCCGTTATGTAGCACACACTGCCGCCCGAATGCCCCGGGGTATGCAGCACGTATACGTCCATGTCCGCCGCGTCAAGCGTCTCTCCGCCCTGCAGTATTAAGTCCGCCTCGCAGGGCTGTAAGTGCATGCCCGTCATGGCGGCAAGGCTGTCCCGCGAGCTTTTCAGCATGCGCGCGTCGCGCTCATGTATGCACACCTTCGCGCCCGTGGCTCGCCGCAGCTCCGCCGCCGCGCCTATATGGTCGAAATGCCCGTGCGTCAGCAGTATATGCGTTACGTCCTCTAAGCCGTTCTCGTCGAGCCTTGATAGTATCAGCGCTTCGTCACCGCCTGGGTCGACTACGAACGCCTTGTCCGAGCCTTCTTTATATGCTATATACGCGTTGGCGTCCAGTGCGCCCACCGTCATCTTGATAACCTTCATACACGCTCTCCTTTTGAACCGGCGGCAAACCCCGCCGGGATCCTAACGCCCCCTAAACGACCGGGGGCGATGCTGACAAATGCATGAAATACCGTCAGTAAACCCGCTTTGAGTTCAGCAGTATAGTCACCGGGCCGTCGCCCGCCGAATTGACCGTCATATGCGCGCCGAACTCGCCTTCTTCAGTTATTATGCCCATAGCGCGGAAAGCGCTGACGCATTTGTCGTACATGGTTTTTGCTTCCCTCGCTTCCGCCGCCCTTGTAAAATCGGGCCGCCTGCCCTTTCTCGCGTCTCCCGCGAGCGTGAACTGCGATACTACGAGTATCGAAGCGCCCGCGTCGGTAACGCTTAAGTCCATCTTATTGTTGTTCTCGAATATCCTGAGGCCCGCCGTTTTGCGCACTATATAGTCAAGGTCTTCCCCGGTGTCGCCCTTCTCGACGCCCAGCAGCACGAGCAGCCCTTTTTTTATGCTGCCCGTTACCCTGTCTTCAACAGTAACCGAAGCCGAACTAACCCGCTGCACTACAGCTATCATCATTCCTCCTTATAACGAGGGGTTACTTGTGTATCCTGAATACCTCATGCACGCCGGGTATTGCCTTGAGGCCCTTGAATATTACCTCGAGCTGACTTATGTCGGATATCTCAAGGCCCACTATTATGACCGCCGCGCTGCCCTTTCCAAGGCGCGCGTTTACCGACGTCAGCGGTACTCCCAAGCCGAATATCTTGTTGGAGACTTCGGCAATGAGCCCGCGCCTGTCATCGGCGTTTATCTGTACCTCGACGCTGTACGACGAGCTTTCGTTCTCCGACCAATTCACGTCTATCATGCGCCCCGACTCAAAATCCGCAGTCGATATATTCGAGCAGTCGCTTCTGTGCACCGATACGCCGCGCCCGCGCGTTATGTACCCAACGATGCCGTCTCCGGGCACGGGATTGCAGCATTTAGCAAACCGCACTACCATATCGTCGTAGCCTTTTACTATTACGCCGCTCGAATCGGCCTTGCGGGACTTTCTCGTCTCCTGTTTGACTTCCTGCTCTTTATTCTGCAGCGTGTATTCCTGTATGAGCCGCGATAGTATCTGGCCGGTGGCTATCCCGCCGTAGCCGACCGCGGCATACATGTCGTCAACCGACTGCAGCGTGAACTTCTTGAATATGCCTTTAAGCCACTCGGGCCGGAAAAGCGTTTTAAACTCGTACCCGCGGTGCCGCGCTTCCTTTTCAAGCATATCGCGGCCTTTGGCTATGTTCTCCTCTTTGAGCTCCTTGCGGAACCAGTTCTTTATCTTGCTCTTCGCCTGCGACGTCTTGACGACTTTCAGCCAGTCGCGCGACGGCCCTTTTGAAGCCGCCGACGTTAATATCTCAACTATGTCTCCCGTCTTGAGCACATATCCCAGCGGCACGATTTTACCGTTTACCTTCGCGCCCGCGCACTTGTGGCCTATCTCGCTGTGTATGCCGTAAGCGAAGTCGAGCGGCGTCGCGCCCTGAATGAACTCCTTGACGTCCCCTTTGGGTGTAAATACGAAAACCCTGTCGCTGTAGAAGTCTACTTTGAGCGATTCCATGAACTCTTTGGAGTCCCTCATGTCCGTCTGCCATTCAAGCAGTTCCCGCAGCCACGCGAGCTTCTTGTCCATATCCTTGTCGCCCGCGCCGCCTTCTTTGTAGTGCCAGTGCGCCGCGATACCATACTCGGCGGTGGAATGCATCTCCCTCGTTCGTATCTGTACCTCGAAAGGCCTTCCGTCCTTGCCCAGCACAGTAGTGTGTATCGACTGGTACATGTTCTGCTTGGGCACTGCTATATAGTCCTTAAAGCGCCCGGGCAGCGGCTTCCACTCGGTGTGAATAGTGCCCAAAACCGCGTAGCAGTCCCTTACCGTCTTTACTATAATGCGTATTGCCATGAGGTCGTAAACCTCTTCGAATTCCCTTTGCTTGTTGTGTATCTTGTTGTATATGCTGTAGATGTGTTTCGGCCTGCCTTCGACCTCGGCCTCGACTTTTATCTTTTTCAGCATCTCTTTTATCTGCTCTATAACACCACTAATATATTCGTTGCGCTGCGCGCGCGTTTCGTTTATCTTGGAGGCTATATCAAAATAGCCCTGATCGTCAAGGTACTTGAGCGAAAGGTCCTCAAGCTGCCACTTAATGGCGTTGATGCCTAGCCGGTGCGCGAGCGGGGCGTATATGTCCAGCGTCTCCCTCGCTTTTTCTATTTGCTTTTCCTTGCTCTGGTACTTTAGCGTGCGCATGTTGTGCAGCCGGTCGGCAAGCTTTACCAGTATTACGCGTATATCGCTCGCCATTGCCATGAACATCTTGCGCAGGTTCTCTGCCTGGTTTTCCTCCTTCGAAAGGAAATCGACCTGGCCAACCTTCGTCACGCCGTCGACGAGCTTCGCTATCTCGTCGCCGAACTCCTTCCTTATCTCGCTTATAGTAACGGTCGTGTCCTCAGCTATGTCGTGGAATAGGCCCGCTATTATCGTGGATATGTCGAGCGAAAGCTCTATAAGTATATTGGCGACCTCATAAGGGTGCATGAAAAAAGGCTCACCTGAAAGCCGTGTCTGCCCTTCGTGAGCTTTTTCCGCGTAGGTATAGGCTTTTTTAAATATCTCCTGATCCTCTTTGCTGTAATTCTTTTGTCTGAGTTTTTCCGTCAGTTCTTCCAAAATACGCTCCCGCATCTACCCTAAAAACTCTTTAAAGCCGCAAAAGCAAGCGCTGTTCATCAAGTCCTTTTTCGGGCTGCCTTTTATTGCATGTATTCTACCACTTTTATCTGTCTCAATCAACTCAAGCTCACATAGCACCCTTTGTATGAACGCAAATTTTTCGGGGCCTGCACCTAAGCGCCGCTCCGCTTCAAAAAACTCCATCGGGCCGCATGATAGCGCGCCGAAAGCTTTGAGCATTTCTTCCCTCGGCGCGAAATATCGCTGCGCCTCTATGCGGTAGCGCCTTTGCATCTCGCCGTCAAAAAACGAGCCCGCGCCTGCTCCTGCGCGCAGCGTACGCTGGAATCCCGCGGGCGGCGACACGGCGACGCAGTTGTCGGCAGTGTACGCCTTTGCGTCGAACAGAATAATTTCTCCCCGCCGCAGCGCCTCATCCACAGCTTTCATACTTAAAAGCCGCTTAAACGCGGGCGCGGTGGGCGCCTCTACACACAGACCGAACCTGCTCTTTTTTTGCTCGCCCGCCAATAAAGCGGCAAATTGCGCTTCGTCCATGCTTTTAGGCGCGCCGTCTTTGCCTATGCGCGTTATCTCGTCAAGGAAGTTCTTTATCATATCCCGCCTGTTCGCGGCGAGGAAGCCTTCGGACAGCGCGTCGTCGTATTTTACGGCTATATCGCGCACTATAAGCTGAGGAGCGCCGTTATATTCGTTTATGCCCGCCTCGCAGAGGAAATCGCACGACTGCGATATGAACGAATGCGAATCCTTATAGAAGAAATTGACGGCTTCTATCGAGTGGTTTGCCTGCCGCATCCGAAACTTAAGATGCGGCTTTCTTCCGTTGCCCACAAACTTTGAGTCCGCTATATCGGCGGACACCGCTATCACCGGCTTTTCATTGCACTGTCCGAACGGTTCGAGCCGTTCAATGTCGGCGACGAACTCCGGCGTTATATCAACTACGTTCAGACGCAGGTCGTATGTCTTCTTCCGCTCGAACACGCTCTCGTCGTAATGTGTATCTATGTACTCGCACACGTCGCGCCTTAAGCTTTCCAGCGCGCCAGGCGCTATGGTAAGCCCCGCCGCCTGCGCATGGCCCCCGAACTTCTCGTACCTCTCCGCGAAAGCGCCCAGCACCTCAAACATGTTTATGCCTTCTATGCTCCTTGCCGAGCCCACAAGGCTGCCGCCGCTGCCTCCAAAAAGCACGCATGGCCGCATGTACTTCTCGGCTATCTTTGCCGCCGCGATGCCTATGACGCCAGCGTTCCACGATTCGTCCGCGAGCATTATCGCGCTGTCGTTCATATACGCGTTTGCCTGTATCATGTCTTCCGCGCTGTTTTGTATGTCCTCGACTTCCTTTCTGCGGCGCTCGTTGAGCGCGCACAGCTTCTCCGCGTTTTCCCGCAGCGCGGGCGACATCTGCCGCGCGCGAAGTATGTCTATCGCTAGCTCCGCCGTGTCCATGCGTCCCGCCGCGTTTATTCTCGGCCCGAGGCCGAAGCTTACGCCGAACGATGAGATTTTGGTAAGCTCTATGCCCGCGCATTCGGCAAGCGCCTTTAAACCCGCGCAAGGCTCCCTGCGCAGCTTCTTTATTCCGAGGTGAGCTATCGCCCTGTTTTCGCCCAGCAGCGGCACGATGTCCGTCACTGTGCCTACCGCGGCGAGGTCTATGTACTTCATGGCCTCCGAAAGCGACGAGAGCGCGTGTATGAGCTTAAACGCCACGCCGCAGCCTGCAAGGTAAGGGCAGGGATAAGCGCTGTCGGGTCGTTTCGGGTTTACAATATACGGCGTGTCGGGAAGCGCGCCGCATTCGTGATGGTCGGTTATTATCACGTCTACGCCTAGGCTCTTTGCGAGCGCCGTCTCGGCTACGTTCGTTATACCGCAGTCCACAGTTATAATCAGCGACGTGCCGCCTTTGGCTATCGCTTCCACCGCTTCCAGCGAGAGCCCATAGCCCTCGCGGTGGCGGTTGGGCGTCATTATGGACACATCCGCTCCCTGACTTTTAAGATGCAGGAAAAGCGCGCAGCCTCCGCACGTGCCGTCCGCGTCGTAGTCGCAAAACACCGTTATCTCTTCTTTACTGCCGAGCGCCGCTTTTATGCGCGCGACGCTTTTATCCATATCCGGCAGCAGAAGCGGGTCTAAAAGCTGCTCCGGCCCGGGGTGCAGAAAGCGCTTCGCGTCCTTATCCGTCGTAACGCCCCGCTTAAAGAGCAGCCTTGCGACAGATTCGGAAAGCCCGGTAGCCCGCCGCAAGACTTCCATTGCCTCAGCGCTGCATTCGGTCTCGTATTTTTTCTCTTCAAACTTTATCAAAGCGACCTCTCAATACCCCAAAAAGCAAGTTTATTCTGTCTATTGCTATTTCTCTATATTATAACTAAAGCCTTCCGCTCAGGAAAGGCTTTAGCAGTTATTAAATAATTAAATTATATAACACGGAATTTGATTACGCTTTAGACTTCTGAAGCGACGCTTTATAGCTGAGCCGCTTGTCTCTTCTGTCCTCGAGCCATATCCATATCGGGCTCGCGATGAATATAGACGAATACGTGCCGCTTATAAGGCCGACGATAATAGGCAGCGCAAACTCCTTTATGGACTGCACGCCCAGTATGTATACGGCCGATATCGTAATCAGCGTGGTGAGCGACGTGTTTATCGTTCTCGGCAGCGTTTCTTTTATACTTAAATCCGCCACCTGCGTCCTCGGTATCTCCTTCGCTCCGAACCTTCTGTTGTTCTCCCTTATCCTGTCGAACACAACGATGGTGTCATTTATCGAGTAACCCACTATCGTAAGGCACGCAGCTATATACGAGCTGTTTATCTGCAGCCGCGTTATAGAAACAAACGCGGTCATAATAAGCACGTCGTGGATAAGGGCTATGACACCCGCTATGCCCGAATACAGCGCGAATCTTATCCAGATATACACCAGCATCAGGACAGCCGCTATTATGACGGACAGGAATGCGTTCGCTACTATCTCGCCCGATGTAGTGCCGCCCACGTTCTCCACCTCGCCCGCGTATGCGCCCGGATACTTGTCCTCAAGCGAGCTTACAATGGACGCGCGCAGAGCCTTCATATCCGTAGTTTCGGGCATAAGCTGCAGACGGATGACCGCCTCGTTGCCTTTGTCGCCGCCGTGCACTATCTGGACAGTCGCCGGGTCGACGCCGCTTTTACCAAGGGCGTCAACTACATCCTGATCGTTAAATGCCTTTTTCAGATCGACCGTGAGTATGCTGCCGCCTGTAAAATCTATGCCAAGGTTAAGGCCACCGTTTACAACCCCCATGATAAGTCCGAGGAGGATTATGACGCCTGACAGTATCAGAAAGTATTTCGTTTTACTAAGGAAAACCATCTTCATGCTACTCGCCTCCTTTTACAGCCGATTCGGCAACTAGCTTTCTCGACGAGTACAGCTTCAAATTCTTTAAGTTCAGATCGAGTATTATGTTCATCAGCCACCTTGTCACCACGACGGCTGTGAACATTGAAACGAGTATGCTTATTATAAGCGTATATCCGAAGCCTTTCACAGTACCCACGCCGAATATCGCGATGACCAAGCCAGCGATTATCGTCGTTATATTAGAGTCTATTATCGTGCTCATGGCCTTGTGCCAGCCCGCCTTCATCGACGCGCGCAGCGTCTTTCCGGAGGATAGCTCGTCCTTAAACCTCTCGAATATGATTACATTGGCGTCTACCGCCATGCCTATGCCGAGTATTATACCCGCGATGCCCGGCAGCGTAAGCTGAATAGCCGGTATGAGCGCCAGCAGCAGCACGATTACATACATATACAGCGAAAGCGCCAGACACGCCACAAAGCCCGGCAGACGGTAGTAAACTATCATGAAGAGGAACAGCACGCATACGCCTATGAGCCCCGCAAATAAGCTCTTGTTAAGCGCTTCCTGTCCCAGCGTAGCGCTCATCGAACGGTTTTCCTTTTCATGCAGCACGAGCGGCAGAGCGCCCGATTCTATCTGCATCGCGAGATCGGAAGCCTTTTCCGACGTAAAGCCGCCCTCTATCTGAGCGTCCCCTCCGTATATAGGGCCGCTCTTGACGGTAGCCTTCGATATCTCTTTGCCGTCGAGCGTCATGGTTATCGCGGTTCCGTTATTATACGCCTCTTCGGTAAGCTCTCCGAAAAGCTTCGCGCCTTCCGAGTCGAACCTTAAAGAAACTACGATTTGGGAAGCGCCTGTCGCCGGATCTGTGCTCGTTGTAGGGTAAGCCTGGCTTACGTTAGCGCCCGTGAGCTTCGTTTCGCCATCGGCGTTCTTGAACTCCAAAAGCCCCGTCGTGCTTATGAACGAAAGTATCTGGTCAGGGTCTTTTATCTGGCTCGTCTCGTTTATTGGCACCTCGACCCTTATCTGGTTTGTGCCCTGCTGCACGACCGTCGCCTCGGTATAACCCTTTTCGTCGAGCCTGTTGCGCAGTACGCTTAATGTCGTGTACATCTTTGCGCCGAATTCGTCGGCTGTATATTCGCCCTGGTCCGCATTGAACACGGCGTAAACGCCGCCGGTCAGGTCAAGGCCCAGACTTACCTGCTGCGGCAGAGGATTGAACGTGTATATGTCGACCGAAAAGCCGGCCAAAGAAAAATACACGATCACGCCGATGACCAGAAGGGCCACCAGCGTTATTATCCTGCGTCTTTTCATGTATTACCGCTTCCTCCTTACGTATTGCTGATTATTATCCTTTTATTGGGGCTGCCGCGGAAGCCTTATAACCGCCGCGCGGACGCCCTTTTAAACGCAAGAAAAACCGTCTGCGCTCTCTTGCCAGCAAATAATCGCAGAAAACTCATTCCATTATAACCATGCTTTGCTCAATAGTCAACAGAACTAAAGCCATGAAGTGCCATATAATTATTGTAACCGGCGCCAAGACAGGCTAGTCGAAAAGGCTCAGCTGGTTGCTCTTTAAAAGCCCTTTTAGGCAGCCGTTTTCCTCTAGCTTTGCTATTACAGCGCTCGATATGCCCGAACGCTTTTTCAAATCCTCCACCGAGAGGAACTCGCCACATTCACGGGCGCTGACTATGCCTTTTGCAGCCGCCTCGCCCGTACCGCCGAGCGCCGTGAACGGAAGCCTTATGCCGCCATCTTCTATTATGCAGCGCACGGCGTCCGACTTATACAGGTCGCACGGCAGAAAATCTATGCCGCGTTCCATCATTTCAAGCGCCACCTCGAGTATCGTAAGCTGCGACTGGTCGAGCGCGGAGGCTTCCTTGCCCATGGCTTCTATCGCGGCTATCTTGGAGCGCACCGTTTCGGCGGATTGCAGGTAAGCGGCGTCGAGGTTATCAGCTCTTACTGAAAAATACGTCGCGTAAAAAGCTCTCGGGTAGTGCACCTTGAAGTACGCTATGCGTAACGACATCATTACGTACGCTACGGAATGGGCTTTTGGGAACATGTACGCTATCTTGTCGCACGATTCTATGAACCAGTCGGGCACATCTATCTTCTTCATCTCTGTGCGCCATTCGTCCTTTAGGCCCTTGCCCTTGCGGACGGCCTCCATTATATAGAACGCCTGTGTCGCGTCCATGCCTTTTGCCACAAGGGAGTTCATTATGTCGTCGCGCGTGCATATAACTTCGCGCAGCGTCGCCTTGCCATCCTTTATAACATCCTGCGCGTTGTTGAGCCATACGTCCGTTCCATGGGACAGGCCGCAGATGCGTATGAGTTCACCGATAGTCGTTGGAGACGTCTCAACGAGTATCTGCCTGACGAACTTCGTTCCAAACTCGGGGATCCCGAGGCTGCCCACCTGGCATCCCATTATCTGCTCTGGGGCCAGCCCCAGCGCCTTTGCAGATGAGAACAGCGACAGCGTCTCAGGGTCGGAAATGGAAACATCTATCGGGTCTATGCCCGTAATTGTTTTTAGCATATACAATGCCGTCGGGTCGTCATGGCCGAGTATATCGAGCTTTATGAGGCGGTCGTGCAGCGAACCGAAGTTGTAGTGCGTCGTGATAAAGCCCGACTCCGCGTCGTTCGCGGGGTATTGTATGGGCGTAAACTCGTGTATATCTCTGCCTTTGGGCAATATTACCATGCCGCCCGGGTGCTGACCTGTCGTGCGCTTAGTGCCCGAAACGCCCTTCGCGAGGCGCTCCACCTCCGCCCTGCTAGCGGAGATGCCCTTCTCCTCCATATACTTCTTGACGAAGCCGTACGCGGTCTGCTCTTTTATACTGCTTATCGTGCCCGCGCGGAACACGTGATCCTCGCCGAAATAGTCTATGATGAACTGGTGCGCGCTCTGCTGGTTCTCGCCCGAGAAGTTGAGGTCTATATCCGGCACTTTGTCGCCATTGATGCCGAGGAATACAGCGAACGGTATGTCATAGCCGTCACGCCTCATGGGTGTGCCGCAGTCCGGGCAATTCTTGGGCGGCAGGTCGGGGCCGCACGCTATGTTCGCGTCGGAGATAAATTCGCTCTTTTTGCAGTTGGGGCACACGTAATGCGGAGGCAGCGCGTTGACCTCCGTTATGCCCGTCATCGTCGCAACAAACGACGAGCCTACTGAGCCTCTCGATCCCACGAGGTAACCGTCCTCGTTCGAGTGTTTAACCAGTTTGTGCGCTAAATAATACAGTACGCCGTACCCATGCGTTATTATAGAGTCAAACTCCAGTTTAAGCCTGTCCTCAATGATATTCGGCAGAGGGTCTCCATAAATATCTTTTGCACGTTTATAGGCCATATCAACAAGCCGTTCCTCGGCACCGGGTATCTCGGGCATCGCGGGCTCGTCGGGCAGCAGCTTTATATTTTCTACCTGCTGAGCAATAGCGCGCGTGTTGTCTATGACGACTTCCTTTGCCTTCGCCGCCCCGAGATATGAGAACTCGGCGAGCATCTCGGCAGTCGTGCGAAAATAGAGCGGCGCCTGATTGTCGGCGTCCGAGAAACCCTGGCCATGCATGAGTATGCGCCGGAAGTACTCGTCCTGCGGCTCTATAAAGTGCGCGTCGCAGGTGGCGCACACGGGCTTTGAAAGACGTGTGCCGAGCTCCACTACCTTGCGCGTTATTTCGCGTACTCCTTCCATATCGCGGAACCGCCCTTCGCGCACCATAAACTCGTTGTTGCCGTCCGGCTGTATCTCAAGATAATCGTAAAAACTCGCTACCTGCTCGAGCTCGCCTTCGGAGGCGTAGCGCAGTATAGCCTGTATGAGCTCGCCCTGCTCGCAAGCCGAGCCTACTATGAGCCCTTCCCTGTGCTTAATGAGCAGCGAGCGCGGCACGCGCGGCCTCCGGTAAAAGTGCTTCATGTGCGATTCGCTGACGAGTTTGTAGAGGTTGAACAGGCCCTTCCTGTCTTTGCAGAGCAGTATGATATGGTAGTTAGGCAGTTCCTTCTCGTCAACGGACGGCTTAAGCTCGGGGTGGGCGGCTTTTTGCATGCACATC
The DNA here is from genome assembly GCA_023410595.1 of Bacillota bacterium. GTDB lineage: Bacteria > Bacillota > Clostridia > Christensenellales > SZUA-584 > DTFZ01. The sequence goes on along the minus strand of JAEYPO010000001.1, from coordinate 55,456 downwards.
TGCATTATTTTCGCGGTGCACATAGCGTCGTCGAGCGCGCGGTGATGGCGCAGCGGTATATTAAGGTCGGCGGCGAGCTTACCTAAACCGTACGACCTGTGGCCGGGCAGCGTGCGCCGGAACAGCCATATCGTATCGAGGCAGTCGTTATCAAAACTTATGCCGCAGTCTTTGCCGTGTTTTTTTAAGAATCCCATATCAAAAGGGGAGTTATGCGCCGCGAGGTGCTTATCGCCTATATATTCTCTGAACATGGCGAGCGCTTCGGGTATGGAGGGAGCGTCCGCTACCATCTCGTCCGTTATGCCCGTCGTGTCGGTTATCTGGCGGCTTATATGGCAGCCGGGGTTCACGAAAGTGCTGAACGTATCGGCGACTTCGCCACGTTTAAGTCTTACCGCGCCTATCTCCGTTATGCCGCAGGTATTCGGGTTAAAGCCCGTCGTCTCAAGGTCGAACACTATATATTCGTCCTCGAATTCCTCCCTGTAGACCTGCGGTATGTCATTTATCAGGTACGCCTCCATGCCGTATATAACCTTTATGCCCGTCTTTTTGGACGCGTCGAACGCGCCGGGGAACGCCTGCACTACGCCATGATCGGTAATCGCTATCGCCTCGTGGCCAAACTCCGCCGCGCGCCGCACCACCTCGCCCTCGTCCGCCACCGCGTCGAGCGCGCTCATATTCGTGTGCAGATGCAGCTCTACGCGCTTTACTTCCGCGTTGTCCTGCCGCCGAACAGCTTCCGTCTCCTCTATTGCCTTTACGGTTATGCACACTTCCTTCGAGTAACTGTCGTAAGCCGCCGTGCCCAGCACCTTTACGGCCGCTTTCTCCAGCCGCGACTTGACATCTTCGCATTTGTCGCGCGAAACAAACGCCTTGCACGTAATCGTAGACGTATTGTCCGTTACGCTGAACACGACAATGGAGCGCTTGCCGCGCGCCTCGTTCCTTATATCGAACGAATCGACGGACAGCACGCTGCCGCTTATTACGCACTGGCCTATAGTCTCATTTATATCGCGAATGTTTACCGTGTCGCCCGTTACGCCGCTGCCGTGTATGATTTTTGAGTCCTTCTCCTTTTTTGCGGGCTTCGCCTTATCGGCTTTCTGTATCGTCACCTGAGCTTGCTGCTTTTTCACGGTTTCCTTAAGCAGTTCTCCCACGTCTGCGAGCCTGCGCGGAGCGGGAGCGGCCTCGCAGCGCCCGAACACTATACGCGCGTCCATGCCGAAGCAGCGCAGGAAATACCCTTCGAGATACTCTTTGAGCCCCGATGCGGCAAACAGCTCTTTGCCGAAATCGTCGGGAAAGTCTATGTGGAATGCGCCGTCCGCAAAATACATTTTTGACTTCGACACGAACGGAGCAAGCGAACGCTTTATGCGACAGCAAAGCTCCTTTACGTGCGTCTCCATATCCTCGGCGTCTATGCCGCCGGGGTCGCGGTAGGCGACAAACAGCTTAGTCTTTTCGTTTACGGTCTCTTTAAGGTAATGCTCGATATTAAGATATGTGTCCGCGGGAAGAAGGTTGCTCGTAAAGTGTATGAGAAATTCGCCCTTTTTCACATCGTGCTGGATCTTTTCAAAGCGGAAATCAAAGTTGTCGTCTATTTCCACGCTGTTTTTGAGCGCGGCAAAAAAATCCGGTTTCTTTTGCACAATCTAAAATTCCTGTTCTATATAATTCTTAAAAACGTTCAGTATGTCGCTCTCATCGTATGTGCCGATAAGAGAGCCTTTGGAAAACAGAGCGGCTTTCCCCTCGCCGCCCGCTATGCCTATGTCGGCGTGCCTTGCCTCTCCCGGGCCGTTGACGACGCAGCCCATAACAGCAGCGACAATGGGCTTGCCCGATTCTGTAAGTATGTTTTCGACGCTGGCGGACAGCGCCGCGACGTCTATGCTCGTCCTGCCGCACGTCGGGCAGCTTATTACCTCGGGGTAAAACCGCCTTACGCCCGCCGCCTGCAGTATGCGCCTCGCGGCCCCTATTTCCTGCACGGGGTCGCCCGTTATGGAAACGCGCATCGTGTCGCCTATGCCGTCCAATAGCAGCGCCCCTAAGCCCACCGCCGATTTTACTATAGCGTTATTATATGTCCCCGCTTCGGTTATGCCTATGTGAAGCGGAGCGTCGCAGGCGTCTGAGAACATGCGGTTTGCCGCCACCGCAGCGGGCACGGACGACGCCTTTATGGATACGACGACGTCATAAAACCCGAGATCATACACATAGCGCACTGAGTTCATGGCGCTCTCGGCAAGCGCTATTGGCACGGGGCCGCCGTACTTGGAAAGCAGGTCCTTTTCGAGCGAGCCTGAGTTGACGCCTATACGCACAGCCTTGCCGTTTTCTTTCGCGCAGTCAATTACTGCCTTGAGCCTGTCCATGCCGCCAAGGTTTCCGGGGTTTACCCTTACCTTGTCCGCGCCGCTCTCTATAGCCAGCATAGCCAGCCTGTAATCAAAATGTACGTCCGCTATGAGCGGAATGCTTATGCTGTCTTTAATCTTACGAAACGCGGCAGCGCAAGCCTTGTTGTTAAAAGTGCACCGCACGGCTTCGCAGCCCGCATCTTCCAGCTTCTTTATCTGCTCAAGCGTGGATTCGATATCGGCGGTGTCGGTGTTCGTCATGGACTGTATCAGTACGGGGCTGCCGCCGCCTATAGTTACGCCGCCGAAAGAGACCTGCCTTGTCCTTCCCTCCATGTCATCCACCGAATATCCTTGATATATCCTGATATGTCACGAGTATGAACAGCAGGAAGAACGCCGCGAGTCCCACGAAATGTATTATGCCTTCCACGTTCCTCGGCACGGGCTTTTTGAATATCTTCTCTATGGCGATAAACACGAGCCGCCCTCCGTCGAGTGCGGGCAGCGGCAGCAGGTTCATTACCGCAAGGCTGACGCTTATAGCGACGCCAAGCTGCAGCACGCTCTGCAGGCTGCTCTTTATGGCGGCGCCCAAGTAATAGACTATGCCCGCTATGCCCATAGCGTTCTCCGTGCCCTTGCCGGCAAACAGGCCGATAACCGCCGCTATCGTGCCTTTTACTATGAAGTACATCCACTTAAACGACAGCGCTATAGCCTCAAAAAAGCCGTATGTCACAGGCTGCTGGCTGAAACTGATTCCGGCCATTTTATCCTGATACGTTTCGCCCTTGTTGTCCGTAAGGCCGGACGCTTTCTGTATCTCAAAAGGCACTTCGCGCCCGTCCTTTAATACCTTAACGGAAAGAGTGTCCGTCTGAGAAGCGCCCATGGCGTCGGTAAGCTCCATCGCAAAGTCGATGTCCACGCCGTTCATCTCCGTGATAACATCGCCGGGCTCAAGGCCAGCCGCCTGCGCGGGGCTTCCCTTCCAAACATCGCCCACTGTAAGCTGAAAATCGCCGAATACGCACAGCGTAAAAACGACGAGCAGAAAAGCGAATATGATGTTATATACTGGCCCGGCGGCTATTGTCAAAGCCCGCCTGCCCGCTGGCTGGTTGTTGAAAGAGTCCTTATCCGACGCTTCCTCGTCCTCTCCGTGGAATCTCGTGAACCCCCCCACAAAGAACCATCTTATCGAATATTTGATGTCGTTTTTTACCCAGGACTTTATCTTGGGGCCAAACCCGACCGCGAATTCATCTATCTTCAATTTGCAGGCGCGCCCTATGCTGTAATGCCCGAGCTCATGCATCATTATTATGACGCCCACAACGATTATTGCGCCCAGTATGCTTATAGCCGTAACCAGTATATCCAATCGCATCCTCCTTCCAGGCCGCTTATTTGCCGATGCTTAATTATATAACAACGCAAGCCCCTAAATACGTACTTTCGCAAAATTGTCGTATATGTAGTTTTTGACTTCCTTGTCAGTGTTGTATATCTCAAGAAGCGTGTTTCCCTTAAGGTGAGAGAACTTGTTCATTGCGTACTCCACGCTCTTTTCAATATCTCCGAACGATATACGCTTTTCAAGGAACAAATCGACCGCCGCCTCATTAGCGGCGTTCATAATGAGCGGCAATGATCCGCCTTCGCGTATGGCGTCCCGCGCGTGGCGAAGGCACGGGAACTTGTCCATGTCGGGCTCTTCGAACGTCAGGTTCTTTATCGCGCCAAAGTCGAGATGCCCCACGACGCTATTAAGCCTCTCGGGGTGACCAAACGCGTACTGTATGGCCTGGCGCATATCCGTCGGCCCCATCTGCGCTATCACCGCGCCGTCCTTATACTCTATCATAGAATGTATTATGCTCTGGCGGTGTATTATGACGTCTATCATATCGGGCGTGATGCCGAAAAGCCACTTCGTCTCTATGACTTCCAGCCCCTTGTTCATATACGTCGCGCAGTCCACGGTGACCTTTTTGCCCATACGCCAGTTTGGGTGCCTCAAAGCCTGCTCTACGGTGGCTTTTTCTATATCTTCCTTGCTCCAGCTTAAGAAAGGCCCACCCGAAGCCGTGAGTATAACGCGCCGAAGACCCGTCGTATCGAGGCCTTTAAGGCACTGATACACGGCGCAGAGCTCGCTGTCCACCGGGAATATCTCCGCCTTCGAAGTCTTGAGGCGCTCGGTGACTATATGGCCGCCGCACACGAGCGACTCCTTATTGGCGAGCGCGACGTTCGTTCCGTTGTCGAGGCACTCGATAAGCGGAGGAAGCCCCGCTATCCCCACAACGGCTATAAGCACTATATCGGGGTCGCCCGCGCTGCACGACTCTATGAGCCCATGTATGCCGAAGCCTAACTTCATGCCCTTGGGGACCTGTCTTTCAAATTCGATATCTCCGGCGCAGCCAGTTAAGCCTATATAGCCCGCGCCGAACTTCTTCGCCGTTTCGAGCAGCTCCTGGCTGCTTCTGTGCGCAGTTACCGCGGTGACCCTGAAGCGCCCCGGGTTCTTCTCGATTATATCCAGCGCCTGCCGCCCAATGGAGCCCGTCGCGCCTAAGATCGCAATCTTTTTCATCTACAGTCCTTCTATAACAATATAGTGTAAAATCCGTACACGGCCGGAACGATGAACAGCATGGAATCGAGCCTATCCATAGCGCCTCCGTGCGCCCCCATTATCCTGCCATAATCCTTGGCGCCAAAATACCTCTTTATTTTGGACGCGGCTAGGTCGCCCATCTGCCCCAATACAGTCAGCAGAGCCCCTAGTATAAGGTACCAGTACTCAGGGATGCTCACTCCGAAAGCCTCCTGCCCGAAATATCCGAACATATAAACGCCGAGTATGCCGAACACCGCGCCGCCCGCGGCGCCCTCCACCGTCTTTTTCGGGCTGATGCTCTCGGCAAGCTTATGCCTACCTATTAGCCTTCCCGTAAAATACGCAAAAGAATCGGTTATCACCGCCGACCCGAACGCTATTATCATAAGGAACCTGTAGATATCTTTCTCGCTTATACTCGCGACGGCTATAAGGAAAAGATAGAACATGCCGGGGTATGCCAGCGAAAATACCGTCATAGCGCCGTCCTTTGCGCTGCGCCCGGATAATATCAGCGCTATCAGCACAGCCATTACCGCCGCAAGAAACAGCGCGGCCGCTCCCGTAAAACCACCGAGATAATCGTAAGCGGGAAAAAGCAGCGCCGCGAACGCGTACGCTATCACGCGGATTGGTTTTGAATCTGCGGAAAGCATGCTCAGCATCTCGTGCATGCAAAGCACGCCCACAGCGGCGACGGCTATCTTTGCGAACAGCCCGCCAAAATATATGACCGATATAAGCAGCGCCAGCGCCGGTATAGCGAAAAGCGTCCTCTTAAGCAATAGATCCCCTCCGAACTGCCCCTTTTGCATTATATTCCTTCAAAGGGCGTAAAACCACTCCCAGCGAATAATGACTTTTATATACCGCCGAACCTGCGGTCACGTGAAGCAAAAGCTTCAAGCGCTTTCTTGTACTCCCTCTCGTCGAAATCAGGCCACAGCGTATCCGAAAAATAAAGCTCGGCATACGCAAGCTGGTACAGCAGAAAATTGCTTATACGCGATTCCCCGCTCGTGCGTATCATCAGATCCGGGTCGGGCTGGCCCGCGGTGGAAAGCAAAGAAGATATGTATTCTTCCGTAATCTCCTCCGGCTTTCTGCCCTCCGCAACAGCCTTTATGACGGCGTCGGCTATCTCTTGCCGCGCTCCGTAGTTCACCGCCATGTTGACTGTAAGCCCCGTGTTATCCTTCGTCGTGCGCTTTGCGCGCTCTATTTCTTCGGCCACCTCACGCGGCAGCTTAGATAAGTCTCCCAGCGTCAGTATGCGCACGTTCTTCTCATTAAGCTCCACGAGCTCTTTTTTAAGGTATTCGAGCAGCAGCCCCATGAGCGTGCTTACTTCCTGGTCGGGGCGCTTCCAATTCTCGGTGGAGAACGCGAAAAGCGTAAGATACTTTATGCCTATGTCCGAGCTCATGCGAATGATAGTACGCACGCGCTCCACGCCCGCCCGGTGGCCCGCCGCGCGCGGAAGGCCCTTCTTTTTAGCCCACCGCCCGTTGCCGTCCATTATAACGGCGACATGCACGGGAAGGCGGCTTAAGTCTATGCCGGCGTATACGCCTTCATCTATACTCTTTTTTCCGAACAGTACGTCCTTTAATCCTCTCAACAAATACCTCGATTATTACCTCACGCTCTCATACTCCCCAAAAAGTCCTCCGACGTTTCGGGAAACCCATATAAGTGAAGCCAAACCTCGTGCCGGCCGCTAAACCCTTGTCTTGAAACGCGACACGGTTATTTCCATGATATTATTTCCAACGGCGCGCACGCGCATAACGCGCTCAGAATCCGCGCCCTCCACACCGCGTTTCGACGAATACTCGCAGCGCACGACTTCATATCCCGCCGAGCGCAGCCTTTCTTCCGCTTCGTCCGCCTCGAGCCCCAGCACGCTGTCCGGCGTCATACCTCCATGATTTCCTTTTCTTTGTCCTTGACGACGCTGTCTATTACCTTCATATAATCGTCCGTCAGCTTCTGGACTTCTTCTTCCAGATCCTTATAGTCGTCTTCGGTTATTTCGCTTGCCTTCTGGCTTTTCTTGAATGCCTCGTTGGCGTCGCGCCTTAACACCCTCACGGCCACTTTAGCCTCCTCGCCCTTTTTCTTCACGGTTTTGGCGAGATCGGCCCTTCTTTCCTGCGTAAGCTCGGGTATGACGAGCCTTATGACTTTACCGTCGTTGGACGGGTTTATGCCAAGGTCGGACTTCATTATAGCCTTTTCCACTTCGGAAAGCATCTTTACATCCCATACCGAAACGACTATCATGCGCGGCTCGGGCGCCGAAATGTTCCCCATCTGGCTAATGGGCGTGGGCGTCCCGTAATAATCGACCATTATGCCGTCGAGCAGTTGAGGATTGGCCCTGCCCGCGCGGATATGCGACAGCTCCTTCTTAAGCGCCGCTATTGATTTTTCCATCTTCGCTTTCGCGCCGTCCAGCGCTTCGTGTTTAACCTGCATAACAAAACCCTCCTTTTATCGCCCCGAAACAATATTTCTGGAGCTTCGTTTCGCTTTGAAGTATATTTATTGATATTTACACCCCATAAAGTTTTTGACTTTATGGGGACCCCGTATTAATCCGGCGCGGCTCTCTCTTTTGCCAGCCGATTAATTAATCCTTGTGCCTATGTTCTCGCCCAATACGACGCTTTTTATACCTTCATTAATATCGAGGCCGAAGCATACTATAGGTATGCTGTTGTCCATGCACAGCGACACCGCCGTTGTGTCCATTACGGAAAGCCCCTGGTTTATAACGTCGATGTAGCTTATATAATCGTACTTTTTCGCGTCCTTGTTAAGCTTGGGATCGCTGTCGTACACGCCGTCGACGTTCTTTGCGAGCAGTATCAAATCGGCCTCTATCTCGGCCGCGCGCAGTGCCGCCGCCGTATCCGTCGAGAAATACGGATTGCCCGTGCCGCACGCGAATATGACTACCCTGCCCTTTTCAAGATGCCTCATGGCTCGCCGCCTGATATATGGCTCGGCTATCGAACGCATCTCTATCGCTGTCTGCACCCTCGTCTGCATCCCCTTGCTTTCCAGCGCGTCCTGCATCGCGAGCGCGTTTATTACAGTAGCGAGCATGCCCATGTGATCGGCTGTCGTCCTGTCCATGCCCACGCCTCTGCGGCCGCGCCATATGTTGCCGCCGCCCACGACGATGCCCATCTCTACGCCCAGCTTCGCTACCTCTATCACCTGGTCTGCGACGGAAGATATGATGTCAAAATCAAAACCCGACTCCTTGCTCCCGGCCAGAGCTTCTCCGCTGATCTTCAGGACAACGCGTTTATACTTGGGAACAGGCATTTGCATCATTACATCTCCTTTTTTGATTTATTCTACCATACTTGGCTGCCGAAAAGTTTAAACTTTTTTAGTGCGTACATTTCCGTCAAGCCAATCGCTTGGGTACTTGCAAAAAGGGAGAGTGCGCCCTTTGCCACTCTCCCTAAAGCATATCGTTATCTGGACGTTTGCTTCATTACCTCTTCGGCGAAGTCGTCCTTGCGTTTTTCAAGGCCCTCGCCCATCTCATAGCGCACAAAACGACGTATCTCGATATTCTCGCCCAGCTTGCCCGACATTTCCTTTACGAGCTGCTTTATAGATTTATCCTGGTCTTTAACGAACAGCTGCTCGATAAGGCAGAAATCCTTATAGTATTTCTGTATGCGGCCTTCGACCATCTTGTCGATTATCTTTTCGGGCTTGCCCTCATTGAGCGCCTGCACGCGCAGTATCTCTTTTTCGCTCGCAATCACCTCTTCGGGCACATCTGCCGGGTTTAAGTAGAGCGGATTCGCGGCCGCTATCTGCATTGCGACATCGTGCGCGAACGCCTTCAGTTCAGCGTTGCCCGCGGCGGCGGCCGACTCACAGCCTATCTCCACCAGCACGCCTATCTTGCCGCCCAGGTGTATATAGCTGTCCACGAGCCCCGCGCCGCCGAGCTTAAAGCGTGTAAAGCGGCGTATGTCTATCTTCTCGCCTATCTCGCCTATCTTCTCTTTTACAAGCATGGATACAGTATTCGCTCCGGCGTTCTGCTCCAAAAGCGCCGCGACGTCCGAAGGATCGTTATCCATTATATGCTTCGCTATGCCGCGCACAAAATCTACGAACACCGGCGTCTTCGCGACGAAGTCCGTCTCGCAGTTAACCTCTACAAGAGCACCGCCCTCGCCCGAAATATAACTCTCGACAACGCCTTCCGCGGCTATCCTGTCGGCCTTCTTCGCGGCGGACGCGAGTCCCTTCTCGCGTAGTATCTTTACGGCTTCCTCAAAGTCTCCGCCTGCCTGTGTAAGCGCGTTTTTGCAATCCATCATGCCGGCGCCTGTTTTCTCTCTCAGCGCCTTTACATCACTCGCAGTGATCATATCCAAAAATCTCCTTATAAACTTAATACAATTATTATGCCCTGAAAGCCGCGGCTTTCGGGGCTTGTTTTAACCCGAGCGATTAAACTTCCGCTCCGGCCGGACTTATTCAGCCTCGGCCTCTTCGGAGCCGGTTTCATCGAGCGAGTCCAGCATATCAACGTTTTCCTCGTCGCCGGCTTCTTCCTCGGCGGGCGCGGACGTATCGGTCATCTGTTCGCCCTGCTTCGCTTCGAGCACCGCGTCCGCTATCTTGGACGCCAGAAGCTTCACGGCGCGGATAGCGTCGTCGTTTCCGGGTATCACACAATCCACTTCGTCGGGGTCGCAGTTCGTATCGACAATTCCCACTATCGGGATGCCTAATGAACGCGCCTCAACGATGGCTATATGCTCCTTTCTCGGATCGACAACGAACAGCACGCCCGGCAGATCTTTCATGTCTCTGATGCCGCCGAGGTTCTTTATAAGTTTCTCCTGCTCGTGCTTGAGTTTTATAACTTCTTTTTTGGGGAGCAGCGCGAATTCGCCCGTCTCCTCCATCTTTTCTATCTTTTCAAGGCGCCTCACGCGGCTCCTTATAGTTTTGAAGTTTGTGAGCATGCCGCCCAGCCACCTCTGGCTGACGAAATACATGCCGCAGCGTCTTGCTTCCTGTTCGACCGATTCCTGAGCCTGTTTCTTCGTGCCGACGAACAGCACCGTCTTTCCTTCCATCACCGCGTCGCGCACAAAAAAATACGCCTGTTCCACCATCTTTACAGTTTTCTGCAGGTCGATGATGTAGATGCCGTTGCGCTCCGTGAAGATGTACTTTTTCATCTTGGGGTTCCAACGCCTTGTCTGGTGCCCGAAATGGACGCCAGCTTCTAAAAGCTGCTTCATTGAAATGACTGACACTTTTATTTTCCTCCTGGTTTCTCCTCCCGCCGCTTCGCCTTTTTGCGGAACCTTCGAGCCATGAAAAAAATTTAACCCAAAGGCACGGCCGCAAAAATCCGCGCCGGTGTGAAATACAGATGGAATTATAACACAGGGGTAATTGAGAATCAATAAGTTTGTTTAGCAAGAGATTAAGGTTTACAGGCTTTTGTTTACCTTCACTGGTTATAAGCGTGTTTGGTCCCGTTTCGATTGCCTGACTTTACATTGATGAATCCGTTCAGTATCATAAAGCTGGGCATAATTATGCTTTCAGGCCTCGCAGGCTTTTATGGTATGATACTCGGCCTGATATTTCTGCGACTATTTCACACCTCATCTGTCGCTTTGCGCCGCCTTCTCCTCGAAGGAGAAGGCGGGAGTGCTGATAAACCTTTAATGACCCCACAACTCATTCGCTTTGATGCCGCTAATTCTCCAGAAAGTCCTGAAGCTTTTTCATCTCGGTATCGAAATCCTTGGGCTGCACTATTGAGCCCGCGTCTTTAATCGTGGGATTGTCGTATTCGTCGGGATACCTGAAAGTTTTGAGCCCGCCCGTTATGCCCTTAACGGTCTTTGCGATCTCGAGTATATCAGTAAGCGGTATATCCGTGCGTACATACTGGTACATGGCGTCTATGAGTCCGGGTATCTCGCCAAGGCTTATGTCCTTTGCTTTGCTAAAGAGCTGGGAAAGCACTGTATGCTGGCGCTCTATCCTGCCCGCATCCCAGTCCGGATGACGTATCCTCATATACGCCACTGCCTGCCGCCCGTTGAGGTGACACTGTCCGGGTTTATTGAAGGTCTTAACCGCGTGCTTGCTGTCTTTCTTATTTATCTCGTTTATGTTGATATTGAGCCACTCGAACTCCTGCCCCTTATCTATCGTCACATCCACGCCGCCCAGCGCGTCTATGATGTCTTCCATGCCGTAGAAGTTGATGATTACATAATGGTCGGCCGTTATGCCGAAATTCTGCTGAAACGTCTTCTCCGTAAGGTCTATGCCCTCCATGCTGAAAGCGGTGTTGAGCTTGTTCGTGTTGTGCCCTTCAATGGGAACATAAGTGTCCCTCATAAACGAAGCGAGCTTCAATACGTTTTTGTCCTTGTCTACGCGAAGCACCATCATAACGTCGGAAAGGCCGGTGAATTCCCCGCTATGTCTGTTGTCCACGCCGATGAGCAGTATATCCGTAGTTCCGGCAGTCTCGTCAACCTGCCCGACTTCGCCGCCTATATACGTCGGCAACCCGCTTGTTTCGGGGTCTATCTCCGCAGCCAAAGCCGCGCCGGGGTCTACGCCCGGTTTCTCCCATATCTTTGCGACGTTCGTATATATGAATACGATGCAGCCTACAAACGACAGCGCAAGCACGCACAGCGCAGCCAGCAATATCTTTAATACTTTCCTTCTGCTCAAATCCCCGTTACCTCCTCGCGGTCTTAAATAATATTACAACATTTTTTGGACATCGTACATACTTTTTACACAAAAAGTGGTGAAGCGCTTAATCACCCCACCACTTTTTTCAAAAACTTAAAATGTAATTCTGTCTAATTCTCAAGAAAATCGTGCAGATTCTTTATAGCCTTGTCGAAATCCTTCGGCTGTACTATCGACATTCCCTTGTAGCCGCCGTTCTCGAAGTTGTCAGGATACATGAATCTTCCAAGCTCGGTGCCCTCCATGCCCTTTACGGTGTTCGCTATGTCGAGCATCTTGTCCAAAGGTATATCGGTGCGGACATACTTAACCATCGGTTCGATAAGTCCGGGTATCTCCGACATGCCTACGTCCTTAGCCTTCTTAAACAACGCGGAAAGCACCGTCTGCTGGCGCTCTATCCTTCCGTTGTCGCCGCCCGGATGCCTTATCCTCATATACGCCACAGCCTGGCGCCCGTTAAGGTGGCGATTGCCCGCCTTGTTGATATTCTCAGCGTCCTTGCCGCTGTCTTCTCTGTTTATTTCGTTGATATTGATGTTGAGCCATTCAAGCTCGTTGCTTTCGATGTCGACGTCCACGCCTCCCAGGCCTTCGACGATGTCTTCCATACCGTAGAAGTTTACGATGATATAGTAGTCGGGTGCGAGGCCAAAGCTGTCTTTAAACGTCTTCTTGGCGAGATCGATGCCGCCGAAGCTGTAAGCGGCATTGAGCTTGTTCTTGCCGTGACCGTCTATCTCCACCAGCGTATCCCTCATGAACGACGCAAGCTTTAAGCTGCCGTTATTTTTATCGACGCGCATATAGATGAGTACGTCTGAGCGCCCGGAAAACTTGCCGTTTTCCCTGTTATCCACGCCGATGAGCATTATGTCCGTAACGCCCGGGTCTTTGTCGATCTCGGGAGCCGTGCCTCCGTGAAACGAAGCGTCGGGCAGCCCGCTGGCGTCAGGATCCTCCTCATACTCGTCGCTGCCTGCGCTTGTATCGGGTTTGCCCCAAATCTGCGAGACGTTTGCCCAAATATATACGCCCGTTCCTATCAACATTAATGCTAAAACGCATATTACTATGGTCAGTACTTTAACCTGTTTCTTTTTCTTCTTAGGAACATTAATCCTAATTGATTTCTCAGCCAACCTTGCTCACACTCCTAAAAACTTCTATCATAAAAGCCTTCGCTTTATGGATTTCACCACCGGCCTGAATCAAAAAAGTTCAGGCATATATATAATCACAATCATACAACATGTTTTTTAATTTGTATATACTTTAAAAAACATAATAATATGGTTTTACACCATATTAAGGCTTAGGGTTTTTCTCTTTGTCACGCGTTCTTTTTACGGAGCATATCTCCCGGTCGCAAGTCGTAAGGGCAGTTGATATAAAGTATTTCCTTAGGATGAGGAGCGCTTATCCTGCTCTCGCCCTCGGTTGTTAAGATATCGTTTACCTCAAACGATCCGCTCAAACGCGGCGAGAGCGTTTCAAGCTCGTCGCCCTTTGAAAACTTGCCGCGCTGCTCTATGAGTAAAAGGCCTCTCTCATCCCGCGCCGACTTCACTTTAGCAACAAAATCGTACGTGCGCTGAGGTGCGCTTAAGTCCGTGTCCTGTCCGCTCTCGCGCGGGTTGCCGTAGAAAAATCCGGTGGTAAACGGGCGGCTGCCCGCTTTTAATACTTCGTCAAGCAGCGCGGCATCAAACGGCTTGCCTGAAAGGCAATCGTCGAGCGCGCGGCGGTAAGCGCCCGTCACGCAGGCGACATAGTATTCTGACTTCATGCGGCCTTCTATTTTCAGCGACGTAATGCCCGCGCCAATAACGTCTTTTAAGTGGGATATCATGCAAAGGTCTTTGGAGTTGAATATGTACGTGCCGCGGTCGTCCTGCTGTACGGGAAAATACTCACCCGCAAACCCGCGTTCGCTCACGTGGTACTCCCAGCGGCAGGGCTGAGCGCACTCTCCCCTGTTGCCGCTTCTGCCCGTGAGGAAGTTGGAGAGCAGGCAGCGCCCGGAATACGATATGCACATAGCGCCGTGCACAAACGCTTCGTACTCAAGCACGGCGGGCGTATTAGCTCTCATATACGATATCTCATCGAGAGAAAGCTCGCGCGAAAGTATCACGCGCGATGCGCCCTCGTTATGCCAGAACTGCGCGCTTTTTGAGTTTGTGGTGTTTGCCTGAGTAGAAAGGTGAATGGAAACTTCGGGCGCGACGCGCTTTGCGCTGCACAAAACGCCCGGGTCTGTTACGATAAACGCGTCCACGCCTGCGTCCCTTAATTCTTCCATATAGCCTTCAAGGCCTATAAAGTCGCTGTCGCGGAACACGGCGTTTACCGTGATGTACAGACGTTTATTAAGGCCGTGCAGCAGCGCCGCGGCCTTTTTTATCTCGTCCGTTGTAAAGTTGCCCGCAAAAGCGCGCAGGCCGTAGGCCTTGCCGGCCGCGTACACGGCGTCCGCGCCGAAATACGCTGCGGCTTCAAGAGCCTCCCTGCTGCCCGCGGGCGATAAAAGTTCTATCATTATTACGTTGTCGGGCTGGGCGACGCGCTTGCCTGCGCCGCCACGGCGTCCTCATAAGCTTTTACGTTAGCATGATGTTCGTCGAGATCCCTGGCGAACGCAAGCTCACCCGAATCGGGCGCTTTGTTACAGAAATACAGGTACTTGTCCGCGACATGCTGCTCGTCGGGGTAAAGCGCGGCCTCTATCGCCTGCTTGCCCGGATTGCATACCGGCCCAAGAGGAAGCCCTTTGTTACTGTCCGTATTGTAAGGCGAATCTATCGCATGCTCCTCCGGGGTGTAAGACAGCTTCTTTTGCCCCGTTATATAGCGCAGCGTGGCGCCCGACTGCAGCGGCATATCTATATCCTTATCCAGCCTGTTATGGAACACCGCCGATATCTTCTTGAAATCCTGCGGCAGCCCCTCCCACTCTATCATCGACGCCAAAGTCATCACCTGGTCTGTTGTCATGCCCAATTCCTGCGCTTTTTCGGAGTAACCAATCGTGAATATCTGATCGAACCTGTTAAGCAGCTTCTTTATTATATCCTCGGGCTTAGCGTCTAAATACACTTCGTATGTATCCGGGAACAGGTACCCTTCAAGTATGTACCTGCGCTGTTTTGCGCTTTCCCCGGCAGAGAACGCCGATATGAAGTCGTAATCGTTAAACGCTGCGGGTTCTTTGCACAGCTTGAGGAATTCGGCCTTCTCGGCAGTATCTAATACGCCCTTCTGCACGAGCGTCGTCGCCATGTCTTCTATAGTCATACCTTCGGTGAGCGTTACCCTTACGGTCTTGCGGCCTCCGTCGCCCGCTTCGAGCACCGCGATTATCTCGTCCATGGTCATTGCCGGAGATAGCTTGTACGTCCCCGCCTGCATCGAAGAGCCCTTGTCGTTGAAGTCCGCATACATCTGGAACACGAACTTGTTGCGTATTATACCCGCATCATACAGCGTGGACGCTATCTTGGAAAGCGACGAACCCGTCTTTATCTGTATCGTCTGCACGCTAGAATGGTCGCTGCCCGCGGGATCAAAGTAGTTTCCTTTTACGTAAGTGAACACGGCCGTGCCCAGCCAGAATACGAGAGCCGCGCTGATTATAAGCAAAATCGCTGGCCGCGTGAACTTCCAGATAAGCACGGGAAGAGTGTACTCTCTTATAGAGCCTCTCTCTTCAGCCAGGTCGGCGGGCTCGCGCGCGCCCGCATCCATCGAGAACTGCCGCGTCTCGTTATGCGAGGGCGATATGCTGTTGTCGTCGCCGGCAAAGTAATTGCCGCCACGCTTTTTAATCATCGCTCTATTCCTTTAAAAATTCGAGCCCCAGGTCGCACGCGCTGCCTAATATGTTATACACGTCTCCAACAAGCGTCTGAAACTTATATTCGGCGGCGAAAAACTCAGTAACCCCGCTGTTGAAAGCGAGCAACTCGCCCAGCTTTTTTACCTTGTCCGCCGTCTCCGCGGGCGGCTCGTTTCCTGAGAGGTACGCCGCCTGCGCCTCGAATTGGAGTTTCTTATAGTCATTAAGGAGCGCCTTCGTCTGCTCGTCAGCCATAACTACAGCCTTGAGGCGTGCGTATTCTTTATACTCAGGGCAGTTCTTAATCTCCTTTGCGAGCTCGTGCGCCTTATCGTATACCAGCATTTCCCTCTCCTTAGATATCTATTATGATGGGAAGTATCATCGGGTTGCGCTTTGTGCTCTCGTAAAGATAGCCGCGCAGCGCTTTCTTTATGCGGCTCTTTATCGTCGTCCACTCTGTTATCTTGTTCTTTTCGCAGTCCTCGACAACTTCCGTTATAAGCTTTTTAGCGCCTTCGAGCAAATCGCCCGACTCGCGCATATACACAAATCCCCTCGATACTATATCGGGGCCCGCGACGAGCTCTCCCGTCTCGGAGGATATCGTCACCACCACGATAAACAGGCCGTCCTGTGAAAGCTGCTTCCTGTCGCGCAGCACGACGTTGCCCACGTCGCCTACGCCCAGACCGTCTATTATGACGCTGCCCGACGGCACCGTTTCCGAGAACCTCGAAAACTTCCTGCCAATCTCTATCACCTTGCCGATCTCGGGTATGAATATGTTCTTCTTCTTTACCCCTACGCTCTCGGCTATGGCCGCGTGACGGTAAAGGTGGCGGTATTCGCCGTGCACCGGTATAAAATACTTCGGCTTTGTAACGGACAGCATCAGCTTAAGCTCTTCTTCGCACGCATGGCCGGAAACGTGTATGTCCGCCATAGCTTCGTTTATTACGTCGGCGCCCTTGCGGTACAGCATGTTTATGACGTCGGATATGTACCTCTCGTTACCGGGTATCGCCGACGCTGAAATTATAACGAGGTCGCCCGGTATCATCTGAAGTTTCTTGTGCTCGCCCGCCGCCATGCGCACGAGCCCCGACATCGTCTCGCCCTGGCTGCCCGTCGTCAGTATGACTATCTTTGAGGCGGCGAGCTTATCAAGCTCTTCCGGCTCGACGAGCAGGCCTTCATCAAATTCAAGATAGCCCAGCTCCTTAGCCACCTTCGCTATCTTCAGCATGCTCCTGCCCGAGAGGCATACCTTCCTGCCGAAGCGCTTCGAGGCGTTTATCACCTGCTGCAGCCTGTGTATGTTAGAAGCGAACGTAGCTACTATTATCCTGCCCGTGGCTTTCTTGAAAAAGCTCTCGAACGTCTCGCCCACCTTGCTCTCCGACATCGTCGAGCCCGGGTTTTCCGCATTCGTCGAATCGGACATCAGCGCGAGTACGCCTTTTTTGCCGAGCTCCGCGAACTTGGCGAGGTCTATTACCCTGCCGTCAGTCGGCGTGTAATCCACCTTGAAATCGCCCGTGTGCACCAGAATGCCTATGGGCGTGTGTATCGCAAAGCCCAACGCGGCGTCTATGCTGTGGTTAACCTGTATCGCCTCTACCTTGAAAATGCCCGCGTGTATAGTGTCTCCCGGCTTTATAATGTTGAAATTTAAGCCCTCTACCTTCCTCTCGGCGAGCTTCGTTTCAATAAGCGCCAGCGAAAGGTCTGTACCGTACACCGGAGCGCCCAGGTCCTGCAGCAGATAAGGCGTCGCCCCTATATGGTCCTCATGGCCGTGCGTTATGAGCACAGCCTTTATTTTCTCCTTATTCTTCTTAAGATACGAGGCGTCAGGTATCACATAGTCCACGCCCAGCATGTCCTCCCGGGGGAACGACAGCCCGCAGTCGATAACTATTATCTCCTCGCCGTATTCTATTACCGTCATGTTCTTTCCCACTTCGCCTATTCCGCCAAGCGGGATGATACGCACTGAATTCTGTTTTGCCAAGTATACTCCTCTCTCTCTTCCTGCCCTTATATAATAAATCATTTACATTTTTTGCGCAAGCAATGAAGCCAAACAGTTTTTTCCGACGGATTCTCCTTCAACTCCATGAAAATTATCTGCCCTGCCGCCCTGTGTACCAATAGTCGTCTTTCGCAGGTTTGTTGCGGTTGCCTCAACCAGATGCTTTATGACGTTTGAATATAAACCCTATAAAAATTATTTTCTCCATAGCTTAAGCCTTTTGAACCCCCGGCCTACCGGGGGACATATATAATCAAAGAGGGCCACAGCGGCCCTCCCCGATTAATATAATCTTATTTATCGGAAGGATTCTTATCCGGTTTCTCCAATATCTTCTTCACCATGTCCGTATACTTCTCACACAGCTCTTCGGCGTATTCTTCCGTATAGCCTTCCGTGCGTATCACTATCTTTGGGTGCGTCGCGTGCGGGCAGATATAGCCGTAGCCGTTCTCTACGTCGAGGCGCAGGCCTTCCGCCGCGGCGGAGGCGCCCTCACGGTATACCGTCTTAATCACCCTGCCTATGTCGTCCCAGTCGCAGCTTATCTCGCGCACGCGCTTGTGCTCCGGCTCTATCATTCCCGCTATCTCCTCAAGCGATAAGCCCGTCCTCGCTATGTGCTCAGCGAGCCGGCAAACGGCGTACACGCCGTCGAAAAGCATGCGCCGCGCGTCTGTTCCGAACGAGCGCAGCGCTTCCTCTTCGGAGGAGTATGAGACTTTAAGCCCCATTACCTCCGCGACGGCAACGGTGCTGCGCGAAACGCTTGAGGGAAGCGTCACGCTGTCTCCGCCCAAGCCGTTGAATATAAGGTAATAAGCAATCGTCTCAAATTCACCTTCGCCTATCACTCGCCCCGAGGGCAGGTACAGCGAACCGAATGTCGCGTTACGCGACATCCTTACCGCAAACGCCGCGCCCTCGTCCCTCAGCACGCCCGTAATAGGTTCGTCAAGATCGCTGTGGTGCCTCACGGCGCGTATGCCGCACTGCCCAAGCGCTTTCGCGGCAAGCTCGTCAACGTCCTTGCCCCCGCGCACTACGACGCCTAGCGCCGCGCTCTTTATGGAGGCGCTGTCTATGCCGCGGAACGCCGTACCCAGATACAGGCTCTCCGCCGCGTCCATCGGTATCTCCCTGCCGCATGCCTTGTTTGCCGTCTGTTCGCCCTGCGCGAAGTATTTTGCTTCTATCTTCTTTCTCGCGCCTTTGGAAAGTATGAATATGTCGGGCTCGAATATGTCGACCAACAGCTTTGTGCCCTTATAAGACTTTATCGCGGCGCACAGCCCCGCGCCCAAAAGCGAAGCCGCCTGAGCGCACACCGGCTTAGTGACGTTCTTCATCGAATATACGTCCGCGCCGCTCTGCGTGAATATGCCCGCGGCCTGCTTTAACACGGCGTCCGCGTACGGCGTGCCGTCCGTGCATACGGCGGCGCTTTTGCCCGACATGTATTCCGCCGCCGCCCCGAATATCCTGCCAAGGCGCAGCGGCGTTATATCAGTTCCAATGTCGCCCGCGAAACCGTTTTTGCAGAGGAAGTTAGGCCGTTCGCCAAAGCCCCATATTATGTTCTCGTTAGCGGACGCGCCGTGAGACAGGTACTTGTCCGGCCAGATTTTGACGCGCGGTGAAACGGTGTTGTCGCCTGACAGCGTGCAGCGCTCCCCTATTACCGCGCCCTCGTTTACGGTGCACTTATCACCCACCGTGCTCCCCGCCGCCATTACGCACGAATTGAGCCTTGCGTATCTGCCCACGCTTGAGCCGCCGAGCAGTACGCTGCGCTTTATGTTCGCGTGCACTCCTATGCGCGAGCCGCCGCCCACCGACGAAAACTTGCCTATCCTCGCTCCCTCGCCTATGACCGCGCCGTCGCCCAGGAAACACGGCGACTGCATCAGCGCCGAGCCGCTTATCTGCACGTCTTCGCCCACGCGTATGCCGTCAAGATTTTTGCCCTTTATATCCGCTTTGACGTTTCCGCCCAGCAGGTCTTCGTGCGCCTTTAAGTAGCTCTCTATGTTGCCCACGTCGCACCAGTAGCCTTGCGCGATATAGCCCGACACCCGTATGCCGTTCTTCAGCATAAGCGGGAACAGGTCTTTGGCAAAATCGAACTTCTCGCCGGAGGGTATCATATCGAGCACGTCCGGTTCGAGTATGTATATGCCGGTGTTTACGGTATCGCTGAACACGTCCTCCCAGCCCGGCTTTTCAACGAACCGCTCCACGCTGCCGTCGTCGCCCGATATGACGACTCCATACTCTAGCGGCTCGCCCATGCTTTTTAATACCAGCGTAGCCTTAGCGTCCGTGCGCCTGTGGAACACTACGGCGTCCGTTAAATCTATATCGCACAGCGCGTCTCCGCTTATTACAACGAACGTGCCGTCCACAAAGCCGGAAGCGTTTTTGACGCTGCCCGCGGTTCCCAGCGGCTCGTCCTCTATGAAATATTCTATATTCGCGTTTTTTGAATCCTGGAAGTAGTCGATGACCACGGACGGGCGGTACATCAGCGTGAACGCCATGTCGCGTATGCCGTGCTTTAATAGATGTTCAACCGTGTACTCCGCAAGCGGCTTGTCGAGTAGCTTAACCATAGGTTTGGGCACGCCGCACGTAAGAGGCCGAAGGCGCGTGCCCTCGCCGCCCGCCATGACTATAGCTTTCATAATAACGCCCTCCTTATACCCAATGGCTTTCGTTAAAAGCACCCCAAAAAGTTGACCTTTTGGGGTGTTAAAACAGGGTCTGGCATTATTATGTTTCAGCTTGCGCCGCGCTATTCTTATAACGAGGTTTTAGCGCTGTTAATAATCGAACAGCGTGACGTTAATAATATTCTAGTATCCTAGGTTTCTGTCGATGACGCTGCCGTCAAGCGCGTTTATCGTGACGGCGCCCCATGCCTGCGGGTAGCTGGATACCATTGTTGTAGAGTTACCCTCCTCGTCTACAAATTCATGTTCGTCCCATGAAAAGGGCTCTGTTCCCATCCTCTCCCAATAACCATCGGTATGTTCAAATTCGGTGAAAAAGTTCCATACGGGTATATAGTAATAATTATCGCTGTCCGCTTTGGCAACGCGCATCAGCCCCAGTTCCACATTCGTGATTACCGCAGTACTGCCCGGGTCGCTCGTATCCTTGCCCTCGTTGCTTTTTGCTTCTGTCGCTTCGTATGCCCACCGCTGGCCGATCTGCGCCGTAGCGCGCTGCGAAATCTCCTCAAACGATAACAGCGTAACATCCGGGTTATCTATTGATTCAACCGTCATTGGGGTTTCCCATTTAAAACTGACCATTCCCATGTCATCCATCACGATGATCATCTTTTCATACGGTATCGGCTCTTTTACCTCGCTTTCCATACTCGAACCCACATCCGTTGACTCGTAAGCTGTCGGGCATCCATTTATCTCACGCATAAACACGCACGCCCAGCCCCAATTACGAGACATATCTTCTTGTTTTTGACTGCCTGTTGGCACGACATAGCATAGCTTTAGCTCATCTGTCAGCTGCCCCGCGATCTCGCTGGCTTGCGATCCCGCCTGCTCTTTTGTGAGAGAAATTCCATATGGTTTATCAATGTATATCCCGAAAAACCCCGCCGGCCTTGAACCAAAACTCGCATGGATTCCGCGCACCTTATCGTTATCGTTGTAATAGCCGCTGCCGGCATAAAAGTAAAACGGCTTGCCATCCACCTGCGTTGTGCCTTCAAACCCCATACCGGTGATGGGATCGCCGTTGAGTTCTTCACCATATTTCACCTCGCCGATTTGAAACGCTATGTTTTTCAACTCGTTCTCATATGGCGCGTCAATATACATTTGTTCATAGTCTTTTAAATCTTCGTCCATTTTTTCAACCATCTCGGCGTCCCCTTCGGCTTCATACTCCGCACGACGAGCCTGATCACTAATTATACACTCCTTGATCTGCTCCTTTGTCATAGTATTATTAATCTCCGTCCACTCTGCGTCTCCAACGCCGAAAGCATTTGCGACCTTGTCCAAGTCCTCCTGCGTAAACTCACTGAGCGTTGCTGTCGCTGCCGGAAGCTGTGATACTTGGGGTAATTCTATATCAACATCCCCTGAAATATTGAGATTTCCATTGAGTGCCGTTGTTTCAATATTCCAGTGCTTCGGCGCCCCTAGTTTCGTATACAGCGCATCGTTCGACGGGGCCGATGTGCCTGTCGGCGAAACGCTGACCGACGCGGTGGGCGTCGATTGTATTATGCCGCTTAATCCGTCCTGCTTGCCTATAACAGGCGGCTTTTCAGGCGTGGGCTGGCACGCAGTAGTGAAGCAGCATACGAAAAGCACTATAGCGAGCGCCGCTGCAATAAACCTCATGCCTCTGCCGCTGCTGTTTTTCATGAAAATTCCCCGTATCCTCTGTTCCGCTGCCTTTCTTGTGCCGCACTGCGCCATGCCGAGCGCGATCTGGCCGCGCTTTGCCTGTGAGAACATGCCAAGTATCAATGTAGCGTAATCCCGGCAGGCAGGAGTATCCATATGCCTGACCACGGCGCTGTCGCAGGCGATCTCCATATCCCTGCGTATCTGAAAGAATGCAAGCCATACGACCGGATTGAACCAGTAAACCGCACTCAGCAGCAATAACAGCATGTTCACTATCTGGTCGCCCCGCTTGTAGTGCATACACTCATGGCGGAGACAGTTCCTTATCTGGCCGTCATCCATTGCGGAAAGCGTACCCACGGGTAAAGACACCGTCTTTGGAAACAGCAGCGCAGGCGTACCGTATCCCGCATTAAATGCAGTTTTAAGGTTTGCCCTGATTCCAAGCTCGGTCTTTACCTGTTCTAGCAGAGCAAGAATACGCTTGGACTGAGCCGTCTGACTTTTTTTAAGCTTTCTCTTGATATGCAACGCAAACGCCGTATAACAACAAAGGCATGCCCCCATGCCGCAAAGCCATATGATAAGCAGTATCTGGGGAAGCGTAAGCGGGGCAGCCTGCTTTACCGCCGGCAGCGCATAGCCGCCCTGTATAGCGTTCTCTGCCTGTAAGCCGGTCTTTCCAGTATAAAGGGTATTTTGTCCATTTGAGTGTGCCTCTATATTAGGCGAAGTAATATTGGATATGTCGTTTTCCGTATTTGGCATGGGTTCTTCGATTGATACCGTTGTCTCGGCGGGAACGGTGATGAGGTGCACAGGGCTTTCGATGCTCAATGGTATCATCAGCCTGAGCAAAAATATCCCCCAAACGGCATATTGCAGAGCCGGGGACATTTTTCTTTAAAGCATACCTTTACAAACATGGTTGCTGTAAATATGACAGCCGAATATATCGCGATTTCCAGCAGGGTCTCGAATACAGCCATTTTACTCTTTCCTTTCCGCGTCTTCGCAGAGCTTTGTTATCAACGCGGCAAGTTCGTCCCTGTCATTTTCAGCAAGGCCGCATTTCTCTATCATGCTTACGAGCAGCAGCCGGGCGCTGTTGTCCGTCAGTTTCGAAAGTATATGGTTCCTCTCGCTTTCGATGCAGTCCTCACGCCTGATAACAGGAAAATAGCAGCGGTTCCCGCTGACGGTCTTAAAGCTTATATATCCCTTTTCCGTCATACGCTTTAAGTACGTCAGATAACTCGAGCTGTTCCAGTCAACTTTATCCGCCATTTCCTCCATGAGCTGTGAAAGAAACAGCGGAGAGTTCTTCCAGAGCGTCTCCATGACCGCCCATTCCTGCTTTGACAGCGCTTCGTTCATATTTATTCTCCCAGCAATAATATAAGTACTTCAACTTATCATCTACAATTGTAGAGTATGTATTCGTAATTGTCAATAGCTTCTTTTTCGTTTTTATGGAAAAAGAAAAAGCGCGCCGTCTCCCGGCGCGCCCAGATTGATGACAAAGTAACCAAGTGTCATTCAGAAGGAGTTTAGCGGCTGAAGAATCCTTGGATATATACTTAAGTTGAATTTCCTCGTCCAGGCGTAATCATCACGTGCTGACACATCACGATGGACATACTAATGCACATATAACGAAATTACCCCGTAGGACACACGGCAGACATTCTCCACATTGTACTATAGCGGAACGACACAGGGGTCGTTCCCTACAAACAAATTTGATATTTCTATACTTATAATAATAGCAATATGAGTATAAACGATGTCTATCCATTCCACACGCTTAGCGCGGTTTCCCTCGCGATTTATACCCGTCAAGTCTTACGGCTTGACGGGTATCCCATATAAAAAAGCGGCGGATACCCACCGCTTGTACCCTTACAGTATGTACTTTTGCAGATCGTTGTCCTTTATCTGCTCTTTCAGGTGTTCCTTAACATACGCCGCGTCTATCTCTACGTCTATAGCCGGGTGGTCGCCGCCCGCGTTGAAGGATATGTCCTCCAGCAGCGATTCAACGACGGTATGCAGCCTGCGCGCGCCTATGTTTTCCGACGTTTCATTTACCATTACGGCGTACTTTGCTATCGCCTCTATAGCGTCTTCCTTGAACACGAGGCGTATGTTGTCCGCTTCAAGCAGCGCCTGATACTGTTTGATAATAGCGTTCTTGGGCTGGGTGAGTATACGCCTCATGTCCTCCGCCGACAGGCTCTTAAGCTCCACCTTTATGGGGAACCTGCCCTGCAGCTCGGGTATTAGGTCGGATATCTTCGATACGTGGAACGCGCCCGCCGCGATGAACAGCATGTAGTCCGTCTTTACCGGCCCATACTTCGTTACGACGGTGGAGCCTTCTACTATGGGCAGTATATCCCGCTGGACGCCCTCTCGCGATACGTCGGGCCCCTGCCCCATGTTCTTGCCCGCTATCTTATCTATCTCGTCCAGGAATATTATTCCGTCCTGCTCGGCGCGCTCTATGGCCGTGCTTATCACCTCGTCCATGTCGATGAGTTTGTCGGCTTCCTCCTGCGTGAATATCTTGCGCGCTTCGGATACCGTCACCCTGCGCCGCTTCGTCTTCTTGGGCAGTATGCCGCCCAACATATCCTGTATGTTGATATCGCTGCCGAGTCCCGCTATTTCTATGCCTATGGACGAGTTGTCCTGCACCTCGACCTCTATCATAGCCTCCTCGAGCCGTCCCGCACGCAGCAGCGCCAAAGTCTCCTCCCTCTTTGTCATGCGTTTCTGGCGCTCCTCCTGCGTCTCGGGAGGCACACTCTGCCCCTGCCCTAAAAGTGCCTGGAAAGGATTCGCAGACGGAGCGGGCTTGCGGCCAAGCGGCGCGAGTATGTCCGCGAGTCTTTCTTCCGCCGCCTTTTCAGCCTTAGAGCGCACAGTCTCGTGCCTCGACTGCTTGACCATGCGTATCGACGCCTCGACGAGATCTCTCACCATGGAGTCCACATCGCGCCCGACGTATCCCACTTCGGTGAACTTCGTGGCCTCGACTTTTATGAACGGCGCGTTCATCAGCTTGGCGAGACGCCTTGCTATTTCCGTCTTGCCTACGCCTGTGGGCCCGACCATGATTATGTTCTTGGGAGTTATCTCATCCCGCATCTCCTGCTCTACCTTGTTTCGGCGGTAGCGGTTGCGCAGAGCCACAGCCACGGCGCGTTTCGCTTTGTCCTGCCCGATTATATACTTGTCAAGCTCGCTGACTATCTCTTTTGGCGTCAGATAGGACATGCTATACCTCCTCCACGGTTATGACGTTGTTTGTAAACACGCATATGTTGCCCGCTATTGCCATCGCTTTTTTGACTATCTCCAGCGCGGATAAATCCGTATTCTCCTTCAGTGCCTTAGCCGCCGCGAGAGCGTAGCTTCCGCCCGAGCCTATGGCCGCTATGTCGTCGTCGGGCGTTATTACCTCGCCGCTTCCCGATATGATGAGCAGTTCGTCCTTGTCCGCCGCGATAAGCATTGCTTCGAGCTTGCGCAGCACCTTGTCGCCGCGCCATTCCTGCGCAAGCTCTACCGCCGCGCGCTGCAGGCTGCCGCTGTACTGTTCGAGCTTGGCTTCGAAGCGCTCAGAAAGCGTGAACGCGTCGGCAACAGACCCCGCGAACCCCACGACGACTTTATCGTCAAAAAGCCGACGCACCTTCTTTGCGTTGTGCTTCATAATAGTGTTCTGGCCGAACGTGACCTGCCCGTCGCCCGCGACGGCGCACTTGCCGTCACGCCTCACCGCTACTATCGTAGTGCCTTCCATCATGTTTGTTCCCTCCAAGATAATCCCTAATACCGATATAGTAGTGGGACCCGTTTGTTTTCATTTACAATACACATGCCTTTTTGTTGGAACCCATGGGATTCTTCAGTCGCTACGCTCCTTCAAGCGGAGCTGACGGAATGACATTATTAGCTTTATTATATTATTCCGTCCCGTATCCGTTTTATCTCTTCGAGCGCCCTTTCGGATACGGCTATCTTTCTGTCCCGCTTGCGCGCTTTCGTTTCCAGCCTGTTCATTATGCCAAAAGTAATATTCATAGGCTGAAAGTCTGCTCCGCAATAGCCCGAAACGTAGGCCGCAAGCGCCCCGCACGCCGTATCTCTGCTGAAATATGGCCTGGGCTTTCCTGCCGTGTCGCACGCCGCGAACAGCCCTGCTAGCAGCCCCGACGCGGCGCTCTCCACGTATCCTTCCACGCCCGTTATCTGCCCCGCAAAGAAAAGCCCCGGGCGTACCTTCATCTCGTAGTATTCGCTTAAAACCCCTGGGCTCTTTATGTACGTGTTCCTGTGCATCACGCCGTAGCGCGCAAACTCCGCGTTTTCAAGCCCGGGTATCATCGAAAACACTTTTTTCTGCTCACCGAACTTTAGGTGCGTCTGGAAGCCGACGAGGTTGTAAAGGCGGCACTCGGCATCCTCACGCCTAAGCTGCACCACCGCATAAGGCTTGCTGCCGTCGGGGCACGTAATCCCAACGGGCTTCAGCGGCCCAAAGCAAAGCGTTTTATAGCCGCGCTTTGCCATCGTCTCTATGGGCATGCAGCCCTCAAACACCTTATCGTCTTCAAAACCGTGCACATGCGCGGTCTCGGCGTTTACAAGCGCCTCCCAAAACGCGCGATACTGCTCTTCGTTCATCGGGCAGTTCAGATAATCGCTGCCTTCGCCGTACCTTGATGCCCAGAACGCCTTGCCCATATCCACCGACTCCGCGGTCACTATGGGCGCGGCAGCGTCGTAGAAAGAGAGCATTCCGTTGGTCTTCGCGGCTATGTCGTCCGCGAGCGGCCCCGAAACGAGCGGCCCCGCCGCCACAATCACTACGCCCTCTTCGGGTATTTCCTCCGCCTGCCTGGTAACTACTTCTATATGTCCGTTCGTACGCACGGCGTTTGTGATATACTCCGAAAACGCTTTCCTGTCCACCGCGAGCGCGCCGCCCGCGGGAACCTTCGTCTCGTCTGCCGCTTGCATGATGAGCGAGCCAAGCTCTCTCATCTCCTGCTTCAATAGGCCCACGGCGTTCGCAAGCCCCTCCGCCCGCAGAGAATTCGAGCACACGAGCTCCGCGAAGCTTTCCCGGCTGTGGGCGGGAGAAAACGCCAGCGGCTTTTGCTCGACAAGCTTTACATTAACGCCTAAGCGCGCCAGCTGCCAGGCCGCCTCGCAGCCCGCAAGCCCCGCGCCTATTACCATGACGCTATTCTTCTTCATCCGCTTTCTTTCGCTGGTTTTTTGAGCACTCCGGATTGGAGCACTTTTTGTAGCTCTTGCCGTTCGACATGCGGCGCAGCACCATCATACTGCCGCAAGCGTCGCATTTATCGGGTATCGGCATGTCCCACGACACAAAATCGCACTCGGGGTAGCCTTCACAGCCGTAGAACGTCTTGCGCGTCTTCGCGGACTTCTTCTCCACTATGCGCTTGCCGCACTTCGGGCAGGGCGTGTCTATATACTTAACTATAGGCTTGGTGTTGCGGCACTCGGGGTATCCGGGGCACGCGAGGAACTGCCCGAACCTGCCGTCCTTATATACCATCGTCCTGCCGCACTTCTCGCATACCACGTCGGATTCCTTTACGGGAAGCTCCACGCGCTCCACCGTCTTATCCGCCGCTTCCAGCGTTTTTTCAAACGGCGTATAAAAATCGCGCAGCAGCTTTTTCCACTGCTTTCCGCCGTTCTCTATGTCGTCGAGTTCGTTCTCGAGCTCCGCCGTGAATTCTATGTCCACGATGTCCGAGAAGTTCTTCTTCATCAGGTCGTTTACTATCACGCCCAGCTCGGTGGGCTTTAGCGCCTTGCCCTCTTTAGCGATATACCTGCGCTCCTGTATCGTAGATATTATGGGCGCGTATGTGCTCGGGCGGCCTATGCCCTTTTCCTCGAGCGCCTTTACGAGCGTTGCCTCGGTGTAGCGGCTCGGCGGCTGCGTGAAGTTCTGCTTGGGCGTTATGCCGAGCACCGGGCAGACCTCGCCTTCGCGCAGCGCGGGCAGTATGCTGTCCTTTTGCTCCTCGTCGCCTGAGTACGCCGCGGTATATCCCTTGAACGTAAGCCTCGAGCCCGTCGCCTTGAACAGGCAGTCCCCGGCGTTTAATGTCACCGCCATCGTCTCGTATTCCGAAGGCTTCATCTGGCTCGCTACAAACCGGCTGTATATGAGCTTATATAATCTGTACTGGTCCCTTGACAGCGTGTCTTTCAGCGCGTCGGGCGCGTAGTCCATATGCGACGGGCGTATAGCCTCGTGCGCGTCCTGCGCTTTCTTGGATTTTTTAAAGTAGTTGGGCGTATCGGGAAGATACTCTTTGCCATACGTTTTTGCTATGTGTTCACGGACGGCTGTGAGAGCCTCGTCGGACACCCTCGTAGAATCCGTCCTTATATACGTTACGAGCCCTACCGAGCCTTCGCCCGGCAGCTCGACGCCTTCGTAAAGCTGCTGCGCCACAAGCATCGTGCGCTTCGCTGTAAAACCCAGCGCGCCTGCGGCGGCCTGCTGCAGATAGCTCGTAGTAAAGGGGGGCGGAGCGCTCTTTTTCTTCTCGCCCTTCTTCACGCCCGCGACTACAAAGTCCCTGCCTTTTATCGCTTCGAGTATCTCGTCCGTCTGCTGTTTGTTTTCAAGCTTCTTGCGGCCGTTGCGTTCGGCAAATTTAGCCTCGAACTGCTGCGTCTGCGCCGCATCATTGAGCAGCGCGGTTATCGTCCAGAACTCCTCCGGCTTAAACGCGTTTATCTCTTCCTCGCGGTCACATATAATGCGTACTGCCACCGACTGTACCCGCCCCGCCGACAGGCCTTTTTTCACCTTGCGCCACAGCAGCGGCGAAAGCTTGTATCCCACGAGTCGGTCGAGCACGCGCCGCGCCTGCTGCGCGTCCACTAAATCGAGGTTGATGTTTCTCGGGTTGTGTATTGCGTTCGTCACGGCATGCTGCGTTATTTCGTTGAACTCTATGCGGCTGATGTTGGCGTCTTCGCCCAGCAGATTAGCTATGTGCCAGGATATCGCCTCGCCCTCGCGGTCGGGGTCGGTAGCGAGGTATATCTTTTTAGCGCCCGCGGCGCCCGCTTTAAGGCCTGAAACGACGTCCTTTTTTCCTCTTATCTGTATATACTTAGGCTCGAAGTCGTGCTCAATGTCCACACCCAGCGTGCTCTTGGGCAGATCTCTTACATGCCCGCCGCTCGCCTGAACCTTGTAGCCCGAGCCAAGGAATTTGCTTATGGTCTTTGCCTTTGCCGGCGACTCCACTATAACGAGATCGTACCTCTTGCCCGCCGGAGCGGCCTTTTTAGACGCGGTCTTTTTCGCGGCGGCTTTCCCCGAGGTTGTTTTTCTTGCTGCCGCCTGTTTAGACGCGGTCTTCTTTGCTGTGGATTTTTGTGCAGATGCCATTTTTCTCTCCAAAATAGTATTCTTTACACCCCATGAGCTTAAAGCTTCTTGCGGGGGCCCCGTAGCTTTTTTGTTTGCCTTTCAATTCCCGGCCTTTTGCCGCGCCTGATATCGTAAATTTTCTGCTTTCGGGTCAGATTCCGTATTTACCGCCGGGCAGCCGCTTTATGAGGCCGCCAAGCTCCATTAGCGTAAGAGCCGAATTTATCTCGCTTTGAGGATATTTTATGCTCAGAGCGATGCTTTCAACACTTGTATCGCCTTGCAAAAGCAAATTATATATTTGACGCTGTAAAAAATCAAGCTGTATATGTTTTGCGTCCTCGACAGCCGCACCCGCTTTTTTCCCGCCGAGCCCGTAAAATTTAAGTATGTCGTCCGCGCCGCCCGCGAGGCAGGCGCCCTGCTTTATCAGCATATTGGAAAGCGACGCCGTATTAAGATAAGGCGGGCCGGGCACCGCGAACACGTCGCGCCCCATTGCAACCGCCATCGAGGCAGTTATCGCCGTGCCGCCCTCTGTTTCTGACTCGACAACGAGCGTTCCTTTGGATAGCCCCGCGATTATCCTGTTCCTCACGGGAAAATTCGCAGCAAGCGGCTGCGTTCCCGGCGGCAGCTCAGAGACTACCGCTCCGTTTTCCGCTGTTTTATAATATATATCGTCACTTTCGGGCGGATAGATTACATCAACTCCGCAGCCGAGCACGGCTATAGTTTTTCCGCCGGCTTCGAGAGCGCCCGAATGCGCCGCTGTGTCTATGCCGCGCGCCATGCCCGAAACCACGGCCACGCCCGCTTCCGACAGATCTTTCGCTATCTGGCGCGCAAGCTCAAAGCCTTTCCTCGTGCATCGCCTCGTGCCCACTATGCTTATAGCGTCAAGGGGCATATCTATATCGAATGCGCCGCTTAAAGTTCCTTTGACGAACAGCACGGGCGGCGGAAACGATATTCCCGCAAGCCTTTCGGGGTATTCGCCCGACAGTCTCGTAACGGCCGCGATATTTTTTGCGCTGAGCTCCGATATTATCTCGGCGACGCGCTGCTCCGAGCAGGAGCTCTTGGCGGCTCTCGCGGCGTCGGCGGATATGCTCTCAAGCGGCCCGCCCGTTTTTACCGCATCAAAAAACGCGCCCGCGTCCCCGAATTCCTTCAATATATAATAGAACGCCTTCGGGCCTATCTCGGGCATGGACGCCATCCATATCCAGTATTTTTCCTGCTCGGTGTACGCCAACCGCTACCTCCCGCAACGTACTTACAGGTTATATATTAACCATGCCGTGTCCTTTTGCTGCACTGTATACTTCATCGTAAATAATCACGTTTAAATGAAGCGTGTTTCGCTTATTGCTGCCGTCAGTATTGAACGCGTCTATTATAACATCATCAATACATATTACGTCAATACTAGCATAATAATGTAACGCAGTATACTGCTCATACGAATAACAGAATCTCCGGCTCAGGCATACCTTAATAAAAGAAAGCAGGCAAAGGAGCGCTTATATGGAATATTACGGGCATTTTTCCGGCACGGTAACAGGCATCGAAGATTTTTGGACGTATAACGAACAAGAGGCGGGATGCAACAAGCTGATGACGCTTATGGATAACAACGGCAATATCGTTAACTTTGTGGTAACCCCGGCCACGTACGTCGTCGGCCGGGAAACGCTTAACGTCGGGGACAGCGTTACCGGCTTTTACGACGCGACGCTGCCGGTGATACTGATATACCCGCCGCAATACCGGGCTGTCGTTATGGCAAAAGCCTCGCCGACCCGCAGCGTAGCGGTCGACCGCTTTGATTCACAGCTAATTAGCAGCGACGGCGCGCTGAAACTGAATGTTTCGCCGTCTACACAGATCGTGCTGGAGAACGACCAGCTGTTTACCGGCAGCATCGAAAACCGGGACCTTATCGTTATATACGGCGCGGCGACAAGGAGTATACCCGCGCAGACGACGCCGTATAAGCTAATAGTTATCTGCAAGCAGATGCAAACAGCGTAAAAAAAACAGAGGGCTATGCTTTAACCCTCTGCTTATCAATACTTGTTTACGCTTCAGCCATCTCGCACGCTATGCGCGCCGCCAGCCGCGCGTTATTGAGCACGAGCTCTATGTTCGCGGCAAGGCTGCTGCCTCCCGTTATGTCCTTTATCTCGCCGAGCAAAAACGGCGTTACGGCCTTCCCCTTAACGCCCTGCCGCTTTGCGCACGCCACGGCGTCTTCGACCGCTTTCGTTATGTAGTCGTAATCCATAGAGTATTCCTCGGGTATGGGGTTTGCTACGAGCATGCCACCGCCCATGCCGAGTTCAAGCTTTACGTTCCACGCGTCCGCTATCTCCTTTGCAGTGTCCATGCGACAGTCCACTTCAAACCCGCTGCTGCGCGTATAGAAAGCGGGCAGCTCGCTTGTCTTGTAGCCCACGACGGGCACGCCCTTGGTTTCGAGATATTCAAGCGTGAGCCCCAAGTCGAGTATGGATTTCGCGCCGGAACACACGACGAGTACGGGCGTTTTTGCGAGTTCCTCTAAGTCGGCCGATATATCCATAGTCGTCTGAGCGCCGCGGTGCACTCCGCCTATGCCGCCCGTTGCGAATACGCTTATGCCCGCCATTGCGGCTATTATCATCGTCGCTGCCACCGTCGTAGCGCCGTCGCCTCTTTTGGCTATTATTTCGGCTATGTCCCTGCGGCTCGCCTTCGTGACTGAAAGCCCTTTTCTGCCTATGTAATCTATCTCGTCCGGGCTGAGCCCCACCTTAATTCTTCCCTTTATTATAGCGAGCGTCGCGGGGCAGGCGCCGTTCTCGCGCACAGCAGCCTCCACTTTAAGCGCCGTCTGTACGTTTTCGGGATACGGCATGCCGTGAGAAATTATAGTCGATTCAAGCGCCACGACGGGCTCCCCTTTTTCCAGCGCGGCGCGCACGCCGGGCGATATATCGATGTATTTATTTTCTGTCATTGGATTCTCCCTGTAATTGTTGTATAGTTACTCCGCTTCTTGACAGAAGCGCTTTTACGCTTAAATATTCGCTTACTGCCCCGCCGCTTTCGAGACAAATGGACGAGGCGGCCAGCCCCAGCCTGGCCGAATCTTCCAGCGAAGCGCCGCAAATACATGCCCAGCACACTGCCGCCATGAAACTGTCGCCCGCGCCCGACGAATCGACCATATTGCCCGGCGTGCAGGGCAGAGCCCCCGAGCGTTGCCTGTCGGCGTAATACACTCCGCGGCTGCCCCGCGTTATGAACACGCGCCCAAGCCCTGTTTCGAGCAGCGTCTTAGCCGTTTGCGCAAGCGAAGCTTCGTCCGTTATCCGCACCCCCGACAGCGCTTCCGCCTCCGCCGTGTTCGGCTTTATCGTATGCAGTTTGCCTAATATGCTTTTCAGCTTGGCGGATTTAGGCACGGACACCGGGTCTGTAAGCAGCGGTACTCTGCAGTGCTGCGCAAGATATTCTAGCGAAGCTTTTGGTATGTTCGTGTCGGCGACGCATATACGCGCGCTGTTTATGACGTCAAGCTTCGTTTCAAGAAACTCCGGCGTCATGTGCTCGTATATGTCCATATCGTTCACCGCAAGCTGCATCACGCCGTTTTCGTCCGTTATCAGCACATAGCAAGACGACGCGGCGTCCACTGTAAGCGAATCGGATATGTCTATTCCGAGCCGGGAACAGCTTTGCCTTATACGCAGCGCCTGTTCGTCGCCGCCCAGCACTGTTATCAGCTTCACTCTTATGCCAAGCAGCGTCAGGTTGTGGGCTATGTTGCGCCCCACGCCTCCTATGGTCGTGTAAACGCTGCCCGGATTGGAGTCGCGCGCTATAAGCGCTTTGTGCGGTTTAGCGCAGATGTCTGTATTCACCGCGCCTACGACGACGCAGCCGACAGTATTGTTCTTATTCGTATGTTCCGTCATCGTTGTTTTGCCTTCGGGCTCTTTTTGCCTTGTTCCAGCATTTCTTTTGCCTTCTCTTTTCGCACTCTATGCGTTTCTTCCTTTTTAGCGTCACCAATCCAGCAATTTGTATAAGTCTTAAACACATGATTGCAGAATATATTCTACACCTTCAGCGCTCCGGTGACGAGCGCGAAATAATCGGGGCGATCGCTCAAGCCGTAGTTTTGAGCAAGCTTTGTCAGTTTATCGGCTTTGAAGCGCAGCTCTGCATCCGTACAGTCACAGCAGCAGCCTTCAAACAGCAGCCCGCAGCCATAGTAGCAGATTTTATAGTCGCGGCCGCAATGTTCTTTGTCGCACGATTCGGGGAACGACCGCAGAAGATCATACGCAAAACCGCGGCCCAGCGCCAGGAACGTAGCCTGCCTCTCGACATTCGCCGTATCATACCTAGATAGGCCTATTCCGTTTTTGAACTGTACGAGGTGCGCAAGCTCGTGCGCCGTAGTTGCGCGTATACGCGATGACGAGTACGTATCCAAAGAGCTCTCGCGTATGACGATATAAAGCACAGGGTCAAACTCGGCGAGCCATCCGTATTTGCGCAGCGAGAGGTATACTTTCCCGAAAAGCTCGGGGAAGCGCTCAAGCGCCGGCTCGAAGTACTCGCCCGCGTACCGGGCTACCTTCTCCGCGCGCTGCCGCCTCATATTAGGGCAGAGATAATCCCAGCCCCTTTCACTCATTGCGTCCGTCATTTTTACCGTTTCATCGTCCTTAAGAGGACGGCCGCTGGTACGAGGGCGCGTTCCTGGGAGTAGTCCCCTTCTTTACGTTTTGATAATAAGCGTAAGTAAGCGGCTCCTGCTCGCATAAGGCCTCGGCGTCCTCCACCTCCGCTATCAGCATCACGTGGCTGCCAAGATCGAGCTTGTCGACTACCCTGCAGCTGAAGCGAGCGGCGGCGTTCTGGGCGATATACGGCATGCCGCGGGAATCGCGCGCAGACTTAAACCCGGAGAATTTATCCGTATCCCTGCTGCTTTTAAACCCGAACGCTCCTATGAGCTTTATATCCGCGTCCTCTGTCAGCGCCACGGCCGCGAAGCGCAGAGACTTCTCAATCTCCTGCTCCGTGAAATTGTTCTTGTTAATAACCACCGATACTTTGGGCGGCTCGGACGTGACCTGTGCAAGCGTATTCACCACGCAGCCGCTGTCCTTTCCCTCAAACGACGTCGATACTATATAAAGACCGTATGTCATCTTGTAGAATGCTTTTATGTCCATCATATTCTCCTTCATCCCCAATACTTTACGTCCGTCCTGTATTGTATGGCCTCGGCAAGATGCTCCTTGCGTATCTGCTTTTCTCCCGCTAAGTCAGCTATAGTGCGCGACACCTTGAGCACCCTGCTTACAGCCCGGGCGCTTAAGCTAAACCTGTTGTAAGCCGTCTCCATGAGGTCTTTGCATTCCTTTGACAGCGCACAGTGCCTGTCTGTCATCTCGCCCGTGAGCTCGGCGTTGCTGTATATGCCCTCGCAGGCGTAGCGCCGCTGCTGTATGCCCCTTGCGGCGTTCACCCTTGCCCGTATGTCCCTGGACGTTTCCCCCGTGCGCTCGCCCGTGAGCTCGGCGTACGATATCTCCTCCATGCCTATATGCATGTCTATCCTGTCGAGCAGCGGCCCGGATATGCGCGAGAGGTACTGCTTTATCTCCCTTGGAGTGCAGCGGCACGGCTTGTCGGCGCTTCCAAAATTTCCGCACGGGCAGGGATTCATGGACGCTATCAGCATTACGCCCGCGGGGTAAGTCACCTTAGCGTTTGCCCTTGCGATGCTTATCGTTTTATCCTCAAGCGGCTGGCGCAGCGCCTCAAGCGCCTCACGTTTAAACTCCGCAAGCTCGTCAAGGAACAGCACGCCTCCGTGCGCGAGGCTCACCTCGCCCGGCATGACGTTGTGTCCGCCGCCCGTGAGCGCCGCGGTGGAAAGCGTATGGTGCGGGCTGCGGAACGGCCGAACAGACGCGAGTTTTCCCTCGCTTAAGCCGCATACGGACTGTATCTTCGATATCTCCAGCGCCTCTTCAAACGTAAGCGAGGGCATTATGCCGGGTACGGCCCGCGCGAGCATTGTCTTGCCGGAGCCCGGGGGGCCTATAAAGAGTATGTTGTGGCCGCCCGCGGCCGCTATCTCCAGCGCGCGCTTGGCGTGCTGCTGGCCGCGCACGAACGACATATCGTTTTTGCACACGTCTCCCTCGTCGGGGGTGTAGTTGCGCGTTTCAAGAGGCTTAATGCTTTCTCCGCCTGAAAGGTGCGACGCTATCTGCGTTAAATCGCGCACCGGGTAGACGCAAAGACCTTCTATATAGCTCGCCTCTTCGGCGTTTTCCTCGGAAATAAACAGGTTTTTATACCCCGCCTCGCGCGCGGATATCGCCATGGGCAGCGCGCCCGCTATGCCGCGCAACGCTCCGTCCAACGACAGCTCGCCCAAGAATACGGTTTTTTCGTCGGGCGCGTTTATCTGTCCGCTGGCGCCGAGCAGCCCCAGAGCGATAGCAAGGTCGTATATAGGCCCCTGCTTTTTCGTGTCCGCCGGCGCAAGGTTTACGGTTATCCTCGTCTGCGGATAATCAAAGCGCGAGTTTTTTATGGCCGCGCGCACGCGCTCTTTCGACTCGCGCACCGCCTCGCCGGGCAGCCCCACCATCTCATAGCCGGGCATGCCAAACGATATGTCCGCCTCGACGAACACCGGAAAGCCAACAAGGCCAGATAGTCCAAAGCTCGTTATCTTAGAAAGCAACCCCACAACCCCACATTAAAAGTTTCATATACGCCTTTCATATGTCGATAACAATGCTGCTTTGCGGTACATACCTAATAATAAGATTATTTCCAATAATAATCAATACCGGAGATTCCGACCGGCCTGTTGTTATCGGATATAACACTGCATACAGCGCAGCGCTTCAATAAAAAAAAGCCTGCCGGCTCCTTCATCCGCTGACGCTATGCCCGTTTATTTTACGGCCGTTGTATTATCATCGCTTTCCCTGAACACCAGCAGCTTGCTTCCCGCGAAGTTGACGACGAACGAGAACGCCGTCGCGGCGACCTTGGAAAGCGTAGGATTGAGCGAATAAAGATCCACGAGTATATACATGGCGAGCGTGTTTACGCCCAATGATATGAGGTTCACAAATATGAAT
The DNA here is from genome assembly GCA_023410595.1 of Bacillota bacterium. Classification (GTDB taxonomy): domain Bacteria; phylum Bacillota; class Clostridia; order Christensenellales; family SZUA-584; genus DTFZ01. The sequence goes on along the minus strand of JAEYPO010000001.1, from coordinate 18,765 downwards.
TTTAAAAACGCCGCGGACAAAAAATGTATACTTGCCCCGCTCTTAAGCGTATATACGGCAAAGAATTTAAGCTTTATCTTGAACGTCCAGTATCTGTTTAATATATAGCTGTTAACAACGCCGCACGAATACGAAACGATATTCGACGGTACGACGGGAATCCCTATAACGCTGTGCAGCAGCGTGAGCACGCCTAAGTCCACAAGGAAATTGACGACGCCCACGGCCATAAACTTTATAAAGTGGAATATGCTCTTTTTATATTTCTGGTAAAGGCGCATTTTCTCCTCTTAATAGAACGGCCACGACGGCAGCCAGCGTATGACGTCTGCGTAGCTGCGCGGTATAACGACGCCCGTAGTCACCGGGTAGAACAGCACAAACAGCAGCAAACAGACGCCCATATATATGAATACCGCCCTCCTGCCGTATTTCGTGCGCTCTATAAGGTATTTCGCGAGCACTCCCATAAGCAGTATCAGGAACGCTATCGTCTCGAAATAGTGGTATATGAACGTCTCCCTCGATATCAGCATCCACGGCACGAACTCCGACGCGGCGGCTACCCCTAAGAAGAACGTGCGCTTGCCGAGCTTTCCCTTGCGCAGGCGTATTACGACGAGCGCTATTACGGCGCCCAGCGCCCCCCACCATACCGCCGGGTTGCCCATTGTGGACATCGATGACATGTATTCGTCAGAGTAGCCCTCGCCCTGGAAGAAGAACACAGGCCGTATATTAAGCGGCCATAAATACCACTGCGAGGAAAACGGATGCGGCTTATCCGTCTTAAGGTCAGAGTGATAATTGAACATATACTCCTGATTGCCGAGTATAGCTTTAAAATCGTACGGCCTGTCGTCAGTATACAGCACAAACGACTCGTACCATATAAACGCGCACACCGCGGCTATCACCAGCACGCACGCAACCACGGCCATCAGCACCTTTTTATTGTTCGCGGGCTTTGCGGCAGGCTCGTCCGGCCGCGCCGGAGCGGCATTCTGCGCGGCGCGCATGTCCTTTATCTTCAGCGCGAACAGCACGGATATCAACGCCGCGGCAAACACGAAGAAGAACCCGCGTACGGCGTACCCAAAAGTGTCGGTTGCCTGCGCCATATAAGGCGCGTACGCCATCAGATATATGACTGCCGGCACGATTATGAAAAAAGCGACGCACCATAAAAGGGTTATGAGCGTGCGCTTCCTGAAGCTTTCGCTTATGTCCTCAAAGTACGCGCGCTTGGAAGGCTCCATGGTTTCGGCCTGTACCGGGTCGGACAGCGCCAGCGTAACATATGAATACTCGCGGCTGCGCTTTGCTATCTGTATGAAGAATAATAGAGCCAGCCCGAGCCCCGCGTATATGCACAGCCATTTGGTAGCCGCGCCGAGGCCGAACGAAACTCCGCACAGCGCCAGCGGCAGCAGCGTCCGGTAAAGCGGTTCGCGGTTGTAGTTCATTTCGGTGTAGCGGTACATGAAGTAGTACATAAGCATTACGAAGAACAGGCTGTAGCTGTCTATGGTAGCTATCCTCGTCTGCGAGAAATGCATGAAATCAACGGCGAGCAAAAAGGTCGGTATAAACGCGAACAGCGGGCGCTTAAAGAGCCGCTTTGCGAATATGTACATAAGCGGCAGCAGCGCCACTCCAACGAGCGTGCCCATAAATCTCCACCCGAACGGGTTCATGCCGAAAATCTGTATGCCTATGCTGAGTATAGTCTTGCCGAGCGGAGGATGCGTTATCTCGTAGGGCGGAACGTGGTTTATCGCCTCAAACGCCGTCCTGGCGTGATATACCTCGTCGAAGTACATCTCGGTCATGTAATAGGTCTGCTTTGGCACATGGTTTTGCTCGTCGAACATATATGGGGCGGGATTGGCGCTGCCCGGGTAAGTCTCGGATATGGAAGCTATCGCAACCGGAAGGCCGTCCTCTCCGCAGAAGCCCATTTCGAGCATTCTAAGCCCTGTCTTCTCAACTTTTATCTTAACGGATTTCGCGGTAAAAGGCTGCGGCCTTTTGAACTGCCACTCGTATATGCCTATGGCGTCGTGCTCTACCGACATAGGGGCTATCGTCTTTATTGCCTGGCCGTTTTCGTCTTTTTCGTCCGTTTCCTTCTCCATAAGCACGGGAGCGTACACTGTGCCGTCTTCCGAATAAGAGAATGAAAACGTGCTTTGCCCTAAGGACGCGAAATATTTTATATAGCTTATGTCTTCGGGCTTTTCAAACTCGACCGTAACCTCTTCGTCCTGATTTTCCATAGCGAAGTAAGTTTCGGGTATGTCAAGCGAACCTAGGTTGGTAAACGCGACGGCCGCGTATACGAGCGTTACCGCGAGCAATATGAGCCAGTCGCGCAAGGACATCTTCGCCCTCTCTTCGACAAAAAACAGCCGCCTTTTTGCGTTCTTCTGCCAATTCTTCTCTTGCATCTTTCACTGTCAACTTTCTTTACGCCCCAAAAAAGCATTGGCTCGTTTGGGGTATCGTTATCCGAGCAGTGCGGGGCTTTTTATGAGCACCTTCCCGCTCGAGAGCTTTCTTATGGTAACAACCGCGTACACGAGGTAAAGCGCCAGATTCACCGCCGAGAAAATGAGCAGCGGCGCTTCGGGAGCGGAAGTAGTATCGGCATACAGCGTGACAAGCTGATTAAGCAGCGCCGATATTGAGTACGCGCCCGCGAATACCAGCGTCGTAGTGTCGCGCGAATACACGTACGCAAACACGAGCAGCACGCACGCGGGGACTATATAGCGTTCGTGCACCATATGCATGAGCATGAACACAGATATTATAAGGAACGCGGACAAGTCGAAGTACGGCCTTGTGTCTCTCGTCCTCCACTGCAGAAACACAATAGCCGCGCATATAACGACCAAGAATATCATGCCCCATGTCTTGTAATCAAAAATCAGAAACGTTTTGGTGATTTCGGCCCAGTTGCCGCCCGAGAGCGCGAACAGGTTGAAAGCGTTCAGCGTCGCGTACGGATAAGAGCCGACAGTGCTTGCATACCTGTCTATTATCCAGAACGTCGGTTGATTTCCCTGAAAGGGCAGCGAGCCTAAAAATATGACGGCGGCGATTATAGCAAGGCCTCCGAATATGCCCGCGACGGCCTTGCCGAGCCCGCCCTTTTTAAAAAGCGCGTAAAAATACGCAAGCCCCACGACGGGTAAAAACAATAAAGCCTGCGGCTTTAGCAGCAGCGATACCGCAAAGAAGAACGCTCCCGCTAAATACCGTTCCTTTTTAAGATGATAAAGCGTTAAAACGACGAACAGCGTGAATACGGCGTCCATCTGGCCCCATACGGAGCTGTTGAAGAACATGGCAGGGTTAAAGAGCAGCAGCAGCGAGCAAAGCAGCGCGAACTTTTTTCCCGCCTCATGGGAGGCTATTCTGTACAAGAACACCGCCGCTATGACTTCCGATATTATGGAGGGCAGCTTAAGCAGCACCGTAAACGCGGCGGAAGAATCGCTTATGCCGAATATGCTGCGAAGGAATCCCGTCACCCAGAGTACGTACATGTATCCCGGCGGATAGTCCGCGAAGTTAAGAGACGCGTAAAATCCGGAAGGGCCGTGCTCATATACCGCGAGCGACCACGCCCGGAAGCAGCCCATATCTATCGCGTAACCGGGGTAGACCGCGGCTATGAACACGCGCAGCGTTACGGCGGCAACCGCGGCAATGAGCAGCAGCGGCCAGAAGTTCTCCCTTCCGGTTTCCGGCCTGCGCATAGCGAGCATAACGCACACGGCGATAAACAGCCCTGTGACTATTACCGTAAGCGCCGTGGCGGCGGACGTCTGGGCAGGGGTCGCCAGCGAAGGCCTGTTATCGGCCAGGGCAGTACCGCCGAATGTCAATATTATCAACGCTGCTACCAGCAGACATACAAACCTGCGAATCATCTAAAACCAGCTCCGCTAAATCTAGGGCTCAATAAACTCAAATGCGTTCCTGATATGGTTTATTCTGCCGTTATCGACCTCTATTATATCAAATCTGTATTTTTCATCAACGTTTTTATTGACTGACGCGTAGTCAAGGGCCGCTTTGCATATGCGCTGTATCTTGCGCCTGCCGACCGCCTCGGCGGGCGTGCCGTAACGGCTCTGGCTTCTCGTCTTAACCTCGCAGAACACGGTGCTGCCGTTATCGTCGAATATGATGTCGACCTCGCCGCCGCGCATGTAGTAGTTGCGCGCAAGCAGCGTGTGCCCCTGCCGTTCGATATACGCGGCGGCCTGCGCCTCCCCCGCGTTGCCTTTAGCCCTGTTGTTCATACAGTTTCCTCAGAAACGAAGCTCTGTGTATCTCGCACGCGCCGTACCTTACGATGCAGTCAAAGTGCTCTTTCGTGGCGTAACCCTTGTGCCTGTCAAACCCGTACTGCGGGTAAAGCACGGCGTAGTCGCGCATTACGGCGTCCCTCGTTTCCTTCGCTATTATCGAAGCCGCGGCTATACTGTAGCACAGCCGGTCTCCGCCCGTTATCTCCTCGTACGGCAAGTCCACGTTTATGCCGCCTATCCTGTCGCAGAACACGTAGCCCGGCGTAACGCGCAGCGAATTTATTGCCTCGGCAAACGCCTTTTTAGCAGCGTTCAGTATGTTTATCCTGTCTATTGTGCCGCTGTCGGAAACGCCCACCGCGAAGCAGATAGCCTGCGCGGTGATGAGAGTATAAAGCTCTCCCCGCTTCTTCTCGGAGAGCTTCTTTGAATCGTTTACTCCGGGTATGAGCAGCCCCGGGGGCATTACGACCGCCGCGGCGACGCACGGCCCCGCGAGCGGCCCGCGTCCGGCTTCGTCCACGCCCGCAACGAGCAGCCCCTTGTCCCAGTAAGGTTTTTCATACCGGCTCATAGCTATGAGCCTTTGCGCCTCTTTCGCTTCGTCAATCATAACGGGGGGGTCTCGAGCGTTATCCTCCCGAGCTTTCCTCCTTTGAATTCGTCGAGCAGCGTTTTAGAGCCCCTCTCCATATTAATTTCGCCTTCCTTAAGCAAAAATCCTCTTTTTCTGCATATACTTTCCAGAACAGTGCGGGATTCGCCCTCATCTGTGCCGTATCTTGTGCTTATGGTGCCCGGAGCGGCGACTTTCAAAAGCTCTATAAGCTTGAGCGACAGCGCGACTGTGTCCGTTATCTCTTGCTTAAGGCAGCCCGTTACCGCTATATTGACGGCGCTCGCTTCCGATTCTATCTTAGGCCATAGCAGTCCGGGAGAATCGAGCAGCTCTATACTATCCGACAGCCTCAGCCACTGAAGGCCTTTCGTAACGCCCGGCTTGTCGCCCGCCTTGGCGGAGCTGCGGCCTATGAGGCGGTTGATGACGGCGGATTTTCCCGAGTTGGGTATGCCGCAAACCAGCACGCGCACCGTCTTGCGCATGCCCCTCTCGGCATAGCGTTTAACGACGGGCGCCGCGGCCTTGTTTATCGCTTTAATAAGCGCGTCCTTTTTAGAGCTTATTGCGCTGAATGGCAGCGCAATATAGTCCTTTGCGTAATACTTTACCCATTCCGAAGTTTTCTCTTCGTCCGCGAGGTCGGCCTTGTTGAGCAGCACGATGCGCTCCTTGCCCGCAAGCATGCTTAAAAGGTCGGGATTAAAAGTGCTCAATGGAGCGCGCGCGTCCACAACTATCACCGCTACGTCTATCAGCTTAAGTTTTTCACCGAGCTGCCTTTTGGCCTTAGCCATATGCCCGGGGTACCACTGTATGTCCAATTTCACCTCAAAGGTATTTACGGGCAGGAGCAGAACCCCTCCCTTGCTATTCGCCTATTATATCATAAAACGGACGGGAAGATAGTTTTGTTCCCTGCGCGTATAACATTTTTACAACTCTGCTGCGGCTTAAGGCATTGGAAAACTGCCGTATGTGTTATATTATCTATCTGTAAAGGAGCTGTTATGAACAAACGCCTGCAGCAAACATATAGCACGTCGCAGGTCGCGCGTATAGCAGGAGTACACCCCAACACTGTCAGACTGTATGAGCAGTGGGGATTTCTGCCGCCCGTTCCCCGCCAAAGCAACGGCTACAGGGTATTCGGCGACAGTCACATAGCGCATATGCAGCTTGCCAGAATGGCGTTTCGCTGCGACTTCGTAGAGGGCGGCATACGCAGACGTGCTGCGGCGCTTGTAAGAACTGCCGCAGGCGGCGACCTTAAGCAGGCGCTTTGTATGGCGCGCGGTTTTCTTGAGCATATACGTAACGAGCGGGAGAAGGCGGAAGAAGCGCTCGCCCTTGCTCAAAAATGGGCACGCGGCGAATCCGGGGGAAGCGGCGATATATATTATAAGCGCGGCGACGTAGCGACGCTGCTTAACGTTACAGCCGACGTACTGCGCGACTGGGAAAGAAACGGCCTTATAAACATACCCCGGGCCGGTAACGGCTACCGTATGTACGGCCCCGCCGAAATAAACAGGCTTAAAATAATACGCACGCTCAGGAACGCGAATTACAGCATGATGGCCCTTGTGCGTATGTTCTCGCATGTCGACAGGGGCAGCCGCAAAGACATAAGATACGTTATGGACACGCCGCCGCCCGAAGAGGACGTCGTATGCGCCACCGACAGATGGATATCCACGCTGATACAGTCGGAAGCGGACGCGCACGACGTCATATCGCAGCTTGAGAAAATGAACGAAAGCTAAAACCCTCCACTATACCACCAGTGTTAATAAATTCCGTATAATGCCTCCAGAACTTATTTTGGAGGTATATATGCGGAAAAAAAGTGTTTCGGGCGAGTCCGCGCTTGCAAAGCCACGGTTCGCCATCGAGAAGGAGCTTATAAAGCTTTCCCTTCCCATACTCATCGGCATGGTGTTCGAGCTGGTCTGCTCGCTGCTCGATATGTTCTGGATAGCGAGGATAAACCCGCAGGATACGGGGCTCGTCAGCGGCGTCGGGCTGGCTTACCCCATAACGTTTTTGCTGGTGGCGCTCGCCCAGGGCGTAAGCGCGGGCATAGCCACGATAGTCGCCATCTCGGCGGGCAGGAACGACTCAGCCTGTACAAGAAGCGCCGCGAAGAACGGCTTGGGGTTAAGCTTTGCGCTCAGCCTTGTTATTGTCGCTCTGGTGTATGCTTTTCAGGGCGGCCTTATAAGCGCGCTGTCGGGTTCGGGAATCTCTCAATCGGCGAGGGGCTACGCTTCAGAGTATATTACGTGGTACATGCCGGGCGTGCTGTTTCTCTTCTGCGGACAGTCGTATCTCGCCGTGCTGCAGGGAGAGGGCAGGACAAAGCATATCGGGCTGGCGACGTCTATTGCCACCGGCATAAACGCCATTCTCGACCCAATATTCATATTCGTTTTCGGACTGGGCGTCAAGGGCGCGGCTATGACGACGTCTATAGCGCAGGTGCTGATATTCGCCTACGCCGCCGTAATGATGCTTAAAGACAGGAGAGCGGCGGACAAAGGCTCGCGCTTTGACTTCGGCGTAATAAAGCGGATATTGAAGCTCGGCATGCCCCAGAGCCTGAGCTTTGTCATACTTTCCGCCTCGTTTGCCGTAGTAAACTGGTTCGTCGGCTCCATCAGCGAAACGTTCATGCAGTCGTACACCATCGTAAGCAGGTTCGACGGCATACTGCTCACACCCACGCTCGCGTTTTCCATAGGGCTTTCCATAATGGTGGGCCAGAGCTACGGCGCGGGAGACATCCCAGGCATGCGCGCAGCTTTCAAAAGAGGCACCATACTGAATATGGTCATATCCGTATCTGTGGGAATACTGTATATGCTGCTGGCGCGGCCGCTGTTTGCCACGATGTCCGAAAACGGCGAGGTAATCTCGCTGGCGCTGAAACAGGTTTACTGGTTTACCATAGCGGCGGTGGCGGGCTCGGTGCTGGGGCTTTGCTCAGGATCGGCGCTGCAGGCGGTAGAGCGCTCAGTCGCATCCATGACGGTCATGCTGCTGCGCATGCTCCTGCTCCCCATAGCGGCGCTGCTCATACTTCAGCTAATATTCGGCGCCACGGCGGAAACGGTATGGTTTGCGGTGGCGGGAGGCAGTCTGCTCGGCGGCTTGCTAGGCGTGCTGATGGTACGCGCTTCTTTTGGCAAAATGCCGACGGAGGCGGCTGCCGTGGCCGCGGGCGCGCAGTAAAAGGAGCGGTTGTGCGCGGAAGGACCGAGATCAAACAGTTTATTAGCTTAGAATTTCAGGTTGCTCGCTCCCTTCGAATTATTATGCGTCGAACACGCCGCAGAAACGGATGCAAAAACAGCCGGAACGACACAGGGGTCGTTCCCTACAAGCTATGGGGACCCGTTATCAAACTAAAAAAGAGCCTTTAAGGCTCTTTTTGTAATTATCTCTTTTCTTTGAGCTTCGCGGCTTTGCCGGCGCGTTCGCGCAGGAAGTAAAGCTTTGAACGTCTCGTCTTGTTGTGCCTCACTATCTCTATGCCCGCTATCTTGGGCGAGTGGATAGGGAACGTGCGCTCTATGCCGACGCCGAACGAAACGCGGCGTACGGTTATCATCTCGCGGATACCGCCGTTTTTCATGGCGATAACGTATCCTTCGAATGTCTGGATCCTCTCCCTCGTGCCTTCAACGACCTTGACGAGTACCTTAACGGTGTCGCCCACGCTGATTTGGGGCAGATCGGTGCGCATGTGTTCTTTTTCAACGGCCTTAATGACGTTATCCATTTTGCTGATTCCTCCTTGTCTTCGGAATACCCGAAACATCATTCCGGGCGGACTCCAGGCGTTCATAATCGGTCTGTCATCCAAAAAATAAGGATGCGAAAAGCGGACCGCCCTAAATCAACTCTGGAATTATAACACAACGCAAAAAACAAGGCAAGTGTTGATTTTGGTGTTTTTCCGGCGGATATATGTCTTACCGCGTTGACAATATTTTATAATTGTTATAATATGGTTGTTGAAACAATACCTGCTGGCAGTATGTCGTTGTTATCAAAAACAGATGCATAAATGAAGTAACGGAGATATAATGAAGAAGCTTTCTTTTACGTTCTTAATACTGCTGATTTTTCTTCTTCCGGGAACTGCGTTAGCGGATTTCGGCCCAAAATCTTCTCTTGATATCTATGTCAAAAATGCTCCTGATGAATTTTATTATTTGGATTTGCTCACTGTCGGTGAGTATGGCATGGACGGTGAATACAAACCAAACGCTTTAAATGAATATATGTATCGCTTGTTATGGGACTATGAGGGCGACGGATTTAAGGCAACTATGACACACCAGGGAAGTTGGCTCGGTGGTATACGCGGCGGTTTGACAGGTACTTTTAGTAATGGTTATGGATTACATAAACTCAGCCAAGTTCCTTCTGTATTTAAAATTATTATCGTCACTTCAGATGGTAAAATTCATGTATCACAAATTTATCGAAGAATGAAATTTTCCGATACTATATACCTTGATTATAAAACAATGGAAATATCTTCAGAGGGTGAAAGCGTTTTAGTTGACTGGCTGCTTCAGTTTTTAAAAACGTTTACAGCTACAATAATTATCGAAGGAATCATAATGCTCCTGTTTGGGTTTAGGCTTAAATACAATTGGAAGCCTTTTATTATTGTTAACCTATGCACGCAAGTCTTTTTAATTGGTTCTATGGCATTTGTAATGATCTTCTTAGGTGAATTCGCGTATCTTCTGCTGTTTGGGCTAACAGAGGTTCTAATTATTATTATTGAGAGTTTTGTTTATAAAAAACTACTCCGGCATGAGAAGAAAAACAGGATAGTGCTATATGCTGTTACAGCAAATATATTTAGCTTATTGTTTTCCTTCATAATAATATTAATTGGATGGTTCTGATCTCAAGGAACTTTTGCAGAATTCAGCAATTTCATTTCATTTTCTTCTTGACTCTTACGACATGCAGTGCATATAATAATACAAATATATTTGGAGAGCAATATGACGGGCATATCTGCAAACAGAAACTTTATGTTTACCGGCCGGAGCTATTATGGCTTCGGATATTTTGCGTACGGTAAATATAAATGTTTGCGGATATGAGTTGCTGATACTATTAGGTAAATACTTGAAACTTAAGGGAGCTCATAACCGGGCTCCCTTTTAATTTGTTAATGGAGGCATATATGATAATTGTGCTTAAACCGGAGGCGGACCAGGGCAAGGTAAAGGAACTAATCAGCATGCTGGAAAAAGAATACAATCTTGAAGTACAGCGCATGGATGGTGTAAACTATTCCATATTGGGACTTATTGGCGACACATCATCACTAGAGATCGACCCCATAGAAGAACAGGACGTAGTAAGAAAGGTGCTGCGCGTGCAGGAGCCTTACAAGAAGGTGAACCGCGCGTTCCACCCCGACAACACCGTAGTTTCAGGCGAAGGCTTCGAGATAGGAGGCGACAGGCTGGCGCTTATAGCGGGGCCCTGCGCCGTCGAAAGCGAAGAGCAGATAGTTTCCATAGCGAAAAAAGTGAAGGAGGCAGGCGCTAACATGCTGCGCGGAGGCGCATTCAAGCCGCGCACCAGCCCATACAGGTTCCAGGGCCTGGGGCTCGAAGGCCTCGACTTTCTACTGACGGCCAAGAAGGAAACGGGGCTGCCCATAGTCAGCGAGATAACGAGCGTGGATCTTATAGACGTGTTCGTGGAGAAGGTAGACCTAATACAGGTGGGCGCGCGCAACATGCAGAACTTCGCGCTGCTGCAGGAGCTCGGCAAGTGCCGCAAGCCCGTGATGCTCAAGCGCGGCATGTCAGCAACGATAGAGGAATGGCTCATGTCGTCCGAATACCTGCTCTCGGGAGGAAACAGGAACGTAGTGCTGTGCGAGCGCGGCATAAGGACTTTTGAGACGTACACGCGCAACACTCTCGATATAAGCGCCGTGCCGGTGGTAAAGAAATTGAGCCATCTGCCCGTAATAGTCGATCCGAGCCACGCGTCAGGCCTGTGGTGGGCGGTAGAGCCGCTGTCGGCGGCGGCGGTATGCGCGGGCGCGGACGGGCTTATAATAGAAGTTCACGATCAGCCGGGCGAGGCGCTGTCCGACGGACAGCAGTCGCTGCTGCCCGATAATTTCTCCAAAGCCGTTAAAAGAATAAGAGCGGCGGCGGAGCTAATGGGAAAGGCCATCTGATATATGGAGGATCGATTTTATGGGGGTGCCGGAAATAGTGAAGCCCGCATACTGATAGCCGGGCTGGGGCTAATAGGCGGCTCGGCAGCCAAGGCGCTTAAAAACGCCGGGTACGGTGAGCTTTACGGATTTGACAGCGACAGGAGCGCTATTGGCAGCGCCGTAAGCGAGGGCGTGCTGCTCGCCGGATATTCCGATATAAGCGCGCTGCCCGAATCCGACCTGATTATATGCTGCCTCCCCCCCGCCGCCGCAGTCGAATTTTGCCGCAGCGCGCAAAGCCGCCTTAAGGACGGAGCCGTATTCGCGGAGATGGGCGGCATAAAAAGCGGCGTTATCGACGATATGGCGGCGGCGCTCGAAGGAAACCGCGAGCTGCTCTCGCTGCACCCTATGGCGGGCAGTGAGAAATCGGGGTACGAACACTCGGACCCGGAGCTGCTGCGCGGCTCGGTGCTCATATTCACCCCGACGAAGAAGACGCGCATAAGCGCGCTCGTTTGGGCGAGCATACTGCAAAAGACGCTCGGCTGCAGCGACATACGCGAGCTCTCCGCAAAGCGGCACGACGAGGTGATAGCGCGTGTGAGCCACCTGCCGCACATAATAGCGCTGGCCATAAAGGCAATGGAGGGCGACGGCGCGTTGCAGCCGTTCGCGGGCGGCAGCTATAAATCCGCTACGCGCGTTGCAGGCCTTAGCCCCGCGCTGTGGACGGAGCTGTTTTGGGGCAACAGGGACAACATAACAAAAAGCATATCGCAGTTTAAAGAATCGCTCTCAAAGCTTGAGCAGGCGCTGGAAAATGGCGACGAATCAAGTCTTAACGAACTGATAAAAGAGATATCAAAAGACGGAGAATGACATGGAAGTATTGAACATAAATGCAGGGCAGCACAAATACAGCGTGCTTATAGAGCGCGGCATCATAAGGGACATTCCCGAATGGCTGAGGCTTAAGTACCCAAACAGCCGGTTTGCGGTGATAACCGATACAAACGTTTGGAATATCTATGGCGGTCAGCTCTCGGCGGGGCTCGACGCGGCCGGCATAACGCACGACGTTATAGCGCTGCCTCCCGGCGAGAGCACGAAGAGCCTTACGAATTTTTCGTATATACAAAGCCGCCTCGCGCAGCTTAAGTTTACGCGCACCGACTTGATAATAGCGCTGGGCGGAGGTGTTGCGGGCGATTTGGCGGGGTTCGCCGCGTCTGCTTACCTGCGCGGCATACGTTACGTGCAGATACCGACGACGCTGCTTGCGCAGGTAGACAGCTCGGTGGGCGGCAAAACCGCCGTTAATATACCAGAGGGCAAAAATCTCGTCGGCGCGTTCCATCACCCCGACGCGGTATATATAGACCCCCAAGTGCTGCAAACGCTGAATGACGAGGATTTTTCAGGCGGCATGGCCGAAGTGATAAAATACGGCTTCATAAAAGACAAAGAGATACTTGAAACGCTGGAAGCGGAGAATATAACCGCGCAATCGCCCGAACTCGGACCGCTGATTAAGCGCTGCCTCGAAATAAAGCGCGATCTCGTCGAGGCGGACGAAAAGGACAGGGGCGAACGCATGGCTCTTAACTTCGGCCACACTATAGGGCACTCCCTCGAGCGCGTCTGCGCGAAGAACGGCAGCCACATCACGCACGGGCAGGCGGTCGCGCGCGGTATGGCGTCTATAACCAAAGCCAGCGAACGCATGGGACAGACGAAGACGGGCACGGCGGCGCACATTATACACCTGCTGCGCAAGTACGGGCTCCCCTGCTGCCTTGGCGGTTTCGACACGCATGAAATACTCGAGGGCATATTCGTCGACAAGAAGAACATAAGCGGCAGGCTCAACTTAGTACTGCTCAGCGAGCCGGGAGTATCATTCTTAAGCCCGATAGACAAAGACGCCATGGCGGAATACTTAAAGGACAGCGTATGAATACCATCGTATTTCCTTCAACGCTCGGCGGCGTTTATACCGCTCCCCCGTCCAAGAGCGCGGCGCACCGCGCGGTGATAGCCGCGGCGCTCGCCCGCGGCCGCAGCGTCATAGAGAACGTCGATATGTCGAGCGATATCACGGCGACCGCCGGGGCGTGCGAAGCCCTTGGGTGCTCTGTAACCGTAGAGCCTTGGGGCAGGTACAATAAGCTGCGCATAGGCGGCGGCATGAACATAGCAGGCGAAGCGCTCATAGACTGCGCGGAGTCCGGCTCGACGCTGCGCTTTATGATACCCATTGCGTGCGCGCTGGAAGGCCGCAAGACTTTCTCGGGACGCGGGCGGCTGCCTCAAAGGCCTATAGGCGAGTATATACGCATATTTAATGAGCAGGGCTTACGTTACAGCAAGCCGGAAAACTTAAGCCTCCCCCTCGCCGTCTCCGGCACTCTCGGGAGCGACGAGTACATCATAGACGGCGGCGTTAGCTCGCAGTATATAACGGGGATGCTGTTTGCGTTGCCTCTGCTCGGCGGCGCTTCAACAATAACCGTAACGGGCAATTTCGAATCCAAAGGCTACGTCGACATGACGCTTGACACTCTTAAAGCGTTCGGAGTGGATATAAAGCAGCGCGGCAGCACTTATATAATAGAAGCAAACCAGACGTACAGGCCGCGCGATATTTCCGTAGAGGGCGATTACTCGCAGGCGGCGTTCTTTATAGCGGGCGCGGCGCTTACGGGAGACTTAACGATACAAGGCCTGCGCGCGCGTTCGCTGCAACCCGACCGCGCTATAGTCGACATACTGCGGCGCATGGGCGCGGATATCATGCAGACGGACGGCGTGCTTCGCGTAAGGCAATCAAAGCTTCACGGCGCCGACATAGACGTGTCGCAGTGTCCCGACCTCGTGCCGCCCATAGCGGCAGCGGCAGCGTTCGCGCAGGGCGTAACAAACATAACGGGCGCGGCGAGGCTGCGCATAAAGGAATCCGACAGGCTGAAAGCCTTAAGCGTCAACCTTAACAGTATCGGCGTTGAAACAGTAGAGCGCGAGGACGCGCTCGTAATAAACGGAGGCGCTCTGCGCGGCGGAGAAATCGACTCATTCGGCGACCACCGCATTGCGATGGCGTTTGCCATAATGGCGCTGCGCAGCGAAAGCGGAGTAACGATAAGCGGGGCGGAGTGCGCCGCAAAGTCGTACCCCGCGTTTTTTGAAGACCTGAAAGCTTTGGGAGGGCGTGTATGAGCGTTTGGGGAAAAAATATCACGGTGGACATATTCGGGGAATCTCACGGCAAGGCGATAGGCGTCGTACTGAGCGGCCTTAAGCCCGGCTTCCCGCTCGACATGGAAAAAATCAAGGCAATGCTGGAAAGGCGCAAGGCAGGAGGTGAAACGTGGTCCACAAAGCGCGGCGAAGCCGATATATTTAATATCGTAAGCGGCGTGCTATATGGATGCACTACGGGCGCTCCGCTGTGCGCGCTGTGCGAAAACACAAACGCGCACTCCGGCGACTATCCCGAAGGCTTAAACCGTCCCGGCCACGCCGACTATACAGCATATGCGCGTTACGGCGGCTTTAACGACGCGCGCGGCGGCGGCGCTTTCTCGGGCAGGCTCACTGCCCCGCTCGTGTTCGCAGGCGCGGTGGCGGCTCAGATGCTCGAAGCAAAGGGCGTATACGCCGCAGCGCACATAAAGCGCCTTGCGGGCGTGGACGACAAAGCGTTCGATAAAACCGAGGTAACGCGCGAACAGGCGGACGCGCTTAAAAGCTCGCGCTTCCCGCTTATAGACACCTCGAAGCAAGATGAAATGGAAAGGCGCATAGCGCAGGCAGCGGCGGACGGCGATTCGGTGGGTGGCGTTGTTGAGTGCGCCGTATGCGGCTTGCCCGCGGGGCTGGGCGCGGAGTATTTCGGAGGCGTGGAGAGCGCTCTTTCCTCCATACTTTTTGCCATACCCGCAGTAAAGGGCTTATCGTTCGGCGCGGGTGCTTCATTTGCGGATATGCGCGGCAGCGAGGCAAACGACGAATATATAATCAAGGATGGAAAGCTGGCTGCAAGCACTAACAACAATGGCGGAATACTCGGCGGCATAACCAACGGCATGCCGGTGGTGTTCGAAGTGGTAATAAAACCTACGCCATCGATATCGAAGCCGCAGCGCACCGTTAACCTGAAGACTATGGAGCCGGAGACTATAGAAATCAAGGGCAGGCACGACCCGTGCATCGTGCCGCGTGCCGTACCCGTCGTGGAAGCGGCGGCGCTGCTCGCGATACTCGACATTATGGCCGGAGGTTTATGATGGGATACGACGATGAGATAAGCGCGCTGCGCTCAACAATAGACGACATAGACGAAAAGCTTACCGCTCTGTTTGAGCAACGAATGGACGCAGTGGCCGAAGTAGCGCTCGTAAAGAGCGCCTACGGCAAAGAGGTATTAGACAGCGCGCGCGAACGCGCGGTTTTAGAGCGCGTCGTCTCGCGGCTTAATAACAAGGGATACGGCGAACAGACGAAAGCGTTTTTCCGCTCGATTATGGATATCAGCAAAACATCGGAAGCAAGGCTGATGACTCCCCCGCCCTCTTCCGCGCTTGCAGAGCGCGTAGGATACCTCGGCATACCGGGCTCATTCTCGCACACCGCGGCGGAGGAAGCGTACGGGAATTGCGAGCTTATAAGCTACGATACGTTCGCCGCCATATTCGAGGGGCTCAAAACGGGCGAGATTAGCATTGCCATGCTTCCCGCCGAGAACACCGAAACGGGCAGCATAACGGCCGTCGTCGACCTGCTCGCGAAGTACGGGTTTTATATCGTCGCGGAAAAGCTGCTCAAGGTGCGGCAAAGCCTGCTGGGCATAAAAGGCGCAAAACCGGGCGAGATAAAAGTCGTGTATTCGCACCCCGAGCCGTTCGGGCAGTGCAGCGCATTCCTCGCGGCGCGTCCCGGCATAGAGACGCGCCCCTCCTTAAGCACGGCGCAGGCCGCGAGCACAGTGGCGCAAGCGGGGGACGCCGGCGTCGCGTGCATCGCGTCCTCGAAAGCCGCGGACATCTATGGCCTTGAGGTGCTGGCCGAAAACATACAGAACAGCGACGGCAACTGCACGCGGTTCGTGGCAGTAGCGAAGCAGCTCTGCGAAAGCGAAGCGTGCGACAAGACGAGCATAGTATTCATGGTGGAGCACAGGCCGGGCTCGCTGTGCGAGATATTAAACATATTGCAAAAAGGCGGCGTCAACATACTTAAGCTCGAGTCTCGCCCCATAAAAGATAAGCCGTTCGAGTACATGTTCCATCTCGACTTTGAGGGCAGCGTATACGACAAAGGCATAGCGGAGACCATAGACAACTTAAAGAAAGCCGCCGCAGACTATATATACCTCGGCAGCTACAAGCGCGAGGCGGTGCTGCCATGACTATCATCTCACGGCCTTCTCTAAAACCCTATATAAAAGCAGGGCTGCTGGGCGAAAAGCTGTCGCACAGCCTCTCGCCCGCAATACATCACAAGTTCTGGCGGCTCACCGGCACGGAGGGAAGCTACGAGCTTTTCGAGGCGCGTCGGTACGATATAGAGGCGCTGCTTGGCAGGCTGGAGCGTGAGGGCTATATCGGCATAAACGTCACGATACCTTATAAGACAGAGGTAATAAAGTACCTAAGCGAGCTGTCCCCCGAAGCGGAGGCAATAGGCTCCGTCAACACGATAATTTTCAAAGGCGGCAGGAGGCTCGGGTACAATACGGACTACTTCGGCTTAAAGACGCTGCTCGATTCGTCGGATATCGAAATAAAAGGAAGAAGCGTCGTGATACTCGGCACGGGCGGCGCTGCGCGGTGCGCGCTAAAGCTCGCGCGGGACATGGGAGCGCAGCGTGTAATTGCGGCCAGCCGCTCGCCGGAGAGCACGGAAGTTTCCGGAGCGGTAAGCTACGAAGCGCTGGATTCTCTCGGCAGTATAGGCGTGCTTATAAACACTACGCCTGTGGGCATGTCTCCCCACCCGGACGGCTGCCCCGTGACGGCAGACGTCATACAAAAATGCGGCAGCGTCGTAGACCTCATATACAACCCTGCTACGACTAAGCTGCTCGCTCATGCGCAGGCCCTTGGCATAAAAGCCGTGAACGGCCTAGGTATGCTGTGCGCCCAAGCCGTCAAGGCGCAGGAGATATGGAACGGACAAACATACGGCGGCATTATATACGACAGCGTTTACCGGCACATGCTCCGCGTAGTATATAAGCCGAACATCGTGCTCACGGGCATGCCGGGCAGCGGAAAGACTACGGTGGGCAGGCTGCTTGCGGGCAGGCTCGGCATGGAGTTTATAGACACGGACGCGATGGTAGAGCAGGAGCACGGCCCCATACCCGACATATTCAATGCCGGGGGCGAAGAGACATTCAGAGCATACGAGCGCGAAGCGGCAAAGAAGGCTGCGGCGGCCCATGGCGCCGTAATATCTACGGGCGGGGGCATAATACTCGACGGGCGCAATATGGATGCGCTTAGGGAAACGGGCACCGTTGTGTTTCTCGACCGGCCGCTCGAAGCGCTGCTCGAAGATACGGATACGTCGGGACGGCCGCTGCTCGCGGGAGGCAGGGATGCAATAGCCGCGCTCTATAAGCTGCGGCATGGCCTGTATAAACAATACGCTGATATAATAACCGATAATTCATACGGCGCGGAGGGCTGCGCTCAGAAGATAATAGAAGTTTTGGAGGACATGTGATGAACATACTCGTGGTAAACGGGCCCAACATCAATCTGCTGGGCATAAGGGAGCCGGACGTTTACGGCAGACAGGACTATAAGGCGCTAGCCGCTTCGCTGGACGCGCTTGCGCGCGAGCTCGGCGTGACTATAGACGTGTGGCAGTCGAATATAGAAGGCGAAATGGTAACGAAGATTCAGCAGGCAAGGGATGTGTACGACGGTATCGTGATAAACCCCGGGGCTTACACGCACTACAGCATAGCGTTGCTCGACGCGCTGAAAGCCGTGAACTTGCCCGCTGTGGAGGTGCATATCTCGAACATCGCCGGGCGCGAGGATTTCCGGCACACGTCTGTGACCGCCGCGGGCTGCATAGGACAAATCTCCGGCCTTGGGTTCGATTCGTACCGCCTCGCCGTCGAAGGGCTTGTAAGGTATATAGAGCGCTGCAGCGAGGAATAGAAAATAAGCCTTCCCCCTTGGGGGAAGGTGGTGCGAAGCGCCGGATGAGGGGCGCAGATATGAAGAAACACCTCATCAGTCGCCTATCGGCGACAGCTTCTCCTCAAGGAGAAGCCTATAACTTGTTGTAATAAATGCCAGACATCCTCCTGTGAGGAGAAGCTTAGTTGTTAAAGAAGTATTTGTGTCATTCTGAAGGAGCGTAAGCGACTGAAGAATCCCCTTCTTTAAAACACTTTCCATGGGATTCAGCCCTTCGGTCGAAAGCCGTCAGGCCAAAGCCTTCCCCCACGGGGGAAGCATGGCAGATTGTCAATTCAAGTGCAACACTTAGCCAAAAATTCATTAGGGGATAACCAGCCAAGGCATTTCCGCGGTCTATTGTTGATGCTTTCCGCTACCGCGGCGACTTCTTCTTCACTTACTTTC
>JAEYPO010000033.1 GCA_023410595.1 Bacillota bacterium | reverse complement strand
GAAGAAGCGTACCCTATCGGCGCTTCGCGCCACTTCCCCTAAAAGGGGAAGCTATATATAGACATAGCCGCTGAGGCGGGCGTCCGAAGGACGCCTCTACGATAATAAAAGAACGTCAGAGCGCGCGGGGCGGTCTTTGACCGCCGGAATGGGGAGCGCGCATTTCGAGAAGAAGCGTACCCTATCGGCGCTTCGCGCCACTTCCCCGAGGGGGAAGGCATTTCGAGAAGAAGCATACCCTATCGGCGCTTCGCGCCACTTCCCCTAAGAGGGGAAGCTATATATAGACATAGCCGGTAGGGGGCGGGTGCAACGAAGGCCTGTGCAGTGCAGTTCAGGTGAGTATCCCCCAGTCAGCCTGCGGCTGACAGCCCCCTTTAGGCAAGGGGGCCTTTATGAGTAAATTAAAAGCGGCAGCTTTATAAGGCGCCGCTTTGTTGCTTTTTAATAGGCAGAGTTACCGGCGTTTCCAGATCTTTAATTTATAAAGTAGCGAGGTCAGGCGCCCGCCGCCGGGTATGTATGCCATATCCGCTTCGGTAAGAGCGCCGAAAAAGAATATGAAAAATACGTATACGACTGCAGCGAGTGCGACGAGGGCTATGGTAAGCGTGCGCGAATATTCGGTAAGCGGAATTTTGGGCATCACAAGATAGAGCGCTGCTCCCATTGCCGCTACAGAGAGCAGGGGCTTTACGAAATTGTCCATGAACTTAAGCCGTGCCTTCGCGTGCTTTATGACGAACGCAACATCGAGAATCGCAGCCACGCCGTAACAGGCGACAGAGCTTAAATACGCGCCCTTTATGTTTATCTCGGGAATGCGTATCAGAACGATGCTCAAGACGATTTTAACGGCGATGCCTATGAACAGGTTTGCGACGGGTATATAGGTTTTGCCAAGGCCCTGAAGTATGCCGGTCATCGTCTGCAGCACGGTTAAGAAGAACACGCCTATGCCCATGACGGCAAGAAGACTGCCCGCCAGGGGGAACAGGCCTATGTTCATGGGGTCTTTTACGGTGTACAGAAGATGTACAATTGGCGTCGAGAGCATAAAGAGGCCGACTGCGCACGGAAGTCCCACGAGCATCGAAAGCTTTATGCCTATGCCCGACTTGTTGGAAACAGAAAGCTCGTCGCCTTCGGCGCGCGACGCGGATATAGCGGGCACGAGGCTCATAGCGAGCGACATCGACAGCACGGCGGGCAGATTGACTATGGGGTTGACGTAAGACGTAAGGCCGAACAGCGATTCCACTATCTGCTTGGCAGTGCTGCCGTCCATAGCAGCCGGATCGAGTACTATCTCTTTGCCGAAAATGAATATCTGCTTAAGGCTTAGCAGCGTGTTCGTTATTACCGCGGAATCTATAACCTGTACGAGCGGCATTGCGCACGCGCCTACGACTATGGGCAGCGCGAGGTAGAACATCTTGCGGCCTATGCGGTTTCTAAGCTTGGTGCGTACGCTGCTCTTGATACTTGCTTTTATCTCTGATTTACGCTTGTTATACAGTATGAGCAGATAGATGAACGCCGCAACTTCTGAGACCGTGATGCCCAAGATAGCGCCCATGGCGCCATAGCCCGGGCCTATGTCCATCATAAGGTACATGAGAAGTATGCCGACGCCGAGCTTTACGAGCTGCTCTATTATCTGCGATACGGCGGTGGGCGTCATGCGCATCATGCCCTGGAAATAGCCGCGGTAGGCGGACAGCAGCGATACGAAGAACAGCGAAGGGGCTATGCCGAGTACAGTCAGGCGCATATACTGCACTTTTATGACGTTCTCAATTACGCCGCTTAAAGCCATCATCACTATCGTGGTAAAAAGGCCTATTAAAAACATGGCCTTGAGCGCGGACTGGAAAACCATGTGCGCCGCACGGTAATCGTGAAGCGCTATGCGCTCCGCGACCATCTTGGAAATGGCTACGGGAAGGCCCGCGCTGGATATCGCGAGCAAAAAAGTGTATACGGGGAACGCAGCCATATACGGCGCCATGCCGCTGGACTGGAGTATGTTAGTGGTTATAATCGTATAAACGGCGCCGAATACCTTGGAAACAAGGCCTATGCTTCCAAGTATGGCGGCGCCTTTGACGAAGCTTCTTTGCTGTTGGTTCATGTTATGTTTAAACCCTTCGGTTCAATTCGTAAGCCGTTTCATCCGTGTTGAACGCCCGCTTTAACGGAGCAATTGCTCATAATAATATCAGAAGCGTCAGTTTTTATCAAGCTGGCAATTGCGTGGGAAACAAGGGGCAAAAGGCGAAGGGGGTAACGCGACCTTACCACCGCCTCGTGCTTCTAAGATAGCATCTGGCGTCCAAAGGATGCCCCTGCGGTAAGAGAGAAACTTAAAGCGGGGCGATAAGCAGGTCAACTCTTCCGGCACTTCGTGCCGCCTCCCTCGTTGAGGGAGGCTTGATAGAAGATATCGGCAGCCTCCTTAACACGGTACGCCCCTGCGGCAAGAGAGAAACTTAAAGCGGGGCGATAAGCAGGTCAACTCCTTCCGGCACTTCGTGCAGCCTCGTCTGAGGGAGGCCTGATAGAATATATCGGCAGCCTCTTTACACACGGTACGCCCCTGCGGTGTAAATGCGGAAATTGGATAATACGGATAGGTAACAGAATATTCGGGACATGGGTAACAGGAGACACATTATGCGCCTTTGCGGTTTTTAATGGCCTTATTATAATGTCTTAATATGATATCAGGAAATTTATTAATCCGGCGGGATGCTGACAGTGTGAAGCGCTATTATCGTCTATGACTCGGCTGCGGAGGCGGATTGCTCCTTCTGTCTCAGCGCGTCTTCGTACGCTTCAAGTGCGTCGCTGTACATGGCTTTAACATCGTCGGGCATATCGGGCAGCATTGAACCCAGCTTCTTGAGCTCTTCGAGGGTCATGTTTTTAAGGGCTTGCGCGTCTATGTTGTAAAGCCCCGTAAACTCCTTTTTTCTCATACAGACCTCCGTATGCTTTATACCATTTCGGCTATTTCATATATCAGCCGCTCTGTGTCTTCCCACCCAAGGCATGGGTCGGTGATGGACTGGCCAAACACGCTGCCGCCGACTTCCTGTTTGCCCGATACGAGGTAGCTTTCTATCATGAGGCCTTTTATGACCTCGCGCAGCGACTTATCGTATCTGCGGCTCGCGAGCACTTCTCTGGCGATGCGTGGCTGCTCGAAGAAGCGGCGCATGGAATTGGCGTGGTTTGTGTCGACGATTATCGCGGGGTTTTTTAGCTCCATCTCAATATATTTTTTAGCGAGGCGGCTTAGATCTTCATAGTGGTAGTTGGGAACGCTGCGTCCGGTGGGCTCTACGGCGCCGCGCAGTACGGCGTGCGTGAGCGGATTGCCCGAAGTCTCGACCTCCCAGCCGCGGTAGAGGAACGTGTGGCTCATCTGAGCGGCTTTTATGGAGTTGAGCATGACGGACACATCGCCGCTTGTGGGGTTCTTCATGCCGACGGGCGCATCGACGCCGCTGGCCGTAAGGCGGTGCTGCTGGTTTTCCACGGAGCGGGCGCCTACAGCGTGGTAAGCGAGCACGTCCGAGAGGTACGCGTAGTTTTCGGGATACAGCATCTCGTCGGCGGCGGGCAGGCCGAAGTCGTTTATCGCGCTGATATGAAGGCGGCGGATGGCCTTGATGCCTTTTAAGAGGTTGCTTTCGCCCTCGGGGTCGGGCTGGTGCAGCATGCCCTTATAGCCCTCGCCTGTCGTGCGCGGCTTGTTGGTATATATGCGCGGTATCATAAGTATACTGTCGGCAACCTTGGACTGTATGTTTGCCAGCCGGGAAAGGTATTCGCGGACGGGGTCGGGGTGATCGGCTGAGCAAGGGCCTATGATAAGCAGGAAACGCTTGTCTTTTCCTTCGAATATGGCGCGTATTTCGGCGTCGCGTTTTGCTTTGATACTCCTAAGACGTTCAGGTAAAGGTATCTGCGCTATTATTTCGTCAGGCCCGGGTATCTGACGTATGTGCCTTAAGTTCATTTCAGGCCTTCTTTCGGTATAATATGAAACTACTAAGCGTTATGGTGTGCTTCCTCATTATACCATCCCAGGTAGAAAAGAAAAGAGAATATTTAAACGTTTCGCACTGTCCGCCTGGCATGTAAATATTATTTGCGTAACTGAAAGGAGGGCATACACTTTCCCACAAGGCGGATGCCCTCCCCGGCGCGCATTATACGGCGATACAAGCCGTCTGCGCAGCTTGAACTAAAGAAAGGTCAGTACCCCGAGAGCCGGCGAACCGTGTCTTTAAGCAGATCGAGCTCATCGAATGTGTTGTAAAGGCCGATGGACGCGCGGGCGGCGCTCTTTACGCCGAAGCGCTCAAGCACTGGCTGGGCGCAGTGTCTGCCGGCGCGTATCGCAACGCCTCTTTTGTCGAGCTGCTCCGCTATCGTGTCGGCGTCAACGCTTTGAAGCACGAAGGAAACGACGCTTATCTTATCCGCCGCGGTTCCAATGAGCGTAAGGCCGGGTATGCGCGATAGCCTGCCCATGAGGTAATTTGTAAGCTCCAACTCGTGAAGGCGTATGCGCTCCATTCCGGCGGAGCGCAGGTAGTCCGCCGCGGCGCCCAGACCCACCGCGCCCGCTATATTGCCCGTGCCCGCCTCGAACTTGTCGGGCGAGCCCTGGTACAGCGTACTGTCGAAGCTCACGCTCCTTATCATGCCCCCGCCGCTCTGGTAAGGAGGCATCGCGGACAGCAGCTCCTTTTTGCCGTACAGCACGCCTATGCCTGTCGGGCCGTACATCTTATGGCCGGAGAGCACGAAGAAGTCGGCGTCAAGCTGCTTTACGTCTATAGGCAGGTGGGGGGCGGACTGCGCGCCGTCAACGAGGAACAGTGCGCCGTGCATATGTGCGATGTCGGCCATAGCGCGCACGGGGTTCACTGTCCCCAGAACGTTGGAGACGTGAGCTGCCGCCGCGATGCGCGTGCGCGGTGTGAACATGCGCCCGTATTCGCGGAGATCTATCTCGCCTCTGTCGTTTACCGGAGCCGCCTTTATCACCGCGCCCGTGCGCTGCGCGATAATCTGCCAAGGCACGATATTTGAGTGGTGCTCCATTTCGGTGAGCAGTATCTCGTCACCCTCGCGCAGGTTTGCACCGCCCCAGCTTGCCGCCACAAGGTTTATCGCCTCGGTGGCGCCCCTTAAGAATACAATCTCTTCGCGCGACGAAGCGCCTAAAAACACACGCATCTTTTCGCGCGCCTCCTCGTACGCCTCCGTTGCTTCGCGGGAGAGCTGGTGGGCGCCGCGGTGCACATTCGAATTCATTTCGCGGTAGTAGCGGCATACGGCGTCGATTACGCAGTTGGGTTTCTGCGTGGTTGCGGCATTGTCGAGCCACACAAGGGGGCAGCCGTTCACCCGGCGCCGCAGTATGGGAAAGTCGTCGCGCAGCGCGGAAAGGCCGGACGGGCGCTGTTTGCCGGCGGGCGGGCGCGACAGGAAGTAGTAGAGCTCGCGCGCGTCCTGCTCACCGTACGTGTCCGGAGGAGATAATAACGGGCCGGTCTGTAATGGCCTTAAGTTCTCCTCCCAGTACATGCGGTTAAGGGCGCCGCTTAAATCGTTTTCCGTGTCCTGCCGCGGCCAGTTCTGCATAAAGCTATCTGTAATCATAGTAGTTTCCCACCTCGACATCCTCCAGCATCGCGAGAGCGTCGTCGGAAAGAACGGCTACCGAGAAGTAGAGGCTTAAGATGTAGGACGCTATCCCTCTGTTGTCTATACCCCCGAGTTTTACGGAAAGGCTGGGGATGTCTGTTTCATCGGGTATGCCCGGCTGGTGCAGGCCCACTACGCCCTGCTCTTTTTCACCGACGCGCATAAGCAGTATATTCGTTTTGCCGCCATCTGTATTAGTAAACGATTTGCCGCCTACGAACAGCTTGTCGCACGGCACCAGAGGCACCCCTCTCCATGTCATGAATGGGGAACCGAACATGTTGATGACTACGGGAGGGACGCCCCTGCACGTGCATTCCCTGCCAAAAGCCGCTATGGCTTTGGGATGCGCGAGGAAGAACGCCGGCTTCTTCCATACCCTGGCCAGCAGTTCGTCCATATCGTCGGGCGTGGGAGAGCCGTGCCGCGAGTGCACTGTCATGTCGCGCGAGACGTTATTTACAAGCCCGAATTCACTGTCGTTTATCATCTCGCATTCCTGGCGTTCTTTCATGGCTTCTATCGTAAGCCTCATCTGTTCGTTCTTCTGGTCTATAGGCTTGTTGAATATATCCGTTACGTTAATATTGAGGCGCAGTATCGTCTGCACAAGGCTGAGCATGTATTCCCTTGGTTCTTCCTCGTATTCGGGAAACGTCTGGGTTATCATGTCCTCATTTATATGCCTGTAATTTGAATCTATCAGCTTTTCTCCGTATTCGTTCATCTCTTCCATGCAGGGAGTCCTTTTTATACGGTTCACCCGGTAAATGCCCGACTCTACAGGCACCCACGGCAGGAACCGGAGCAGCCAGCGCGGGGTGATGCTCTCCATCATAGGCACGGACTTGGTCGTATGTGAAAGCCGCCTTGCGGCGTTAGGGTTTAAGCTCATCTGGCTAATCGTTATATCAGGTCTATCCATTATTACACCTTCTTTATTTGTTTCTGATTCAAGTATAAGGACACGCGCCTTCCCTTCTCAGGGCAGTTGTTTCGGGATATATGCAGTCCTCATTTACTATATGTATGATAGGCGGCGTTAGTGAAGAGGCAAGAGACAGTCTGGACAGTCGATGATAAGGGGCGATTTTTTAAGCGGCGGCGGCGCGGGGGCAAGTACGCTTAGGCGATATGGAAGAAACGTAAGCGCGTGTGGGGGCGGTCTACGCTTGGGCAGTACACCTCATCCGTACTGCACTGAATTGCTGGGCTTATATTTGAGGCTGACAACTTAGTGCAGGACACCTTCTCCTCGAGGAGAAGGCTTGCATTGTGGAGTAGGCGAGAAGTGACACAGCGTGCAGATAAGTCCTGCGGGCGCCGGAATGAGGTTCGGTAAGGCGGGCGGGTACGGAGACCCGCCCCTACGGCGGGTAAGCAGCTTTAATGTGTATTAGGGCGTTTTTGACCGCTAAAATGCTGAGTAAGCAGGGCTACGCTTTGGGTAATACACCTCATCCGTACTGCACTGAATTGCTTAGCTTATATTTGAGGCTGACAACTTAGTGCAGGACACCTTCTCCTCGAGGAGAAGGCTTGCATTGTGGAGCAGGCGAGAAGCGACACAGCGTGCAGATAAGTCCTGCGGGCGCCGGAATGAGGTTCGGTAAGGCGGGCGGGTACAGAGACCCGCCCCTACGGCGGGTAAGCAGCTTTAATGCGTATTAGGGCGCTTTTGACCGCTAAAATGCTGAGTAAGCGGGGCCGCGCTTTGGGTAATACACCTCATCCATCCTGCACTGAATTGCTTAGCTTATATTTGAGGCTGACAACTTAGTGCAGGACACCTTCTCCTCGGGGAGAAGGCTTACATTCCGAATAACTCCGTTAAGAGAGGACAACCAGTGCAAAAAGTGGAACGAAATACTATATTGTAATGATTTATGTAAAAATGTATTGACTTGACGAACCAATTTATGTATTATATGTTTATTGATGTATTAATAACAGGGCCCTTAGCAAGTTGTGAGACTTGATGGGGTGATAATTGAAGAATGAGTGGTAGTTATGATTAAAGGAATATCTGATTTAAGTTACAACGACGCCAAAAGGCTGGTAATTGCAATAATCGAACGAATGAAGGATGAAGAGGAAGCGCTGCTGAAGGAATCGGAGGAAAAGAAGATTGCGGTACTGCAGTGCGAGTACAAGAAAAGGCTGCTTGAAGGACATCAGGAGCAAAAGGAAAACGAAAAGGCGATAGAAGAGTGCAACAGAAGGATGGATGCGATAGAAGGGGAGCTTTTCGCGCTGGCGGACAGAAGGAATTATTTCGAGATACAGCTCGAGATGCTGGGCGCCAGGAAAGAGGCGTAACATAAAGCGTGGGCAGAAGGCAGGCGGCAAGCCGTTTTTAAATCAATTTATATTACAGTTAACATCAACTGAATATGTAAAGCACAACCGCTATAATGCGGTTTTTTATTTATAGGACGAATATTTGGGGATGGCGGTTATGAGAATATACGAGCAGTTTTCATGGTATTTTCCGCTTCTGGAAAGGTAGAATAACAATAGCGGCTTAAAAAGGGAGAAAACGATGGGCAATATAATAGTGGAAGGACTTTCATACATAACGAGGAAGACGCAGCAAATAAGGCCTGATATTTATATGCTGGATTTAAGGGCAGTCAACGCGTATATGCTGAAAACAGGCGACGAGGCGTGGCTGCTTGTCGATACGGGACTTGAGAACTCAAGCGAATTCATTGCAGGCGAAGCGCGGGAAATATTCGGAGAGCGCTCGAGCCCAAAGGCGATAATATTGACGCACGGGCATTTTGATCATGTGGGCTCGCTTAAAGCGCTCACAAAGCGTTGGGACGTACCCGCCTATATTCACGAGAACGAACTGCCTTATATAACAGGACGCAAGGACTACCCGCTGCCCGACGACACGAAAGGCGGAGGGTTTGTGACGCGCATATCCGATACGTTCCCGCACACGGCCATTGACATAGGGCATTACGCCAGCGCCCTGCCAAATGACAACTCGATACCGTTTTCCGGCGAATGGAAGTGGATATACACGCCGGGTCACAGCAAGGGGCACGTTTCTTTATTCAGGGAGTCCGACAGGACGCTGATAGCGGGAGACGCGATATCCACCGTGAGGCAGGGCTCGCTGTGGTCGGTTATAACGCAAAACGAAACGATATGCGGGCCGCCGGAATACTTGACCGAGGACTTTGACAAGGCAAGAGAGTCGGCGCAAATGCTGCTCAGCCTTGATCCCGTACTGCTGCTACCGAGCCACGGCAGGCCGGTGGAAGGCGCCGACCTGAAAGAAAAGAGCCTGTATACCGAAACGAATGAGCACGTATATTCGCCGCCGGAAAGCCGCGAGACTTGACGGCGCGGTAGTCATTTAATAATAAGTCTTATTGATACGTCGCGCTTTCAGGCACCGTGTGATATATGCTGGCGAGAGTGCCCAGCGATTGCGCCGGAGCGGCCTCAAGAGGATAGTACCCTTTGGTCACCATCCACTGCCAGACATCGTAGGCGTGATGGGAGCTCATTTTAAACGCGTCTTCGAGAAATGCCCTCACTTCGGGGTTGCTTGCCTCCATAGCCGACCAGGCGTATTCACGCCCCGCACGCTTCAGCGTAAGCAGATAGGCCGTCGCTATCTCCCTGTCGTCAAGCTGCTGCACGTCCGTTCTTGGAGTGACGGGTTTTACGTTAACATCCGATTGGGTGAAGTTATCTATAATGTTCGTTATCTCGGGGACGGGCAGGCCTGTACGCGCGCCCTGGGAACGGCTTAGATATTCGACCTTGGTGTTATAATCCTTAACATGGTAAGGAAAATGTTTTTGGATCAGCGACTTTAATTCGGGGTCTTTTGCCTGGCTGATAAAAAGCGCCATGCTTGTGATGGAATTGACGCAGCTTAAAGTAAGCTCGTTAAGATCATAAACTTCGTGCGCGGCTAACTGCATAATGTATTTCCTCCTTGAAAAATGGTCTTTTCTATTATCACGCACAAGCGTCCGCTTTATTCACGGCGTATTGCAGACATTGCCGGGAATGGGCCGCTGTGGTAGCATTATGTCTATGGAAGAAAAAGACGGGAAGAAGACGATGTGGAAACACGGCAGGAGCGCCGTCATATTTACAGGACTGCAGGCGAGCGGCAAGAGCGCGTTTTATGCTGAGTATTTTTCGGGCACGCATGTGCGCATAAGCCTTGACGAGCTGCATACGCGGGGCAAGGAGAAAAGGCTGCTGGAGGAGTGTATAGCGGAGGGGAAACCGCTCGTCGTGGACAATACGAACCCGAAACGGGAAGACAGGGTAAGGTATATAATACCAGCAAAGCAGGCGGGGTACAGTGTGATTGGTATATATTATGATTGCCCCGTAAAAGATTGCCTCAAGCGAAACGCCGTGCGGGAAGGAAAGGCGAGGGTGCCGGATGTCGCGATAGCGGCGACGGCGGGCAGACTGGAGGAGCCGGAGTATGCGGAGGGCTTTGACGAGATATATGTTGTGAGCATAGAGGACGGGGAGTTTATAATTACGAAAAAAGAAAAGCCATAGTCGCAAAAGGGGATCATTCGTTACGTTGTTACTCGGTATGACAGGAAAAAACATGAGTGATTTTGAGTTATTTTTTAATTGATAATGACAATGTGAGAAAATTACGCGGGACAAAGAAGCGAAAATTGGTGAATGGGGCGGCAGGCTTAAGCAAATTGTGCGGACACCTCATCAGTTGCCTGAAAGAGACAGCTTCCCCGCTTGGGGTCCCCGGCGAACAAAGTTCGCCCGGGGTGGGTAAAGGGGAAGCCCAGACACCGACACTCTGGGGCTTCTGCAGGAGGAGAAGGCGGTGCGTAGCACTGGATGAGGCGGCAGGATTAAGCAGACTGTCCGGACACCTCATCAGTCGCCTGAAGGCGACAGGGCAGATTGTCAATTCAAGTGCAACACTTAGCCAAAAATTCATTAGGGGATAACCAGCCAAGGCATTTCCGCGGTCTATTGTTGATGCTTTCCGCTACCGCGGCGACTTCTTCTTCACTTACTTTC
>JAEYPO010000031.1 GCA_023410595.1 Bacillota bacterium | reverse complement strand
GAAAGTAAGTGAAGAAGAAGTCGCCGCGGTAGCGGAAAGCATCAACAATAGACCGCGGAAATGCCTTGGCTGGTTATCCCCTAATGAATTTTTGGCTAAGTGTTGCACTTGAATTGACAATCTGCCGTGGCGCAAAGCGCCGGATGAGGGGAAAGCGCATAAACAACACCTGCACGAGCAATGGACACACCCTTCAGTCACCTGCGGTGACAGCTCCCGTCTGGGGTCCCCGACGAATAAAGTTCGTTGGGGTGGGTAGAAGGGGCGCCTATAAATGCGCCGCAGCTGTTAAGCCTATTTATTTACCGTGTCTTTTGCTTCTTTTCTTCAAGAAAAGATGCGGAATCTTAAGGCAGAGCCTTAAGCGGGATTGAAAGGGCAGCGTCCTTTCCCGACGCAACTACTCCCCCATGCACACCTTCCTGAATCTCGCGCCGTAGCCGGTGAGGCCAAAACACTTTCTGTTCGTTTCTATCTGGTACGCCTTGGGTACGCCCTCTATTATACGCATATACTCGTCGGAGACGTATATCTTGTCGTAGCGCGCCTCGTCTACCACAGAACACTCCGGCATAGCGGCAAGCCCGAGGCGGCATAGGTTGTCTATATACATAGGCGTGTTTTTGGGGTTCTTGCACTGCGCCTCACGCCCTATCACGCTCGCGTTGCTGTAGTGCGTCATACTGCCGCTCTTGCCGGGTATTACGACGTCTACGTCGAGCACCGGCTCATACAGCCCATAGGGCGGCATCGTCTTTAATATCTTAGCCTCGTCGGGCGAAAGCTGCCTTATCACCTCGGCAAACGACGGATGCGCGTCGCCCTGTGTGTCCGAGTTCATAGCGCACAGTAAATACGCAATATACATCTCGCGCAGCTCTTTAACGTCCATCGTATATCGCAGCCCCTCAAACGCCGGCCCCGATATGTGCAGCGGCGGCGTTACCAGCTTGTCTTCGGGTATGGCTTTGGCGCGCTCCTTTATCTCGTCCATGAAATGCTGATGTTTGTAACTTGAGTCTTTGCGCAGCTCCTCAAGCGGGTAAAGCAGAGTGTTGACTAGCCCGAACACCGTACCAAGCGACTTGCTTATCTCCCTGACCGCGGGCTTTAAGCCGTCCTCGTATATGTCCTTCGCTCGGTCTTTTGCTACCTCCGCCAGCGCCTTCTCCCCCGGTACGTCCACGTCGTTATCCTCCTTTTGTGTTTTAATGTATTATATTCATACGCGGGGTTTATTGTTTAACCTGTTTTATGCATACGGATTGCGCATACAAAAACAGCGCCTCGCGGGCGCCGTAAACCTTCTTTTTTATCTTTCCTTGCCTTTAAGTATTGCCTCTACAATGGGCTCTATGTGCCTCCTGTCGGTAAAATCCACGGGACGGCTGTACGCCTCCAGCATGCCGCGCTCGTCCGCCGTGGGGTTCTTTACGCGCTCCAGCTTTGCTTTTAGCATTTTCATCAGCATCTTGTCTATAAACCCAAGCTTTTGGTAGTCAAACCCGCCCCTCAGCATGAAGAACTTTATATGCCTCTGCTCGTCGGGCGTAAAGTTTTTGTCCCTTATCTCGTCCACTATCTCGGGGCGCACCGGCGTAACGCCCACCGTGAATATTACTATGTTCTTAGAGCTGTACCGCCACAGGTTGCGCTTGATGAGCGATATGCCGTTTATGCCGCCTGCGTACATCGCTCCGCCAAACACTATCGTATCGTAGCGCATGAGCCCTCCCGCGCTCACCTTCCCCGCGTCCACCAGCTTTGCGTCCGCCGCCTTAGCTATCCAGTTGGCATACCTCTTTGTAAACCCCGTCTTTGAACGGTATATCACTATCGCCTTCATGCCTGTCCTCTAAATGTCATCGTTGCTTTTCTTAATAAATCTTATCATATCACCCGCGTGCCATAAAGCAGGAGCATCCTTATTTTTCACCCTGTAAAGCTTTTGGCTTTATGGGGACCGCGGTATATAAGCTTCTCCTTACAGCGGAAGTGGCGCGAAGCGCCGGATGAGGATATGTCCGCCGGTATTTGGCAACACCTCATCAGCCGCCTGTCGGCGCCAGCTTCTCCTCAAGGAGAAGCCTATAAGAACGTATAAATTGTATTTAGTATAGCCTTCCCCCCTCGGGGGAAGGTGGCGCGAAGCGCCGGATGAGGGGATATCCGCCGACATACAACATCTCATCAGCCGCCTGCCGGCGCCAGCTTCTCCTCAAGGAGAAGCCTATACGATCCAACCCCTCCAGAGTTCATTAAAGCTCTCCCCTTTATACTTATACCGCTGTAATTCTGCGCTTAATAAGAGGTATTTTCACTTTAATATTCCGTTAACGCCTCTTGATCTGGTATAATATGCTGATAATAAACAAATTAAGGAGCGCTGTATGAAGGTTTCCGAGATACAATACAAACGTCTTACAATAGAAGAGATATCCGCGAGGGCGCAGGCGGTAATCTCGAAGGTTAAAAGCGCCGCCTCAGCCGCCGAAGCGCTTGCCGCGCGGGACGAATACATTGAGCTTTACAAGGAGTTCGCTACGGCGTCGGCGCTTTCCTATATGCGCTACACACTGAATACCGCGGACGAGTTTTACAAGAAAGAGAAGGATTACTACGACGAAGTCACGCCTAAGGTGCAGAGCTACGGGCGCGAATACGCCATGGCGATGCTTAAAAGCCCTTACCGCGCCGTGCTCGAGAGAGAGCTTAAGCCGCTGCTTTTTACGCTTTACGAAATGGAAGAGAAGTCTATGTCGCCCGCTATCGTGCAGGACATGATAGAGGAGAACAAAACAGTGACGGAATACTCGCAGTTGATGGCGGGCATGACGTTCGATTTTAAAGGCGAGCAGATACCGCTGACCATACTGCGCAAATACATGATGGACGACGACCGCGAGATCCGTCGCGAGGCTTACGAGGTGCTGGGGGCTACGCTCGGCGACGAGTCGGAAAAACTCGACGGCATATTCGACCGATTAGTGCACATACGCGACAATATGGCGAAGAAGATGGGCTATAAAAACTTCGTAGAGCTGGGCTACTACCGCATGAACCGCATTAGCTACGACGAGGCCATGGTCGCGAAGTTCAGGGAGAACGTGCTGCGCTACCTCGTGCCCGCCGTCGCGCGGCTCAAGTCCGAAAACGCAAAACGCATGGGCATACAAAAGTTCATGCTGTACGACAACGACGTCAACGTGCCGGGCGGAAACCCTAAGCCTGTGCTCAATAAAGACGGCATATTCCGCGAGGCTTCGACGATGTACCACGACTTAAGCCCAGTCACCGGCAAGTTCTTCGAAATTATGCTGAAGACGGAGGCTTTTGACGTCGAGTCGCGCAAAAACAAGTGGGGCGGCGGCTACTGCACTAATTTCCCAGATTACAATCAGCCGTTCATACTCGCCAACTTCAACGGCACGTCGGCGGACATAGACGTAATAACGCACGAGGCAGGGCACGCGCTCGCCGATTACCTCACCGCGGACAACAGGTTCGTGCACGACCTGCCTTACGGCATGGAGACGGCCGAGGTGCACTCGATGAGCATGGAGTTTTTCGCGTGGAAGTATCTTGAGCGGTTCTACGGTGCGGGCGCGGATAAGTCGAGGTTCAGCCACCTTTTCAACGCGCTTACTTTCATACCGTACGGTACTATGGTCGACTCCTTCCAGCACATAGTGTACGAGCATCCGGGTATGACGCCGGGCGAGAGAAAGGCCGCGTGGAACAGGCTCGAAACGCAGTTCAGGCCATATCTCTCCACCCAAGGCCTGCCGTACCTCTCGGAGGGCACGCGCTGGCAGTACCAGATGCACATATACGAGCTGCCGTTCTACTATATAGACTACTGCCTCGCGCAGACAGTCGCGCTGCAGTTCCTTTTAGAGTCGCGCAAAGACTACGCGGGCGCGTTCCAAAAATACCTTAAGTTCTTAAAGCGCGGCGGCGAAGCGCGCTTTACCGAGCTGCTTTTTGAGGCAGGCTTAAAGTCGCCGTTTGAGGAATCAACGATAAGAGAGCTCGCAGGCGAGATAGAAGCGTTAGTCAGAGAGATGAGAGGATAGATATGTTCCGGGGGGCGCACATCGTGCGCCCTCGATATTTTTCGGGGCGGTCAATATGGAGTTGTCTAAACGCAAAAACATAAGATTAAAGGAATACGATTACTCCCTGAACGGGGCGTATTTCGTTACCATCTGCACGGAAGGCAGAAAGCAGCTTCTATGGCGCGTAGGGGAACCGGAAGAGAGCGCCGCCAGTGGCGGATTAAGCGAACTGAAGGTTCTGTGAGTATGAGGTATTAAACGAATAGCAATGAAGTTTAATACCCATACGAACAGAGGATGACCTATGTGGTCGCCCGCTATTATCCCGGGTGGATATGGCGTTGCCCAAACGCAAAAACATAAGATTAAAGGAATACGATTACTCCCAGAACGGGGCATAATTTCGTTACCATCTGCACGGGAGGCAGAAAGCAGCTTCTATGGCGCGTAGGGGCGACCTGTGGTCGCCCGCAAGATAGAATTCTCTCAAGCATCGGAAAGCTGGTTGATAACGAAATTAAGAAACTGTCATCCGTATACGAAAATGTATCAATAGCGAAATCGGTAATAATGCCAAACCATGTTCATATGATAATCTTAATTGCAAATGATAACGGGCGTCCAAAGGACGCCCCAGGCTGTCAAAAAAGGTACTTATGTCATTCCGATGGAGCGTAAGCGACTGAGGAATCCCCTTCTGCTAAGCAC
>JAEYPO010000028.1 GCA_023410595.1 Bacillota bacterium | reverse complement strand
GAAGAATCCCCTTATATAAAGCACCTTCCATGGGATTCCTCGCAAGCTCGGAATGACAAATTGGGGTTTATCGACACTCTGGGCTCCCCTTATAGGGGAGCTGTCGCCGCATGGCGACTGAAGGGTTTCTCACTTCACCCTATCATGAGTTTATAGACTTGGCTCCATTTTGTCTTTGCCTATACTTGCTCTACGATACACCTCATCCGGCGCTTTGCGCCACCTTCTCCTCAAGGAGAAGGCACTGTACCCCTCTCTGCCATCACTCCATCGGCTCCGGCCGGGAAGGTGAAGCTGCCGTTATAGTAACATGCCTCCCTTGTGCAAGGGAGGCATGTTCTCAATGCTACTTTATCATAAACACTATCTTCGTAAGAAGCTCGCTTTCGGGCACATCCGCCGGAGAGTTGTAGTAAAACTCATATACAACGCCGGTCGGTACATACCCCTTCTCGTTCATCCACGCGGTCATAGCTTCGTATACCGGGCCCATATCGGCGTACGGCCCTTTGTACATGCAAGACGCCTGCCTGCCCGCGGGTATCGCGCTCTGCCTGATGTCGCCTTTGCCTGCGACGGGCTTTTCAACAGGGAAGCCAATTTCTACGTCGAGGTCTTCCATGTCCATGTTGTAGTACGCGGCGAAAGCGGGGCCTCCGGTTTTCTCACCGATCTCTTCAACATAGGCGTTAATGGCGCTATACGCCTTTCCAAGCTCCCCCGGCAGGTTTGCTACATT
This sequence comes from Bacillota bacterium, assembly GCA_023410595.1. Taxonomy (GTDB): domain Bacteria; phylum Bacillota; class Clostridia; order Christensenellales; family SZUA-584; genus DTFZ01. The sequence goes on along the minus strand of JAEYPO010000028.1, from coordinate 60,537 downwards.
CGTCCTTGTGCGCATGGAAAGCACCGGCTGCTCGTTTTGTTCCGAAATTTCAAAGTTCATGTTCATAATATTACTCCTTTAACGTTTTGACCGATTATAACAAAAGGAACATGACATCTATGCGTCATGTTCCTGAAAGTCTAAAAATTTATGCAGCAGCCAAAGCCGCTTCACTGCGGGGCGGAGTATCTTTCGTATATCTCTTTAGCTATGTCCGCTATCTTTGCGCGTATATGGGGAGGGCTTTTAACCTCGACACCCATGCCGAAGCTCAAAAGATAGCCGTACAGCCAGTCGCTTTCGGGAAGGGTGCACCTCACCAGTATTCTGCCGTCGTCAGCAGTCTGCGCGTCCTCGCCGAACCATTCAGTGACGAGGCTTTCCAGCTCTTTTATGAACACAAGCTCGAGAGCAACGGTGTTTCCCGCCTTGTACCATTCGCTGTCCTCCGGGGCGCTTAAGGGCGGCGCTTCACGGGGCGTAAACGTCTCGCCGCAATCTGAAAGCTCCTTTATCCTCGAGACCTTGAAATAGCGAAAGTCGCCCCGCAGACGGCACCACGCGCACAGGTACCACTTCTGCGCCTTGAGCACAAGCGAATGCGGCTCAGTGGTGCGCGCCGTCTTTCTGCCCTCAAAATCGGTGTAGGAGAATCTTATCACCCGCGCGTCTTTGATAGCCCGGCGTATAACGGCGAGCTTTTCTTTGGTGTCGGCGGTTCCGTACCACGGAGAAAGGTCTATTACAAGCTGCCTCAGCTTTTTATCGAGCGCCTCAAGCTGCTGGGAGGGCAGCGTGTTTTTCAGCTTTTCTATCAGTATGTCGTGGCTGTCCCGAACGGCGCCGTCTATGCCGCGCAGCGTCGCTATTATGGCGGCCATGTCGTCGCCTGTAAGCACGCTTTTATCAAGCCGGTAGCCTTGCGCTATGCTAATGCCGCCGCCTCCGCCCTGGTATGTCACTATGGGTATGCCCGCAAGGTTTATGGCGTCTACGTCGCGCAGTATCGTGCGTACGGAAACGCCGAACTTTTCCGCCAGCTCCTTTGCCTGCACGCGGTCCTTCCTTAAAAGCAGTACGAGTATGCCTACGAGCCTGTCTAGCTTCATGCCGCCACCTTAAATCTTCAGCTTTTCGTTGAGGCTCTCATACAGCGCCTTTGTCTTTTCCGGGTCTTTGAAGCTGATTATTACGTAACCGCCGCTTGTATCCACCACGACATACGGCCCGCCCGACATAACGTACAGGCGGCATTTGCCCATGCCTTCCACCTCCCAGTCGCCCTTCTTTACGTCGCCCAGCCCCGCGCCGTCAGTTTTCCTGCCTACGGCCGGTATGCTTTCATCAAGCGATACGCCTTTTATATCAGCGTAAGCGTACGTTTTGCCGTACATGCCGGTGAACTCGACGGAGTCTTCCCCAAAGACCGCCGTTGTTTCCTCATTAGTTGAGCTAAACAGGTATACGAGGAACACCGCCGCTGCCGCGATCAACACAACGGTGAACACTGTTACGATTATCTTATAAGCGGGTTTGCCGCTATTCGTTTTCATATAAGCGCCCCTTTAAAACCTTTATATTTGGTATTATTTATATGGGTAATTATAGCACGGCGGCGTCCTGTGTGAAAGCAGGGCTGCACCTCGGTATTGCATAAAGGGAAAAGTGGATATATATTTGGAGGAAGCAATCACATTAAGGAGGAAGCATATGCCGTATATCAGTGTAAACGTATCGTCTACGCTCAAAGAGGATGACAAAGAGAGGCTCAAAGCAAAATTGGGGGAGACCATAGCGGTTATACCCGGCAAGACCGAGGCTGTGACCATGGTCAGTATCACGGATTCCTGCGCGCTGTACATGGGCGGCAGGCCGCTTGTTAAAGGTGCGTTTATCGAGACGCGCATCTACGGTACAGCCGAAAAAACGCACAAAGAGGATTATGTAAAAGCGTTGTTCGCCGCTATGGAGGATGTGCTGGGATATCCAAAAGAGGACATATACATCAATTTCCTTGAGCTTGAAAGCTGGGGTTTGAATGGACGGATGGTATAAAGCCTTTGGTATAAAAAACAAGGAGCGCACTGTGTGTGCGCTCTAAAAAAGTAGGGAGAGAGTAAAATGCACTCTCTTTCTATTTTACCCGGATTATAGGATTCCGGTTTATAGCATATATTTACGTTTCATATATTTCGCCATTATTCCTCAAAATTCCTGCCTGCCAAATAAAAGAAATTCGAGGAACATGATTACATGGATGGAAACAGCCGCATTAATGCTTCATTATTGCGGCATACGTTTATAATCCGCGCTGTAAAAAAGGCTTTAGGAAGGCGGTGGAAAAACTGAAGAAGTGTGTTTTATGATGTTGTTATATTATACGCGCGATTAACAGCTCTCACAGCAGCTTTGCCATGTAAAACTCGTCGGCGTAATCTCCGCCTGTGAACATGGAGCGCTTCCTTGTTCCTTCTATGGCGAAGCCGTTTTTCTCATACAGGCGCAGCGCCGCTTCGTTGGAGCAAATGAGAGTGAGTTCGAGCCGCGTTACGCCGCTTTCCCGCGCCCAGGCGTCCAGCCGCGCGAAAAAATCGCTGCCGATTCCCTGCCCCCGAAACGCCTTGCGTATGCCCGTTATGACATACGCCGTGTGCCTGATCCTGCGGGGCGTTCCCCGCTGCGCCGAGATATAGCCGACTATATCGCCGCCGCTTTCCGCGACCAGCAACAGGTCGTCTCCGGCAACCGACCTTTTTATCATTGCGTTCACCGGCTCTATATCCCCTGTACGTTCGCCGGGCTCGTACATCATATATTGCGTTTCTTTATCGAGCGCCGTCTGCATGCACAGAAAGGCTTCATTGTCGCTCATTACTGCCTCGCGTATCACCGCGCGCTTACCCCGCTGCATAACGTTTTTATTACGCCAGCCGGGGCAGACTGGCGCTGTGCCCCTCGAATGCTTCAATTAGATTGTCGCACCACGCGTCGAATTCCGGGTCGGCCTTCTGGTATTCCCTGTTGCCGTATATATAAGCGAGCGCCTGCCTTACGCCCATATCGAACCTCACCGCGGCGGCAAAACCGGGCACGGCACGCTTTATCTTGGTGTTGTCAAACACGACCGAGTGCGCCTTGTCGCCCAGCAGACCGCCGTAAAAAGGCGGATGCAGCGCGGCCAGCACATCGGACGGTATGTGCACTAAACTGGGCTTTACGCCCAGCGCGCCTCCTATGATATCGTATATCTGGTTCCATGTGAGCATCTCGTCGGACGTTATGTTGTACGCCTCGCCTATGGCGTGCGGGTTGTCCATTATGCCTACGAACGCTTTTGCAAAGTCGGTATTGTGAGTCAGCGTCCAAAGAGAAGTGCCGTCCCCGTGCACTATTACCTTTTTTCCCTTGCGTATGCGCTCGATTACCGAAAAGCTGCCGTTTCTGCCGTGCACGGCCACCGGAACGGACGTGTCGCCATACGTGTGGCTTGGGCGGACTATAGTTACCGGAAAGCCCTCGGAGCGGTATTTTTCCATCAAAGCCTCTTCGCAGGCTATCTTGTTCCTTGAATAGTCCCAGAAGGGATTGCAAAGCGGCGTGCTCTCGGTGATTACCGGGGAAGAGAGAGGCTTCTGGTAAGCGGACGCCGAGCTAATGAATATATACTGCTTTACGCTGCCGCCGAATAAGCGCCAGTCGCGCAGCACGTGAGCGGGCTCAAACGCTATAAAGTCGGCTACGACGTCGAAGCTAAGCCCCGATATCTGCCGCTTTACGCTTTCCTCGTCGTTTATATCCGCCGTAATAACCTTAGCGTTCTTAGGAACGAAACCGGGACGGTTGCCGCGGTTAAGCAGATAAAGCTCTATTCCCTTTTCGACCGCCAGTGCGGATATGGCGGAACTTATAGTGCCGGTGCCTCCGATAAACAGTGCTCTCACAGCTTAGTCTCCCTTCAAGAATTATGCTCCCTTCGAAAAATGCCAGTGTTTCTTTAACCGATTATACAACAAATAAAGGCAATAATAAAGCGACAAACGCCTTTTGGGCGCACCGCCGCCTCACGTGAAACAGCATGATTTGAAATATTTGAAAATTATATTGACGCCATCGTATTTTACCGATATAATAAATCGTAAAATTACGATATTAAGGCGGCTTATGGATATTTCAAAAATATGCGACGCGCTTGGAAATGAAACTCGCTTTCAGATCGTCAAAGCCATGAAAGACAAGACGATAGGCACGTGCTGCGATAAGATACAATATTTTGAAAACGGGGTAAGCGTGGCGGATGTCGTTTATACTACAGGCCTTGCTCAGTCGACCGTATCGCAGCATTTAGCGGTGCTGGAAAAAGCGGGCGTCATCATACGTGAAAAGCGCGGCCAATGGACGTGTTTCTTTTTGAACAAGGAATTGCTTAATGAGTTTTTAAGCGCGTTCAGCGAAGCGCTCATTAAATGATATTTTTTTAAATTAATGCATCGTAAAAATACGATGCGTCTTTAAGGAAGTGAGTTTATATGGAGATTATTTGGGAATACCTGAAGGATACCGTATCGTATGTGCTGGGCAGCCTTTTTCACAACCTTCCCGCGCTTGCGCTGGGCATATTTATCGCGGCGGCCATGAAGGCTTATGTTGACACAGACAAGATGAGGAATTGGCTTATGCGGCGCTCTTCCGTCTCTGTCCCCGCGACGGTAGTGTTCGGCGCGTTTACGCCTTTTTGCGCCTGCGGTACGATGGCGGTGGTGCTGTCGATGCTGGCGACTGCTCTGCCCTGGGGCCCCGTAATGGCGTTCCTGACATCCTCGCCGCTGATGAGCCCGGAGGGATTCGTGATGATTTCGGGAATAATCAGCCCGGTTTTCGCAATAGCGCTTGCGGCGGCTTCCGTTATAATAGGCCTTGGCTCGGGCTACGCGACGCACGTGATAGAAAAGAAGACGCACTTTCTCGATAACCAGCTGCGCTTCGATTCGCGCAAGGCTGCTGCCGCCGCCGGGGAATGCGCTTGCTCCGCGGCGGGCGACGCAACGCAAACCGACAATACTGCCTTAAGCGATTTAACAAACAAGCGGTGCGGCTGCGGCTGTAATGCCGGAAAATCGGAAGCTGCAGTCATAAGCGGCTGTGGCTGTAATGCCGGAAGATCGGAAGCTGCTATAAGCTGCTGTGCCGCACGCATTGGGTTTCCTCAAAAAGTACGCGGATTCTTAATAAGACACAAAGTTGACATGCTGTTTAAAACCGCGTTTGACATAGGCATAAAAAAAATACTTCCTTACTTTTCTCTCTTTGCGGGAATAGGCTACTTGATAAACCGCTTCATTCCATCCGAATGGATTGCCGCTCTCTTTGGAAATCACAGCATATTCGCCGTTCCGCTTGCAGCTGCAGTGGGCTTGCCGCTCTATGTCAACGGTGATTCAGCCATACCGATGATACAGTCGCTGATGCAAAGCGGCGTCGGAGCAGGCGCAATGCTTGCCTTTATGATAACAGGGCCCGGGACCAGCGCCGGTGTTATGGCGGGCATAGCCACGATCATGAAGAAAAGAGCCACAGCGCTTTATATCGCATACCTTTTTATTGGCGCAATAATTCTCGGGTACGCTTACGAACTGGCGCTCGTTTTGCTTAGGCCTTAACCTTAAGGCGAAACAGCTTTCCCGATTTGCATGCCCGCAGGTTAATCAAAACTTGCGGGTATTTTACTTTACTCAAACAAAGTTATCATAAAATTGGAAAAAAACGCTTGACAAGCTGTATGTTACATTGTAATATGACGTTGTAACGTTACAAAGTAAAGCAAACGTATGGAGGCGTATATGTCTGTACCGAAGATAGGCGAGAGCGAGTGGTATGTAATGAAGGCGCTGTGGGAGCGTTCGCCCTTGAGCGGCAGCGACATAATAAAGGCTGTGAGTGCCGAGACGGACTGGTCGCAGAGCACCATACTCACGATGGTGAGAAGGCTCGTCAAAAAGAAGGCCGTGGGCGTGAGGCAGGAGAGCGTAATGATGTATTATCCGCTCGTGGAGGAACGCGAAGTAAGGCGCATAGAGACGGATATGTTCTTAAAGCGCGTATATGAAGGTTCCGTGGGTATGCTCGTAAAGGGATTCCTTGAGAGCGGCAGCCTGTCTGAGCGGGAGCTTGAAGAGCTTAAAAAACTGCTGGACGGCATGAAATAGGGGGCGTTTATGGAACAGCTGTTTAAAACGCTGGCGGACGTATCTATTTCGGCGAGCGTGCTGTGCGCGCTTATACTGCTGGCGCGTCTCGTAATAGGCAGAAGGCCTTCCATGATGCTTCCTCTGCTGGGCGTGCTGCTGATAGTACGACTTGCCGTTCCCGTCACGATACCTTCTAGCCTCAGTATTCTCAATCTACTGGGCGGCATGGATACGGGCAGTGTGTCCGTCGTTGCGGCGGAGCCGTCTCTGCCGGAAGCAAGCGGCGAACCGTATCACATCCCGCAGTATACAGGCGGAGCCGCTGAGTCCGGCGCGGCATCGTCCGTTAACGACAAGGAGAGTTCCGGCGGGCAATATGAAACGCCGGCCGTAACGCGGCCGCTTTCCGTGATGGAAGCAGCCGTCATAGTGTGGCTTGCGGGCGCTGCGGCGCTCTTAGGGTTGATAGCTTTTTGCAACATACGCTTCAGCCGCCTGATTAATAAGAACAGACCGTACGGCGGCGCGGACTTTGACGGGCTGCTTAATGAATGCAAAAGCGAGCTAGGCATAAAGATTGGCATACGAGCAGTGCAGTTAAGCGGCATAAACACGGCGGCCGTGTACGGATTCTTAAGGCCGAGGCTACTTGTTTCGCCGTCGTTTGCGTGGCTCTCAATGGAAGAAAAGCGGCACGTGCTGCTGCACGAGCTGGCGCATATCAAGCGGCGCGACACGCTGCTCTGCCTGCTTATAACCGCACTCAATATCGCGTACTGGTTTAACCCTCTCGTGTGGGCGGCGCTTCGGCTGCTGCGCGGCGACATGGAGATTATGTGCGATATGTCCGTGCTGAAAAGTACGGGCGACAGCAGGGGGTACGCAGCGACGCTTCTCCGGCTCGCGCAGTCAAAGGAGCCAAAGCCGCGCGTAGCGGGAGCGCTCTACATGCGCTGCTCCCTCGGCCTTTTGATAAGCACGGCCATTAGAAGGAGAATTAAGATGATAACACGGTATAAAAAGAGCTCGGCGCTGTATACGTGCCTCGCGCTGGCGCTAGTTATTACGATAGCCATAGTGGGCTGCACGAGCCTTGCGGCGGAAACGGCAAGCCCGGGGACAACACCTGCCGCAGCAAATCCTTCGGCGGCATATGACGGAATTGCGCCCGCATCGCCTTCGGCTTCTGCCGGACAGGAAACGTCTGCGCCTTCGGCTTCCCCCAATCCGGGTGACTGGCACGCGAAATTTGCGGACAAGTTCACGGACGGAGAGGTCGAGCGGAACGAGAGCTCTTATAAGAGCGCGAATATAAACGTCTCGATAAACAGGGTGCAGGAGAACAAAGTAACGTACTTCGTCGCGGACATATACGTTGCGGAGCCTAAATACTTTAAGACAGCGTTCCCCAAGAATTCAGATAAGATGGGCGGACGCGAGGCGACGGACGTTATCGCGAAGGACGTAGGCGCGATAATCGCGATAAACGGCGACCACTGCGTGGATTGCCCCGGTCCTGTTGTGCGCAACGGCAAGGCGTACCGGCTCGACGAGAAGGCGCAAGACGCGCTCGTAATGAACTACGACGGCAGCATGCAGGCGTACAGCGCAAGCGATATTGACTTAGAGAAGATAAAAAACGAAGGCGCGTATCAGGTTTGGACGTTCGGGCCAATGCTGCTTCGTGACGGCCAGCCCATGACGGAGTTCGACTCTCCGCAGAACATAAACGGCAAAAACCCCAGAACGGCAATTGGATATTATGAGCCGGGGCATTACTGCTTTGTCGTGGTGGACGGACGGCAGCCGGGCTATTCAGATGGCATGGACATGGCAGGGCTTTCGCAGCTGATGTATGACCTCGGCTGCAAGGCAGCTTTCAACCTCGACGGCGGCCAGTCCTCCGAGATGGCGTTTATGGGCAAGCTGGTAAACCAGCCTTACAACGGAGGAAGAAGCACGACCGACATAATCTACGCCGGGGAAGAGTAAGTAAGACATTTTACTATGAACGTATTATTTGGCTCCCCTGAAAGGGGAGCCCAGGCTGTCAAAAAAGTATATGCTGTCATTCTGAAGGAGTGTAACGACTGAAGAATCCCCTTCTGCAAAGCACTTTCCATGGGATTCCTCGACAAGCTCGGAATGACAAATTGGGGTTTATCGACACTCTGGCTTCCCCTAATAGGGGAAGTGGCGCGGAGCGCCGATAGGGTGAGGGCAGCAGCATCACAACCTTCAGCCGCCTAAGGCGGAAGCTCCCCTGAAAGGGGCGCCTAGGCTGTCAAAAAAGTATATGCTGTCATTCTGAAGGAGTGTAACGACTGAAGAATCCCCTTCTGCAAAGCACTTTCCATGGGATTCCTCGACAAGCTCGGAATGACAAATTGGGGTTTATCGATACTCTGGCTTCCCCTAATAGGGGAAGTGGCGCGGAGCGCCGATAGGGTGAGGAAGCAGCATCCACACCCTTCAGTCGCCAAAGGCGACAGCTCCCCTGAAAGGGAGCCAAATCTTTTAGCCGTGCGGCAGTGACGTCAGAACATAGCTTCGCATTACAGGGGAAGTAAGGCTGTCAAAAAAGTATATGCTGTCATTCTGAAGGAGTGTAACGACTGAAGAATCCCCTGATGCAAAGCACTTTCCATGGGATTCCTCGACAAGCTCGGAATGACAATTGGGGTTTATCGACACTCTGGCTTCCCCTTACAGGGGAAGTGGCGCGGAGCGCCGATAGGGTAAAATGCAAAAAAACCCTTATGCCCCTATACTAATAGGCTTGAAAGCAATCCCTCCTTCATTTTTGACTGCATCCACAGCCTCGCAGAAAACTCGAAAGCATATATTTTTTTAATGTCATATACGTGTTTTTTTGACCACTTGCCACAAAATGTTGAATATGTGCTATATCGCGTGATATGTTATAATATACGGAATCAGAACATGCCCGGTTAAGGCGCGTATGGGGCAGATCCATTTCGTAATAAATCATACAAGGAGCAGCCGAAATGAAATATATAATGGGTGTAGACGTAGGCACGTCGGGATTGAAATGCATACTGGTAGACGAGCGGGGTAAAGTGATAACCTCCGTTACGGAAAGCTATCCGCTGTCCACTCCAAAGCCGGGCTGGTCGGAGCAGGACCCCGCCGATTGGGGCGAAGCCGCGGGCAAGGCTATGCGCAAGGCGGCGTCGTGCGTAGACAAAAACGATATAGCGGGGCTCGGGTTTTCCGGGCAGATGCACGGGCTGGTGGCGCTGGGGCATGACGAAGAAGTGATACGCCCGGCGATACTATGGAACGACCAAAGGACGCAGGCCGAGTGCGACGAGATAATAGCCGCGGCAGGCGGCCTTGACGGGCTGCTTTCATATACAAACAACACTATGCTTACCGGTTATACGGGCGGCAAGATACTGTGGCTCAAAAAGCACGAGCCGGAAAACTACGGCAAAATGGCGTCGTTCATGATGCCCAAAGATTATATACGCTTCCTCATCACGGGCGAGAAGGCTACGGACGTTTCCGACGCTTCGGGCACTGGGTTTTTCGACGTAAGTAAACGCGCGTGGAGCGATGAGCTGATAAGCATTATGGGCTTTAGCAAGAGCATATTCCCCAAGGTGTACGAGTCAGACGAGGTCGCGGGATATGTCACAAAAGAGGGCGCGGAGTTCTCCGGGCTTAAGGAAGGCATGCCGGTGTACGCGGGCGGCGGAGACGCCGTCATACAGACGACGGGCATGGGCATAGTCAAGGAAGGCGTATTAGGGGTAACTATAGGCACGTCGGGAGTCGTCGCGGCGCCTCTTAATAGCTTCAGTGCCAACGCGGGCGGAGCGCTGCAGTTCTTCTGCAACAACGCCAAAGGCAAATGGCAGGCGTTCGGGTGCCAGTTAAGCTCGGGCGGCTCGACGGAGTGGCTAAAAGAAACGTTCTATGAAGGGCCCGACCCGTTCGGGCGCATAAACGCGGACGTTGAGGCAAGCCCTCCGGGCGCGAACAACCTCATATTCCTGCCGTACCTTACGGGCGAGCGCTGCCCTTACGCCGACCCTTACGCCAGAGGCGTGTTCTTCGGGCTGTCGCGCTCGACGGACAAGCGCGATATATCAAGAGCGGTGATGGAGGGCGTTACATTCGGGCTTCTCGACATGTTCGAGCTCGTGCGCACCGCGAACCCCGGCATCAAGCTGAAAGAGGTCATATCCTCGGGCGGCGGGAGCAAGAGCGCTGTCTGGCGACAGATACAGGCGGACATATTTGAGCTGCCGGTAAAGACGCTGACGGGCGCGGCGGAAGGCGGGGCGTACGGCGCTGTGATAGTGGCGGGAGTGGGCGCGGGCTTCTGGAGCAGCATAGAGGAAGCGGCTAATATGCTTGAGGTAGAGACGCTGACCGAGCCAAGACATGAAAACTTCGCGGTCTACCGCAGGCTGCACGGCATATACAAAAAGCTTTACACAGATCTGAAAGAAAGGTTTGTTGAACTGGGGCAGGGCTGATTTATGGGCTTAAAAGACAACTGCGCAAGAGGATAACGATGGAGCCAGTGAAGCTTAAGGAACGGTTTGAAGAGGTATACGGAGCGGGCGGGGCGCGCATATTCATAGGCCCCGGCCGCGTCAACCTTATCGGCGAGCACACCGACTACAACGGCGGCTATGTGCTGCCGTGCGCTTTGGGCATGCGCTCGGCGTGCGCCGCGCGATTAAGGGACGACGGCGTGATAAACCTCGCCTCTACGTCTTATCCCAAAACGGTGAGCGCAAGTCTTAAAGATATCGAAGAGTACAGAGCTCTCGAATGGGGCAGCTATCAGCTCGGCGTAGCCTGTGTAATGATGCGGCAGGGGTTTGAGGTGACCGGCTGCGATATGCTGTTCGACGAGACCGTGCCGCACGGCAGCGGGCTTTCGTCTTCTGCGGCAATAGAGATGGCCGCCGCGCTGGCGCTGGCGACATTCGACAGCGAGCGTACGGGGCGCAATATAGACATGGCAGGCCTCGCGCTTATTGCGCAGAAGGCGGAGAACGAATATGTGGGCATGAATTGCGGCATAATGGACCAGTTCGCGTCCGCCATGGGAAAGAAAGGGCACGCGCTGCTGCTAAGGTGCAGCGACCTTGACTATTCTTACGCTCCTTTCGAGCCGGAGCGCTTCGGCTGCAGCCTTGTAATAGCGAATACGGGCAAGCCGCGGGCGCTTGTTGAGAGCAAGTATAACGAGCGGCGCGCGCAGTGCGAGAGCGCGCTTGCCGACTTAAAGCGCGCCGTTCCTAATATAACGTGTCTTGCCGACCTGTCGGTCAAGGCGTTTGAAGAGCACAAGGACGCGGTCAAGGACGAGACGCAGCGTATGCGCGCAAAGCATGTCGTGTACGAGAACGCGAGGACTAAACAGGCGGCAGGACTGCTTAGTAAGGGCATGTTCTTTGAATTCGGCAGGCTGATGTGCGCGTCGCACGATTCGCTCAGAGACCTTTACGAGGTTACGGGCAAAGAGCTCGACGCGCTATTCGACGCCGCGATGGCAGAGGAGGGCGTAATTGGCTCGCGCATGACGGGAGCGGGCTTCGGCGGCTGCACGGTGAGCCTTGTGGAGAACGGCAGAACGGAAGAATTCATAGAGCGGGTGGGCGCAAAGTATACCGAAAAGACTAAGCTCAACCCGGAGTTTTACATATCGTCCGCGGCGGACGGCGCGCGCGAGGAGAGATTGTAAGCGTAGTTTTCTTGACTTTTATATAATACGTATTATATTTAGCAGGTATTGAATATTGGAATTAAACTGACACATGTGGTGCTTTGCACGTAAATCTGATTACGGCTTAGCAAGCGGTATGTGTCTTTTTTATTGTCCAAAGGGATTTGCCAAAAGAGTTAGTTGCTTATTAGAAAGACAGATTTAATGCATGTAGCAAATATAGTTTTTTCTGTTAAGCCATTTCTTGGTTCTATGTAATAAGTTTAAGTACACTTTAATTTATAAGATTCAATAGCGGCATCACCGCGAGGGGCATAAACAGCGATACGACCATATCCGCCGTTTTTATCTTCTTAAGCTTAAGCATGTTTATTGCTATGCCTATGAGTATCGCGCCGCCTGCTGCGGAGACCTCGGTCATCACGGCGTTGTCTATGCCGCCCGCAAAAAGTGAAAACAGCAGCGTAAGCGCGCCCTGGTATATAAGCACAGGGAATGCCGAGAACAGCACACCAAGGCCCATCGCCGACGCGAGGAACACGGATATCACGCCGTCCATTACCGACTTGGTGAGCAGTATGTCGGCCTTGCCGGAAAGCGCGCTCTCGAGGCTGCCCATTACGGCCATCGAGCCGACGCAGAAAAGTATGGACGCGCTCGCAAAGCCTTCCGAGAACGTGTCATGTTTTCCCTTAAGCCGGTTTTGCAGCCTGTTCCCGAGGCGTTCGAGCCTGTCGTCTATCTTAAGCAGCGTGCCTGCAAGCGTGCCTAAAATGAGGCTTAACATAAGCACGAGTATATTCTGCGTTTTTATGATATACATCACGCCTATGCCTGCCGTGCCGAGCGCTATGACGTCGGCTAAAGCGATTCGGTATTTTTCTTTCAGCTTGTTCCCTAAGAAAAGCCCTATTGCGCTGCACGCTATTATGGCAGCGAAGTTTACTATAACGCCGGTAAACATTGATAATCCTTCCATATGCGTAATCGGTATATATAGTAACGCGCGCGAAAGGGTTATTCAATACTTTATTTTAGGCGTTTTACAGGGAGCCGCATTTGCGCCCATAATCACGGTATGTCTGCAGGCGAAAAGCCGCCCTTCCTTTGCCGCACCTGTCCTGCGACAGCAGAAACGGACAGGTTTTTTATTTGCATGTAATGTAAAATGAAAGAAGTTTATTGTGAGAAGGAGGATGAATACTTTGTATTATGCCGAAGCAAAGTACCTGGAGCTTGAAGGAACAAGCTATGAAATAGGCCGGGCTATAGGAAGTATGATAGAGAGCGATAATAAGCTTAAGGCCGCGATGACGGCGGGAGCGGCGCTTGATGACAGCGACGCCGGGCTTGCGCGAAGCCTGTTTGAGCGCTGGTGTCCCGGGCTCATCGAAGAGATACAAGGAGCGGCGGACGCGCTGGGCGCAGACCCGAAGCGTATGGTGTTTTACGCTATGACGTACCTTAGGCCTGCGTGCTCCCAGATTGCGATACCTCCGGAAATGACGGCGGACGGCCATGTGCTGATGGCGCGAAGCTACGAATTTTCGCCCGAATATGAGGACTTCACGCTGGCAAAGACGAGCGTAACGGGTAAATATGCGCATCTTGGCAGCACTGTGATGACGTTTGGCAGGGAAGAGGGCATAAACGAACGCGGCCTTGGAGTGACGATGAGCTCCTGCGGATTCCCCGTCGGCATGCCAAAAAACATGCGCAGGTCGGCTCTTAGAGGGCTGCAGTTCTGGGCCGTGATACGGGCGCTTCTCGAGAATTGCGCGGACGTTGACGACGCGCTGTTGTTTTTAAAAGGCATGCCCATCGCGTATAACATAAACATGATTCTGGCAGACGAGAAAGGGCGTATAGCGCTTGTCGAAACGCTGGACGGAGACGCCGAGGTAAGACTCGCAAATACCGAAGAGCTAGTGTATGCGGCTAATCACGTTCTTCTGCCCGGACTTAAGCGCTATGAAAGCAAGGTGATGCAAAATTCCCTGCGGCGCTGCGAAGCTATCCGGAAGCGTTTTGAGGGCGAGAAAGGCATATGCGTAAACGATCTAAAAGAGCTACTTCTTAAAACATATCCGGAAGGACTCTGCTGCCGCGATTATGCGGGATTTTTCGGTACTACGAAAAGCATGGTAATGGATATAAGCGTCGGCAGGCTGGACGTATGCTGGGGCGGTCTTGCGGAAAACGGATGGCAAAGCTGTTATATGCGCGGGCCGCTGCCCGCCGCGGCGCAGAGGGCAAAGCTTATACAGGAAAAACCTTTGCCCGGTTTTTACGATCTGACAGAACCATAATGTAAGCGTTTTGCTTATATAGAATAACCTCCCGTCAAATTGCTTGGCAGGAGGTCGTTTTTTTATTTTGTTTTTCAGGATTCACATTACAGAATCCCCAAAGAGGGGGCTTAGGTCATTAGAATTTCCCTGAGCTTTCAGCGTACTGTATCATCTTCCTGACCATGTTGCCGCCGATCCTTCCGGCATCGCGCGCGGAAATGTCGCCATTGTAACCCTGTTTGAGCGTCACACCGACTTCGCCGGCTACTTCGTACTTCATGTTGTCGAGCATCTGTTTCGCATTGGGTACCAAAGTCTGATTGTTGTTGGTTGCCATATTCGTTTTCACCTCCTTCTGCTTTTATTTTTCCCGCGACGATGATTAATACACATGCAAATAAAAGCTATATAGTTAAAGTTAGTCTTGTAAAAACCTGAAAAACGCGCATTGCTTCATATGCTTACGCTGCGCATTCGCTTAACATTTATGCGGCGGAAAAGCGAAAAAAGCTTTTCCCGGCGGCTGTCTTTATAATTCGTGCTGCACGGTGACTTTAAAAGATTTATTAGCTTTGCCGGCGATTTGCCTGTTTCCATATAATAATGCACATGGCCGGAATATTGTTTTTGAATTTAAGTGAATAATAACAATATAAAATATTGAAAGGGGATATTTTATGGACGAGAATCGTAACTGGAACAATGAAAATGATCAGAGGAACCGGAATAATCAGAACGATCAGAGGAACCGGAACAATCAGAACGATCAGAGGAACCGTAACCAGAACAATCGTCAAAACAGGCAGAATGAGAACGATCGCAACAGAGAGAGATAGCTTTAAACAGTTCTTTTTTACTGCCAATTAACGCGCCGGCAGGTCTGGCGATCTGCCGGATACCCCGTAAGAGTAAGAGGCTCCAAAGGCTTCTTACTCTCCCTTTCATAATTTCAGGAAAGTATTATAATAAAAAATTTCTGATAAAAGAATCGTACGAGCCGGATTTTTACTGCTGTAAAGCGGCCAAAAAGCGCGTTTTTAGCGGCAAAGAAAGAAAAACGTTTGGAGGCTCGCCCATTTTTTAGGCTGCGCCGGCGGAAATATAAATGATTAAAGAATGCCGCGCGGTGGTATCTGTTAGTTTAGGGAAGTATTCTTGATGGAAGAAATACGCTACAGACAGGATAAAAAGAAATATAAGGACAAGGACTTAAAGTTCGCAGACGAAGGCAAAAGGTACAAGCCGAGGGAAAAGAAGCGGATTAATCGCACTTTGATACTCGCGATTGTAGCAGCGGCCGCGGCTGTACTGGCTGTCGTCACGATATTCGTATCAAGGCCGGCTCATAGCGAGGCGCTGCCGGATAGCATCAGCCAGGCGCCCGCGCCTGCCGCAGCGCAAAGCGCCGCGCCGCGTGCGTCAGAGGCGGAAGCTTTAAGTGTTCCGGAGCCGACAAAGTACGCGGCTGAGGACGAAACCGAAGCGCCCGCGGTTATTGCTGCGCCCGCGAAAGCGCCGTTTGTGTATGAAAACGGCGGGCGGGTGTTTCTCGCAAGCGGCGATAACAGTGTAGAGCTGGGCGAATGCGCCTCTCTTTACGGCTGCTACGGATCACTCGGCGCCATGCCATCGGGCGACAATCGCTGGCTGTACTATATATACGAGCCCGACAGCGCGACGGGAACGGGCACGCTTATGAAAGCTCCCGCGGACGCTTCCTCAAAGCCCGCGGAGGTCGCACAAGAGGTATGCGCGGCGCGAGCGTCTTACGACGGGAGCCGTGTGATGTACTTTAAAAACATGCAAGGCATTTCCGGCTCGCTGTATATGCAAAGCGTAGGCGGCGAAGAGCTCGTGGTGGAAAACGCCGTGCCTGACTTCTTTGAATTTTCGCCGGGCGGCAGCTGCGTTAACTATTTTACGGAGGAAGGCGGCGGAACGTTCGCGCTGTATGTGAAAAAGGCGGGCGTTTCGCCCGAATTCGTCACGTACATTACTGCCGAAGCCATAATAAACGACGGTGTAAAGCTCTCGCGCGTGGGCGAAGTAAAACCGCTAGATAACGGCGACATACTCTACTCGGTGGAGGAAGACTACAGCACGCCGCTTTACCTGTATTCAGGCGGCAGCGTCAAAACGATATGCAGCAACGGCTTTCTTATAAAGGCTTTCGCGTCGGGGGATTTCCTTTACGGAGAAAAGGGGCTCAATACAAAGCCTCTGTGGTATAAGGCTCCGGGCGAGGAGCCGGCGCTCATCTCGGAGAACTACGACTATACGGTGTTCCCCGAAGGAGCTTCGGACAGCTCCGGTTTTCTGCTCGTCGAGCATATAGGCGACGGCGCGGACAACCCCGGCGTAATGATATACGTTATATCGAAAGACAAGATAAAGTCGGTTATATCGCTTGCGGACAGCGCGGTCATGGAAATAAACAAAAGCCTTGACTGCGTTACGTATATAAGAGACAAGGCGCTGTACGCTTCGCGCAAGACGGACGGCGGGTGGAAGGAAACATATCTTTCGAAAGCCTCGGCGCACGACCTTCAAGGCCCGGAGGAATCGGGCATGCATGTGCAGTTCGACGAATCGGGCGCTAACCTTTACTTTTCCGACGAGTTCGGCACGGGCCCGCTTTACCGGTTCTCTGTTCGGGACGGCAGTATAACCAAGCTTATAAGCAAAGTTGACTGGTTCCGCGTCGCGGGAGATACGCCTTTTGCGCATACTACGGACGACAAGCTTTACCGTTTTGCGGACGGCGCACAGCTGACATGTAAAGGCGTACGGGAGCTTGTAGCGGCGGAGGGCGGCGCGTACGCGCTGACGGGCAGCAGCGTGCTGTTTATAGGCGAATCGGGACGCGCGAAGCAGCTTGGCGGCTTTACGGACACCGTTGAGCTGCCGGGGCTTATTGGCTATAACCCTCCGCTGGGGGAAGACGCGGGCAAAGCGCTTTACGTGCTTGCGCGCGAAGCAGGCTACTGTCTAAATAAGCTCGGCTTTTTCCGCGATGCGTGCGAATGCCCTATAAAAACGGGGGACGCGCTGCTGCTTGCGCAAAAGCTGCTTTCAAGAGAGGATATAAGTAAGGACGCGCTTTCAATAATCAATAAGATGAACGAAGGCTTTAATGAGTACGAGCTGTGGGCAAACGGAAACGGGAATCGCAAGACGGCGGGACGGGCGCTGGAAAAAGCGCTGGCGCTTTATGAAAACTACCTCGAATCGGGCGGCATGGGAGACTGAGAAGAACGGCGGCCTTTGCTGAAAAACCCTTTATAGTGGTTTTTTCTGGCGAGGGGAGCTGTCGCCGCATGGCGATTGAAGGGTTGCTGTTACCTTACCCTATCGGCGCTTCGCGCCACTTCCCCTAATAGGGGAAGCTTTAGATGCAGCCGCTCCTTTGAGCACGTATTGCCGGGCTTATACCTTTTAGGCTCCCCTTCCACCCACCCCGGGCGAACTTTGTTCGCCGGGGACCCCAGTCGGGGAGCTGTCGCCTCAGGCGATTGAAGGGTATTCGCCGCTTCCTTTACCCTATCGTCGCTTCGCGCCACTTCCCCTGAAAGGGGAAGCTTTAATTGCAACCACTCCTTTGAGTACGCATTGCCGGGCTTACGCTTTTAGGCTCCCCTTATAGGGGAGCTGTCGCCGCATGGCGGCTGAAGGGTTGCTGTTACCTTACCCTATCGGCGCTTCGCCCCACTTCCCCTAATAGGGGAAGCTTTAGATGCAGCCGCTCCTATGAGCGCGCATTGCCGGGCTTACGCTTTTAGGCTCCCCTTACAGGCGAGCTGTCGCCTCAGGCGATTGAAGGGTTGCTGTTAACCCTATCGGCGCTTCGCGCCACTTCCCCTAATAGGGGAAGCTTTAAATGCAGCCGCCCCTATGAGCCCGCGTTGCCGGGCTTACGCTTTTAGGCTCCCCTTACAGGGGAGCTGTCGCCGCATGGCGACTGAAGGGTTGCTGTTACCTTACTCTATTGTCGCTTTGCGCCACTTCCCCTTTCACCCACCCTAGGCGGGGAGCTGTCGCCGCATGGCGACTGAAGGGTGACGCCTCGTGCCGCCGACTCTTATGCGGGGCATTATAGATTACAGCAAAATAGCCAGACTTAACACAGACTTAACAAACCATGGGTGGAAAGAACATCATTTTTTCTGTATAATAATCAGGGGTATGTCCATATATTCATTTTAATATCCCAAAAGCCGCTTCAACTTTAGGCGCCTTTTATGTCTATCATTACTCTGTGGAGGACAACATGAGTATAGCTATAAACTTTTTTACTTCTGAGGAGGGCACCTTATGAATGCTGCAATGATATTCCTGTTGTTGGGCGGCCTGGGCATGTTTCTTTACGGCATGAAGATGATGTCGGACGGACTTGAGAGGCTCGCGGGCGACAGGATGCGCCGGGTGCTGGAGGTGCTGACGAACAACAGGCTCGCGGGAGTGGGCGTGGGGATGGGCGTAACGTCCGTCATACAGAGCTCGTCGGCGACGACCGTGATGATAGTGGGGTTCGTGAACGCGGGGCTTATGACGCTGCTGCAGGCGACCGGGGTCATAATGGGCGCGAACATAGGCACGACGATAACCGCGCAGCTAATAGCCTTTAAGCTGTCCGACGTAGCCCCCGTAATACTGTTTATCGGCATGGCGATGTCGGTATTCGTAAAGAAGCGGGCGATAGAGCGCATAGGCAACATAATACTAGGTTTCGGCATACTGTTCGTGGGGCTGACTCTTATGGCGCAGGCCATGGAGCCGCTGCAGTCCAACGAGGCGTTCCGCAGTATTCTCACAAGCTTCAAAAGCCCGGTAATAGGCGTGCTTGTGGGCGCTGTGTTCACGGCGGTGATACAGAGCTCGTCCGCGTCGGTAGGCATATTGCAGACGCTCGCGATGCTTGGGCTCATAGGGCTTGATTCGGCCGTGTACGTCGTGCTGGGACAGAATATAGGGACGTGCATTACGGCCATACTCGCGGCGATAGGCAAGAACACGAACTCAAAACGCACGGCGGGCATACACCTTATGTTCAACATAACGGGTACGGTGGTCTTCCTCGCGGTGCTTGCGCTGTTCCCGGGGCTCGTGGGTATCGTAGAATCGTGGTCTCCCGGCGACGCTTCGCGCCAGATAGCGAACTTTCACACGCTGTTCAACGTGTCGATGACACTGCTGCTTATAGGGTTCGCAAAACAGATGGTGTGGCTTATCAAAAAGATAGTGCCCGACAAGCACGACCCGGACAAGGTGGAAAGAAAGCTTATGTACTTAAACGGGCGCACGGCGAAGACGCCTCTGCTCGTGCTGGGCGACACTTTAAAAGAGCTTACGCGCATGGGCAACATATCCGCCGACAACTTCCAGAACGCGCTTGAGGCGTTTTTTAACCGCGACGAACAGAAAGCAAACAAAGTCATAGAAGTGGAGAAAACGGTCGACTACTTAAGCCAGAACATTACGAGCTATCTCATATCATACAGAAGCCTTGACATTCCCGAGCACGACATAAAGGTGCTGGGCAGCCTGCACCATGTAATTATTGACATGGAGCGCATAAGCGACTTCGCCGAGAACGTTGCCGAGTATTCGCTGTCTTTGGCCGAAAGGCGCGGCAAGCTTTCGCCGGACGCGCAGGCCGAGCTCGTGGAGATGTCCGCGAAGACCATGGCGACACTGAAAAAGGCGCTCGAGGTATTTGAAAGCCGCGATAAGTCGAGGCTCGAGGAGGTGGAAACGCTCGAGCGCGAGGTGGACGACATGCAGGAGAAGTGCATGGACAACCACATAGAACGCCTGCAAGGCGAGCTGTGCGACCCGCAGACGGGCGTAATGTTTACTAATATGGTGACGACTCTGGAGCGCGTCGCGGACCACGCTGTCAACATAGCGTTCTCAATAAGGAGCAGGCAGAAGGATTCCTGACATAAGGCAAAAGGCGGGGGATTAGGCCCTCGCTTTTTTTTGCTTTTGCCGTGCCTGCGCGGTATTGCGCCTGCCTTTTTTTGTTGATTGGGCTTACAGATAATGTTATAATCTATGCGCATATCTTTTATCAACAGTATTACTCATCAAGTGCGCTGCAAAGCGCTTTGTATGTAACACAAGCATAAAAAGGGGGCCGCAATGGACGTAACGCTTATAAGCGCGGGGCAGGGCGACGCAGAGACGATACTTATGGGGCAGAGAAAGGCGTTTTTGCCGACGCTCGAAAGGTACCACGTCGGCGACATGGACCCTGCGAACGAAAAACTGGAGAACATACAAAAGTCGATACGCGACCAGTACTTTTATATGATACTCGCAGACGGGAAGTTCGCGGGCGCGCTGCTGGCAGAGGAACGGGGCGGCGAGCGCATGAAGCTGCATACGCTTTATGTGCTGCCCGGGCTTCAGAACATGGGCATAGGAGGCCGCGCGATAGACATAGCGGAGAGGCTGCACCCTGCCGCCGATTGGACGCTGAACTGTCCCGCAGACCTTGAAAACAACCGCCATCTATATGAGAAGAAGGGATACGTAAAGCGCAGGGAGCATAAGGTAAACGACGCGCTTACTATAGTATACTACACAAAATGCGGAGCCGCCGCCGCGGCGTACGAGGCGATAGCCGACCGAGAGACAAAGCGGAACGACGTGATAGAGCTCGCCAGGGGGCAGAGCGTAACGGTGGGCGAGGCGTTTTTGGAGCAGGAAGGCTGGGACGGCTGGTACTTCTGCATGGCGGCAGAGCAAACCGGCTGGGTGCACGAAAGCGTGCTGGATATGCACGGCGGCAAGGGCGTCGCTAATGAGGATTACTCCTCGAAGGAGCTGGACCTTAAAAAGGGTGAACAGCTTCGCGGTATAACGGAGACGGGCGGATGGATATGGTGCGAGAACTCGCGCTTCGAGCGCGGATGGGCGCCTTTAAGCTGCTTAAAGCGATTATAGGGGGATAATAATGTACGGGGAAATGCTGCGTTATCTAAGCTCGCGGCCGGGCGTCTACGAGCCGGGCGAAGAGAAGTTCTGGAACGACGAACACATATCGAAGAGCATGCTTAAGGCTCACCTTGACGAGAACAGCGACCCGGCGACAAGGAACATCGGCTTCGTGCGCCGTTCGGCGGACTGGATAGCAAAAACCGCCGACCCGGCCTCGCGCCCGAGGCTGCTGGACTTAGGCTGCGGCCCCGGGATATACGCGGAGCTGTTCGCAAAGAAGGGCTTTTGCGTAACGGGGGTAGACTTTTCGCCGCGTTCTATAGCATACGCGCGCAAAAGCGCCGCGGAAAAGAGCCTATTGATCGACTACCGGCTTAAGAACTATCTCGATATGGACTTTTGCGGAGAGTACGACGTTGCGACGCTAATATACTGCGACTTCGGGGTGCTCAACTCCAGAGACAGGAAAGCGCTGCTTAATAGCGTGCGCCGCGCGCTTGCTCCCGGCGGGCTTTTTATACTGGACGTCTGCTCGCAGGCGCAGTACAGCGATTGGCCGGAGAGCATTGACTGGACGTTTGAGGACGGCGGCTTCTGGAGCGAGCGGCCGTATGCCTGCCTGTATTCTTTTTTAAGGTACGACGAATGCCGCACGTACTGCGAGCGGTATGTCGTCGTGGAAGAAGACAGGGTGCGGTGCTTCAACATATGGAACCACGCGTTTACCGGCGAAGAGCTGACGGACGACCTTTTAAGCGCGGGGTTCTCGCGCGTAATCCTTTACGGCGACTTGGCGGGCGCTCAATGCAGTGAAACGTCGAAAACCATTTGCGCCGCGGCGCATGTCTAAAAACAATAAACGCTTTTGATACTCGGCAGTATACGCGCGTTTTCAAAGGGAACACTACTTTCATACCAAAAAGGAGGGTATGAAAGATGCGCAGGAAGAACAACACGGAAGGCCCCGACTCGGAAGTAAACTCTTACGATTTTTATTCAGGGCCGAACATAGGATCCCAGACGGATTGCACGGGTATGGTACCCACGCCGCCGCTCGACGCCGCGCAGATCGACGGCTATCACGACATATATTCCATGCCTCAGCAAAAAGGTACGGGAGCGCTGAAAAAAGAAGACGCGAAAGAGCAGAAGAAAAAGAGCTCTAGGCCAAGGAGATAATATAAGCGCCTTAAGGACGACCGCTATAAACGCACTGTTGTTTTGGCGCCGCCTTAACCGTTGACATTGACATTTGAGCAGTACGCATATATTATTTCTCGTGTATGGGAGGATGACAAACATGAGGAAAATAGCGGCGTCTGCTGTTTTATTTTTATTTGCGTTGCTTGCCGCGTGCAGCACAGGCCAAGTGGGAAAAGCCCCTGCGGGGAGCGCGGAGGCAATCACGTCCGCTCCCGCCGATTCGTATATCGCCTACTATGAAGCAAAGGGCGAAGCGCTTGACCGCCTTTTAGCCGAAACTGAGGCTAACGAAGAGCTGTATATGCTCATATATGAAAGCCTTGCGCCGCTTACGGAAGCCGATATGGCGCTTATGCCCATAAAGGCGATAGGGAGGCAGGAGAGCGGCAGCGAGATGGAGAAGCTCGGCATAACCGGCGTTAATATCGAGCAAAACGACGGCAATATCAGGGTATCGGGCAGCAGGGAAGGCGATAAGGACGGCACGTTCGAGCTTGTGTGCGCCTATGACGAAGCGGCTGACTCGATGCAGGCTGCGGTATCGGGCGACGGGGGCGAAACGCTTTCCTTGGAATATGCGCGCGCGGATTCGGGGTATGTGTCCCAGTATTACATAAAGGGCAGCTCTGCGAGTATAAGGCTGCATATCGGCGGCGATGCCGTTACGGTCGGCATTGATACTGCGCAGCAAAAGCCCGGCACTATACCGCCCGGCGCAGGCGCGGATTTTGCGGAGCACGGCGAAATGTACATAAAGCTTGTCGGCGGCAGGCTTACGGTATTTACGGGCGGCGAGGAGAAGACGTACTGAAGGCGGCTGTTACGGCATCGGGCAGACTCTTAAGGCTCCGGCAATTGACAATTAAGCCGTATCATATTAATATGCATATTATGTCTTAAAACTTCAGTTCGTATAATGAAAGGAAAAATAGCATTTATGAGAAAGATAGTAATATTGGTAATGGCGCTTGCGCTTGTTTTCTCGCTGGCCGGATGCGCGACCGTAAAGCCGCAGGCGAGCGAGCCGGGCGGCGCGGCGAGCGAGGAGCCCGCGGGCGTATCCGCCGCGGTTTCCGGGGAGCCGGAGGCTGCTGAATCGGCTGCGCCCGAAGTATCGGCGCCCGCAGACGCGCCGAGCGACCCGTCTTCATCATACAGCGCCTACATCACGGTTAAAGGCAACGCTTACGACCGCATAAACAAAAAGCTCGAAGCGAACGAAGAGCTGTATATGTCGGTAGGCATGTCGCTGTTTACCGTCAGCATGGTAGATTTGGCGCTTATACCGCTTACAGTCGTCTCGCTGGGAGAGGGAAGCGAAGCGGCGCTTGAGATGCTGGGCATGACCGATGCAAAAATAACGAATAACGGCAACGATTATTCTTTGACGTACAGCGACCCTGAGAACGGTTCCGTCACGATGACCTGCAAATACGACCCGGCGACCGATTCCGTGCAGTCCACGTTAGCAGACGCGACGGGAAAAGAAGCTATGTTTTTTGAATACGTGAGGATAGGCGGCGGCTACGCCTCGCAGTACTATATGGACAACGGTGACGGCACTTTTACATTGGTTACGTCGTTCATAAACGAAACTGATACCGCGGCGTTCGGCATACAGTCTGCGGACGCGCAGCCCGCTTCGATATTCGGCAACACGTCGCTTAACAAGGACTTTGTAGTCAACGACGAGGCGTACTTCATACTTGAGGGAGACAGCCTGACACTGCTCGAAAACGGCGAGGCCAAAACGTATTAAAACGCTTTTTAAGCGCTTTACTCAAAAATCAGGCGGATAGAATGTAAAAACTGTCCGCTTTTTTGTTTTTACGGAAAAACCTGTTAAACATCAGCGCCTAAATGCCGATAAGTATATAAGGACTAGTAAATGATGTAAACGGGCTTCGTTGTCTGTTTGAATAGAATTCTTATAAGAAGGTGCTGGTATTGATAAACATCAGCCTGCTTAAAGATCTCTCCCGCGTAGAAAAATACGCGAGAGGCACGGTGTTCGCCGCGGGTGAAGCGTATGTGATACTCAAGGGCGAAGTCGGCATATATACAAGCAGCCGCAAAAAAAACGCGGTGATGATAGCGAGCATGGGCCCCGGCGACTTTTTCGGCGAATCGGCGCTGCTCGCTGAAAGGCGCGCCGTTACGGCGACGGCGCTTACCGACGTTTTTGTGCTGCCCGTAAACAGCGGCACGATACCGCTGATAGCGGCAAGCGAGCCCGATATGGCCTCCGAGCTCATTAAGGCGCTGCTGGCCCGTATTGACAGCATAAGCGCCGACTACGAGGCGCTCTGCGGCCGTCCCTGGGCGGAAGCGGCGCATGTGCCGCAGGCTCCGGCCCCGGCCATAGAAACTGAGCGGCCTATGGAGGCAAAGCCTGAACCCGCGAAGCGGCAGACGGCGGCGGCGAGCGCGGAAGTATCGCTGTTCCCCGAAGGGCACGGCAGCTACGAGCTGCCTATTGCGAGCCAGGATAAAGCCTGCCTGATGTTAAAAAGCTACACGTGCCCGCTGTGCGGAAGAGAATTCAAGGCGCAGAAGATAAGAAATTCCAAGCTGGCTCTTAGCCATACGGACAGCGATATGCGCAACCATTACAAGGGAATAGAGCCCCTTTACTACGACGTTTTAACGTGCCCCGAGTGCCTTTACAGCGCGCTTGCGGAAACGTTCGATAAGCCGGACAAGACAGGCGACGGCCTGAAAGAGCTGCTGAGCGAGCAAAAGCAGGGTATTGCTATACGCACGGGCGCCGAAATGGACACGCTTTCGCTGTTTGCGGGGTATTACCTTGCGCTGCTGTGCGCTCCTTATTGCTTTTTCGCGCATGCGCTGGCGGCTGCAAAGCTCTATCTTAAGCTTTCATGGCTATACGCCGATTGCGGCGACAAGGGCATGGAGGACGAATGCGCAAGAAAAGCGCTGCAGACGTACATAGACGTTTACGAGAACGAGGACATGACGGGAAGCCTTGAGCAGCAGCTCTGCCTGATAATAGGCGAGCTTTCCTACAAGGCCGGCGAAATGAAGAACGCAATTAACTTTCTCTTTAAGGCGAAGAACGCCGAGGGCGGCGCGCCGTATATCAAGAAGCGCGCGGAAGACCGCATTTATGAGATAAGAGGAATAGACTGACGCGTACGAAAGGGGCGGTCTTTGACTGCCGGAATGCGGCATATATGGACGGGCGCTCATACCCTTCCGTCGCCCGGCGGCGCCACCTCCCCTAAGAGGGGAGGCCAGGCTGTCCAAAAAAGTTGCTTATGTCATTCAGAACAAGCAAAGCGAGTGAAAAATCTTTTGGGGAAAGTCAGAGGGCGGAGATGGCCTCCGCAAAAAACGCAGCCTAAATGCGTGTAGGGGCGGTCTTTGACCGCCAGAACCGGCATATAAATGACGAAGCGGATGTGATGTCCGCTTTTTTGTAAATTTTGGTGTCAAGTATACTTGACAAAAGCGCCGCGGCGCGCTATATTGATGTCAAGTGAACTTGACATCAACTAACGACGTCGGAACTTTAAGGCGATCGGGGTCCCCAAAAAGTCTCACGGCTTTTTGGGGTGATAGGAGGTACTTGCTTGAACAACAGGGTAAGGGAGCTGCGTGAGGCGGCGGGGCTGACGCAAGCGGCGCTCGCGCGGCAGACGGGGGTTTCCAGGCAGACGATAAACGCGGTAGAGACGGGCAAGTACGACCCGTCGATATGGCTTGCGTACGCGCTTTCAAAGGCGTTCGGCAAGCTTATCGAGGATATATTCATATTCGAGGAGGGCCAAAGGGATGGTAAAAAGCAATAAACTAAGGCGGTTGTATTTGATATATACCCTCATACTGACCGAGCTGTTTATAGCCGTATGGATAATATGCGCGGGCTTCGTTAAGGACGCGGACATAGCTGCCGTTCTGCGGATACTGGGGGTGGCGGCCGCGGTGGTTGCGCCCGCCGTGATATACGTATTCTACAGGTGGCTGAAAAAAGACAATCAGGCCTCGAGCGACGAGCTTGAGCAGATGATGCTCACGAAAGGCTTTGCATTAACAGGGTTTGTCGCGGTGACGCTCTCGCCCGCGGCAGTGCTGCTCTCGTTCATATTCGGCGCGGCGGCGGGGTATATAGCGCTCGGTTACATGGCGGTATTGGGGGGTACGCTGAAGTGCTCCGTATATTACTACCATAAAAAGTTTTAAGGAGGCTTAAGTATGGCCGTTATCGAGACGAGGGGACTTACGAAATACTACGGAAGCAGCCGCGGCATAATTGACGTGGGGCTGTCGGTGGACGAAGGCGAAATCTACGGCTTTATAGGCCCAAACGGCGCGGGCAAATCCACGATGATAAAGACGCTGCTCGGCATGATATTCCCGACAAAGGGCAGCGCAGATATATTCGGGCTCGATTGCGTGCGGCATTCGCACATCATAAAGAGGCAGGTAGGTTATGTGCCGAGCGAGGTTAGGCTGTACGAGGATATAACCGTGCGGCGCATGCTGAGGTTTTCAGGCAGCTTTTACCCCGGCGCGGGCGAAGAGTACACGCGCGCTTTAATGGATGCGTTCGAGCTGGAGCCGGGCAAAAAAATAGGGGAGCTTTCCTCGGGCAATAAAAAGAAAACGGCGCTCGTGGCGGCGCTCGCATCCCGCCCGAAGCTGCTCATACTCGACGAGCCTACGAACGGGCTCGACCCGCTGATGCGCCGCACGCTCTTTGACGCGCTGCTGCGCGAGCAGCAAAAGGGCGCTACGGTGTTTCTTTCGAGCCACAACCTCGACGAGGTGGAGTCGCTCTGTTCGCGCGTGGCGATAATACGCGAGGGAAGAATAGCCGACATAAAGAAGATAAGCGAGCTTTCCGCCGCGGGCGGCAAGAGAGTGAGAGTAAAAGGCGGCAGGCTGCCGGAAAGCGCGGAGCGCGCGCAAGACGTGACGCGCACGGGCGATACTCTGGAGTTTACGTACCGCGGAAGCGCCGGCGAGCTGCTAGCCATGCTTTCGGCGTGGGAAGTTGAGGACTTCACCGCCGAGGACATAAGGCTCTCGGACGTATTCATGTCCTACTACAATTAAGGAGGCAGGCTATGAACATTTATGTTATGGATATAAGGCGCAGCCTTAAGTCTGTGCTGATATGGACGGTATCGACCGCGGCCGTATTCGCGCTTGTGATATCCCTTTACTCCGTGATGCTC
Source organism: Bacillota bacterium (assembly GCA_023410595.1). Classification (GTDB taxonomy): domain Bacteria; phylum Bacillota; class Clostridia; order Christensenellales; family SZUA-584; genus DTFZ01. Next base: position 33,005 of record JAEYPO010000028.1, on the reverse strand, counting down.
AATTCGGATTTTATGGAGCTGATGGACGCAAAGCTCAAGCTCGTGCCGCAGGAGCTGCTCGACATGTTCAATATGTCGGGCGAGGACATAAGGGAGCTGCCGTCGTATTTCGCGTGGATATTTCAGTTCGTGCTTATGGCGGCGTGCCTCAACGGTGCGATAATCGGCATAAGCGCGCTTGCACGCGAGCAAAGCGAAGGCACGATAGAGTTTTTATGCGCAAAGCCGGTACGGCGCAGCGGAATAGCCGCAGCCAAGCTCGCGGCCGCCTGCACGGAGTATGCCGTATATTTCGCATTAGTCGGCATAGCGGGAGTACTGGCGTGCGTGTGCGTTAAGCCCGCGGAGCTCGACGGGGCGGATATGCTCGCTCGTGTCGCCGCGGCGCTGCTGGGCGGCTTTATCGCGGGACTCGTATACCTTTTTCTCGGACTGCTCGTTTCGGTGTTTTTGCGGCGCGCAAGGGCGGCGGCTTCGCTGGCCGTCGGCATATTCTTTCTGACGTATGTGCTCGGCATGCTGCCATCCTTGGGAGTGCTTGGGTTTTTAAAGTGGGTGTCGCCGATGAACTATTTCACGCCCAGCCAGGTGGTGGCGGCGGGCGGCATAGAATGGGACAACGCGCTCATTTGCTTTGGGGTCATGGCGGCGTGTGCGGCGGCGGCTTTTGCTGTGTACAGGAGGAAGGATTTCCTTATATAGTATATCAACATAGGGGTCAGCGCGGGACGGCATTTATGCCGTCCTCAGAGTGTCGATAAGCCCCAATTTGTCATTCCGAGCTTGCGAGGAATCCCATAAAAAGTGCTTTGCAGAAGGGGATTCCTCAGTCGCTTACGCTCCATCGGAATGACATAAGTACCTTTTTTGACAGCCTGGGGACGGCATTTATGCCGTCCTCAGGCTTCGCGATATGCTTATAGGCCTAACTCAGACGAGGGAGGGTAGAAGTCAGGAAGGAGTGGCCAGTCTTAAGCCGTTTTCTCATCAAGCGCATGCTTCTTAACCGCCCGCTCAATACCCCCGCTCTCGGTTTATTATCGAACCGTTTATAGCGTTTATCGTCAGTATGCTTACATCTTTATCCCCTTCGATAGGATAGCCGTCCTGGCTGGTATAGTCTTCCTCATACTCCTGATCAGCAATAAAATCCCACACTGGCACAGTTATATAGTTCTCGAGGCTGTCTTTTTCGATGATGGCCATAAGATTGAGTTCAACGCGTTTTACGTTGAACGTTGTGCCCATATCCTTTTGCATATCGTCATAAGGCGCCCATGAAAAACGATATTTGCAGTAGCTCTCGAAAATTCCTTTTACAGTGTTAAAGTCCAAAAGCGGCATATCATCCGCCACCGTTTCTATGTATTCAGTATAATTTAGCCAAAGCGCCTGGTTAATTCCTTCGTCGTCTATGACAACTAATAAGGCTTCGGGCGATACCTGCTTGCTGAAATCGACCTCCCCGGCCTGTTCGCCGAATTCAGACTGCGTCGTCTGTCCGGGCAGATACATTACCGACTTGATTTCCGCTCCGCTGTAACAACGATAAAAGATAAATGAATACGCTTGCGGAGACGTCTCTTTCGTATAGTTAAAATATGTGTCGTTATTATAGCAGATACTTGGGCGGCATAATTTAAGGTTCGTATCTTCGCCGTCCATTGCCCGCGCGAATTCCTCAGCCTTTGCCTTAGCCTGCTCATACGTCATATTAATGCGCTCCGCGTCTTTGCCTTCATACGGCTCGGACTCGGAGTATCCGGCACTGTAGTTCGCGTTCCTATATATCATCTGCGTATGCGTGTTGTTTGATGACTGGTAAAAGCTTAGCCACTTCGTATTTTCCTTGCCCATATAACACTTTAAATCCAGGTAATTGCTGTAGCCTCCGCTGTTCTCCGTTCCCATCGACAGCTTCCCGTCGTACAGCTTTTCGTCCGCTTTGCTTATCGCGGTCTCATAATCAAGCTCCAGCTGTTCGAGCTGGCTTTTCATATATTCACGTTCATACGGGGCGAGAGTGTCGCTGCCTGCCAGCGCTTTTAGACGTGGAAGAACATCCGCAATTTCTTCTTTTGTCATCAAACCCAGATCCCCGTCCATATAGTAAAGCGGCTGTCCTTTCGTCAGATACTTCGCGAACGCTTCAAACTGTTCTTTTGAAAAGTTCTTAGGCCGTACGCGTACAAGCGGCATCTTGCCGTATCCCCGCGAGGTTATCTCCGCGTCCACGTTTATTGTAATGCGCTCGTTCGGTTCAAATGTCATTTTAAGACGCCCGCCCAGCTTGCTTATCTGCTGCGCTATCGCTTTATTATCGTTATCAAGCTCCGCCTTGTTTTCCGGTTTGTTAGCGTCGACAACCAGCTTTACGAGATCGACGTTTTTACCTGCCACTGGCGGAGTAACGGGCGTCGGCTGACAAGCGGCAATACATAAGCTCATTACGAGTAGAATAAGCGTGCAAAGAGCGGCGGATTTCGCTTTTTTCATGCGTCTGTACCTCTTATGGAAACTTGGATGATACAAAAAGAAAGTATTTACTGATCAGAAGATACCACAAAATGGTGATTATAGCAATGGACCGCCAATTAAGATACCCTATCGGCGCCTTGCGCCACTTCCCCTAAAAGGGGAAGCTGGGTCCCAGAAAAGACTTAAGAGGCGGGCACCAAGCATACCCTATCGGCGCCTTGCGCCACTTCCCCTAAAAGGGGAAGCTACGGATCCCCAAAAAGACTTAAGAGGCGGGCAGGAGCATACCCTATCGGCGCCTTGCGCCACTTCCCCTAAAAGGGGAAGCTACGGGTTCCCAAAAAGACGTGAGAGGTGGGCAGAAGCATACCCTATCGGCGCCTTGCGCCACTTCCCCTAAAAAGGGGAGCTACGGGTCCACCAAAAAAGACGTGAGGCCTGACGGGTTATATGAAGCGCTCATGCGTCATGATAAAAACACGCCTTAAAGCACATAAACAGCCGCGTTTGTTTCATACATTTAAACGAGTCTATTATATGAAATGGGCCAAAGAAATGAAAAAAGTATGCTTGCTGGTTTTGCTTTTAATGCTGCTTACCGGCTGCGCGGTAAAGGAAGCAACGCTCGCTCAGGAAGAAGCCGTGCCCTCGCCGGCAAAAACCAGATACGAGATACTCGTGCTTGTAGAGTCGAGGGAGCTTTTTCTTTTTTGTGACGAAGAGCTTTTCAGGGTGTATTCGGTCGCCATAGGCAAGACGTCCACACCGACTCCCAAGGGCGACTTTACCGTCGTGAACAAGATAGAATGCCCTTACCGCAAGGCGTACGGCACAAGATGGATAGGCCTCTCCGCGCCGGGCATAGGCATACACGGCACGAACGCCCCTTCTTCAATAGGCACGCACGCTTCAAACGGCTGCGTAAGGATGCTCAACGAAGACATAGAGGAGCTGTTTAAGTTCATCGAGATAGGAGCAAGGGTGTTCATACTGTGACGGCGGGGCAATGCGTATGGGACAGGCTATGCGCGAGAAACGCGCTGGACTCAGGGCGCTGTGCTGTTGTATATTGGAGGGGAAAGTTAAGCGTAAAGCTTCACAAAGGAGGAAACATGGGCTTGTTTTACTGGGGGGTGAGCCTGCTCATACCGCTTATTATAACGGCGATGGGGCTGGTAATGAGGTTCCGCCCGCCGAAAAATATCAACATGTTATACGGCTACCGCACCGCGCGCTCCATGGCCTCCCGCGAGGCGTGGGCAGCCGCGCACGATATAGCGGGAAGGATATGGCTTGTCATAGGCCCGGCGCTTACCGCCGTTACGGTTGCGGCCAACCTCGCTCTGCCGCTGGAGCCCGAAGTGCTGCTGATGATACTGATGGCGCTCGGATTAGCCTGCGTAATCGCGCCGATACCGTATGTGGAGACGCGGCTCAAAGAAAAGTTCGGGAAGTAGAGGGCATGATTATTAAGGTCGCCTCCTGTATAAAAATGTTAGCACATATGCATAAATGACATAATAACAACATATAGTTCGCTTCTTTTCGCGCCATACCAGAGAAAGCGTACATTGCGCAATTTTTTTGATTTAATTCGAATATTTTTCTTGAAAGGCTCTTCGCCGTATGGTAAAATCCTGTAGGAATATGGAGGAAGGGTGAAAACGGATGCGCTTCGGGGTTTCTGAGTTCTGCGAAATTAGCTTTAGACAATCGGACAGGCCTCGTGTTTCCTTTTTGGAGAAGTATTTCGAAAACCGTATAACCGCTGTCAGATAACACGAAAATCGTGTTATTTTTTTATATATTCTGTTATATCATATTTATTTTTGGAAGGAGTATTGTACTATGTCCGTTAATGAACAACCCAAGAGAGCTGTTACGGGCTACCTCCCCGACGAGCGGCCGCCGGTATTGAAGCTGCTGCTGTACGCTGTCCAGCAGGTCATCGTCATGTTCCCCGCGACTATAGCGGTCGCGCTTATCACGGGGTTTCAGGTGTCCACCACCATCTTCGCGAGCGGCCTCGCAACGCTGTGCTTCATACTTATCAGCGGCAAGAAGATACCGCTATACTACGGTTCCAGTTTTTCTTACCTTACCGCCGTCATCAGCCTGATGACCAGCCAGTCCATCGCAGACAAGCTAAGCCCCGCGGCCGCTTCCCAGCTTTCCGACTGGCTCAATAAAACGACGTCGGTAATGCCCGCGGAGGCGATATCTTACGCGCAGTTCGGCATCGTTATGTCCGGCCTTATTTCCATAGTCGCCGGCCTTATAGTGAGGTTCTGGGGCAAGAATAAAATAGAGAATGTATTGCCGGCTACAATAACAGGCTCTATCGCAATGGTAATCGGCTTAACGCTTGCTGGCAACGCTCTTGGAGACGCGGCGCCCGCAATGTCCGGCGGAGCGGCTGTGCCGGGCGTGCTGGGCAGCGGATGGGTCTGGGTAGTATCGCTTGCCACGCTGCTTTCCACGATACTATTCTCTCGTTACCTTAAAGGCTTTTTGGGACAGCTTCCGCTGCTGCTGGGGGCCGCCGTGGGCTGCCTCACTGCCGCGGTCATCTACTGGGCAGGAGGCGCGGATTTCAACTTGTTCCGCACGATACCGAAGGAAGCGCTGACGGCGTCGCTGTGGTCGGCAGGGCCGATTTCCGTTCCCGCGTTCACGCTGCCAAAGTTCTCGGCGGAGGCGATATGGGCCATAATGCCGATAGCCATAGCAACGATACCCGAATCGACGGCTCACATATTCCAGCTCGACGTATATGTCAACGATCTCGCCAGAAAGAAGAACACAGGCAAGCATTATCCGCTCGCCGGCATGCTTGACCGCAACCTTATAGGCGACGGCGTCTGCGACATGATATCCGGCGCTATCGGCGGTCCCGCTGGCACGAACTACGGGGAAAACATAAGCACGATGGCGATAACGCGCGTGTTCTCCGTTCCGGTGCTTATAGCCGCCTCCGTTGTCGCGATGGTTATATCGTTCTTCACGCCGCTCATACAGGGCATTTACGCGATACCGCTTGCGGTCATAGGCGGGCTGGAGATATACCTCTTCGGCGCCATAGCCGCTCAGGGCATAGCCATAATGATTGACAAGAAGGTTGACATGTTCAACTCAAAGAACGTGGCCGTTATAGCAACGATAATGATAATCGGGCTCGGCGGCAAATACGCGTTCGGCGGCAACATACCGTTCTTCGGCATAGACGTTCCGTGCATAGCCGGAGCGGCCATATTCGGCATATTGCTCAACCTGATACTCAATATCGGAAAAAAGAAGGAAGAAGCACAGGAAGCCGAATAGAGAATGAGTCACGCTTAAGATGAGAAAGCCCGCATACGTTGCGGGCTTTTTGCATGTTCATAAACAAGGCTTTTGGCGGCGGTTGATATGCGCTTTAGCCAAAGTACAGGTCCATTAGTATCTCGTCGTGATATACTCCGTTTATGTTGAAAAAGCCGCGGTGTAAGCCCGCGCGCGCAAAGCCGAACTTCTCGTAAAGGTGTATTGCGACGTCGTTGCCCGCGCGCACGCCAAGGTGCACGGCCTTTGCCCCGCGCTCCCGCGCGAAGCTCAGCAGCTCGGCCATGGAGGCGGCGCCTATGCCAAGGCCCCAGCACGCCTTTAATACAGTTATGGAAAGCTGGAAGTTGTGCGACACTCGCAGCGGCGTCTCGCCGCGTATCTGCGACAGGCTGACTATGCCGCCGCCCACGAGGCCGACCATGGAAAGCGTGTTGGGGGAAGAGGAAAGCTTTTCGATATGCTCGGCCTCCTGCGCCACCGTAATGCTGCGGCAGCCGTCCCTGCCAAACGTGAGGTTGTCACTCTCTCCGCCTACCGTGTTGAGATAATCGAGTATGCGCTGCGCGTCGGAAACGCGTGAGCGCCTCAGCACGAGCAGCCTGCCGTCTTTCAGTATCGTCTCGTTCAATATGGTCATAGCTTCCTCCGGATAAATGTAAAGATGAAGCTCGCACGGCCTTTTTTTGTGACTTAATGCCGCATATGTGAATTATACCATATTATAGGCTTGTAAAACAGCTTGTAATCAGAGCTGGGCGATAGAAATGTTTCCCCTTTCACCCACCCCGGGCGAACTATGTTCGCCGGGGGCCCCGGCAGGGGAAATGGCGCGAAGCGCCGATAGGGTATATTTTTGCCCCCGTTGTCCGCGCCGTTTCCGGCGGTCTGAGACCGCCCCCTGCGCACCGCAGTTTCTTCCTTTGCGTAGGGGCGTTCTTCGGACGCCCGCCATAAATACAGCAGGCGCTTTATCGTATGTTTCGCCTTTTACAAATTTCATGTTATCTTCTTTTCCGGGCGTTAGCCCAAATCGGCCCCGCAGAATATTTTTTAAAGAATAAAAACGGCGCGGTACAAAAACTCCGCGCCGTGAACGTGCTTTCAAATGTGGCTTTAACGGAAGCTTCCAAGGCAAACGAGGCATGAAACATGCCGCTTGAATTTCGCTCTTACAGAACCGACGTCAAAAAACACCACCTTTATTTATTAATATACTAATATGTGATTTGCCGATATTTGTCAACAGAGGGGTTGAGGGGAGACGCGGCGGGGTGGTATAATCGGGAAAAAAGGAAGTGCGCTTTATGGACATTAACGCGATATCTGAGGCGCTGAAAGCCCATCCGCTAATCGGAGCGGCGGGGCTGTGTTCCTCGCCCGCGGCAGGGGAGGATAAAGAAAGCGACGTAGACATATTCGTATACTGCTCCGACATACCGCCCGAAAACGAGCGGGCGCCGCTCGTTACGCACATCTCTGCGGGCTACGTGCCGGGGCGGGAGCGTACGCGCTGGGGCGTATGCGACCTTGCGCATATAAACGGCGAAGAGGTCTGGCTGATGTATGTTACGGAGCGGGAGACTCTGGACGAAGCGGAGCAGACGCTCGCGGGCGCTTTGCCCGACAAGCTCGACAACTACTATTACCCGGTGGGCAGGCTCGCGACGCTTAAAAACATAGACGTACTGTTCGACAAAACCGGCTTCCTTGGGGGGCTCAAGGCAAGGCTCGCCGAATACCCGGAGCGGCTTTCGCGAGCGCTGTTTAAATTCCATTCTGAGGCGCTTTGCGATACGGAAGACATAGAGCGTGCGGCGGCAAGAGGAGACGTTCTTTTTTACCATTTCGCGCTGGACATAGCGCTCGATCACTTTCTGCAGGCGCTGTTCGCGCTGAACCGGGAGTACTTCCCGAGCAGGAAGAGGAGCATTAAGTATATAAGCGGCTTTGAGATAAAACCTTTGGGGTGCGAACAAACGCTGCTTGATATCGTAAAGCTGGGCGGAATTCCCGGGGGCGTGCGGGCGTCGTACGGCAAAATGGCGGAGCTCATAGAGTGGACGCGGGCGCAGGCGGAGGCGATGTAACGCCGCACAAATATGTATTCTTCCAAATATAATAAATCAAAAATGAAAGCTCGGGAGAATACACACCATGGTACTTAAAAAAGAGTTGCAGGAGCTTGCGCAGGCGCTGAAGGCTACGCGGGAGTACGCCGAAATGACGTCGCTCAGAAAGAAGATATCGGGCAGCCCGGCACTGGGCAGGCAGATGATGGGCTTTGAGAGGGAGCACGCCCGCCTGCTTGGGCTTCAGCTGAGCGAGCAGGAAGCCGCACAAAGGCTTGATAAGCTTTATGCGGACTATAAAGGCTTTTTAGCGCATCAGGACGTCAAGGCGTATGTGAAGTCTGCGCAGATTTATCAGGATGTCATCGCGGAAAACATCAAGTTTTTAAACGGGCTGCTAGGCGCGTGACGTTAGGCCGATCCCCCCTTTGCCGGGGGATCATAAATTAGCTTATGCCTTAATATTCTTCGGCCGCTTCGCTTCCTCTGAATTTTCAAGCCTATAGGCGGTAATAAGCGTACATCTTTGCGGAGAATAAAAGGTAACGGGCTGCATATCCTTACAGGGCGCACGACTCTGTGCGCCCATTGTGATTTTCACATTCGCGGCAAGGAACTTAGATACTTTCTCATCATCCCCCCCCGTCAGGTCTCGCGACTTGGGCCGTCACTAAAGCGCGGGGGTCTCCTGAAACCAAAGGCTTTTGGGGTGGTCATGCGGTGCGTAACCCGCTTAAAAACATAGAACCGGCTGAAAAGCCGGTTCCTTTTTTATATCCATTCAAAGCCAAACGTTATGTTGGTTATGTCTTATGTGCTGAAAAGCCGTTATACTTCGTAATCGTAACCCGTTGTGTCGTTGAATACCGCCGCGCTGTCCGCTTCATCAGCGCCGTCGGACATCATATCCCAGCCTCCCTGTACGCCGTACCAGCTGTCGCTGGAATCGGCGAGAGCTATAGGAAAGAAATCGAAGTCAAACCCGGGACTGAAGCATCTGCCAAACCTGTCGCAGCACCTGCCGAACTGGTCGACAAAGAAGCACCGGTTTGCGGGGAATCCGAAGAAGAACGGGAAGAAGGGTCTACGGAACCGTCTTATAGGGAACCTCCGTGGAAAACGGCGAAAACCGCCGGGAAATCCGCCGCGTGGAAATCCGCCGCGAGGAAACCCGCCGCGGAATCCGCCGCGCTGCGCGATCTGAGTACCGGTTGTATCATAGCCGTCAGGCATATATATAATCTCCTCTCTTTAAGATTTTTTGCATATTGTGTGTGTGCTAATCTATACTATGAACGTAAACTGTAATATGTTCTGTAACTTTTACCATGTTTTTCGAATCGTGGTATATATGCAGCGCGTTCATACAAACCGGTGTGAATACGGTGAACGGATTTTAGAGCATGCAAAACAGGCGGCTAATACCGCCAGGGGTCCCTAGTAAGTCGTGAGGCTTGAATAGGGTGTTAAGCGTTTTACAGCCGCAGCTGCCTTATGATACCGTAACCCATCTCGTCGGCCATGCGGAGCGCTTCCTCCTGTATGGCGTCAAACTGCGCGATACTGTCCGCATAGCGCCCATTAAGAATCTGCACGGCCTCGTTCTCCGTCATATTAAGGTGGTCGTACAGCAGCGAACGCCATGTCTCGCTGTTCCAGAACGGGTTAATACCCGCAAGAAAACCGGCGATGCTGTCGGCGTTTGCGTACCACGCCGCCCTTTTCTGCGCGGCAAGGCTCGAATTGCCCGCCTTGGCGGCGTTTACAAGGTCGGCGGCTATAAGCAGATGCTGCGTAAGCAGGTCGTCAAACATCTGCGCCACGCGCTCGCCGTAAAGCGGCCTCAAGCTCGCCGCGAAATCCTTAGGGTTGCGCAGCAGCCTTTCCGTAACCGGCCTTATGTCGGGCAGATTTGCCGCCGTGCTTATTATAAACAGCCTCGTCCAAAACACGTGTTCCATCCACAGCCTTCGCACCGTTTCAAGCAGCCTAAGCTCGCGCGCGTCTATGAAGCCGGAAGTATCTTTTTGATACATTATGTACCTCCTCTTATATTGTTAGAGTATAATATGCGCTTGAAATGTTTTCAGTGATTGCAGCAGACGGGGGTCGTGATATATTAAGCAAAAAAGTATTACTCTCTTTATTCATTGCCCGCGGCTTGCTAACGTTTGACCTGGCGCACGCATATATTGTCATATAAACAACCGATAGGAGGTGAGTTTTATTGCTGACCAGAAGAGAATTCGTGATGATGTCTGTCGACCTTAATCTTTTCTTTTTACGTATAATGAAAGAACACTCGCTGTTTTTAGAGCTGGGATTCATGCCAAAGGACAAGAGCTTTGGCGAGCAGGCCGCGGAATTCAGGAGAGGGTTTGAGCGGCTGCTTTCAGAAGCTGTGGCTCTTGCCGACGGAAACGCAAGCGGCGCCGTATTAAGCTCCCGCCAGGCGGCCACGCAGTACACATTGGAAGCCGAACGCCTTACGAACTTCTATACGGGCGTGCCCATAGATTCCGCCATAACGAGGAGGGAACTCGCGCTGCAGCCGGCGTTTGCCGAGCCGGGCCCGCAGATGGAGGAGGCCGCCGAGAGCCTTGACCGCAGGGCGTACCAGCTGACGGCGGAGCTTGCGGGGTTTAAGGAACGGCTGCTTGCCGACGTACGCTCGTGCAAAATGTTTACGGTGAATTACCCGCTGCTTATAGACCACATACTGCGGGAAGCGCATTTCTTTATGAATATGCTGGTGCTTTTAGTGCGCCGCGAGAGCATGAATACGCCGGAGGACCTTATAAATCAGGAGGTGTTCTGGAACCGGATAATGGCGGAGCACTCGAAGTTCATTGCCGGTCTTCTCGACCCGTCCGAAGAGACGCTTATAGACTCCGCGAGGATGTTCGGCAGGGAATTCGACGGCCTTACGGCGCAGGCAGCAGAGGCCACAAGGCAGACCATGGACATAGCGAAGGTGACTGTGGACAGCCGGCAGGCGACGATGCGGCTGCGTGATTTCAAAGACGCCGGCGCAAAAGGCCTGGTGGAATGCAAGATACAGTCTATAATTCTGCCGCTGCTGGGCGACCACGTGCTGCGCGAGGCTAATCATTACCTTTGCGTGCTCGGCGTATGCAGGCCGGCGCAGGCGCGGCAATAACGGGAGGCAGTATTGGAGTTTTTGGGACTGGCACAGCGCTAGCATGCCAGTCCTTTTTTACGGCACTGCGCGCTATACTATCTGTAGACCGACGTATTACCCTCCATAATATGATTATGGCCGTGCGCCCAGTCGGTCGCTCCGCGGTAGAAGTGATAGTGCCCCGCGTTTGTACCGGCCTTTGGACCGGTCAGCAGATCGTACTCATGGACATGCCTGTCGTTTAAGCTTGTCTGACCAAAAAGTCGGTGCGTGTGCCCCGGCACGTCGGGGCTTGCGCTCGTTATCCCCGAATATTGATGCGAATGAGCGTCGTTTACCGAAGTCGTCCCGCCGTATTCGTGCGTATGAAATCTTGCCATAACGTTACCTCCCTCGTATATATCATACATATGTTAATGTATATGTATGTGTTACAGGGCAAGAACGCCGGGGGCAAACATGTTGACAAGCCCCCGCCGGATGGTTTATCATTGCCTTGTTAAGAGGGAGTAGTTTGTTTGCAGAGTCAACAGACTGGCAGGGGCCAAAAGTTTGCCCGGCCTGGCTTTGCACCGTTTTACGGTAACGAGACTTTTAACAAAGCTGATTCAGCTTTGTTATAAAGTCTTTTTTATTTACATAAAGAAAGGTATGGGCATACATTCCGAAATGGTTGCTTTTTTATTCGCGGCGGGAGCCGTACTTCTTGCGGAGATGGGCGATAAGTCGCAGCTTCTTGCTATGGCGTTCGCCTCAAGGTACAAGCCTTCAAAGGTGATTATTGGGGTGCTTATAGCTTCCGTGATAAACTTAGGGCTGGCTGTATGGATAGGCAACCTTATCGTGAAGCAGGAAATTTTAAAAAACTGGATACAGGCCGCGGCCTCGCTTTCTTTCGTGTTATTCGGGTTGTGGACACTCCGGGGCGAAAAAGAGGAGAACTTAGGCAGTAAAAAATCGAGGTTCGGGGCTGTTATGACCGTGGCGCTGGCGTTTACCGTCGCCGAGCTGGGGGACAAAACGCAGCTTGCCACCGTGGCGATGGCAACGAAGTTCCCGGGCGACCCCGTCGCGCTGTGGATAGGCGCCGTAGCGGGAATGATTGCGGCCGACGCCATTGGCATACTGATAGGCGTCGTGCTGCGAAAGAAGATACACGAGCGGCTATTAAGGATGATATCCGCCGCGGCGTTCATAATATTCGGGCTTGTTGGCTGCTACGAAGCGGCAAGGTACGTTTTCGGATGGAGCGCCGCTGAGGCCGCGGTCTTTGTCGCGGCGCTGACGCTGATAACCGCGGTCATAGCGTACATAATAAACAAAAAAAGCAGGGAAAACGAGGTCGTCGTCATAAGCGGAGGCAAGGAAAGGCGCGATTAAAAGAGCAAAAAAGGAAACATAAGGCAGCACTTATACCGCTGAAGGAAACTCACTGTATAACGGAATGGCTGTGGATATAAAACTCTTCCTGACATGGCAGGCACTTCTTTTCCAGTCTTTCCAAACCCTCGTCAAAGCGCATGGCCTCTTGTTCGTCTATCTCAAACACAGTGCTTTGATGGTAGACCCATCTTCTTTTGTCCAACGCATCCGGTTTAAGTTCTTTTACCATCATCGCCGACGGATATGTTCCGTTCTCAATGCAGACATTGTACTTTTTACAGCTCTTAAAGCCGCAGCTTACATAATTACTCGGGTTCCCGAATATTACGATCACTTCATAACCAAGCGCGGCCGCCTGCTCAAAGGAATACTCGATAAGTTTTCTTCCATACCCCTTTCTCTGGTATTCGGGCAGAATGCAAACAGGACCGAAAGTAAGTATGTCTTTTTCTTCCCCGGACTCATCTATTAGTTTTGCTTTCGTATACATGATATTCCCGATTATATTACTGTCAGCTTCTATTACCAGATCCAACTCCGGCAGGAAGTCTTTGTGGGATCGCATAACATGAACTAAATAGTGTTCATTGCACCCCGGAACATGTAAATTCCAAAAAGCTTTCCTCGTGATTTCTTCCACTTTCTTATAGTCTGTTTCTTCTTCATTCCTGATATTAATCATTTTGTTAAACCTCCGGCAATTTACATAAGACCAACTATTCTGCGCTTTTATTATGACTGACAGCTCAAAAAATTACTGACTGTGAATTCTTTCCATCATCAATATATCATAACATACAGTAAAAAAGCTATGTGCAAAACACAGACCCCTTAAATTTTTATTACGGCCGGTTTGGCTCTTGCCGCTCCCTTACTTTTGGGCATTTGCTGTGTATTATTTCATGTGTAGCCGCCTGCCGCTGCGGGGAAAATAACAGCATAAGGAGGTGCGAAGAAATGGCGAGGAATGGGAAGACATTGGTTCCCGGGGCTCGGGACGCGCTCGACAATATGAAGTACGAGGTTGCAAGAGAGCAGGGCGTAGAACTTAAAGAAGGCTATAACGGTGATTTAAGATCGCGCGACGCGGGAAAGATCGGCGGCAACATGGTCAGAAAGATGATAAAGCAGGCCGAGGAAAACATGTCGGACAACGAACGCAGGTAAACGCACCGAATTTACGGGGAGGATGAATATGTCCTCCCTATTTTAATATCGGGGTCCCCATAAAGCCAAAAGCTTTATGGGGTGTAAATACCGGGGTCCCCAGCAAGTCGCGAGGCTTGATGGGGTGACGTTTTTTACCCCTGCAGGCCGTTCTCCTGGCGCTCCATATTCTCCACCACGACGTCGTAGATGTCGCCAAGAGATGCGCAGTACTCCAATACCTTCCACGGAGTGTTCGTGTGGAAATGTATCTTGATAAGGCTGCCGCCGCCGACGGCCAGCAGGCAGTCGCCTTCTATGTTCTCCGTGATGTATTTGTTTATCTCGTCTTCCGAAAGGTCTTGGCCTTCTATTAGCAGCTGCGTGTCAAACTTAAAATCCAGCATATTCGTTCTCCGTTTATCATAATTCTTGCTTTGCCCATATGATAAGGCAAACGCCGCGGTAAATCAACACAGCCGCCAAGCGGCGGCCCAGGCCGTAGATATGGTCTATCAGGCCTCCCTCAGATGAGGGAGGTGGCACGAAGTGCCGGAAGGAGTGAACGGTAACAAGACTTTCTCCCCCCCAGTCACCTGTCGGTGGCCCTCGTCCGAGAGGGCCATTATAAGAGCTTTTTTGACACTCTGTGCCGCCGCAAAGCGGCGCTCGTATGCGTGCGGTGAAAACTCTCTGCAAACAAAAAAAGCCGTTGACACAAACTCAAAGGCTATGGTATATTATAATTTACGTGATGTAAATATTTATATTTATTACAATAATATACTAGCACATTTTGAGCGGTTTGTCAAGTGCTTTTTTGAAGGGAGACTGGTTTTCATGGACGATTTTTCGCTGGTTAAGCAGAGCGGCTCTGTAGACATAGCGCGCTGCAACGAAACGGCGCGTAAATTTGGTATTACGCTTTCGCAAAGAGACGCGGGCGCGCTTAATAACGCGCGCGTAAAGGCGCTTAGGCGGACCGGCAGGGTTGAGTTTACGGGCGGCATAATCGAGAAGCTCGTATTCGCTTTCTGTGATTCGCCTTACCTCGAGCAGGACGGGTTTACAGAGGCGATGGAAGAGCTTATTGAAATATTCTACGAATTCAAGAACGACTCTCTCGATGAGCCGGACGACGACGAGGTCATCTCGCTGATGAAGAAATACTTCGACGGCGAGTGCTCCGGCAGCACGGACGCGCTGCGCGACGATATGTCAAGGGCGGCGCGCAACATACGCTACGGCTGCGAGGACGAGGAAGACGAAGCATACGAAGAATACTTCCGGGGGGACTATGACGAATAAGCTTGAGAAGATACAGCCGATAGACAAGGCAAAGCTTGACCATACCCGCTATTTCGAGGCGCTCATAGAGGCTGCCGCGAACAATGGGCTGATAGATGCGGGGGATATGAGGCGGCAGTGCCTTAAGCTCGCCTCTAAGCTTGCGCAGCGGCTCACTTTCGGCGCGTCGAGCTCCATAAAGGAGGAAACGGCAAAGGGGCTGCTAAAATCGATATTCTACTGCCTGAGCCGCCGTCTTAAGACGATGGAGACGGGCGGGGCGCTAGGCGCGCTGCGCGACGGTGTTGAGCATGTATGGCAAGAAGGCAGGGAATTAACGTACGGCGACGTAAAGCGCGCTCAGGGTGTGCTCGCTTTGCTGCGCGCAAGCTCTGTTAATACGGAAAACATGGCGTATAACGACACGCTGGGCGAAGGGCTGGAGGCGTTCTTTGGCGCGTACGACCCATTATTTGCGGCGCACGAAACGCCGGGCATGATAGACTATTTTTTGTGCATAGAGCTGCCAAAGCTTGCCGGGGCGGAGTTTATGCTCGCTTATATAGAGCGCCTGAGCCTTGAAAACTCGTTCTGTGCGCGTTTCGGCGGCAGCGTGGAGGCGCTGCTGCGTTCGGCAGACCCCTATTGGCGCGAGCTCAACGTCAATATATTCGAGCTGGTGCTCACAAACGCCATAGGGCGGGTGCTGTGCGGACGGGACGTATTCGGCCTCGATATAAGCAAAGAGGACAGACAGCGCCTTAATAAAGCGCTTGCGCCTATGTCCGCGCGGCGCCTTAAGGCCGTGCTGTGCATGGCGTCGCAAAGAGTGTGCGCCCAAACAGGCGCGTCGGAAGCGCTTGCCGCCTACGCGCTTGCCGCGGCGGGGAGGCTCTCTGCCCGCGTACACTTCGCGCTTCAAACGGATGCTCTTGATGGTACGTTCATAGAGTTCAAAGAGGAGATGCAAAAAACGCGCTTTGAAGACGCGCCGTCCATGGACGACGAAGCTTTCAGGGCGCTGACCGACGAGATACGCTGCTGCCGCCATACGTCCGATAAGCTGGAGCTATTAAAGAACATACGCAGCCTGCGCGACCTTGAGGACATGCTGGGCGCGTCGTGTTTGCAGGCAGAGGAGTACGTATCTGTGTTCGGGACGCTGGATGATAACGTTCTTGCGCTGCTTTACGCGCGCATACCCGACGACTCGCTGCACGTAACCAAGGCCGAGAGCGAGTGGCATGCATCGCTTGCAGAATATCTCGGCAGCACGGGAAAGACGCAGAGCATAAGGGAAGCTGCCCAAAAAATAGAGCGGGAATAAAAGCAATTATTATAATGCAATAATTAACATTTTCACTATATACAATCAACGGCGTTTGTGATAGAGTCTAGGTGGAAAAATGTTACGATAACTTTTGCAAGCACTTATTCCGGTCAGCCGGTTTCCGTATATATTTAAGCGTATTCGTGGTGGTAATAAGTTTATATGC
This sequence comes from Bacillota bacterium, assembly GCA_023410595.1. Lineage (GTDB taxonomy): Bacteria > Bacillota > Clostridia > Christensenellales > SZUA-584 > DTFZ01. Next base: position 16,680 of record JAEYPO010000028.1, on the reverse strand, counting down.
CAGAGGTTTAAGAATGCGGAGAAAGCTTCTTTTCACTGTTGTTATTATATTAGCCTTTTTACTGGCGACAGCCGCCACGGCGCTTGCCGCCGACGAGCAATACGCAATAGTGCGCGTAAAGCTCTCGATAGGCGAGCCTACGGAATTCTCATTCTTCGCGGACGGCAACTATACTGTGGGCGCGGACGGCATTGGCCTTGAGCGCCAGCAGTATACCGTCAGGCTCGAGGGAGGCAGCCTCGGGCTTTACTTCGGCGCGGAACGGCTGGCGAGCGGCGCTTCTATCAAGCTCGTGCGGCACTTAGAGACGGCGGAAAGAAACAACTTCATATGGATGTACAACGTGCAGTCGGCAATCGGCACAAACTATAACTTCAAATATCTCGGAGATATGGAGTTTATAATATTAACCAATGATGCTGGCGCGCAATACATAGCGGCGATCAACCATGTTTACATCGAGGACTATCTTCGCGGCGTGGTACCCAGCGAGATGGAAAATGGTTCTCATATTGATGCGCTGAAATCACAGGCGGTTGCATCGCGCAGCTATGCCGAATATCACATCAGGCCGTCGCAGCCTTTCGACGTATACGATTCAACGAAAAGTCAGGTGTACAAAGGTTATAATGATTTAACAAATTCAAAAACCGCGGTTGAAAGCACCGCCAGGACTGTTCTTACATATGACGGGCAGGTAATAGAAGGGCTTTTTGGAGCGTCCAACGGCGGCTGGACGGATATACCGCTTCATTTATGGAATAGCGCGGACGTACCGTACTTCCGGATTCTGCAAGACGATTGTGACGCAACTAATCCGGAAAGTTATTTTGAAACTATATATTTTCCGACCATTATAGACGGGTCAAACCCTATAACCGTCTCGGACAATATAAGCGACAGTGAGCCGAACGCTGATAAAGCAAACGCGTATATACGGCAAGCGATATTTGAAAGCGGGCAGCTCCAGGCATTAGGACACAGCGTGACCGGAAGGGATGACTTTACGCTGACGGGCGTGAACAGCCTTGTAATGGCCGAGGACAATTACGATATAAGCGGTATGGAAGATCATAGCCGTTCGGGGGGCGGCAGCGTATGTGCTGACCGTTGCGTAGCTACAGGCAGCTTTACGGTGCAAATAACAGCGAGCGGCGCTTTCGCAACCGTAGCGAGTGTGCCGCTAGACCTTCGCTATCTTGACGCATCGAACGGTATTGCGGATTACAAAGCATTTTTCAAGGGCAATCTGACGCTGTTTGTCGTTGCACCCGTAAAGAGCGGTGAAACGACAACAGGCTATAACATATCTCAAAAGCGGTTTGGAAGCGCTATTGGCCTCTCGCAGCGCGGCGCGCAACAGCGCGCGAAAAGCGTAGAGCTGGGCGGAGAAGGACAGACGTACGACCAGATTCTCGGCTTCTATTACCCGGGAACTACGCTGACTACGCAGGGCTACGAAGCCCCGGCGCTTACGCCTGCAACGCTGCCCGACCACTCAAACGCAAAAGTTAAAGATTCCGGCGATCCTACGCCTTTGAATGTAAGAAGCGGGCATGGAATGGGGTACGACAGATTGGGCACTATGCCTATAGGCGCGAGGATGGAAGTAGTACAGCTTAATGCTGCGACAGGGAGCGGATATACGTGGCATAAGATATTCTTTGGCGGACAGTACGGGTATGTCGCTTCGAACTTCGTTCAGACGGACAGCATTCCTATTATAAGGGAACCCATTGCCGTTACGTATCAGACTAACGGCGGCAGCGCCGTGTCCGCGCCGCAGCTGTATCATGCAGACAGCATCGCGTCCTCTCCCGCAACGTCAAAACCGAACTACACGCTGGAGGGGTGGTACTTTGACGCGGGGCTGACGTCCAAAGTTACGTTCCCGTACATCGTGACGCGCAATACAACGATTTACGCTAAGTGGACGCCCACGCCGTATGCGATAAGCTACGACCTGCGCGGCGGCTCGGCAGGCAATCCCGCAAGCTACACGGTGGAGAGCGGCGCTTTTACACTTAACAACCCCTCAAGGAACGGTTACGCGTTTTCCGGATGGACGGGCACCGGACTATCGGGTAACACCGCGAGCGTGACGATACCCGCGGGAAGCTCGGGCAACAGGGCGTATTACGCCAACTGGACGCCGGTCACGTATTACATATCTTACAACTTTAATGGCGGCAACCCCGTGAGCAATCCGGGCAGCTTCACGATAGAGAGCCCCGGCTTTACGCTTAATAACCCGACCAGAACCGGTTACGCGTTCGCCGGATGGACGGGGACGGGGCTCGCAGGGAACACCGCGAGCGTAACGATACCGGCGGGCTCGACGGGCAGCAGGGAGTACACGGCCAACTGGGCGCCGTACGTATGCGACATAAATTTCGACGCGCAGGGCGGCACACCGGTGGGGGCAGTAAAGAGGGGAGTCTGGGAAACGATAGCCGAGCCTTCGACGTCGCGATACGGCTACAATTTCCAGGGCTGGTTTGACGGCGCGGGCGCGCGCGTATCGTTCCCGTACACCGTGACGGGCAGCGCGACGCTGTACGCGAGGTGGGCGCAGCAGCCGCAGACGAACCTGCTCGCTGGCGTGGGACTGTCGTCCGGATACTTAAACCGCGCTTTCTCTCCGGCGGTAACGAGCTATAAGATAACGATAGGCGAGAACGAAGGAAGCTTCACGCTTTCGCCTGTTAAGCAGTTCGACGGCGCTTCGATGACGATGAACAAACGGGCCGTTTCAAGCTATACCGTCAATCTCGCGAACGGCAAGAGCGCGAAGATAAGCGTTAAGGTGACGCTGGGCAAAAAGTCGAAGACATATACGTTCACCGTAACGAGGCCTAAGTCGTCCAACAACTATCTAAGTTCGCTCAGCGCATCGGCTGGTGAGTGGAGCCAAGCCTTCGACCCGAATGTGCTTAATTACACATTGACGCTCGATGAGAACACGAAGAGTACGGCGATAAGGGCCGTTGCCGCGGCGGGCAAAGCGGCGAGAGTATCGCCCGCGTCAAAGAAGATATCGCTTAATAACGGGCAGTCGAAGACAGTGAAGATAACCGTAAAGGCGCAGTCGGGCGCGAGGCGTACGTACACGATAACCGTAGTGCGCGCGCCGTCCACGAACGCAGGTCTTAAAAGCTTAAGAGCAAGCGGCCTCAGCCCGGGCTTCAGCCCGTGGAACACGCGTTACACTGTCGTGCTGCCCGCCAATAAAAGCTCGGTGTCGATATCCGCAAGAGCGGCGGGGTATAAGGCAGTCGCGTACATAGACGGCTCAAGGAAGTCTTCCAAAAAAGTCGTGCTGGCAAACGGCCAGAGCGCGGTGGTGCGCGTAACTGTAGCGGCGCAGGCGGGTAATAGCATGGAATATTTGATAATGGTGATAAGGCAATAGGCAAGATAAGATAAAGGGAGCTTCAATGAGAGGCTCCTTTTTTTGTAGGGATTTACCATCGGACTATAATTATGCAATAATGTCAATTGAATTTGTATACATAATATGATAAAATATATTTAATTATACCATTAATATAAACCGTCCCAAACTATACCATATAATAGTTTATACATATTCGAAATCGGAATATTGGAGGAGAAAAAATGATAAAGAGATTAATAGCCGCATTTCTTATCGCGGCTTTGTTGTTCTCCGCTTTTTCGGGCGCTTCTTTTGCGGAAGGCGAGACCACAGAATACGGCGAGCCGCAGGTAACGGAGAGCCCGCAAACGACCGAGGAGCCGCAGCCCACCGACACGCCTGCTCCGACGGAGACGCCTGTGCCGACGGAGACGCCTACTCCGACGGATACGCCCGAACCATCAAAGACGCCTGCCCCGACGGATACGCCCGAACCATCAAAGACGCCTGCTCTGACGGAGACACCGGGAACAGCCATTAAGGACGACGCTTTGGAATTAAGCGCTTTGAAGGAACACATGAGCGGCACGGAGCAGAAACTCTCGACAAGCATACTCCAACTCGTAAACGACAGCTTCCTGCCGGAAGGCGCCACGAAAGAAGGGCTTATGGCGCAGATGAAGGAGCAGGGCCAGATAATGGAGGGGCCTGTAACGAACAGCGTTCAAAGCGTGCCGGCGGGCACATACCTTTATGTGTACATCCGTATGAAGCAGGGCAGCGATTTTAACGTTATTAAGCCTTATGTCGCGCAGATAGTAAATAGCGACAAAGACTACGCACTTGCAGCGGCCTATGTGGCATTAAACAACATAGAAGCTCTTGCGGCGCTTGACGAGGTTATCAATATAACCGAGGTGATTGCGCCGGTGGTCAATACAGGCTCCGTAACGAGCCAGGGTGATTCACTGCTTAATGCCGACCAGATGCGCGCGGCGACGGGCTATAGCGGTGCGGGCGTAAAGGTCGGTATAATATCAGACGGCGTCGACCACCTGGCAAACGCTGTGGCGAGCGGCGATTTGCCGTCTGCCGTTACGGTGCTGAGCAACTCCCGCGGCGGGGACGAAGGTACGGCGATGCTGGAGATAGTGCACGACTTAGCGCCCGGCGTCAGCCTTTACTTCCACGACTGCGGAACGAACACCATGGCGTTCAACGAGGCGATAACAGAGCTTGCGGATGCCGGATGCAGCGTCATATGCGACGATATTTCCTGGATAACCCAGCCGTTCTTTCAGGACGGCATAGTAGCGGAGCATGTGACAAATCTTATAACGGCGCGAGACATAACGTATGTATCCTCGGCGGGCAACATGGCGACTGAGCATTATCAGGGGATGTACCACGACGACGGGGGATGGCACGATTTCAGCGGCGGTACGGACCCTTCGGCCACCTATCTTTACGCTCGTGTTTCAGACGGGGGAGAAATAAGGGTGATACTGCAATGGAACGACCCGATGGGCGGTTCGGCGAACGATTATGATATGGGGATATATGATTACGATACTGCCGATTTGATAAGTTGGAGCATTGATACGCAAGATGGGGATGACGACCCCATTGAAGGTATAATTTATGAGAACACGACCGGAAGCACCGTTGAAATACTAATAGCGGTAAATAAGAATCCGGGCGCACAAGACAGGATACTGGAGCTTTACGGTTATTGTGACGGCTCCGGAACGTTTATGTATAGCGACAACATAGTACCCGAGGATTCCATATTCGGCCACAACGCCGTTCCCGGAGTGCTTTGCTGCGGCGCTCTGAACGCAGCCAGTCCAGCAGTTATAGAGGATTTCTCCTGCCGAGGGCCGGTAACGATGCTCACCGAGACGCGGCAAAAGCCCGACATATGTGGTATAGACGGTGTATATATAACCGGCGCGGGCGGATTCGGCAGCTATGACGGAAGTAATTACAAATTTAATGGCACGAGCGCCGCCGCGCCTCATATAGCGGCGGTGGCCGCGCTGCTGCGGTCGCGGTTCCCGCTGATGCCAGCCTCGCAGGTTAGGCAGACAATACTGAATACCACATGTGATCTCGGCAGCGGCGGTTATGATTACGTATACGGCTACGGCAGGGCTGACGCGACGGTGGGAATGTGGTTGAAATGCGTCAAATTCGACAGCACGGGAGGCACCGCCGTATCGCCTGCGTATGTACAAATGGGCATCCCTACCTCGATGCCCGCAGCACCTACAAGAACAGGCTATTTCTGTTTGGGGTGGTATAAAGAAGCCGCGTGCATCAATCAATGGAATTTCGCTGACCTAATTACTGGAGACATGACCTTGTATGCAAAGTGGACCCCTGTTGCGTATACGATAACATATAATCTGCAAGGGGGTTCGGCTGCTAATCCATTAAGCTATACAATAGAAAGCTCGTCATTAATGCTCAATAACCCTACACGTTTAGGGTATAACTTCGCGGGCTGGAGTGGGACTGATGTAATCGGTACTCAGATGAGCGTGACTATACCCGCGGGCTCTGTAGGCGACAGAACATACACGGCTAACTGGGCGGCGCAGGCTCAGAGCAACTATCTAGCTACCGCCATCTCGTCGTGCGGATTATGGAACAGGCCGTTCTCTCCGGCGGTAACAAAATATAAGATAACCATAGGCGAGAACGAAGGGAGCTTCACGCTGACCCCAATAAAGCAGTATGACGGCGCCACGATGACTATAAACAAACGGGCCGTTTCAAGCTATACTGTATCTCTCGCGAACGGCAAGAGCGCGAAGATAAGCGTAAAGGTAACGCTGGGCAGGAAGTCGAAGACGTACACATTCACCGTCACGCGCTTAAAGTCGTCTAACAACTATTTAAGCTCGCTCAGCGCATCGGCAGGCACATGGAGCCAAGCCTTCGACCCGAATGTGCTTAATTACACATTGACGCTCGATGAGAACACGAAGAGTACGGCTATAAGGGTCGCCGCGGCAGCGGGCAAAGCGGCGAGAGTATCGCCCGCGTCAAAGAAGATATCGCTTAATAACGGACAGTCGAAGACGTTAAAGATAACGGTTAAGGCGCAGTCGGGCGCGAGGCGTACGTACACGATAAACGTAGTGCGCGCGCCGTCCACAAACGCGGATCTGAAAACGCTGAGGGCAAGCGGTATGTCTCCCGGGTTCAGCCCGGGGCTTATGGATTACACTATAACGCTGCCCGTCAACAAGAGCTCCGTGACCATATCCGCAAAGGCCGTGGGTTATAAGGCAACAGTATACTTCGACGGGGCCAAGAGGTCATCTAAGAAGGTAATACTGCAGGCGGGACAGAGTACGACTGTACGCGTCACGGTAGTGGCGCAGTCGGGTGCAAGCAAAACGTATACGATAAACATCGTGCGTCAGATTTCGGAGGACGCCAACTTAAAATCGCTGAAGGCAAGCGGGCTTACTCCGGGGTTCAGCCCGGGGCTGACGGAATACAGCGTAATACTGCCCGCCAATAAAAGCTCCGTGTCGATATCCGCAAAGGCGGCGGGGTATGAGGCGGCCGTGTACATAGACGGGGCGAAGAAGTCGTCTACAAAAGTAGTGCTGGCAAACGGCCAGAGCGCCGTGGTGCGCGTAACCGTAGCGGCGCAGGCGGGCAACACCAAGGAATATGTTATAACGGTGATAAGACAATAGGCAAGATAAGATAAAGGGAGCTTCAATGAGAGGCTCCCTTTTTTGTTTGCGGGCATTATGCCGGGGCGGCGCAGGCGACGGGAAGAGCCAACGCGGCGGTAAACACTGGAACATATGGCTTATAAATACATGTAAAGATACGGCGCGAAAATCACGATAGTTTAATATATGCCCTAAATCAGGACAGCGCGGCTTCTGACAGAATGTTAAGCGCAGCAGTGAATAAGCGTGTAATGTAAAATTCTTTGTAAAGACATTATAAGTATATGGGGGGAACACAAATGAAAGGGAAGGCCAACATGAGGATTCAGGGGAAACTTATTGGCGGTTTCGTTACTGTGCTGGCAATGTCGCTGGCGCTTGGTATATACGCCATCGCGGTAATGCTGGGGGCGGGCATCAAAGGCGCGCCTGTAATCATCACAGGCTGCATAATGTTTGCCATAGCGGCGGCGGCCGTGATTTTCCCCGTGGTTATGGGAGTAAGCATAAGGAACAGGCTGCACTGGTATGAAAGCATGCTGGACTCGATACCGTTTCCGATATCCGTTACCGACTCGGACATGAACTGGACGTTTATCAACAAGCCGGTGGAGGACATGCTGGGCATAAAGAGAAAGGACGTACTGGGCAAGCAGTGCGAGAACTGGAACGCCGAAATCTGCCGTACCGCGAACTGCGGCATAGAGCGCCTTAGAAACGGCGATTTGCAGACTGCGTTCAAGCAGACGGGCATGGACTTCCAGGTTGACACGTCGTATATACTCGACAAAAAAGGCAACCGCATAGGCCACATAGAGGTAGTGCAGGACATAACGGCGAGGGTTCGCGGCGCGGAGTACAGCGTCGCCGAGGTGAAAAAGATAGCGGAAAACCTAAAGCAGCTCGAGCAGGGCAACTTAAAGCTTGAGTTTGGAGTAGCCGAGGGAGATAAATATACCGAGGGCGAGAATAAGAACTTCAAGGAGATAAACTTAAGCTTTAAGCGCGCTGTGGACGCTATAGCGGGGTATGTAGGCGAGATGTCTGCGGTGCTGGAGGAGATGTCAAAGGGCAACCTCGGCGCTTGTATCGCCTCGGAATACAGGGGAGACTTTGTACATCTGAAAAACTCGATAAACGGCATAGCGCAGTCCTTAAGCGGCGTAATGTCCGAGATAAACATAGCGGCAGACCAGGTTTCCGAAGGCACGAAGCAGGTTTCTGACGGCAGCCAGGAGATATCACAAGGGGCGACGCAGCAGGCGAGCGCCATACAGGAGCTTACCGCTTCACTCACCCAGATATCGCAGCAGACGAAGCAGAACGCCGAGAGCGCGGGCAGAGCCAACGAGCTGACGAGCGCAGCAAAGGAAGGCGCGGCGCGCGGCAACGAGCATATGAAGGAAATGCAGCAGGCGATGGCGCAGATAAGCGAAGCGTCTCAGGACATTTCAAAGATAATAAAGGTAATAGACGATATAGCGTTCCAGACTAACATACTTGCGCTCAACGCCGCCGTGGAAGCGGCGAGGGCGGGCGTGCACGGCAAGGGCTTCGCTGTCGTGGCCGATGAGGTGAGGAACCTGGCGGCCCGCAGCGCGGGCGCCGCGAAGGAAACGACGGGGCTTATTGAGGGCTCCATACATAAGACGGAAGCGGGCAGGAAGATTGCGGACGAGACGGCGGGAGCGCTTTCGGCAATAGTGGAAGACGTGGAAAAAGCCGCAAAGCTCGTCGGCGAGATAGCCGAGGCGTCTAATGAACAGGCAAGCGCGATTGCGCAGGTGAACCGCGGCATAGAGCAGATGAACGAAGTAGTGCAGACGAACACCGCGACGTCGCAGCAGGCGGCGGCGGCTTCGGAGGAGCTTTCGGGGCAGGCCGAGACGCTTAAAGGCCTCGTGAAGAAGTTCAGGCTCAAAGCCTGAGAACGAAGGCGGCCGCATAAAAGAGGATAAGTTTACAGGGAGCTTTGTACGGGGTCTGCCGGGCTTTAAGGTCGGCGGGGCGTACAGAACTCCCTGTTATTTTTCTGAAATTATTAGCTGCACTGTATTGCCGGGCTCAGGGACACCGACCTTTGCCCACCATTGAGCGAACTTTGTCCGCCGGAGACCCCAGCCGGGGAGCTGTCGCCAAAGATGCGGGCGTCCGAAGGACGCCCCTACGCAAAAAAGAGACTTTGGCGTGTGTAGGGGCGGCCTTTGACCGCCCGAATGGAGAGCATGTAAGATGCGTAGAACCAGACCCTATCAGCGCCTTGCGCCACTTCCCCTTTAACCACCCTTGGCGAACTTTGTTCGCCGGGGACCCCAGTCGGGGAAGCATTGAATGCGGACTTTGTTCGCCGGGGGGCGCAGGCGGGGAAGCATTGAATGCAGCCGCTTATGCCGGTATTAAACCTGATATAGACCCCCCTGTGAGGGGAGCTGTCGCCAAAGATGCGGGCGTCCGAAGGACGCCCCTACGCAAAAAAGAGACTTTGGCGTGTGTAGGGGCGGTCTTTGACCGCCCGAATGGAGAGCATGTAAGATGCGTAGAACCAGACTCTATCGGCGCTTCGCGCCACTTCCCCTATAAGGGGAATACCCTATCGACGCTATGCGCCACTTCCCCTATAAGGGGAAGCATTGAGTTCAGACACGCTTTTGAATACTTATGCCGGTATTAAACCTGATATAGGCTCCACTGTAAGGGGAGCTGTCGCCAAAGATGCGGGCATCCGAAGGACGCCCCTACGCAAAAAAGAGACTTTGGCGTGTGTAGGGGCGGTCTTTGACCGCCCGAATGGAGAGCATGTAAGATGCGTAGAACCAGACCCTATCGGCGCTTCGCACCACTTCCCCTGAAAGGGGAAGCTTTGAATGTAGCCGCTTATGCCGGGATTAAACTTGATATAGACTCCTCTGTGAGGGGAGCTGTCGCCAAAGATGCGGGCGTCCGAAGGACGCCCCTACGCAAAAAAGAGACTTTGGCGTGTGTAGGGGCGGTCTTTGACCGCCCGAATGGAGAGCATGTAAGATGCGTAGAACAAGACCCTATCGGCGCTATGCGCCACTTCCCCTGAGAGGGGAAGCTTATGCGGGAGCTCCTTATATAGGCGCCCCTATGAGGGGAGCTGTCGCCTTTGGCGACTGAAGGGTGACGCTACTTGACCATATCGGCGCCTTGCGCCACTTCCCCTTTAACCACCCTTGGCGAACTTTGTTCGCCGGGGACCCCAGTCGGGGAAGCATTGAATGCGGACTTTGCCCGCCGGAGGCCCCGGGCGGGGAAGCAAGTCCCATAAAGCTAAGGCTGTGAAAATCATCGGCTGCAAATCAGAAAATAATACCCGCGCGTTCTGCAAACACTAAGCAAAAACAAGGAGAAGACTATGAAACGGATGTATAAGAGCTTTGAGAAGATAGGCCCCGCGGGAAAGAAGCAGATCGCCCGACATGAGCAAAGCGAAGCTGAAAAGGACGTCGGGCTGCCGGAAGACGTGCGCGTGACTCACAGCGGCGAAAGTAACCCGCACGACGGCTGAACTCTCAAATAAGCGGCTCCGGCCGCTTTTTTTATAACGCGGTCCCCGGCAAGCCGTGAGGCTTGATGGGGTATATATCGGATGGTAAACCGGGCTCCCGTACCCATAGTGCGCTACATCGCGCAAGATTTAAGTGCGTCCATGTCGAGTATGCGCACGCTGGAAAGGTAGTAGTCTATTACGCCCTCGTCCTTCAGGCGGGAAAACTCGCGTACCATGGAAGGGCGCGATACACCGAGATAATCGGCAAGGTCGCTCTTGTTCATGGGCAGCACGAATGTGGCGCTGTTTTTGAGATTGTGCTGCTCGAGCAGAAATGCGCATATCTTGGAGCGCATGCCCTTTACGCTTAAAAACTCGACTTTCCTGCCGAGCTGTAAGGCCTTGTCGGATATCACGCGCAGCATGTTCTGTATCAGCGTTTTGTGGGATTGGCACGAGTTGGGGCAGTTGCCGAGAAACCGCGCGATGGGTATGAACATGAGCGTTAAGTCCGTCTTTGCCGTGACGGTTGCAGGCCAGACGGGAGAGCCGGAGAACGCCGCCAATTCGCCCAACGTGTCCCCTTGCTGTACAAGCGCCATTATGTTCTTAACGCCCGAAGCGCTCTCGCGCATCACCTCGGCTTCGCCTTGCAGTACCACGCCTATGCTGGCCATCGGCTCGTGCATACGCGCGACTGTCTCGCCGCGCGAAAACGCCTTTACCTGCGGATTGATGCAGGCAAACATGGAGTAAAGCTCATGTTCGGGTATACCCTCGAACAACTTGACATTTTTTGCTTCGGCTTTCCAATCCTTCATAAATCCTCCGTATGCTACGTATAATGTAGCCATAGCTACAGAAATGATATATCAAATATAGTATGATGAACGCATAAAGTCAAACACAGGAATTTGATTACTGTATTTAGAAACATTAAGGGAGGTCGTTATGGATAATATGTTTTGTTTTCAGTGCGAGCAGACGGCGGGGGGCAAGGGCTGCACGGTAAGAGGCGTGTGCGGCAAACAGCCCGAAACGGCGGCGAGGCTCGATAAGCTCACGGCGGCGCTTATAGGCCTTGCGCGCGCGCAGGAGGGCAAGCCGGTCAGCAGGGAAGCTAAGGAAATAGTGATGGAAGGGCTGTTCGCGGGGGTTACGAACGTCAACTTTGACGATTCGAGGATAGACGAGTTCATCGCCCGCGCAAAGACTGAGAAGGAACGCCTGGGCGGAGCGCAAGACTATGAAGGCGAGCTCTTTAGGGACGAAGACGCCGACGCTGCGTCGCTGCGCTCGACGCTGATTTTAGCGCTGCGCGGCATGGCGGCCTACGCACACCACGCCTACGTGCTGGGAGTGGAAGACGCGGCAGTAACGGACTGGTTCTTTAAGGGCCTGCGCGAAGCGGGAAAGCGTCACGCCGTCCCCGAATGGCTGGAGCTGTTAAAGGACTTCGGCATGGCGAATCTTAAGTGCATGGAGCTGCTCGACAAAGCCAACACCAGGACGTACGGCGACCCCGTGCCGACCGCGGTCACGACCAACATAGAGCCTGGGCCGTTCATAGTGATAACGGGCCACGACCTGCTCGATTTAAAGCAGCTTTTAGAACAGACGCAAGGAAGGGGCGTAAACGTATATACGCACGGCGAGATGCTGCCCGCGCACGGCTACCCGGAGCTTAAAAAGTACGCGCACTTAAAGGGTAACTTCGGCACTGCATGGCAGAACCAGCAGAAGGAGTTTTCAGAGCTGCCCGCGCCCATACTGTTTACGACAAACTGCCTCATGCCGCCTAAAGAGAGCTACGCGGATCGCGTGTTCACTACGTCGGTAGTGGGGTTTCCTGGCATGACGCATATAGCGGGAGAAGGCGGGAAAAAGGACTTTACGCCGGTGATAGACAAGGCGCTTGAGTTGGGCGGGTATAGCGAACCAAGGCACATGACGGGTATAAACGGCGGCGACAAGCTCAACACGGGCTTCGCGCGCGGCGCCGTGCTCGGGGCGGCGGACAAGATAATAGACGCCGTGAAGGCGGGTGCAATACGGCACTTCTTCCTCGTGGGCGGCTGCGACGGAGCGAGGCCGGGCAGGAACTACTACACGGAGTTTGTAAAGCAATCTCCCGCTGACACGATTATACTCACGCTTGCGTGCGGCAAGTACCGCTTCAACGACCTCGATATAGGCAGCATAGGCGAGTTCCCGCGCATACTCGACATGGGGCAGTGCAACGACGCGTACTCCGCTATACAGGTGGCGCTCGCGCTCGCGGGCGCGTTCGGGTGCGGAGTTAACGATCTGCCGCTAACGCTGGTGCTTTCCTGGTACGAGCAAAAGGCGGTGTGCATACTGCTAACGCTGCTGGCGCTCGGCATAAAGAACATATACATCGGGCCAACCGCGCCCGCGTTCTTCTCGCAGAATGTATTAAGCACTATAGTTTCGCAGTACGGGCTTAAACTGATAAGCACGCCTAGGGAAGACTTAAAGGCGATACTGGGATAAGCAGAGAGATGACAGGAGGAAAGAGGGCCGCCGTTGCGCGGCTCTTTTCATTTTCTAAGGAAAGAGCAGGCGGGCGGGGATGGGCAGGCGGGCGTTCGAAGAACGCCCCTATGAATATAAAAGAAACGTCAGCGCGCGATAAAAAGATAAGCCTTCCCCTCAAGGTAAAGCCTGAAAAACAATACCGACGGTTAAGACACACGTGTAATACAGCATATGAAATACCCCCGGCCGCGAGGGATCTTTACTGCGCATTGTAAAGGAGCAAACAAAACGCCAAATTGACAGCCGCCTTGATTAGTATTATATTGATTTGGCGAATCGTGACAGATTACGGCAGAAAATTCTTGGATACTGAATAGCGTATCCGGATTGGAGCAAATATGAACAGCAAGCTTATTTACCCGAGAGAAGGGGACACACAGACGGTATACTTGAAATCCGTGGTGGACGACCCCGGCATCATTATAGGGGAATATTCGATGTACAACGACTTTGTCAAAGACCCCCGGGATTTTCAGAAGAACAACGTGCTGTACCGTTATACTATTAACGGCGACAGGCTTATAATGGGCAGATATTGCTCCGTCGCGTGCGGCGCGAAATTCATATTCACGTCGGCGAACCACGCGATGGCGGCTTTGTCCACGTACCCTTTCCCCATATTCTTCGCCGAATGGGGGCTTAGCGTAAAAGACATAACAAACGCCTGGGACAACAAGGGCGATATAGTAATAGGCAGCGACGTCTGGATAGGCTATGAGGCGGTAATAATGCCGGGCGTTACGGTGGGCGACGGCGCGATAATAGGCGCGAGGGCGGTAGTGACGAAGGACGTAGAGCCGTATACGATAGTGGGCGGCGTTCCCGCGAAGGCGATCAGGAAGCGGTTTGACGATGATACTATACAAAAGCTTTTGTCGCTGCGCTGGTGGGACTGGCCGGACGAGAAGGTAAAAGAGAAGCTTCCGCAGATAATGAGCGGCGATATAGACGGGCTGGGAGAGTAACGCGAAAGGGGCTTAACAGTACGCGCAGGGGCGGCCTGTGGTCGCGAGAACAAGTCACAGACAGCAGGCGGGCGTTCGAAGAACGCCCCTACGAAATAAAAGAAACGTCAGCGATAAAAAAGCCTTCCCCCTCGGGGGAAGGTGGCGCACAGCGCCGGATGAGGGGATTAACCGGCGCTTTTTTGCACCTCATCAGTCGCCTGCCGGCGACAGCTTCTCCTCAAGGTGAAGCCTGAAAAACACACCGATGGGTAAAGATAAGCGTTTGCAGATAATGAGCGGCGACATAGACGTGGCAGACAGCAGGCGGGCGTTCGAAGAACGCCCCTACGAAATAAAAGAAACGTCAGCGATAAAAAAGCCTTCCCCCTCAAGGTGAAGCCTGGAAAACAAGCCAACGGGTCTGGCCGCCTGATATGATGCAGGCAGCCTTTTATAAATTCATCTCCAGCAGCTTCTCAAACTCCTCCGTCCCTTTTACCTCGCCTATAGGCAGAGGCGGGGCGGGCTCGCCGGGGTAATCGGAGAGAGCAAGGGCGTACCACGCGGCGCTGCGCCACGCGCCTTTCTTGTAGCCCGCGTTTTCTATGACGCCCGCTTTAATAAAGCCGAAATGTGTGTGCAGCGCCTCGCTTGACTCGTTGGGCACGCTGATGACGGAGACCGCCATGCAATAGCCCTGCAGGCGCAGAATATCCAGCAGGCAGGTGTAAAGCGCACGCCCTATGCCGCGGCGCTGGCAGCCGTTTTTCACATAGACGGTGCACTCAGCCGACCAGTCGTAGGCGGCGCGGTCGTGAAAGCGGTGAGCGTACGCGTAGCCCAATACTGCTCCGTCCGCCTCGCAGACGAGCCACGGGAACACGGCGGCATAAGTCTCGAAACGGCGGGCAAACTCGGCGGGCTCCGGCGGTGCGTACTCGAACGATACTACCGTCTCGCGCACGTAATACGCGTATATGTCGAGCATGGCACTAAGGTCTTCTTTATTCGCAAGGCGCAGCTTTAAGTCCATGGCAGCTCCTTCGCTTTGTATTTTTGTATACTTGCTATGACAAATCAATGATAATCACGCGCCGCTGTTTTTGCAACATTAAACTGCACGCTTTATATACGATGTAAAAAACGTTACTTGATATCCAGCGGAGTACGAAAAATGGTACAAATAAATGGTATAATGAGAACACAAGTTCGATATAGGATATGTTATTTAGTTGCTTTGGCCTGCTTCTCCTCGCGCATCAGGCGGGTCACCTTTATGGCGAACCTCAGCTCGTCAGGAGTTATGCCGCTTATGGCGATCTCGGACAGCAGCTCAGGGCTTAGAGTGGGAGCTAGCTGACCGGCCGCGCTGTAGCGCCCCGGCGTAACGCCTAAAAGGTAGTCCGCGCTGCCGCCGAGAGAATCGCACAGCCTTTCGAGTACATCGACGGAAGGCCTTTTTTTGCCCCTCTCTATCTCGTTGATGTACGGCTGGGCTACTCCGACAAGCTTCGCCAGCTGCGTCTGTGTGAGGCCTTGTGCCCGGCGCAGCGCCCTTATTCTGTTTGGAAGTTGGCTCAAAATACTGCTCCTTCCCGCGTTATTGCGTGTATCCTGTTCAAACTTAATTATTATAGCGGATAGCTATCAAATTGTCAATACATATTGACATTATGCCATAAACTGTATAATATATAGCCACAAGCTATTTTACGGAGGTTGATCATATGAGAGTAAAACTTGCTAACTTAAGGGAGGGAAGTAACATGACGCAAGCGGAGATATCAAAGCGCGCAAAGATATCTCAAGGGTATTATTCGGACATCGAGAGCGGGACGCGGTGTCCGTCGCCCAGCGTTGCGGGGAGGATAGCAAGGGTGCTTGAGCTTCGCGACGAGGAAATGTTCCGGGTGTTCTATTCGAAGGAATGAACAAAAGGGGTTGGGGAGCTGCAGGCCGCAAGGCCGTTAAAGATAGAGAGAAAGGCTGTTGTTTTGAAGCCCGGGAGGGCAAGGAGAGCGCATGGAGGAGTATGTGAAGGAGCCGGGGAATCTGGACGCGCTGTATGAGGCGATGCGGCTCGTGGTGGAGGAGTTCCGGGACACGCGGGACGCAGAGGTAGCTTTGGCGGGGCACGTAATAGCAAAGCTTTTCATAAGGCGCATAAAGGCGGTGGAGCAGGAGATGGACAAGCAGCAAAGGCGCGGTAAGGACAGGCGTGTATCGCGCGGGGAACAAAGAGCGGGGATGAAACCCCGCTCTTATAGTCTCATGGGATTATCGGGCAAAGCGATAGAGGGCAGTCTAAGCCTTCTCCTTGAGGAGAAGGTGGCACGAAGTGTCGGATGAGGTGTTTCGGCAATCAGAATCTACACCACAGCAAATCGCAAGTAAGGCGGGCGTCCGAAGGAACGCCCCTACAACGAGGAAGATGGGTCGCAGCGTGTAGAGACATATTCAAAGCTTAGAATATAATTGCAAGTGCAACAAAAGAGACTACATAGCAACCAAGGTGTAAAATGAAGTTACCACACACCACTTACACGGAGGTCACTATGCAGTCATATAATCATTTTACATTGGTAGAGA
>JAEYPO010000023.1 GCA_023410595.1 Bacillota bacterium | reverse complement strand
AGCAATTACAACGCTATCAAAGATGGGATAATAACTTCCCGCTGCTGGTACTGGGGAGAAAATCGCCCCTCCAGTACTGGAGGGAGAACTTTGCCGAAAGTGTAACAGATCATTTGACAACGTAGAATCTGTTGTGCATATCTAAGCCCTGTTTTCTTGCTTTTTGCCTGCTTTTTTTGTGACATCAAAATAGCCGTCAAGCCAGCGCAGCTTTGCAGAAAATATTATCCGCCATGTTCCGCAAGGGGAATAATAAATGAGTAGACATTATTTCATACGCCATGAAGTATCGCTACTTGCCGGGGGAACCGATATTAAATACATCAATAAGCCCCATACTTTTTAAGCATGGCGCTTATATTAAAGTCGCGGGTTTATTCGATTACGTCGTCAATAAGCGATTCGAGCTTTTGCTTTTCCTTAGGATCCTTAAACGAGACTCCCGGATCATCCTTGTCTTCGTTCCCATACAGCCATGAATAATCGTCATACTTGGGTTTGAACCCTGAGGATTTTAGCTTTTCCTTGAGTTTCTTTGTGTCCTGCGAAGGATCATCGTAATTTTCCTGCAGTATATCTTCGCCGCTGTCTTCTATCTCGCTCAGCGCCTTGTTGATCTCGGAAAGCTCCATGAGTATCTCGGGCTTGATTTCTTCCTCTTTGGGTTCTTCCGCTTTGAGTTCTCCCGCTTTGGGTTCTTCCGCTGCTGCGGCCGGATACTCTTCCGGTACGGCAGCTAAATCCTCGTCAGTAATACCCTTGAGACTTTCGGTTATGTCCTCGTCGATCTTTTCAAGCGCTTTTGCGTTTATACCGGCGTCCTCTCCGAAATAGCTGTAATAAATCTGCTGAAAAGACGCGGCTTCCTGGTTGATCATTTCGGCAAAGCTCTTGGCAAACCCGCGTGCTGCGCTCTTTACGTCTTCCAGCTTTCTTTGCGCGTCCGCAAGCTCCCTTGTGGTCTGTTCAGCCCTGCGCCTCGCGGTGTTTTCCGCGTTGTCGATAACGACTTCCGCCTTTCTTGCGGCCTCGCCCATTATGCGCTCCGCGCTCTTCTGGGCGGATACCAGCGTGTGCATTATCGTCTCTTCTGTATCCTTTATTCTTTTAGCTCGCTCTACTTCAGCGTCGAGCGCCTCTTTTAATGCAGCGTTGTCGTTTTGCAGCGCTTTGAACTCATCGATGATCTGATCCAGAAACTTGTCGACTTCGTTCTCGTCGTATCCTTTAAAAGATCTTTTGAACGTCTTTTCCAATATATCTTTAACTGTTAATGACACGGCAATTCCCCTTTCCAGACAAAAGAACAAACCGGTACAGGTTTAATATCTCCGTACGCGTTTAAGATTATACGCCGCATGCCCCGTTAAGCGATAACATGCGATCAATACAGGGCTCTGTAAAGCCAAAAGCTTTATAATGCTAAATATACACCCCAACAAGCCTCACGACTTGCTGGGGACCCCGTCAACACCCCATCAAGCCTCACGACTTGCTGAGGACCCCGTATCAACACCCCAAAAAGCCTTCCGGCTTTTTGGGACCCCTTTATTAAACGTTATCCCCCGTAGTTTGGGGGCGAAGATCAGTCAAAACGACTGTACCCTTCTCTGCTGCCCATATGCTCGTTTATGTTCTGTGAGATATCGACATTTGAAGGGGCGACAACGAAAATGCTCCTTGCCACTTTTTTGATATCGCCGCCGAGCGCGTACACCGCGCCGCCGACAAAATCAAGTATCCTTTGGCCGAGCTCAATTTCGAGCTCATCGAGATTCATTATAACCGGTTTTCTGGCCTTCAGATTGTCGATTATGCACTCGGCTTCCTCGTAACTGGACGGCTGGAATACGAGCATGCGCATCTTGCTTGAAGGATTGGGCATGGGAACAACCCTTCCCTGTTTTCTTTTGGGAAGCCTCTGTTCCTGTTCCTCTTCTTCATACTCTTCTTCGTAGAAATCCTCTTCTTCGTCCATTACCTTTTCATCTTGGTACTCTTCCTCTTCGAGGCCGACTGCATCCAGAATGCGGTTGAAAATACCTTTTGCCATTGATGTAAACCCCCTAAAAATTTAATTTGACCTCGCTCCAAACACGGCCGTACCAATCCTAACCATATTTGAGCCTTCTTCAATTGCTGCTTCAAAGTCGCCGGACATGCCCATCGACAGGTATTCAAACGCCGGAAAAGAATCCTTGAATTTGCAGAAGAGCTCATACATCCTCACAAAGTATCGTCTGTTGTAATCCGCATGCAGCGCCGCCGGCGGTATAGCCATAAGCCCATTTATGCGGACCCTCCTCAAAACAGACAGCCCTTCCAGCAGTTCTTCCAGGTCTTCTTCGAAGACGCCTGATTTTGTCGGCTCTTTCGCAATGTTTACTTGCACGAGCGCAGAGAGTGCAGTGTCTTTTTTCTCGCACTGTTTTTCTATCTCCTGTGCCAAAGAGAGCCTGTCGAGTGAGTGAAGCAATTCTACGCCATTTAGAATGTACTTGACCTTATTACTTTGCAGCGGTCCTATTATGTGCCAGTTTACCGAGTCTCCCAACGCCTCACGCTTTTTGAGAAACTCCTGGACGCGGTTCTCGCCGAAATCTCTGATGCCGGCCTTTGCAGCCTGTTCAACTGAGACAGCATCCACCGTCTTGCTTACCGCTATCAGTGTAATATCATCCCTGCTTCGCCCCGACTTTTTTGCGCAAACACCAATCCTTTCCAGTATATTCTTTATGTTAACCTCTATACTTGGCATTATATTACAACCTGCGTTAAAAAACAAACTACTTTTTTAGTAATTCTCCTATTTGCAGCGAGGGCTGGTCTTTATACGTCTGTACAAACACGTTGTCACCTTCGCTTCCGATAACGAGCACCGGAACATATTCGCCCGACGCCCTCTCTACATAGTCTATCCCATCCTCATGCTTTATACATGATTTCGGAATTCGTATGCCCTCTATAGTCGTTACCAGCCTTGCGCTGACGCGCCTGTCTCCTATCATCGGGCCGATATTGTCCCTAACTTGTATAGTATACACATAGCCGTCATTTTTTTCAAGCTCTTGTATGTTAAATACCGTTCCAATATGCTGTACTTCAAGATAATCGTCAAAAACCATGGTAAAAGCGTTTCCGAGGAACATCTCAGGTATCTTTTTACTCGACAGCAGCACGACATACCACTCGCCTTCGTTGACTACCCGGTAAAGGGGCACGTTTGCCCGCTCCTTTTCCGAAGTGCTTACCGTCTTGCCGACGCTGACTTCCTCGAGCGCCACCCTCGTAAACGAGCCTATGTTCTCCTTCGACATAACCTGCTCGCAGCCGTCGAAATAGAAGCTCACGGCCCCGCTCAATTCCGCAGACACTACCTGCGCCCATTCGTTTATGACGCCGGTTAATTGCTGCTCCTGCGATAGATACTCGCGCAGTTGGTTGTCGGGAACGACTACGCTCTGAAGGTACGACATCCTCTCGTCGAGCAGCGATTCCAAATCGAGCTCCAGCCCAAGCAGCTTCCCTCTCTCACCGCCGGTTATTGACTGTTGTATCTCCTTAACTTTGGCGTCCACCCTTGCGTTGATATCGTCAAGCGACGGGTCGATAACGCCCGCCCTGCTTACGCCCACCTCGTAATCGAGTATCTTCTTGCGCATATCGAGCAGTTCGCCCAGCGTTCCGTCGTTGTAGCCGAGCTCGTACACCTTAAGTATGGGATCGCCCGCCTCTACATGCGCGCCTTCCCTCGCGATAAACTCCGTCTTGCCGTAATTCATCGCCTGATAAACCACCTCGTCCCGGAGTATGAGCATATCGTAGTTCTTGTCAAACCCGGTGCTCGCCCACTCCACGGCAGCCGTAGGCATAGGGCTGAATATCAGTATCAGCAAAACGACGAGCGCGACCAAGAAACCGGCTGTTATAGCAAAGAACTTAAAGCTTGGCCTTCGCCTTATATGAACGCTCTTCTTTTGCGCAGATTTCCTTGAAGGATATCTTGAGCTTGTGTTCCGTACCGACATTTATGGTCTGTCCCCCAATTACGTACATTAAGTACTTCTCCACATAAAAAAAATCTCCTCTAAAATTCGGAGATAAAAATGCGAATAACCGGCTAAGCGTGCGTAAATATGTCAAAGAGCTATTTCTACCTCCACGCTGTTGCCTTTTAAGTTATATCTTATCTCCTCACAAAAAGCCTTGACGAGCAAAAGGCCTCTGCCGCGCTCGCGATACAGCGTTTTTAAATCCGCCGTTTCGTCAAAGTCCTTTTTATACTCAAACCCTGCTCCGCAATCTGTAACGCAGATAAATAGCCTCCCATCGTCCACGCCCGCGGCGAGCTCTACAGGCAGCTCGGCCGAAGGATTGGCATGTCTGAAGCAGTTGACAAGCAGCTCGTTAAGCACGAGCTCTATCTCATACTTGCGCTCGTCGCTCAAAGCCTTCTGCCTCTCAACGTGACTCAGCACGCTTTTAACTGACGGCTTTATATCATCTATCACAGTCAGAACGTTTTTTTCAGTGTAGTCTCTCATTATAAAAACCAAAGCACACGGTTTTGCAGGAGTAATTATCTCTTGCTTGTGCTTTAATACTTATATAACCCGTTCCCGTATTTTTAAAACTCATTTTTGATAGTAGTTTCTGAATTTCACAAGTATTCTTCTTTCGATACGCGACACATACATCTGGGATACTCCAAGCGCCGCAGCCACTTCCCGTTGACTTTTGCCTTCTTCAAACCTTTCCCGTATAAGCTTGCGTTCCACGTCGCCGAGCTGGTCTATGCACTTCTTTAAAAAATCCCTGTCCTCTATCTTTTCGTATTCGTCGTCAGTGGTTCCGAGCAGCCGTATAAGCTTTAAGTCTTCGTTTATAGTGATGTAGCTGTCAAGGGACGCCGCGTATGCCGCGGACTGCGTCTCCATCAGCTCCAGCACGCGCTCCACCGATATTGAGAGCCGCTCGGCTATTTCTTCGGGAGATGCGCTGTGACCCAGCTCGCTTGTAAGCGCTTCTTTTACATCGTCGAGCTTGCGTATCAGTTCGCTGTCCCTTCTCGAGATCCTTATCATCCGTGTTTTGTCGCGGAAATAATTCTTTATTTCGCCCACAAGCGTAGGAGTGGCAAAGCTTATGAATTTTACTCCCCTTGTGTGTTCGTACCTGTCTACCGCCTTGACGAGCGCCAGCGACGCCACCTGATACAGGTCGTCATATTCAACGCCCCTGTTCATGAACTTCTTGGCGACGATCTCGGCGACATAAAGGTATTTCTTAAGTATATATTCTCTGAGCGCTTCACCCCTGCTGCTGTCATAGCGCTCAAAGAGTTCCTGTTCGGTCATCTGCTCAAACTGACTCTGCATGCTTGTCCCCAAACCTTACTACCATGATCACAGCTTTTTAAAGAAGCTGACGCTCCTCACGGACGCTTCGCCGTCCGATCCTCCCGTAAAATCGCACTTGTCCACAAGCGCTTCAAGAAGACACCTTGAGAGCTCCGCCGTATCGTCGTCCGCCTCGGCCTCGGCGCCCGCGCCCTGCGCCGACAGGTCTATGCGTATACCGCTGTCGATGGTTATCTTAATGCTTACAGAATCCGGACACGCCGCGAGCAGCAGCATACAGGCTTCCGCCGTCGCCACCTTAAGGTCTTCGATATCCTCGATGTCAAAGCCCGCGCGCTCGGCCACCGCTGAGACTGCAAGCCTTACGGCCAGTATGTAATCCGGCTTAGCGGGAAATTCAAGCTTTACTACGTCCCCGTTCATTGCCCGCTCACCTCTATCTCGAATATTTTATTGAGGCCGGTAAGCGTAAATATCTTTGCTATATATGGTTTTAGATTGATTATGCTTATCTGCCTGTCCGCTTCCCTTACCTTCTTAAGCGCGCTTACAAGCACCCCTAAGCCGGTGGAATCGATATATTTGAGATTCGTGCAGTCAAGAACGATATCCGCTTGGCGCTCCTCAATGAGGGCGTGCAGTTCGCTTTTTAAGTTGTCCGCATTATATATGTCTACTTCGCCGTATAAATGTACGTTCCATTTGTTTTGAGTGTCATCGTATTTTGAATCAAGTAGCATATTTAGTTCCTCCTTATAATACAAACTTCCATTAATATAAACTTCCATTCGCTTTAATCAGCAGTCAGCTTTTTGTCCTTTTATTCAGCCAGCTTATAATATCAAAGTAAACTCTTTGTTTGTCTTTCTCGTTTAGTATCTCGTGGCGCATGCCCTCATAAACATGGAACTCAATGTCGCGGACGCCTGCCCGTCTGTAGCACTCTACGTCCTTTTTGACGCCGCTTAATTTCTTGCCTCCCATGCTGTCAAATTCCCCTGCGCCTATAAATACGGGAAGGTCTTTAGGGCAGCCTTCAAACGTACTGTTTTTAAATCCCGCCCTCAGAGCGCCGAGAAGTTCAAAAATAAACTCCGCCGTAGCCGTATTTCCGCAGTATTCGTCAGCCCTGTATGCGGCTATGACGTCGCAGTCGCTGCAGATAAAAGAGCTTCTCCCCTCGCCTTTAAACGGCTTGTCCTGTTTCCCGAACGCGAGCGAATCCAAAAACGGCGTTCTGTGCCTTCTACCGAATAACGCCATTTCAAGCCGGGCAAGCAATTTCCCAATAGATATCAGTAAAGGATTGTCCCTGCCCGTTCCGGTAAGCAGCAGTCCGGACAGTTCTTTGCCGTAACGTGCTGCATACACTCTGGCGAGAAAAGAACCCATGCTATGCCCGAAAAGAAACACTGGAAGACTTGTCTCTTGCTTAATAATGTCCGTAAGCTGTTTCATATCTTCAACCATAAGGCTGTAGCCTTCATTGGTGTCCGAAATATACGGCACATTATCCGGGCTTCCCGCCGTTTTACCATGACCCCGATGGTCGGCAGCATACACGACAAAACCTTGCTTTGCGAGCGTTTGTGCGAAATCTTCATACCGCAGCGCGTGCTCCACCGCCCCGTGGGCTATCTGCACCGCGGCCTTGGGGCTTTGCGCATCCCACTTGTATGCATATATGCGTGTTCCATCGCTTGAATTATAAACGATATCGTTTATCATATCTACATACCTTTTTTGTGTTTATCATAACATCGGACTATTATTTTGTAAATACACTCCGCTCGTGTTATAATCAGGAAAGAGCAAAGGAGAGTTTTATGCACGCGTATATTGAGACGATAAGCGATAGCCCAATTATAGCGGCGGTACAAAGCAGAGACAAGCTTGAGTGCGCGATTAAGCTTTCCGTTCCTACAGTGTTTTTAGTCAACACGGATATATTTTCAGCTAAAGAATACGTTTCGCTGGCAAAAAGCGCGGGATGCAACGTATTTCTGCATATGGATCTTATCGAAGGCCTCGCCGGCAACACAAAGGCTGTCGACTACGTAAAAAACAGGATATCCCCCAGCGGCATAATAAGCACAAAGAGCGCGCTTATAAAATACGCGCGTGAACAAGGCGTGTTCTGCATACAACGGTTCTTCATGGTGGACAGCGCTTCTTTTGAAAACGCGATAAGCACGATAAAAAACACTAAACCTTCGATGGTCGAGCTGATGCCCGGCATTATACCCGGCATAATACGGCGCTTTTCCGAGGCCGTGGATACGCCCGTTATAGCGGGCGGCCTTGTAACTCACAGGCAGCAGATTATAGACGCTCTGTCGATGGGCGCGCTCGGGGTGTCTACAGGCTGCGTAGAGCTGTGGAACGAAGGCTAGAGTATGTCCCCCGTGCGTATATAGAGTCTTGCGAGTTCAATATATTCTTCACTGTTCTTTTTTGTTTCTGCAATATCTTCCGGCGTTACCTGCCTTACTATCTTATACGGGTTACCGATAACAACGCTGCCCCCGGGTATTTCCTTTCCGCCGGGTATTACGGCTCCCGCGCCTATTATGCAGTTTTCACCTATTTTGGCAGCGTCAAGTATTATCGCGCCCATGCCAATGAGCACCCCGTCGCCTATGTCGCATGAGTGCAGTATGGCCCCGTGCCCCACCGTCACGCCGCGGCCTATAGAAAGCTTAAGCGTGCCGGTATGCAGCAGGCAGCAGTCCTGTATATTCGTGCCTTCTCCTATTGTTATCTCAGAGAGGTCGCCGCGCACGACCGCCCCCGGCCAAATGCTCGAATCCTTTCCCAGCTTGACGTCGCCTATTACGACAGCACTGGGGTGGACATACGCCGTTTTGGGCTTGACAGGATATTTCCCG
Source organism: Bacillota bacterium (assembly GCA_023410595.1). Taxonomy (GTDB): domain Bacteria; phylum Bacillota; class Clostridia; order Christensenellales; family SZUA-584; genus DTFZ01. The sequence continues at coordinate 44,553 of JAEYPO010000023.1, read as the reverse complement.
TTCACTGTTTGTATCATATTCCCTCCGCCTGCTCTTTTGCTGCGATAGCTATCGCTATCTCCAGGCGCTTCTTCTGCAGTGCGCAGCCCAGCTCATAAGGCTTCATTATGTCGCCGTTTATATTGAAGTTTGCCGCCGCGCAGCCGCCGCTGCAGTAATATTTTGCCCAGCATTTTGAGCAGCTTTCCATATTGAATATGTTGCATTCGTCGAACGCCCTCGATATATCACCGTTCAGTTTCCCGTCGTATACGCTGCCCAGCCTGTATTCGGGTTTGCCCACGAACTGGTGGCAGGGGTAAACGTCTCCCGACGGCGCTACCGCCACATATTCCGTGCCCGCGCCGCAGCCGCGTACGCGCTTCTGCAGGCAGGGGCCGGCGTCTAAGTCCACCATAAAGTGAAAGAACGTAAACCCTCTTCCTTCCCTCCGGCGCTTTTCATATTCCCGGGCGAGCGTATCGTATTCGGCAAATATCGTATCAAGGTGCTCGGGCTTTAACATCTTGTCTCCCTTTGTTACTACCGGCTCGATGGACACGCCCTTAAAGCCCATATCCGCGACATGCAGTACGTCGCGCGAGAAGTCGAGGTTGTCTGCCGTATACGTTCCTCTTATGTAATACTCGCCTTTTCTGTTAAGCAGCAGCTCCTTCGCGTTTGCGACCACGCTTTCATAGCTGCCGCTTCCGCCCGCGTTCTTGCGCACCGCGTCGTGTACATGCGGCCTGCCGTCAATGCTGACGACTATGTTGTTCATGTTCTCATCGAGATACTTTTTCATCTCGTCCGTCAGGCGATACGCATTTGTCGTGGCTGTGAAACGGAACCTCTTGCCCCGCAGCTTTTCTATGCTCCTTGCATACTCCACCGTTGTTTTAAGCACTTCGAAGTTGAGCATAGGCTCCCCGCCGAAAAAGTCTATCTCTATGTTGCGCCTTGTGCCGGAAACATCAGCTATAAAATCTATAGCGGCCCTGGCGGTCTCGGCGCTCATCAGCTCCCGCTTTCCGGCAAACGCTCCGCCTTTGGCAAAGCAGTAGTCGCACCGCAGGTTGCAGTCGTGCGCGAGGTGAAGGCACGCGGCTTTAAATACGTTTACCGGCCTTTTTACGTCGCCGTCGGGGCTCGAAAACAGCAGCCCTTCATCCATAAGCTCTTTTATCTCGCCGTAAAGCTCAGTCTCCCCCGCGGCTTTTTCTATATCCTCGCCGCGCCGCTCCGCTTCGGCTATAAGCGTTATAGCGTCATATCCCCGCCTGTCCGGCATATGCACGCTGCCCGACTCGACATCCAGCGCGAAATAATCATCTTTGTATTTGAACGTGTGTACCACTTAAAGCTCCCTTTCATATTGCATTATAATAGTTGAAAACAAAAAAGCGGCATTTGCCCGCCGCACTTTTTGATTTGGTTATCTGTATTTCTTCTCGCAACGCTGGTTCGCAAGCGTGCACGACGTTTTGCATGCCGATTGGCAGGACGTCTGGCACTCTCCGCAGCCCTTCGTCTCTTTCTTATCCTTAAGGCTGCCTTTTATGACCGTCTTTATATGCTTCATGTAGCGACCTCCATAATCTTTAGCGGATCTTTGCTAAAAGATTATATAATATATCGGACCGCCATGCAACTTTTATTTACCGGGAACTGTTATCTTGCGCCTTGGTATCCTTTTCGCCTTTCTCGAGCCGCTAAGGAAGCTTGCGACGATTATAGCAAACACAGCCCCTATAAGCAGCCCCATCAGCATATCCGAGAACAGCAGAGCAACGTTGCCAAAAGCGCTGTTGATAAGCGAGAATATAAGATAGCTCAGCAGCATATACATTATGCCTGTTATCCCGCCGCACAGCCATTGCTTGTCGGCCATGCCCTTGACCGCAAAATACGAGGCCGCGAGTATGCCGAGTATCTTTATTACCTGGTTCACAGGCGCTATGACGCCGTCTTTAAGCCCTGTTTCCTTGATTATCAACGCGAACAGCAGTATAACAGCTATCGTGAATATCATGGAAATAAGCGTACCCTTGAGCGCGTTTTTCATCAGCTCCGAAAAGGATGTCTTCTTTTCTTTCGTTTTCAGGTTTGCCGTGCCGGCGTTCACATTCATTGCATATTCCCCCTTCAAGACAATAATTATGAATAACGGCAGCTGTTTATGACGCCAGCATTTAAAAAACCGTATTGTATAACAAACATAAGAGATCAATTACTGCAAAACATTTGGCAAAAAAAGAATATAAAAAGAGGTCTTAAAGTGATTGAAGGCCTCTTTTACTTCATTAGACTTTGCTTTTTTACGCGGTTTCGATATTAGCAGCGTCCTCGAGGTGCAGCTCATTTACCGCCCAATCGCGCAGCTTGTATTTCTGTATCTTACCGCTCGCGGTCATAGGGAACGAGTCTATGAATCTTACGTACCTTGGCGCCTTAAACTTTGAAAGCCCCGCCCTTACGAAATCGACGAGCTCGTCTTCGCCTACCGAAACGCCGTTCTTTAGTATGACGCACGCGAGCACCTCTTCGCCGTACTTTTTGTCGGGCACGCCTATGACCTGCACGTCCTTTACCGCCGGGTGGGTATACAGGAACTCTTCTATCTCGCGGGGGTATATGTTCTCGCCGCCGCGTATTATCATATCTTTGAGCCTCCCCGTTATCTTGAAATAACCGTCCTCGTCTATCATGCCAAGATCGCCCGTATGCAGCCAGCCGTCTTTGTCTATTGCCTGCGCCGTGGCCTCGGGCATCTTATAATAGCCCTTCATAATATGATATCCGCGCGTTACTATCTCGCCTATAGTATTTGGCGGAGCGTCCGCGCCCGTTTCCGGGATTATTATCTTTGCTTCCACGTTGGGATACGCACGCCCCACGGTGGACACGCGGTGCTCAAGAGTATCGTCGGCGCTCGTCTGCGTTATGCCGGGCGAGCTTTCAGTCTGGCCGTACACTATAGTTATCTCCCGCATGTTCATGCGCGAAACCGCCGCTTTCATTACCTCTATCGGGCAGGGAGAACCCGCCATAATGCCGGTGCGCAGCGTAGAAAAATCGAACGTCGCAAAATCCTTATGCTCCAGCATCGCGATGAACATCGTGGGAACGCCGTGGACTGCCGTACACTTCTCGCTCTCAATCGCCTGCATCACCTTAATGGGATTAAAATGGTCGATTACTATCATGGCGGCGTCGTTTGTGACGGACGCCATTACGCCGAGCACGCACCCGAAGCAGTGAAACAGCGGCACCGTTATGCACAGCCTGTCTTTATGAGTAAACTTCATGTATGAGCCTATAGCCTTGCCGTTGTTGACGAGGTTGTAGTGAGTAAGCATGACGCCCTTGGGGAACCCGGTTGTTCCCGACGTATACTGCATGTTAATAACGTCCTGCGGGTCGGTCTCGCGCTGACGCGCCGCACGCTGCTCCTCGCTTACGTTTTCCGACGCGGTGAGCACGTCGTCCCACAGGCACATGCCCGGCTGACGTTCCCCGTCCAAAAACACTACGCTTTTAAGGAAGGGGAGCTTTTTGCTGTTAAGCTCGCCCGGTTTGCACTCGCCAAGCTCGGGGCAAATGGCGTTTATGTGCTCCACGTAGCCGTTTTCTTTCGTGCCGCCCGTCATTATGAGCATCTTTGAATCCGACTGCTTTAAGAGATACTCAAGTTCGTACTTCTTGTAGTTAGTATTTACCGTGACGAGAACGGCGCCTATCTTGGCCGTAGCAAACTGCGATATTATCCACTGCGGATAGTTAGTCGCCCATATGGCGACATGGTCTCCCCTTTCGATGCCGAGCGCCATAAACCCGCGCGCTACGCGGTCGCACATCTCTTTGAATTGCCTCGTTGAATAACGAATATTCTCGTAAGGGTGTATAAGCGCGTCCTTGTCGGGATATTCTTTTGCCTTAAGATCCAGCAGGTCCCCTATCGTCATATTGATAAATTCCGGCATAAGTAACCTCCTTCTTTCTTAAAAAGCTATGCTCCCATTGAACCTCATTTTTGTAAACAAAAAAACCTGCCGTCTTACAGAGACGACAAGGTTCGCGGTACCACTCTGCTTGCGGCAATAAGCCGCCAGCTCAACAAGGCATTCAGCCTTTTAACATAACGCTTTAATGCGTCAGAGCTTACTTTAATTTTCGGCTCTGAGGCTCCCGGGCGAGCTCCGCTTTTTATGCGTCCGCCTTGCACCATACGGCGGCTCTCTTTACGCTATTAAAAACAGTTTTCCCGTTCACAGCCTGTGATATAAATTATTCACATTATAATAAGAGGCCGGTTAACTGTCAACACGCAGTTTTATATAAAGCGGTTTATTCGCATTATTTAGATAGCCCTGCAAAAATGGCTTTTTTACACGGAATCGTTTTCTGACATTTCACGGCTTTTTTAACGCTTTATTATCCAGCCGAGGCTTTACCTCCTGCCTCCATACCCGCAGAAGCCCTACCAGTATGAGAAACGCAGCGAATACTTTGCGCAGCGTTTCAGAGTCTATCGCCGTCGCGAGAAAATATCCCGCAACGCCGCCTATGCAGCCAAAAGTGGTTAAAAACATTGCGGGCCCCAGCCTTACATTTTTCTGCTTTATATGGGAAACGAGCGCGAACAGCGCCATAGGTATATAGGCGAACAGCGTCATGGCCTGGGCCTCATGCTGGTTTACTGCAAGGAACAGCGTGAGGCAGGGTATAAGCACGATACCTCCGCCCAACCCCATGCCGCCCACTATGCCGAACACCGCACCGAATACTATATAGAGTATCAAAACAGCAGCCTTACACCGGACGCCAAAATAAGCAGCGTGAATATCCGGTTAAGCAGTTTGATTCTGACTTTAGAGAGGAAAAACGCGCCTAGCAGCCCTCCCGCTATCGCACCTGCACAAAGGTACAGCGTTTGCTCAAGCGGCACATACCCCCCGGTAAAATACAGCGCGGCGGACAGCGCCGAGACAGGGAGTATCACCGCAATGGATGTGGCGTGCGCCCGGCGCTCTTCCGTCCCTATCCTTTCAAGCCCTTCCACGACGGCTATTCCCCCGCCTGAGCCGAACAATCCGGCCATGAATCCCGACACGACGCCTACCGCGGCTTTTTTAATCCGAGGGCCCCAAAGAGCATTGCGTGTTTGTGATGCGCTAACTGAATACTTTTTCATTATATTATTGTTCGCCGCGCAACGCCGTATATACGCCCGATTATTCCAAGAGTTTTTATCTTCCGCTTTTGGATACATCCGCGTTATGCTATAATTTATAAAGTGGTAGATAATGATGTAAAAACAGCATACGGCATTTCGCTCGGCGCGCTTTCGGAAAACCGCATACGCGAATTTCCTGTGCTCAATCTTGCGTATATAGGCGACACGGTGTTCGACCTGTATATCAGAAGCTACCTTGTAAAGAATAATATGGGCAGAGTGGAACAGCTTCATTCGCTGGCAACTGGAGTGGTAAACGCCCGTGCGCAGGCCGAAGCCGCAAATTTGCTGGAGGATATCTTTACGGAGCGCGAAGCCGACGTATACCGGGCGGGCAGGAACGCCAAGTCGACGCCGCCAAAGAACATGAGCCGCGAAGACTACTCGCGCGCCACAGGGCTTGAGGCGGTTATCGGGTATCTTTACCTGCTTGGCAGCGAACGCCGTTTGGACGAGCTGTTCGGCGTCATAGTTAATCACTTTTTTGGGGGAAAATAAATATGAGCGAGGTCAAACAGAACGTTAAGTTGTTGTCGTATTCGCCCGACGCGGAGAAGCTTACCGCTATGGCCGCGAAGCTATGTTACAGCCCGTCGGGCATAGACGATATTTCGGAAGGGCTGACAAGCGAGAGCGCGTCGGCGTATCTCGAAAAAATCGTTGATTTGGGCCACCTGTCTACGATAGAGCACGCTAGCTTTACGTTCGGCATAGAGGGCGTGTCGCGCACGCTGCTAGCGCAGATAACGAGGCACAGGATAGCGAGCTTTTCCGTGCAGTCGCAAAGGTATGTCAGCTATTCGGAAAGCGGCTTTTCGTATATCATACCGCACGGCATACGCGCGCTGGGGGTTGAAGCTGTGAAAAAATACGAGGCCCAGATGGCTGCGATGCAGCAGTGGTATGACGACTGGCGCACAGAGCTTGGAGGCAAGGGCGAAAAGTCGAACGAGGACGCGCGCTTCGTGCTGCCCGGCGCGTGCGAAACAAAGATGATGCTTACTATGAACGCGCGCGAACTGCTGCATTTCTTTACCTTAAGGTGCTGCAACCGCGCTCAGTGGGAGATACGCGAGCTTGCGTGGAACATGCTGGGGCTGGTTTCCTCCGTATCGCCGGCGCTGTTCTCTTCCGCGGGGCCTTCATGCGTGCGCGGCAAGTGCGGCGAGGGCAGGATGACATGCGGGCAGGCCCAGGAGGTCAAGCAAAAACAGAAAAGGATCGTGACCAGATAGATGGATATAATATACGGAAGAAACGCGGTCAAGTCCGCGATAAAATCAGGGCGGCCCATAGACAAGCTGCTGGCCGCAAAAGAGATAGACGACCCGAGCATAAAGGAGATACTGGCGCTTGCGTCTGAAAATCGGCTGCCTATAGTTCGCGTTGACAAGCGCAAGCTTGACAACCTTACAATGCCTTTCGGGTACGGCGGCAAGCCCGCCAACCATCAGGGCGTCGTCGCCATGGCCGCTGCCAAGGAATACGGCAGTATCGAAGACATACTCAGCCTCGCCGAATCGAAAAACGAGCCGCCGTTCATGCTGATACTCGACGGCATAACGGACGAGGGCAATTTAGGCTCAATAATAAGGAGCGCCGAGGTGCTGGGCGCGCACGGAGTGATATTGGGCAAGCGCAGGAGCGCTTCGCTGTCGTCCGTAGCGTACAAGGCTTCGTCAGGCGCCGCCGAGCGGCTTCCCATAGTTAAAGTAACTAATTTGAGCATGACTATCAAGGAATTAAAAGACAAGGGCGTGTGGATAACGGCGGCGGACGCATCCGGCAAACCGGCCGATGAAATAAACCTGAAGGGCCCGGTGGCGCTCGTAATTGGCTCGGAGGGCGAGGGAATATCAAGGCTCGTGTTGGAAAACTGCGACCTCGTTGCAAGCATACCCATGAAAGGCGAGACTGGCTCGCTCAACGCCGCCGTAGCGGCCGCGGTGCTGATGTATGAAAAGGTGCGGCAGGAGAAGCAGGCATGATAATAAACGTATACAACGGTTAACCTTCCCGAATAGATTTGTAAATTTACTCCATCCATATTGACTCTCTTAATACCACCATATATAATCTAGTAATAGAGACTCCGGGAGGTATACATTGACTACCAGAAGGCCTTCGCTTGAAGAAGCACGCGATCGTTACGAGGACATGCCTGACGAATCCCTTGCGGAACTCGCCCGCGACGACGGGGACGCTCTAGAGTATTTACTCAATAAGTATAAGAATTTTGTTCGTGCAAAGGCACGTTCTTATTTTCTTATCGGAGCCGACCGGGAAGATATCGTACAGGAAGGCATGATAGGGCTGTATAAGGCCATACGCGATTTTCGCCAGACACGGCTCACAACGTTTCGGGCGTTTGCCGAGCTGTGCGTTACGCGCCAGATAATAACCGCCATAAAGACGGCCACACGCCAAAAGCACAAGCCGCTTAATTCGTATGTCTCGCTAAACAAGCCGATGTTTGACGAAGAATCCGACAGGACGCTCATAGACATCGTCGCGAGCGGCAAGATATCGAATCCTGAAGATATCATTATAGGCAGGGAAGACTTCTCTATAATCGAATCGAAGATGGGCAAGATGCTCTCGCCGCTGGAGATGCAGGTGCTGAGGAAGTATATAGAAGGCAAATCGTATTTCGAAGTCGCCGAAGACTTGAACAGGAGCGTTAAGTCAGTGGACAACGCGCTGCAGCGCGTAAAGAACAAGCTGGAAAAGCTCATATCGGGCGGGGAATAAAACTGCTATATTTAATATAAAAACGTTAAAGGATATGCTTTACGGACATATCCTTTTATTATGCATATTCACTCTTTAAATTATAATCGTGCCCTGATGAAACACCATCTTCCATGTTCCCTTGCCGCGCTTCCATATTGAGCTTCGCAGCGTTATTGAAACAACATTGCCCTCGGCGTCTTTTTTTACCGCCCTGTACGTCGCGAGCACGCAGCCTGGAGACAGCCTCTGCGCCTTGAAGTCCAGCATCTCGTACGCCGCCCCATAGTCAAACGTATCCCCCGGCTCATAATTGTATATACGCCCCGAGCTTCCGAATTCAAAAAAGTCTTGGGCAAGCAGCGCGTTTACCGCTTTTGATGACCGCCTTACTTCGGGTTGAAGCAGCGCGCTTTCCAGACTGCGAATATGCTCTTCGAGCTTGCGCGATATGTTCATGTTAATTCAGCTCGTCGAGCGTGAGCTCAAAGCTCGGCACGAACGTATCCATGAAATATTTGACCTCGGGCATGTCGAGTTTCTTTATAGCCGCGCGTATCGTCTTTTGCGCCTTCTCGAACTCCTTGTTGCCCGCGGACATCTCTTCGACGCACTTAAGATAAGCGCATATCTTGTCCGCCGCCTTCACTATAGCGTAGATCTCCTTGTCGTCCTCCCGCCCGAGTATCAGCGACTCGTACTCTCCCTTTATTTCGGCGGGCAGCATAACGAGAAGCTTCTCTTCCGCCACGCGCTCTATTTGCTTATAGGCGGTCTTTATCTCGGGGTTGAAATACTTTATGGGCGTAGCAAGGTCCCCGGTTATTACCTCCCCCGCCTCATGGAACACCGCGACGGCCATGACGCGCTCCGCGTCTATGTTTCCTTTATACAGCTTGTTTTTTATTACCGCGAGCGCATGCGCTATCATCGCGGTTTGCAGCGAGTGCTCCTGTATATTCTCTTCGCGAGTGTTGCGCATGAGCCCCCACCGTTTTATGTGTTTCATCTTCGCCATGTAACTGAAAAAATGGTACATATTCTCCTCCGTTATCATTGACATATAAAATATATAAACGTATAATGCACTTGACCGCTGGGGGGGCCTTGACGGCTGAGATGCGTTTAGCACAACCCTTTGAACCTGTTGGGTAATTCCAACGCAGGGAAGCAAGATAAGAGACTTACCTGCCCGTGCGGAGCGCGGGTTTTTGCTTTTAAGAGCAGAAGGTTTAATCTTCATCAAGTTCGAAGGGTGTATACGCTGGTTGTATACGCCTTTTTTATCGCCCTTAAGGCCAAAAAGGCTTCGGGCAAAGATTAAGCGGTAAGGCTCTCCTCTTGTCCATTTTACCTTATGCGGCAAATAAAAACAATCAGGAGAGGTTAACTATGGACTGGGAAAAATTCAGCGAGAGCTTCGGGGGATTCCTCGAAACGAACAGGGTGTGGATAATCGCCGTCGCGGCGGCTGTGCTCGTAGTCGGCGCGCTTGTACTCATACGCGTGCGCAAAAAGAAGTCGGGCGAAAGCGCCTGGACGATACGGGAGCTTTCCGCTGCAGCGATGTGCCTCGCACTCGGTTTCCTGCTGTCGTTTATTAAACTGTGGCAGATGCCGCAGGGCGGCTCGGTGACGCTCGCAAGCATGCTGCCCGTCATGCTGTTTGCGTACATTTACGGCACGCCCAAGGGACTCGTAGTGGGCTTTGCATACGCTCTGCTGCAGTGCCTTCAGGATTTCTGGGTGGTGCACTGGGCGCAGTTCTTTCTCGATTACATACTCGCGTTTACCGCATTAGGCCTCGCCGGGCTGTTTAAAAAGAGCATATTCCCCGGTATGATACTTGCCTGCGTATTGCGGTACGCTTTGCACGTCATATCGGGCGTAATATTCTTTGCAAGCTACGCCGCGGAGGCCGGGCAGGAGTTGTGGCCGTATTCGCTCGTTTACAACCTTTTCGTGCTTATAGACCTTGCCATATGCATCGTCATTGTAGCTATACCGCCCGTAAGCGAGATGATACAGCGGTTCAGGCGCCAGGCTCTGAAACCGGCGCCCAGAAGCATGTGATCTGAGCTAAAATACAATGCGCCGCCCGATTGTTCAAGCGGCGCTTTATTTTATTAATGAATGTTGTTCAGGCGGCCAGCCAATCACAAGCTTTAATATATCCACCTTGAGTCGTAGGGGGGCTGGCTTTCAATTTCGGCCTTTTTCGCTTCAAAGCCTTCCTTGCCCATAAGCGCGAACGTGGCTTTCTTTCCCTCTTCCACTCCCGGCTGGTCGAACGCGTTTATGCCGAGCATCTCGCCCGCGTAAGCGGTAGCGGCCTCAAAAAACTGAAGCAGCGCGCCTATCGTATATTCGTTTACGCTTTCGAGCGTTATCGTTATATTGGGGCGTCCCGCTTTTATAAGAGCGTATTCAGTCGCGCTCCTTTCCGCCTCGAGGAGCTGCCCGAACGTCTTGCCGCCAAGGAACCCTAAATCGTCCACATATTCAAAAGCCTTGGGTATCTCAGTATCTCTCCTGAAATTCTTTACCTTAAGGAATGTAACTATCTTATCGAACGGCCCCTCGGTGTACAGCTGTATCTGCGAGTGCTGGTCGGTAACGCCGAGCGCCTTAACGGGCGTCTGACCGGCATAGACCTCCCTGCCCTGCGCATCATATTTCTTGCCCAGGGACTCCGCCCAGAGCTGCGCATACCAGTCGGAAATATATTTTAAACTGTCGGCGTAAGGCATCATAACGCTTATATTCATTTGTTTCCTCATGCCCAGCACGTGCAGCAGCGCGAACATTGCCGCCGGGTTGTTCTCGTCTTTACACATGCCGTTGATATGTGCCGCGCCTTCCAGCATCGCCTTAATGTCGTAACCGCAGACGGCGGCGGCGAGCAGCCCTACGGGTGTGAGCTCGGAAAATCTCCCGCCAACGTCGTCGGGTATCACGAACGTTTTAAGGCCTTCTCTTTCGGCTATACTGACAAGGTTGCCGTTCTTTGCGTCCGTCGTTGCAATAACATGGTCTCCAAGCTTAAGCCCCTGGTTTTGCAGCATGCCCGCGACGGCCATAAACTGCGCCATCGTCTCCGATGTTTTGCCCGATTTAGAAATTACGTTGAACATCGTCTCTTTATGATCCGTATTCAGAAGCCTCGCCATGGTTTCTGGGTCGATATTGTCGGCGACATACAGTTTCATTGCGGCCTCTTCCCCATGCGATAACGCTTGATGCACTGCTATAGGCCCCAGTGCGGAGCCGCCTATGCCCAGCACAACAAAGTTTTTATATTTCTTCCTTATATCCGCCGCCACCCGTATTATATCGTCCACGATATCCGCCTGACCTTTGGGGAGGCGTTTAAAGCCAAAGGGTTTAGCAGAAAACGAAGCGTGAGCGTTTTTAAGCAAATCGCCGCTTGCCGATATGTCTTCATAAGAAAATCCGTGCTTTCCTATCCGTGAAGACATGACGTTGTTAAAATCAAAAACAAGTCCGTTCATAAAAATCTCCTGACCTCTTTGCCGTATAGTTTAATGCAATTATATCTCTTTTTTCCCTGCCTTTCCATTATTATTTGTTATGCAAGCGAAAATGTCTCCCTCATTTTGCATATATATTGTTGAGGTGATCGCATGGATAACAAAAACAATACGTCAAAAAGCGTCTGGTTTTTCGGAAAGTCTCCAGCCGCTGCCCCAAAGGCGTCCGAACATACCGCACGAATCGGCGCTGCAAGCTCATTTATACCCCATCAAGCCTCACGACTTGCTGGGGAACCCGCATTTACACCACCACGCGCACGCAAGCCCGCCGGCGGTTCGGGCGTGCGCATAGCACAGGGCGGCAGGCGTTCTCTGGCGGCGGCAATCACCGTTTCCGTACTGCTACTGGCAGGCGCCGTTATGATGACGGTTTTACTGTCAGACGGCGGCTCTATAGCGGCACTGTCTTTCAACACGTCGGAAATCGCTAAACTGACTGTAAATGTTACGGAAGGGTATACTGAGACCCCTATATCGGGAGCAAAGGTAGTGATTATGGAAACGGGCAAGACATACGCGACAGACGAGAGCGGGAACACCGGTATAATAGAAGTGCCGGTAATACGCGATTCGAGATTTGACAGTATTATACCCAAGCCCTGGGGTGAAGTCTCGCTGATAGTATATAAGGAAGGATTCCTGCCGTACGCTCTTTTTTATCTTCAGGTCGCGGGCGGCCAGACGCGCAAAGGCGTAAAAATACTGCTGTTTGAAAACAACAGTACTCAAAACTCGGAGCCGTTCTCTATAATAGAAGGCCCCAATCGCGTATGGGTCGACGAGCTGGTAAAAAAATTCCAGCCAACGGAATCAGTAGATGTTTCTCCCTAAATTCCGTACGCTCCTTATCGGCACGTTAGCCGTAAGCCTCGTCTCTCCCGATACGTTGTTGTTTGCGCTTGACGAGCTATTGATCTCTACGTCGAAGTCACTTTCGCTTACTTCAAAATACTTGTTTATTACGATAAGTATCTCCCGCTTCAGCTTCTCTATAAGATCGCTGGAGGGGGACGTCCCCGCCCTGTCGTGTATCAGCACAAGCTTTAAGCGCTCTTTTGCTACCCCGCTGGAACCCTTCTTTCCAATACGCATAATGCTCCTCCTCCTATTTCTTTCCGAAAAGCCGTTTGAAGAACGGGAACCCGCCGTCGGCTTCCAGGTTGAGGAGCGGCACCTTCTCGCCGAGTATCCGTTTCGTTACGTTTCGGTATGCTCTGCCGGATAAGGCCTTGTCGTCCGTTATAACGGGCTCGCCGAGGTTGGAAGACTTAAGTACCCTTTCATCTTCGGGCACCACGCCTATAAGTTCTATGCCGAGTATGTCGAGCGTGTCGTCCAGCGCAAGCATGTCACCGCGCTTTACAAGGTCGGGCCTAAGCCTGTTTACGAGCAGCCGGCAATCATCGATGCCGTTCGCGGAAAGCAAACCGATTATTCTGTCGGCGTCCCTGACCGCGGAAACTTCGGGCACCGTTACGACTATGGCCGCCTTTGCGCCCGCTACAGCGTTTCTAAAGCCCTGTTCAATACCGGCCGGGCAGTCTATGAGTATATAGTCGAACTCCTTCTCGAGCTCCTCCACCACTATTTTCATCTGTTCCGGCTTGACCGCCATCTTGTCCCGCGTCTGTGCCGCCGGAAGCAAACACAGCCCCTCGTACCTCTTGTCGCGTATCAGCGCCTGTTTTATTTTGCATGTTCCCTCCACGACGTCCACGAGGTCGTATACGATCCTGTTTTCCAGCCCCAGAACAACGTCAAGGTTTCTAAGTCCGATATCGGTGTCGATCAATACCACCTTTTTGCCCTCGCGCGCAAGGCCTGTCCCCAGGTTGGCAACGGTCGTCGTCTTGCCGACGCCTCCCTTGCCTGATGTGATGACTATTACGTTCTCCATGATGCATCCCCCCCAATATTTCTTGCCATAAGTGCTTTATAATTTGCTTTATATTATTGCTCTAAAACTTTTTTTAAAAATACATGTATATCTCCAGAAAAACAGTAAAGTTTATAATTCTCTCGTCTGCGGCCTGAGCGGCCTTATAACGACGCTCCCTTGCTTGTATTCAGCTACCTCGGGTATTTCCGACGGCTTGTCTTCGGGAAATATCGCTATCTTGCCGCTTATCCTCATCTGTTTGGGCATAAGCGCGTTTGCGGCCACCACAACGTCGCTCCTGCCCGTCGCTCCCGCATGGACAAGTCCGCGCAGGCTGCCCATAACCGCTATGCTGCCGCCCGCAATGACTTCCGCGCCGTCGTTGACGTCGCCTAAAATAACCACGTCGCCTTCGCACTCTATCCGCTGCCCGCTTCTAAGCGTATGCGTCACGAATATACTTTTGGCGTTGAAGAAATTTCTCGATACCAGGCTGACGTAATCGCCGCACGGCTTGTCGTTGTTATTTACGCGTTTTATGACTACGCTGCGCTTCTCCGGTTCTTTCCCATCGTCGGCAAAAGTAACGTCCGTGACGTCATAGTCCATCTGAAACAAACGTCGCAGGTCCTTTTTCTGGACTTGAGAAAGTGCCTTTCCCGATATGCGTACTTTCGCGCCCGCGCCGTTGAAAAAGTCCTTGTTTCTTGCGAGCTTTTGCTGTATAGCTTCCCTTATATCGGAATAGGAAGACAGTGGCTGTATCTCGATTTCAAACAAGCCTCCGGTCTTCCCCTTGATCTTGATCCCCATAATACCCCCACCATGCACGCAAAATACTTTAATCTTACGGGTTAAAAACCTCGGAATCATTTACGTATTCTTTTTAACAGTACCTGCATATTACAGGTAAAAAAACAGACGTTCTACAGAATTCTACAAATAAACCGCGTTTTCCTGCTTGACAGAAAAATATCAGTTTGTTATGAGCGAATCAGTCGCCGGTATCTTTTGCTCCGCGGTCTTCTGCTCGCGGTCAAGGTAAAACTCGACGATGTCCTGCGCTATATACGACGAGAGGCCTCCTGATAATCCGTGCGGCACGTATACTACGACCGCTATTTCCGGCTTTACGTCAGGGCCGTCGTAAATGGGGAAAGCTTTCTCGGGATTCTCGGTCGTTTTATACGGCGCGAAGCATACGAACCAGCTGTTGTTCTCAAGGTCGACCTCGGTTACCTCCGCCGTGCCCGTCTTGCCGCCTATGTAGTGCTTGTATTTGAAGTCTTTAAAATATTTCCTTGCAGTACCGTCCTCGGCGGTGACGACGTCACCCATGCCTTTCATTATCCTGTCAAGGTATTCCTGAGGCGCGCCCAGCGTGCCGTATACCTCCGGCTGCTGCTCGAACACAACCTGCCCGTTTTGGTCGACGACCTTGTCGACGAGATGCGTCTCATATACCGTTCCGCCGTTTACTATCGAGGCGACGTAGCGCGCCACAGCCATAGGCGTTACGAGCACTACGCCCTGCCCTATGCCCGACGTTATCGTCATGTACGGCGTCCATATAAGCTGACCGATTATCGGGGATAACCTCTGGCTCCAGCCGTTGGCGGCCGAGACCCTTACCGGTATATCCATCTTGTCTTGCAGAACGCTGCGGATATAATCGCCCATCGCTCTGCCGTCCTTATCTTTCAATATCTGCTTGTCGGTTGAGTCCTCACCCCAATCGATGCCCGCAAGAGCGATAAGTGCGTCGGCCGTGTCGCTTATCGTCTGATCGTCGTATTCGACGCCGCGCTCACTCGCTATCTTCTTAAGCGCGGTTATAAGCCCATACTTTTCACTGTATTTTACAAGATACGGCAGCGAAGATTTCTGCTCTTTTAAAGATTTTGCGGGGTCGTAAACCACCTGCGGGCCGCCTATCTGCCCTACCGCCTCGCCTGGCAGCTCTATTCCCGTCTTGTCCGTAAGCCCGTAAATCTCCCCCCACTTATTTAGCAGGTCTATACCAAGCCTGTTCGCCAGTGTGTAAAAATAGTAGTCGCAGCTGTTCATGAGCCCTTCGACTATCGTCTGGTCTTTATGATTGGATGGGTTCTTTACCCAGCACTTCGGCCCGTGCCCGCCGGAATTCGGTTTAAGTATGGCAGTATACTCGCCCATATCGGTTATCCGTTCTTCGAGCGTCGTCTTGCCTTCCATAAGCGCCGCGAGGCTGGTGACCATCTTGAATACTGAACCGGGTATGCCCCGGCTGGATACCGCCCTGTTCAAAAGCGGCGCAAGTTCCTTATCCTTAAACCCGAGCGCTTCGTATTCTTCCTCCGTCATGCCCTTAATAAACAGGTTCGGGTCGTATGTCGGGTAGCTCGCTGACGCGAGTACATCACCGGTGTTTACGTCTATTACGACCGCGGCTCCCTGGTCCGCCAGCTTTACTTTGTTTATGTCGACGTTGTCTCTTTTGTAATCGCCCTCCTCATCCTTATCAAAGGCCTTTATCTGTTCCTGCCTCATCTCGGGTATCCGCTTTGCGAGCGCTTCCTCGGCGGCCTGCTGAAGCGGAACGTCAATGGTCGTTATTACGTTGTAGCCCTGTTTGGGGTCAGTTGAGGAAAGCACGTTCTGTATGACCGCCATATTGTCCACTTCGACGACCTTTTTGCCCTGCCTCTCCGTGCTGTTGCCCGTAAGGTACTCCTCCATGGAATACTCAAGGCCCGTTATGCCCAGTAGGTCGTCCTGTTCATACCCCTTTTCTTTCATATCCTTGATCGTTTCGGTGTCGGTCATCCTGCCAAGATAACCCAGCAAATGCGCGGCCAGCGTTCCGCGCGGGTAAACGCGCGTCGTGCTCTCCTCTATGTTCATGCCCGAAAGCTCTACGCCGTGCGTCTCTATCTCGGCAACCGTCTGAATGTTTACGTTATACGCTACCGTCACGGGATCGAACGCGACCCAGGACGCAAGCTGGACTTCCTGCCATATGGAAAGTATCTTGCGCGCTTCGTCATAGCCCAGCTCTGTAGGCACCTGGTATTTGTCGCGCAGATAGATATATATCTGCTCCGGAGTCATCTGGGGGTCGGTATTTACGTACATGTTTTTGCGCCAGTTTTCTTCTCGCTTCGTCTTGGCTTCAGCCGAAATGTCGCCCCAGTCGAAATCGTACACGCCCGTTTCGGCGTTATATTTGATGGCGAACGTATCTATGGTTTCTCCGCCGTTCTTCTCGACAAGGTCTATAGTTTTCATAATGACGCCCGTATAGAAAGCCCTGTCCGCCGTTGAGCTTTTATTAGGGTCCCTGTAAAATTCCACGTTGTAGGATTTCTGGTCGTACGCGAGCGGCAGACCGTTCCTGTCAAGTATGCTGCCCCGCGCGCCCGCTATAGTTATGGTCGCCGTTCTTTTCTCGTTTGCCTCCGCCGCATAATCCGCTCCTTTAACGAGCGTAAGCTTTATAAGCTGTATGAAGAGTATGGCAAACAGGCCTATCAATACGGCCCCGAATATAATTAACCTGTTACGGGTACTGATATTCATAAGAAAGCTCCAGTGATTATTCCACCATCCGTCTGTATTATAACATATATCAGCCAGTATTGTTTCTTGTTCATTAAATTTTAAAAAAGTATTGCGCCGCAATCCTCATTATGGTATTGTGAGTTATAATAGTATATTAAGACGATGATGTCAGGATTGGCAGCTTGTGTTGCTCTGTTTGGCATCTTTTTTATTATAACAAGCAGTGTGCAATTATTTTTCATATGAGAGGTAGATATAATGGCGAAATATACAAATAAGGAAGTGCTTAAACTTGTTGAAGAGAACGACGTTAAGTTTGTAAGGCTTCAGTTTACTGACGTTTTCGGTATTTTGAAAAACGTAGCGATAACGTCAAAGCAGCTCCCAAGGGTCCTTGAAGAAGGCTGCATGTTCGACGGGTCGTCCATCGACGGTTTCGCCCGTATCGAGGAATCAGATATGCTGTTAAAACCTGATGCTGATACGTTTGAAATATTCCCATGGAGGCCGCAGCAGGGAAAGGTTGCAAGGCTGATATGCGACGTATATACAACTGACGGAGAGCCATATGAGGGCTGCCCAAGGTATGCGCTGCGACGCGTGCTCGCCGAAGCGGCGAAGATGGGATATACGATGAACGTCGGCCCCGAGTGCGAGTTCTTCCTGTTCCATACCGACGCCGAAGGCAAGCCGACCACGATAACGCAGGACGAGGGCGGCTATTTCGACCTCGCGCCTATAGACAAGGGCGAAGACGCTCGCCGCGATATCTGCCTTATGCTCGAAGATATGGGGTTTGAGATAGAAGCCTCTCATCACGAAGTTGCACAAGGCCAGCACGAGATAGACTTCAAATATAAAGACGCGCTCGCTACCGCCGACAGCATCATGACTTTTAAGATAGTCGTCAAGAGCATTGCCGCCCGCCACGGCCTTTATGCCACGTTCATGCCCAAACCGATATTCGGCATCAATGGCAGCGGCATGCACGTGAACCAGTCGCTTTGTACAAATAACGGCAACGCGTTCTACGATAAAAACGGCGAGCTCGGGCTTTCAAAAGTAGCATACAACTACATAGCGGGCGTCATGGAGCACGCGAAGTCAATAGCCGCAGTAACGAACCCTATAGTAAACTCTTATAAGAGGCTCGTTCCCGGCTACGAAGCGCCCTGCTATATAGCCTGGTCGGCAAAGAACAGAAGCCCGCTTATCCGCATACCCGCCTCGCGCGGCTCCGGCACGAGAGTGGAGCTAAGAAATCCTGACCCGGCAGCTAATCCGTACCTCGCAATAGCGCTTATGCTCGCGTCCGGCCTTGACGGCATAAAGAGAAACCTTACGCCTCCGCCGCCTGTTAACAGGAATATATATGAGATGACTAAAGTGGAAATGAAGGAACTAGGCATATCAAGCCTGCCGGGCAGCCTTAGCGATGCGCTTGAGCTTTTCAAGGCGGATCCGCTAGTGAAGCAGACGCTGGGAGAGCACATATTCAATATGTATTACGAATTTAAGAACAGAGAATGGGACGACTACAAAATAACGGTGCACCCGTGGGAGATCAATCAGTACCTGACTAAATATTAATATCACAATATAAGTAATCGAATATAGTAGTAATTAATGTTTTGATAAATACGCCCTTAAAGGGCGTATTTTTTTCGATTTATCATATACTATTCGCCCAATTTGTTGTACGTTTTTACGTACATGTCTTCCTGTAATATGAACATAGTTTCTATTGGAGGTGTGCTTTATGTGGGAAAGGATAATTGTCTCGGTTCCAATAATCGCGGGGGCACTATTGCTGTTCGGGGCATTTTGCGCATCTCTTGTCGCTTTTGAGAAAAAAGAAGAAAGAAGGCGCTCGGTTCATTCCCGCAGCGGCTTTTCATACAGAAAGAACTTACCCTTGCGAAACATTACCTCGCCTGCGCGCTCATATCCGAGCCCTTCATACAGCTTCAGCGCGGAAGGGTTTTGTGAAAATGCGTCGAGGCGCACGGCGGTATAACTCATTTGCCTCATTCTCTGTTCGGCGTGCAGCACCGTCTCCCGTCCGTACCCTTTGCGCTGGTGAGCGGGATGGACGCACAAACGGTGGAGCGCCGCAATGTTTCCTTCGCTGTACTTCCAACGGCCGTTTTTGTATTCCTCGTCCTGCTCGCTGCTTATAACCGCCGCCGAGACCGCCTCACTGCCGCAAACGAGCACGTACATGTGCCGCGCTTCTATATCGGCTTTAAGGCGCTCTTCGTTGGGGTATTCTTCGTCCCACTGCATTATTCCGCGGGAGCACATATCGTTTATCGCCTGCCTGAATATTTCGGCGACAGCCGGATAGTCCTGCATTTGCGCAGGTCTGAACACATTATACATATACCCTCTTACAGGAACGACATCTGAGTCGCTTCGCGCCTGTGGGGCATGCTCGCGTACGCCGGCATTCCGTACCTCTTTCTTGCGCGCGCTATAATCTCCCCAAGGTCTTCCCTGTATTCCTTATAGGCTTTTTTATCGGCGTATAGTTCCCGTATCCTGCCATAATCGCCCGGAAAGCTCTGCCGCACGCTTTCAAAAAACGTGCTGTTCTTTGTGTTAAGCGCTCCTGTGAGCACGTAATCAGCGCCCGCGTCCTTAGCCGCGCTCATCAGCGCTTCTATGCTGCGCTCGCCGCTGTTTATATACGGTATAATGGGCATCAGGTGTACGCCGCAGATGATGCCCTCCTTTTTTATCTCACTGACCGCGGCCATACGCTCATGCGGAGGCGGCGCGCCCGGCTCTAATAGCCTTGCTGCCGTCTTATCCATAGTCGTAACGGTAAACGCGCTCATAAGTCCGCCCGCTTCATTAACGCTTTTAAGCAGCTCAATATCCCGCAGTATAAGCGCAGATTTTGTGCAAAGAGATACCGGCACCTTAAAGCGCGCCAGCAGCTCGAGCACTTGCGGCATAAGGCGGTAATCCCTCTCCGCGGGCTGGTAGCTGTCCGTTACGCCGCCGAGGTTCACCTGCTCCCTTGAGAATTTGGGCAGCTCGCGTTTCAGCGCGTCAGCAATGTTTACCTTCGCGTATATCTCGTTGTAAAAGCTGCCGCCCTGTATGTATTCATGCGAGTAAAGAGCGTAACAATATATGCACCGGTGCGCGCAGCCCCTATACACGTTTATGTCATATTTGAACGGCAGCCATCTGGAGTTATGATAATGAAGCGCACAGCTGCACTGTATCTCTTTGACGCGGTATTCCATATATGCATTATAATTCTATTGCCTGCCTGCCGCAACTATATCCGCGCCCGAACCAAGTATGTCTTTTATCAGCACGTCGCCTATCTCGATGCGCCCGTTTACCGTCGCAGCGTTTATCTCTTTCATGCAGTCAAACAGCAGATTCTTCTTTATCGGCCTGTTTGATTTTACGGGTATCAGCCCTCCTTGAGAATCGCGCATCGTTGTCGTCAGTGTGCGCCGCGGGTCGGCAACCTCAGTCCTTGCGTACTCCTCGCCCTTTTTGCACGTATAGCCGGATATGCCGGTGATTTTGCCGTCCTCCGTCTTAACTGCTATATCGCACCCCAAGGGGCATCCTATGCATGTTATTTTTCTGTCCATTTCAGCCTTCCTCCACCGAAACCACTATATCGCCCGTAACGTCCGCGGCCTTAAGCTTAAGAGACTCCATTTCGCCGGGCGCGCACCGTACGCGCTTTTTTGACGCTATTTGTTTCCCGCCGCACTTCGCGACCGTACGGCAGTTTTTGTATACGCCCGAAGCCCGGAAAAACAGCACCTTGTCTTTTTCGTCTGCGTTTATATGCTGAGGCACAACGTACCTTACGCCTGATCCAGCGGATGCATTATAATACTGCTTTGCCTGCGCGCGCCTGCAGTGTTCGGCAGCGGCGTACCCTGCGCGCGCTGCTTCTTCGCTGACGTTGTCCGCAAGGTCGTGAACCTGCACGGCGTTGCCGCACGCAAATATTCCCACGACTGACGTCTGCATGTCGCTGTCCACTACCGGCCCGCCTGTAACGGGGTCTATCAAAAGCCCCAGGCCTCGCGATAACTCGTTCTCGGGTATAAGCCCCACCGAAAGCAGCAGCGTGTCGCACGGCACGTATTCCTCCGTGCCCACTATGGGCTTTAATTCCTTATCCACCGCCGCGACGGTGACGCCGCGAAGCCGGTCTTTGCCGTGCATGGCGCTCACAGTATGCGAAAGCCTTAAGGGTATGCCGAAATCGTCGAGGCACTGCACTATGTTGCGCAAAAGCCCACCCGAGTACGGCATTAGTTCAAGCACCATCTTTACGTTAGCGCCTTCCAGCGTCATCCTGCGCGCCATAATGAGGCCTATGTCGCCCGAGCCTAATATAACTACCTCTTTTCCCGGCATATAACCCTCTATATTGACAAATCGCTGCGCCGTGCCCGCAGTAAGCACGCCTGACGGCCGGTCACCCGGTATCATAAGCGCGCCCGCGCTCCGCTCACGGCAGCCCATGCCGAGCACTATCGCGCCGGCCTCTATGTGCTGAAAGCCGCCGTCCCTGCCGGCCACGGTCAGCACCTTGTCTTTCGATATGTCGAGCACCATCGTTTCGCTTAGAAAAGTAACGCCCAATGCTTTGGCTTTGTCTATGTATCTTGCGGCGTACTCGGGGCCTGTCAGCTCCTCGCCGAACATATGCAGCCCGAAGCCGTTGTGTATGCACTGACGCAGTATGCCGCCCGGGCCTTCTTCCCTGTCTATGATAACGACGTCTCCGGCGCCGTTTTCCTTTGCCCCTATCGCCGCCGCAAGCCCCGCGGGACCCGCGCCCACTATTGCCACATCCGCTCTCATTTGTCCTCCTTCGTACGGCCCGTAAGTATATATGACCCTTCTCCGTCCTTTGTGATGCTGCCTATATCCCGCCCGAGCTCACGCGAGAGTATGCGCATTATGCGCGGCATGCAGAAGCCCCCGTGGCATCTGCCCATGCCCGCGCCCGTTCTGAACTTTACGCCGTCCACCGTTGTCGCGCCGCACGGCCGCCTTATACTCTCCACTACCTCCGCTTCGGTGACATGCTTACAGCGGCACACTACGTTCGCATAGCTGGGGTCTTTATCTATAAGCTCCTTCTTGCGCTGCGGGCTTGCGTCCGCAAAAGCCTCGATGCGCTTTCTTATCCGCATCGCGTTTTGTTTGATAGCGGGCGGACTGTTTTCAAACAGCAGCTCGTCAACGACATGCTTAGCTATAGCGGGAGCGGACGTGAGCCCCGGAGATTCTATGCCCGCGACGTTAATAAGCCCCGGCGCTTTTTTTGAGCGCTCTATAATGAAGTCGTGACATTCCGGCACGGCGCGCAGACCCGCGAACACCGCTATTGCGTATCTTTTCTCAAGGCCGGGGACATATTTTTTTGCGCCCTCAAAAACTTCGGATAATCCCTGCAGAGTCGTCGATTTGTCTTCCTTGTCGCCGACGAATATTGAAGTCGGCCCGGCGAGCATGTTTCCGTGCACGGTAGGAGCGGCAAGCACGCCCTTGCCCTTTTCGCTGGGCGCGCCGAAAATAACCATATCCGTCCTTGCCTCCATCGCTGTGTCGAATATTATGTATTCGCCTTTTCTCGGGCGCAGCCCGAACATCTCGCCTCCCGCCATTGCCGATATCTCGTCGGCGTGCACGCCCGCCGCGTTGATTATCCGCCTTGCGGCAAACGTTTCTCCTCCGGCCGTGATCGTGTATATCCCGTCTTTAACGCCTATATCCGTTACGCGCCGCCCAAAAAAGAATTCCGCGCCGTTGCCCGCCGCGTTTTCGGCGGCCGCTATAGTCAGCGTCCACGGGCATATTATGCCCGCCGCCGGGGCGTACAGCGCCGAAGTGATATTATCGCTGAGCGAAGGAACCAGAAGCCTTGCCTGCACGGAGGATATGATATCAGTTTTTACGCCATTCTGTACTCCGCGCAACGCCAGCTCTTCAAGGCTCCTCTCCTCTTCCCTGTTAAACGCAACTACAAGAGAGCCGCAGTTCTTATACGGCACGCCCAGCTCGTCGGCGACGTTGTTCATCATGCCGCATCCCGCAACGTTCATTTTGGCTTTAAGGCTTCCCGGCTCGGCGTCGTAGCCCGCGTGCACGATGCCGCTGTTCGCGCGGCTCGTACCTGCCGCGACATCCGCCGAGGCTTCCAGCACGCAGACGCTTACATCGTACATTGAAAGCTCTCTGGCTATCATACAGCCGACGACTCCCGCGCCTATTACCGCCACATCGTAAGTCATTCAGGTCCCTCCCCAAATTCAAATCATTTCAATAATATAAAAGCCGTACCCTAAAAAATAAGGTACGGCTCAAATCTCCTGCCAATCCAATTAAGTTGATTATATCACATAAAAAGCGCTATTTCAACGGCGCGGGCTCAAATTCTTATGCCGGGGTCTTTGGGCCTCGGGCGGTAAAGCACAAACTTGCGCCCTGACGAGAGCACTTCCTCCGCGCCCGTAGCTTGCGCTATAGCCCCGAGCGCTTCCGCGGCGCTCAGCGGCGCGGCCTGCTGCACGGTGCCCTTAATCAGCTCGCGCGCTGTAAGCGCTTCGTCCGCCTGCATTATCACATTGTCGGTAATACCCGCTTTTCCCACATATAAAACCGGCTCTAAATTGTTTGCCATCGCCTTGAGCGCCGAGCGCTGTTTGCTTGTTAGCATAACTCCTCCTTACATCATCACAAAAAAGTTTTATGACTTCGTCAGTCTATAAAATCGAAATCCATACCCTCGAGGCAAACGGTGTCGCCCGTCTTCGCCCCTTCGTGCCGCAGCGCTTTGACGATACCGAAATCCTTAAGCAGCTTTTGAAAATGCCGCATGGAATCTACATCGTTGGGGTCCGTCTTTGCCAATATCTCCTGTATGAGCGAGCCGTCTACGTAAAAAACCCCGTCCTGCTTTACTACGTCAAAGCCCATGTCCTCGCGCTCGAGCGCCCATTCCTCTATTATGCCGTCGGGTACGTCAGGCTGCGGCATGGGAATATCCAAAAGCATCTCGCTTGTCCGCTCCATCAGCTCTTTTACGCCTTCCTCTATGGCCGCGCTTATCTCGAACACCTCTATGCCTTTGGGCGAAAGGTATTCGCGAAGCCTTTGCGCGTTTTTCTGCGCGTCCGGCATATCCATCTTGTTTGCGGCGACGATCTCCGGCTTTGCCGCAAGCTCGCCGGAATAGCTTGAAAGCTCGTTCCTTATCGCTTCGTAGTCGGCTATGATATCGCGCCCTTCGAAGCTTGAGGCGTCCACGACGTGTATAAGCATCCTTGTTCGTTCTATATGCCGCAGAAAGTCGAGCCCAAGCCCCGCGCCCTCGTGCGCGCCTTCGATAAGACCCGGTATGTCGGCCATCACGAAGCTTGCTTCCCTCGCCTGCACGACGCCAAGGTTGGGCGACAGCGTCGTAAAATTGTATTCCGCTATTTTGGGCCGCGCGCTGGTGCACGCGGCGAGCAGCGTCGACTTGCCGACGCTCGGGAAGCCTATGAGCCCCACGTCCGCAATGGACTTAAGCTCAAGCATGACAAATCTTCCCTTGCTCTTTCTTCCGGCTGTCGCGAACGACGGCTTCTGTCTCGTTGACGTGGCGAACCTTGCGTTGCCCTTGCCGCCCGGGCCGCCTTTAAGCAGCACGCGGCTTCCTTCCCTCAAATCGGCGGCGACGCGCCCAGTCTCAAAGTCCTTTATCACCGTTCCCGGCGGAACGTGTATAACGAGGTCGCTTCCGTCTTTGCCGTGTTTGTTGCTCTTGCCGCCTTTTTCGCCGTTCTGCGCGACGTATTTCTGCTGGTAGTGGAAATCCATCAGCGTACGCATGCCTTCATCAGCTGCGAATATTATGTCTCCGCCCTTGCCTCCGTCGCCTCCGTCCGGGCCGCCCGCGTTAACGAACTTCTCGCGGTGGAACGATACGGTGCCCGCTCCCCCGTCGCCCGCCTTTATGTATACTTTTGCTTTATCGACAAACATAACTATCTTTCCTTCGCGTATTTGCAGACGTCAACGAGAAAGCACCCGCCGCAGTCCGGCTTTCTCGCAAAACACACGCGCCTGCCGTGCCATATTAGCCAGTGGTGCGCGCTGGACCACTTGTCCTTTGGTATCGCCCGCATTAGCTGCTTTTCCGTTTCTAAGACGTCCTTTGCGTCAGCGAGTCCCAGCCTGTTCGTTACCCGAAACACATGCGTGTCCACCGCTATCGCCGGTATCTTAAATGCGTTAGAGAGCACTACGTTCGCGGTCTTGCGCCCCACTCCGGGCAGAGCGGTAAGCTCCTCCATAGTCTGCGGAACCTCCCCGCCGTATTTATCCATCAGTATCCGGCATGTCTCCAAGACGTTTTTTGCCTTCGTCTTATAAAAACCGCAGCTTTTTATTATAATTTCAAGCTCGTTCCTGCCTAGGGAAAGCATGCTTTTCGCGTCGGGATGCGCTTTAAAAAGGCCTTCGGTCACAGCGTTTACCTGCCTGTCGGTAGTTTGCGCAGAAAGTATCGTCGCTATCAGCAGTTGAAACGCGCTGCCGAAGTGAAGCCCCGGCTTCGCCTCCGGATAATGCCTCTCAAGGCGTTTAAGTATCTCGTCGTTGCTATCCATACGTCCTCCAATGCTATGATATCATACTCCGCCGCATAAAAAAACATAAACAAACGGCTGAATTTACCGGCACATAATATCTGCCCGAGCCGCTAAAAATAATGATATGCTCAACGTATTGGTAAAAACGGTCGTTATATATTTTTTCTCCATGTTTGCGATGCGCCTCATGGGCAAGCGGCAGGCGGGCGAACTGCAGCCGTTTGAGCTCGTTATAGCGGTAATGATAGCCGAAGTCGCGAGCATGCCTATGAACAGCTCGGGTATACCTATTACATTCGGTATCGTCCCGATAGTTACGTTGCTGCTGCTGCATAATTTCATAGCGTTCATAAGCATGAAGAGCGAAAAGCTGCGCGCCGTCGTTTCCGGCAAGCCGAGCATTATAATACACAAGGGCGTGATAGTAGAAAAAGAACTGAAACGCCTTAACTACAATTTTAACGATTTGTTCGAGCAGCTGCGCGCCAAAAATGTAATGAACATAAGCGACGTTCATTATGCCGTGCTTGAAACGAACGGTGAATTAAGCATAATGCTCAAGCCGCAGAAACGAAACCTCCAGCCCGCGGATATGAATATAGATCCACCTAATCCGGGTTTTTGTTTTGACGTGATATTGGACGGCAAGCTGAAGCGCAAAAATCTTGAGGCGCTCGGCTTTAAGGAAAAGGATCTCATACAATTACTTTCAAAAAAGAACATATGGGATATAAAAAAAGTGTTCTTGGCTACGAGCGATGAGACGGGCAGCGTTTTTCTGCAGGATTATAACGGAAAACAGACAACAGGTAACATGAAGAATGGCTAAAAAAATAACGCTGGCCCTGCTGCTGCTGCTTATGGTCGGGGGCTCAATACTGCAGAATCTCTATGTTGATAACGCTACGAAGGAATTGAATAAGGATCTTGAGCAGGTAAAAACAGCGCTTGAAAACGAAGATTTTACTTTAGCGGCGTCGGCGGCCGATATGTTCTGCGCAAACTGGGAAGAAGAAAAAAGCAAGTTCGAGGCGTTTTTTGAGCATAAAGAGGTGGACAGCATATCCGCTTCAGCAAAGAGCCTGCAGAGCTACTGCCACACGGAGTCAAAAGAGGAAGCGCTCGCGCATGTTTCCGCGGCGATATTTTATATAGATCATATCAGGGATATAGACACGCTGGGATGGGAAAACGTGTTTTAACGCCATGAAAAGCTGTAGGAAAGCCCCGCACCGCTTTGCGCTTCTCCCGTAAGCTTTGGGTCGTCCATTACTATTGCGCCCTTAAGCCCAAGCTGCTGTGCAGCGAGAGATAAGTGGCACGCCGCTATACCCATGTCGATGCGCTGTATGCAATATCCGAGCTTGTTGCCGGCGTACGCATTGTCCTTCTTCATATAGAAGTGCAGGCCGCTTTCCGTGCGCAGAGCCCTCCACGGCTGCCTGTTGGAAGCAGAAGGCGCGCGCCGCACCATGTCAAGACATGTAATTATATCCCCTTGCGGCTCGAGAGGTTTTGTCCAGTCACCGTCAAAGAACAGCTCTTGGCTTGGTTTACGTTTGCGGGCTCCCGCACCCGCAGCCACGATTTTTTCGATAACGGACTTCTTTTCCGCCGCGTAGCCCAAAGGCGATATTACGGGCAGCAGTTCGTCCTGCGGCTTCATCAGCTCTGCAAATGCGCCGCGCGTAAAAAGCCCGCCTACCCAGCACGTGCCTAGCCCCAGCGACGTTGCGTAAAGCACCGCCTCTTCAAACTCATACCCCAGACCTTCGAGGTCGTTTTCGCCTTTCTTGACGCAGGCCGCAAGGTACATATTCGCGCCCCTTATAAACCCGTATGTCCCAAGACGCCCCGAAACTTCGCTTCCGAAAAGCGAAACGCGCACTTTCGCTCCGAACGGGTTGCCCGCAAGTTCGCTTATAAACCTGCTTATAGCGTCCAGCTTTTCCTTTTCGATGGGCTGCGCAGAATATGTGCGGGTAGATACCCTCTTTTGTATGAGCTCTATGGCGTTACGCACTCTGCACTCCCCATCGCTGTCGTCGCATGCTTACGTTAATGACCAGCCCGAAAGCTATCATATTCGTAAGCAGGTTCGACCCGCCGTAACTGATGAACGGCAGCGGAATTCCCGTTATAGGCATGACGCCTAAATTCATACCTATGTTTTCAAATATGTGAAACAGAGTCATAGCCATAACACCGAATATTATAAGCGTGCCGAATTCATCCTTTGCCTTCGTCGCAAGGTAAAACGTTCTCGAAAGCAGCAGTATATACAGCAGTATTATTATCATTGCTCCAATAAACCCCATCGCTTCCGTCGTGGATGCGAATATGAAGTCGGTATGCTTCTCGGGTATGTTGCTCAATTGGCTGGAGCCTCCCATCGAGAACAGCCCCTTGCCTGAAAACTGGCCCGAGCCCGCCGCCTGCTGGGCTTTGACGGACTGGTACTGCAGGTTTTCAAACTTTTCTTTGGTCATATCCGGCGGCTTGACCCCTACAAAAGTATATATTCTGTTCTTTTGATAATCGGCAAGCACTAACCACGCTACGGGTAAGGCGACGCCCACGCTGCCCAAAAGTATCAATAAAACCCGTATGCTTGTTTTAGCTATGAACAGCATGACAAAGAACGTAAAGGCATAAACGAGTGCGGTGCCCAAGTCTCCCTGTACCACAATAAGCGCGAACGGGGCAAGGAATACGCCGACTATGGGCAGTATCTCCTTTATCTTTCTGATGCCCCCGTCTCTGCCTCTTGTGCGGTTGGATATCATCTTCGCCAGCGTTATTATAATGGCTATTTTGCCAATCTCGCTCGGCTGGAACCCTGAATCACCTATCCTGAACCAGCCTTTTGCGCCGTTTACCGTAGTACCGAACAACGTCACCGCAACAAGCAGCCCGATAAGTATAATGTATATCCACTTGTAATATTCGCCTATTGCGTTATAATCGGGCAGCAGCACAATGAACATCGCGACAATGCTGATGCCGAACCACGTGAGCTGCTGAATGACGTAATCGAGATTGAGCTGAGAGAGCACTTCGGAGAGCGACCCGCCGCCTTCTATTGCGGAAGAACACGCGCTCGCGATGGCCACAAAGCTGAACAGCACCAACACGACTATATTGGCAAACAGCAGCCAGTCAATATATTTAAACATCCTCGTGTCAATAAACCTGGACTTCAAAGGACACCCCTAGTATTGCAATTCTGTTATTGAAGTATAACATAAATATTAAGCCTTTATAACCCCAATTATTTTTGTTTACATTTTAACAGCTTCATACTGGCTTGTTGACGTTAACAGCCTTTATATAAAAAGAGATACTATTTGCTCAATATCCTTATCAGTTTTGCCGACCCCTGAACGGGATAGCTTTCCGCGACCGGCCCGTCAAATACGACCTCCACCGTATCAAACAGCTTAATATCTTCAGGGCTTACTTGCGTTTCTTTTCCGTCCTCCGAACTTAAAATCTTCGTATCAGGCTTGATAGTGACGCTCGCCTTATCGTACATAGTATCGTCCATGACTTCGCCTTCGACCAGAATGACGGTGTTTTCACCCATTGTTATACTCGTAACTTCGCCGCGGATACCTATTGAGTCGGTCTGCGCGCCGCATGCCGCCGCGAGAATCAGCAAAGCGGAGGTTATAAATACTAAGCATATCTTTTTCATACATTCATCTCCCTTGTATCATGCTTATATGACACATTATACGCCAAAGTTGTTCCGTCACGCTGTAATTTTAATATCGTCCTTTGATTGCGGCAAGCCTTAATATGGACAACGCCGGTGCAGAAATGGTATATTATATGCGGCTGAAATTACAGGAGGCAGATGAATGTCGCATAAATCGTTATACCGCGCATGGCGGCCGGAATCGTTCGGCGAGGTGTCCGGGCAGGAGCATATTGTCCGCGTCTTGACGGGAGAAATAGAGAGCGGGCGTATTTCGCACGCCTATCTTTTCACCGGACCGAGAGGCACAGGCAAGACGAGCCTTGCCAAGATATTCGCCAAGGCTGTCAACTGCACAGATAAGGCGGGCGCGGAGCCATGCGGCAAATGCGACGTCTGCAAAGCGTCGGACAACGCCACGGATATAATCGAGATAGACGCCGCGTCCAACAACGGCGTGGACAGCGTAAGGGACCTGCGGGACAGGGTCGGCCTGCTGCCCGCTGTTTGCCGCTACAAGGTATACATTATCGACGAAGTGCATATGCTTTCTGCGGGGGCGTTCAACGCTCTGCTGAAAACGCTGGAAGAACCGCCTGCGCACGTTATATTCATACTCGCTACGACCGAGCCGCACAAGCTGCCCGCAACGATACGCTCGCGCTGCCAGAGGTTCGACTTCAAGCGCCTGCCGGTTAACATAATAACAGCAAGGCTTAAGACGATCTCGGAGGCGGAAGGGTTTTCCTACAGTGACGAGGCTCTTAAAATGATAGCGCGCGCGGCGGAAGGCGGCATGAGGGACGCGCTTTCCATACTCGACCAGTGCAGCGCTTACGGCGAGATTACATCCGAAAACGTATCCGAAGCGCTGGGCGGCGGCGACACGCAGATGGTGCTTGCACTGGCAGGTCATATAGCAAGGTACGAAGAAAAAGCCGCGCTGGAACAATTGAGGGCTCTGATTGACTTAGGCGCGGACACGCGCACGCTCATAAAAGATATTGCGGACATATTCCGCAGGATGATGTGGCTCTCGGCAGGCGCAGGCGCGAACGAGCAGGACGAAAAGCTTATGCCTCTCGCCGGGAGTTACGGCAAAGCCGCGTGCCTTCGAGCGCTCGATATACTGATACGCAAGGAATACGACATGCGGCTTAACCTTCGGGCGGATATCGTGCTTGAAACGGCGGTAATGGAGCTTATGTGCCCCGAAGACGATAAAGGCTCAGGCTCTGCGGAGCGGCTGGAAAAGCTCGAAGCACGGCTTAAGGCGCTTGAAGTACGCGGCGCCCAGGCGCCGCAGGAAAAGCCCGAAATGCCGGTAAAAAAGCAGACCGTCAGGAAGCAGGCCGCGCAGAACGTTGTTGCGTCCCGTGACGCAAGGGACGCTGTGCCGGCCGGAGAAATATGGGAAAAGCTGCTCGGAGCGCTTAAGAGCAACGCGTATTTCATATACAAGCACGCCCAGAAGGCAAGCAGCGCAGTACGCAGCGGCGGCAGGTTTGAGATAACGTATGCTTCCGACGACGCGATAGCCGCCGAATACATGAAACAGCCCGCCGCGCAGGAAGCAGTTGCGGGCAAGCTGAAGGATATTACGGGCGAAACGCTTTCACTTAGCATATTGATAGAAGAAAAGCAAACGGAAGCTCCCGCCGATTTAGGGCTGCTTTCGATGTTTGGCACGGAAATAGAAGAAATCTAGGAGGATAGTTTATGGCAAAGAGAAGGACGATGGGCGGCGGAGGCGGCGGCATGAATATGGGCTCGATGCTCGCGCGGGCACAGAAGATGCAGGCCGACATGGCTGCGGCGCAGGCGGAGGTAGAGGCTGCCGAGGTCGAAGCGACCGCGGGCGGCGGCGTTGTTACGGTGCGCGCAAACGGCGCCAAGAAGATAATCAGCATAAAGATCTCGCCCGACGCGGTTGATCCGGACGATGTGGAGATGCTCGAAGACCTCGTTACCGCCGCGGTGAACGAAGCGCTTGCAAAAGCCGAAGAGCTTATGAAAGATAAGATGAGCGGCATTACGGGCGGTATGGACTTAGGGGGCATGTTTTAGCCTTGAGCCAGATAATCGAGCCGGTGATGCGGCTTATAAACCAGTTCTCCAAGCTGCCCGGCATAGGCCATAAGACGGCGCAGAGGCTCGCGTTCTACATCATAGGCCAGAGCGACGAGGATGTGGAGGAGTTCGCCAAAGACATGTTTTACGCCAAGAAAAAAGCGGCGTACTGCCCTGTCTGCGGCAATCTCATGGAGAAGGGCGAAGAAAAGTGCCTTGTTTGCGGCGACGCTTCGAGGGACGCTTCATGTATATGCGTAGTGTCGGATATAAAGGACGTGCTCGCCGTGGAAAAGACGCGCGAGTATAAAGGCGTGTACCACGTGCTGCACGGCGTCATTTCCCCCATGGACGGCATAGGCCCCGACGATATAAACATTTCAGGGCTGCTCGACCGCCTTGCGCGGGGAAAAACGTCCGAAGTCATACTCGCGACGAACCCCGACGTTAAGGGCACGGCGACCGCCGCGTATATAGCCAAGACCATACGGCCGCTGGTATCGCGCGTAACGCGCATAGCGCACGGCATACCGATAGGCGGAGACCTTGAGTACACGGACGAAGTCACGCTGATGCGCGCTATAGAAGGCCGCACGGAATACTGACCTACATACAGATGTGTATAAAATTGCCTGTTTCGGGCAATGATTATACCATTACTGTGTATGGAGGTTAGCCATGACGTTTGAATCAAACGCCCTTGTGGAAGATGTTAAGCAGGCGTACTCCGACTTGAAGGCGGCGGAAAACTATTTTGACAACGTGGACGACCCGGACCTTATAGATTTCGCTATATACGACCTTGAAGCGGCAAAGAAGAAATACGCGTATATGCTTAAGAAAGCACGCGAAGACTACAACAAATAACTAGATTTAACGGAATATAAAACCGGCAGTTTAATTGCTGCCGGTTCTTGTTTTATCTCGGGTATTTTTAAGCTTTTGCCGTTTTAAAGCTCCTCTCTACAATAGGCCGCAGCGCCTCTGTCAGCGTCATCAGCAGCCAAGCGTAAAGCGGCAGCTCTATAGCCGCTCCGACAAGCCTTGCAGGAACAAGCGCGGCCAGCGGAACGCCGTAGAAAATATTGACGAGCAGCGTGTTGAGCACGACCGAGCATGCCACCTGCGCGCTCAGCGCGGCCCCCGTTACCTTCCAAATCGAGTTTTTCTGCGACCTTAAATAGAACAGGGCGGCGATAACGCCGAACATCGCCATAGTAAGCGAAAAGGCGGGGTTATAAGCCTGGCCCTGCGTATTCATGAAAAAGCCGACGAAGTCGGCCACAAAGCCGACAAGCCCGCCCGCGAGCGGCCCGAAGAATATGCCTGCGAGCATCACCGGAACGGGAGTCAATGAGACCTCAATGGTCTTTACGCCCGCCGGGGTTAACTCGACCGAGAGGAACGCGCTGAACACCGCGCCCAGCGCTGCAAGCAACGCTAAAACGATAAGGGTTTTGAGATTAAAATAATTTTTTCTCATACAAAAAAACCTCCTTCCCTTGAATATAGGCAAACAAGTATACCGCACAATAAGAGAAAAAGGTTCCTCTAAAGCAGCGGACGCGGCCTTGTACCGCAGGCAAAACAAAAATGATTGCCTTTCGTCCCCGGGCGACATCCCATCCCGGAGCACTTTACGCACAAAGCCTACTCTGCGTATATCAAGTTAATATTATTATAACTTATGCGACGCGTCAAAATCAAATAAAAAAACAGGAAGATTTTTAATAATTCCTGCCTTTTGTTCGTCTTTACTGCCTCGGTATGTCAAAAAGCGGTCTGGCTCATTTCTATTGTTTGACATAAAAAACAGCGTATGATAGGCTTATATAAGCGGTGGTGGATAATTCGTTAAGTATGGAGATTGAAATGAAGAAAGCCGCGAAGATCGCCATTTATTCCACGTTCCCGCTTTATGTTTTATTGCTGATATATGCCCTTTTTCTTTATTCAGGGAGGGGTTACGGGGCGGGTTTTTCTCTCTCCGAATATATAAAGTACTGCATAAACATCATACCGTTCAAATCCATTGTTCTTTACGTAGGCGCCTTATTTACGGACAGCATGAATATTGAAACGCCTATAGCCAACCTGCTGGGTAATCTGCTGTTTTTCCTGCCTATGGGCTTATATCTTCCCTGCCTGTTTGGCAGGTTCCGGAAATTCGGAGGTTACATCATATGCATATTATGCATACTGATCGCTGTAGAAGCGGCACAATTGCTGCTGCGCACGGGCAGCTTTGATATCGATGATCTTATACTTAACTTAGCAGGTGCGTGTCTTGGTTTTTGGATATTCAGGAAGCTTGTGCAAGTGCTGTTCAAGCAGAATGAAAATGTCGTACAGGCGGAATCTGCTCCTGTTGAATAAATAAAAAGCAAACGCTCGTTATTACGCTTGCTTTTAGTTCGTTTTTATATTTATTGTGGGAATATCAGCCGAACGCCAGCCTGTCGCTAACGCCCTGTGCTTTGTGGAATATCTCTATAAGGCCGTCTATCGTCTGCGCTTTCTTCTCTTCCCCCGAAATGTCGAACAGCACATTGCCCGAATGCAGCATCGTCATCCTCGAGCCGTAGCCTATGGCGTACTCTAAGTTGTGCGTGACCATCAGCGTCGTTATATTACGCTGCGTTATTATCCTCTGAGTCAGCTCCATTATATGCGCGGACGTGCGCGGGTCGAGTGCCGCCGTATGCTCGTCGAGCAGCAGCAGATCGGGGTTTGATATGCCGGCCATAAGCAGCGCAAGCGCCTGCCTCTGCCCTCCCGAAAGCTGACCTGCGAGCACGTCGAGCCGTTCCTCGAGGCCCATTTCGAGCACGCTCAGTATTTCCCTGTACTTTGGCTTATCCTTCTTTTTAAGGCATTTCGTAAGGCCGTAGCTTTTACCCTTGTTGGCGGCCATGGCGAGGTTTTCCGCCACCGTCATCGTGGCGCACGTGCCGAGCTTGGGGTCCTGAAACACGCGCGATATATGTCTTGCGCGCTTGTATTCGCGGAGCTTCGTCACGTCTTTGCCCAGTATCTTCACGCTGCCGGTGTCGCACGTTACCGTGCCCGCTATTATATTAAGCAGCGTAGTCTTGCCCGAGCCGTTGCTGCCCACTATGCTTACGAATTCGCCTTTGTTTACATGATAATCAAGGCCGGTAAAAAGCTCAGTCCTCGTGGGGAGGCTCGCGTCGTACGTTTTATAAATGTTCTTTAAGTCAAGCATCGTTTCGCCCTCCTTTGAAAACGCCCGAGAGCTTTCTGTATATAGCGGGGTTTTGCAGCACTATAACTAGTACGAAGAACACTGCCGTCATTATCTTCATGTCTTCCGCGGGCAGCCCGAGTTTAAGCGCCGTGCCTATGGCGAGCTTGTATATTATTGAGCCGAATATTACAGACGTAGAGCCCTGTATGAACCGCGCCCTTCCAAACACAGCGCGCCCTATTATAACGGCCGCGAGGCCTATGACTACCGTGCCGCTGCCCATGCCTACGTCTGCAAAGCGCTGGTATTGCGCCATCATCGAGCCGGAAAGCGCCGCGAGCCCGTTCGCCAGCATGAGTCCCGTTATCTTCAGCCTGCCGGTGTTTATCGCAAGCGTCTTGACGAGCTGTTC
The DNA here is from genome assembly GCA_023410595.1 of Bacillota bacterium. Taxonomy (GTDB): domain Bacteria; phylum Bacillota; class Clostridia; order Christensenellales; family SZUA-584; genus DTFZ01. The sequence goes on along the minus strand of JAEYPO010000023.1, from coordinate 9,612 downwards.
GTTTACGCCCGCCGCCAGCAGCGACTTGCCCGCAAAGGTTGTCATATAAAGATCGAGCAGCACCTTTACTACGACGACTATCGCTAACGCTATGAACACCGAGTTTAAAAGGTTCATTGAAGGACTAGTTACGTCGGCCGGGAACAGCATCGTCCTGGAGGAAAGCGCTATGTTCGCCTTGCCTCCCATGATATGCAGGTTGACGGAATAAAGCGCCGTCATAGTTAGTATGCCGCACAGCAGGTTCGTTATCCTCAGATAGACGTGCAGCGCGCCCGTCACAAATCCCGCTGCCGCGCCCGCCGCTATGGCAAGCAGCATCGCAAGCAGCGGATGCATTCCGGAAACGACGCAGACGGCCGTCACCGCTGCGCCCAGCGGGAACGTGCCGTCTACGGAAAGGTCGGGAAAATCGAGTATGGAATACGTGATATACACCCCGAGCACTATCGGGGCGTATATCAGACCCTGCCCAATGTTACTTAACAGAAAATCAAGCACAGATGCTCTCTCCTTTTAGTTTGACGCCTCCGGTGAAAGTATGTTTGCCTTGAGCGCGTCGGGGACTGTAAGGCCAAGGAACTTAGCCTGCTCCGCGCTTACGGCTATCATCGCCTCGGCGGACGTCTGTATGCGTATCTCTTCGGGTTTCTTGCCTTCGAGCACTTCGGCTACCATAGCGCCGGTATTCTGCCCCAACGTATAATAGTCTATGCCCGCGGACGCAAGCGCTCCGCCCGCCACCTGCGTGTCCTCCGAACCGAACAGCGGTATCTTCTTTTCGTTGCACTTCTGCACTTCGAGCGCCAGCGCGCCCACGACAGTATTATCCGTCAGATTCATCACTACGTCAACCTGAGGAAGCAACGTGTCTAAAGCGCTCGCCATCTCGTTCGTGGACGTTATGCCCACGTCGACGATCTCAAAGCCGTAGCCGCCCGACTTTTCCTTCGCTTCGGTGAGCTGCATGTCGCTGTTGACCTCTCCTGTGCTGTGCAGTATACCTATGCTTTTAGCGCCGGGGACCATCTGTTTGATGAGATCGAACATGCGCTCAACAGGAAGCTTGTCGCTCGTTCCCGTAACGCCCGCAATATTGCTGCCGTCGGCGTTGCACAGTTCCGCCGCAACCGGCTCGGATACAGCGGAGAACACGAGCGGTATGCTGCCCATCGAAGCGGCGTACGCAGCCTGTGCCGTCGGCGTCGCTATAGCCACTATAGCGTCCACCTTGTCGGCAACGAACTGCTGGCCTATCGTTGTCGCAACGGCCATATCGCCCTGCGCGCTTTTATAATCGATTTTGAAATTGTCGCCTTCCGCATAACCGAGCTCCGCGAGCTTGTCTATGACTCCCTGCCGTATCCTGTCGAGCGACGGATGCTCCACGATCTGCGTTATGCCTATCGTGTACGGACCGGTTGCCGGAGTTTCTTCCGACGTTTTTGCGGAGGCTGAAGTTTCCGCCGAAGGAGCGTTTGAAACGTCAGCGCTTACAGCTGACTGCTGCGTCGCCGCCCCTGTGCATCCCGCAAATACCGCAGTCGCAATCAATAGTGCCGCCATCAGCAGTCCCAGCTTTTTAACCGTTTTCTTCATGTCTTTCTCCTTTAAATATTTAAAATTATCTTAAACATCAAACTTGAGGAATCAGGTTAAGAGCGCTCTCGTGGTAACAAAAAAACGGCTTCAGGAAGAATCCCGGCCGCATTAATCCTTTCATCTTCTCATCTCTTCTCAACTCTTCTTATTCTGTTCTCTTCTAGTCTAACGTTTTCGATTGCATGTATTATAACGGATATCAATACGATATGTCAACAAAATAATTTTCGTTCCAAAAACAAATCTCTTTCTATACCATAAAAATGTATCAGGCCGGTCTGCTATAAACCGGCCTGTTTTCTTCCTAAATTCTTTTGCTGCGCTTACAGCGCGTCGTCGCCTTCTTCGCCCGTCCTGATGCGCACCGCCTCCAGAACGTCGTATACGAATATCTTGCCGTCGCCGCAGTCGCCATTTGAAGCGCTGTCCATGATAGCCTTTTTGACGACGGTGACTTCATCGTCCTTAACTATCATATCCATCATCACTTTGGGAAGCAGGTCAAGGTGGTATTTCTCGCCGCGCCAAACCTGCACGACGCCTTTCTGTTTGCCCTGCCCCATCACTTCGCTCAGCGTCACTCCGCGGTAGCAGCCAGCCTTTTCAAGCGTATCTCGCACTTTATCGAGCATCTCCGGCCTGATTATCGCCTTAACATGTTTCATTTTCGTTTATCCTCCCAATTTCATTTACTGATTCTTTAACGGGCGTCATATGAGCCGACAGGCGTGATTCAGAAATATACGACGGCCGGTGAATGACAAATTCAGGATACGCCTGATTGCCGTGTTCGCCTATATCGAGGCCTTCGATTTCCTCCTTGAGAGACACGCGCACGCCCATCGTCGCTTTTATCAGCAGCCATACAATCAGCGCTCCCGCGAATACGAACCCGGCGACTGAAACGACGCCGAGCGCCTGAACGCCGAGAAGGTTCCATCCGCCTCCGAAGAACAGGCCGTCCGCTCCGCCATTGAATCTGCTCTCGGCGAACAACCCTACCATAAGCGTGCCGAGCACGCCGCAGAACAGATGCACCGCGGTCGCGCCGACCGGGTCGTCTATCTTAAGGCGGTCAAACATCATAACGGCAAGCACCACGGCTACGCCCGCGACGGCGCCTATTATGAGGGCGCTCGTTACGCTGACATACGCGCATCCCGCCGTTACGGCGACAAGCCCCGCGAGGCACCCATTTATCGTCATGCCAAGGTCTGGTTTACCCATCAGTATCCAGGACGCCGCCGTTGACATAAGCACAGCCGCTATTGCCGACGTGTTCGTCGTAAGCAGTATGTGAGAAATTGCGTCCGGATTTGCTGCCATTGTAGAGCCGGGGTTGAAACCGAACCATCCCAGCCACAGCACAAAAAGCCCTATTGTCGCAATCGACATGTTATGCCCGGGTATCGGGTGGACTTTGCCGCCTTTACCGTACTTGCCAAAGCGAGGTCCCAGCACTAATATGCCTGCAAGCGCGGCCCATCCGCCTACGGAGTGCACTACCGTCGATCCCGCGAAATCCTGGAACCCCATAGAAGCGAGCCATCCTCCGCCCCATATCCAATGCCCCACTGTCGGGTAGACGAACGCGGTCAGTATGAGCGAAAATACTATGAATGAAATGTATTTGATGCGCTCCGCCACCGCGCCGGAGACTATCGTGGCCGCGGTTCCGCAGAATACGAGCTGAAAGAAGAACTTTGCCCAAAACGGCACGCCCGTCCACGATATAGCGGAATACACGCCCTGATACGCGTCGCCCACTGCGGGAGAGTTGTCGGCTCCCGAAGCCATAAACAAGCCCTTTAGGCCGATAAAGCCGTTGCCGTCCCCGAACATCAGCCCCCAGCCGATAACGAGAAAACCGAGCGATGCCGCGGCGAAAACGATAATATTCTTTGACAGTATATTGACCGTATTCTTAGTTCGGGCAAAACCGCTTTCCACCATAGCAAAGCCAAGATTCATGAAGAAGACCAGCATTCCCGCCACCAGCACCCATAATGTGTCCAGAGTAAACTGTGCGTCCATATAAAACCTCCATAAAAAAAATTCCGCAAAGCATGAGCTTTACGGTTTCGTTTAAAATAAAATCAGCTCAATGACATAAAAGGTTCGCCATTGAGCCTCATCGTGCTTAACAATACAGCCGGGGAAACGATGGCCCGGCAAATATTCAAAATAAAAAACGAGTAAAGTTTAAAACAAAACTCCCTCGTTTGTATATAGTATAGTCTAGCTCTTTAAATTATGCAACACATTTTTTAAATTCCTGCAAAAAATATTTGTTTTGAAATGTTTCCGCTGTAATTACGCCATGTTTCAAGCGTTGACTTGCATATATATTGGTTGTATTGTTAGTATTAAAGTGAAAAATCAAGAAGCAGGAGACAGCCGCATGGAAAAAGAGCAGATAGCAAATTACATACTCGACAGCCTGCCTTACCCGGTAGTGTTCGTGGACAGTACGCATATAATAAGATACATGAACAGTACGGCACAGTATCATTACTACTCGGAGCGGGGTTACAGGGACCTATTGGGCAAGTCTATATTTTGCTGCCACAATGAAAACTCGAAAGAGAAGATACTTGCCGCGTTTGAAAAGCTCAAAAACCACGGCAACGAGGTGTTTATTGGCTTAAGCGTAAGAAACCAGCGCATATACATGAATCCCGTGCGCGACGAGAGCGGCGAGCTTTTAGGATATTTCGAGCGGTTCGAGCTGAACCTTGAAAAGTAAACGGCAAACTTGCGGGCGCTATTGCATTAATGGATATCTTTTGATATATTGATTAAAATAATAATAATCCGGCGAAGAGCATGGTTTTTAGGTTCCGGCAAAGCGACGCGAAGGCGGTGGGAGTTCGCGGCGGAAGAAAAACCGTGGGCGCTTTTAAAATGCCGGAAGCTTTAAGAGGGTGATTTAGCATCACCAATTAGGGTGGAACCGCGGAAATGTGCCATTTTCGTCCCTTACGGACGTTAATGGCTTTTATTTTTGGAGGAGTTATGAAAAAGGATAAGCAGACTATGGAGCGCATCGTCGCGCTGTGCAAAAACAGGGGCTTCGTATATCCCGGCTCGGACATATACGGCGGCCTCGCCAATTCGTGGGACTACGGCCCGTTGGGCGTAGAGTTTAAGAACAACTTAAAGCAGGCGTGGTGGAAGAAATTCGTAAAGGAGAGCCCTTATAACGTAGGCCTAGACTGCGCGATACTCATGAACCCGCAGGTTTGGGTGGCGTCGGGGCACGTGGGCGGCTTTTCCGACCCGCTGATGGACTGCAAGGAATGCAAGACGCGTTACCGCGCCGACCAGCTAATAGAGGACTACGCCGCGAAGAAGAGCATCCCCGTAAACACGGCGGCCATGAAGCAGCCCGAGATGGAAGCGTTTATTGAGGAGCACTCCATAAACTGCCCTGTATGCGGCAAGCACAACTTTACGGGCATACGCAAATTCAACCTGATGTACAAGACGTATCAGGGCGTGACGGAGGATTCTTCAAGCGAGATTTACCTGCGCCCCGAGACGGCGCAGGGCATATTCGTCAACTTCCGCAACGTGCAGCGTACAACAAGGAAGCGCGTGCCTTTTGGCATAGGTCAGATAGGCAAGTCGTTCCGCAACGAAATAACGCCCGGCAACTTCATATTCCGCATAAGGGAGTTCGAACAGATGGAGCTCGAGTTCTTCTGCGCGCCCGCCGAGGAGATGCAGTGGTTCTCTTACTGGAAGGACTTCTGTTACAACTGGCTGCTTTCCCTTGGCATGACGAAGGAGAACGTAAAGCTGCGCGACCACGACCCCGAAGAGCTGTCGCATTACTCTAACGCCACGACGGATATAGAGTACCTGTTCCCATTCGGCTGGGGCGAATTATGGGGCATCGCCGACAGAACGGATTTCGACCTAAAGCAGCATATGCAGCATTCGGGCACAAGCCTTGAGTACACCGACCCGGACACTAACGAAAAGTATCTGCCGTACTGCATCGAGCCCTCATTGGGCGCGGACAGGGCGGCTCTCGCGTTCCTCTGCGACGCGTACGACGAGGAGCAGCTTGAGAAAGAAACGCGCACAGTGCTGCGCCTCTCCCCCGTGCTCGCGCCTTTTAAGGCCGCGATACTGCCACTGCAGAAGCAGCTTATAGATAAGGCGCGGGAAATTTACGATATGCTTCTGCCAAACTATATGGTAGATTTCGACGTTACGGGCAGCATAGGCAAGCGCTACCGCCGCCAGGACGAGATAGGCACGCCGCTATGCCTGACTGTTGACTTCGAGACACTCGAAGACGGAAAGGTGACCGTGCGCGACCGCGACACGATGAAGCAGGAAAGAGTGGATATAGTCAGGTTAAGCGAGTTTATAGCGGAGAAAGTAAAGTTCTAGGTTAATTAACATACCCCCGTCGCGTCAATTCTTGCGGCGGGGGTATTCTTTATTCTGACATAAACGCGGGGTGGAAAAGCAAGAACATATTTGTTATATTAATGGAGATAAAGTTTTAAGGAGAGTAGCCAATGGCTTTTGAAAGAACGTACATCATGCTTAAGCCCGACTGCTTAAGAAGAGGACTGATGGGCGAAGTTATCTCTCGGATAGAGAAAAAGGGGTATAAGATTGCCGACGCAAAGATGATGCGCCTTGGCGAGGCCATATTGCGCGAGCATTACGCCCATCTCACCGACAAGCCGTTTTTCCCGGATATCGTTGCTTTTATGACGTCGGGGCCGGTATTCGGCATGATCGTGGAAGGCGAGAACGCGGTTGCGGGCATGCGCGCGCTGATGGGCGCCACTAAGTTTGAAGACATGGCCGCCGGCACGATACGCGGCGACTACGCATTCAACACGAGCGAAAACATCATTCACGGCTCAGACTCAAATGAAAGCGCTCAAATAGAGATCAAACGGTTTTTCGGATAAAAACCCGCTGATAACGAGACACCTGGAGCTATTCTTTATATGGCAACAGATATTTTGTTCGTATGGGGAGCTTTGTTATGCTTATAGAAAAAAGCGGCCTGTCTCAATCGGCTCTTGCCGGAAAGACCGTCATACTCACGGGCGGAGGGGGCGGCATAGGGTTTGAGACGGCCAGAGCGCTCGTCTGGCTCGGGGCGAACGTTATTATAGCCGAAATAGACAGCGGTAAAGGTATGGCCGCCGCGCGCAGCGTCAATCAGGAGATGGGCTGTTCCCGCGCGGAGTTCTATGATATCGACCTCTCTGACGAAACGCAGATAGAAGAGCTTATAGTGTACGCGCAAGAAAAATATGGCTTTGTGGACGTGCTTATTAGCAACGCCACGATGGTCGCCATAGGCGCCGTGGAGTACGTTTCAGCCTCCATGTGGGATAAAAGCTACGCGGTAAACTTCAGAGCGCCGCTTAAGATGACGCAGCTTCTGCTTCCCCATATGAAAACACGCGGCAGCGGAGTGATAATCTTCGTTTCATCTTCGGGCGCCACGCCTTTTTTGGGCGCGTACGAGGTGTTTAAAACGGCGCAGGTCGAGCTATCAAACACGCTCTTTGCCGAGCTGGAAGAGACAAACATACACACGCTTACGATAGGCCCCGGCCTTGTCAAAACGGACACGGCTATGGGCGGCATAAGAACTATAGCCTCGCTTATGGGCATGTCCGCCGACGAGTTTTATAAGATGAACGAAGCGCATATGCTGAGCCCGGAGGAAGCGGGCACAGGGTTTGCGCTAGCCGCGGTGTCCGCCGAAAAATACCGGGGACAGGAAGTATCGTCAATACAGATGCTATTGGAATCAGGCATAATGGACGAGAGCCCTTTTGAAAGCGCCGGGGAGTTTAAGGGCGACAGCGGCGCGCTTGTTTTGCTTATATCGCAGGCCGCTGAGACGTTCCGCCAGCAGTACGACGGCTGGACAAAGCGCAACCTTTTTGAGCGGCAGTGGGTGCTGCGTGATTTCAAGAAGACGGTGGGCGATTCCGCCGAACAGTTCAGGGCAAAGATGCAGAATATCGAAAGCCTCGCGCAGAGCGGCGCTGTAAGTGAACTGCCACCATTTAAGCGCGATTTAGAGCGCCTCAAAGCATACTACGAGCACCAGTATAAGCTGCTGCAGGGCTTCGAAAAGAACCCCCAAAAGCTGAAAGAAAATTTGGCCGAAATAGAGGGCTGGATAAATGACCTTGCCAAGATATGCGGTCTGCTTTAAAAGAACGCACGTCTTGAAGGCAATATACATGGGTACGTAGAAAAACATGAAAATCAGATTGCCGTCATACGCGCACATAAGGCGGCGCCTTACGCCATCGGCAAGTATGAATATTGAAGGGCCAAGTTTATATGAAAAGCGCTTTATCGAAAAAAGTTATATTGATAATCGGGCTGCTGCTATGTCTCGGCGTTTCGTATTTGCTGTGCAGGTTTGTATTTTTTGATATACACGGCATGAAAGATTGGCCTGATCTTTTGGCTTGCGGCAGTCTGGTTGTACTGCTTGCTGCAATAGCCCTTAAATTGCGCTGGACGTCTGCAGCGGCCGTTTTTGGATACATCTTTGGGTTTGTACTCGGAGTAGTGTTCAATACTGACGGGCTTGACCCCGGCGGAGGAAGAATCAATAACTTTTGGATTATATGGACATTAGGCTTGCTGTTTTGCATAGTTGCCGGGCTTGCTGCTGATATTGCCATAAAGCTCAAACACGCCAATACGCGGCAGCTTTGATATGGCGTGATTTTTATATCCTCCTGGCACATCTTACCGCAACGAACTACAAAATGAAATATTAATAACCCTTTCTGAAAGCTTATTGGCGCCATGGAAATGACAACCGAAGCGAAGAATCTTTTTACTTATTTCAAGGATAATGGATATATTTGTCGAAATAGTAAGTGTAGGCATTATATCTATAATGTACTGTTCATGTCAACGCATCAAGAAAGGTTTCGCAAGAATATATAAATGAAAATGGAAGATCGAAGAAAGGGGTATTATGTGCAAGATTAATTTCCATAAATGGTCAAAATATTCAATCCAGAGAATATGAATCTTTTATTGATGCGGCAGCTTTTATGATAATAGATGTATATATTTATGCTACTGGGGTTAATTAGCGAGCTATTAATATGCAAGTTATTATACATTCGGCAGTCTACAGCAGATTGGAGCAGAGTTTATGTTCTGTAAATACGCAAACGAATTTATAAGTGAAATAATATCACTAGAACACTTTATAGAATTAACGTCATCGCATATATTACAGGAAGCTGAATTCTATCGAATTAAAAATGATAAGAACTTACTTTTACAAGTATATTTTATTGCTGATCTACGTTTGAAAAGTAAAGAAATTTGTGAAAATGAAAAAGAAAGATATACAGCAATAATAAAATCATCAAGGGATTCATTAAGTAAATATTATGGAGTTACAGACAATGAACTTAAGAAAATAAATGAATCATATGATAGTCCGGACTATCTAGTTTCTCTTGGGGAAATTAAGCGTTGGAACGAAATGAGGGATATGGAATTAGATTTATATAAGGTTACATTTATAAATTCCGTAATTGTGACCGAAAAGTTTATCTTCAATATCTTTAAAGAATTTATTAACCAGTCCCCTAAGTTATTTACCAAAGATACAATGAAATTTTCAATTGTTGACTTGGCCAATTATGACAACATTAATCAATTGAAAGAGTACGTAATTACAGTTAAGGCAGAAGAGCTTATGAGGGGAAGTTTTGATACTTGGGTTGAATTTTTATCTAACAATACGGTTTCAATTGATAAACTTTCTAATAAGCTTTTAAGAGTGTCTGAAATTTTTCAGCGAAGAAACTTATTAGTACATAATAATGGTATTGTAAATCAGGTTTATATTGGAACTATGTCAATTTACTAGACACAAAAGCTCGTACTTTTGACCTCCATTTCAATTACTACATTCTTGTCCATTTTCAGTTCGTTCTCAAACTGTACTGGAGTGCGATAGCCAATTGAAGAATG
>JAEYPO010000025.1 GCA_023410595.1 Bacillota bacterium | reverse complement strand
CCGTAATCCACAGCGTTCCATACCGCGTACAGCGTCACGTTTCCTGCGGGCATCGAGAACGTGTCAGCGGCGTTCTTTGTTCCCGTAAACGCGGACGACGTCCAGCCCCCGAAAGTATAGCCAGACTTTGTCAGCCCGCCGGTATTGCCGAGCACCGTCACAGTGCTGCTGACGTTATATGTTCCACCATCATCAGGCACAACGCCGCCGTCGTTTCCGTTGCCATTATAAGTAACGCTGTAAACGGCCTCCGGCTGATATATAAATGTAAACACATTATTATCAAATTGCATAAGTTTAGTCTGACTTGAAGGTGTTATATAGTTAGTTATGGCGGGCGGCGTTTCAGTTATACTATCCCCGACATATACTCCGGTGTTTACCACCTTGTCAGGCAGCAGTTGAGCGCCGTGATTGTCCTGGTATCGTACGGTATAGCTCGTCTCTGCAGTGTCATTTTTAACAAACACATATACGTTGAATACTATAGGGCCGTCCTTCAGGTCTATCTGTCCATTTTTATAGATAGCGCCTTCTGATATCGGGCTTTTCGCTCCGGCTAAAGCATACCCCGTATCCGCCTGAAGCAAATTAAGCAGAGATATACCGTCGATCCCGTCATATTCCGTTATTTTTGCGTCAGTGACATTATTCATCTTATAATGCTGCATCAATGGAGCTGAGGTACTATTGCCAGCATAGATGTAGATATTTACGGTATTATCGTCAACAGCATAACTGGTTTCGGAAAATACTCCGAATATCATTAGCACCGACAGAACCATAATAACGATTCGTTTAATTCCCGTTTTCATCTCCCATAACTCCTTTCGACTTTCCGTATTTGCTCTTTATAAATAAAAGCCGCTCCCAAAAAACTTGAGGCGGCTGAACCATCATGACGATAAACGCTTTAGACTTCATGCTTTGCGTACCCGACTTTCGTACGGGGCTGCTTTTCACATTTCTGTAACGTTTATAATCCTTACTTATCCTTTTTAGCTTTATCAACTAAAAAAGCCGCCCTCGACTTATGAAGCGGCCGAACGATCATAGCATATAAACGCTTTAGACTTCATGCTTTGCGTCCCCGACTTTCGCCGAGTTTGCTTTTCACTGAATATTAGTATAAATATTTAATATAAACGTTACTGCACTATTATTTTTAATTATAATATACACATATAGTAGTCAGGTTGTCAAGAAGTAATTCGATAAATTATGTCAATCGGGTTAATTATTAACTCATTTTATTCCATATTTAATAATAATAATTATTTGATGAAATGTATGATAATTGATGTATATAATATGGTTTTATAATGTCTATATGCATTTTTATTATTATTTTCTCTCTATGGCGGGTAGAGGCATCTCTATCATATATCTACATATGATGCTTCTTATGTAACAGATGATTTTTTGTGCATAATATACAATTATCTGTTTTATTATAGGATATTATGGTATCTCATGCATGTGTGTATTATATTCTGTCATATTGATATATAATAATTTATAAGCATTCAAGCAAATAGAGCATGAAATATGCTCTATTTATAGACACCTATAAGATTTTTTATGTGCAGTTTTATAAGGAGCTCTGCAGTTCCTGGACAAACATTTCAGCGTTTTCTGCTGATGAGGAAATAATATCGTCATATCGCGCAAAGTCAAACGTGGATATCTCACTAAGCACCGCATGCTCGTAAACATCGACCTTGCATGTTTTTTGCTTCTCCCTTGACAGCGACTTTCTTGTATTCGCATACGAACTCAGCATAGCCTGAAAAACGCCTATATCCCTGTCGCCGTCTATTTCCTGGTCAGTATCGGGGTCAATAGCTGCAAGCACGTCGCACTCGCCACGTATAATATCGAACGGCACAGGGTTAACGCATGACCCGTCAATATATATAACTCCGTTCTTTTCATAAGGAGACAATATACCCGGTACAGCCGCTCCCGCGCGTACGGCATGGCCAACGTCGCCGCTTGAAAATACTACCTCGCTGCCCGTCTCGTAATCCGCGGCTACAATCCTGAGCGGAAAATACAGCCGGTCAAACACCTTTATGGGCATCACCATCTTGAAATATTCCTCAAGGCCCATATCGTCGAGTATTCCCATGCGCGCATCCTTGACTTTTGATATGTTTATCGGCCTCTTCATCCCCGGAAATTCTATCTCTCTGATAAAACTGATGATATCGTCATACGTCATGCCCGAGGCGTACATCGCGGCGGCTACGCCGCCTATGCCCGTGCCCGAAACGACGTCGGGTTTTATACCCGCTTCTTCAAGCGCCTTTATGTACGCAACGCAGGCAATACCCTCCGCTCCGCTTCCGCCGAATGCAATTCCTAATGTTTTGGCCATATGCATCCCCCTTTTCATTATCCTTCCATGTTTTTCTTATAAACCGCGCGGAAATTGCAGCGCCCCATTACAGACATTGTTATTCATTTACACCCCATCGAGCCTCACGACTTGCTGGGGACCCCGTATTTACACCCCATCAAGCCTCACGACTTGCTGGGGACCCCGTATTAAAGCCCTGTGCCACACGTCTGCGGCAAAGCGTATTCGCAGTCATTACATATTATACCAAACGCAGCTATGTTTGTCGCTCCCCCCACAAGAAATAATATCCTTTTCCCGTCTTAAAACAGGCCGCATATCTCAAATACCGTTATCCCGCCGTTAAAATTCGCCGTAACTGCTATGTGGTATATGCTGAGCCATTAATATTGTCCGGGTAATAGATCTCGATATCATTTGCATATAATGTTTTATTTTACCATATTTTGCTATTAAATTTCTACATTCTTATAATGATAAAAGGTCCAGTATCAAGGCAAGATATCCTTCCTGATTGTCCCTGTCGCTTACGATGATACGATCAGAGCCGGAGGCGGTCATAAATTCGAGCAGTATTATCGCCCCGAAAACTATCACGTCCGCCCTGTTCTTTTCAAGGCCAATAAGCTCTTCCCTTTGCTTCTTTGTTTTGCCTTCGAGCATTGCGCACAGCTCTTTAGCCCTTTTAAGCGTGATAATATGGCCCTGTACTTTCTCCGCGGAATATTCTTTGAGCCCCAAATCTATAGCCGCCAGCGCCGTCGCGGTACCGCCTATGCCGGTAAATACGACGCCGCCGCTGTCCGGTAATACCGTAAACGTTTCGCGCGCAAGCTTATGCGCCTTTGAAAACGACAACGGATCAGCCTCGTCACCGCCCGGAAAAAGCTGCAGGAACTTGACCGTACCTATTTTAAAGCTGCGCTTAAATCTCGCGTCTTTTAAGCTGCCTACCATGACTTCTGTACTCCCGCCCCCGATATCCAGCACACCGCCGCGGACTCCCACGCTGCCCGCAAATCCGAGGTATGCTTCCATATCGCCCGATATCACTTCTATATCCACGCCGCACTGTGTGTTTATATACTCAAGGAACTCTTCTTTGTTCTCCGCTTCTCTCACGGCGCTCGTAGCAAAACAGAAAAAGCTCTTGGCTTTATGCGCTTTGCTAATGTTTTTAAATTCTTCGACGGTGTTCTTTGCGCGTTCCATGGCGGAAGAGAGTATCACCTTTTTGTCGGCCATGCCCTCGCCGATACGTATAGTGCGCAGCGTCTTGAAATCCGATACAACCTTTCCGTCTGAAACGTGCGCTATCATTAGCCTCGCGGAGTTAGTTCCCATATCGACTACAGCGTAACTCATAATGCTCTCCTTTTGCATTGAATTATAGCATACCGAATCGCGTTTTCATAATTCGCGTATAAAAAAACGCGCTTTACACGCGTTTATTACATGTTATACAGCTATTGCTGCGACTCCAGTATCAGCTCTCCGTTATATGTCAGCCCGAATTTTTCTCTCGCGGCGTCCTCCGCGTATTTTTCTGTGCTCATGTATGCGCTTTTATGCTGAAGCCTGCTTAAGTCCGCTTCAGCCTGTTCGTACTGCTGCTTAAGCGAATCTTTTTCTTTATTAAGATAGCCTATATTCATCTGCTGCATATATACAGCTACGCCCGCATAAATCAAAAAACAGGCAAGAATTATAAGCTTAAACTTAAGCCCTATCTTCCTTTTCTTTTTGACCCTCATATATCCTCACAAACAGTATCCAAAAGGCCGTCGCCCGTTGGATGTTTCGGCATTGTCACCTGAAAACTTTATGGCTTTTCAGGCGCTCCGATTTATATAACATCTATTCGACGCGGCAAGGCGTATCTCCTGCCTGTGATGTAAAAGTTTACTTGCCTTTTCTCTTTTTGAACGCTTCGGATATCTTTTTGGCAATGAACAGTATAAACGGCGATACCCCTGCTATATAAAGCGCGAAGCCCAGCGCGAATCCTATGAATGTGTAAAGCCGCAGTTCTCCCTGATTTGCCATGTACATGACAAAAACGACTATCAATCCAAGCGTTATGATAAACAGCGTGTCGAGCAAAGCTGTCAGCCATCTGCCGCTCTTTACCGCCCTGCGCAAAAAGCGGTAAAAATCATAAGCCAGACCTACCAGCATACCGCCGTAAAGCGTTATCATAAAGATATACGCCTGAGAATCCGTCGTTGACATAAGCGTTACCTGAACATTTTAGAAAAGACGCCTTTTTTGGCTCTTTCTTCCTCATGGTCCGCGTAATCGATGCTTTGTATCATTCCTGTCACAACGAGCTGCCCTTCGTCAAGGTTCAGCTTGCTGATGTGAAGGTCTTCGCCGGTTACCGTAATAAAGCCGTGATTAGTAAGCATTATGACCTCGTTTTCATTAAAGCTGTCCACATCCTCAACGCCGGTGATCATTACTTTTTCCCGCGAATCTATTACGACTTTATGCGGCGTTTTACTTAAAGGTATCTCTTTTTGTTCGTCTATATACATAACATTCGCCCTTCTTTGGATTTTATGGAACAGTAAAATATATGCTCACAAATAGTTATGTATACTTAATGGTAAATATGAAAAGATGAGAAGGTTATTTTAACAAGGTTGGTTTAAACCTTTTATCATGAACCGCGTAAGGCCTGCCTGATTTTATAGCATCCAAAGCTCTGCCGTTGATGGTAATGGCGTTTGCCGGGCATAACGCGTAACAGCGCATGCAATGGGAGCACTTGTCCGAGAATTCCGGGTAATCAACCATGCTGATATTGCCCGAAGGGCAAAGCTGCGCGCACAGCCCGCAGCGCGTGCATTTTGTCTTGTCGGCGCCTATGCGTTTATACGCTTTGTCGAACAGTCCGAACGGTACGCGCTGCAGCATGCCCAGAGCGTACGAATGCTTCCCTACCAACCGCGACTTACCTATAAGCAGGTCTTCCACGTAACGCTCCACTTGTTTGTCACATACGGCCATGATGCCAGACGCCTTTGCTTCCCCCGCTTCTCCTCGATAGGTTTTTTTATTTGAAGGCATCATAAAATGCCGCGTGCTGTCCACAATCAGCCCTTTTTTCTCAAACAGCTTATGGCAGCTCCACGCGCCGTCTCCCGAAAAAGCCGCCTGCGTGCAAAACGTATGTATATGCTTGCCCTTTTGTATGGGCATCAGGTTGTTTATAAAGCGCTTCATGGGCTCGGGTACGCCGGAAAAATACACGGGCCATCCGAAAAACACAAGATCCGCGGTCTTTATCCACCAGTTCGCCTTTTTAGCGTCGACCTTGTCTATAGACACGGTGTCCGCGTTTATGTTTTTCGCGTCCAGCTGCTTCTTTATCCTGTCAGCTACCCACCACGTGTTGCCCGTTCCGCTGAAATAGAATATGACTGATTTATACATTATGTTATGACTCCATAAGGTACGCGTTTATAAACGCATCTATGTCTCCGTCCATGACCGCGCCAATATTGCCCGTTTCCACGCCTGTACGGTGATCCTTGGCAAGCGTATACGGATGGAACACATACGAGCGTATCTGGCTTCCCCATTCTATCTTTTTCATTTCGCCCTTTATTTCAAGCATTTCCTGCATCTTCTCGGCCTCTCGTCTCTCGATAAGCTTTGATTTTAGCATGCGCATCGCGGTTTCGCGGTTCTGTATCTGCGAGCGCTCATTCTGGCACTGCACTACGATGCCGGTTGCAAGATGCGTTATCCTTATAGCGGAGTCCGTCTTGTTGACGTGTTGGCCGCCCGCGCCCGACGAACGGTACGTATCCACCCTTATCTCATCGGGGCTGACCTCTATATCGGCGTCGTCGTCCTCTATATCCGGCATTACGTCGAGCGAGGCAAAAGACGTGTGCCTGCGCGCGTTTGAGTCGAAGGGCGATATGCGCACCAGCCTGTGCACGCCCTTTTCGGCCTTGAGATACCCGTAAGCGTTTAGCCCCATAACGCCGAACGTAACACTCTTGATGCCCGCCTCGTCTCCGACCAGCAAATCGAACACCTTCATTGTATACTTCTTGCGCTCACACCAGCGGGTATACATGCGGTAAAGCATCTCGACCCAGTCCTGAGCCTCCGTGCCGCCCGCGCCTGCGTGCAGCGAGAGTATCGCTCCGTTAGCATCGTATTCTCCGTGGAGCAGGGCTTTCAGCCGGAGATCTCCCGCGTCCTTCGTAAGCGCAGAAAGTTCGTCCGAAAGCTCGGAGGCCGTATCTTCGTCAAGCTCTTCCTCGAGCAGTTCCACCATAACATCCGCGTCGGCTATCCTTTTTCTCATACTGTCCAACTGCGAAAGCTTGTCCTCTATGGGGCGAAGCTTTTTGCCTATTTTCTTTGCTTCCTCGGCGTTGTTCCAGACTTCGGGAGATTCCATACTCCTTTTCAGTTCCGCCATCTCGCTTTCGAGCTGCTCCACACCGAGCGCGGCTTCCGTCTCACCCGCAAGCTTTTTGATTTCCGTCAGCTTTATCTTTGCATCTTCTATGTTAAACACGTTTGTCTCCTATTTCGCAGTATCATTCTTTGCCGCAGCAGTTTTTGTATTTCTTCCCGCTACCGCACGGGCAGAGCGAATTCCTCCCGACCTTCCTTCCGGCGGAATCCACCATCTTCTTCGGCGCTTCCACCGCTTTGGGCGCTTCGCTCCGCTGCGGCCGCGACGTTATCTTTACATGGTACAGCATCGTTATCGTGTCCTGCTGTATATCGCGTATCATCTCTTCAAACATATCGAAGCCTTCGCGCCTGTACTCTATGATGGGGTCTTTTTGCCCCAGCGCTCTTAAGCCTATGCCCTGACGCAGCTGGTCCATAGCGTCGATGTGCGCCATCCATTTCTGATCGACGGCGCGCAGCAGCAGTATCCTTTCTATCTCGCGCATGCTCTGGCCGGCCGCTTCTATCTCTTCCTCTTTCGCGTGGTAATACTTTCTCGCAAGCTCCTTAATCATCTCTTTGGCGGAGTCGTGCGTAAGCTCTTCAATCTCGGCGCCCTTAAACAGGTTATGGTCCCTCGGCAGGAACACCTTGTTGAAATAATCGCTCATGCCCGCTATGTCCCACTCTTCGGGCAGCGCGCCTTCAGCACAAAACACCGGGAACACGTCGTCTATTATGGAGTCGAGCATGTCCATTATAGCCTGCTTTACGTCGGCGCCCATCAGCACTTCCCTGCGCTGCGTGTATATGATCTCACGCTGCTTGTTCATGACGTCGTCGAACTGCAGCACGTCTTTTCTTATCTCGAAGTTTCTGAATTCTATGCGCTTCTGCGCCGATTCTATCTGCTTTGTGAGCAGCCCGAACGTAAGCGGTATGTCGTCGTCCTTGCTTACCGATGAAACAAGCCCCTGCACCCTTTCGCCTCCGAAGCGGCGCATGAGGTCGTCCTCGAGCGATATATAGAACACCGACGAACCCGGGTCTCCCTGCCTGCCGCTGCGGCCGCGCAGCTGGTTATCTATGCGCCGCGCTTCGTGCCTTTCCGTACCGACTATGTGCAGGCCACCGAGCGCCACGACCTCGTCGTGCTCCGTCTGCATGGACTTTTTATATTTATCAAGCAGTTCGTTGTAGCGTTTTCTCGCGGCTATTATCTCAGGATCGTCCGTGGGCGCGTGGCTTACGGCCTGCTCAATCAACTCTTCGGTGTAATTCTCTATGCGCATGTCGCCCCTCGCCGAAAATTCGGGGTTGCCGCCTAGTATGATGTCCGTGCCTCTGCCCGCCATATTCGTCGCTATCGTGACGGCGCCCTTCTTGCCCGCCTGCGCCACTATCGTTGCTTCTTTTTCATGATGCTTTGCGTTCAATACGTTATGTTTTACGCCCGTCCTTATAAGCATGTCAGACAGCCTTTCGGACTTTTCCACCGAAACCGTGCCCACAAGCACCGGCCTGCCCGTAGCGTGCACGCGCGTTATCTCGTCCACAATGGCGCGGAATTTGCCTTTTTCCGTCGCGTATATTACGTCGTTCTGGTCCGCTCTTATCATCGGCTTGTTGGTGGGTATCTGCACGACGTCGAGGTTATATATGCCCTGAAACTCGTCTTCTTCCGTCTTGGCCGTGCCCGTCATGCCGGAGAGCTTCTTGTACATCCTGAAGTAGTTCTGGAACGTTATCGTAGCGAGCGTCCTTGTCTCGCGCTCCACCTTCACGTTTTCCTTCGCTTCTATGGCCTGATGCAGTCCTTCGGAGTACCGCCTGCCTATCATCAGCCTGCCCGTGAACTCGTCGACTATGATTACCTCGCCGTTCTTGACGACATAATCTATATCCAGCTTCATTATATTGTTTGCCTTGAGCGCCTGGTTTATATGATGGTTGAGCTCGGTATTCTCTATGTCCGCAAGGTTTTCGACTTTAAAATGCCGCTCCGACTTCGCTATACCTTCCTCAGTAAGGTTTATGGATTTAAGCTTTTCGTCTATCGTAAAATCTTCATCCAGCTTCAGCGTCTTTACGAACCTGTCGACTGTCACGTACATATCGGTGCTCTTGTCGCCCGCGCCCGAGATTATGAGCGGGGTCCTCGCCTCGTCTATGAGTATGCTGTCCACCTCGTCGACGACCGCAAAATCGAGTTCGCGCTGCACCATGCGTTCTTTCTGTATTACCATGTTGTCGCGCAGGTAGTCGAACCCGAACTCGTTATTCGTGCCGTATACTATATCGCAGCTATAGTTTCTGTGTCTGTCCTCGGCGGGTATGTCGTGTATTATGAGCCCTACCGTAAACCCTAAATACGTATACAGCTTGCCCATCCATTCCGAGTCACGTTTTGCGAGGTAGTCGTTGACCGTTACAACGTGGGCACCCCTGCCCGTAAGTGCGTTAAGACAGACAGCAAGCGTCGCGGCAAGCGTCTTGCCCTCGCCCGTTTTCATCTCGGCTATCCTGCCCTGATGCAGCACGATGCCCCCGATTATCTGTACATAAAAATGGCGCATGCCCAGCACTCGGTCGGAAGCCTCCCTGACCTGTGCGAATACCTCGGGCAGCAGGTCGTCAAGGCTCTCGCCGTTGCTATACCTTTGCCTGTATTCATTTGTTTTTGCCTTAAGCTCTGAGTCGCTGAGCGCTTTGAATTCGCCTTCAAGCGCCATGACAGAGTCCGCAATCTTTCTTATCTTTTTAAGCTTCGATTCGTTGCTTCCGCCGATTATATCTTTTATAAATCCCATAATTATTTACTGTTACCCGTCTCCTCTTTATTTTACACCCCATAAAGCTTTTGACCTTATGGGAACCCCGTATTTAAACCTCATAAAGCTTTATGTCTATTGGGGAGCGTTTTATTGTCGCTTCGGGCGTCTTTGCATTTTTGCCTCCTGCTGCCCTTTTATGTCTTTTAATCATATGACTACATTCTACCATTCACGATATTCATAAGCAACTGTTTAGATTGGTTACATTTCCAATTATGTATCTTCGCGCGCTGAAAATGCGGTTGTATTTACAAAGAGTTTACATACTGCAAAATCATATATATGCGTCTTCTTGCGTAGAACAGCACAAAAAACGGCGGCAGTAAAATGCTGTTCGTTGATTTTCACGTATTAATATGTTATTCTTCAATAATCGACATCATAAATAAGAAGGTGGTACAGTGTCAAAGATTACGATAGACAAACACTCATGCAAAGGCTGCGGGCTCTGCGTTACGGTTTGCCCGAAAAAAATACTGCGGCTTTCCGAGACTGAGCTCAACGACAAAGGCTACAGCCCTGTCGAAATTATTGATATGGAAGCGTGCATTGCATGCGCTTCGTGCGCAAAGATGTGCCCTGACGTTGTATTTACAGTAGAAAAATAACTCCTTTTGGGGTAACGTTTTAAAGGTGGTCATATGGCAAAAGTATTGATGAAAGGGAATGAAGCTATAGCGGAGGCTGCTGTTCATGCGGGTTGCAGGTTCTTCTTTGGATATCCTATAACCCCGCAGAACCAGATACCCGAATATATGGCGAGAAGGCTGCCCGAGGTCGGAGGAACGTTCCTCCAGGCCGAATCGGAGATAGCGGCAATAAACATGGTATACGGAGCGGCGGGCGCAGGCGCGCGCGTTATGACGTCCTCGTCCTCGCCGGGAATAAGCTTAAAGCAGGAAGGCATAAGTTATATCGCGTGCGCAGAGCTGCCCTGCGTTATAGTCAACATGGTAAGAACAGGCCCCGGCCTCGGCGGCATACTCGCCTCTCAGGGCGACTATTTCCAGTCCGTAAAAGGAGGCGGCCACGGAGATTATCACATGATAGTCTACGCGCCTTCTTCCGTGCAGGAAGCCGCGGACCTCGTTATGCAGGCGTTCGACGCCGCGGATCTTTACAGAGTGCCCGTGCTCATACTCGGAGACGGCATGATAGGGCAGATGATGGAGCCGGTGGAGTTCCGTCCGCAAAAGGAGCGCAAGCTGTCTGAAAAGACGTGGGCAGCCACGGGGCATAAAGCCGGTGATAAAAAAGCGCTAATCAACTCGCTGTATATAGAAGCGGAAGAGATGATAGAGGTAATGGGCAGGCTTACAAAAGTATACGACCGCATCAAGGCAAACGAGGTGCAGTATGAATCGTATATGATGGACGATGCGGAAATATGCATAGCCGCTTACGGCTCGACGGCGCGCATAGCAAAGAACGCCATAACAAAAGCAAGAAAAGAATACGGCATAAAAGCCGGGCTGCTGCGCCCGATAACGGTGTGGCCGTTCCCTTATAAAGCGTATTCCGACGCGGCCGATAAATGTAAAGCGTTCCTTGCGGTAGAAATGAGCACCGGTCAGATGGTGGAAGACGTAAAACTCGCGGTAAACGGCAAAAGGCCCGTGTCTTTCACGGGAACGGTTGGGGGCGTGGCTCCTACGCCGGGTATGATCATAGACGAATTAAAAGCGATAAAGGAGGGGTTATAATGGCAGTTGTATTCAAGAAAAGTCCTATACTTACGGACGTGCCTTTCCATTATTGCCCGGGCTGCACGCACGGCGTAGCGCACAGGCTCGTCGCGGAGTGCATCGACGAACTCGGTATCGGAGAAAAGACCGTAGGCGTCTGCCCTGTCGGGTGCGCCGTATTTGCATATAAGTACTGGGATATAGACATGCTTGAGGCGGCTCACGGAAGAGCTCCCGCCGTCGCTACGGGCGTAAAGCGCGTAAACCCCAAAAACGTAGTGTTCACGTATCAGGGCGACGGAGATCTCGCCTCTATAGGCGCGGCTGAGATAACGCACGCCGCCGCAAGGGGCGAAAACATAACCGTCATATTCATAAACAACGCGATATACGGCATGACGGGCGGGCAGATGGCTCCCACTACGCTTGTCGGCCAGAAGACGACCACATCCCCATACGGCCGGGACGCAAGCCACTGCGGCTACCCCGTGCGCGTGGCCGAGATGCTCTCTACATTGGAGGGCGCGGCATACATAGAGCGCGTATCGTTGCACGACGTTCCCAATATAAACAAGGCAAAGAAGGCGTTTAAAAAGGCGTTTGAAAACCAGATAGCAGGCAAGGGCTTCTCGCTTGTCGAGGTGCTCTCTACATGCCCCACCAACTGGGGGCTTTCGCCTGTCGAGGCTCTTAAGTGGCTTAAAGAAAACATGATACCTTATTATCCGCTCGGAGTTTATAAGGATAAGGGGGCAAAGGCATGACGAACGAACTTATAATAGCCGGATTCGGCGGGCAGGGCGTATTGCTGATGGGCCAGCTCTTAACGTACGCGGGCATGATAGAGGACAAGAACGTTTCATGGCTGCCTTCTTACGGCCCTGAGATGCGCGGCGGCACGACAAACTGCAACGTGATAGTATCCGACGAGCCGGTAGGCTCCCCCGTTGTTACGGAGGCGGACTGCGTTGTCGTCTTCAACAGGCCGTCGCTCGACAAATTCGAAAAGTTCTTAAAGCCGGGCGGCAAGCTGTTTGTCAACTCGTCGCTCATAGACAAAAAGCCCACAAGAAGCGACATTGAGGTGTATTATATTCCGGTGAACGAGGCCGCGATGAAGCTCGGAAACGTTAAGGTGATAAACCTTATAATGCTCGGTGCGTTCGTTGCGGCTACAGGCATAGTCGGGAAGGACAGCGTTATGAAAGCCGTCGCCAAAACGTTCGGCGAGCATAAGGCCAATCTTATAGCCATAAACGAGCGGGCGTTTGACGAAGGCGCAAAGCTGATAGCGGAATAGCAGCCGAAAGGAGATTTCATATGCTGAGGCATATCGTCATGTGGCGCTTTAAGGACGAGGCTGAGGGGAAAACTAAGCTGCAGAACATGGAATACATAAAGGAAAGGCTTCTTACCCTTAAAGGCGTTATCCCCGAGTTACGGCATATCGAGCTGGGCTTCAACGTAAACGAGAGCGATATGTCGTACGATATGGTGCTTTTAACGGAGTTTGCGGATCAAGCCGCGCTTGAGAGGTACAAAAACCATCCCAGGCATAAGGAAGTATCCGCTTACGTGAGCAAAGTACGGACGGACAGGGCCACAGCGGATTATATATACTAAGCAATCTGATATAAAATAGCCGTTAATACTAACCATTCATACCGATGACAAACTCACGTTTGTCATCGGGTCTTGCCCAGCCTGTACCTCCGGTACGGGCGGCTGGGCGCTTAGTCGAGAATTTTATGAATTAACGTTCGCCCTTCACTGGCAGAGTCCAGATGAAGGGCATGCTAATGTTCGGGGTTTAGCTTTAGTTTTTGTTCATTTTTCAAATAGGAGCTTTGTCAGCGAGCTGAGCCGTTAATACTAACGGTTATTTTTTATATCAGATACAAAGCGGAATTCCAGTCTGCCACTATGTCCTCCTCTGCGCTTTTAAGATATGCTCATCACAATCTTATCTATCGAAGCGCCCGGCGCAACCATAGGCAGCACCATTGTGTCCTGATCTATAACGCAGTGTATGAGGCTGGGCTTGTCGCTTTCCAGCGCGGCTTTAAGCGCCTTCTCAAAGTCGCCGGGGTTATCTGCTTTCTGTGCGAAATACCCGAAGCCGCGGGCAATCGCGCAGAAGTCAAGCTCGGGCAGCGTCGTCTCGGAATGCCTGCCGCCGAAGAACAGCGTCTGCCATTGGCGCACCATGCCGAGAGTCCTGTTGTCGAGCAGTATCGTTATTACGGGCAGCTTGTATCTTACGGTAGTCGCCATCTCCGCAAGGTTCATGCGGAAGCTGCCGTCGCCCGTGATGTGCAGCACGCGCTTGCCGGGAGAAGCAATCTGCGCGCCTATCGAGGCCCCGAGGCCGTACCCCATAGTACCCAGTCCCCCCGACGTTATGAACTTATTATGCTTCTTAAACGGGTAGTACTGCGCCGTCCACATCTGGTGCTGTCCCACGTCCGTCGTAATTATCGTCTCTTCCCCAAGATGCTCGCATATCTTTTCCATTATGATTTTAGGAAAATGGTCCTTGGGTATATGCGCTTCGTTCTCTTCTTTCCATCCGTTTACATCGTTCACCCATTGCTCGTGTGACTTCCTCGGCGCTATGCTGTTAAGCCTGCAAAGCGCCTCTTTTATATCCTGCACTACATATACGTCGGTCGTTATGTTTTTGTTTATCTCCGATGCGTCGATATCTATCTGTATTATCTTCGCGTGGGAAGCAAAGTTACTTGCGTCGCCCGTTACGCGGTCGCTGAAGCGCGCGCCGAGCACGATAAGCAGATCGCAGTTCTGGAACGCCATATTGCTTGCCTTAGTGCCGTGCATGCCCACCATGCCGGTACAAAGCCGATGGTCACCGGGGAACGAACTCGTTCCCATCAGCGTGCACGCGACAGGCGCGTCAATCTTCTCCGCGAACTCAAAAAGCTCGTCGGCCGCGCCCGCGAGTACGACTCCCCCGCCCGCCAGTATCACCGGCTTGCTTGAGCTGTTTATCATATCGGCGATTTCCTGCTCGGGCATATCCGTCGTCCGCCACTGCATCTTGAGTTCGTCCGGCTCAGTATACTCGCACACTTCGTTGAACGCGTCGCTCGTTATGTCTATGAGCACAGGCCCAGGCCTGCCGCAGCGTGCGAACGCGAACGCTTCGCGGAAAACATCGGATATGCGCAGCGCGCTTTTTACCTGGTAATTATGCTTCGTAATGGGCATAGTAACGCCCATTATATCTACTTCCTGAAAGCTGTCCTTGCCTAGAAGGTCGGCGGGTACGTTTCCCGTTATGGCTACTACGGGTATCGAATCCATATACGCCGTGGCGAGACCGGTAACCAGGTTCGTCGCGCCGGGCCCCGATGTAGCGAAGCATACGCCCACCTTCCCCGACGCTCTCGCATAGCCGTCCGCGGCGTGCGCCGCGCCCTGCTCGTGCGCCGTCTCAATATGCCTTATGCTTTTTTCGTCGTACAGCGCGTCATAAAGCTTTATTACCTTGCCGCCGGGAAATCCGAATACTGTATCGACGCCTTCCCGCTTGAGGCATTCCATAATTATCTGCACACCTGACAGTTTCATAAGCTCCCCCATCTTTATTCGAGTATCGCGCCTCTGTCCGCAGACGACACGAGCCGCGAGTATCTTGCGAGCCAGCCCGTTTTAACGGCCGGTTCGCGCTTTTTAAGATTCTTCAGTCTCCGTTCGATAGTTTGCTCGTCAACGAGCAGCGATATGCTCCTTGCCGGTATATCAATCTCTATAATGTCGCCTTCTTCAATAACAGCTATAACGCCGCCCGCCTGCGCCTCGGGCGACACATGCCCTATCGCGGCTCCCCTTGTCGCGCCGCTGAACCGTCCGTCGGTTATCAGCGCGACCTCTTTATCCATTCCCATGCCCGCGAGCGCGGAGGTGGGAGTAAGCATCTCTCTCATGCCTGGGCCGCCGGAGGGGCCTTCATACCTTATTACCACGACGTCGCCGCCGTTTATCCGTCCGCCGTATATAGCCTTTACCGCCGCTTCCTCTCCCTCGAACACGCGGGCTGGGCCGGAGTGCTTCATCATCTCGGGAGCAACCGCTGACTGCTTAACGACACAGCCGTCCGGCGCTATGTTGCCGCGCAGCACCGCTATGCCGCCCTGCTTCGAAAACGGCTCCTCAAACGGCCTTATCACGCTGCTGTCCAGTACTTTTGAGCCCTTTACCGCCTCGCCTATAGACACAGCGCTTACGCACATTGCGCCGCCAATAAACAGCCCGTTTTTATTGAGTATGTTAAGCACCGCGTACACGCCGCCCGCGTAATGCAGGTCGCTGATATGCGTCGAGCTTGCTGGCGCGAGCTTGCACAGGTTAGGCACTTTGGCGCTTATCTCGTTCACCATGTCGAGGCTAAGCGTTATGCCGCACTCATGAGCGATTGCCGGGAGATGCAGCGCCGAGTTTGTAGAGCACCCGAGCGCCATATCGAGCGCGAGCGCGTTTACAAACGCATCCATAGTCATAATATCCCTCGGGCGAATGTTTTTCTCCAGCAGCTTCATAAGCTGCTCACCGCTCGTCTTCGCGAACCTTATACGCTCCGCGTGCACCGCGGGTATTGTGCCGTTCCCGCCCATGGCCATGCCGAGCGCTTCTGTCAGGCAGTTCATGCTATTTGCGGTGAACATGCCCGCGCACGAGCCGCAGCCGGGGCAAGCGCTGTCTTCCAGCCTTGAAAGGTCTTCCTCGCTCAGCTTTCCGAGGTTATAAGAGCCTACCGCCTCGGATATCGTAGAATAGCTGCAGTTGTTGCCCTCAAGGTCCCTTCCGGGCATCATCGGCCCGCCGCTTACGAATATTGACGGCCTGTTCAGCCTCGCCGCCGCCATCAGCATGCCGGGTACTATTTTGTCGCAGTTGGGCACGAACGCGATAGCGTCAAAACCGTGAGCGCCCGCCATGGACTCAATGGAATCGGCGACAAGCTCCCTCGACGCGAGCGAATATTTCATGCCGGAGTGGCCCATAGCAATGCCGTCGCATATGCCTATGGACGGTATCATTACAGGCGTTCCGCCCGCCATCCTTATGCCGTCGGCGACCGCCTTTGCCACCCTGTCCAAGTGTATATGCCCAGGAACGATCTCGCTCGCGGCATGCACGACCGCAATAAGCGGACGCTCAAGCTCGCTGTTTGTATATCCCATCGCTTTGAACAGCGCCCTGTGAGGAGCCCTGTTCGCGCCTTTTTTTACGCTGTCGCTTATCATAGTTATACCTCCATGTTATCCAGTACCGCGTCTGTCATCTGGGCCGTCGAAAGCGCCGTCTCGCCCTCAAGCGCTATGTCTTGTGTCCTCGCCCCTTTGGTGAGCGCCCTGTCGACAGCAGTCTCTATCTTCTTCGCTATGTCTTCCTGCCCCAGCGAATACCTCATCATCATTGCCGCGGACATTATTGTCGCTATGGGGTTAGCCATGCCCTTGCCCGCTATATCGGGCGCCGAGCCGTGAACGGGCTCGTACATGCCAAGCCTCCCCGCCCCTAAGCTGGCCGATGGCAGCATGCCTATCGAGCCTGTAAGCATAGCGGCCTCGTCGGACAGTATGTCTCCGAACATGTTCTCCGTCACAATTACGTCGAACTGCGCCGGATTCCGCACGAGCTGCATCGCGGCGTTGTCCACATACATATGCGAAAGCTCGACTTCGGGGTACTGCTTAGCGACGTCCATAACGACGATCCGCCACAGCCTTGAGGATTCGAGTATATTAGCCTTGTCTACGCTTACAATGCGCTTTTTCCTTTTCATCGCGGCCTTAAAGCCCACATGCGCTATGCGCGCTACCTCTTCCGCGCTGTAGGCCATAGTGTCGTACGCCGCGTCCGCCTTGCGCTTCTTTTTGCCGAAGTATATGCCGCCTGTCAGTTCCCTTATTACGAGAATGTCAAGCCCGTTTTCCGTAAGCTCTGGCTTCAGCGGGCAGGCGTCAGCGAGCTGCTTAAACAGTATCGCCGGCCTTAGGTTCGCAAACAGCTCGAGGCCTGAGCGCAGGCTGAGCAGCGCGTTTTCGGGGCGCATATCCGAAGGAAGCGCATCCCACTTTTCGCCGCCCACCGCGCCCAACAGCACCGCGTCGCTCGCCTTTGCGTCGTGCAGCGTTTCATACGGCAGAGGCATTCCTGTTTTGTCTATCGCACAGCCTCCCGCAAGGTATTCCTTAAAATTGAGCTCAGTCTCTGTATTCTTTACCGCCCGTTTAAGAACGCGTATCGCTTCGCTTACCACTTCCGGGCCTATGCCGTCCCCGGGTATTACCGCAATATTGTATTTCATATCGCACCTGTCCTTATCAGCTTAAAAGCAAATGGTCTATTGAATCTATAAGAGCAAACAAGCTCGCCTCTATAACGTCCGCGGAAACGCCCATAGTCCGCCAGGAATTCTCGCCGTCCGTCGACTCTATTATGACGCGCACTTTTGCGGCAGTAGCGGCGTTCGTATCGAGCACGCGCACCTTGTAGTCCGTCAGCGTAACGTTTTTAAGCTTCGGGAAAAATTCCCCAAGCGCCTCGCGCAGCGCCTTGTCGAGCGCGTGCACCGGGCCCTTGCCCTCCGCCGCCGCCATCCTTGTCGTGCCGTCCACATCTACCTTTACTACGGCGTACGAACCGAACGTATTTTCATTTGCGGGCTCGTCGTTTACCTTGAAGTGCACCAGCGAAAAATGCTGCTTGTGGAGCCCTAGTTCCTTCATCACGAATATCCTGAAGCTGCTCTCCGCGCCCTCAAAGCTGAACCCTTCGCTTTCGAGCTCTTTTAGCTTGTTCATCAGCCTGCCGACGCTTTCCTTGTCTTTTGCGGCCTCGGGAAACTCGTCCCGCAGCTTTGACGCCATAGCCGTCCTGCCCGCCACCTCGGAGAGCAGAAACTCCCGGCTGTTGCCTACAGCTTCCGGGTTTATATGCTCGAACGAGCCTTCCGCCTTGCAAAGCGCGTCTATATGCATGCCGCCCTTGTGGGCGAACGCGTTCCTGCCCACATACGGCAGCGTTTCGTCAAACGGCAGATTCGTTATCTCCGCGGCCTCCCGGGCCGCGTGGTAAAGCTCGCTTATGTGATCGCCTATGCAGTCGTACCCAAGCTTGAGCTGCAGGTCGGGTATTATAGAGCTTAACCGCGCGTTGCCGCAGCGTTCTCCGTAGCCTAATAGCGTGCCCTGTACATGGCAGGCTCCCGCCTGCACGGCCAGTATGGAGTTCGCTACAGCAAGCTCCGTGTCGTTATGCACATGCACGCCTATTTTCACGTCTATCGCCTCCAGAGAAGCCTTTACCGCCTCTTCGAGCGTCTTGGGCATCGTGCCGCCGTTCGTGTCGCAGAGCGCAATGGTCGTCGCGCCGCCCTCGGCCGCCGCTTTGAGTACGCGTAGCGCATATTCCCTGTTTGCATTGAACCCGTCGAAAAAATGCTCCGCGTCGAATATTACTTCGCGCCCGTTATCTTTAAGATACTTCATAGTGTCGTATATCATGGCGAGGTTTTCTTCAAGCGTCGTGTTTATTACGTCGGTGACATGCAGGTCCCACGCCTTGCCGAACACGGCGACAACGCCAGTGCCGGCTTCGAGCAGCGCGCCCAGCCCCGCGTCCTCGCATGCCTTAGTATCCTTGCGGCGCGTGCTTCCGAACGCTACGAGCTTCGCGTTTTTAAGCGGCGCTTTGCCGGCTTCCTCGAAGAACTGCCTCTCTTTTGGGTTTGACGCGGGGTTGCCCGCCTCGATGTAATCCACTCCGAGGTTGTCGAGAAGCTCGAGCATATGCATTTTATCGGTAAGCGAATAGTTTATACCCCGCGCCTGCGCCCCGTCGCGCAGCGTGGAATCAAATATTTCTATCTTCTTTGACATAAGATGCTCCTATACGCCCCAAAAAGTCTCACGGCTTTTTGGGGACCCCGTATTCGCCCCAAAAATTTCTCTGACTTTTGGGGACCCCGATTAATATTCGGGCTCATCCTGCCACGGCATCATTTTCCGCAGCTCCTTGCCTACCTTCTCGACCTCAAGGTCTCTCTCTATCCTGCGCCGCGCGTTGAAGCCCGCTCGCCCCGCCTTGTTTTCGAGTATCCATCTGCTGGCGAAAACGCCTTCCTGTATCTCCTTAAGCACCTGCTTCATCTCTTTGCGCGTCTCGTCGGTTATGATACGGCGGCCTATCGAGTAATCACCGAATTCCGCCGTGTCGCTTATAGAGTAGCGCATGTAGGAAAGCCCGCCCTTGTTGATCATGTCCACTATAAGCTTCATCTCGTGTATACACTCAAAGTAAGCGCTCTCCGGCTCGTAACCCGCCTCGACGAGCGTGTCGAAGCCGGCTTTCATGAGCTCGGTCACTCCTCCGCACAGCACCGCCTGCTCGCCAAATAGGTCTGTTTCTGTCTCTTCCCTGAACGTCGTTTGCAGAATTCCGGCGCGCGCTCCGCCTATTCCCAGAGCGTAAGCGAGCGCAACGTTCTGTGTGTCGCCCGACGGGTCCTGCGCTACCGCGATAAGGCACGGAACGCCCTTGCCTTCCTGATATTCCGAGCGCACGGTATGCCCAGGGCCTTTGGGCGCTATCATGAACACGTTGACGCCGCAAGGCGGCTTTATCTGCCCGAAATGTATGTTGAAGCCGTGCGCGAACATCAGATATTTACCTTCCGAAAGTCCGGGCTTTACCGACTCCTCATAAATTATGGGCTGGAGTTCGTCGTTTACCAGCATTACTATTACGTCCGCCTGCTTTGCGGCGTCCGCAGCCGTCGCTACCTTCAGCCCCGCCGCCTCCGCCTTCGCCCACGACTTCGAGCCCTTGTAAAGCCCGACAACGACGTCGAAACCTGATTCATGCAGGTTGAGCGCGTGTGCGTGCCCCTGGCTGCCATATCCTATTACCGCTATCTTCTTGTCGATAAGATACTCCCTGTTGCAGTCTTCCTGGTAAAACAACTTTGCCATAATTCATATCTCCTTCATTTTCAAATAAATTTAAACTTAATAAACGTTTGCAGCATTTTATCATTGCTCACCGTTATACAGCTTCGCGTCTCCGCAATCTAAAGCGACCATGCCGGTCCTCGCTATTTCCACGATACCGTACTTCTGCAGTTCCTCTATGCCTTCGTTTATAGACGATATCGTTCCTGTAAGCTGCACGGTCGCCGTCGTCTCCCCTATGTCAAGTACGATGCCTCCAAGCACGGTTAAGGCGTCCATAAAGTCCTTCCTGTTACTGCCCGAAGTGCTCACCTTGACGAGTGCTATCTCGCGGAGCGTGCCGCTTTCCCTTGGTATCTCCTTTATTGCCTTAACGTCGAGCAGCTTGTCAAACTGCTTTATAACCTGCTCTATAATAGCGTCGTCCGCGTTCATTACAATCGTTATACGCGACAGTTCAGTATTGTCGGTTACGCCGACGGTAAGGCTCTCAATATTGAATCCTCTCCTGCTTATAAGCCCCGATATACGGCACAGCACACCCGGCTGATTGGAGACTACGAAAGATATAACACGCTGCATAATATAATCCTTTCCAAGCTATCGCCCATGATATTTCACACACCTTAAAAGCCGTTTGGCTTTTTTAAACCCCGGTAATAAAAAAACTGCGTGCTCTTCTGTTAAGAAGAAGAGACGCAGTCGTTATCCAACTTCGCGGTACCACTCATCTTGCCTTTATGCCCCTAAAAGTCTTACGGCTTTTATAGGCCTTTAAAAAGGCCGCTTCAGGCTCTATAAAGCCCTAAACCTGTAACGGGGTTAACCGGCTATGCTTACTCGATTCAACACGCGGCTCCGGAGTGACCCGTTTATCAATTCGCTGCCGGTCTTGCACCGTCCGCCGGCTCTCTTAAAGCTCCTTTGATAAACCCCTCTCCATCAATGCCTTTAAATGGGTAAATTATTACGCTTTAATATATCAGACATAATCCTGTTTGTCAACATACAATACACTAAAAATTTTATTTACTTATTAATGCTGGAGATTTCTGATACCCATATTTTCAATTTATCATAAACGACCATTTGTTTATTGACAACGCAGCCGTTTTTCTTTTATAATTAACGAGTTGCTCATGGATATGGAGAAGTACCCAAGTTCGGCTGAAGGGGCTCCCCTGCTAAGGGAGTAGGCCGGGGTAACCGGCGCCCGGGTTCAAATCCCGGCTTCTCCGCCATAAAAAAATGAGTTCACTTTAAAGTGTGCTCATTTTTTATTCCGTAAACAGTGGCGGTATTAACATATGTGGTATCGCACAGGTGGGAAATCGAGCCAGTTTATATTGCCCGGTTTTCCCTTCAGCTTACACCGCTTATCTTCCCCAGACGATATCTCCTATCGCGAGCTTGTCCTTCAGCTCAGGGATGGCAGTATACTTATTGATATGTATAAACTCAATGCCCATTATCTCGGCAAAGTCGCGCATGTGCTGGGCAGTAAGGTCGTAGGATATTATGCTGTGATGCGTCCCTCCGCAGAGTATCCACGCTTCATTGGCAGTTATCATGTCCGGCTCGGGACGCCACATGACGCTCGCCACCGGAAGGCACGGCATCTTCTTTATAGGCTCTATGGCGCGGACATCGTGCGATATCATTCTGAACCTGCCGCCCATGTCGATTATCGTTACGAGTATCGCATCGCCCTTTTTGCCCTCGAAGACGAGTCGTGCGGGGTCGCTTTTTCCACCTATCCCTAATGGGTGTACCTCTATCTTAGCCTTATTAACTGCTATTGACGGCGATACTTCAAGCATATGCGCGCCCAAAACAGCTTCGTTTCCCGGTTCTAAATGGTATGTATAATCCTCTATGAACGAATAACCGCCGCCGAGCCCCTTGGACATAGCGCCTATTATGGCTCCTAAGGCCGCGGTCTTCCAGTCTCCCTCCGCGCCGAACCCGCAGCCTTTTCCCATAAGGTTCTGCGTCGCGAGCCCCGGGAGCTGTTCTAAGCCATAGAGGTCCTCAAACGTATCGGTATAAGCGTTAAACCCACCTTCGGCAAGCATGCTCTCCAGCGCAATCTCGAGCCTCGCCTGATACCGGACTGCGCTTATATCATCGGTGTTAAACTCATATCTGCTTCTGTACTCCTCGATTTTCCCATCTATCTCATCGCTGGTTACGGCCTTTACCCGTTCGAGAAACCCGCCCACTCCATAAGTGTTTACGCTCCAGCCCAGGTCTTTCTCGGCCTGAACCTTGTCACCCTCGGTAACGGCAACGTACCTCATATTGTCGCCCAGCCTCATTACTTTTAAGCTCCTGCTGAATATGGCCCCCACCGCGCTCCTCATCCAGCCGCCTATCCTGCTTCTGAAAGCCTCGTCCTCCCAGTATCCGCATATGACTTTCCTCTTCATGCGCAGCCTTGCGGTTATGAAACCGTGTTCCCGGTCGCCGTGCGCCGACTGGTTTGTGTTCATAAAGTTCATGTCAATCGCAGAGAAAGGCAAATCCCTGTTGAACTGCGTGTTGAGGTGCAGGTAGGGCTTGTTGAGTATAGTAAGCCCGCTTATCCACATCTTGCTCGGCGAGAACGTGTGCATCCATGTAATGACTCCGGCGCATTCCGCGTCACCGTTAGCTGCGATACAAGCTTCTTTTACCTCTTCGGGTGTTGTGACCACGCCTTTTGATATAACCTCAAACGGTATGCTTTTATCCGCATTAAACCCGTCCGTTATAGCTTTCGCGTGTATGGCCACCTCTTTCAGTACTTCGGACCCATAAAGATGCTGGCTTCCTACTACAAACCAAAACTTATACGCCATAATTCAATTCCTCCGCCCCGCAAATAATAGTTTATCGCCACGAATCACGCCAGGCATACTCTATTGCAGATATGCGTTTTCTTCATTTTACGTTTACTTTTTTAGTAGTCGCCATAGCGCCGGATTCTTAAATATTCTCTGTTTTATCGCTCTTTAGCCTTATCCACTCAGGCAGCATCAGTGTAAAGCCGCCCTTTTCACGAAGCGCGAGTACTACGCTCTGAAGCAAAATAAAGAAAGTCAGCATAAGCCCGGTGGTAATGCTCTGCCAATACGGTTCCCTTAGCCCCGAAGCAACCACAATATTTGTGATAGTCTTTAAAGAAAGCACCCCGAAAAGCGTACCGATTACATTTCCAACGCCGCCGGTTAGCAATGTACCGCCTATAATGGCAGCTGCGATCGCCTGCATTTCTGCGGTATTGGCATTGGCAGCGTCTCCTGCGCCCGTATGCAGCAGATAGATGTAACCGCCGATTCCGGATAACACCCCGCACAGCAAATACGAATAAAATTTTGTACGTTTTACGTTAATGCCAAGCATTAAAGCGCTCTGTTTGTTACCGCCCACCGCATAGAGGTTTCGCCCGAATCGCGTCCATTTCAGAATTACAAATACAGCTAATACTATTGCAATAGCTATTATTACGCCGAGCTCGATTTTGGCGGGAATAAAATTTCCGGTTTTTCCATAATACCCGACGCCCGGTATCTCGATACGGAACTGCTTAAGGGCTACAAAGGCTTCATGCGTCGCTGTACGCGGATCAACGCTGACTATGGTTGTCATTCCTTTTGCAAAAAACATGCCCGCCAAAGTGACAATAAAGGGCTGTATGTCCAAATATGATATTAGTGTTCCCTGAATCAGGCCGAACGCTATCCCTATACCCAAAGCCAAGCCCATCGAGCCTATTAAGCTGCCGCCCTGGTCTTCCAGATAAACAACGCAAGCCATTGTTACCAGCGCGGTTATGCCTCCCACCGAAATATCTATGCCGCCCGCTACCATTACTATAGTCAGTCCGCAGGAAAGCACAATCAAAAACGCATTATTATTGAAAATATCAAGGAACTGCTGAGGATTCAAAAAACCGCCGCCCCAGATAAGCATGGCCAGCGCGTACATGCCAATAAAGATGCAAATCGTTATGGTAAGGAGCAAATTGGTGTTGGAAATTGGCTCTCTGCGTTTTCTACCCGGTATGCCGGGAACTAACCTTTTATTACTTGTCATATTACATATTCTCCGTCATTTCCGTCGGTTTTTTAACAGCTTATTGTTTAAGCTTTAAGGGGGTAATTTTTCAAATGGGCGAACCGATTACAACAATGTCTATATTAACAATTACTTTATAAGCTTTTACCACCGCTTGTGTAATTTTCCTGTTGAATCTCCGCTATTTGCGTCGGTTTTTTAAACAGCTTATCGCGCATCTTAAGGGCATATTCTTTTACAATCGGCGAACTAAGTACAACGATAGCTATTATTACAATTGCCTTGTAGGCTTTTATCGCTGTCGAAGGAACCTTCATGGCATAAAGCGTGATCGTGAGCGCCTGAATGATGTATGCGCCTATCACTGAACCGGCCAGGCTGAATTTTCCGCCGCCCAGAGAATTACCTCCTATGGCGACAGCCAGAATAGCGTCCATTTCAATATCCATAAGGAGCTTTTCATGATTGATAAGCCCTATTCTGCTGACATTGATAGCGCCCGAAATAGCTGCGCAAACGCCCAGTATCATAAATGACAACAGCTTTATCCAGACTGCGTTGATTCCGTTTAAGCGGGCGGATTTTTCGTTGATTCCGACCGCTTGCGTGTATAACCTTAAATTAGTGAACCTTAAGATAAGCCAAACCAACAACCCGAATACTATTACGATAATAATGGGTGTGGGTATGGGGATGCCCGGAATAAAGCTTCCGATATAACCCAGCAGCGGGCTCTCCACAGTAGGAGTTGCCCCGCCGTTTATCCAATACGCTATAGAGCGTCCGGTAGTAAACAGTATTAATGTCGCAATCATCGGCTGAATCTTGAATATGGCGACCAATGTGCCGTTGAATGCGCCGAACATAATCGCAACTATGCAGCTTGCCAGAAAGGCTACAAGAATAATCGGCAGCGTAATTTCATTCGCGCGAAGCACGCTGACAAAGACGCTGCCCGCTATTGCCGCCGCCGCGCCAACGCTGATATCCTGTCCTTTCGACGATGCTGTTACGAGCGTCATACCGATTGCCAGGATTGCGAGCTCAGACGCGCCGTTTAGTATACTGATTATATTGCCTGACAGGACGGTGTTACCATCGTTGTTGGATGTAACTGTTAAAGAAAAAAAGCTGATATCCCTGATTAGATTAAAAACAATAAGCAGAAAAAGCGCAAACAACGGGACGGCCAATTGAGATCTCGCAAATTTCTTAAGAACCTTAGCCATTTTGAGCCGCCTCCCCCGCTATAGTGTGCATAATTTTAGCTTGCGTCATATCCTCGCCCTTGAGTTCGCCCACTATTTTACGATCCCGCATAACAATGAGCCGCGAGCAAGTGCGAAGCATCTCCTCTATTTCGGAAGAAATAAACGTAACGCTGACGCCTTCTTCGGCGAGCTTTAGCACGAGCTTTTGTATTTCGACTTTTGTACCGACGTCAATACCGCGCGTCGGTTCGTCCAGTATAAGATACTTTGGATTTGTGAGCAGCCAGCGTGCAAGTATTGCCTTTTGCTGATTGCCGCCCGAAAGTGATTTTATGGGCGTATCCGTAGACGGAGTTTTTATATCTAATAATTTGATGTATTCATCGGCAAAGGCTTCCGCCGTTAGTTTGGAAAACGGCTTAAAAAAGCCCTTCATAACCTGCAGTGCAAGTATAATATTTTCACGCACGGACAAGTCCTCAATTATACCGTCCTGCTTTCTGTCCTCGGGCAGATACCCGATGCCATGCTTCATGGCGTCCTTTGGTTTTGATATTTTAACGTTTTTACCTTTTATCTTCACCCCGCCGCCAGTAATTTTATCAGCGCCGAATATTGCGCGTACGCTTTCGCTGCGGCCGGAGCCCAGAAGCCCGGTAAACCCGTTTACTTCTCCCTTGTGAATTTTAAAGTCAAACGCCTTTGCATCCGTACTTGATAACCCAAATGCCTCGAAAACAGGCGTGTCATCCGAATTGTCGTGTAATGGTCGATTCTGCAATGCTGAAATATCCTCAAGCTCTTTACCCATCATCTTTGAAATGAGCTGTACGCGCGGCAGTTCCTTTATTTCATACTCTCCTATGAGCTCGCCGTTACGCAGAACGGTAATCCTGTCGCATATTTCGTATACCTGTTCAAGGAAATGCGTTATAAAGATGATGCTTACACCGCGGGACTTCAGTTCGCGCATAAGCGAGAAAAGCTTTGCAACCTCGTGTTCGTCCAGCGAAGAGGTCGGCTCGTCTAATATAAGCACTTTGCAGTCCATATCCACAGAACGGGCAATGGCTACCATCTGCTGTACGGCCAGCGAGCAGGTGGCAAGCTGCTGAGTGGCTCTTGCCGGGATATTAAGTCTGGCAAGTATCTCCGTCGTCTTCTTTTCCATAGAGCGCCAGTTTACAAAACAGTAATTGCCCCGCCCGATAAACATATTCTCGGCGACTGTAAGATTAGGGCAAAGGGTTATCTCCTGATAAACCGTGCTGATACCTAAATTCTGAGCCTCTTGAGGCGACTTTACATTTATTTCTTTGTTAATACCCGCTAAGTGGATTTGCCCTGAATCTTTAGGGTATACGCCTGTTAAAACTTTAATCAGCGTTGACTTGCCGGCTCCATTCTCACCCATCAGGGCGTGAATCTCGCCTTTATGAAGAGTGAAGTCCACATTTTGCAAAGCGCGTACACCCGGGAATGCTTTGCATATTTTACGCATGGATAAAACGATGTCGTTTTGCATAGGCAACCATCCTTTAAGCGCACTAATCTTTGGAAAAGTGGCGGTGCGTGTATGCGCAAAATCCGCATACTCCGCACCGCACATTCTCACTTAAGTCCCTGTTATCAGAGGAGGAAGATTTACCGATTATTCGCCGAGACCATATGTATCAATGTCTTCCTGTGTAATCGTCGTTGCATCGAAACCTTTCTCTTCAGAAATAACCTTCTTCGGTACCGTCTTGCCGGCCTCAAGATCCTTTATCATTCCATCGATTACGGAAGCCTGGAAGGGGCTGCACTGACCGTCATAGTTCCAGTTGCCGGCAAGCAGTTCTCTAAGAGCCCACTTGTTGCAATCGAAGCCCATTACGACGACGTCTTTGCCAACGCCATGGGTCTTGCCAGCCTCATCGAGAGCCGAAACAGCGCCCTTTGCCATGCCGTCATTTTCAGCATAGATAACATTGAATTTCTCACCGGAGTTGATTACTGATTCGACAATTTTCTTTGCTTCGGCTTCATCCCAGGTAGCGGTCTGTTGCATTACCATTTTCATGGTGCCGGCATCAAATTCCTTTTGCAGAGCGTTTGTGCGGCCTATCTGAGCATCGCTGCCCATAGCGCCCTGAATGTGGATGACATTATACTCGGGTAATTTCTGGGCTTTTAGCCAATCCACAGCCGTAGTTCCTTCCTTCGCCATATCGGAAACAACGGCAGATTCATACAGGCTCTCGTCGACATTCATCATACGGTCGAACAGGAACACTTTAACGCCAGCTTCCTTAGCGCTCTTAAGAACGGCATCCCAACCGTCTGTAGCGGCGGCCGAGATCAGAAGATAGTCCACACCTTCGGTGATGAACTGCGAAGCTGCATTGAGCTGCTCGTCATTCTTCAGGCTGTAGGTGGTCGAAACTTTGTATCCGTTCGCTTCAGTGAAGACTTTTTCAAAGTCTGCCACATTCGCCGCGCGATATCCGGACTCGGATGGCGGATTATTTACGATACCAACTTTTATCTGTCCGCCAGCGCCCTGGCCTCCGTCGGTCGTCGCCGGAGTTTGGGCGGCGCAAGCCATCAGCCCTATCGCGAGCACAACAACAAAGAGAACAGCAATGAATTTTTTCATACTTCTATTTCCTTTCCAAAGTTTGATGTGTCAGGGTACACATCTTTCATCTTGCTTATAACATTTGGAAAAGTGAAATACAATGTACTTAAAAGAACACGGGAAGAATTCAAACAATCTCGATTAGATATCAAATCGCCGGAAATTTTACACTTTGGAAAAGACCTGGCTATAGTAATTTTACAAACTTCTTCCATAAAAAAACTACCC
Organism: Bacillota bacterium; assembly: GCA_023410595.1. GTDB lineage: Bacteria > Bacillota > Clostridia > Christensenellales > SZUA-584 > DTFZ01. Next base: position 124,414 of record JAEYPO010000025.1, on the reverse strand, counting down.
TTTAAAAATCGTGAGTATCAGTAAGCGTTGATGTATTAAACGAACCGTTTCAGCTATAATCCGTCTGCCTTTGAGGCCTGCTTTCGCTTAAGGTCAGTAACTCCTTCCGTCTATCATTTCCTGCGTAATGGTGCGGTAATCGAACTGAGTCTCATCGATAAATCTTTCCCGCTCAATATGCTCGCCGCGTTCGAGCTTTTTGATTATCTCGTCTACATAAGGGCCCTGCAGCGGGTTGCATTCCACGTTCAGCGCAATCTTCCCCTCGAGACAGTATCGAAGGCCAACCTTTGTCGCGTCGAACGATATGACTATAACTCCATCGTCTGCGTTGCATTCAAGGCCGGCGTGTGTCATCGCGTCGATTGCCCCAAATGCCTCGCCGTCGTTCTCACAGTAAACAACGTCTATGTCTTGCGTATTCTTTAAAATATCGCTCATGACTTCGTTTGCCTTGGCCCTTGTGAAATCGCCGTCTTCCTGTGCTACCAGTTCCCAGTTCGGATGCCGCTTTATCGCCTGTTCCAGCGCCAGGGTTCTGCCTATCTGCGCGGAGGATTCTTTTGTCCCCTGTATATGAACAATACCTATAGAATCTTTTGTTCTCCCCTGTTCTTCCAGAAGTTCCTCCAGCCAAACAACGGCTTTTTCTCCTTCTTTTCGAAAGTCCGAACCGACATATGCCGTATACAAGCCCTCGTCCTTTGCTTCAATGTAGCGGTCAGTTACTATAACCGGTATGCCTGCCTCCTTAGCTTCCTGCAGTATCGAGTCCCAGCCCTTTTCCACCCTTGGCGAGAATACAATATAATCGACGCCCTGTTGTATAAACTTACGAATCGCCTTGATCTGGTTTTCCTCCTCATTGCGCGCATCGTCAAATATAAGCTCATATCCGTTTTCTTCGCTCAGCATGGCCTTCATGTTCTCAGTGTTAGCCACCCGCCATTCCGATTCCGCTCCGACCTGAGAAAACCCGACCACAATAAGCTTACTTTCGGAATCGTCCGGCGCAGTCTGTACCTCCTGCAGACAGCCGCAAAGCAGTAGCGAGAGACTGACGGCCAGCGCAAATACTGTTCTTTTCATTTCTCCATCTCCTTGTCTATCGTCTGCTTAGGTATAGTCACTGTGATTCTCGTGCCGACATCCGGCGTGCTGTCAACAGCAAGCCCGTATTCCCTGCCGAAAAGTATTTGAATCCTCTCGTGCACCGTCCTTAAACCGAAGCCTTCGCTTTTTTCTTCCGCAAGCGACGCCCGCACTTCACCAAGGCGTTCCTTAGTCATACCCGATCCGTCGTCTACTACCTCAAGAACAATGTGTCCCTCCTGCTCAGCGCCGGTTACGCGTATAAAGCCTTTGCGGCGGCTTATCTTTATGCCGTGATACAGCGCGTTTTCCACGAGCGGTTGCAGTGTGAGCTTAGGCAATATGAAGTTTTTAAGCTGATTCGGAATGTCGATCTCGTATTCCATCAGGTCCCGGTAACGCATCTGCTGTATCTCGAGGTAACTTCTGATATGCTGTTCTTCCTCGGCGAGAGTGATAACGTTCTGCCCGCGGCTTAATGAAAACCTGAAATAATTTGACAGACTGCAAATCATTGTTACCGCCTCGCTGATTTCTCCCGACTCTATGAGCCAGATAATGGTATCGAGCGTGTTATATAGAAAATGCGGATTCATCTGCGCCTGCAGCAGTGCCAGCATCGTACGCCGCCGCTGCTTTTCCTGCTCGGCGTTCTTATCGATGAGCTGCTTCAAGCGCCCGACCATGCTCTCAATGCCGTCCGACAGAAGCTGAACTTCCTCTACGTCTGCCTGCACAGGCTCGCAAACCAGCAGGCTGCCTTTTCCTATTGCTTCCAGGCGTTCGCAGATCATATCTATAGGATCGACTATTCTGCGGCTCAGCTTTCTTGAGTTGGTCAAAAGTATATACAGCAGCACCGTCGATAAAACGACAACAGCGCTCATCAGAACTACCATGTTTCTGATCATGGCTGTCTGCAAAGCATTTAAATGCGCCGCCTCGTAATAGAGATAGATGTTCATGTATTGCAGAACAAGTTCCGTCCTCCCGTAAATATCTGTTTCCAGCAGATCCATGCGGGCATCGTACTCCTTAGTGACCTTAATCTGCAGCATCTTATCTTCCAGCTTTTCGCACATGTTCAGTACACTGTTTATAGCGCGGAGGCTGTTTTTTTCCGTAGTCGTATCCTTGAGCTTTTGGGCGATCGCTTCCGCTGACTGCACCTCGGTGATGGGCAGGCCTACGGAATATTGGCTGTCTATCACATAATAGTACATTTTCAGGTTGATGTTGTCCTCCCAGCTCTGGTTGAAATCTGAAGACGAGATAACATTGAAGTTGGAAGCCGTCGTAACGTTGTTCAGTATCGCGTTATACTGCAGCACATATCCTATGCCTATTGTCGCTATCACAAATATAACGATCATAAGCGGCAGAGCGACGATAAGTATCATCTTCCAGAGTTTGCTTTGCATAGTCCTTTTCCCGTTTTTCGCTCTCTGCCGTAAATTTATGATCACTGCTTGTCTCCTCTGCGGTATTCACTGGGCGTGCAGCCCGCAACCTTCTTGAATACAAAGCTGAAATAGTGCGGGTCTTTATATCCTACGGCAAATGCAATTTCGCTGGAACGCTTGTCCGTCTGGCGCAGCATGCGCTTCGCTTCGCCGATACGTTTGCCGGTTAAGTATTCCACGAACGTCTGCCCGACTTCCTGGCTGAACATCGCAGAAAAGTAATTCGGGCTGATGTTTACTTTTCTGGCCACCCTGTCGAGCGATATCGACTCGTCCGGATAATTCTTGTCAATGAACCCTATAGCCTGTATAAGCAGATCGCGCTGCTGCTTTTTGCTCTCGCGGTCTCTAAGCTCTATAGCCTGCCCCATTACCTTAAGCGCGTACTTGCGCGCCTCCTCCGGCGTAGAAGCATTGTCTTTGGGACGAAGCTCGAACGGCCAAAAGGCGTCCGTAGCGCAGCCGATCGACTCAAGATACTCCGCCGCCGCGAAGTAAACCGTCATGGTCAGATACCTGCAGAAAAGCGGCAGCGAAACGGCTTCCTCTCCGGCGCTTTGCAGAAGCTGATCGATAAAGCGGTCGATTTCTTCTACCTCTCCGCTGCTTAAAAAACTGCGGATACGCTCCTGATCTATATCCTTATCCGTATCAGTTTCCGGACCGGCTTTTTTTCGAAAATCCAGTATGCTGGTTTCTGAAAGTATATGCTCCTTAGGGCACAGGTAGCGATACGACAAAATACGGCTTGCCTGTGCAAAGCAGGCCGGAACGGCGCTCAGCCGGGATACAGGCGTGCCGCAGGCGATATACCAGTCCACATCCCGCCCGGCAACGGCGCAGTGGCTCTGTATGTTTTCCGTGCAATCTTTGGCCAACTGCGTAACATCATACTGCCCTCCCTTTATCAGAATGGCGTACGTTGTTACATTCCAGCGAAACAATATAAGTTCGGGGTGGCTGAATATAAACTGCGTAATATCGTCCTGCAGCTTAGCGAGCGCGTCCGTATAGCTCTCCGGCGCGCTTCCGTCGTATTCGGCGCTGTTAAGCGAAAAAAGCACAATGTTATAGCTCGGCGCGTTTAAGTCTATACCCATCGTATTCGCTGTTTCAGATATCTCCGATACGCTCAGGCCCCCGGTCACTATCTGCTCAAAAAACCTTCTGCGCGAAAACGTTTCGTATTCCTGCGCCTCCCGCTGGAACTTCGCGAGGTATTCCCGCTGCTGCCGCTCGGCTTCCATCTTATCCTGCAGAGCGATAAGTATCTCCACCATCTTTTCCTTTACGATAGGCTTTAAGAGATATTGCTCCACGCCCATGCGGATAGCCTGCTGCGCATAAGAGAAGTCGTCGTATCCGCTTATGATTACGATTTTTGTCCTTGGCAGCTCCTTACGGACAAGCCGAATTAGCTCCAGCCCGTCCATAAACGGCATTTTAATATCCGTGATAAGAAGATCAGGCTGAACCTGGCGGATCAATGGCAGCGCAAGCTCCCCGTCCGAAGCGTCGCCCGCGTAAAGAAAGCCATACTGCTCCCAAAGGATGTTGTTGCGTATACCTTCGCGTACTACTATCTCATCCTCGACAAGAAAGACCTTAAACATGCTTGGATCTTCCCTTTCCAGTAGATGTGGTATTAATTATTTGAAATGCATATATCCCCTAATTATTATGTAACATAAAACCCAAATCGACAATACATTTTTTTCTGATAATGGTTCAATATTCTATCGTAAATTGACAATACATGAGAAAACAGATGCAAGGATTGAGAGCAGCAAAGAAATTTATGCATGGTAATTAAGTTATTTTCACCCCATAAAGTCTCACGACTTGCTGGTGACCCGGCATGAACCGGCTGCGCCGCCGGCCTTCTGTTATATCCACACAGAAGGCCTTACAGACAATATATTATAAACTGCTTTGTTTATTTAACGCATATGTTAGCGCTACGGTATCTTGTCCTAAATAAATTCCGTGACCGTTTTTATCGGTTCCTTCGGATATATATATCCCGGAAGCGGCATGAGCGGATTATATACCTTTTCGATATCCATCATGCAAAGCCCTTTTTGCACCCCGCGGTACACGCCTTTTGTTAGTACGCACTCAAGCGAAAGATTCATCGCGAATATCGCGGCTTTCTGCCCCCGCTTTATTGCTTTAAGTTCGTTTTCATACGGTCTTTGCGTAAACACTATACGCCCATCCGTGCTGGACGAAGCCTGGATTATAGGCGTTATTGTACAAAATCCGTCGCCGTCCTCCGCCGCAATAAACTTAAGCGTAGAAAGCCCGTCTGTCAGCCCGTGCGATATGTGATTTAACGCGCCTTTGCTGCCGCCTTTTACAGCGCCTTTCTTTATACGCGTCAGAACGGCGTTTATTACTGTCGCGCCCATATCTAGCTTTTCTTTTTCTGAAATGTCCACTAGGTCGAGATAGTATACCTGCCCTATGCCGAAATACGTGTTGTAGCGGAACAACGGTTTATTGTTGAATATTTCAAACTCAGGCCCCGTATTCGCGGTGCCCGTAAACACGGCGCGACCCCGCCAAAGTTCCTTATCGACGCTCATGAGCAGAAAGCCTGTTTTGGGCCGCTGCCTGATAAACTTTTTCGACAGTCCCTCGCAGAACTGGCCGAACATTACATGGCTCTCGTCCTTTGCCATCAGCGTGCTGATCATCGTTATATGCGGATATCCTTCGTTGTCGCTTACCGCGATAAGCGCTATCTTGCTGTCCGAAGCAGACAGTTTTATCGCCTCATCTGAGATTTTCTTCAGCATGGCAGACACCTTCCTTTTCGTTATTATCCCCTCTTTGCACGGCGCCCGTCCAAAGAGCAATGTTCGGGGTACAGATGCTTTCCTCGGCTGTTTGTTGCAGCCTTATCATATCCTCTTGTCTCATCAGCGGTGCGTCCTGATATGCCCACCTAAGGCCCAGCCGCTCATACTTATCCCTGCACAGGTTATTGAACGCGCACAGTTCCCAGCGTTTTACGGCTCCGGCCATATTATCTGATATAAATCTTCCTATGGCAGCTATATTTTGCACGCTGTCCGTGGCTCCGGGAATTATTGGCGTACGCACCCAGATATCAATGCCGCTTTTCAGGGCGTATTCCGAAGCTTTGGCCGCATTTTCGAGTATCAGCGCGTTGCCCATACCGGTAAACCTTTTATGCGCCGCCTCGTCGGCCAGCTTTATATCAATGAGCAGCAGGCTGGTATGTTTCAGCACGCTTTCCGCCACGCGAAACGGCACGCAGAGCGCAGTATCGAGCGCGGTATGTACGCCCTTGCCGCGCAGCATACTGAACAGTTCGCGCACAAACTCTGCCTGCAGCAGCGGTTCTCCGCCCGAGGCCGTCACTCCACCACCGCTTTTTTCAAAATATGCTTTATCTTTTAGCAGTTCCGCCGCCAGCGCTTCGCACGTATTTTCAGTGCCCTTTCGCTCCATCGCTCCCGTAGGGCAGACGTCGGCGCATTTAAGGCAGTCCGCGCATTTTTCCCTGTCCACATTCGCTCCGTTTTCACTAAAGAAAAGCGCGCCCTCCGGGCAGGCCGCGACGCAGCAGCCGCAGCCTATGCACCGCTGCTTTACCCACACCGCGCGGCTCTCCTGCTGTATACTTTCGGGGTTGTGGCACCATAAGCACTTTAAGTTGCAGCCTTTGAAGAACACCGTCGTACGTATGCCCGGCCCGTCCTCCGTGGACATCTTCTGTATGTCGAGTATCCGTCCGTTCATCCGCTAAAACCTCGAGTGGCTTTCTCTTGCTATTATCTCGTCCTGCAGCTCTCTCCCCACCGTTACAAAGTAAGCGTTGTAGCCCGTAACGCGCACCAGCAGGTTGCGGTAGTCTTCCGGATGCTTCTGTGCGTCGCGCAGCATATCGGCGTCGAGTATGTTTATCTGCAGCGCCGAACCGCCGTTCTCTGTATACCCGCGCAGGAACGCCTTGAACTTTTCCTTATGCGCCGCGTCTTTCATAAACGCGGGGCTGAACGTAATCGTGTGACTCGCTCCGTTGGGAAGGCTGCTGCGGTAATCAAGATAATCTCCGTCTTTAGTCTTGCCGCCCATTGCCTTGCCCACGGAATTCGCGTTCGCCGTCGGCCCGCCCGTATCCGCGCCGTTGTTCGGGCATATAGCGTTGCTTAAAAACTGCCCCTTCGCGCGTCCGTCCGCGCTCGCGGCCAGTATGTAGCCGTCGGATATCCAGTAGTTCCAGCTCAGCATGCCCGGGCGGAATTGCGCGCCTGTCGCCTCTGTTTTGTACTTCCACGTTTCATCCGCGAACAGGTCCATAACCTTAAGTGCCAAAGCGTCGGCCTTATCGTCGTCGCGCCCGTATTTCGGGGCTTTATACTTTGCCTTCGCCTGCAGCAGCTCGTGCCCTTCCCAGTTGTCGCGAAGCGCCTTAACGAGTTCGTCCATCGTACATTCTTTTTTGTCGTAAACAAGGTACTGTATCGCAAGCAGCGCGTCCACCGTTGTCGCGAACGTGACGCCTTCTATCGTTACAAATTTCAGTTCGGCGCCGCCCTGCGTTATGTCCTTTCCGCTTTCAGCGCACCCGTGCACCAGGCAGGAAAGATATGGCGTCGGGCAGTATTTCGCGCGCAGCGCGTCCGTCTCGTTGTACATAGCCACGCTTTTGGCTGTGATATACCTAAGCTGCATCTCAAACGCGGCATAAAATTCTTCAAACGTCTTAAAGCCTCGCGGATCGCCCGTTTTCGGGCCGTGCTGTATATCGCGGTAAGGCGTCCCCCACAGCGGATTGCTGTACTGTATGAGGTCGCGCCCGTCGCCCAGCACAAGCTCCACGGCTTTGAGCATATTCAGGTTGTTGTCTACAGTGCCCGAGCGGTCGTTGCCCACCATAGTGTTTTCAAGGCAGCCCACGGAAGCATAGTCATGCACATTGCCTGAGTTGATATACTTTTCCGCATGCGCCATCTTTGCCTCGCGCAGCATGCCCGCCATCGAGCGCTCGTCGAAGTTCAAAAGGAACGGAGCGCCCTGGCTTGCGGAGATCATATCCACTACCTTATCGAGCAGCTCGTCGGGCGTGCCGCGGTGAAGCCTCACGTTGGGCTTTGGTTCGAGTATCGGGCTCATCTCGTCTATGACCTCTAGAAGCACGTACGTCATTTCGTTGGTCATATCGGCGCCGTCCCTGCCCATGCCTCCTATGTTGAAAAGCTGCCCGTAACCCGCCGTGATGCCTTGGTTGTTGCCCGTGCGTATCATCGCGTCGTAGGCGTAGTTGCAGTGCAGCCAGAAGCATTTAAGTATCTCCTTGCCGAACTCGCGGCTCATACCCTGTTTTATAGATTCTTCCCAGTACGGCTGAAGCATCTGGTCTAGCCGCCCGAACGACACGCCGGGGCCGGGATAGTTTTCGTCCGTCATAACGAGCATGTGCGTTATCCACAGCGACTGAACGGCCTCCCAGAAATCGCGCGCGCCCTCCCACGGTACGCGGCGCAGGTTCCCGCTCATGCGTTCAAGCTCTTCTTTTCGTGCTGCGTCCTTCTCTGTCTCCGCGAGCCGATCGCATAGTTCTGCGTATTTTCCGGCAAGCTCTCCGGGCATCGTTGCGGCCGTCTTCATTGCGCGCAGCTGCGCGCCCCTGGCGCCGTTTTTCTCTGGTTCCGTCAGCGCGTCATAGCATTTATCAAGCCGCTCGCAGATGGATTTGAATCCTGATTTCAGCACCTGCCCGTAATCGGGTATAAGGTGCCCCGAAGTGGCGCCGCAGTTGCCAAAGCCCCGCTCGTGATATTCTTTTATTCTGGCGCGCGTGCCGCCTTTGCCGAACACGAGCTTGTTGCGCGCCTCAGCCTCCGTCTTAGTCCAGCACCTCGACGCAAGTATGTTGAACCGCCCGCCCGCTATCAGGTCTCCCGGCAGCATCTCCTGCGGCACGTAGTTTATCATCGCTTCTTTTATGAACCATGCGCGCCGCTCCGCTATGCTCCGGGAGAAAAAGCCGTCCGGAAGCGCAACGGCATGCGCGGACTGTTTCGACGACGTTACAAACTGCTGAAAAAACGAATATGTCTCCGGCACGATATAAAACGATAATTCGTCATACACCTCATCCCACTCCTTGCCGGTCGTAAACGGAATGAACTCGTTGTTCCACGCTCTTTTCGTGCCCAGAAAATAATAATCCCTGAGCCATTTTATCCTCTCTGAGAGATCGAACGGCTCTTTTACCCTGCTACTTAAAGCGTCCATTTTAAGCCTCCTTATTCGTTTTTAGATGTCCTAAACCCATAAGAATAACCCCAAAAAAGTCTCAATACTTTTTTGGGAGCCTTGTATGTTTACGCGGCGCCGCCGCAAAAATGAAATTCTTATAACTTTGGTTACTTAAGCGTGTCGTAATGATGCCTGAGCGCCTCGCCGCCCTCAAAGAGCATCGTCTTCATAATGCGCCGCGCGTTGGGCGCGTCGCCGCTTTCTATTGCAGCTATAAGCTGTTGGTGAAACGCATATACCGACGCGCGGTCCTTATTAACCTCGTAAAACGTTTTTACAAGCGACATATACATGGCTTCGATTGAACGTATCGCCATAGGCAGCACTATATTCCCCGCGGCCTTTGTTATCTCAAGATGCATGGCAAAGTCGAGCATTGCCGCTTCGTCCGCTGTTTGCGCGGCTTGTTCGCGAAGCAGTAATCCCTTAAGGTCTTCTATATCCTGCGGCATATGCCGCTCGGCAGCCATTTCGGCAGCCGCCGTCTCAATTATCTCGCGAAACTCTATAAGGCTATTAAGAAGACCGCCGTCTATTCTGCCCGTATATTTAATGAGAGCGTCATAAAGCTCGAGCGTGCCTTCCTTCTTAAAGTCGCTGACAAATGTGCCCTGCCTCGGAACGATATGAAGTACGTTTTTTGTAGCCAATTCAACAAGCGCGGCATGCACCGTGACGCGGGATATGCCAGAGTGCAGCGCAAGCTCTCGTTCGGGCGGCAGCTTCTGCCCCACTGCCAGCTCTCCTGAAAGTATTTTCTGCTCGATAAATGATATGAAACGCTGTTTAGCGCTTTGCCTGCTTTTTTCTTTTGCCATGAAAGTATTCCTTTATTTGTTATCAGGAATGGTATTCAGGGTCGTGGTATTACCACGATAGTATTATATTACAAGATTTCGGAAATGTAAACAATAAAAAAGCTGAGACCTAAGCGTCACAGCTCTTTATATCGGAGTCCCCAAAAAGTCGTGAAGCTTTTTGGGGTGCTTATTTATACCGCTTTTGTCGACCTCTCTCAGGAATCCTTCTGTCCGTAGTAAGCGCTCTTGCCATGCTTACGCAGAAAGTGCTTTTGTAGCAGCGTTTTCGGCATAGATGCCTCAGGCCTTAGCCGCGTCGTAATATACGCCATCTCGGCGGCATATTCCATAACAGATGCGTTCTCTAAGGCCTTGCCATAGGTAGCTCCCCACGCGAACGGCCCGTGATTGGCTACCAAAACCGCCCCCATCTGAAGCGGATCGATTGCTTTCTCCCTGAACGTTTCGGCTATGACAAGCCCGGTGTTTTTTTCATATTCTCCTCGTATTTCCTCGTCCGTCAACGCTCTCGTGCAGGGTATGTCCCCGAAAAAATTATCCGCATGCGTCGTGCCCAGCGCAGGGATGCTGCTTTTCGCCTGCGCCCAGCTCGTCGCCCACTTCGAGTGCGTATGCACAACCGAGCGAACCCCCGAAAACGCCTTGTAAAGCTCTATATGCGTGGGCGTGTCCGACGAAGGGTTATACGTTCCCTCCACTACCCTGCCGTCTAGGCCGACCACTACCATGTCCTTTTCGGTCATTTTTTCATACGCCACGCCGCTCGGCTTTATTACAACGAGCCCCGTTTCCTCGTCGAGTACGCTCACATTGCCCCATGTAAACAACACTAAGCCGCGATTTACAAGTTCAAGGTTTGCCCGCAGCACTTCCTTCTTAACGTTCTCCAGCATATTTTCACCCTATCTTCCCCAGACTATATCACCCAGAGCGAGCATGTCTCGCAGTTCCGGTATAGTTGTATGCTTGTTTATATGTATGAACTCTATGCCCATAATCTCCGCGAAATCACGCATATGCTCGGCCGTAAGGTCATACGATATCATGCTGTGGTGCATGCCTCCGCATAGTATCCATGCCTCGTTGCCCGTTATCATATCGGGCGCGGGCCGCCACATTACGCTCGCCACGGGCAGGTTAGGCATGTCTTTCATCGGCTTTATTGCCTGTATATCATGAGCTATCATCCTGAACCGCCCGCCCATGTCGACTATAGTGGCAAGTATCGCTCCGCCCTCTTTGCCTTTAAAGACAAGCCGCGCGGGGTCGCCTTTTCCGCCTATGCCGAGCGGTTGCACCTCTATCTTTGGCCTGCCGTCCGCGATCGCGGGCGATACCTCCAGCATATGCGCGCCCAGCACCGCCTCGCTGCCCCGCTCAAAGTGGTATGTATAGTCCTCTATGAACGAAAAGCCCTTGCCAAGCCCCTGGGACATCACACCCATAATGGAGCCCAAGGCCGCGGTCTTCCAGTCTCCTTCCGCTCCGAAGCCGTATCCTTTGGCCATAAGGTTCTGCGACGCGAGGCCGGGAAGCTGCTCAAGGCCGTAAAGATCCTCAAACGTGTCGGTATACGCGCCGAATCCGCCTTCAGCGAGCATGTTTTCTATAGCTATCTCAAGCCTCGCCTGGTACCGGACGGCATCTGTGTTTTCCGTATTAAACTCGTATTTTGCCTTATATTCATCAACCTTTTGAGAAATTTCATGTTCTGTTACCGCACCGACGTTTTCCGCGAGCCCGCCCACGCCGTACGTATTTACGCTCCATCCTAAGTCCTTCTCGGCCTGCACTTTGTCGCCTTCGGTAACGGCGACATACCTCATGTTGTCGCCGAGGCGCATTACCTTAAGGCTCCTGCTGAACATCGCTCCCACAGCACTCCTCATCCAGCCCCCGATGCGGCTTCGGAACATTTCGTCTTCCCAGAATCCGCAGATGACCTTCCTCTTCATGCGCAGCCTTGCGGTTATGAAACCATGTTCCCTGTCGCCGTGCGCCGATTGGTTTGTGTTCATAAAATTCATGTCTATGGTATCGAATGGAATATCTCTGTTAAACTGAGTATTGAGATGCAGATACGGCTTATCGAGTACCGTTAACCCCCCTATCCACATCTTGCTTGGCGAGAACGTGTGCATCCACGTAATAACGCCTGCGCACTCCGCATCGCCGTTCGCGGCTATGCAGGCGTCCTTTATCTCATCAGGCGTGGTGACGACGCCTTTAAACAGCATTTCAAACGGTATGCTGTTATCAGCGTTGAATCCCTTTGCCATCATCTCTGCATGCCCGGCTGCTTCCCTGAGCACCTCCGGGCCGTACAGATGCTGACTTCCGACTATAAACCAGAACTTATATGCCATGGCTCGTCCCCTCCATTCTTTGCTGACGCGCTATTTAAACACTCGATACCTCAGCCGCAATCCGTTCAACGGCAAGGTCCGCTTTATACCGCTCAATAAACTTTGCATATCCCGCTTTGTCGGATTCACCCGGCTCTAATGTCACGCATTCGGCGCCGCCGAACACACTGTTTGAAAGATAATCGGCAAGCGATTCCCCCTGTTTGTTCTTCATATACGCCGCAAGTATCGCTATGCCCCACGGCCCGCCTTCACTGGCGGTCGCCATAACTGTTACCGGAGCGCCAAGCGCCGCGGCCATTACGCGCTGGCCTACCTCGGGCACCTTGAAAAAGCCACCGTGGCCGGTAATAGAATCGAGCTTGACGCGTTCCTCAAACAGTATTTCCATGCCTATCTTCAGCGTGGCGCAGGCGGAATAAAGCTGAGCCCGCATAAAATTGGGCAGGTCGAGCTTTGAGTCCGGCGCGCGCATGAACAGCGGCCGCCCGGTAACAAGCCGTGTTATAGGTTCGCCGGAGAGGTAGTTAAAGCTTATAAGGCCGCCGCAGTCGGCATCGCCTTCAAGAGCGAGACTATAAAGCGTGCCGTAAAGTTTGTTCGTATCAAATTCGGCTCCCAGCGCCTTGGCGGCGTCGCCGAGCAGCCTTACCCATGCGTCAATATCTCCGAGGAAGTTGTTGCAGTGTACCATCGCCACAGGTTCTCCGGACGGCGTGGTGACCATGTCTATCTCCTGATATACTTTTGACAGCGGCTTTTCGAGCACCGCCATCAGAAACACGCTCGTGCCCGCGCTGACGTTACCTGTACGGGAGCGCACGCTGTTAGTCGCGACCATTCCCGTGCCCGCGTCGCCCTCGGGAGGGCACATCGGTATTCCCGCCTGCAGCGTGCCTGACGGGTCGAGCAGCTTTGCGCCTTCCCGGGTGAGTACCCCGGCGCTTTCACCGGCGGACAGCACCTTCGGCAATATATCCGAAACTTTCCAATTGAAACCTCTGTCCGCAACCAGCGCGTCAAACTGCTCAATCATATTTGCGTCATATTGTCTTGTTGCATCGTCTATAGGGAACATGCCTGACGCGTCGCCCACGCCGAGCACCCTTTCCCCTGTAAGCTGCCAGTGTATATAGCCCGAGAGCGTGGTAAGATAATCAACCTCGCTTACGTGCTTCTCGCCGTTCAGTATAACCTGATACAGGTGCGATATGCTCCAGCGCTGCGGTATGTTGAAACCGAACTTTTCAGTCAGCAGCCCGGCAGCCTCCTCCGTATTCGTATTGCGCCATGTGCGGAAAGGCACAAGCAGCCGGCCGTCGCTGTCAAATGCCATATACCCGTGCATCATTGCAGATATGCCTAACGCACCCACGGTCTTTAGCATTACGCCGTATTTTTCATACACGTCCTTAACAAGGTTTGCGTAGCAGCCGCGGATTCCTTCCCAGATATCTTCAAGGGAGTATGTCCACAGGCCGTTTTCGAGACGGTTCTCCCATGTGTGGCTGCCGGACGCAACCGGCTTATGCTCCTTGCCAATCAGCACAGCCTTTATGCGGGTTGAGCCCAATTCAATGCCAAGATATGTTTCATTGATGTTGATACATTTTTCGTTTTGCCGCATGCCTGTTATCCTCCAAATCGACAATCTGATGTTTTGTTAACGTGAAAAAGTGATATAAAGCTGTGCCCATACATAGTGTACCACTGTCTATTCCAATTCTATATGCCCTTTTTTACGATTTTCTTACAATATTTTATTAATTCTTCATAGTATAATAAAAAACCTTTTTGCAACGCACGAAAATGTTATGGCCTTGATGAGCCCTCTTCACTTTCTGTATAGAACAGCTGTATGATGCGCTTCTGTATGACGCCGGAAACAACACTGCAAACAATGTACTGGCAAAGCGAAAACATTATAAAAACAAGAAGCGGCAGGCTTACGGGATACAGCAGTGCCAAAAAATATTATGCAGGCCAACAATGCTTGAGAAAACATTACCTAATTTTATCGCTCCATCAAGCCTCACGACTTGCCGGAGTGATAAAAATACCCCCTCCGTTACCATGCAAAGGGGTATTCAAGTACTATTCATATAGCCGATATCTTTTTGGCTGAGCGCGCCGCCGCTAACAACTGGACTTTCGACACGTTACGTTAACCGCGCGTATTCTTCAAGCGCGAGGTAATAAGCACCGCATGCGGGCGGCTCGTTTGCTACGGAAATATCGGCAAACGGCGCGGCCCGGTGTACCGTCGTCGTGTACTCGTCAAGCAGCAGCGGACAATCCGATTTGAACACGCTGCCTATGAGCGTCACGGCAAACCGTTCTGCCCCCATGCCCAGCCTCCTTATTACGCCCGACGCTATCTCCCCCATCTCGTGGCCGATATGGATGAATATATCTTGGCAGACTGCGTCTCCCTCGCACGCGAGTGCGCCCACGAGCACCGGTATCTCGTATATGTCCTCGGGGTTCACGTCCATGGTGATCGCTGTTTGAATTAAGTCGTCAAGGCTCTTGCGCCCCATGACTTTTGGTATCTCTCGCTCAAGCGCGGTAGCGGTCCCTGTCTTTTCTTTGGAACGGAACGCGTAGTGCAGAGCCATGCGCGCGATATCCGTGCCGCCGCCGCAGTTTCCAAGTTCATAGCTTAGGTTTAAGAGCCTGACCTCTTCGCCCGCATTGTTCCTTCCCGCGCACGCGCCGCCCGTGCCGCATATGGATACAACGCCCCAATTATCGGGTATACCCGCGCGCAGGCCTATCCAGGTGTCGTTAAGTATCTTGAAGCTCCCGGGCGGCAGTATGGTCCCGAACGCTTTACCCAGCGCATCAAAGTCGGACTCAAGGTCGGCGCTCGCCATGCCGAGCACGGTATAGCTTATATCTTCCTTGTTTATCCCAAGTGCTCCCGATGCGTCGCCAATAGCGATTTCAACGGCATTCTTTGCTGCGTCCAAACCGACTACGTGATAGCTCGAGCCGGATGATATCCCCTTAGAAAGTATACGTCCCTGTTCGTCGCCTATGACGCAAAGCGTTTTTGACGCGCCTCCGTCCACTCCCGCTATGTATTTCATATCGCACCAGCTTTCATTTTTGCTCCATAAAGCTTCAGGCTTTTTGGGGCCCCCGTATAAACGCGCCCAAATAATCCTTATTCGCCGACAGTATATCCTCAAACAACGCTTTTGCGAGTTTTACATCGCGCACGAGCGGGTTGTTTGTAAGTGCTGTTACCGCCTTTTTTGCGTCGCCGCTTACGGCAGCTTCTATTGTTAACCTTTCGTACGCCTTCATATGATGCACGAGCCCGCTTATCTGCTGCGGAAGCGGCCCGTAAACAAGCGGAGTCGCTCCGTGCCTGCCTATAACGCAGTTAGTCTCTACTACCGCGTCAAACGGCAGGTCCGTTACAGCGCCGCAGTTTAGCGTGTTCACCACGTGCATTTCCCCTCTGTCGTTCCAGATGCTGTTCATCAGCTCGACGGCGGCTTCCGAATACAGCGAGCCTCCGCGCTTCGAGAGCTCCTCCGGCTTTTCAGCCAGCGCTTCGTCGCGGTATTTTTCAAATAGTACCGCCTCCGTTTCCATCACCTCGTCGGCCCGCGTTTTCCCCGTCTGCTTGTATTTTTCCATTTCTTCGCCGAGCATGTCGCGCTCAAGATAATAGTACCTTAAATACGGCGACGGGATAAGGTGAAACGCGTCGATGATGTCCGCCGGTATATCGGGGCCGGCGATGTTTTTGACGACGCTTTCCCCTATGCGCGGCAGACCCTCGGAGAGAAGCACGTCCTGTCCGTCCACGAAAAGCTTTCCTATGAAGCTTAAGTGATTGAGCCCGGCAAACATGCAACACACTCGCGATTTATCCGTATTAAGCGCTTTGCATATCTCGCGTTCCATGTTAACAGGGACGTTGCACAGGCCTATGCATTTAACGTCCGTATGAGAGTTTATCGCTTCTGTGATTATACCGGACGGGTTCGTAAAGTTTATGAGCCAAGCGTCGGGGCATACGTCTTGCATGTCGCGGCACAAACCGAGCGCTTCGGGGATCGTACGGAGGGCGTTCGCAAACCCGCCCGGCCCCGTCGTCTCCTGCCCGATGACGCCGTACTTTAAGGGTATCTTTTCGTCATTCGAGCGGGCGGCAAGCCCCCCGACCCTGAACTGGGATATAACGAAGTCTGTACCATGCAGCGCGCGTCGTCTGTCGAGCGAAACACTTACGTTGATTGTCAGTCCCGCCCTTTTAAACATACGCTTTAAAAGCGAGCAAATTACTTCCGCCTTTTCCCGGCCTTCCTCTATATCCAAAAGCGCAAGCTCCGTTACGGGGAACGTTGTGTAGTTTTTGATTATGCCGTCTGCCAGCTCAGGCGTATAGCTGCTGCCGCCGCCTATAACCGTAAGTTTCATTACGCACTTCCTTTACAGATTAATCGTATCGACATTCATATGCAGATGGTCGCCGCTTAACACCTTGAACGCTTCCGCCTTTTCGCAGGACAGTCCCATCGCGTACCGCGCAGCCTTGAAACTAAAATACATGCCGAGCCTCTCGAGCATATCTTTGGAGAACTGGCTTTCATGCATGGAGAGAGCCTTCAGCTTCATGTCCCACGTAGCGTCCACGCCGATAAATGTATTGGGGTATGCCGTGCTGTGAAACGCGATGCCGCCTACGGCCCAGGCTGCTGCGTCTTCGTCCGCCCCTGTCTTGAAGCCGGGGAACGGGCTGAAAAGGCACGCTTCGGCGGCAGCCATGCCAACTCTGCGGTGGTCCGGATGCGCTTCGTACGGCAGGAACGGATCGGGCGCCAATACAATTTCCGGCTTTAGCTTGCGTATAACGCTTACGATACTCCTGCACAGCTGCTTTTCGCCGGAGTAGCTTCCATCGGGAATATCAAGGAATATACATTCCGAGACTCCAAGATAAGACGCCGACGCCTTAGCCTCGTTCTTTCGTATCGCCGCTGTCGCCTCCGGGCTGGCCGAAGCGTCCGTGCTGCCAATAGAGCCGTCCGTTACCGTCAGATACGCGACTTTGCATCCATTCGCCGCAAGCTTTGCTATTGTGGCTCCCGCGCCCACTTCGTTGTCGTCCGGATGCGGCTGTATGCAAAGAAGGCTGCTGCAACGCTCAAGATCCGGCAAAGGCAGTATATCACGCATATCCATAAAAGCGTCCTCCGTTAGCATTTTATGCCGTAATACTATCATATAATATACAAAGTGTCAATTTAACCGGTTTAATTTACGATTATATATATGTTGACTTATGCTTTATTTATTCGTATAATATATACACATTTTAGTATTCACTTTACACCGGTTATACTTTTACCTCGTCTGGCTGCAATGATTTTTTTATAGGAGGGGCAATATGGAAAAGGTCTCTGGCTCTGAGAAATTTGCATACAGCATGGGAGCGTTCGGGCAGAATTTCGCGTACGGGCTGATGATGACGTACTTAATGAACTTTTTAACAGACTCCGTAGGTATAGGGCCCGCCGTTGTCGCAACGCTTTTCCTTACCGCGCGTATATGGGACGCCGTAAACGATCCGCTTACTGGCTTTATCATAGACCGCGCGCGTTTGAAATCGGGCAAATACCGTCCGTTCATACTCGTCGGCGGCGTGCTCATAGGCGTGGCCACCGTTCTTTGCTTCATCAACCCGGGTCTTGATTCGACAGGCAAAATCGTATACGCTTTCGTCACGTATCTGCTATGGAGCTCTGTTTACAGCTTTATGGACATACCGTACTGGGCGATGGCGCCTTCTATGACGGACGACCCTGGCGAGAGGACACGTATCGTATCCTGGCCTAAGATAACGGCCACAATAGGATCCCTTATCGCCTATGTGGTAACAATACCGCTTGTGTCGCTGCTGGGCGGCGGCAACGATTCAAACGGATTCTTCTTCACCGCCCTGATATTCGGCGCGATATGCGCCGGAGGCGCGGTAATTGCAGCCGTCAAGACGAAAGAGCGCATAAAGGCGGTTCCCAAGCGGAACGAGAAATTCAGGGATTCCCTCAATCTGGTGGTAAAAAACAAGCCCCTTATACTGGTGCTGCTCGTAACGCTTACCTCCGGCATCGCTATTGCCATCAAGCAGACCATTGGGGTCTATTATTTCGATTATATCGTCGGCAACAAAGACCTCGTTTCCATCTTTGTGGGCGTGGGGCTCATCCCGATGGTTGCGGCAATGATGCTTACGCCGCCTATCTCCAGAAAATTCGGCAAGAAAAAAACCGTTATTGCAGGCGGCATATTCGGCGCCGTGTTCAGCGCAGCAATATATTTTGTACAGGGCTGGCTCGTGTTCGCGTTCAACGCGCTCTCCATGGTAGGCATAGGCGTAATGATGGTAATGACGCTCTCCATGCAGGCCGATACTGTCGAATACGGGGAATGGAAGACAGGCAAGCGCTCCGAAAGCATTATATTCTCTATGGGTACGTTCGCGACGCTGCTTTCCGGCGCTTTGGGAGGGGCAATACCCGGTTACTGGCTGGAGTGGTCGGGGTATGTCGCGAACGCCGTGCAGAACGCTTCCGCGCTGGACGCCATGAACATGATGCTTTCATGGGCTCCGGCAATTGGGCTTGTGCTCATGGCCGTTATCATGCTGTTCTATGACCTGTCCGAAAAGCGCTACGCGCAGATATTGAAGGAACTTGAAGCAAGAAGACTGGAAGTATAAACCAGCTCTACGGCGAGCCGGTGTTTGAACAACGCGCAATAGTAGGGTATAATGGGGAAACAGCCGCCCCGGGAAATTTCACGGCTTTTTGGGGCGGATAAACTAATACCGGCTCGTCGGCGGGGAGCGTTTCATGGCAGTAAATATTTATGATATCGCGAAAAAGACCGGACTTTCGGTCGTAACGGTATCAAGGGTTCTTAACAACAACCCGAGCGTAAGGCAAAGCAACAGAATAAAGGTTGAAGAAGCAATAAAGGAGCTTGACTACAGGCCTAACGCGGCAGCGAGGTCTCTTTCCAGCGGAAAGACAGGCATGATAGCCCTCGTCGTTCCGCATTTAACCGACGCTTTTATCATTCAGGTCATGTCTTCGGTGGAGAAGGCTTTGAAAGACTGCGAAATGTTTATGGTAGTCGTCTCTGCCGCGAGCGACGCCGATTTCTCCGAAAGCGTATATGCCTCCCTCGTGATGGAAGGCCGCGTGGACGGCGTCATAGTGCTCACGCCGGTATATAATCCGGATTATTTTTTCGAGCTTAAAAAACGCAACATACCCGTCGTACTGCTTGACCAGCACGAGGTCAACCTTCAGGCGCCCACCGTTTCGGTGGACAACTTCACCGGCGGGTATGAAGCCACGATGAGCCTTATAAAAGCAGGCGCGCGAAACGTCGCTCACATTTCCGGCGCGGAACAGTTTGAGAGCAGCCAAGAGAGAATGCGCGGCTATATTAAGGCGGTGCGTGACAGCGGTATTGAGCCCGGCGACAACCTGATAATCAAAGGCGATTTTACGGTCGCCTGCGGATTCGGAGCTGTGCAGAATTGGGTAACGAGCGGCAGTCTTCCCGACGCGGTATTCGCCGCGGATGACAACACCGCTTTCGGCGTGCTCAACGCGGCGCAGGCTTACGGCATATCCGTGCCGAAGCAGCTTGCGGTCATCGGCTACGACGACCACCCGTTCGCGTCCATGCTTCGCCCTCGGCTGAGCACCGTAAAGCAGCCCGCGGAAGAAATAGGCGCTTCGGGCGTTCAGCTTCTTATGGATATCATCAACAAAAAGCCGCGCCGCAGTTCAAGAGTCACATTAAAGCCTTCCGTCATACTGCGCGAAACGACGCTATAAGGGCGAGCCGCTGTTGTATAAACCAGCCTGCCGTCAAACTATTATAAAAAGGCGATGTGTATGATCACACCGCAGTTTTTTAAAAGCCTTCACGCCGAAAATCAGTATAGGTATGAAACTATAGTATCTTTCTGCCTTCCGCGTATACCGCTTCTATTTTTATATTCCGTGACAGATATACAGCCCTCTCCAGCCGCTCGGCAACGCTGAGCAGCGGCGTGTTTATCATATGCGCGTCGTCTATGACCACGGCGTGCAGCGGACACCCCGCCTGGAAGCCCGGCTTTTCGCCGAAGAACACAGCGCCCGCCGACGTAGCGAGGTAAAACGCTTCAGGCACGGTAAGGCTCTTCCCTCCCCTTGTTGATTGACGCAGCTTTGAGACTCTTATAGCCTTTGCTGCTACGTCCAACATGGAAAGCGTGCTGCCTCCCGCAACGTCCGAGCCCAGCGTCACAGGCACACCCGCGTCCAGCATGCCTCTTAAATTGGCCATGCCGCTCGCGAGATTGGAATTGGAATCAGGGCAGTGCGCCATCCATACGCCGTTTCTTGCCATCAGCGTTTTTTCCTCCTCCGTGCTGTACACGCAATGGGCCATTATCGTCAATACATCTTTGCCGAAAAGCCCATACTTCTCATATGCATGCCCGTAAGACGCCGCGTCAGGCTCAAGCTGCTTTACCCATTCGACTTCGCTTAAGTTTTCCGACAGATGCGACTGTACCGGCAGACCGCGCTCTGTCGCTATATCCCCCAGGGATTTGAGCAAAGCCCCCGAGCACGCGGGAAGAAAACGCGGCGTAAGTATGGGCTTTACGTGATCAGACCTGCCTTTGCATGCCCGAAGCCAGCGTTTTGTTTCATCTATTGACTGACTTGTATCCTCGCAAAGCGGCGCGGGCGCGTTCCTGTCCATATTCACCTTGCCGACGTATGCCGAAATGCCCGCGTTCTCCAGTATATCCATAAGCATCAATACGGTATCCGTATGTATCGTGCCGTAAACGCAGGCGCGGGTAGTCCCCGCCTCGACAAGCGCTTTTGCAAACGCCCTGTAGACGTACTCTGCGTAGCTTAAGTCGTTATATTTGCTTTCCTCAGGAAACGCGTAGGTCTTGAGCCATTGCAGGAGTTCCATGTCCAGTCCGAAACCGGCCATTGCGAACTGAGGCGCGTGCACGTGCATATCGCAAAGGCCGGGCACGATAAGGCTGTTGCCGTAATCCGTTACGGTTCCGCCGTATTCGCGCAGTATCTCTTTGACTTTGCCGTCCCGTACAACCAGATAACCGTTCTCCGCAACGGAAAGCTCACCTAAGTTTATCGCATGTACAATATTGCCTTTTAAAACGAAATCTCCGGTCATGCTTCGATCTCTTTTCGAATATTACTGCAGATATATAATAATACTATTAATGCCAAAGATAAACAAGTGATAATACCACGCCCCCTAAAAAAAAGTCTTTAACCTTGATTTTTTTTGTAAGCCGTGATACCCTCAAATAAATAACATATCCTATATTAGACTAAAAAATATACGTTTATACGATAACCGCAAACTTATGTGACAATGCCATTCAAAAGGTCGGTTTAACCCGGCAGACATTATTCTAATCGCCGGATGCGCACCCCGCATCTTCAAAAGGAAGTGAGCTATGCAAAGCGCAAGCAGGTTCTGTGAATATACAGGCGGACAAAGCATATGCAAGCCCGTAATAAAGGTGGATCATTGTGAAAAGATGAGCGGCCGCGCGGTATACATTGCGGACATGCGTATAGAAAACGCTCTCTGCGCCGCGTTTTTCCGTTCGGCAAAGCCTCACGCCCGCATAAACAAAATAACGCTTCCTCAAATGGACGAGGGTTATACGGTAATAGACTACAGGGACGTGCCCGGCGCAAACGAGCTTAAGGTCGTCACCTGCGAGCAGCCTATATT
The DNA here is from genome assembly GCA_023410595.1 of Bacillota bacterium. GTDB lineage: Bacteria > Bacillota > Clostridia > Christensenellales > SZUA-584 > DTFZ01. The sequence continues at coordinate 102,562 of JAEYPO010000025.1, read as the reverse complement.
CGCGGAGCAAACCGTTACGTATATCGGCCAGCCCATACTTATGATCGTCGGGCCGGATGAAGAGAAGGTATATTCTTATATAGAGCAGATAAGCGCAGATTATACAGAGCTCGACGCCGTACTTACCATTGAACAGTCCAAAGATATAATAAACGAATACGGCTTTTGCCGCGGAGACGTTGGCAAGGCTTTTACAGAGGCGTCCGAGGTATTTACGGAGACATACGAATCCGGCTATCAGGAACAGGCTTATATAGAGCCGAACGGCGTTATAGGCGTGTACGACGGAGAAACGGTAACTGTTTACGGCTCGATGCAGTGCCCTTATTATGTGCACGCCGCAGTCATGCACGCGTTCGGATTCCCTGCCGAAAAGGTTCGCGTCGTGCAGACTACCACGGGCGGCGGCTTCGGCGGCAAGGAGGATTACCCCTCTCTTATTGGCTGCCAGGCGGCGGTCGCTTCATACAAAACCGGCAAGCCCGTGCGCATCATACACAAGCGCCGGGAAGACATGGCCGTTACTACAAAACGGCACCCTTCAAGAATATCCATTTCAACGGCGTTAAACAGCAGCGGAGAGATAACAGGTATAAAAATAGACAGCACGCTAGACGGCGGCGCGTATGACGGGCTTTCAACCGTTGTGCTTCAGCGCTCGCTTATCTGCGCAACGGGCGTATACAATATACCCAACCTGTCCGTAAAGGGCCGCGCGGTTATTACAAATACCGTACCTACCGGCGCTTTTCGCGGTTTCGGCGCTCCGCAGAGCTTTTTCGCTATAGAAACGCATATGAATCATCTGGCAAAGAAGCTGAATGCCGACCCACTGGAATTTAAACGCAGATACCTCGTTCGCATGGGCGACCCTACGCCCACGGGCGGCAGATTTCACGACCCCATTATATTGGAGCAGATGATAGCCAAGGCTGACGAGATTTCCGGCTATACGCACAAATATAAAGCGTATGAAAACCAGATCGGACGTTACCGCCGCGGCGTCGGCATATCGCTGTTTTTGCACGGCTGCGGTTTTACCGGGTCTGTTGAGCGCGATTACATCAAATCGGTCATACATCTTTTAAAGCATGAGGACGACACGGTAGAGATATTGGTGAGCAGCGCCGAAATGGGTCAGGGAATAAGGACGACGTTCAGCAAGATAGCCGCGCAGGCTCTCCAATTGCCGCTGGATAAAGTAATATATAAAAACCCGGACACAAGCAGGGTGCCTAACTCTGGGCCTACAGTCGCTTCACGCTCTGTAATGGTCGTTGGGCGGCTCGTTGAAAAGGCGGCGATGAGGCTTAAAGCCGAGTGGAAGAGCGGCCAAAAGCAGCTCATAGAAGAGCGCTACGTTCATCCCGACCTCATCCCCTGGGACATTGAGACATTCTCGGGCGACGCTTACCCGACGTTCGCGTGGGGCGTAAACGTCGTAGAGGTGGAAGTAGATACGATGCTCGCATCCACAACAGTACTGGGCGCGTGGGGCGTATTCGACGTGGGCACGCCCATAGACAAAACCGTCATGCAGGGGCAGATAGAGGGCGGCATGCTGCAGGGCTTGGGTTACGCCTCGATAGAAAAGATGGAGTCAGCAAACGGCAAAGTGCTTCAGAGCAGCCTGACGGATTATATAATACCTACGGCTATGGATACCGTGCATTTTGAGACGGTAATGATGGAGAACCCTTACCGCAACGGCCCGTTCGGCGCTAAGGGCGCGGGCGAGCTGACGCTTGTCGGCGCGGCAGCCGCGTATACCGCCGCGATGGAGCATGCGACCGGCGCGCATACTAACTGCATTCCCCTGACGCCCGAGAAGCTCATGGAGGCTATGAAATGATAGAATTTACGCTTAACGGCCATCCTGTCTTCGTGGACTGCGACCCGTCTGCGCGTCTGCTCGATATACTGCGCAACGAGTTTGGGCTCACAGGGCCTAAAGAAGGATGCGGCGAAGGCGAGTGCGGCGCGTGCAGCGTACTGCTGGACGGCCGGCTTGTCAACTCCTGCCTTGCAGCATTGGGCAGCATACGCGGCGCCGAAGTCGTTACTATAGAAGGATTCAGAGAAACAAAACGCTATGCGGCACTCGAAAAAGCGTTCGCGGAGGCCGGCGCGGTGCAGTGCGGATACTGCACTCCGGGCATGGTCATGGCGGCCGAGGCGCTGCTTTCACGCAATGCTCATCCTACTGAGCAGCAGATAAGAGAGGCTATCTCGGGTAACCTTTGCCGGTGCACGGGGTATAACATGATAGTCGAAGCTATACGCGCGGCAAGCGAGGAGAGTGATTTATGGTAGGCTCGTATTATCCCAAAACGCTGGAGGAAGCGCTCGCCGCGAAAGCCGAACATCCTTCGCTCGTTCCTTATGCGGGCGGCACGGACTGGATGGTAAACCGCCGCGACGATACTCCGCTATTGTTTCTTAACTATATACCCTCGCTGCGCGAGATAATAAATACGCAGGAAGATATTAAAATCGGCGCGTGCTGTACGTACTCGCAGCTTTTAGAATCAGACGCGATACCAGATGTCATACGGGAGGCAATTATTGAGGTCGCCTCCCCCGCCATACGCAACACGGGCACGCTGGGAGGCAACATATGCAACGCGTCGCCCGCCGGAGACACGCTTCCCGTACTATATATGCTGGATGCGCGAGTCTTACTTGCGTCCGTCGATGGGAAACGCGAATTGCCTATCTCGTCGTTTATACAGGGCGTGCGCAGAATAGACCTTAAGCCCAACGAGCTTCTCGAAAGCATAATTATACCCAAAGCGGAATTTACGCGCACATACTACAAAAAAGTCGGCGCTCGGCGCGCTGTAGCGATATCCAAAGCGTCGTTCGCGGCGGCAATGCGCGTTGAAAACGGCGTTGTCACTGCTATGCCAATAGCTTTCGGCTCCGTCGCTCCCACCATAGTGCGCAGGCCGGAAATCGAATCGGCGCTCGTCCACAAAACGCCCGACGAAATCCGGGACATGAAAGATAATATAGCGGATATGTACGAGCCGTATATAACGCCTATAGACGACCAGCGCTCTACCGCCGAATACCGCAGGCGGGTATGCCTTGCGCTGCTCCGCGATTTTCTCTCGCAGTAGAGCTGACGTAAGATACGAGGTATAAACATTGGCTGTAGATAAGCAATATTTATCGGATGTTGAAGCGGTATTGTCACACAGGTATGACAATGGCGCCGACTACTGGACCACTCCCGACAAACGTTTAATAAAAGGATCTCCTTTCTCCACTCTGAACAGCGTGCTTTACCTGCTGGAATTGGGTATGGAACCCTCAGAGCCTTTACTTAAAGAATGCGCCCGCCTGATATTCAGCGTCTGGAAAGAGGACGGAAGATTTAAAGTATACCCGCAAGGGTCTGTTTACCCATGCCATACCATCCACGCTGCCAATGTATTGTGCTGTATGGGATATGCTTCCGATTTAAGGTTGCAAAAAACCTTCGAGCATCTTTTTGACATACAGCATATAGACGGAGGATGGCGCTGCAACAAGTTCTTTTTTGGCCGGGGTCCGGAAACAGAGTTTTCAAATCCCTTTCCAACACTTATAGCATTGAATGCGTTCCGCTTCAGCAATTATCTCAACAACGAACCGGCGCTTGACAAGGCTGTGGATTTTTTGCTGGAGCATTGGACTATAAAGAAGCCTATAGGCCCGTGCCACTATGGAATCGGTAAATTGTTTATGCAGGTAGAATACCCTTTCTATAACTACAACCTCTTTATTTACGTCTACGTTTTGTCGTTCTACGACCGGGCAAAGGAGGACAAGCGGTTTTTGGAAGCCCTGGAAGCGCTGAAATCAAAAATGGCAGATGGGCAGATTGTTGTTGAGCGCGTTGTTCCAAAACTCGCCGGGCTTTCCTTCTGTAAAAAAGGCAAACCGAGTACGCTGGCAACTTTGCGCTATAACGAAATTATAAAAAACCTTGGCGTAATCTCATGATGGCTATTTCATGGTATTATCGGGCTGGTAATTTTCTTACTATAATAAGCACAGGGAGGCTATCAACTGCGGCTACCCTGTGTTTTTCTGTTATAAGCCGATAATCCGCCAACAAAACTATTGGATTTTATAAACCCTTATATACCGCCAAATATAAAGAGACAAACCACTACGGTCTGCCTCCCTTTAGACTTATATTAAAGTTAGCCTTACCGTTCCTCGCGGAAATAGTTCTGGCCGCAGCTAGCGGGCTGCTGGTTTTCCTTATACCGGCGCACCGAGCTGATTATCAGCACCAATGCAGTAACAATAAAGGGCAGCATATCGTATATCGCGTTGGGCAAGGGAAAAAGCGATTTCGGTATGTAGAACTTGAGCACCGAGCACGCGCCGAACACAAATGCGCTGAGTATTGCCTTTGCCGGCTTCCAGCTGGCGAATATGACGAGCGCTACAGCTACCCAGCCCTGTCCGTTGACGCTGTCCGGCAGCCAGACGCCGCCGTTCGTTATCATCGAAGCGTACGCTCCGCCTATGCCGCATATGCCGCCGCCCAGCAGCACGTGTATGTACTTTAACTTTTTAACGTTGATGCCCGCAGCGTCCGCCGCTGCTGGGTTCTCACCGATAACGCGCGCGTGCAGGCCGGTCGTAGTACGGCTGAAATAAAAAGACAAAACTATGGCTATCACAACGCCCAGATATACGAACATATTATATGAGAATAAAAGCGGCCCGGCGACGGGTATGTCGCTTACGCCCGGAATATTTATATTCGCGATCTGCGCATTTATAGTTTCGCCCAGCTTCAATACTTTTTCAGTGGAGTTGCTGAGCATAAGCTCGCCTACAAAATTTGAAACGCCGACTCCGAATATAGTTAGCGTTAAGCCGGTAACTGTCTGATCGGCCATGAAAGTGATGGTGATTACGCCGTAAATGAGAGCCCCGAGAGCGCCCGCGGCAAATGCCGCGATAAGCGCCAGCACAACATTGCCGGACACAAGGCCTATCATAAAGCCGGAGCAGGCGCCCAGCGCCATCATGCCCTCTACGCCTAGGTTAAGATGCCCCACGCGTTCGTTGGATATTTCACCCAGAATTCCAAACAACAGCGGCGTGCCCGCCAGCATTGAATTGGCAAGAAAATCGACGATGTTCATACTTTTCTACCACCTTTGCTTCTGAATGAAAACTTATAGAATATGAAGAACTCGCAGGCAAGCACGAAAAACAGTATTATGCCCTGAATAACGTTTGCCGAATACGTGGATATGCCGTACGTGGACTGCATGACGCTTGAGCCCTTCTCAAGCACGCTGAAAAGGAACGATATAACGAGTATGCCTACGGGATTAAGGTGTGCAAGCCATACAACTATTATAGCCGTAAAGCCTACGCCGCCCGCTACTGCCGTCGCCAGCGTGTAGTCCGAGCCCGAAGACTGCACCATGCCCGCTATGCCCGCTATGGCGCCGCTTATGAACATCGTGCGCAGCACGACCTTCTTTACGTTTATGCCCGCGTATGTCGCGGTGGATTTGCTCTCGCCCACCACGCTTATCTCATAGCCTTGTTTTGTATATTTCAAATAGACAAACACGACCACAACAAGCACGAGCCCTATAAGCCAGCCTATCTGTATCCCGAAAAGTTTATCCAGCTGCGCGTTGTCTATAAACCGCGAGATCTTCGGGAACCCCTGAGAAGTCGGGTCGGCCCACGGGCCGTCGCGCAGCAGCACTATGATATTGAGCGCTATGTAATTCAGCATCAGCGTCAGAAGCGTTTCATTCGTGCCAAACTTCACCTTGAAAAACGCGGGTATAATCCCCCACAGCCCGCCGCCTATGGCGCCCGCAATAAACATAACGAGCATGAGCAAAGCGTGGGGCAGGTTGCCGCAAAACAGCGCAAAGTAAGAGGCGAATACCGCGCCCATTATTATCTGTCCCTCGCCGCCGATATTCCAGAACCTCATTTTAAATGCGAGCGTTACGCCGAGTGACGATATAAGAAGCGGTATCATTATTTTGATAGTCGCATTGAAGGCCATGTCGCTTCTGAAAGCGCCTGAAACTATAGTTCCGTACAATTCAAAAGGGTTATAGCCACTGGCAAGCATAAAGAGGCCGCCTGCGATGAGCGCAAGCACGACCGAACCAAGGCGCAGCAGCAGCGACTGCCTCGGCCCGAGTTCGTTGCGTTTTTCTACATACACAAACGGTTCTTTTGATTTGAGCTTTTTAGTTGGCATGGCCTGATACCTCCTCAAAAGAAGTTCCTGTCATCAAAAGACCGATCTGTTCTTTTGTAACGCTGCGCGGATCTACTATGCCGGTTACCTCTCCGTGGCAAAGCACCATTATCCTGTCAGCAAGCTCCATTAGTACGTCGAGATCCTCGCCGACGAACAGAACAGAGACGCCCTTCTCCTTTTGAGCGTTCAACAGATCGTATATCGTATATGATGAGTTGATATCCAGGCCGCGTACGGGATACGCCGTGATAAGTATAACCGGATTGGATTCTATCTCCCGCCCTATGAGCACTTTCTGAACGTTGCCTCCCGACAGGCGGCGTACAGGAAAGTCTATGGAAGGCGTCTGCACCTCCAGCTTTTTGATGAGCCTTTCGGCAAGTTCCCTCGCGGGCCTCCGGTCTACAAAAAGGGACTTGCCTTCGTTATATGTTTTAAGCAGCATGTTATCCGCCATGCCCATGGACCCGACGAGCCCCATGCCAAGCCGGTCCTCCGGCACAAACGCGAGCCTTATGCCCAGCTTTTGTATTTCATGAGGAGTCTTTCCCAGTATATCCTCGTCCCATAGCCTGACCGTGCCGGTTTGTGCGCGCGTGAGCCCCGTAAGCGCTTCGCACAGTTCTTTCTGTCCGCTTCCCGCAATGCCCGCGACGCCGAGTATCTCCCCCGTGAACATTTCAAAATTAACATCCTTGATACCCCTTGTGCCGTCGGGTTTGTTCGCGTTTAAAGCCTTTACCTCGAGCACCTTTTTCTTGCCGCCCGTTTCCGGCCGCTTTATGTGAAGATTTACGGCGCGCCCGACCATAAGCTCGGTAAGCTGCAACTCGTTAGTCTCGGATGTTATCACCGTCCCGATGCTCCGCCCCTTGCGAAGTATCGTCACACGGTCGGATATCTCCATGACTTCACCCAGCTTATGCGTTATGATTATTACCGCGCAGCCTTGCTCTTTCATCTTTCTTAATATGACAAACAGCTTTTCCGTCTCCTGAGGAGTCAGCACCGCGGTCGGCTCGTCCAGTATAAGTATCCGCGCCCCCCTGTACAGTATCTTTAATATCTCTACGGTCTGCTTCTCGCTTACCGACATATTGTATACCTTTTTTTCCGGGTCGGCCTCGAGATCGAATTTTTTGCATAACGATGATATCTTTTCTTTTAACTGTCTGGGCTTTAAACGTTTTTCCCGCACGCCGAGAACGATATTATCCATCGCGCTCAGTACGTCCACGAGCTTAAAATGCTGATGTATCATGCCTATGCCGAGTTCAAACGAATCGGCGGGCGAATTGATATGTACCTGCCTGCCATCCACAAAGATGCTGCCCTCATCCGGGTGGTATATGCCGGAAAGCATGTTCATAAGCGTCGTCTTGCCCGAGCCGTTCTCGCCAAGCAATGCCAGTATCTCGCCGAAATGAACGTCGAGATCTACGCTGTCGTTTGCAAGTACTTTACCAAAAGATTTGGAAATGCCCCTGCACTCTATTGCCAGGCGCTCGCCCGTATTCGCTGTTTCTACGGAATCCATATCTCACCTCATTGTCTCTTGATGCAATGATTTTTACACCCCGTCAAGTCTCACGGCTTGCCGTCCGTCGCTAAAGCGACGAGGGGACCCCGATACCACCCATCAAGTCTTTGGGCTTGCCAAGGGTATAATAAAACTGACAGTATTCATTATATACTAACACATAGCCTTTTTAACAGTAAAAAGCGTCAAAAAGAACAAACTTTTTGACGCTTTTACACTATATCTGAATTATGGCTTCGTTATTCGGCTACGACATTCTCGAAATACCAGTTGAGTTTGCCGGTAATCGTCGCGTCGTCCAGCGTTTTGCCTTCTTCGCCGACAGTCTGACCATCGTTCGTCTTAAGTACACCGTCAAATACGTTGAAGCCGTCGTCCAATATCTTGGCCTTTGCAGCGTCAATGGCTTCCTGCGTTCCGTCGGCTGCGAGATCGCTCAGTGCCGTAATGCCGACCATGCCCTCTTTCATGCCGCCGTAGTAGTTCGCATTATCCCATTTTCCATCAATAAGGGCCTGAACAGCCGCCGTATAGTATACGCCCCAGTCCCAGACAACGGAAGTGATGGTTGCTTTTGGAGCGTCCTTCGACATATCCGAGTTGTATCCCACGCCCCATACGCCGGCTTTTTCAGCTTCGAGCTGCGGGTTGGGCGTATCGCAGTGCTGGCCTATAACGTCGCAGCCTTGGGAAATCAGGGCTTTAGCGGCGTTGCTCTCTCCGCTCGGGTCATACCAGCTGTTCGTGACTTTTACATAAACCTTAGCATCCGGATTCGCTTCCTTTACGCCTATAGCGAAAGCGTTAAGTCCGCCGGTGACTTCGGAGTTGTCCTTGCCCATGGCTGCAACAAAACCTATCTTGCCGGACTGCGTCTTCATGCCCGCAGCTATGCCCGCGAGGTAACGCGCCTGATAGATACGGCCGAAATAGTTGTTGAAGTTCGTGGTGTTGCTTTTGTAGCCTGATCCGTGCGAGAAGATAACATTCGGAAACTCTTTAGAGAGCGCTTCGCACGTATCCATATAGCCCCAGCTCGTTGCGAATATTATCTGGCAGCCTTCCTCGACGCATTCTCTCATGGCAGACTCGATAGCGGCCGGATCCGTGTCGTCAACGTTGATCTTGCGGTCGATCTGCTCATCTTTAAGACCGAGGCTTTGCTGCATCTTAATAATGCCCTGATCGTGCGCATAGGTGTAACCGGAACCTGCGGACGGGTCTCCGATGTGTATAACGCCGACCTTTACATCATCTTTAGCGACAGCAGGCATAACGCCTGTCCCGCCTTGAGCGGGCGCATTCGACGGAGTTTGCTGAGATTGCTGTCCGCAGCCCGCGAACACGAAGGCCGCCATCAGCAGTGCAAGCACAAGCACCAATACTTTTTTCATTTATGTCCCTCCTGAAAAATTATTAAAATGTGAAATTCGAACCTGGTTATTCTTATCCCACAAATTATGGCTATTGGCTATGATCCTTTCCATGTACGGAATATTCAAAATCTCCAAGGTTTTAGCTGCATTTTCTCTTCTTGTATATGCAATATAAAAAACAAAGATCATCCTTTATAGAACATCTTTGTCTCTAATTTTGCTAAAATCGTAGCATAAAAATAATAGAAATACAAGTGCATTTTCTAACGATGCACGCCAATATTAATAAAACGTTCGGCTATTACAGGCTCTTAAATCATACCGCAAAACAGGGATCCTTAGTTGCGCTCCGTATCCTTTGGAACGATTTCTCCTTCATCTTTTTGATCTATATAGTTATACAGCGTATACTTCGATATCCCGAAGTGTTTTGATACCCTGTCGCTGGATTTTGTTATCAGGAACGCTCCTTCGTCGTAAAGGAACTGTACGGCGCGTATCTTGTCTTCCCTGTTCATCTGGGACACCGGCTTGCCGACGAGCCGCACCGATTGTTCTATAAGCTCTTCGAGCAGCCCGTGCACGCTATTGCTTATCTTTTCGGGCTTTTCCACCTCGTTCGCGCTCAGCAAACCCTTGATTGCGTGATCCATCATAATAAAATTCGTGATGTCATAATTAATCCCGAGTATGCCCACCACGTTGTTCGAGTTGTCGCGTATGTATATAGTGCTGGACTTCAGTATCTTTCCGTTCTCCGTTTCCGTCAGGTAATTTATGCGGTCATGAAGCTCATCCGGTTTTTTTCTCAGCGCTTCAAGTACGACCTTGGATGTCCCTTCTCCCGCGCTGCGGCCTGTCACATGCCCGTTTTCGATAAATACGATGCTGTGCTCGGGGTCTTTGGAGAGATCGTGTATCACTACCTCACAGTTCTCGCCGAACTGACCAGCTATGCCTTTGGCCAGCTGTTCCCAGAATGGCTGAACGAATGTACTATGCATACTATTGCTCCTTTCCGGCGAAGGGATACGCCCCGTACCACACGATATCGCGGTAGTTCTTCATATCCGTATCCCCCTCCGTGCTGAACACAAGCACTGAAGACTTATCGTCAAGGCCTATGGAGCACGCCAGCTCTTTTTCATGCCGCATAACGTAATCTATAAAACCCGTTCCTATGGCGCCGGATTCGCCGGATATCACGCGCTCGTCTCCGTCCAGCGGGTTTCCCAGTATGCGCATGCCGTTTGCTGCCAGCGCGTCGTCGCATGAGAAAAAGCCGTCCGCAAAGCTGCGTATTATCTCCCACGAAACAGGGTTGGGAACTCCGCACGATAGCCCTGCCATTATGCTGTCCATGTGACCTACAACGCTGTGCGGCCTGCCGTCCCCGGCAAGGCCTGATTCGTAGTAGCACGCGGCCTTATGAGGCTCCAATGTGTAAATACGCGGGCAGCGCTCTTTGTAGTGGTTCACTATGACGCCTGTAACGGCCGCCGCCATAGAGCCGACGCCAGCCTGTAGGAACACATGCGTAGGCACCGTATCGCCAAGCTGCGCTATAGCTTCCCTCGCCATGGTGGAATAGCCCTGCATGACCCATACGGCAACCCGCTCATCGCCTTCGCTCGCCGTATCGAGCACGACTTCCCAGCCTTTTTCTTTGGCCAGACGGTTCACCTCGCGCACGCACCAGTCGTAGCTGTAGTCGGAAACGACGACTGTTCCGCCCAAGGCCTCTATAGCGTCTATCCTGTCGCGCGCGGTGCCTTTGGGCATATACACTACCGATTTCTGGTTGAATTCATTTGCTGCCCACGCGACGGACTTGCCGTGGTTGCCGTCCGAAGCCGCGGCGAAAACGAGATCGCCGAGTTTGTACTTCACCTCACAGGACTTTAGGTAACCGAAATCTATATCGTCTATGGATAAGCCGAGCTTAGCGCATATGCTGTTTGCCACTGCATACGCGCCGCCCAGCAGCTTAAAGGCTTTAAGCGTGCCGCGCTGCGACTCGTCTTTAACAAAGAAGCTGCCAATACCCGCTCTTTTCGCAAACGCATCAAGTGAAACGAGAGGCGTCTCGTTATACGCTTTTCCCATGGAACGGTGAAAGCGGTACACCCTGTCTGCCTGTTCCTGCGAAAACAGCTCCGTCTCCTGCGTAAACATTCTGTTCTTCCTTGTGTTGGGCGCAAACTTTATATACTCCATACGCTTCAGCCTTCCGAAACGGCTTTGTTGAATTCCTCTATCAGTCCGTCCAGTGCCGCCGCGGCTTTGGGAATATCCGTCCAGTAGCTGTCGTCTTCCCACTGCGCCAGTATTTCTTCGTACGTCTTGCCCTGCTGCTCCACCCACGTGTAGTATTTTAAGTTGTGCACCGCCTTGCGGTCATAGTAATTGAGCTCTTTGACGTAGTCGACGCCCAGTCCGTCGAAATACCGCGCGTTTACCTCATGCGCCGCATACTCGTCGAATTTGCCCCTTTCCTCATTAAGCTCTGTAATGCGGCTGCGGTACATGTCTATGGAATCCGTAAGTATTGTCACGACAATGTCGTTTTCCTTAAGTTCGAAGTACTTGGCGTATTTGATCGCCGCTATTATATTCGCCGCTCCCGAAATGCCGACCCACGGCAAACGCTTAATCGTCTCCTGATTTACGCCCTTATCCGCGAGCAGTTTTATGCCTTCCTCTTCGTTGAACATGCGTATCCACTGCATCGGCATCTCGTCGTCCACATCTATAACAACGTCCGTGTTTTTGGTGTTGTGTATCCACGGTATATGCTTGTCGCCTATTCCCTCTATCCTGTGCGCACCAAAACCGTTCATATAGATAGTCGGGCATTGCAGCGCCTCCGACGCAACTATGCGGCTTTTGGGAAATTTCTTCTTCAGGTAATCTCCCGCGGCTATAGTGCCCGCCGAGCCTGTAGCGCTGATATATCCGTGGAAGTTCGATTTCTCGTCCATTTCCTCTTTCAGCACGCTCTCAATGGCTTCGCCCGTTACCTCATGGTGCCATAGGTAGTTGCCGAATTCCTCGAACTGGTTGAATATCATAAGATCCTGGCCGGAATTCTTTAGCTCCCAGCATTTGTCGAATATCTCTTTTACGTTGCTCTCTGTGCCCGGCGTTTTTATCGTCTCGCCCGCCACGGTCTGCAGCCATTCAAAGCGCTCGCTGCTCATGCCTTCGGGAAGTATCGCTATAGACTCGCACGCAAGCAGCGCCGAATCGTACGCGCCGCCGCGGCAGTAGTTACCGGTGGAAGGCCAGACCGCTTTCTGCGTCGTGGGATCGAACTGGCCGGTAACGAGCCTCGGCACGAGACATCCGAACGCGGCGCCCACCTTATGCGCACCCGTGGGAAACCATTTACCGCTGATCGCTATTATTTTGGCTTTAACGCCCGTTATCTCATGCGGAAGCACCATATAATTGACGCCGCCATAAAGCCCGCCCTTTTCGACCGGCTCGTTTCTCCACGTTATCCTGAAAAGGTTCAGCGGGTTGACGTCCCACAGCCCTACCGCTGTTAATTTCTGCTTCACGGAATCGGGTATAAGCTCAGGGTTCTTCATCTGCGCTAACGTGGGTATCACTATGCCTCTCTCTTTCGCCCTGCGTACCGCCCTTTTCAGCCTTTGCTCATTCACCGTTAAATCGATAAGATTGTACTTGCTCATATATATCCTTCCTTTTTCTTAATTGATCATAAATCCAATATTGGTTTGTTGCGTTTTATAAATCGTCCCCTTGCTTTAGCGCCAATATATTCATTGCCTCGTACTATAACTTCCCCGCGGGATAAAACCGTATCGACGGAGCACAGAAGCTCCATGCCCTCATACGGCGTATAATCCACGTTTTCATGCAGGTCGGCATGCGCTATTATATGCTTTTTACTTGGGTCGATTATTACAATATCCGCATCGCCGCCCTTCTTTATCACGCCCTTTTTGGGATACAGCCCGAACAGCTTTGCAGGGTTAGCGGCGCACAGCGAAACGAGTTCGTTTGCTGATATCCGCTGTTTGAGCATGCCCTCCGAAAACATGAGCGGGTACCTTAGCTCCACGCCCGGCAGGCCGTTGGGGCATTTCGTGAAATCACTGCCGCCCAGCCTCGCTTTAAGCGTGTAGTCGAACGGGCAGTGGTCGGTCGCTACGGTGTTTATTAGTCCGTTTTGTATATCTTCCCACAGCAGCGCGTTGTTGCTTTTATCCCTGAGCGGCGGGCTAAGTATAAACTTTATACCGTCCCCGCGCAGGTAGTACGATTCGTCCAGCATAAGATACTGCGGACATGTCTCCACGAATACGTTGGCAAGGCCGCGGCGCTTAGCCAGCTTGATGTATTCCATGCCCAGATGGCCTGAAAGGTGCACGATATAAAGCGGCGCGTCGCCCGCCGTTTTTGATATCATCATCACACGGTTTATTGCCTCGGCCTCGCATTCCACGGGACGGCTGCGCTCGTGGTAAACAGGAGCGGTCATGCCCTGCGTTACCATATCTCTGCGTCTCGAGGTGACGACTCCGTCATTTTCCGGGTGGACGGCTATCATGACGCCCAGCTCTTTTGCGCGTTTCAGCACGGCATAAATGCCGGCGTCGTCAATCCTGTAATCATACGTCATGTATATCTTAAAGCTCGTTACGCCCTCGTCCGCGAGCGTTTCCATATTGTCAAGAACGTCCGCGTCCACATGCTGTATTACGCCGTGAAACGAGTAGTCTATGACTGCTTTATCACGCGCAAGTTCGTGATAACGGTTTATCTGATGCCCAAGGCCGCAGCCTTTCGGGCCGAACGCAGTATGGTCCACTATAGTCGTCGTCCCTCCGCAGGCAGCGGCCACAGTGCCCGTATAGAAATCGTCCTGCGCCACGGCGATGCCGACGTCTAAGTCCATATGCGTATGAACGTCTATGCCGCCGGGCAGCACGTACTTGCCCGTGGCGTCGATACTTTCAGCGTCGTTAATGTTTTCCCCGACCTCGGCGATGATGCCGCCCTTAATAAGCACGTCCTGTATTTTCGCGCCGTCTTCCGTGACCACGATACCGTTCTTGATTACCAAAATAAACGCCTACTTTCTATAAGCGGTTTCCCTTAAAGGCAGCTCGGTACGGAACTTGCCGTCCAATCTGAAATACGCTCCCGCGACAGCGGGAGCCGTCGGTATGACCGATATCTCGCCCATTCCCTTCGAGCCGTATGAAACGTCCGACTTATAATCCGTCGATACGAATTTCGCTTCCATCTCTGGTATCTGAGACGAGCGCCACAGACCCAATGTCCCGTATTTTGCCTGGGGGATGCAGTCTTTGAGCGGATAATCCTCGGTAAGGGCATACCCTAAGCCCATCACTATTCCGCCTTCCGCTTGGCCTTCCGCACTTTTCGGATTTATTACCTGCCCTACGTCATAGGCCGCTACAACTTTTATAACTTTGCCTGCCTCGTCCAGTATTATGACCTGCGCTCCGAAGCCGTAAGTCAGATGGCTGAATGGATGCTCCTTATCAGTATCAATGGGATCGGTTAAGCATGTAAACTCGCCGTAAAATTCCCTGCCTTCAAGCTGCTCCAACGTGTCTCCCCCGTTTAGCTTTTCTTTTAACTTCGCGCAGGCGCGCCGTACGGCTTCTCCCGAAAACACAGTCTGCCTTGAAGCCGTGGACGTACCCGAATCGGGAGTGCGCAGCGTGTCCGGGCGCTCAGCCTCCACATAATCAGGGGTAATCTCCAGCGTATGGCAGGCTATCTGCAACGCCACCGTTGCGAACCCTTGGCCCATGCACGCGGCGCTAGTGCGTATATGCACTTTCCCTTGTTCCACGGAAGCGATGCACCTGCCCGTGTCGGGTACAGCCACTCCCAACCCGCTGTTTTTAAACGCGCCCGCTATGCCCGCGTTCGGGCTGCTCTCAAACGCGTCCTTCACCGCGAGCAGACATTGCTTGTACGCCGCGGAATCATCGGCTATCTGCCCGTTGGGCAGCACTTCGCCCGGCTCTATGGCGTTGCGGAACCGTATTTCCCAAGGCGTTATGCCAGCCAGCGCCGCAAGCTCGTTTAAATTGCACTCGGTAGCGAAACAGCTTTGCGTTACGCCAAATCCCCTGAACGCTCCTCCCGGCGGGTTGTTCGTGTAAACCGCCATTCCCTCGATGTCTACGCTTTCGTACTTATAAGGCCCGGCCGCGTGAGTGCACGCGCGCTGTATCACCGGCCCGCCCAGCGACGCGTAAGCGCCAGTGTCGGAAACGAGGCGGGCGCGCATCGCGGTCAAACGCCCGTTTTCATCACACGCCGTCGTCATTTCTATCTCTGTGGCATGGCGCTTTGGGTGGACGTTTATGCTCTCCTGACGGCTGAATTTCGCCTTTACCGTCCTGCCCGTTATATAAGAAGCAAGCGCAGCGTAGTGCTGCACGCTCATGTCTTCTTTGCCGCCAAAACCTCCGCCCACGTATTTGCTTATGACGTGGAGCTTTTCGGGCGCTATGCCGAGTATATGCGTTATCTCGCGGTGTTCGTCGTATACACTCTGTCCCGAGGTATAAAGCGTAAGGCTGCCGCCCTCGTTAACGCAGACGGCGCACTCCGGCTCCATAAACGCGTGTTCGGTCGGCGGCGTTTTATAGACGTGGCTTACTACATACTTTGAGCGGGCAAATACCGCATCCACACCTTCACCGCGCTTTACGCGGTCCCGCCGCAATACGTTTCCCTTTTCATGTATCAGCGGCGCGCCTTCGGCGAGAGCCATGCGCGGAGACGTTACCGGCTCAAGCGGCGTGTACATTACATCAACGAGGCCTTTTATTTCCTCAAGGCTTTCCTCTTTATCAGAAACGACAAGCACTATAGCGTCGCCTATATACCGCGTCGTGCCTCCCTTTGGTATGAGAGTATCCCAGTCCTTTACAATATGACCCGATACATTGCTTCCCGGTATGTCAGCCGCCGTGATTATCGCGACGGCGTCGGGGTGCTTGATTGCTTTTGATATGTCTATGTCTTCAACCACGGCGCGCGGGTACGCGCTGCGTACGGCGCTCGCATACGCCATGCCCGGCAGTGAGATATCGTCCGTGTACTCGCCTGTGCCCAGCGTCTTTTCCATGGCGTCTACGCGCGGCACGTCCTGCGCTATCCTGCCTTCCGTCTTGTAAGTCGGTACGTGTTTATTCCCACGGAAAAACTCCGCCGCCATTTCGACGGCTTCGAATATCTTTTTATATCCGGTGCAGCGGCAGATGTTGCCGTTAAGAGCTTTTTTAATCTCGTCCCTTGTCGGTGCGTTGTTTTTGTCGAGCAGCGCCTTAGCGCTTATGACCATGCCGGGTATGCAGAACCCGCACTGTACGGCTCCGGCCTTAGCAAAACAATACGCGTATACCTGCTTTTCATATTCTGAAAGGCCTTCTACGGTAAGCACGCTCTTTCCGTCCAGCTTTTGCACTTTTTGAGTGCACGCCCGGCGCGACACACCGTCGACGAGAACGCTGCACGCCCCGCACACGCCTTCGCTGCAGCCGTCCTTTACGGACTTAAGCCCCATATCGTCTCTTAAAAACGACAGCAGGTTTTTTTCGGCGCCGGTCTCAATCCAGTTCCCGTTCAGTATGAATCTTGACATTTATTACACCCCTTAATCGTCCCGTCATGTCTGTGGCGGGACATATGCGACTATAATATATACAGGTACTCGTCCCGTATGGCGCTTATTACGGACGCGAACATTGGCGGCAGCTTTTCGTCTTCCGCGCTGCACTCGTATTCGCTGCCCCGCTCGTCCCTTACAAGCATCAATCCGTCATTAAGAAAAACGAAGCCTTTGTTTTGACTGCTATAAAACGCTTCCCTGCTGTTGAAAAGCGTTATTTTATCTCGGTACGGCGCCCCTTCATACGGGCAGAGCACGGCGCAGTTGCCGCACTCGTTACACATAGCGTCTATATGCAGTATCTGCGGCTTTCCGCCCGTGAGCAGGCTTATATTAGCCCTGTTCGGGCACACCTCGCAGCAAACCTCACAAATTTTGCCGCAGCTTAAGCACCGCGCGGCGTCGCCGCTTGGTTCTTTGCATTCGCACAGCACCGCTTTGCGCGAATATATCTCGTCTGCGCCAATATCCGCTTCGGCTCTGTTAAAATCGTTTGTGAGACTGAGTCTACTAAGTATGTCCATAGCTATTGTTTTGCTGTCCGCCATGGCACGCACTATCGTCGCGGGGCCGCGGCTGCAATCGCCCGCGATATACACGCCCTCTATGCTTGTCTCATTGTGCTCATTTAGCACGGCGTATGTGTCGTCCGTCATGCAAATCCCGCCCCGCTTCAGCGCTGACGCGTCGGGCTTTGCGCCCACGGCGCTTATTACAGTATCGTACGCAAGCGTTTCAAACTTTCCCGCCGGTTTGAACGTCCTTCGGCCGTCGGCAGCCTTTTCACCCAGCTCCATACGCTCCGCGACAAGGTTCTTTCCGTCGTAGCTGACAGGCGACAGCAGCTCTGAAAACTTTACGCCGTCGGCAAGCGCAAGCCCCTGCTCCTCTCTTGAAGAGGGCATATACTCCCTTGTCCTGCGGTATATTATGTCTACGTTCTCCACGCCGGGCGCGCGTTTAGCGGTGCGCGCGCAGTCCATTGCGACGTCTCCTCCGCCTATTACCGCGACATGCTTGCCGAGTTTGACTTTACAATCGCTTAGCTTTGACTGCTCAAGGAACGTAAGCGCATCGAGCAGTTTATCCGCGCCTTCTTTCACGGGGCAGGCGGTTGCCCACGCGCCCGTCGCAATTATGACAAAGTCAAACTCCCGTTTCAGCTCTTTTATGTCAAAATTCTCATTGACGCCGAACTTGAATTCTACGCCCGTTTTTACCGCCATATCGTAGTCCAGCCAGAGCGCTTCGCCGTTTACCCTGAACGCTGGTATGACGCATTGCACTATGCCAAAAGGTTTCTTAAGTTTTTCAAGCACTGTAACAGCTACGCCGTTGCGCCTGAGATACAGCCCCGCCGACAACCCAGCGGGCCCTGCGCCTATTACGGCGACGCGCTTATCGGTACGCAGCGGCGTTTGCCTTATACGCTCTATATAATCACGCTGGGCGCTTCGTACGGCGATATTCTTGGCGCTCCGAATTTTTAACGGCTCGTCGTAGTCTATTCGCGTGCACTTCGTCTGGCACGCGTGGCTGCATATTTCCGACGTTACGGCGGGCAGCGCGTTGTCTATGGCTATTACCTCAAACGCTTTTACATATTCCCCTTTTGCCACCAGCGCCAAATACTGCGGTATCTGCTGATGTATGGGGCACCCGCCCTCGCTGCAGGGCGCGGTGAAGCAGTCAAACAGCGGCAGCGAGCCGCTTATCTTTCTTGACCTTACCTCCCTCGCCCATTTCACATGGTGTTTATCGCCTGTTACCTGTTCCGCGAGTTTTTTAAGAGCAGGCAGGTCAATTCCTTTAAACTCGCCGGTCAGCGGCTCTACCTTTTCGCTCATCTGTTTCGCGCGCGCGTATCCGCCCGGCTTCAATATAGTCGTCGCCACTGTGACGGGCGCTATGCCCGTCTTTATTATGCCGTCTATATTGAAATAATCCGCGCCGCCAGAGAACGATACAGGCAGCGACCCCTGGAACGCTTCGCTTAATTTCAGCGCCACGTTTATGCTTAAAGGGAACAATGCTCGCCCCGACATATACATGAATTCGCCGGGCAGCTCTCCTTCCTTTATCTGCACCGGGAAAGTGTTGGTCAGCTTGACGCCGAAGTCGAGGCCGGAGTCCGCGGCGGTCTTGCGCAGCCGCCCTATGAGCGCGACCGCATCTTGGAATTTCAAATCCGCGTCAAAATGGCGGCGGTCGAACGACACATAACCGTAACCCATGTCGTCTAAAATGCTGCGCACGAATTCATACCCCAGCAGCGTCGGGTTGCATTTTACGTATGTATGCAGCTTTTTTACCGTAAGGAAGTGGTTCGCGATTCTTTCAATCTCTTCGGGAGGGCAGCCGTGCAGCGTGGAAAGCGTGATGGACTCAGAGATGCGGCCGCTTATCGCTTCTACGTACTCCCTGTCTATATTGGAGAAAAGGTCAATATTCGAAAGTAGATATTCCCTGCACTCATTGAATATTGCCGTATGCTTTGCGTCCGTCATATCGCTGATATAATCGTCAATCTTCTTTGAGGTTATGCCTTCGTACGTGTAGCCGACGCTCATGTTGAACACAAAATCGGGTTTCTCGCTTATACCAAACTCGCGGGCAGCAACGTGCAGCGCGAACCATGCCTTAACGTACTCCTCAAACGCCTCACTTACCGTGAGCTCCGTAGACCATTCGACGTTGTAGCCTTCGTCCTGCGCGTTGATGCAGGGACGCGCAATACACTTGCGCATGTCCTCCCCGTCCATAGTCTGCACGGTCTTCAGCTCCATAAAGCGCAAGCCTGAAACATACCCCGCGACTATATTCTGTGCGAGCTGCGTGCTGGGGCCTGCCGCCGCGCCTAAGGGGCTGCCCAATTCCCTGCCGAATATGCGGTATCTCTTATCAGAGCGGTTCTTATAGAACTTCTCCTTTTTGATACCGAACACGCTGCCTTTTGTTTTGTACTCCTCCGTCATCCAGCGTATGAGCCGGTCAAACGGTATGGGGGTCATTATCTCGCTCACGCACAACGCTCCTTTTTATCACCCCATCAAGTCTCACGGCTTGATGGGGACCCCGATATACCTCCCCTAAAGCCTGCGGCTTTTGGGGATCCCGATTTATACTCTTTCCCAGAACTTTCGCGCCGTCTCGCGGGACTCGGCGTATATCCTCTCTTCGTCGGCGGTTAAAAGCTGCCTGTCCTTCATTACGAACCTGCCGTTTATCATCGTTGAAACGACGTTTCTGCCCGCAATGCCGAATAGTATATGAGAATTGTAATTCGACGCTGCAAGAGGCGTGGGCGCCTGGTAGTCCACGACGATTATGTCCGCGAGCGCGCCCTTCTTTATTACTCCGACAGGGCTGCTGAAAAACCGCCCGCATATTGCCGCATTGTTTTCAAACAGCATCTGCAGAGCTTCCGCCCACGCGGCGTTTGGGTCGCGGAGTTCGTGCTTGTGCAGTATATTTGCTACTTTAAGCGATTCGAGCATATCCGTCGTGTAGCCGTCTGTGCCGAGGCCTGTAAGTATACCCTTTTTTAGCATGCTTACAGCCGCGGAATACCCCACGGCGTTGCCCATATTGGATTCGGGATTGTGCACTACTATAGTATCATTTTGCCTGAGAATATCCATTTCTTGCTCATCGATATGTATGCAGTGCACCGCTATGGAACGGCTGCCGAGTATGCCAAAGCCCGAAAGCCTCTCGACAACGCGCTTGCCGTATTTGCTCTGACTGTCTTTTAAGTCCTCTATTCCTTCGGCGACGTGTACGTGAAAGCCCTCTCCGCCCGCAGCGCTCACACATTTTTCGAGCGTACTGTCCGAGAGCGTAAACGATGCGTGCAGCCCAAAAAGGCCTTTTAACATATCGCCGCCCTGCTTATTCGAGTATTCTATAAACGCGGCGTTTTCCGCGATCCCCTCGTCCGCTATCGCTTCGCCGTCTCTGTCGGATACTTCGTAGCACAGACAAGTCCTGACACCGAGCTCCCTTGCTGCGTCCGCTATGGTAAAAAGGCTGTCCCTTACGCGCCCCGCGCTCGCGTGATGGTCGAAGAACGTAGTGACGCCGTTTTTTATGCTGTCTATATATGTCGTGTACGCGCTGTATTTTATCTCGTGCAGATCAAGGCCCCTGTCTATGCGCCACCACAGGTTTTCAAGTATGTCTTTGAAAGAATGCGACGGCTTGGTATCCTTAAGCGTCATGCCGCGGGCAAGCGCGCTGTATATATGCCCGTGTGTGTTTATAAACCCGGGCATAATGATATTGCCTTTTGCGTCGTAGAATTCGGCTCCCTTGTATTTCTCGCGCAGAACGCCGGTAGCACCAACGTCAGCGATCTTGTTGCCGTCCACGGCGACGCAGCCGTTTTCTATGACGGCCCCTCCGTCCCGCGTTATCAGCGTCCCGTTTCCTATACAGATCATTGACCGCACCCCCATTCGCGTTTATTAGCTATTCGTTACTTTTCAATGACCGTTCCCGTAATCCCTTTAAAACCGTCCGCAAGCTTTTCTATGGACGTTATTAAAGTCCTGCATTTAGGATTCTGCGTGGCGGCGAGCACGGCAGCCTCCACCTTGGGCTGCATGGAGCCTTTGCCGAAGTGCCCCTCTGCCATATACCTCCGCGCCTCGTCAATATTCATTCTGTCGAGCAATATTTCATTCGGCTTGCCGTAATTCAGCGCTACCTTTTCCACGGCCGTAAGTATCACCAGGTAATCCGCGCGTATTAGCCCCGCGAGCAGCGCGCTCGAGAGGTCTTTATCGACAACGGCCTGCACGCCTTTTAAGTGGTTGCCCTGCTGCTTGACCGGTATGCCGCCTCCGCCGCACGCTACGACGAGCTGCCCCGCCTCGAGCAGCGTCTTTATGGTCTCCCACTCGACGATATGCCTAGGCTTAGGCGAGGCTACTACCTGACGGTATCCCTTTTCCCCGAAATCAACAAACGTTTCGCCTGCGATGCTGCGGTTTTCCACTTGTTCTTTTGTAAGATACAGCCCTATTGGCTTTGTGGGCTCGGAAAAAGCCGGATCGTCAGGATCTACGATGACCTGCGTGATGACAGTAGACACGGGGACGTGCAGTCCCTGATTGAGTATCTCCTCGCGCATGACGTTCTGAAGATCGTAGCCTATGTACCCTTGCGTTATGCTCACGCAGACCGACATAGGGAACGCGTCTATGTCATGGTCAATCTTATAGCTGTCAAAGCAGTCCATTACAAGGCCGACCTGAGGGCCGTTGCCGTGCGTCAGCACTATCTCATGGCCTTCCTTTATGAGCGCGACGATATAGCGGCTCGTTTTCTGAATGGCCTCCATCTGTTCGTGCAGCGTTTTGCCGAGCGCGTTGCCTCCGAGCGCGATAACGATCCTCTTCTTGCTCATATCATACGTTCCATCTTTTTATGCCCTTTTGCTTAAGCTCATTCAGCTTCGCGGCCGGGTCGCTTACTTTCGCGAGGAATATCATGGCCGCTATTATATACGGCTTAAAGCCCGCTTCCTTATAAAGCGGCACTCTGTACCTGTCGAATACGCTTGAGGCTACTTCGCCCTCGCGGCAGGAAACGCCGGTGATATCGGCGGGCAGGCAGTGCAGGTATAGCGCGTTTCCATCGCGCGTAAGCTTCATCATATCCTCGGTGCATTCCCAGTCCTTGTACTTCGCGTTGTGCGCAAGCATCTCCTTCTCCAACTTACGTATGCCATCCATATCGCCGTTCCCGTACATCTCCGTGCGCGTTTCCATAGCGGCGTACGGCGCCCAGCTCTTTGGGTAAACTATGTCCGCACCGCGAAACGCTTCGCTCATGCTGTTCGTCTTATTAAAGCTACCGCCCGAGGCGGCAGCGTTCATTCGTGCAACGTCTTCCACGCCGCTCATTACTTCGTAGCCCTCGGGATGCGCCAGCGTCACGTCCATGCCGAACCTTGTAAACAGGCCGATTACGCCCTGCGGCACGGAAAGCGGCTTGCCGTACGAAGGCGAATACGCCCACGACATGGCTATCTTCTTGCCGCGCAGATTCTCCGCTCCGCCGAAGTGGTGTATGATATGCAGCATGTCGGCCATGACCTGCGTCGGATGGTCTATGTCGCACTGCAGATTGACGAGCGTCGGCTTTTGCTGCAGCACTCCATCGCTGTAACCTTCGCTTACATAATCGACGATATCGTGCATGAACTTATTGCCCTTGCCTATATACATATCGTCGCGTATGCCTATAACGTCCGCCATGAACGATATCATATTAGCCGTCTCGCGCACCGTCTCACCGTGCGCTATCTGCGACTTGCCTTCGTCGAAATCCTGCACGGAGAGTCCTAAGAGATTGCACGCCGAAGCGAAGCTGAAGCGCGTGCGCGTAGAGTTGTCCCTGAACATAGATATGCCGAGACCGCTGTCGAATATCCTGCATGAAGTATTGTTTTCGCGCAGTGCGCGCAGCGCGTCGGCAACGGCAAACACTCCTTTAAGCTCGTCGTCCGACTTCTCCCACGTGAGGAAGAAGTCGCCGTTATACATTTTTTTTAAATCAAGGCGTTTTATCTGCTCTGTAAGTTGTTCCAGTGTGCTCATATAATATCCCCTTTTTATTTATCAAGTTGCCTGTAGCATATGGGCAGCGCCGCGTAAACTGCGGCGCATTTGACAAGGTCCGCTTTCCACGTCTTTTCGTTGGGCGCGTGTGCCTGCGCCTCTTTGCCCGGCCCGAGGCCAATGCAGGGTATGCCGAACCTGCCCATGATAGACACGCCGTTCGTGGAAAACGTCCACTTGTCTATAACAGGCTCGCCGTAAAGGCCCCGGAACGCTTCCGCCATCGCAACGGTTGCCGGATGGCCCGCCGGGGAGACCCATGTCGGGAAATAGCAGTCCGTAGGATATACGAGGTTCGTATAGGAAGGCCGGTCGTATTTATACATGGACACGTCCGCGTTGTATTTCTTTACCGACGGCAACTGCCTTATCTCTTCCAGCGCCGACTCATACGTCTCGCCGTCCGTAAGGCGCCTGTCTATGGAGATCGCGCAGCTGTCAGCCACGGCGCATCGCGAAGGCGACGTGAAGAATATCTCGGATACCGCAAGAGTCCCTTTACCGAGAAACTCGTCGTATTTAAGCTTGTCACCCAGCGCGCGTACCTCCAGCACTATTTCCGCCATCTTATATATTGCGTTGTCGCCGCGCTCGGGCGCGGAGCCATGGCAGGATATGCCCTGCACGTCCACGCGTATCTCCATCCTTCCGCGCTGTCCGCGGTATATGCGGCCGTCCGTAGGCTCCGTGATTACCACGAATTCAGGTTTAATTCCGTCTTCGTTGATTATGTACTGCCAGCAAAGGCCGTCGCAGTCCTCTTCCTGCACAGTGCCCGTCACAAGCACCGTATAACCCGCGAGCAAGTTAAGCTCTTTCATTATCTTCGCGCCGTAAACCGCGCTCACTATGCCGCCCAGCTGATCGGAGGCGCCGCGTCCGCCTATCTCCGTGTCCGTCTCAAAGCCCTCGTAAGGGTCGAACGTCCAGTTGCTTTTGTTGCCTATGCTCACCGTGTCTATGTGCGCGTCGAAGGCTATTATTTTAGAGCCGCCGCCCATCGTACCCAGTATGTTTCCCATAGGGTCTGTTTCAACCTTATCAAAACCCACAGCCTGCATTTCTTTTTTAATGCGCTCGATAACATTTCTCTCGCCGCAGCTCTCGCCCGGGATGGCTATGAGGTCGCGTAAAAAGCGCGTCATCTGAGGCCCACAGCTCTGCGCCCTTGATTTGATTTCGCTCCAGGATACTCCGTTTTTCTCGTGAATGGCCATGGTACGTATGCTCCTTATCAGTATTTACCCCAGTAAGTTTCACGACTTGCCGGGGATCCGTATTGAATAATGCCGTTACCTAAAAGTTACACTGCGGTTTTTAATATTTCGCGGCTCGCGAAGAGTTGCAATAAGAATAACTGAGTTACAAATTTTTTTTGGTTACCAAAATATTATTTATGCTCAAAATATAGCACTCATATGGCAGGCTGTCAAGCGAAACGCCTGTCTTTAAGCTTTACGCCGCCGCGTTTCAGAGCACAAAAAAGAAAGGCTCCGGTAGTCCGTTTGCCTTCCTGTATATATCTTCTCTTTATTACTTTTTTAACCGTATATCATGGCTTCTTCGCGCTTTTCATGGTAAGCGCGATGCGCTTTCTTTTCACGTCCACATCTAGTACCCTTACGGTTACGATGTCTCCTACCTTGACGACCTCACAAGGATGCTTTATGAACCTGTCGGCAATCTGCGATATGTGCACCAGACCGTCTTCGTGAACGCCTATGTCCACAAAAGCCCCGAAGTCGATGACGTTGCGTACCGTGCCTTTCAGCTCCATTCCCGGTTTCAGATCCTCCAGCTTCAGCACGTCTTTGCGCAGCATGGGCTGCGGCAGGTTTTCCCTTGGGTCGCGCCCCGGACGCTGAAGCTCGTCCGCAATATCCAGCAGCGTAGGCACGCCCACGCCTATCTGCGCAGCCAACGCTTCCGCGCCGGCGGCTTTCAGCTTTAATGGAAGAACGGAAAGCTGTTTCTTTCTCACATCTTCCAACGCAAGCCCGCTTATGGACAGTAGCTTTAAGGCCGCGCCGTAGCTTTCCGGATGAACGGCGGTATTATCAAGAACATTCGCGCTTTCCGCTACGCGCAGGAACCCCGCGCATTGCTCAAACGCCTTTTTCCCCAGTTTAGGAACGTCCGTCAATTCCTCGCGGCTTTTAAAGTGTCCTTTTTGCTCGCGATACGTCACGATATTTTTAGCTGTCTGATTGTTGATGCCCGCGATATGTGAAAGCAGCGAATGCGATGCGGTATTGAGGTCGACGCCCACCGCGTTCACGCAGTCTTCCACGACGCCTCCCAGCGCGTCTTCCAGCAGGTTTTCGGGCATGTCGTGCTGATACTGCCCTACGCCTATCGCTTTCGGGTCTATCTTCACAAGCTCGGCAAGTGGGTCCTGCAGCCTGCGCGCTATGGATACGGCGCTGCGCAGCGAAACGTCGTATTCGGGAAACTCCTCGGCGGCAAGTTTTGAAGCCGAGTAGACTGACGCTCCCGCCTCGCTCACCACCATATATGAAGCGGGATACCCCATGTCCTTCAAAACGGCTGCCACAAACTCCTCCGATTCCCGCGAAGCTGTGCCGTTGCCTATAGAGATGGCGGTTATGCCAAACTTTCTTATCAGGTTTTTGAGCGTTTCGGCGGCCTCAATAACCTTGTTCTGCGGCGGCGTCGGATATATGACGGCTGTGTGCAGCACTTTACCCGTTTCGTCCACTACCGCGAGCTTGCATCCCGTGCGGTACGCAGGGTCGAGCCCGAGCACGTTTTTTCCCTTGACGGGAGGCTGCATCAGCAGGTTCTTTAAGTTCGAAGCAAATACCTTTATCGCGTTCTCGTCCGCTTTTTCCGTAAGCGCCGCTCTTATTTCGCGTTCCAGCGCAGGCAGTATAAGCCGCGAGAGCGCGTCCTCTCCCGCCGCTTGCACAAGCCTGGAGCTCTCGTTTGTCCCCTTTACATACGCGTTGTTTATAAACAAAAGCAGCCTTTCCTTTTCGGCCTGCACCTTGACTTTCAGCACTCCCTCGCGTTCGCCTCTGTCTATTGCGAGCACTCTGTGGCCGGCTATTTTAAAAACCGGTTCGGAGAAATCCCTGTACATGGCATAAATGCTGTCCTCTTCGCAGTCGGAGGAAACAACGACGTCGCCGTTGCGCCACAGATATTCCCGCAGCGTCTTTCTCAAATCTGCGTCGTCGCTTATTATCTCCGCTATTATATCCGACGCGCCCTGCAGCGCTTCTTCCGCGGTGTTCACGCCTTTGTCTTCGCTTATGTACCTTTGGGCTTCTTTAAGCGGACTAAATGAGGCGTACTGCAAAAGTATAGCTTCGGCAAGCGGCTCTAAGCCCTTTTCCCTCGCGACTGAAGCGCGCGTCTTGCGCTTGGGCTTATATGGCCTGTAGATATCCTCTACTTCCGCTAAAGTCCCCGCTTTCTCCAGAGCTTTTGAAAGCTCGTCCGTCCATTTTCCTGCTTCCGTTATAGAGGCCGTAACTTCTTCCTTGCGCTTTTCAAGATTGCGAAGGTAGCCGAGCCTGCCCGAAAGCTCGCGCAGCACCTGGTCGTCCATCGAGCCGGTCATCTCTTTGCGGTAGCGGGCTATGAACGGTATCGTGTTGCCGCCGTCCACGAGCTCAACAATATTTTTTACATACGCCGTCGGGGTTTTATATTCTTCGGAAAGTGTTTTTATAATGTCCAGTTGTTTGTTCTCCTTTTGGGTTATTATATCAGAGATATTATACCAAAAAGCGTTTTATTACGTCCATAGACAATTACTTTTCTTTGAAAACGAATTTACACGTAAGGTAAAAATTTTGAGGCAAAAAATGATATGGTAATAGACGCTATATAATGTTATAATATGGCGTATTTTCAGCATAAAACTTATTTTATAAGCAGCTTTGCTTACACACAAGATCAATTTTTCAAGAAATCAAACAGCCACTGAAAGGACAATGGCAGCTATGACCGATGAAAAAGAAACTCTTGATTTAATACAACGCATAAAAGACAATATCGCGAAAGTCATTGTCGGAAAGGAGCGCGCCGTCGAGCTCGTACTCTGCGCACTTGTCTGCGGCGGGCATGTTTTGATAGAAGACGCGCCCGGCCTCGGCAAGACTACGCTCGTCTCGGCGCTCGCGCGTTCGCTGAGCTGCAGCTTTAAGCGCATACAATTCACGCCCGACGTGCTGCCCTCCGACGTAACGGGTTTTACGAGCTTTAATTTAAAAACGGGCGAGCGGGAGGTAAACTTCGGCGGCGTAATGGCGCAGGTAGTGCTTGCCGACGAGATAAACCGCACAAGCCCGAAAACTCAGTCCAGCCTGCTGGAGGTAATGCAGGAAGGCCAGGTCACCATCGACGGAGTGTGCTACAGCGTTCCGCAGCCGTTTATCGTACTCGCCACTCAAAACCCGGTGGAGCATGTCGGCACGTATCCGCTTCCCGAAGCCCAGCTCGATCGCTTTCTGCTGAAAGTCTCTATGGGCTACCCAAAGCGCAGCGAAGAGCTTGACATACTGAAGCGCAACAAGGGCTCAAAGCCTTTGGCCTCTCTCACCGCCGTGGCAAGCGGAGAAGACGTAATGCGCCTTAGGGAGCTGCACGCCGGTATTAAATGCGCCGAGCCTGTGTTATCGTATATCGTGTCCATAGCGGAAGCGACGCGCAGCAACCCTAAAATCTCGCTGGGCGTAAGCCCCCGCGGCTCGCTCGCGCTAATGAACGCCGCGATGGCAAACGCAATGCTTAAGGGCCGTGACTATACGCTTCCCGACGATGTTCAGTCGATGGCTGAGCCTGTGCTTGCGCACCGAATAATGCTGAATCTGCAGGCTAATCAGGACAAAGAAACGCCGGAATCGCTGCTGAGCGCGATACTGCGCGTCATAAAGGTGCCTGGGGTGTCATGAAGCTTTTCAGATGGATATACTATTCGGTTATGGCAATAGCCTTTATTGCGGGCATATATTCCGGCTTGCGCGTATTTTTTATTGTCTTCCTCACTCAGTTGCTCACCGTTATATCCGTGCTTGCCATAAGCCTTTGGACGGTTAAGACGTTCAAATTCAGACAGGAGCTTTCGCATAAAAGCTGCGTTAAAGGCAAAGAAGCCACACTGCAGCTTGAGATCGCCAACGAAAGGCCTTTTCCTCTGTCGCTTATGGAAGTCCATGTCGACGTCGTATCGTACGGCGAAAACGTGCAGCTCGTATTCAGCGTCGCACCCTACTCCGGCAAAACGTTTAAGATACCCGTAGCGACTCCTTACCGCGGGCGGTACAACATAGGCATGACAAAGCTTAAGATAACCGATATATTCGGCCTCGTCTCGTTTCCGTTTGATATGCGCTGGTTCTCGTATTACCGTATGCCCGAACTTATTGTGCTTCCAAAGGCGCAGATTCCCGCCGCGGTCTCGTCCGATATACTCGACACCAAACTTTTTGGCGACGCTTACCTCAAGCAGGCGGAGCAGGGTGACAGCATCTCGGGCGTACGTCTTTACCACCCGGGCGACTCTCTGCGGCAAGTGCATTGGAAAAAGAGCGCGCAGCAGGGCAAGCTTTTTATCAAGCAATATGAGTATCCGGAAAAGGAACGCGTGCTGATATTCGTCGATACATATACGCACGGGCTTACCGGCGAAGACGCCCTTATATACGCCGATACTATATGCGAATGCGCCGCGTGCATCGCGCTGCATAACCTTAGGCAGAACCGCAGCGTACGCGTAGTTAACAGCGCTGATTTTTCAAGGCCGGCGGAATGCGCAAGCATTGCGGATTTTGAGAACGTCCGCAGGCACCTTGCGGTACTGCCTTTCACCGATAAAGCCGACGTTTACGGCATGTTTGCCAGAGCCGGCCACGATTTTACCGAGGCTCACGCTCTTTTTGTGCTAACCAGAGTCGCCGATAAGGACGGTATGCTGACGCTTGAAAAGGCGCTCGCGCCTTATCATTCGGTTACGATGATCGTCGTAGGCGGGATAAAGCCCGGCGGCCGCGTCCACACGCTGTATGTCGATGCGGGCGCAAACGCCGCGGAGTCGCTGCAGAGCCTGTTCTAGCTGGGAGGGACCGATGAAGTTTTTAAAATCAAAACTCGCCGCTTTCCTTACGGATATGTTCTGCTGCATATTGCTGGGCGCTTCTGTCTGCTCCATGTTTCTGCCGTCCGCGGGATTCGCTGTCGGTTATGGCGACTGCATTTTACTGATTATTGCCGACCTCGGGCTCATTGTTTTGTTTACGCGCAAATGGTGGCTTTTTCCCGCCTTAATAGGCGCCGTTTTAGCGCTGACGCTGCTCATTTCGACCATACTGGACTTAAACCGGGAGCTCTGGGATTATTTGGGCGGCTTCGTCCGCTGGTGCGCCGCGTCTTACCCCCCAACCGCGCCTTATTCGACGAACGGCAGCATTATTGCGGTCGAGCTTGCCGCGGCGTTTCCCGCCGCGGCTGTTTCATACCTGTATTTTCGCAAGCTGTTTTTCTTTCCCGTTCTGCCCCCCGCCGCGCTCGGGCTGCTTATATGGGCATATTCGGGCAACTCCCCGGTGTTCTGGCCTGTTTTCTATATGCTTCTTGCTGTAGTATTCTTATCTATTGCAAAGGCGGTGGGCAACCGTATAAACAAGAGGCTGCCCAAAGAGGACGGCATTTCGAGCGCGCTGCTCGTTATGACAGCTTTAATTATCGTACCCATTGTTATTTTCCTATCGGTCGTGATAAGTCCTAAGAATGACGGAGACTGGCAATCGAGAGGGCTTTTCAATATGGTAGAAGACATAAGTGATTATTTCGGATGGGGAGACAGCGACGGCCCCGTACAAGGAAGCTTTAATATAGGCGTCTCGGGCTTTTCCCCGCTTGAAAACAGGCTGGGAGGAAACGTAACGCCAAGCAACGCAGTAGTTATGAGCGTTATAACCAACTCGCCCGTGCGCCTTAAGGGCGCTGTCTACGATGCTTACGACGGCCATAGGTGGTATGACGCGAATGCGCTGCGCAGGTTCAGGCTGACAAGTTCAGTATGGCAGAAGACACGCGACGAAGTGTTCGGCCTTTCTAAGACCGCAGGCGGCAAGGCTAAAGAGCTGTTTGCCAAGCTTACCCACTCCGCAAAACTCAGCATTGCGTATTCGGAGCGCGGAAGGACTCTTTTTTCCGCAGGGCAATTGCAATCGCTTGAGAGCAGAACTATGGACGTCTCCGGCGTGTTCTTTAACAGGCAATCAGAGCTTTTCACCTCGGTTTCCCACAGATCGATGCGCTATGTGATCAATACCGTTATATTCAACAGAAGCCTGGAGGACTTTGACGCCAATATGGCGGCGCTTGAATCGCTGACAGAAAACGAGGCTGATAGCGTCTGGGACGGGATATGCTCAGAATATCTACAGCTGCCCGACTCTCTGCCAAACAGCGTATACCAGAAAGCATCACAAATCACCAAAGACTGCGAAACGCACTATGAAAAAGCCAAGGCCATAGAAAACTGGCTCGCATTAAACTGCAGATATACGCTCACCCCCGGAAGTCCGCCGGAAAGCATGGACTTTGTGGAATATTTCCTACAAAAGCGCGAAGGCTATTGCGTCTATTTCGCAAGCGCAATGACGGTGCTCGCGCGCGCCGAGGGCCTTCCCGCGCGCTTCGTTACCGGCTACGCGCTGAAGAGGAATCCGGCGACCAGCGCCGGTAATTCATTTCTTGCCACGAACGCCACCGCGCACGCATGGACTGAAATCTATTTCAAGGGTATAGGATGGCTCACGTTCGACGCTTCGGGCTGGAACTTCGACGAAAACGCAATGATAGACCAAAACAATTCCGGGGGGCAGGCAACCGCGGAAACGCCTGTGCCTTCGCTCGACATATTATCCGAAGATGTTACCGATGCTGCCGAAAACGGCGGTATGTCTGTCGAAGTCAAAGCAGCGCTGATAACGATAATGTGCCTTGCTGTTGCGCTCGGGCTTTTTACGACCGTTCGCGTACTCCTGCTGACGGGCTCGGGCAGATATTACAGGAGGCTCTGCCGCAAATATAGAGCGGCAGGCGAAAGGCTAAGCGCCTGCTATACGAAAATACTGCGTCAGGTTGCTTTCTTTGGCTTGCGGCAGGAGACCGGGGATACAATAACGAGCTTTGCGCGGCGCGTCAACGCGTACCTTCGCACGGAGGAAATGACGGCCGCGTGCAGTCCAGTCATTAAAATGCGTTTCCGGCTCGAAGAGCCAAGCGACGCAGATGTGGAAAAGATGTGCGAATTCAGTGCCGCGCTGGAAAAGCGCTTAAGAGAACATCTCGGCTTATCGGTATACCTGTGGCGGCGCATACTGCTGGGGCGCTAGTTACTCTATAAAAATCATAAAGCAAAATTATATAGAACACTTGTACGATATCCCCTTCTGCTTTATAATAGATAAAGTATGGAAATTTGCATAAATGCAATATTATTAAGGGGATAACAAATGGGCAGACAAAACAGGTATAATTATCCGTCGAAGTATAATGAGAAGTCGCTGGAAGCGCTCAACACCGCTTTGGGGACAGCTCCGCTGTATAAAAGCTGGCGGGCGTTTGACCCCGACCCGGATGCTGATATAGACGCGCGGTACGCGGCGTTGCCGGAGCTTACAAAGAAGGCTATGCGAGAGCATTTTCCCCAGGGCCTTGTTCCGAATTACCAAAACGTTGAGCAAGGCCTTGAAAGGGACGAGATAGAGTATACGTTCACAAGCGGCACGACGGGAGAAAAGGTGATAAATCTCTGGAACCAGGAATGGTGGAGCGCCTCCGAGGCGGCTTCCTGGAAGCTTAACGCCCATACGGCGGTACTTAGTTATCCGCAGAACGACGCGAAACTGGCGAGCTCACTGAACATAGGTATACATTGCGAAGAAGATCTGCCCATGAGCCACCGCATACTAGGCAACCATTTGTATCTTAACGAAAAAATAAACGTGATATCGTGGCAGCCGCGGCACCTCGAGCGTATGGCGCACGAACTCAACGTTTACAGGCCCGCAGTGCTGGAAGCAAACCCGTCGCTGCTGGCGCGCCTCGCATGGTGGGCATGGGATAACGGAAAAGAGCTCTATTCCCCCGCCGCCATAATATTCACGTACGAGTATCCTTCCTGTATTCATCTGGCCGCGATACAACGGTTGTTTTCATCGCCGCTTATCAGCTCTTACGGCAGCACGGAGACCGGTTTTGTGCTTATGCAATGCGAGGACGGGCTGTTCCATCAGAATACGGATTTCTGCAGGATAGATTTCTATCCGCTTGCACAAAGACACGGAGGGCCGGAGCTTGGCCGCATACTCGTGTCGACGTTCGGCAACCCTTGGACTTGCATACTTAAGTTCGATATGGGCGACCTTATACGTCTGCATCCCGCCGGAGAATGCTCATGCGGCAGGCATGAAGGCCTCATAGCGGAAGCAGTCGAAGGGCGGGTGGCCAACGCTACGTTCACCACGGCCGGAGACCTTGTCACTACGATGGCTCTTGACAAACGGCTCGCCGATATCCCCGGGATACGCGATTTTCACCTTGAGCAGCACACACCCGCAAAGTATGAGCTGCAGGTGATGCTTACGGACAAATCGCAAAGCGTGCTTAACAGTATACGCGAAGCGCTCATGTCTTTGTACGGTCGTGACGGTGAATATACCCTGAAGGTTGTTCCGGGCATATTTCCCGGCCCCGCGGGCAAATACCGCCGTACGCAGGCGAATTTTAAATTTGACCAGAAAGGACTGTTCGTATGAGCGAAACAAAGCCGCTGTATCTGCTGGCGGGCGGCAGCTTCGGCAATCCGAGAAGTATGCTGCCCCAGCTTAAGCGCGCCCTAGGTGAATGCGGCGATAAGCCGCGCGTCGCGTACATAGGTACCGCAAGCGGGGATAACATGATTTTTTACAGCATGATGAAGTCTCTTCTGAAAGAGGCGGGGGCGGCAAAAACATATATGGTAAAGCTGGCTAAGAACAATATAAACCTACCCGCCGCGCGGCAGTCACTTAAGGATGCGGACGCGATATTCATATCGGGCGGAGAAGTGGACGACGGTATGCGCTGGCTTAATACCCACCGGCTCGTCGATTTTCTATGTGAGCTGTACAGGCGGGGGAAGCTGTTCTTCGGGCTGTCGGCAGGCAGCATAATGATGGGCGCTCATTGGGTCCGCTGGGAAGACCCCAAAGACGACTTGACCGCCGGGTTATTCGACTGCCTTGGATTCGTGCCGACGACGCTGGACACACACGCGGAGGACGAGGACTGGAAAGAGCTTAAAATGGCGCTGCGGCTGCAAGGCCCAGGCGCAATCGGATATGGCATACCCAAAGGAGGCATGGTCGTCGCGGATAGTACGGGCAGCCTAAACGCCGAAATACCGCTTATCCGGTTTGTAGACAAGGACGGCACGATTGAGCGGGAATAGAATTACCACCCCGTATATCCCCGGCAAGTCTCACGACTTGCCGGGGACCCCGTATAAAAGCTTCCCTTTTTAGGGGAAGTCAGAGTGCCTATAAATCCCAATATGTTATTCAGTCCCCTTTGGGTGAGCTTGCGACCGTAGGGACGGGAATCCCATGAAAAGTGCTTCGCATACAGTCTCGCTTCCCCTTTTAGGGGAAGTGGCGCGAAGCGCCGATAGGGTATGCTTCCACTCGCACACTTATACCGTATCCGGCGGTCAAAGACCGCCTCTACGCGTATTAGAGCCTTTTGCGCACACACTCCCTCAAGTCTCACGACTTGCCTGGGACCCCAAATTCAGCGCCTGCTGCGGCATCATAGCTGTCAAGCGCCTGTTTTATTGCATTGTTCGGGCAGAGTTATCTCCCCGGCGTAGCAGGTGTTGAATATACGGCGTATCTCTTCGGGCGAATCCGTCTGACCGAGCGCCCACATCAGCTTTGTGACCACCGCTTCCGTCGTCATATCCATGCTCTGTATTACACCGTAAGAAAGGAACCTTGAGCCCACCTCGTACATCGAAAAGTCGCTTGGCTCGTATACGCATTGGCTGCACACCACGACCGCTATGCCGTTGTCTATGAGCATCTTTATTTTGGGGAGCAGGTTGCGGCGCGCGATATGCATGCCTCCCGTGCCGAACGCTTCGAGTACTACGCCCCGGTAATTCATTTTAAGCAGCATATCGAAGATATCCGGGTTCGTGCCCGGTATGAGCTTCAATAGAAAAACGTCGGTGGATATCTTATCCTTGAGTACTGTCGGCGCTTCGCTCGGCAAGTTCTTGCGGCAGGCCGTATTCACGTGCATGCCGTTTGCGTATACTTCCCCGAGATATGGAGCGTTTACGCTCTCAAATGCCTCAAAGCCCATCGTGCGCACCTTCACGGCGCGGCAGCCGTTCATCACCTTGTAGTGGAACGCTATGCTGACGCCGGGTATGCCTTTGTCCACAGCCTCAAACGCGGTAAAAAGATTGTTCCGCGCGTCTGTCAGCATATTGTCTATAGGCATCTGCGCTCCGGTTATCACTACCGGTTTTTTAAGATTCTGCAGCATGAAGCTCAGCATGGAGGCGGTGTATGCCATAGTATCCGTTCCGTGCGTGATGATTATGCCGTCGTAATCGTCAAGGCTGTCCATAACACAGCGCGCTATAATCTGCCACTCTTCGGCCTGTATGTTCGAGCTGTCCATACGAAGTATATCCTTAGCGGTTATGTTGAAGTGACCGCTTAGTTCGGAGAGATAACCCAGCAGTTCTCCGGCGTCAAGCGCGGGTTTCATGCCGTATTCTCCGCTGCGCGAGGCTATCGTTCCGCCCGTCGCTAAAAAAAGCACGTTTTTCATATAATCACTCCTTAATAACTGCTGTGGCGCAAAGCGCCAGCCCAGTGCCTCGATAAACACCAATTTGTCATTCCGAGCTTGTCGAGGAATCCCATGAAACGTGCTTTGCATAAGGGATTCTTCAGTCGTTACACTCCTTCAGAATGACAGAATATACTTTTTTGACAGCCTGGGCTGCAGCGCAAAGCACAGCCAGGGCTCCGGCACCCATTATTATATCCTTTTTCACTCGGTTCTTTTGCGGCTTTAAAGTTCGTAAATATCGCCGAACTTTTTGTTTATATAGTCTATATAATATTTCGCCGTGAGCTCTTCCCCTGTTACCATTTTTATAAGTTCTTCCGGTTTATAGACGGAGCCGTATTTGTGTATATTTTCTTTGAGCCATGTGTGTATGACATTAAGTTCTCCCTGCTGAATCCTTATATCCAGATCCAGCACGTCTTTTTTAAGCGCGCCGAGAAACTGTGCGCCGTATAGGTTGCCGAGCGCGTAGCTTGGGAAATATCCGAAATCGCCGCCGGACCAATGCACATCCTGAAGTATGCCCTCCGCGTCGTTTGCGGGCTCGACCCCAAGGTAATCCTTGTACTTTTGATTCCATAGCGCGGGCAGCTCGCCTAAGTCCGCGCCGTCCTCAATTATCGCCTTTTCTATTTCATACCGTATTATGATGTGCAGGCTGTATGTGAGCTCGTCCGCCTCTATCCTTATCAGGGAAGGCTTTACGTCGTTGACGCCCCTATAGAAATCGTCGAGCGAAACGTCCCTGAACTGCGGGAACCTCTTTTTCGCTTCCGGGAAGAAGAACGCCCAAAACGGCCTGCTCCTACCTATGATGTTCTCGTAAAACCTCGACTGCGACTCGTGTACGCCCATGGAAACGCCCGTTGCCAGCGTCGTGCCCTTTAGCTCGTCGGGTATGTCCTGCTCATAAATAGCGTGTCCGCCCTCATGTATACAGGCAAACAACGCCGTCCTGAACTCGCGTTCGTTGTAATTAGTGGTTATTCTGACGTCCTTGTTGCCAAGCTCAGCGGTAAACGGATGCACGCTTGTATCGAGCCGCCCCGCCTGAAAATCAAAGCCCATGCGCTTAAGTATATATTCGCTGAAACCCCTCTGTTCGGCGGCCGGAAACTGCCGGTTGAAAAATGACGGATCAGCTTTTATATTGCTGCCTTTTATGCTGTCTAAAAGGTTTAATATAGCGTCCTTAAGCTCGCCGAACACGCTGTCGAGTTTCTCTGTCGTTATACCCGGTTCAAAATAGTCGAGCAATACGTCATATCTGCTGGCGCTGTAGCCCCAGTATTCAATAAACTCCCTTTTAAATTCTATCAGCTTCTTTAAATGCGGCTTGAACATCGAATAATCCGACTCCGCTTTTGCTTCCTCCCACGCTGCTTCGGCGTTGGAAGCCGCGATAACGTACTCTCTGTATCTTCTCTCGGGTATCTTCATCGTCCGGTCATATTCCTTTTTCTGCTTTTCAACGATACCCTTAACTACGTCGTCGCGCTCATTGCCGGAAAAATAGTCGATACAGCCCTTGAGCACATCCGAAGTCTGTAGCTTATACAGGTGGTTCGACAGGTATCCCAATACCTCTCCCCTGTATGCCGTTCCTTTCTTCGGTATGTTGACCCTTGAGTCCCATTGCAGCGTGCCGATAGCGCTGTTTAAGTATTCTATATCTTTCAGGTACTCTTTAAATTCGGCCAGCTTGTTTTCATAGTCGCTCATATATGTTTCGTTCCTTTGCTATTATTTTCAGATACTCTTATTGTTGATATATTACCGCCCCAGAAGTCTTTAACTTTTGGGAAGCTTCGGTATTATTTCGCCGTTTCAAGGCTGCGTTCCTGCGCGAGTTCGGCGCGCGTCAGCAATTTCATTTCCCTTAATATGAACACAACGGCTAAAACAGCGGCGCTCACGTCGGCAATAGGGCCCGCATACATCACGCCGTCGATGCCGAAAATCAGGGGCAGTATTATTATCAGCGGCAGCAGGAACAGTATCTGGCGCGTCATCGATATCAGAAGGCCGACTTTTGCTTTGCCTATTGACGTAAAGAAGTTGGCCGTGACAGGCTGCACGCCGTTTACAAACGTCATCAGCATGAATATGCGAAAGTATCTCTCGGCGAACTGATAGTATGTTTCGCTGCCCTGCCCGAATATGCTGACTATTTCCCTGGGGAATATCTGAAACGCCAGAAACGCTATAACCGATATTCCCGTTGAGGCTATTATGGCTTTGGTGTATGTTTCTTTTACCCTGCCGTAAT
The DNA here is from genome assembly GCA_023410595.1 of Bacillota bacterium. Taxonomy (GTDB): domain Bacteria; phylum Bacillota; class Clostridia; order Christensenellales; family SZUA-584; genus DTFZ01. The sequence goes on along the minus strand of JAEYPO010000025.1, from coordinate 64,925 downwards.
TTTTAGCGCCATAGTTAAACCCGTTGATGGGCTGGCACCCCTGGGCTATGCCTATGGTAAACCCGAGAAACAGTATATTGACTTTAGAAATAACTCCTACGCACGCTAACGGTATGTCGCTTCCGTATTGAGACGCCGCGCCGTAATGCGTGAGCGTATTGTTCATTGTGATCTGTACCGCAGCCATAGCCAGTTGGTTAAAGAACGACGCGCATCCGAGCGATACTATCGCCTTAAAGTTTTGAAATTTCGGTTTCGGCCTGAAATAGCTTTTTATAAACTTCACCGACTTAAACCTGAATAGATAACTTATCACAAGCGATGCTGACACAGCCTGCCCTATAACGGTTGCCCACGCGGCGCCCGCTATGCCCATATCAAATACGAATATAAAAAGCGGATCAAGTATCGTGTTGAGTATCGCGCCTGAAAGCACACATATCATAGAATATGTCGGGCTGCCGTCCGCGCGGATGAGCTGGCTCGCCCCCGTGGAAAACGTGACCATGGGGATGCCAAGCGCAATTATGCTTGTGTAAGTCGTGGCGTACGGCATAACGTTTTCCGTCGCGCCGAATGCGTACAGCAACGGCTTTAGAAATATCGTCATCGCTACGCCCAGTGCCGTTCCGCAGACAGCCAGCAAAAATATACCGGTACATGCTATATGCCCTGCTTTTTCTTTCCTTCCCTCGCCCATCCGCAGGCTGAAGTTCGACGCGCTTCCTATACCCAGCAAAAGCGCAATCGAAGTGCTGACGGTAATAAAGGGAAACGCTACGTTTGTAGCACCGTTGCCGTACATGCCGACGCCCTGTCCAATAAAGATCTGGTCTACGATATTGTATAACGAGTTGACTAAAAAACTTATAATGGAAGGTATTGCGAACTTCGGTATCAGTTTATTGATTTTTTCTGTCGCCAGCGGGTTTTCACCCCTAAAAGCCTCACCGCTTTTGTCGGCGGCGTTAAGTTCCGCCGTTTCTTCAATGGACATGCAATAAAAACCTCCTGTCAAAAACCAACGCAGCAAGTATTATTATACGCCTATCCCGCAAATTAAAAAAGCCTGATACAGGCTCAGGCTTTAATGAAGCTCCTGTAAACGTCTGTAACGCAATTCTTTTAAACGTATCTTCATATGATGCGGTTTATCGCGTCAATAAAGAACTCTTCGCCGCTCTGCAGAAGTATATGGCAAGCTCCGTAGTCCTGGGGTATTTTCATTAGGCTGCCGAAAGGGACGCCTGTAATGTCTGCGAGAATCGACCGGTTCACAGACGTATGCGCTACTATCAGTATGTTGCCACCTTCTTTAAGCAAGTCATGGAACGCAGGCGCCACGCGTGCCTTAACATCCATAAAGTTATCGCCGCCGGGAGGCCTGAAGTTTACTATGTCACGGCCGCGCAGGGCGTATTCTTCGGGATATTCGTTCCTTATATCGTCCACAAAACGCCCGTCCCACTCCCCAAGGCTTATCTCGCCGAGCGCTTCGACTACGTTTACTTCTCCGCCCGTATATGAGCATATTATCTGCGCCGTTTGCTTAGCACGTATAAGGCCGCTGGAAAACACACAGCTTATCTGATATCGCCTCAGTGCCGCTCCTGTGCAACGGCAAAGCACCAGCCCCTCCCCGCTCAATTCTACGTCGCACCGGCCAATGAGGCGTTTGCCGGAGCTCAGCTGCGTATTGCCATGGCGCATTAGCAGTATCATGCGTTCAGCCATATGTCAGCGCTGCCCACCCGCGCGGGCTTGTATCATCTCCGCCGCTATGCTGACTGCTATCTCGGCGGGCGTATGAGCGCCTATATTAAGGCCTATGGGCGAATGCACACGGCTTATATCCTCCTGCGTAAAACCTTTTTCCAAAAGGCTCTTATACGTCGCGTCCCTTTTTGTACTGCTCCCTATCATGCCTATATATTCCGCGTCTGTCTTAAGCGCCTGTTCCAGCACTGTCTGATCGTGCATATGCCCTCTTGTGACTATGATTATGTAACTGTCTGCGTCGATACTAAGTCTTTCCATCGCGCCCTCAAACGGGCACACAACGAGCCTGTCAGCCTGCGGAAAGCGCTGCGCGCTGGCGAATTCTTCTCGGTCGTCTATTACCGTTATATGAAAGTCAAGGCGCTCCAGCAGCGCGGCCATCTCATAACCTATATGCCCGCCGCCGAATATAAACGCCTTGCTGCACACAAGCGGATCCACCATATATTTTTTGCCGCCGGTATCTATGTAATGACTCCTGTGATCCAAGTATGCTTTGACATAATCGAAATCACTCTCGCTTATCCGCCCCGGAACGTTGCGGCTCTCCGAATACAGCTCGAGGCTGAAAGAATCGTCCGGCTCGACAATCGTTATCATCCACGCCTTGTTCTGTTCGCGCCATATTCTTGCGGCAGCCGCGAACGTTTCCCTCGTATCCTTGTCGGCGGAGTCTATATACTTAAGATATACGGCCACGTTACCGCCGCACGCCATACCGATGCTGGCGACTTCCTCTTTTTTCAGGCAAAATTCCTTTATTATTGACCGCCTGCTTTGAAACACGCCGGCCGCGAGCTTTTGCACCAGCGATTCAAGTATGCCGCCGCCTATGCTCCCCTCGATCCGCCTGTTTTCTCTTATTATCATCTTCGAGCCAACTTCTCGAGGCGTCGAGCCCGTATGGTCGATTATACACGCAAGCACGACGCTTTCCCCGCTGCTTATATATTGATTAACAAGCTCATAAATATTATTCATTTTATTACTCCTTCCGGCTGTCTTCAAACTGCGCCTTTCGCCGGTCAAATATTATGTGCTAAGCTATTAACAGTCTCGCTTAAAATGTTGTCATGCCTTGTCCGCCTGCTTTTATCAACTGCATAACGTCTTCTCCTAGCGCGGCGTTAATCATGTTTTGTATTTCATCCGCCGTCTTAAGACGTTCCTGTGCTCGTACCAAACGCTCGACGCCCTCGCCGTGCTTTTCGCTGAGCCGCGACATGCGCCGCCGTATATCCACGACATCCGCCTGCTCAGTTACTTTATCCGCGAAATAGAGTATAGATTCGTTGCAGATTTTACGGGCGTATTCCGTCCCTATATCCATATGGTTCGCTATCAGCACCGCGGATTTCGGGTAGCCCATGAGCGATAACGCCTGTGCCGCCTGCGCGGCATGGTTCCGTTCGCCCTTTCTTATGTCGTGCAGCAGCCCGCTTGAGAAGACGAGCTCCGGGTCAACATCATAGCCTTTTTCTTTCAGCGCCTTTGCTATTGTTTTTGCTATACCGGCGACTTTGGCGCAGTGCACCCTGACCTGACCGGAAACGTTAAAATGCCTGTAAATATAGGCGCACTCCTCAGGATCCGGGGCGATATGTTTTTCAAGATAATCAATCGCCCCAATATAGTCCTGTTTTGAATCTATATCAATAAGGCACGTTTCGTTTCCCATATCAACGTATTCCGCTTCGGCTTTATGCCTCTCAAACACGCCTTTAATCCCGCCGTCAAGCGGCGAAGAAAGTATTTCATCAGTAAGCGAGTACCCGAAAAGCGGAGGATGTCCTTTCCTTCCTTTAAAACACGGATACAGTATTTTAGCGTTGCTTTCCTCAAACCGGTCTTTCAACACGCAGAGAGTGAACGGCTGAACAAGCGCGTAATCTACGGGCAGCAAAAAGACGCCTTTATGACTGCCGGCATCAATAGCGCGCACGCCTGCCTGAGCGGAGGTGAACATGCCTCCCTGGTAGTTTTCGTTGTATATGATATTAACAGGCCGTGAGCCTATAGCCTTTACGACCTCTTCCGCATTATGCCCCACAACGGCATAGATATCGCTTATCCCTGCCGAAATAAAACAGTTTATCTGCCGCGCAATAAGCGTTTCTCCCCCGAAAGGCAGAAGCGCTTTCATCTCTCCCATTCTTGACGAATATCCGGCCGCAAGTACCAGCCCCGCGTATGCCATTTCCGTTCTCCCCGCACGAGTCGCTTAATGGTTTTTATTATACCACATTTATCTATTGCAAAAGAATGCCTGTTTAGCGTTCCGGTTACTATCGGCAGCGCAGAGCTTATGAAAAAAGCCGTCGGTGACGGCCTATTCAGAATTCAGTATTAAATATAAGACAAGTAAGGAAGATCATCTTTTGAAAAAAACGCTGCCAGCTTCTATAGTCTGGCCAGCCTGCACCGCTTAACCGCCGCTTTCCCGCACGGCAAACGCCGCTTTATTTAATCCATAAACTTTAGGCTTTATGGGATGTAAATAACGTTACATTGATGTATTGTTCTTAACGCAACAGACTCTTTATAGAATCCGCCATCGACGAAAGTATCAGGCAGCAGCTTGTCGCTCCCGCATCCAGCACTCCGCGCGAACGTTCGCCCAGCCTGCTTGCGCGCCCTACTTTTGCTGCCATATCCTTCGTGGACTCCCAGCCGCTTTTTGCGCCTTCTTTGAGCGCTTCTAGCGCCGCGGCAAAATCCTTCCCTTCCTCCAACGCCGCAGAATATGACTCGATGCCCGGTATCAGCGTATCGAGCAGCGTCTTATCGCCCCGTTTTGCATTGCCTATATCCTGTATGCCCGAAAGAGCGGCTTTAAGCATGTTTTCAAACGCCTGCGCGTCTATCTCGTCCGACTTGCCGGAAACTGCCGACATCTCGTCAAAGAACACACCGTATAAAGGCCCCATGGAGCCGCCTATGTCTTCCATGAGCGTCGCGCTTAACACCGACAGCCCTTCGGAAAGCGAGTATTGCTTTCCGTCCAGCCTGCCTTTGCACAGCGTGAACCCCTTGTTCATATTTATGCCGTGGTCGCCGTCGCCTATGGCTCCGTCGATATCGCTTAAATATGCGGCATTCTTTTGTATCGTATCAATAAGCCCGAGCACGACGCATCCGGCGTCTTTATTATTAAACGTCATAATCATCACCCTACAGCTGCTTCAGTCCCACGGAATCCGCGGGGAAATCTATGCACTCTTTAAGCTCATCATCCAGCTTCATAACCGTGAGCGTTACGCCCATCATCTCAAGCGACGTGAAGTAATTGCCCACGTAAGCCTTGTATACGCTTATGCCCTTCCCTCTTAGTATCTCCTCGGCCTTGCTGTAGACTATGTACTGCTCCATTACCGGCGTTGCGCCGAGCCCCGAGAGAAGCACAACGACTTCGTCGCCTTTGTTAAACGGCAGATCGGGCAGTATCAGGTCGAGCATCGTCTCCGCCATACTATCCGCCGTTTCGAGCGGCTGCACGCTGACGCCCGGCTCTCCGTGATGTCCTATGCCCACTTCCATTTTTCCGTCTTCTATCGTAAAGTTAGGGTGGCCGACAGCGGGTATAGTGCAGGGCGCGGTTCCTATGCCGACGGAACGCGTGTTATCTATCGCTTTCTGAGCAGCAGCTATGACGGCGTCAAGGTCGGCGCCCATCGCGGCTTTCGCGCCTCCTACCTTCCACATAAGTACCTCGCCCGCTACGCCGCGGCGCTTTTCCTTCTCTTCTTTGGGAGCCGAGGCGCAGTCGTCGTTCGCTACGACGGTCTTTACTTCTATGCCCGCGTCTTTAGCCTTGCGCATCGCCATCTTTACGTTCATGTTGTCGCCCGCGTAGTTGCCATAAAGACACGCTACGCCCCGTCCCGAATCGGCAGCCTTCATGGCGCCTAAAAAAGCGGCCGCGGAAGGCGATGAGAATATCTCTCCTACAGCTACGGCGTCGCACATGTTTTTTCCTATATAGCCAATGAACGCCGGTTTGTGTCCCGAACCTCCGCCCGTAACTATGCCCACCTTTCCCTCTATAGGGGCTTGCGTGTACTTCAGCACTCTCGGGTTGTCAGTTGCCGCTACTATGTCCCTGTTAGCTTTTATGAAACCTTTAAGCATATCTTCGACAACAAAATTCGGATCGTTAACTATCCTGTTCATATAGTGCCGCCTTCCTTTCTAGACTCAGTACGCTATTTTTTTCGCCGTTCTTCAACGGCTCCGTATCCATATAGCAAAGATATTCCATCATTAGTGCCAAAGTCCGTATTGCTACAGCTGCGCTGCGATAGCCTTTAAGTTGGCAAGGCCGTCTCTGGCGAGCGCTTCACCCGTCGGCGCGAACGTTCTCCATATTGCGCAGTTGCCCGCGAGCTCCGTAAAGCTCGGGTCGAACGACTCTATCACGAGCGGCCCGTCGTATCCCACTTCAGCCACCGCAGCAAGGAACTCCCTAAAAGGCACGAGCCCCGTGCCCGGTATGCCGCGGTCGTTTTCATTCACATGTATATAGCCTAAGTATTCCCTGCCGCATGTTTTGACGGCGCCTGAGAAACTCTTTTCCTCGCGTATCATATGGAAGCAGTCAAGATGCACCTTCATGTTGCCAGTGCCCACGTCCTTGCAGAACTTCACTGCGTCTTCCGCGATGTTTAAAAAGTGTGTCTCAAAACGGTTCACGCATTCGACGCATATAACGACGCTGCCGGTCTCCTTAGCGTACTGGGCGGCCTCGCGCATGCACTCTACGCCCCAATTCCACTCTTCGTCCGTGCGCGGGCGTTTAGTAAGATATCCCCACGCGGCATAATTTACGCCGCCGAGTATGGGCGCACCCAGCTCATTGCATATATCCACGCACTTTTTCATCGCCTTTACCGCTTCTGCACGCACTGCGGGATCGGGAGATATGGGATTGGTCTCTGGTGTCAGAGTCGTTGTGCAGACGCATTCTATACCCACCCGCTCAAGTTCACTTTTGACTTTGTCCGTAGGGAAAGTAAACGGGTTTGATATCGCGAAGTCTATTACCTCAAAGCCTATATCCTTTGCTTTCTTAATTATCCAGATATCCTTTTCGCCAAAGCTTTCAGCCCATATAAAGCTGTCTACTCCAAATTTAAAATACATAATTTAAGCCTCCTAGACAGTCTGAGGAACCGCAGGGTTGTTGTTGGCAAAGTTCTGCAGTATTACTAAAGGCTCATAGCTGCTGGTGTTTACGATAGCTATTCCTTTTTTGGCGGAAGCTTCGGATACGAAGAACTCGTCGCCGGAGATGTCGCCTAATCTCAAAACCCCGGGCGTCTCGCATTCAAACTCTCCGAAATTTCCGTGCCCCTGAACCGCTAGAGCGCAGTAGCACGCTTCGTCATACAGCTTAACGCTCGCTCCGGGCGCGACTGTTACTTCTTTCGCCGCTATCCATTCGTTTGCATATGCGACCCATTTTTCCGTAAGCCCTTTTTGCGTTTCGGGAAGAGCTTTAGGAGCTCTGAAATACTTTTCTTTATAGTCGGAACGCGTGCTCTCTTCCCAGTCTATCTGAGAAAACAGCGCTTCAACATCGCCCTTCTCTTCCGGGGTCTGGCAGTCGGTAAGCAGATTCATCGGGTTGACTTCTCCCATCGTCACGTTTTCCATTATCGTGTTGACGTCGCTGTTCCATTGCGGTTCGTATGTCACGACGGAAGCGGGAGCATGGATGACGCCCGCGGGAGTATACCAGCCAGTTCCGAGCTGTATCCTGAAAGCGCGGGAAAGCTCCGTTATGCGCGTATCAAAGCTGCCGTAATTCCGTATGCAATCTTTTACCTGTTCTTTGGTAGTGGACGGGTCGAACCCGAAATATGTGAGCGGGAACCTTCCGAGGTACGCATTGTACTGTACAGGGAAATAATACGCTTCCGGTTTGCCGTGGCGCCCTATGCGCTTCGCGAGCTGCTCGGTAAGATGCAGATGATGAAACAGCGGCTTATCATAATCGTAAAGTTTGGAAAACGTGGGCCAGGTGCCGTATCTGCTTTGCAATTCATCGCCTATAAGGTCGGCGCCCAGCTCTTCCACAGCATCCGCGAAAAGTATCTTCTCGCCTGTCGCCGCATCGGCAAGCACAAAGCTCATGCCTTCCGTTGGGCCGGTCTTAGGTCCGTTCAGCGCAACGGTGACAGAGCCAAGCCAGCGTTCGCATATCCCGCCGCGGTCCATGCCGAACGCAAAATAATCGTCGGGATGAAGCCTTAATCTATGCCCAGGCTCGTTAAATCCCCTGGGGACCCATGTCGGGGTGAGCTGCAGTACGCCGTTTCCCTTTTTAAATACCTCTTTAATCCGTCCTTTGGACATAAGATAGCCTCCTTGTTAATAATAAAATAAATAATGTCGTTAATACTCTCTCCCAGCTTACAGTGTGTAGTATTGAATTTGATTCGCGGCATTAAAAAGATCTATCTTCTGGTTGATCACTTTTTTCATAGCATTTATGCTGTCGATATAAAGCTCAAACGGTTCGCGAACTTTTGCGTCAGCGGACAGCGTTATCCTTAGCTGCTGATAAAAAGCGTCCTTTATATCCGAGGATATGTTTATCTTGTTTATACCGCGTTTTACACTCTCGGCTATCTCTTCGTCGGGATTGGCGGAGCCTCCGTGCAGTACCAGCGGAATACTTACCCTTCTTTTTATCTCGCTTAAAAGGTCGAGCTTAAGCTCCGGTTTAAAGCCTTTGGGGTATATGCCGTGCGCTGTGCCTATCGCTACCGCGAGGCAATCTATTCCCGTAGCTTGCACAAACGTTTCCACATCGTCGGGGTCGGTATAGGTTATTTCTCCCGCGCCGCCTTCTGTATCATTGCCCGTCGTGCCTATAGTACCCAGCTCAGCCTCTACGGTGACGCCCAGCGGATGAAGCATGTCCACGACTTTTTTTGATATAGCTACATTTTCTTCAAACGGCAGATGCGAAGCGTCGATCATAACGGACGTGAATCCGGTGCGTACGGCGTGCAGTATCTGCTCCAGGTTAGAGCTGTGATCCATATGTATGCACACCGGTACCTTTGCCGCGTTTGCTGCGCTTATACAGCTTGCCATGAAACTGTCTCCCTGGAACTCAAGTTCGCTTGGATGCACCGCCAGTATAACAGGCGCCTTTTTCTCTTCCGAACACTCTATAACCGCCTTCAGTATCTGGCCGGTGCCGATATTAAATGCCGGTATTGCGAAATTGCGTTCATTGGCTACCGCCAATATCTCTTTAATGTTCACTAACACAGTTGCATTCCTCCAAATTTTAAATTATAATCAATATCGGCATGAGCCGACATTTTTTTCAAAAAGCTAGCAGCGGCTGACTATGCCGCTTTTGTTTTGGCTTATGGCGAAATCTGACGCCGATTTTTATCTGTGTATTTTTCAATATATGATGGCGTTTTTTTGCTTTCCCTGCGCTATTTATATAGCGCTTGATTTTGGTTAGAAGCAGCCCCTTTAAAGGGCCGCTTCTAACCCTTCATTCATTCTTTTGATTCCCTCATAGATATAACGTCACTTTTTATTTAAGATACTGGTCAACGTTTTCGGGCGTAACCAGCGTGAAGGGGATCGTTACCGTCTTTTCGACCGTCTTTCCAGCGATGATGTCCGGTATAAGCGCTATAGCGGCTTCGACCTGAGCTGCGCCGTCCTGAAGCACCGTCGAGCGGAGCGATCCGTCTTTGACCATCTGGAGCGGGCCGGCATTGCCGTCTACGCCGATGCAGACGATGTCTTTACGGTCAACGGAGTTGCAGTAAGCCTGAACCGCGGACGACATGTCGTCGTTGTCGCAAATGATGGCTTTGAGCTCGTCGCCGTACTGCGTAAGAGCGTCTGTTGCGAACTGAACTGCTTTGTCAGCCGACCAGTCAGCCGCGAAATCGCCAACGCTTTCCCACTTGTCGTTCTTGCCCATGATGTTCGCGATGCCTTCGCCCCTCTGAATCTGAGCGGAGTTACCTACGATACCCATCATATGAGCGTACTTGCCGCCGTCCGGAAGCTGTTCTATAACGAAGTTAGCCATTATCTCACCGGCTTCTACGTCGTTGGAACCAACGAACGAAGTCGCGAGTTCTTCGGTGTTGTTCGTCATGGAGTTAACTACAACGATCGGGATGCCGGCGTCGGCGCAGCGTTTTACAACAGGCGCGCTGCCTTCGCTTTCAGCGGGAAGCAGTATAACGAAGTTTGCGCCGCCGTTGATCGCGTCTTCAATCAGGTTGACCTGAGTGTTAGGATCGGTAAGGCCGTCATAAAGCTGCCAGCCGGCGATCGTTCCGTCCGCTTTCAGAGCATCGAGCGCTTTTTCCGCAGCGCTGTTCAGCGTAGCATGGAACGCGTCCACTGTGTTCTTTGCGATATAGGCCACATGGATTTCGCTGGCAGCCGGTTCCTGCGAAGCGGGCGCTTCGGATACGGGAGCCTCCGAGTTTGCCGGAGCCTGTGAAGCCGGGGCAGACGGTGTAGCCGTTCCGGAGCATGCCGCAAAAGCCACGGTCAGAAGCAACACAGTAACAAGTGCTAATACCTTTTTCATATTGTTTCCTCCTAGTATTTTTTATCTCAACCCTTTTGGGTAAAGAACTTTAATCTTTAGTTAATATGTTTCTCTTCTCCGGGTAATTGCCCGGATGTCTCTTAAGTTATGAACGTTTCCTGTTTATCGTCATATCAAGCATGACCGCGCCTATAATGAGCAGGCCCTTGAATATCGTCTGCCAGTATGACTGTATGCCCATAAGGTTCATGCCGTTATAGATAAGCCCGATTATGATTATGCCTACGAGCGTGCCGGGTATCGTCGATATACCGCCCGCAAACGACGTCCCGCCTATAACGCAGGCCGCTATGGCGTCCGTCTCATAGCCCACGCCTATGTTAGGCTGCGCAGCGTTTATCTTGGCCGTCATTATGATTCCGGCTATAGCCGAGAATATGCCGCTTATTACGTATGTGTTGACGCGCGTCCAGAATATGTTGACGCCCGACGCCCTCGCGGCGTTTATGTTTCCGCCCGTTGCGTAGACGTAACGGCCGAACTTTGTCCAGTGCATCAATATATAGGATACAATCGTTACGCCGAGCAGTATCAGTATAGGATACGGTATCGTGTCGAACAGCTTCCCGAGGCCTATCTGCGTAAACGACGGATTCGCAAGAGCGAACGAATACCCGCCTGACAGCACATATCCGAGTCCGCGTATAACGAGCTGGCTCGCAAGCGTTACGACAAACGGGAACATATTGAACCCTGCTACGAGTATGCCGTTTAAGAATCCCAATATGCCGCACGCTATGACCGCAACGATACATGCGAGAAGGTTGTTGCCGGTAAGCTGCAACACAACGCCTATCGTCGTACTTGCCAGCGCGAGCATGGAGCCTATTGAAAGGTCGATGCCTCCGGCTGTGATAACGAACACCATTCCCATCGCCAGTACGCCGTTTAGCGCAACTGTAGAGAGCACGTTTGTTATGTTGCCTATCTGCAGAAACTTAGGCGATGCGATCGACAGTATCACAAACATGCCTATCATTACGAAAACAATTCCGTACCGTTTCAGAAAAAGACTGAAATCATGCTGATCCATACCAAGTATCCGCTTTTCTTTGTTTGCCTCCATGGCTGTCCTCCTATTTCTCACCAAATTCTTTAGCCAGTATATATTCCTGGTTTGCTTTGCCTGAAAGTATATCCTCGCGGAATATCTCTCCGTTGAGCCTGCCTTCGTGGTATATCAGTATCCTGTCGCTCATGCCCATTATCTCAGGCAGTTCGGAGGAGACCATTATTATTGCCATTCCCTCCGAGGCAAACTTGCTCATTAGCGCGTGTATCTCCGCCTTCGCGCCGACGTCGACGCCCCTTGTCGGTTCATCCATTATAAGCAGCTTTGGCTTTGCCATAACCCATTTGGATATAACGACTTTTTGCTGGTTGCCGCCGCTAAGCGAGAACGCTTCTGATTCAACGCTCGCCATCTTTACGGTAAGCGTTTTAGCAACTTCCCTGCATTCAGCCTTTTCCCGCTTCTGGTTCAGCAGTAAGCCTTTCTGCCTGCTGCGCAGATTGGGAAGCGATATGTTTTCGCGTATCGACCTGTAAAGGCATAGGCCGTAGCTTTTACGGTCCTCGTTGATCATAGCGATACCCTTATCGATCGCGTCCCCGGGGCTTTTAACCTTCAGTTCTTTACCGTTTAAATACATCCTTCCGCTCGAAAGAGGATCCAGCCCGAATATGGCGCGCATAGTCTCGCTGCGTCCCGAGCCGACGAGTCCTGAGAGGCCAAGTATCTCTCCGCTGCGAACTTCAAAGCTGATGCCATTGAATCCTTTGCCGGATAGTCCCTCCGCCTTGAACACGACGTCGCCTATCTCGCAATCGGTTTTAGGGAATATGTTCTCTACCGTACGCCCGACCATCATCGAAATGAGCTCGTTCGTCTTTATTTCGCTCAGGTCGCCCGATCCTATAAAGCTGCCGTCGCGGAATACGGAGTATGAGTCGCATATCTGGAATATTTCCTCCATGCGGTGAGAGATATATATGACCGTAACTCCCTGCTCCTTGAGGCTGCGTATCGTCCTGAACAGGCGCTCCGTCTCCTCGCTGTCCAGCGAAGACGTCGGCTCGTCCATTATCACGAGGCGCGCGTTGCAGGAAACAGCCTTCAATATCTCTATCATCTGCATCTGCGCAAGCGTCAGCTGTTCCATGAGCATCTTAGGGCTCATATTAAGGTTATACTGTTTGATTATCTCAGCCGCCCTGCGGTTCGTTTCTTTCTTGTTAAGAAACGGCGTGCGCTTCACCGTATCTTCGCGCTTTAAGAATATGCTCTCGGCTATCGACAGATAAGGCTCGGGATTCAGCTCCTGATGTATCATGGATATCCCGGCTTTTATAGCTTCGGCGGGGCCGCTGACGCTGTACGGTTTACCTTCGAAAGTTATATCGCCCGCGTCCTTATTGATAAGGCCGATTATGATCTTCATCAATGTCGACTTTCCGGCGCCGTTCTCTCCTAAAAGCGCGTGGACCTGGCCTTTCCTTATACGAAGCTGAACGTCCTGCAACGCGTGCGTTCCGCCGAACGCCTTGTAAACTCCTTGACAGTCCAGGATATATTCGTAATCTTTTGTGTTAACGCTCTCGGCCAAATATATCACCTCACCTTAAAATTTTGCTTGCTCACTTTCTTCCCATCAAAGCGGCCTTTTTAAGTTCATCCTTGCCTGAGAGATACGCTTCCTTATAAAGCCCGTAGTATTCACTGTATACCTGATGGCGCTGCGGATCAGGCATAATTATCTCGTCTTTATAACTCACCGCGATCCGGCAGGCTTCCTCCAAATCGGAATACACTCCGGCTCCCACGCCCGCCGCAAGAGCCGCGCCCATGCCGGCCTGTTCCCTTGTTTCGGAAACCCTCAGCGGTATATCATATATATCTGCCTGCATTTGCAGCCACGGTTTGCTCCTTGCTCCTCCGCCCGATGCCACGAGCGTTTCCGCTTTATACCCGAGACTTGCGCATATTTCTATACACTGCATCAGCGAAAACGCGACGCCTTCCATAACAGCTCTCGTCATATGCGCGCGTGTTGTTCCTATATTGACGCCGAGGAACATGCCGCTTAAATTCGGGTTAACATGAGGCGTCCGCTCCCCGTTCAGATACGGCAGGAATACCACCCCGCCGCTTCCCGGTACGACGGCATCGACTTCTTTATTCAGCGCGTCATAGTTTATATCGCCTATTATCCTGTGCCACCATTCTAGCGACAGCCCCGCCGTCATCGTCGCCCCAAAAAGTATCCAGCTTCCCCTTCTGTATCCGCAGAACATATTCGTATTCAGCTGCGGGTTAAGCACCGGTTTATCTATCTGAAAACAGACCTGCCCGCTGCTGCCTATATTGACTGTCGCGTCTCCCGGCATCACCATGCCGTTGCCTATGCTTTGCATTATCTGGTCCCCGCCGCCCGCCGCAACGACCGTCTTTTCGGAAAGGCCGGTAAGTCCGGCCGCCTCGCTGCATACGCGGCCGGTGTATTCCGTCGTCCCGTAGCAGCGCGGAAAAAGCTCGGAAGGAATGCTGACACGCTCAAGTATGTGCTTGGACCACACGCCGCTTATAATATCGAAAGCAAGCGTAGCGGAGGCGTCCGAATAATCTGAAGAAAGCTCTCCTGTCATCCTGAATTTTAGATAGTCCTTCGGTAGACATACGTAACGTATGCGTTCATAGTTTTCTGGTTCATGCCGCCTTACCCACATAAGCGACGGCAGCAGGAATCCCGTATACACAGGATTCATCATATGCATGCGTACGCCGTCTTTGCCGAACTCAGAGCGAAGCTCTTCGACCTGTTCGTCAGAGCGGGCGTCACAGTGCAATATCGCCGGGCGCACGACGCGGTATTCGCGATCCATCATAACAAGGCCATGCATCTGCCCGGAAAAACTCACCCCTGCGATCTCGGACGCGGACACGCCGCATGCCGCTACTGCTTCCCTGACGGTTTCGCAGCAGGCCTTCCACCAAATTTCGGGGTCCTGCTCCGCGTAACCTCCGCGGGGAGAATCAAAAGTATATTCACGGTGGGTTAGCGCTTTTAAAGCGCCCGCTTCGTTTGTTATTATTGTTTTCAGGCTGGACGTGCCAAGGTCAATTCCCATCAGTAACGCCACTGCAATCCTCCTGTCAGTTTACAAAAGATGTGAGGAATCCCGCCATAAACGTGTCGCCAAGACCTATGGTATATTTCGGGCGTTCCATGTATCGCGAGGGTACTATACGCACGTGTTTTTTCGTACGTACCGCTTTCAGCTGCTCTGCAAAGGCAATACCCGAGGGACTTAAGGGCAGACTCATCGATTCGCCGCAATCGTTATATGTGCCGTATTTTCCCGTCCTTGCCCTTGTTGCCGACATCAGGTTACCCAGTGTCAGGCCCTTTTCAAAGTCTGCCCCTTCGAGTTCGTCTCCAAAGTACATTGAATAATCCTTTGTGTGCAGAACCATGCCCTTTACAGGGTATCTTCCCAACATGAACTCAAGCCCCCCCAGTATGGAAGAAAGACTCTCTTTGTCAGTAATCTCGCCATGCTTTGCCGTATGCTCAACGAGTTCTTCCTCGTTCATGCTGTATATGTCTATGTACCGCGAGAGCCTCTCAAGCACAAGGTTTTTAAGCTCTGCGTTTAGGTAATGCGCGCCTTCAAGAAATATCACACAGCCGGGGTTTTCTTCCTTGACCTTTTTATAATGCGCCGACACCTCGTCTATCTTCTTTTCCATTATGCCGCGGTCAATAATGCCGTTAAAACCCGACACGCTGTATACCAGCATTCGCTTTGCGCTGGCTTCACAGTAATCGAGAAAGCACTTATCTATGGGCATTATCTTGTGTATCGTGTCGTAATCCATTATCAATCTGTTGGAAATGGGCGTTTCGTATACAGCTCCGTTTACATGTATCTTCTCGCCCTTGGGGTATTGCAGTATCATATGGCGCACGGGCGGCGCGTTCGTCACGCTTTCCATTATGGAAACTCGACCGCGTTCCGTAACGGTTTCCATGCCCTGCCCGCTCATCTGAGCGCAGACTTCCCTTGACCTGTCCGTTATGTGTACGATGACCGGAAAACCTATCGCGTTGAGCGCGGCCGCGCCCTGCGCGCATGTCCCTCCCAGCGCAAACGCCGTTTTGAACCTGCTTTCCAGAAACTTGCATACTTCGACGTTCGTGATGTCTATCTCTCCGCCCAGCCCGTTAACCATGTAATAGCTCACTATGCGCGCAAGAGATTCCATCGAGTCTATCGTATCGCCTTGCTTCAGTGCCGGCTCCTCTTTCAGATAAGCCGATAATATGTCTTTAAACGTTTGGCCGTCCCATTCAATGATCACGTCAAGATCGCTCGTGTAGCCCATTATGACGCCGAGGCCGCTTGATTTATGTCTTTGTATGTCCGTAGGTATCTGCCTGTAATAATGCCCGTAGCGGTCATGGTAAGCCATAGTTGCTCCTCCAGTTGATGCCTCAAATCTTTGTTTCAGATAAGAAGTACTCTACGTTGTCCGTTTCTCCGTTTTTAGCTTCGTCTTTCTTAGCGCGGGCAACGAAGTAAAGAAGTATGTCAAGTATTACCGAGATGTATATGTGCGACGCCGCGCCGAAGATATAAACACTTGAGAATTCTATGCCTGTCGATAACGAATAGTCGGACATCTTGGTGATCGGGCTTCCCAGCAGGTCGGTTATCGATATCGTTATCATGTTACGCTTCTTCGCCAGTTCAAACGCCTGCAGCACCTGCTTTGAACTTCCCGAATGCGAGATGCCTATCATTATGTCCTTGTCTGACCCAAGGTTAACTCCGTTAAGCTGCTGCTCGGGCATAAACGAGCTGTTTGTGTGGATTCCCACGCGACCAAGCCTGAACGCGAAATCTATTGAGGACGGAATCGAGTTGCCCGCCGCAACAAGGTGTACCGTATCGCAGTTAAGTATCAGCTCAACGCATTTTTTCAGTACTTCGTTATCCACATTCGCCTTTGCGTGCATTATGTTGGACGCGACTTCCTTAAGCACGTCGTCTCCGTTGTCCGGATCCTTGGGCTGTATGTTGCCGCTGAAAAGCTGCTCGCTGCCCAGATCATGCGCCAGCTGCAGCTTCATCTGGTAAAACCCCTTATACCCGAGGTGCTGGCACAAACGTATTACCGTCGCATCGCTAGTACCGCTTAACTCCGCCAGTTCGGACACATTCAGCCTTATCGTATTTTCCGGGTTTTTCAGAATGTAGTCCGCAACCTTTTTTTCCGCTGAAAAAATCTCTTCGTAGTTCGCGCGTATATTTTCAAACACATGACCACCAAATTCCATTTTCGTATCCTTTCCGGTCTGCGATATCGCCGTTATAAGTCGCAAAGCGTTTTTGCGAGACATAAAATTTTATTTCATGTAAAGGCACATTATGTGCTTGTATGATGATTATATATCATACGCGTATTCTTTTGTCAATGAAATATAACCATCATATTTGTTTTATATGAAATTTTATTTTATATTAACCGAAATTTTAACTTCTATACTACTTGTCTCCTCCTCTTCTGGCACCGTTTGGTATATATTTATGCATATTTATGAAACAAAATTTTATTTCTTGACGGGCGGCAAGCACTGCCTTATCATGCTTTCATTTTGAGCAGGCTCTCAAAAAACGACTCGTTCTTTAATATCTCGTCTATCGCCAGTATTGCCGCGCCTACAAGAGCAGGGTCCTCCTCAAACGTGCTTATTCGTATGGAGAGTTTGCCGAACAAATCGGGCGAGGTATGCTCTTTTATGGATTCGCATACTTTGTCAAGGAAATGTGCGCCCCCTTTTTGAAAATCGTCGCCTATAACAATTGTGCTGGGGTTTATTAGGTTTATCAGGCTTGCTATGCCAAACCCAAGGTAATAAGCGACTTCGTCCAATATTTTAACCGCGAGCGTGTCGTTATTTTGAAATGCGGCGTAGATATCGCTGATACCGCTATTTGGTTTAAGCACTGTATCGCTTTCGCCGCTTATATATTCTTTAAGCATGTTAAGCATGGCAAAGCCGGAAGCGTACTGTTCAAGGCATCCTTTATTTCCGCACTCGCATTTTCTTCCCGCACAGTTGATGCTCATGTGTCCTATCTCTCCGGCAACGCCCGACCTGCCCCTCATGATCTTTCCGTCCACTATGATACCGGCGCCCAGACCCTGGCCTCCCATTATATAAAGGAATGGCCCCGGATCACCGTTCTCGCTGCATTTCTGCCATTCCGCGTATGCCGCCAGATTCGCGTCGTGGTCGATATAAAGCGGTACGTCAAGCTCGTTCTGCAGTTCCTTTTTTATATGTATGTTTTTCAGCTTAGGAAACCCCGTCGCGGTAACAAACATGTCCTCTTCCTTAAGAAACGGACCCAGCACGGCTATGCCTGCGCTAAGCAGCACCTTGTCTCCCAAGTCCCGTGTTATCGTTCTGATTTCTTCCTTTATTTTTTCAAGCATCTTTCCGACGTCGTCGTTCCTGTCTATGGCGAATTTATTCAGCATATGCTGGTTGCCCTTGATATCGTATACTCCGACCAGAAAATATTCCCTTGTGAGCCTTATGCTTAAAAATCTGTATTTTTCACAGTTAAGCTCAAGGCCAATTATCCTTCTTCCATTCTTTCCTTCGATGAGGCCCGTCTCATATATAAGGTCGCAGTCAATAAGCTCGCTGACTATGTTGGTAACAGTCGCCTGATTAAGGCCGCTGTGTTTCGTGAGCTCCGCCCTTGATCTGATATTGTGCTTTCTCATCAGGTCAACCACCAATGCTCTGTTCAAAAACCTTACGTCAACAAGGTTTTTACCTTTCCTGGCCATATAATATTCTCCAATGCTGCTAATTGATTAAATAATTGATTTGCTAATTAACTTTATTTGATAATTGTTTTTATTATTTAATGCATTTTATTTGATTATAATAGTGCGATATAATTTTGTCAATATCTTTGGAAAACAAATTAACCTGCCTTATCTCACAGGCAGGTTAGTTAATACGGGGTCCCTAGCAAGCCGTGAGGCTTGCCGGTGTAGATATGCTTATTATTAAAACAATGAATTCAGAATTAAAAGCCCTTTAGTTCGATTATGCTTGCTTTAATTGTTTCACCACGCTTTTGATAGCTCTTATATGCTCGGGCGCCGTGTCGCAGCAGCCTCCTATAATATTCTCCCCCGCTTCTTGAGCTCAGACACAAACGAAGCTATAATCTCAGGAGTGTCGGGATAAACATCCCGGCCGTCTTCACTTACCTGCAGACCGGCGTTTGCGTGAACGAGTATGGGTTTATCGGGGTCTTACCAATTAACAGTAACGCATCAACGCTTGACTGAAAAGTGGAATTTTGTGGCCGTGCGGTAAATCTCTCCGGCTTTCAGTACACAGGACGGAAAGCTTTCATGGTTTATCGCGTCCGGATAGTTCTGCGTCTCAAGACAGAAACCCCACCTGTTGTAATAATTCTTCCTGCCGTTTATGTCTCCTAAAAAATTCGACGTATAGAACTGCACGGCGGGCTGGTCAGAATACACCTCCAGCGTTCTGCCGCTGCTTTCGCAGTACGCGCTTGCGAAAAACCTCATACCTTTGCCTTCTATTATAAAGTTATGATCGTAGCCGTGCCCAAGCCGCATCTGCGGATGGTCTGAATCTATGCGCTCGCCGATTTTATGAGGCGTCGTAAAATCGAAGGGCGTATTCTTTACCGGCGCCGTCTCGCCCGTAGGTATCAGGTGCTCGTCAACAGGCGTATAGTAAGGCGCGTTAAGCAGCAGTTCATGTCCGAGTATGTCCGTTTCTACGCCGCTGAGGTTAAAGTAAGAATGGTTCGTAAGGTTTACTATGGTGTCCTTATCCGAGCCGGCCTCAAAGTCAAGCGTAAGCTCATCGTCGTCGCTCCACGTCATCGTTACTTTCGCGGTAAGCTCGCCGGGATATCCCTCTTCGCCGTCGGCGCTAACATATGTAAGAAGCAGATTGTCGCCTTTAACCTGCGCGTCCCATACCCTTTTGTCGAACCCATTTTTTCCCCCGTGCAGGTGGGAAAACGGGTTTTCGTTGCATTCCAAAACGTATTCTTTGCCGTTAAGAGAAAACCTGCCGTTTGCTATCCTGTTAGCGTACCTTCCCACCGTAACGCCGAGGAACGGCCCGTTATCCATATATTCGTCTATTGTTTTATACCCCAGGGTTACGTCCGCTGTCTGCCCGCTTTTGTCGGGAACGACGATCTCCATTATTGTCGCGCCGAAATTGGTGACCTTTACCGTATTTCCCTTTGCATTTTTCAACGTATAAACAAATACGTCCTTGCCATCTCTGGCTGTAACTTTACGCTCACTTATCATAGATTACAGGCTCCTTATTAATTTATATGAACCAACCGGTTTCTCATTCAATATATGTTGTTCCTTTTTGTACCTCTCTGGTTGCCGCAGTATCAGGAATTCATTTTACTAAAGAAGCTATAACTTTGCTGGGTGAAGCCTTGGTAAACAACGGTATTTCTTTTATAAATTATCATACGCGGCTATCTTGGGTCAATACAAGCCACCTGCATGTTCTGCCCGCGATTATAAAACGAAAAAACCGCATGGAAGTAGATTGCTTTTTTCATAAAAAAGACACACAACAACGCGGTATGTCTTTAAGAATAGTCTGGAATGATATTTATTCGTACTGCTTACGAGCCCAGTTCATACGATACGAATCTCTTGATATTAAGCGACGGGGCGATGCCTGCAAGCAGAAATACCGCGCCGCTAGCTGCCGCCACCCAAAACGGAACGGGTAGCGTGTATACAGACGTTCCCGTCGGGTCGGGGTCCAAAAACGACGGCAGCGACGTACTGACGAGTATGCCCGCGAACATGCCAAATACCGCAAGAGCGAGCATACGGATGATAAATATCCTGCCGATATCTTTGTCTCTTAGGCCTGTCCACTTCAGCATCATCCATTCCTTTTGATGCTCCAGCATTGATATCTTTCTTGACGACGCTGTCAGAGCAGAGAAGCACAGCAGGGAAAATATGCTTGTTACAAACAGATAGGCTATCTGCCCCTCCTGGCTGTCCCACTTTGCCTGCAGCTCGTCGTTTGTATTGTCTATATTGAATCCGAGCGCGGTTATCTCGCGCGATACCTTTTCGGCGCGGCCTATATTAGTTATGCGTACGCTCGCTTTTGCGCTTCCCTGTTCGCCGGGGGGCAGCAGTCCCTTAGCGGCGGAAACACTGATATAGGCGGCGGGCTGCTCGTCCTCTTCTTCCCCGGACAGTATGCCGTATATTTTCGAGGTAACGGGGTTGCCTTCACCTGTCTTGATCTTTATGCTCTCGCTTAGCCAGTCTACATTGGGCGCGTCGGTTTCCTCCGCTTCCGTTTCGTCTCCGCCAAAATATTCGTATTCCATATTATCTTCTTTGCTCTTGAACTTTTTGCACGCCGCTTCGTTAAGCACTATATATGGCATTACGCCGCTTTCCGGAAAAATACCGCCCGCCTTAAACTTCTCATTTAAATAGGAAGGATATATCCCAGCAAGGCTCAGCTCCGCCGAATAATCGCCCGCAATAATGCTGACCAGAACTTCGAGCACAGGCGTAGCCGCCTTTACGTCCTCAATTTCCGATATCTTTGCTATATCGTTTTCAGTAATATCCGAGTCTTGTGAGGAAAAGCTTAACTCGTACGGCTTCGATTTCTCCTGCTGCACTACCGTAAGCGCCGTCCCCGCAACGCACAGGCAAAAGACGCCGATAGCCGCGGCCGCGGCAGGAAGCACCGCCCATCTGCCTTTAAGACTTTTTAAGGCAATGCGCACAAGGTCAAAAATCCTCATGCTGCCTCACCTTTTTCCTGCGCGCAACAAGCAGTATTACAAGCGCGGCGATTACTGCGCCGCCGACTATAAGCGATATCCACCACTGGCTCGCTTTATCGGGTTCCTCTTCGGCCTCAGCGGAAACGGGGCTGATTACGGGCGGGTTTATCACTGTAAATATGTCGGCTTCCTCGGTGTACTCCTGCCCGTTGCCGTCCTCGTACTTAAGCGTTATCTTGCCGCTCGTGGGTCCGTACTTATCGTCGCCTTCATACCCTTCGGTCATATTTTTCATGCCTACAAATACGTCCATCTCGCCTTCGCCATCCATGCCCGGCTCCATGTTACCTATAAAGGCTGTTTCCGAGGGTATGAGGCCGGGGGCCGCGAGCTCGCACCGGACGTTGTAGACCTTGCCCCGCCCCATGTTCATCACCTGAAACTTGAGCGGCATCGTATCGCCCGCGTTGACTTCGGAAGCGATCTTTGGCGGTTCCATCTCTACCCTGAGAGACTGTGCCACCGCGACCTGAACAGAACCCGACGAGGAAAGCGGCGAAGCGTTTGAATCCTCGTAATCTATCGCGAGCGTTATGTTATACCTCGAAGCGGGAGTTTCAAGGTCGGTTTTGTAGTCGAGCACAACGTCCGTGGTCTTGCCCTTTGCCAGCTTGCCTAAAAACATGGTGCTTGTATCGTTTTGCAGCGCGAAATTGGGGCAGTCGCAGGAAACCGTGACTGTTATGTTCTGTACGGACTTCTTTTCGCTCGTGTTTTTAAGCGTAACCGTTGCCGTAAAACCTTCGCCCGCGTTGACAGGCGAGGGGTTTATGCTGTACCCGCTTACTATTACTTTGGGCTGGGACTGCGGTTTGGGCGTAGCTTCCGGAGCGTTTGGGTCTTTGCCGTCCGTTATCGTAACGTACGCCGTGAACGTCTGCTGCACCGGTTTCCCCGCGGAGGTTGCCGCAACGTCTATACTCACCGGATAAACGCCGTCTAAGCGCCCCGCCGCAAGCTCGAGATCGAAACGCACGAGATACGACGGAACCGCGGAAGCGCCTCCGTTTACAGCGTTGTTTCCGAGGCTTACGGCTTTCTGATAGTTCTTGTATACGAACGGCGACGTCGCGGTTTCTCCAAGGCCGGGCGTCACGGTAATAGCCCCGTCCACTGTTGCCCCCTGGTTCACAACCAGGGGAATAATAATTGTGGCAACGCCGCCGCTTACTGTCGGCATATACCCGTCTTTATACGCCCTGTCCATACCGTCATAGACATTAACGTTGTCTATCGAAAGAACTGCGCTTGCTCCCCCACCGCCTCCTTCGCCTTCGCCTTCGGCTAGCGCCGCGGCGGGCGCAAGGCATAGTATTATTATCGCAAGAAGAATACTTAGTTTTCTCATTGAATGTCCTCCTGAATTTTTCCATGGCTTAACGTTATCAGCCTCTCCGCGTCCAAGGCCGGGGCCGTGCCGGTGAAATAGAGCGCCGTGTAGCACCCGTATTCCCAGACAGCATGCATCGTGCCCGAAAACTGTTCGGTTTCCCTTTCGGACAGCGAGGCGAGTATATCGTTCAGCAGCAGTATTTTTGGCTGCGTTACCAGCGCCTTGGCGACAGACGCTATCTGCGCCTCAAGCGCGGATAGCTGTGAAGGGTAAGCGTATGATATATGCGTTATACCCATAGTTTTAAGCTGCTCGAGCGCGGCTTTCCTGCGCGGCGTCGGCGCCGTTCCCCTTGCGGCAAGCGGCAGCTCCACATTTTCGAGTACCGTAAGCCCCTCAAACAATGAAGGGCTTTGGGGCACGACGCCTATATACTTGTTACGGAAGCGCGCGGCAGCGTCCCCATCCATGTCATGCAGCGCTTTACCCATCACCGTGACGCTGCCGGAGCTCGGGGCCTGCATACCGCCGATAAGCTTCATCAGCGTACTTTTGCCGCTGCCCGCGGGGCCGCGTATAATAACACGCTGATTCTCGTTTATGCTCAGCGTAATATCGTTTACGGCGCGCCTTGCGCCGGGATACATCTTAACGACGTTCTCCAGCCTTATTACTTCACTCATTCGTTGATCATAGCCTCTTTGGGATTATTGCAGGCATTGCCTCCGTCACGCCGCAGGCGGCTCCGCGGGAGGAGTCCCCGGGTCTACGGGCGGCGCAGGCGGCGCGGGCGGCGCGTATACATACGTGACGCTGTCTATCACAGGATATGCGTAATTCTGAAACTCTATCGGGTCGCAAAGTTCTTTCCCGTCCAGAGAATATATATGCCTGTATGTACGGACCTTCGTGCCCCTTCTGCCTTTCGCGTATGAATACGTCGGGTTCGCCGCGTCTACTATAGTGCCGTCGGGCGCTTCTGTCGGCACTTCGACGGTGTGTGTTTTATTGCCCGGAGAGCCGTAGCGCCCCAGGTCATTAAAAGTATAGTCGTATATCACATTGCCCCATTCGGGATGGTCGGGGTCTATAAGCGGCGGGCCGTAAACCTCCACAGTAACGTTCCTGTCCTTAGGGTTAACATAGGAGACTATATAATAAGGCAGCGTTCCCGTGTTCTCCAGCACCAGGTCGAGGCTGGGCTTTGTATTAAGAGTAGCGTCCAATCCCAGCGGTACGTAGTCGGACGGTATGGAGTGGTGGTTCCATTCGGCTATCTTAAGCCCCGAGCGTATAGCGGCGTTGAATGTCGTGCTGCCGAGCTGGCAGACGCCGCCTCCCACCTGCGGAGAATACCCTCCGTTTTCTATGCCCGACGCTTTTTTCCAGCCGACCGTCTTTGCGGTGGAATCGTTCCTCGGCCCGGCAGTGTCGTTTACGGAAAACTTCTGCCCCGGCTGTATCACATTACCGTTGATAAACGCCGACATCCTGGCCACGTTCCAGTTCCTGCCGGTGCCATAATGACTTCCACCGTAGCTCGACGACCACGACGCAATAAGCTGCGTGTTGGCCTTTATGCCGTCGAGTTTGAGCCCCGGCTCGGTGACCTCAACAGGCACGGTTATAGCGGAAAACTCCACGCTCTCCACCTGCGATATTATCTCATCCATTACGGCCGCAGTGTCCGCTTTTAGCCCCGTCTGGTCGGGCGTATAAAAGAACCGCGCTATACTCGCGTCCGGCGGTATATAATCCTTTGCGTATTCGTCGTCGTCGTTATAGAACTTGTACCGGAGCATTATAGGCATTTGCTCCTGCGGTATGCGCATAAGCTCGGGGCGGTCGTATTCCCTGCCGTGCGCAAGCTCATCGACTATTTTTTTGACATCCGGTTGGTATGCCGTCGCGACGCCGTTTGCGTCCTCCGTATACCCCCACGGCATAAACTCCAAGCCCGCGTCCTTTGGTTCTTTGTCTAGCACTGTTTTAAGTTCGGCAAGATCGGCCGAAAGCTTGTCCCTGTCAACGACAAGACTTACGGTAAAGTTCACGCCTTCCGCCGCCGCTTTTTTGAAGGCTTCAAGACGCTGCTCAAAAGTGCCGCGGTGTCCGTAGCTCGCCGACTGTGAAACTATATCCATATAATCGGTGCCTACGCTGAAGTCTTCCGCGCTGAAATCATGCACTTCGCCGTTAACATCCAGCGAAAACTTCACTTTGCCCAGCATGCCCGCTTCCACATCCGCCGTGGCCGAAAGCGTCTCGTCCTTTGTCTTGCCCGATACGTCTATGCCGTTTATGGACACGCCCTTTACAGCCGTGCCGAAGTCTATAATGCGCTCGGTGTTGCCCTGGCCCCCCAGCAGCAATACGGCCGCGACCGCCACCGCCGCAACGAGCACGCACGCCGATACTATTAGTATTATCTTATATTTCTTTTTACCGCTTTGTTTAGTATCCTGTCTGAAGTCTATATCCACGCCGCTTCCTCCTTTGCTATTTGACAACTGTCAGTATGCCGCCGTCCATTTCGCAGACAGTATCGCAAAGCTCGTCGATATCCGCCTGGTTGTGACTCGCGAGCAGCATAGTCTTTCCCTGGTCGCGCAGCGATTTTATAAGGCTGCGCATCTCTGCGACGCCGCTTTTATCAAGGCCGTTGAGCGGTTCGTCAAGCACCATTATCGACGGATTTTCCATTATTGCCTGCGCAATGCCGAGGCGCTGGCGCATGCCGAGCGAATACTTGCCCACCGGCTTCTTCATGGAGGGGTCGAGCCCCACGCGCTTTATGGTGGTGCGTATCGTATCGTCGTTTATCTTCCTGCAAAGCGAGGCGAGTATCTGAAGGTTCTTCATGCCGTTAAGCCCCGGCAGGAAACCCGGCGTTTCGATTATTATGCCTATGTCTTCGGGGAAGTCACAATCTTTGCCCACCTGCTTGTAATTAACGAATATTTTGCCGCTCGTGGGAATCAGGAAGCCGCATATGCATTTCATCAACACCGTTTTTCCGCTGCCGTTGTTGCCGACTATGCCGTGTATCCTGCCTTCCTCGAATTCGTGGGTAACGTTATTAAGTACCGTTTCCTCCCCGAACCGCTTTGTCACGTTCTGAACGCTGATGGCTATGTCCATTACACATTCTCCGTTCCTGTAAAGTTGAAATTATACCTGCGCACAGCGCGCAGCGCGAAAAAGAAGCACAGCGCTATGAGCACGCCGAATATGACGTACGTCTGCCAGAGCCGCGGCAGCAGGTCGTACCCGAAATTATGCATGTGATAGGTCGCCTGATTTAATGGCGATAGCCATCCCACGGCTACGTTCGCCTTATAAACAAGCTCGTCGGGCAGCTGGAACATCGTCTTTAAAAGATTAGGATTGAGCAGGAACCCGAACAGGCTGAATACGAAAACGCTTATAACGCCCGCAAGCTGTCCTTTTCGTATGTTGAACGTAAGCATGATAAACGACATGAGCAGCGTATACAGCAGCATAAGCAGGAATATAGTCGCCATGCACTCGTATGGCGTGCTCATCTCGAGCGTCTTTACAAGCGCTGGCAGCGCCACAGCCTTGCCCGCCCCGGAATAGCCGAGTATCGCGGCTGTTTCGCTCCACATGTTGCCTATGAATGAATTGCTCATGCATACGAGCGACGTGGAAGTAAGTATGAACACCATATATATGCCGGTGGCGAGCGTGATATAAAGCGCCTGCCCCGCAAGCCATGTCTTTCTGTTTATGCGCATGAGGTAATACGGCGTACCCGCGGAGAGGAACGGCATGTCCGCGAACAGCAGCACGAGCAGCAGCGACGACAACAGTATGGAGTTGCTGTCCCCGAAAGTCCAGACGAACGCCTCAACTATCTGCATCGTCGTTTCGTATTCCTTCGCGAAGCGCACCGCCTTATCGGAGAGCAAAAAGCACAGTATGAACGCTAAAGCGAACGTGATTATTACGCGCGGATTTGCGCGCCATTGCCTGAAGTTATATGCAGTTACGGAACAAACCTGCCTCAGTCTAGACATTCGCAAGCCTCCTTCTCGCGGTAACCGCGAACGCCAGGCTTACTACCGCCGTCAGTTCCGCAAGCAGCAGTATTACGCCGAAGCTGCCCATAACCCACCATTCGGAGGGGAACAGCCACTCTCTTGGATAAAGCACGTATAAGTTTTCAAAGTATCTCTCGTGCAGTATAATGAGTACGTAATAGAGTATGAACGGTGACGCGTACGCCATATAGCGGTTCATTGTGAGAGCGGACATCGTAAAACCCACCAGTGACCAGAACGCGCCCGATAAGAACAGCGTCGCCGCTATCATTAATATCTGCGCAAGATACGGCTGCGTTGCCTGTCCTTTTACGAGCGCCAGCTCCATCGGCGTGAATACGAGATATGACAACGCATAGGAAATAAGTATGCCAAGGAACAGCACCGACCCGCCCGAAAGCCCGCATGCCAGAAGCTTTGACCTGATATACTGTTTGTACCCCGTACGGTGCAGATACTGCTTAATAAAGCCGCTCTTCATGTCGTCCACGAACGCAGACGTAAACGGCAGCGCGCACAGTATGGGAATAGCAAGCGTCACCCAGGCGGAGGAGAGGGCCGTCTTTACAAACTCGGCATGATATCCGTTTGCCAGCGGCTCAGTGCTGCGCGCCACGTTGATTATGTCTTCGAGCGACGATAGTATGACTACTATGACCATACCGAAAAGGCCTACAATAAAGCCACGCCCTGTAAACGCGCGTTTTATGTCTGATGACGCCGTACGAATTTTAACGTTTCTGTCTTTCATATTGCTTCAAATACCTGCAACATTATTTACTGCCAGAGCCTTTTCCCAGATAATCGTCCACTCCGTCGCATATCGCCTTGACGATTTTGTCCTGGTATTCCGGCTTCTTTAAGTTTTTCTCCTCTTTCGGATTCGTGACATATCCGCATTCAACAAGTATCGAAGGCTCGTCTGTACTTTTCACCACGACGAGATCCTGCGAACGCGCCGTACCGTCCGCTTCAAGCGCGTCGTTAAGGCTCTGCTGCACGATGTCGGCAAACTCCTTACCCTGCTGCGAGCCCGGCCCGAACAGCACCAGCGGGCCGGAAACATCAGGGTCTTCGAACGAGTTCATGTGTATGCTGATAACCAAACCAGCGTCGCTTTGCTGTATTATCCTTCTTCGCTCCTTTAAACTTTCCTGCTGCGTATTCCCGAGCCCGTCGTCGTCGCTCTCCCGCGTAATTATGACCTTAGCGCCCCTGTTCTCAAGCTCATCTTTCAAGCACTTCGCGACCTCAAGGTTCAGTTCCGATTCACGCGTGCCGCTTACGCCCGAGGTGCCCGGGTCAAAGCCGCCATGTCCCGGATCGACGACGACAAGGAGTTTACCGTCTCCGTCATCCTTCGCCGTCACCTCCGGTGCCGCAGGCTTGCTTGCGGCGGCGTTATCCGTCTTCTGCGGAACGCCCGACCCGACGGCCATCGCGCCAACATCCCCTTTTCCCTTAGTCCCGGCAAATTCAGCGGCGGCTTCATCATATACCTTCACCACTACCACGGCAGTGGCTATTATGAAGCCAAGCGCAAGCAGCATGCCTGCAAATTTCTTTTTGTTCAGCCGGTATCCGCGCCGACGCGGCTTTCTTGCGTTTGGATGGTCCATTTTTGCCCTCACATTTTTGAATGATTCCACCACCATCCATCAGGAGCTATGTAATCTATGGAGCCGCTATGGCATACCGTATTCAGTTTTTAGAGCGGTGTTAGCCGCAGACTTATTTACCATATTAACACATTTTACCCGAAAATACTTAAACATATTGTAAAAATTATTTTATGTTCCAATTCTTACTGACTAAAACGTCAATAGCGACGCGGTATCGCGCTTTAAAACAGTGATTTACGCGATATTTAAGAAAGTATAACTGACATATGATAATCGATTATAAATAAGCTTCATTATTACCCTTCCTTTTGAATGATTCCACCACCATACAATAAAGGGCATGTCAGTTCTCAATACCCGAGGTTCAGGTCGATAACCGAACCGTCGATTGCGCTCAGAGTGATGAAGCTGTCATAGGGCTGAGATATCTCGCTGTTGTTCATTTCTTCATAGTATTTCCTTACTTCTTCGAGCGTCTCCGCGTCCTGCCCGCTAAACTGCTCCATAATGACGTCAATATCGTAGCTGTCCTGAATTGAACCGAAGAAATTCCATACCGGTATAAGAATATATTCGTCCAAATTGTCTTTGGAAGCGACGCGAGTAAGGCCAAGATTTATATCCTTAACGTGATACGTCTGGCTTAAGAGCCCTTCATAATCTTCTATGTATGCATATTTGTTAAATATCTGCTGTTCAAACGATTTTTGCAGCTGTTCAAACGGTATGAGGGCTGCATCGTCCGTAATGCTTTCAAGCAGATCGACGGGGGCATTCCAGTCGAATTCCGCGATGCCAGAGTCGTCCACGCAAACCGTTATTCTTTCATAATCCCAGGGCGGCCTGAAATCGGGCGGATAATCTCCATTCTTTATTTCTTCAGGATTCGCCGTAATACCGGTTCCGGTTGTTCTGGTAAGAGTCGTAGGTACGCCCCCTACTGTACGCGTGAAACAGATGATATAGCATTGCGGGTTGGCACTTACGTCGTCGCCCTCCGAGCCTCCGATAATGCCCGGAGATATGGCTGCGATATCCATGTCCGTCACACCAAGATCACTAAGCAATTGTTCTGCCTGCGCGACCGCTTCCTCCCTCGAAATCTTCAGCGCTGTCGGCTTGTCTCCGGAAATATGCCATTCATCGAACCGTTGGAACGGTCCGCCGGAATCCGTGTTAATAAACTGTGCAAAGCACTGCATCGAGCCTATTACGCCGTTTCCCTGATTCATCAGCCAGAGCGTTGCGTTTTCTTTCTTACCGAGATCGGCTTTCAGATTCAGCCTTATTTCGCCGTACTCGTTTTCCTGCAGTAACGTAGACCCAGCTTCATCGCTTACAGTCTCGGGCGCAGACCGAATTTGATCTTCCAGCAGTTTTATTTCATTTTCCAAGTCCTCTATACTGTTATCTACATACTCCGGGTCCTTTTTCTTGCCTTCAAGGTCGGCTTTCACTTGAACGAGCCGATCTTCAAGCTCGGATTTGGTTAAGGGGCGGGAGGAGCCGTAAACCGTCTTTCCCTTAAAAAGCACCTGTACCATGCGATCGGCCTGCTCCTGAGTAAACCTGCCGGGGGATATCTTCATTATGGGGTAGGCGCCGACGTCCGGAGCCGAGACCGCTGCGTCTACATCTATGATAAGCTTGCTGCCTTCCTTTTGAAGAGTATCCTTCCATACAGTCGGAACGTTGTATTCTTCTTCAGGCATTTCCGTCTGCTTAACGACCTGCTCCATTACACCCTCTGCTTTGTTGACCACAACCGGTGCTTCTGGCGTCGGCTGACATGCGGTCGTAAAACACGTTACAAAAAGCAGTATCGCCAGAACGGCCGTGACAAGCATTGCGCTGCCGCGGCTTTTATTGGGCGTGAATATACCCCGCACCCTTTTCTCAGCCGCCTTCTTTGTGTTTCCCCTCGCCATGCCCAGCGCAAACTGCCTGTGTTTTGTTACGGCTGACAGCGAAACGATCATACTCGCATATCTGCATCTCTCGGCGCTGCCCATAGACTTCACTACGCTGCTGTCGCAGGCGACTTCAACGTCCAGCCTTATCTGTTTAAACGCCAGCCATACAAACGGGTTGAACCAATATACCACCTGCAGCAGAACAAGCAGCGTACTGACTATATGGTCTTTGCGCCTGTAATGCGTAAGCTCGTGCCGCAGCGCGTACGTTATCTGCTCATCGTCCGCCGCTAAAAGCATTTTTGCTGGTATGAGCACGGTTGAAGGAATAAACAGCGCGGGCGTGCCGATACCTTCCATGCTCAGAACTCTTATATCCCCTCTTATATCCATCTCCCGATTACACTGCTCAAACAACTTGAGCAAGCGCCCCTTTGCCGGGGCAGCGGCTCGCTTGATACGCGTACGGAGGAAGGCATAAGAAAACGCTAAGTATATAAGCGAGGCCCCCACTCCTGCAAGCCATACGGCGGCCAGTATATCACCAGCGTTCCAAACGGGCGCGGCTTTATTTGAAGCGGCCTGCGTTGCCGGTTTCAGGCTGTCTGTGTCCGCATTGGCGGGCGGTAAGTATATAGCGCCTTGAGTATTAGACGCATCAGCACTATCAATTTGTTCCATATTTCCGTAAATTTCTGCTTCAGCGGCGCTTTGTTTTTGCGGCTGTGACTGTGCGGGCAAAGGTATGGCAAACAGCTTAAGCCCGCTGTCTATAGTGACCGGCAGCATTAGCCGCATGATAAGCAGCGCCCAGACGACGTAATGCAGCCTTGGCGACATCCGGTTGCCTAATATCTTTTTAAGCAGCGTTATCGCGATAAAAACTATGGCGGAGTATACGGTTATTTCAAACAGCGTCTGCAGAATATACATATCTATTTCTCCTTGTCCTTCATTTCGCCCAGTTCCGCTATAAGCTTCTTAAGTTCCGCCTTGTCGCTTTGTGAAAGCCCGCTTTCTTTTATCATGCATGTTAAAAACAGCTTCGCGCTGGAATCCGTCAGCTTTGAGATCATATAGCGGCTTTCATTGCGTACACACTCCTCGCGTTCCACAGCCGGATAATATGCGCGGTTGCCGCTCACTGTTTTATATGCTATATAGCCACTGTCGCAAAGCTTTCTCATATACGTGGAAAACGTGCTCTTCTGCCAGTTAACCATGGCTGACATATTTTCCATTATCTCCGACAGGAACAAGGGATGCCGTTTCCACAGCGTCTCCATTATCACCCATTCCTGTTTTGAAAGCGCTTCTTTCATATGGAACCTCCGTAGGCCTATTATTATAGAGTTTTAAATTAATCCCTTTAATTTCCTCGTCTATTACTATAGACCTACGGTTTTATCTTGTCAACCATTTAATATCCCAAATCATTGTAAATAACGCTCGCGTCTATAGCGTTGACCGACAGTATCGGCCTCGGCTCGTTGAAGCCGTTTTCATTTGTTGTGACATTACCCTGGTCGTTATAGCCATCAACTTCAGTGCCATAGAAGTTCCATACGGGCACGAGCAGCCCGGTATCAAGTGAGTCCTGCTCGGCTATGCGCTGCAGCTCGAGCGACACGTAATCGACACTGAAGTTCATGCTCGCGATAAAGTCTTCTTTTGCCTGCGGCTCGTATTTGTCGCGCATCCGCTGTTCAAACGCGGCTGTAATGCGCTCAAACGGCAGCAGCGCCGAGTTCTCCACAACAGTTTCACCCACCGTTAACGGGGACATCCAGTCGAGCGTGATAACGCCCTGATCGTTCATCATAATCATAAACGTTTCATACTCCCATTCCCCTACGTACTTCAGGCTCGACAGATCCCCTTCAGCGGCTTGTTTAAACGCTTCGTTTCCGCCTCCCGATGAAGTATAACCACGAAGGTATGCGCACGGTGCTCCGTTTACCGTGCGCCGGAGGCATATCCTGTACGCGTAGTTCTCTGCGGGAGATACTATCCCGTCATAGTTGCCCAGGTTTTCGTCGTCCACAAGGTACATGGCGCATACGGACATGTAATCTATACCTGCTTCTTTAAGCAGCGTCTCCGCCGCCTCTGCTGCCTGCGCGGGCGTCATCTTAAGCTTGGCAAGCACGTTTTGGTCTTCAATAACGGTAACCTCATCAACCGGTATAGGAGTATGCTGGCCCCAGTTTGTAAACGCTTTGTTCGCCGCATTTCTGTAATCCAGCGTCGCACAGCGCCTCAGCGGCATGCCGCCTCCGCCATGTTCCGTTATCTCAAAAACCGCCTCCTTCATATCGTTGTTGTTGCGCACCTGCATCGACGCGCCCAGCTCGTAATCGTCAGGATCAGTATATGTGGTCACGTTAAGGCCCATATAGTAGGCCATATGCTTTCCGTCCTCATCCTTTATCTCCATCTGTTTGAGTTTGCCGTCCGATTCCGTGACGATGTCCTCACTCGTTTCCGGCGCCGTTTCATACTGCTTTTTAAGCCGGTTTATCTGCTCGTCGATCTGCGCCTGGTCACCTTCCGATGAATACTCGTCCGACGCCTTCATCTGCTCGTAATTTACTATCTGCGCTGCAATCTCGTCTTTCGTTTCGGGGCCGTACTGCGTCTCATATATCTTCTGCCCCTTAAACAGCGCCGCTATCATGCCGTCAACCTGCTGTTGTGTGAAATCCGCCGCCTGCACGCGCAGCGTAGGCAGGCCCTTAACATCGGACAGTATAACGGGTGCGTCCGCTTTTATCGCCATCTTCCCGTCCGCGAGCGCTATGTCCGCCGCGTATTTATCAGGCGCGCTTACCTGCTCAGAAAGTGACACCGGCTGCGCGCCGGATGGCGCCTGCTTCGCGGCCTCCAGCATCTTTCCCTGGTCCTTGCCCACGACTATTGGTACTTCGGGCGTAGGCTGGCAGGCGGAGAGGCATATAATCACCGCCGCCAGTATAGCAAACATAGCTTTATATTTAAAAATAACGGTTCTCATAGGTATTCCTCCTGTTATACCGACGATAGTCTTTGCTATCTCGCTTACAATCAGCCTTCTGGGAAATCCTCCTCCGGCCTTTCCATCTCGACAACGCCGCCGTCTATAGCGTTCAGCATATAGGAATTGTCGCTGAATCGCTCCGCCTTTCCAAACCCAACCTCCGTTTCAAACGTCCATACGGGTATGAGCATCGCCTGATCAGGGTTGTCTTTTACGCCGATATACCCGACCCGCAGCTCTGCCGTTACCACATAAACCTTGAAATCTTCCATGTAGTCAAGCTGCCCGAAAGAATTCTTATAACGTATCTGGTCTATCAGCCTTTGCTGTATGTCTTCAAACGGCAGTATCTCCACGTTTTCGTTCATAGTCTCAATTACCTTCGCACATCCGTACCAAATAAAGCTTTGCACGCCGTCTTCCGTCACCAGTATGGAAAGCTCCTCCATCGAAAAGGGAGAGGAATACTGCGGCGGCGGTTCGTCTTTGTGCCAGCTTCCGACTCTGAACTGGTATCCGGGTATCCCTCCGCTTTCGCGCATATACTCGAACCTGTAGCCTCCCTTGTCGGGATAATCGCGCGACACGGCCCTGTCGGCGCTTACGAGCGCCAGCCCCGTTATGCCGAGGTCGGTTATTGTCTTATCGGCTACAAGCTGAGCGTCTTCCTTTTTAATCGTTACCTTATCATAAAGCACGCCCGTACCCGTCCAGCCCGATTCCTCCTCGCTGCTGCCCCTCACCATAGAATCGTAATCCGACTCTGAAAGGTACATGCCGTCGTAACCGGAAGAATATGAAAAACACGTCGAGCCGTATTTGCCCGCAGCGTAGTTGCTGACGTATATGCTTCCGTCTTTGCCGTCACCGTTTTCCACCATCACGCTTAAGAAATTCTTACCCCCTGCGGTGTCCTCTACGCCCGTCTCGTAATCTCTTGTGTATGTCAGCGTCGTGTCGGTATAGATTACAGGCGAATCTTCGGGCGCAGCCGCATGCTTCTCCTCCAGCTCTTTAAGCCATTCCTTGCTCTCCTCGGTAACGACGAATTTGCCGTCTATCTCCTGCCCCCGCTTTGCGTCGACTATCATCTCATCGTAGTCCGATTTCGTCATCACGTGCGGCAGGTAAAGCTTCTTCCCCGCCGCAAAGTAATTAACCATATCGTCTACCTGCTGCTGCGTGAACGCCGCGGGTTCGAGCTTTACAACAGGGTACTTGTCCACAAGAGGCAGCTTTACATCCGCGTCTATTTCGATAGTCAGCTTCTCGTCCTTCACTGTATCGCTCCAATGCTCAGGGGCCGTATACGACTGTATTGACTCCTCGGGCGGCGGCGTCGCTTCCAATTTCTCCTCAAGCTTCCCGTCGTTCTTGTTCACTATGGGAGGCGTCTCCGGCGTTGGCTGGCAGGCGGAACAAAAAGCGACCGATATTATGACCGCAATTACCAGTAACGCGCTTTTTATAACGTGACATTGTCTTTTCCGGTACATAGAGAGAACCACTTCCTTTCAATATTTTGATAACCTCTATAATCTATGGATGTAATAGCGTTGTAAAACGGTTTATAGTTTACCGGCAGTAAATTTGATGTGATGTTCTCAGTTGGCATCGGCTGGCAGGCGGGCAGTATAAAAGCTGTTAACAACATAATGACGGATAATATTACGCCTGAAATCCGTATGCTCTTCATATTGATCCCCCTTCTCTTAATAGCCTCTCTCCCGGTCTATTATGCTGCCATCTACGGCGTTCACCGTTACAAAGCTGACGTTGTCGACATCCTCGCCATAGACGGAAAACCCGTTGAAACGCGGTTTCCCTCCCTCATATGTCTCGTCGCCAAGCGTGTCCCACACCGGTATCATCATATAGACGTCCTGCTCGTCCCTGACCGGCATATAAAAGCTGCCCATAACGACGCTGCTGATGTTTACATTCACGTCGTCGAATATATTGCCGTCTACTGCCAGATTTATTTCCAGCTGCTTTTTTATCCGTTGCTTCACCTCGTCTGTCGAATACGTCTGCACGTTTTCGTTTCTCACGTTTTCCACAATATACGGGTTTGACCACCCGAACGTATAAACGGTCGTTCCGTCAGTGATCACACAGATATCCTCCGGGGAAGCGACCTTTGCGTAAAGCGGCTCTTCCTGTACGTCGTCGGAAGAAAGCGGCCTCGGCCAGGGCGAATAATTTTTAAAAGGCAGCCCGCCGTATGTGCGCGTATAACTTACTGAACAAACGGGAACGTCACCCGACGGAGTGACACGGTAAAATATCTCTGTATGAACAAAGCAGTAATCGGTTATGCCCATAGATTGTATATACCGCTCCGCCAGTTCCTTCGACGCTTCGATGTCCAGCACGCCGCTGTCTATGAAACCCTGCGCTTCTTCGGGCGATATCCTCTTGTTGTCGCCTTTAAGGTTGTCGGCACCACAGACGCCGTAAAACATGGCCGAACCGAATTCTTTACTGTTCGTAACAGTAAGTATGCATTCCCTGCCGTCAGCGCTCTTCCCATAAAGATTAACGGTATGGCCGAATTCGGTCTGCTTGAATGAGGTATCCGCCGGCCCCGGCTGTATAAAGTCTTCCGGCGCGTTTGCATATTCCTGCTTAAGCTCTTCTATCCTGCCTTCCAGTTCATTTATCTGCTGCTCTGCGGGACGGTCGTCGTCGGGCGGCAGGTTCCCGGCCTTATACTCGGCGAGTACTGCCTCGCTCTCGACAATGTATTCTTCGATCCGCGAGCGGGTACTGTATTCGTAATTTGAAAGCTGAGCGTCTCCCATAAAAACTTCTATGACTTTGTCAACGTCCCGCTCGTCGAATTCCGCGGGAGATACCTGATATACGGGTATTGCAGGCATACCCGGCATAATTATATCCGCGTCTATTTCTATATTTGCCGTTCCTGCGGAAAAGCTGTCCTGCCAATGGCCGAGCGTTTTATATGTGATCTCAGCGTTTTGTGCACCCAGCGTTTCTTCCGGAATTGTCGGGACAGGCGTGCTGTCTATGATCTTCTCCATAGCGTCGCCGGCCTTATTTACAACTATCGGTTCCTTCGGCGTCGGCTGGCAGGCGGATAGGCAAATAAGATCCCCAGCATCAGCAGCCCTGCTATGAAAAGGTTTTCCTTCTTCATCGGCGCAATCCTTTTACAATTCAATATTTCCGCTCAATATCCGAGCTCCCTATCGATCACCGTTCCGTCAATTGCATTTAACGTTAAGTAACACCCGCTTATGCGGAAACCGAATTTAGTTTCTTTTTGAAACCCGATAAAATCCCAAACAGGAATAGCCAACAGCTTTGTTAAAGAGTCCTTTTGCTTTACGCACATATAATTGAGTTCAATTGACTCGATATTGACAGTAACCTTATCTTCCTTGTCCGCATATATATTGTAAAATATATTATCCTCCGACTTTACTATCTCGTTCTCCGGCGTCGGCTGGTTGTAAATGATTTTTTACATCTGAATAAATGGTATCAGAATATAATTGTTCTGATACCATTCATTACTGAAATCAGATTAGTCCTTAATAGCCGCGGTTTCTGTTGATAATACTGCCGTCTATGGCATTTATCGATAGATAGCTTAATCGACTGGGCGATAGCCCCTGCTCTTTCATTTTGGCGATCAAATCCGGGTCTATCGTATCCGACCCGATAAAATCCCATACCGGTATCGTACGGTATGTCGAGGGATCGTCCTTTTCAGGGATAACCATGTACCCAAGCCTAACTTCGTCTATCAGCATCGTATCCTTATTGCCGTCATCTTCATAGACGTTGTACAGTATCTGCTGCTTGAATATATCTTTAATTTCGTCAAGAGGCTTAAGCGCGACGTTTTCGTTCACGGTCCGCGTAATGCTGCAGGGCGATGTCCAGTCCACCAATACCACGCCGCTGTCATTGACATATATACCGAGGCGTTCCTGCCACAGTACAAAATTATAGTTTAGCTCATCCTCAGTCACAACGCCGCTGGAATTGCCGTTGCCGCAGTTGGCGAGCGTGACCGGTATACCGCCAAACGACCGTTCGAATATCAATTCGTTGAAACAGCCGCGGACATTTTCCTCAGCCAGATAATACTCTCCTATATCCAGCTCGTTTACTGCTTCCATAGCTTTCGCTCTCGCCTCATCCGCAGGAACAGGGCTGCCTGTGCGCTCATCAAATTCACTTTCATTTATCACTGTGATAAGCGAAAATGTCGGGCCTCCGCCTTCGTTGCTGCGTTCAAAACGCAGCAACCTGCCGCTCCCGTCCTTCATGTCGGCATTGAAGCATACGACAGTGCGCTCCGGAAAGCCTATTTCCGGCTCGAACGTATAGTCAAGAGGCTGCCCCGACGTATCTCCCTCGGCGACCACTTTATTGTATTCGTTTTCGTACGTTTCCAGTTGCTGCTCAGTGAACGCTATCCGCTCCTTAGGCGACATATCGTCGTCCGGGTCCTGTTTCCCGTTCTTTGCTTTCTCGATTTCCATCTGCAGACGTGTTATAGCTCCCTCAAGAACCTCTTTGGACATCGCACTGCCGTTTTTTATGTTCACGGCGTCTTTGGCTACATAATTTATGAATTTCTCCGCAAGCGCCTGGTCCACGACGAGCGGAGACACCACATACACCGGATAGGCGGACACGTTGGGCGTCAGCACATCCGCGTCGATATTGACGGTCGTGAGTTCGCTCGCCGTGCTGTCCGTCCAGTGCCCGCTTATGGCCATGCCGGCGGTTTCACTGGTCTTATCTGTTTGTGCCGGGGACAGTTCAGGAGCCGCCGTCGCCGCGAGCGCGCTTTCCAACGCGTCGCCGGCCTTTTTTACAACTATCGGTTCCTCCGGCGTGGGCTGGCAGGCGGGTATGATCAGTAAATTCAATATGACGTATATGAAAATTGCTGTTCGGAAATTACACGCTTTTTTCACGTAACACCTCCGCAACTTTTGTAATACTTTTGTAAATTATGGTACAGTTTTAATATTTGTTTGTCAAGAGTTAATGGAATTGTAAAAATACATTTACAAATAGAATTGCTTAACTAACACTAAACGCACTTTTCAGACTTATATTGAATATTATCTAATCTGCTTGAACCGCTTGCCCATTTCAAATGAGCTTCTTTAGCGGACAATAAAAACAGAACAAGGCTTTAGTACAATTTATTATAAAAATCCATACTAGTACCCAAGGTTTCTGTCTATCACGCTGCCGGTTACGGCGTTTATTGTAAGAATGCTTTTATCGTTCATATAATGCATTACGCTCACACCGCTCTGATATTCCGTTTCGTAATACCCGAAGAAATCCCAGACGGGAACGAGCTGCCAACTGTTCTCGTTTTTAACAGGCAGCTGCATAAGACCCAGCGTTATATTCTGTATATGTATGCTGTTGCTCACGACGCTTCCGTTATCTATCGGGCTGGAAGCCTGCGCCGCCGCGTACCCGCTTGCGGCCGGCTGCTGTCCCTCCTCATACACAGCGTAATAAAAGCTAAGCTTCTCTTTTGCGAGCGCTACAATATCTTCAAAGGGAATGATCTTGTTGTTTGGAGCGGAAGCATTCGTTATACCTATCGGCGCCTGCCATCTTACATTCGTTACGCCGGTGTCCTCCACCATGACAGTGATCCTTTCATACGATACGGGAGCCGAATAGGCGTTGTCGGGAAGGCTGCCGGAAGAAGCCCGCAGGTCGTAGGTGACCGGTACGCTGTCCTGTGTCCTTGTATAATATACAAGATAAGCCTGAGGTATCTGCGGGTCGAACTCAGCCGGGAACCCGCCAAACTCACGTTCGTCATAAACCAATCCGGTAGCGCATCCCGCATATTCCATATAACCCGCGCCCAGGCGGTTTACAATATCACTTGCCTGCGCTATCGCCTCTTCTTTTGTCGTTTTCAGATTCGACGGCCCTTTGTCCTGTATATCCGAATAGTAATGTGACATGCCCATATATTTGTTACCGTTCCTGAATTCTAAAAATGAATGATCGCCCAAATCCGGATAATCAGTATAATTATTTATCATGATCATGGCCATTTCGTCTTTGCCCAGATCGCCCCGGCCGCTGTAGTACTGTGTTCCCTGTAAATTTGTTTTCAACGTTCTATCAATTGGCACGAGGTTGTCCGTTTCGGGAGCGTTTTCCATCTCTTGCTTCAGATGGTCAACCTCGCCCTGATAATATTCGAGCGTGTTCTCATATTGATCCGGGTTCGCTTTTTTATCGTTCAGCGCGGACAGCGCTTCCAAATATGCCGGCTCAAGCTGCGATTTTGTAACTTGTGCGGGTTCATACATCTGCGTATCGCCGAACAGCGCTTTTATAATGGTATCGACCTGAGCCTGCGTAAACGGAGCCGGGCTTATATCGTATGTCAGCAAAGCGTCCGAATCGGGCGTTTTCACTGCCGCGTCAAACGTTATATCCGCTCCGTTTTTTGAATAACTGTCTTTGTACGTATCCGGAAAATCAGCTTTATTGTATGGCACAGCATTTGCCTGCAATTGTATTTCTCCATCCTTTTGCCGGACTATCGCGCTTTCCGGCGTCGGCTGGCAGGCCGTAACAGTGAATGTAATAAGTAAAATAAACATGGTAATTACAGTCCGGGCAGCATACATTCTTCTCATGTATCACCTCCGCAACTTTTGCTATACTTTGTAATTAACGGTCTCATCAATCGCAGCTTATCCGTTTGCCCGGCTTTGCATTTCCTGCATACGTTCCAATATACCCGGCATAAGGATGCCGCTGCCGTCGAGAGCATTGATCATGAATTCCTCTTTATTTCTCTGAGTCCAAGTATCTGTTTGGTCATACAAATACTCTTCCTGCGTCATAATATGCCACGCGGGTACGATCAGCACGCGCTCAGTATCATCCTTGGCGTTGATGTATGTTGTAACCAGGCGCATTTCCTCAATTTTGAGGCGCTTTTTGCCGAGCTGTCCGTCCAGCCATGCCCCATTCATAAAGTAAACGTGATCGAGAATACGCTGTTTCA
Source organism: Bacillota bacterium (assembly GCA_023410595.1). Lineage (GTDB taxonomy): Bacteria > Bacillota > Clostridia > Christensenellales > SZUA-584 > DTFZ01. Next base: position 24,616 of record JAEYPO010000025.1, on the reverse strand, counting down.
TATCATCGAGCGGCTTAAGAGTGGTATTTTCGGCAGTGCGCTCTACTGGCTGTGCCATGTCTCTCCATGAGAAATACTCTATGCCCTCCTCGCTTATGATCAGGTCCACACCCTCCAGATCAAAGGGCGCGCAATATACTTCGGAGTAATCCTGCTCAGGCGAAAAACTGCCGCCACGTTGCGAAAGCGAGGGGATGCCGCCGCATTCGCGTACAAATTGCACGTAGCAGCCGGGTATTGTGTAGTTTTCTTCCTCGTCGCGTTCCTTGGAGAACATCGCCTTTTCAAAGCTTTTAAGCTGCATTCCTTCTATGCCCAGCTCCTCCAGCACGCGAATCGCTCTATCAGCCGCGGCGCGCAGATCCATGTTGTTGCCCTGCATGCTCTTCAGCCCGGCGTCTACATATTCACGTTGTTTTGCAATTTCCTTCTTATACGGGTCATCTTCTGCATACCGCTCCGTTTCCTGCCTGAGTTCCTCGTCATACCAGGTAAAATAGCTTTCCAAATTCCACCCGCCGCTGAACCTGGTGTAAGAAAAGCCGGAACTCGTGTTTTTCCCCTTTTCATAGCGTGCTGCATAAACAGACCCATATCTGCCGCCATCCGGCAATTCTATGGAAACTTTAATAGTATTTTCCCCGTACTCCTTGCGCGGCTCGCCTGTCTCATAATCGGTCATATACGTAAACACCGGTTGCACATAGGTATAAGCAGGGCTTTCGGGCGCCTGCGCCAGCTTGCCCTCCACCTCCTTAATAGATGAGCGGATGGATTCGGGAGTTTCGCCGTCGCCGCCGTTCAATACATTTTGCAGACTCTGTTTCAAACCGATGAGCTCTTCTTCATAGTCCGATTTCAGTTTCACATACTCGCCGGTATAGAATTTCGTCCCCGGCTCCGTAAAATACGCGATCAGCTCATCCACCTTCTCCTGCGTGAGCACGACGCGCTCGAGCCGCTCCACCGGATATGCCGCCGCCTCGGGCATCAGTATATCCGCATCCACCTCGATGGAAATAAAATCGTTTTTTTTCTCCGTTTCCTTCCAATGCTCCTTAACCGTATAAGCAGCCGGCTCAACGACGTTCTTTACTTCTGCCGTCGGCGGCGCGTCGGTTTCCAGAATCGCCTCTTTGGGTATATCCTCCTCTCTGCGTACGACCGGCGGTGTCTCCGGCGTAGGCTGACAGGCAGATATGATAAAAATAACAATTAGTATTAATACAATTAATGCAGCCCGGTTATACTTGCATCTTTTCACGTAACACCTCCGCAAATTTTGTAATACTCTTGTAAATTATGGTATATTAATTTCCTTTGTATGTCAAGAGCGAATGGAATTGTAAAAATATATTTACAATGTTAACGGTGATCGTATAGATTTTCTAAAGAAACACGGTATCAGAGTATCCCTCTTATGAAATGGTATAGTAGAATAACAAGATTGATATATATGCTGAACAGCCCGAAGCCTCCGAAGACGCCGGTAACAAGCCGCCTTATATTCGTAGATTCTTTAAGGCCGATGCGCTGAACAAGCCAGTCGAAGCCCATAACCGCAAGCAGCGAAATGGCTATATGGTAAGGGCAAACCGTACCGAACAAGGCGAGTATGACGGCGGTAAGCTGGCCAAAGAATACCCCGGTGCACCTTGCGCAGACGGGAAAGACATACGCGCCTGTCTTAAAGCTGCGCTCGGGCATCTGGTGACAGCCGCTCCTGTCGCCTATGTCCTGCAGCAGTGTTAGAACTGTTTCCCGCAGTTTTGACATATCCTTATTACCCTTGTCCTCGTTTTTGTACGGGACTTTTCTTTACCCATGCCGCACAGGCCGCAGAGAATACCCGGAACCGAGAAAAACAGCCAGCCCAGGAAGGCCTTTACGCACCCGAACCCTTTTACTTTTCCTTTCGCGGTCGTTTCAGTCACCGCCTGAGACGTTACGTTCGTGCTGCCGCACCTTGGACACACCATAGCCCCGCTCCCCTTAACATAAAATATGATTTCATATCAATCTTACTATATCTGCAGATATATGTCACCAAGCACTTATTATCGCCCTAAAATGCCTTCCCGTTCATTAGTTTACAAGGCGCGAATACCGGACATGCAAAACATACATATGTTCATTGACGTAATAACTATAATTTACTAAACTGTAACCATACGCTTGTGTTATGAATATCAGTCCAACAACTTAAGGAGGCGGTTCAATGTCTAAATGGTGGCAGAAAAGGGTCGTCTATCAGATCTATCCCCGCAGCTTTGCCGATACGAACGGCGACGGATTCGGCGATATCCCCGGCATAATCGAGCATTTGGATTATCTTAAAGACCTTGGCATCGGTATAATATGGCTCGGGCCGGTATACCGCTCCCCCGACGCGGACAACGGCTACGATATCAGCGACTACCGCGATATCGACCCTAAATACGGTACGATGGCGGACATGGAACGGTTCATAGAAGAGGCAAGGCGCCGCGACATACGTATCGTAATGGATCTTGTTATTAACCACACGTCCGACGAGCACCCGTGGTTCAAAGCGAGCCGTGATAAAAAAAGTCCCTACCGCGATTACTATATCTGGCGGCCCGGCAGAAACGGCAGGCCGCCCAACAACTGGATAAGCCTGTTCGGCGGCAGCGCGTGGGAATACGATGAACAGAGCGGCGAATACTACATGCACCTGTTCGCGAAGAAGCAGCCCGACCTCAACTACCATAACCCCAAGGTGCTCGGGGAGATAAAGGACATAATGCGATTCTGGCTCGACAGAGGCGTGTCCGGCTTCCGCTGCGATGTTATAAACATCATCTGGAAGTCTTCGCTCAAGGACAGCAAAAAGCTGATAATAAAGGGGAGCGAGTATTACACGTCGCAGCCGGGCGCGCACAAGATATTGAAAACTCTGCGCAGCGAGGTCTTGAGCCGGTACGACTGCTTTACAGTGGGCGAGGCAGTGTTCGTCACGACGCGGATGGGCAAAGACCTTACGGACGGAAGCCGCGGAGAGCTTGACATGATATTTTCGTTCGAGCATATGGAAGCCGACCAGTTCTTTATCAAGTGGTTCAAGCGCCGCTTCAGTGCCGGACGGTTCGGCAGGATAATAGCTAAGTGGCAAAGTGCGCTCGAGTGGAACGCGTGTTATCTCGAAAACCACGACCAGCCGAGGTCCGTCTCGCGTTTCGGTGACGACGGAGAATACTGGGCAGCCTCCGCCAAGATGCTCTGCCTCATGCTGCTTACTCTGCGCGGCACTCCTTTTATATATCAGGGGCAGGAGATTGGCATGACTAACTTCGATTTTACCGGTATGGATCAGATAAAGGACGTCGAATCCCTCAATATATACAATACGGCAAAGAAGCTTCATATACCCGCATTTTACCGCTGGCGCATGATAAAACGCTCGTCGCGCGACAACGCGCGCACGCCCATGCAGTGGAGCGCAGAGCCGGGAGCGGGCTTTACGACGGGCGAGCCGTGGCTGGGCATAAACAAAAACCACAAGATTATAAACGCGGAAGCGCAGATGAACGATACTGATTCCGTTCGCAGCTTCTATAAAAACATGATAGCGCTGCGCGCGGGCAGCGACGTGCTGGGATACGGCGAATTCCGGCTGATACGCGCGTCAGGCAGCCTCTTTATATACGAGCGTGAAAAGAGTGGTCAGGTATACCGGGTGTTGCTTAATTTCGGCAGGCACCCAAAGAAGGCCGCCGGGATCGGCAAAGTTATAGCGTCCAATTACGGCAGAGCGGAATACGGCGGAAGCCTCAAGCCCTATGAAGCTGTACTGCTGGACGTGACGGGGAGGTAAGCTTTATGATAGAACAATGCGATAAGCTGTTCCGCATTACGACAAACGAGACAAGCTACTGGTTCCGCATTACGGACTTCGGGCACCTTGAGCATATCCATTATGGCGAGCGATTAGCGCCTCAGGACCCTGAAGGGCTATTGCTCAAGCGTACCGCGCTTTACGGCAGCAGCGTGGTGTACGACCCAAGTGACCCGACGTACTGTCTTGACAACATATGCCTCGAATGGTCGGGCATAGGCCGCGGCGATTACCGCCGCTCCCCCTCCGAGATAAAGATGCCGGACGGCACGTTCACCTGCGATTTTGTTTACAAGTCTCATCGTATACTCAAAGGGTGTGTGGAAATGGACGCTCTGCCCTCCTCTTACGGTGAAGAAAGCGACTGCGATACGCTGGAAGTAACCATGTCAGACGAGTCTAACAATGTGGAATTGCTGCTGTATTACACGGTGTTCTGGCAAACCGACGTTATTACCCGCCGGGCAGTGCTTATCAACCGTAACGAAAAACCGCTAGTTATCCGCAGGCTTATGAGCATGTCGCTGGATATGCCGGGCCGCGGATTTAAGCTTATTACCTTTGACGGCGGCTGGATAAAGGAAGCGCATAAACACGAGCACGCGCTGGAATACGGCATATTCGTCAACAGCTCGACTACGGGCGCGAGCAGCAACCGCCATAATCCGGGCTTCCTGCTCGCAGAAGAAGACGCCAGAGAGCAGCACGGGCGCGTATACGGCTTTAACCTCGTTTACAGCGGCAACCACTACAGCGCCATAGAGCTTTCAAATCAGGATCTTGCCAGAGTACAGACAGGCCTAAGTCCCCACTGCTTCGAGTGGACGCTTAATAAGGACGAGAAGTTCGAGACGCCCGAGGCTGTCATGACGTTTTCAAGCGACGGTTACAACGGCATGAGCGCGCATTTTCACGACTTTGTCAACAACCATATCGTTCGGGGCGACTGGAAAGGAAAAGAGCGCCCCGTATTCATAAACAACTGGGAAGCGTATTTTTTTAAGTTCACCCGGGGACGGCTGCTGCGCCTTGCGCGCCGCGCCCGCCGCCTGGGTATCGAGCTTTTCGTGCTGGACGACGGCTGGTTCGGCAAAAGGAACAACGACAACGCGGGGCTGGGAGACTACAATATCAACCTAAAAAAGCTTCCGGGAGGCATGCCCAGGCTCGCGGACAGTATACGCAGATACGGCATGGAGTTCGGCCTGTGGTTCGAGCCGGAGATGGTAAACGAGGACAGCGACCTGTATCGCGCGCACCCAGAGTATGCGGTGACGACGCTCGGCAAGAAGCCGACGCTTGGGCGCAACCAGCTAGTGCTCGACCTGTGCAACCCCCGCGTGCGCGATTACATAGTCGGGTCAGTGTCAAAGATACTGGACGAAGCGCGCATATCCTATGTAAAGTGGGACATGAACCGCCATATCAGCGACGCTTTCTCGCCTCTGCTTGAAAATCAGGGCGAGTTCTTCCACCGGTATATACTCGGTCTTTACGACGTGCTGGAGCGCATATTCCGACCGCGCCCGCATATATTGCTCGAAAGCTGCTCGAGCGGCGGCAACAGGTTCGACTTGGGGCTGCTGTGTTATTCACCCCAGGTCTGGTCGTCCGACAATACCGACCCCGTGGAGCGCTTAAAGATTCAGGGCGGGCTTTCCTATCTTTATCCGCTTTCAACGATGGGCGCTCACGTTTCCGAAGCGCCGCACCAGCAGACTCTCCGAAGCACGCCGGTAACGACACGCTTTAACGTATCTTGTTTCGGGTGTCTCGGCTACGAGATGGATTTAAAATACTTAACACGCGTTGAAAAGAAGGAGATAAAAGAACAGATAGCTTTTTACAAAGCGCACAGGAGAACATTGCAGTACGGGCGGTTTTATCGTCTGCCCGCGCTGAAAGCCAACAAAGTCCACTGGCAGTGCACCGCGGGTGGCGGCTCGGAAGCTGTCGCGGGTTTCTTTCAAACTCAGGCGGCGGCCAGCGAAGGATACGATATTCTGCCTCTTGACGGCTTCGAGCCAGATAGCCTTTATTCGCTGCGCACACGGCCGCAGAGCCTTTTTATAAAGCGCTTCGGCGGGCTCGTAAAGCATATACTGCCCTTATCTCTTAACCCCGAGGGGCTTATACTCCGCACGATAGGCAGGTTTTATCGCCTTACGGACTGCGTTGAAAGCTATGAATGCCGCGGCGATATGCTGAACTCAGGGATCCGCCTCAACAACCAGTTCATAGGCAGCTATTATAACGAGCATACCCGCCTGCTCGGGGACTTCGGCTCGAACCTTTATGTTATTACAAGAAAGCGCTAATAATCATCTACCTTATCAATAGGGCTTTCTTTAACCCTATAAGAGACTCCTGCTTGATAGTCTAACGGCATATTATCAGCCAAATTGGGTTAAGATTCTTCGTCCCTTCGGTCCTCTGAATGACATATGAACTTATGTCATTAAAGCCTGTTCTAAGGTATCAGTTACTTCTGTCATTGCTATGAATACATAATAACGATAATTTGTAGGGAACAACCCCTGTGTTGTTCCGGCTATTTTAGATAGTATTCGTTTTTTTATGATGCGGATAGCGCATGATGATTCTGAGTACAAGCGAAGAATCTTTAAATTGGTTAAACTATGTTTTCCCTTTATACATCAAAATTCTGTTTGTTTATTATTAACATACGCTTAGCGTGTGGTTCTTTTTACGATAACAAAAAAGGAGCCGCAAACAATACGGCCCCGTAAAACACACTCCTACTGCAAGAACAAACAAGCACTTATTTTACTTCTTTGATATCGCCTCTTGAGGCAAGGTCGGTTACTATCTGGTCATAGAACTTTTTATCTATCTTGTATTTAAAACGGTATACGAAATATCCCACGATTATGCAAACAAGAGGTATTAAAAACATAGACGTCTTCAATACGGTTATCCCTTCCGATGTAACGGCTATGCCCTTCGTATCCGCGTCGTTTATGCCGGATATGATGAGCGTCCACGTTATGACGAGCGTCGCTATGGCAGACCCGAGCTTGTTGATAAGCGGCTGCACCGAGAACGTGACCGCCTCATTGCGCTTGCCGGATTTCCATTGGCCATACTCTATCGTATCGGTGAGGAACATAAGCATAAGTATCTGAATGAACCCCTCGCCGACGAACAGCAGCACTCCGGCTATGCCTATCGGTATCATGTTCATAGGCGTAAAGAAGAACAGCAGGTAAGCGGCGATCACTATAACAGTGGAGCTCGTATAAAGCTGCCTGCGCGTAAAGCGTTTGCTGAAATACGGAAACGCCAGCAACGCTATTATCTGCGAAATGCCGAGTATCAAAGTAAACGTGGAATATGCGTCCTTGTCGCCGTAGGCATATATGAAGTAATACGTGCCGAACTCCGCCGTCGTAGTATAGCCTATGGAAAACAGCCCCATTGCGATAACCGTAAACAGTAGCTGATCGTTTTTGAATATCGCCTTAAACATGCCGCGCAGCGTCGTCTTCTCTTCTTTTTTAAATATGCTCCTGTTTTCCTTGACGCCCAACAGAGTAAACAGCTGGAACCCTATCATAAGAACGGAAACGGCCACCGCAAAAACAAGCCAGGCCTGCTTGGCCCCTCCGACAACGCCCTCAAGCATGCCCGTTATGGGTATTATCCCGACCACAACGATATACATGCCTATGTTAGCCCAAATCCTTGCAAAAGCGCCTATCTTTTCACGCTGATTCTGTTCGAGCGTAAGTGCGGGAAGCATAGACCAGTACGCGATATCGTTAAGGCCGTACGTCACGTCCCACGCAAGGTAAAGCAGTATAAAGAACAGCAGATAAAGCGAAGAAGAAGACCAGAGGTCGGTGAATAACAGTATAAGGAATACGGAGCTCGTAAGTGCCCCTATAAGTATTGCGGGCTTGAATTTGCCCCAGCGGGAGTTTGTATTGTCCACGATTACACCCATAAGCGGATCGTTGAACGCATCGAATATCCGCAAAACCGCCAGTACGCTGCCCGTTAGAGCAAGCATCTCATTTGACAGGTCAAGCACCTCGGTCATGAACGTAAGAAAGTATATGCTCAGCAGCGTATAAAACATGTCCCTGCCGATAGTACCCAAACCGAAAAACCACTTGTTCCGCGTATAATACGACCCCATCTTATCCTCCTTTATATTTGCCCCTTTCTAGCATTGTATAAAGAGGCATTATTAGAAACATAAACAACCGGGTTTAATAAAAATATATAACGCTCCTTAAGGTTTGCCGGAGGTCTCATTTGTCTTATAATCCACGGCGCAGTACTCGTCGTACATCTCCTTTGTAACGCCGCGATTTTCTATCATCTTGCTGAAAAATTGTCCGCTGCGCTTTATGGTGCGCCGCTGCGTGTAATAGTCTACATACACCAGCCCAAACCTCGCCGAAAATCCTTCGAGCCATTCGAAATTGTCGGTAAAGCACCAGTGGTAATAGCGTTTTACTGGGAGTTCGCTTTCCGAAAGAGCCTTTAAGTGTTCATATATGTAGCGCCTCCTGTATGAGTCGGCGTTGTCGCACGTGCCGTTTTCGGTTATATATACGGGAAGCTGAGCCAGCTTATACAGCTCGCGGGAGTTTTGTACGATACCCCAAGGGTAGATCTCCCAGCCGAGATCGTTTACCGGCACACCGTTAAAATACTCCTCCCTAAAGCCTGCCACCGCCGAGCGGCTGTAGTAGTTTACAGCGTGGAAATCGCAGTAAAGGCCTTTTTTCCCTTTAACACCCCGAAGCGGGAAGCACGCCCGCCCTGTAAGAAACGACTTTGAAATGCTTACCTGGAAAACGCGGCGCATCAGAGAGGTACAGATACGGTGCCACAGGTTTGCCTTGCTTTTTGGATCGAATACGCGCATATGGTGCGCGTAGCTGACTTTCGTATCTTCCCTGCCCATGCCGCGGCGTACGCTGTGTATGAGCTCATATGCTTTTATGTGGCACTCGCACATATTGTTGAGCACGCGTATAGTCGCGCCGAACGATTTTTTGCCCGGAGGCCAGTCGCCGAAGAAAAACCCGAATACGGCGTATACGTTAGGCTCGTTTATCGTTATGTATTCGGCCACGATATCGCCAAACTCTTCCGTGACTTTTTTTACAAAATCAAGAAATATGCCCACCGAGGCGCGGTTTTCGAACGCTCCCATGTTTTCAAACCACAAGGGATTAGTAAAGTGATGGATAGTTAAAAGAGGTTCTATGCCGAGCTGCCTTAAGAGCAGCAGCTCTTCACGGTAATGGCGGAACCCGGCTTCGTTAAATACGCCCCTTTCGGGTTCGAGCCTTGCCCATTCTATGCCGAGACGGTAATGCTTTATGCCCATATCATGCATAATCTGAGCGTCTTCGGCAAAACGTTCATAGTGCATATTCGCAACGGAAGGGTCTGAGCCGTCTTTTATATGCCCGTTTGCATACCACTCGTACCAGCTGTTTTGCCTGTTCCCGCCTTCTATCTGCGTAGCAGCCGACGCAACCCCCAGCTGCATATCGTCTTTCAGCATAAAAGACATATGCCCGCTCCCCCCCGTATTTTTTTATATATTATAACACAACAAGGATAATAGTGGTATCTATCAGTCGATACAGTATATGCCGGCTGATTAATAAACAAAAAAGGCTGGCTATTGCCAGTCTCAAGCCGCTGATAAAGCCCATCTACTGCGTTATTTTCCGCTTGTTACTCAGCGTAGCGCTGCTACGCTTGCATCGCAATGCTCGAAATGCCTTGTATCCGGGACTTTCCAGCGGCCTTCGCTTTAATATTTTACGAGATGTTTTCAATACAGAGTGCTTGTCAGTAAGCTGAGGCTGACTATTGCCAGTCTTTAAGTTCTGTGTTTATGCTTTTTCTTATGACTTGACCTGGCTCGCTTCCGTCAATTCCGTTATACGCACGCCGTAATTGTCGTTTATTACGACCACTTCCCCGCGCGCGAATATTTTACCGTTTACAAGCACGTCCACCATTTCGCCTGCAAGACGGTCGAGCACTATGACCGACCCCATGCCGAGCTCAAGTATTTCTCTGATGTTTTTCTTGGTCTTGCCAAGAACCACGGTAACCTGAAGGGGCACATCAATTATGAGGTCGATGTTATTTCCCGTCATCGTTTGTCCGTATTTCGAGGTGTCAAACGACTGGAATTTAACCTCCTTAAGATTAACATCCTTTTTGCTCTTCTCATTGTAAGCGTTTATATTAGCATCCGTATCCATAACTAAACCCACGCTTTCCTTGTTATTGATTATATTATCCGGAACGCTTGGCTGCCGTACCGGTTCCGCTTCGCCATAAAGCGAGCTCACAAGCCTTTTACCGAAATCGAACGGCATTATCTGCATTATATTGCTTACCAGCAGGTCCTCTATTTCCATCCTGAAGCTTATGATAATAGATACTTCGCCGGAATGCCGTCTCTCGTTCTTTTCATCGTCCGTCAGCTCCTTGATAACGGGCGGAGATATATTAACCTGAACATGCAGCGCGGTAGCAAGTGCGGTGGAAGACGAGCCTACCATCTGGTTCATTACTTCGCTTATCGCGCTCAAATAGTATTCTTCCATCTCTTCGCTTACGCCGTCGCTTGGGTCGCTTCCCATCAGCAGGCTTGTAATAAGCAGCGCGTCCTCTTTCTTTATGAGAAACGAGTTCCCTCCGTCTATCCCTTCCGTATATTGAACTTCGGTTAGCACTACGGGTTTTTCATAGTCATCAAGATATTCGTTCCCCCTGCTTATGCTCACCTTGGGCGTAGTTATAACAACTCTCTTGCCAAGCAGCATAGACAGCGTCGTAGCGGATGTACCCATGCAGATATTGCCTATTTCGCCGAGCGCGTCTTTCTCCTCTTCGCTAAGCGTTATATTGTCTTTTATTTCAGGATCCATATTATTCCCCTCATTCAATGATGTCTGCATATTCATTCACCGTCTCCTCCTTAAGTATCTCCTGTATCTGCACGGCGTAGTTGCTTGCCTGTAATCCTATTGCTCCTTTGAACTTGGGTATATGCTCAACTTTTATAGTAATAGGTTCGTTTATTGTGTGGTCGACGCGTATCACGTCTCCGACCTGCGTTCCGAGTATCTCTCCCACCGTTGCGTTTGTGGGGTTGAATATGGCCTGCAGCGAAAGATGTATCCCAGCGAGGCGCGACTCGTAGTTCTTCTTTTCATCCCCGCTGCGTATTACGCTCTTATCCGAATACCACGCTTTCATCACAAGCGATTTCGCAATCGGCTGTATCGCTACGTGCGGTATGCAAAGGTTAATGATATCCTCCACCTTGCCGATCTTTACGTTCATCGTGATTATGGCAATAGGCTCGTTCGATGATACTATCTGCACATACTGCGAACTCGTTTCGATCCTGTCCAGCGTCGCGGTAACCTTATTAATCTTTTCCCAGGCCTCGTTCATCAGCTGCAGTATTCTTCTGATGATGCGGTCCATGATGGATATCTCAATCTCTGTAAACGGCTTGTCCGTATTGTCGAACTGGCCTGTTCCGCCAAGCAGACGGCTTATAATCTCATACGCTATTATAGGCGATATCTCAAACAACACAGACCCCTGAAGCGGCGGCATGTTTATTATTGATACTATAACAGGCGTCGGCATCGAGTTGCTCAGTTCGGAATACGTTTGCTCTTCTATAGATATAACCTCTACCTCGCAAGGCGCTCTGAGCGTACCCGAAAGGTACGTTGACAGCCGACTGGCAAAATTATCGTATATAAAATGCAGCGTACGCATCTGGTCTTTCGGAAACTTGTTCGCCGTCCTGAAATCGTAAGACTTTATGATCTTGGCTTCATCGTCAGACGTATCTTCCGCAGCCATATCCTGCCCCGAGGCAAGTACGCTTAGCAGCTCATCTATTTCGTTTTGAGACAATATATTCGACAATGTGTTTCTCCTTCGCGGGGTAGCCCTTAATTGTTACAAGGGCGGGTTTAAATGCTATTGTATCACAAAATCGTTAAAATAGATGGTGGTGATATAATCTATCCCCAGCCCCTCGTTCAACTTTTTGACCAGTTCCTTATTAAGCGTTTCCTTTATACTGTCCGAACGAAGGTCGTCTTCCGTCTTCTCGCGCAGAGAAAAAACTATGATGTCCCTTATCACATGATTGATTTCCGTCAGCTGCTCCTGCGCTTTTACTAAGTCAGGAGTGGAAATACCAAGTACGAGCGTGACTTTAACGAGGCGCTCGCTGTCCTTTATATTGGTAACAAAGTAATCCCCCGGCGTATAGAAGCCGCTTTTGGGCTCCGCAGGGCCGGAAAAGAGCAGAAAGTATGCTGCCGCTCCTACCACAACCAACGCTATAACAACTATTATTGCAATTTTCTTTTTCATACTGTCCTCACTTTTTGAGAATGCTCTCTATGACAAAATCGACGCGCCTGTTCATCGCTCTGCCTTCGTCGGTGCTGTTGTCCGCAATCGGGCTGAACTCGCCATGACCGGCCGGCACGAACAGCGAAGGTTCAAGGGCGGTGGCCTTTGTAAGATACCTTACGACATTCGTTGCCCTTCCCACGGAAAGATCCCAGTTATCCTGAAATTTTCCGCTACTCATCGGCACATTGTCCGTATACCCTTCAACTCTTATCTTTCTTATAAGCTCAGAGTACTCAACCAATATTGCGCATACTTCCTGCAATATGGCCTGCGCGTCTTCGCGCAGGTTAGCGCTGCCCGAATCGAAAAACGCCGAGTCGGACATGCGCAGGAGCACAGTGAATTCATCGACATATTTAAGATCCAGTATACCGCCCAGGTTATTCTCTTCTATGTGACTCTTGATCTTTTCATACATCTCGTTGAAGCTTTTGTTTATCTCATCTGCCGTCATTCCCGTTTCGCCCCCGGGCAGTTCTACTTCTATTGCACTCGACGAAGACGATGTAAGCACGAATTTGCCTTTAATCTCGCCTTCATTCTTATCGGGTGCATCGGGATCCAGAGCGGGTATGGCTATAATTCTCATGCCGGACAATGAGGTTGATATCTCTGCGAATTTCGAGCTGTCGATTGTTGAGAAAGAAAAGAGCAGCACGAAGAACGTGAGCACGAGCGTCACCATATCGCCGTACGTATTCATCCACGCGGGAGAGCCTTCCTCCTGCGGCTCTTCGGGCTTTTTCCTTTCACTCATTTTGTGATCTCCCTAACTTCGGGATTCAGTTCCTGATCCCGATCTTTTCCCTTTTCTTCTTTCCTTAATTCTTTGCGCGCTATGAACGATGTAAGCTTGTCCCTGATAATTCTCGGATTTTCGCCGTTCTGTATGGACAGCAGCCCTTCTATGTAAAGCTCTTTCTGCAGCGCTTCGGCTTCGCTCTTTCCCTTAAGCTTCTTTGAAATAGGAGTAAATATCAGGTTCGCAAGTATGACGCCGTAAAACGTTGTTACCAGTGCTACAGCCATCGCGGGTCCAAGAGAATTGAGATCGTCCAGGTTTTGAAGCATTACGATAAGTCCAATAAGCGTTCCTATCATGCCGTATGCAGGAGCGTACTGCGCCATGCTGTTAATTACTGCTTGTCCCTGATTGTGCCTTGTCTGTATGAAGTAGATCTCCGTCTCAAGTATGTTCTTAATCAGTTCCGCGTCCGCCCCGTCCACAATAAGCATTATGCCTTTTTTCAGGAAGGGATTATCGAGGTCGGCCATGGCATCTTCCAATGCAAGCAGTCCCTCGCGGCGGGCAATATTGGCGATGCTTATTATAAGCTCTATATCCTCATTCAGGTCTACCACTCGCTTTTTAAAAGCGTTTTGACATACATCTTTGAGCGATTTCAGCGTTTTGCCTTGATAGGATATGATGGTAGAAGCAATCGTTCCTCCGAACACAATAAAAATAGACGGAACATCAAAAAACGATACCAAATCACCGTTAAGCAGAATTGAGATGACTATACATATTGCCCCGAATACCATGCCTATAAGGGTCGTCAGTTCCAATGCCTTTTACCTCAGCTAATTATTTGTCTTCTATCGGACTTGTGGAATATATCTGGCGCTTATATTCGATGATAAGCCTTTTTATCTCGTCGCATTTTTCCGATACGACAAGTTTTCTGCCCGACGCCATGGAAATTACCGTATCAGGCGTCTCTTCCACAAACTCGATGAGTTCACAGTTTACCAAAAATTCTTCCGTGTTCAATCTATGAACGTTGATCATTAATTAATTCCCCCAGTTCATGCTTTTATATGGGTCGGGAGGCCTTGGGCTTCCCGACCCATATAAATCTTTACCTCACCATATTAACAAGCTCTTCGAGCATTGAGTCGGTGGTAGTTATTATTCTTGCATTAGCCTGGAATCCTCTTTGAGTGACTATCATATCCGCAAATTCTGCCGTCAGATCGACGTTGGACATTTCCAGCGAGCCCGGGTTGAGTTTTCCCGTTCCGCCTTCTCCCGGCGTGTCCAGTACCGGATCGCCCGAGTTGACCGTAGGCCGGTAGGCGTTATTGCCCGTCTTCTCAAGGCCGTTCGGGTTTGCGAACGTCGCGAGCACCAGCTGTCCCAGCACGCGGCTCTGGCTCGTTGCTTCATCGAGGCCGACGACCTGGCCGTTACTGCTGATAGATACGTCGTAATAATCGGGATCGATCAATACCTTCTGTAAGGTCAGATGAGCGCCCGCGTCCGTGGCAGCGCATATTGTCTCGGTTACAACTCCTGTAACAGGGTCGGCAACAGGCCTCCTATATACCGGTGCGCCGTTTGCGTCTATTTCACATCCCTGAACATAGTTGCCGTTCGAGTCAACAAGATAATTTTCCTCGTCGGTATAGAAGTTGCCCGAGCGGGTATATGATACTACGCCTCTTGCGTTGATGATAAAATACCCGTCGCCGTCTATGGCAAGATCGAGCGTGTTGCCCGTATACTGCGAAGACGATTCTGTATCGAGCACGTCAATGGTCGCAAGCTGAACGCCGAGACCTATCTGCTGCGGATTCGTACCGCCGGTAGTAGGGGTGCTCGCCGAAGCGGGCGCCACTGTCTGGCTGTATATGTCCTGAAATACTACGCGGCTTGACTTATAGCCCGCCGTATTTACGTTGGAAATGTTGTTGCCTATAACGTCCATCTTTGTCTGATGGGCTTTCAATCCGGTCACTCCGGAATACAGTGAACGCATCATAATGGTTATCCTCCGTTAAATATTATTTGTTTGCGCAGGCTGTTCCCCTGCTATTTCGGTTATGTCGCCAAGTTTCACATCCTGTCCGCTCACCACGAGGTAGATATCGCCGTCTTTAACTTTTATCTTTTCGACGGTTCCCGTTATCGTTGTTTCATTATTGTCACTGCCGATAACTTTTGCGGTTACCTGCTTGCCGATAAGGTGTGCGCTTTCCAGTATCTGGTCGTCAGTAATGCCGCCTATTTCGTCGTCTCCGCCCGCAACGGCATATACCTTGGACATATCGTACGTTTCTCCGCCTACCATAAGGCAGTTTATGCCGTTTTCCCTTACCACGCCGTCAACCTTGCCTAATATCAGCTGAGAATCCGGCCTTTCCTGCAGGTATACGTATTTGCCGATAAGGCTGTACGCCTGGCTGGAAGACATGCTCGTGCTAAGCGTACTGAGCTGCTGCAGCATAGTAAACTGGGCAAGCTGCGCGATATAATCCGTGCCGCTGCCGCCGCCTGACGAGCTTCCTCCAACCGGGTCCTGGTTCGACATCTGCGCCACAAGCAGCTTTAAAAAATCGTTTATGTCGAGATCGTTGTCCTTATTAGGGAGCGAACGGCCTGCAGATTTTTTTACTATGTCGGTCGTTGCCGATGCAACTGGGTTAACAGTACTCATTCCACTTTTCTTCCTTTCATGCAAGATATTCGACGTAGCTGCCACCAAGGTAGAAATCGTATCTTTCCTTCGCGGATTCAAACGTACCTTCTGTCGTCTGTTCGTAGGCTGCGTTGCCTTGAGGGTTTCTCCTATCGTACTGCCCCGCGCTCTCTCCTGCGTTCTCCTGCCCCGACATCGTATTGCTGCTTGCAATATCGACTGTCGTCACAGGTATGCCTTTTTCCTTAAGCATATAATGCAGGTTTGACGTCTGGTCGGAGAGCATGGCCTTGACTGACGCTTCCTCAGCTTTGATCTGAACTTTTATATTTCCATCCTCCATGGTGAGCTTTATGCTCACTTTTCCCATGAATTCGGGCTTCAGATCAATGTCGAAATCGTACCGGCCTTCCAACGCTCCCGTTTTGACCTTGTCGACTATCCTAAGAACGCTTTCTCTGACAGCTTCCGGCCTTGCCTCGGTACTTAATGGCTCCGCCTGTTCCGCCTCGGCCTTGAACGCCACAGGTCCGGCATTAACCGCCGCCCCGTTTACAGGTTCCGCCGTAATCCTTGATTCCGGCTTTCCCGTGTTAAGAGTTTTGGAATCCGGGGCTTCGATCTCCGCTGACGCCTTGGTATCGGCCGAATCGGTAACCTCCGCCGTCTGGGACGCCGTGGTCTTGACCCCTTCGGCGGTTTTCAGGCTCGCAGCGCCTTGCAGTTCTGCCTGCTCTGGTGTTTGCGCTCCTTTCAGGTCCACAGCCTTATCCGCTTTAGCGGCAGACTGTAAAACACTTTCTGCGCTCGCTTCCCCGGAGGCCTGGCTATTGGTATTCTCCAGAGAATCCAAATAATCGCCTACAATTTTCAATATCTCATCTTGCGTCTGCACCGGCTTTGTGCCGGCATCATTATTTTGCAGCATCCTTGCAATTTGTTCGGACGTTTCGCCTGTATTTTCCCCGCTTGCCTGCTGGTATTCAGGCGCCTTAGCGGCGTTTTCCTGAGTCCTTGGCTGCGGCAGCGGAATTTGCACGGCAGCGCTGTCGCTTTGAGCCGCAGTCTGCTGGCTTAAGGGCAGGGTTTTATTCTCCCCTATACAAGCTGTGTTGTCCGATTGATAACCTGGCGGTTCGAATCCTTCGAGAATGCCAACAATTCCATAAACAGCGCCTGCTGCGCCGGGATCGTCCGGCATGCCGTTATCCTTTGTCTCAGTGTCGCCTTTCTCCTCGTTTAGTGGTTGTTCCTTGTCAGTATCTGACTTGTACGGTTCCTTTGGAGGAGCTTCACAGTCTTTTAGTTCCTGCGCAAAGCCCGGCCCCTTTACGTCCGGTTCCGCACTGTCCTTAACCGACTTTATATCCGGAGAGGCGGCTGGCGCTTCACAGTTTGAAAACGCCAATGCATTGTTAACGATAAGCTTCACCTTCTTTCCTGATTATCATTTATTTCATCATTTCTGATAAAATCTCGGTTGCGACCACAGAGTTTATCTGGTCAAGTACTTTGCCCGCCTGTTCGCTGGACATGTGTAAAAACACCTGTGCCATTTCCTGCGGGGACTCGAGTCCGCTTATAGCCTTAGCGGCTTTTTTAACGTCCATCTTTTCATAAATTTGCGCTACCGAAGAATAATACTGTTTTTGCTGCTCGCCCACTTTTGCTTCCACGTCTTTTACCGCAGACTCCCGTTGATTTAAATCCTGCTCCTTCGTGTTCAGATCTTCCTCAAGCTTCTTCAGATCGATTTCCTTCTGGTGGAGTTCTTCTTCCTTTTTACCAAGCGTTTCCTCGCGCTGGTCAAGCTTCGCCTGCTCGGCGCTTAAGTCTCCTCCGTCCTCCACGGCGGCTGCCGGAGTATCCAGTTCGAGCAACGAAGCCACAATCTGTTTTGCGCCGCCTATATCAAAATAGACCGCTGCACAAGCGCCGGCGATCAAAACTACGAGCACGATGCTTAAGAGTGCTCCTGCCGAGATCTTCTTCTTTTTCTTTTGTACTTTGGCTGATGTCTGCTTTGTTCCGGCGTTGACGTTATTGGTGCTTTTCTTTATTCCCTGAGTTGTTCTGGCTTCCGAAGTACTTTTAAGATCAGGGGCTTTCTTTTCATCCATTGTTCTATCCTTATCAAACGCTTGCACGATATGAGATGAGATCGTCTACAAGCTTGTCCTGTTCTTTTTTTATTTCATCCATGTATTCCGAATACTGGCTCTCGCGCACCTTATCCAGCAGCTTTTTCTCCCTTCTCGCCTGAACCAGCTTTAAGAGACATTTTTCCTTTTCTTTTTCCAGCGACGCTATCTTGTCTTGCACAAGGCCCATTACCGCTTTTAACCTGTCGAAGAAGTTGCCGTATTCTTTTATCTTTACCGCCTGCACTCCCGCTGCCATCGCCTCGCAGTATTCGCCTTTCATCCTGTTAAAGTTGCCGCTCAATACATCAAGGTCATTAAGCCTTTTCACAAGCTCGGCTTCGATCTCGCTCATCTGCATCTTATATTGTTTTTCGATGCTCTCCTGCATTTCATACAGGGGTTGCAGCGTAAACACAAATTGCTTCATTCGACCTCACGCCTGTTATATATTTCGTTTACAAGTTTCATCGTCTCTTCGAATGAGAAGCGCTCTCCTACCCGCTGCTGCAGCAGGTCGTTTATAGGCCCTATTAATTCTATCGCTTCATCTATCTTCTTACTTGAGCCTTTTTTATAGGCTCCGATCGAAATCAGGTCCTGCGCGTCCTTATATGTCGCCATCACGCTGCGGATAAACGAGGTTTTCTCCCTGTCTTCCCTGGACATAACGTCGGTCATAAGGCGGCTTATGCTTTGAAGCACGTCGATAGCCGGATAATGGTTCGCGTTGGCTATCTTTCTCGACAGTATTATATGCCCGTCAAGTATGCCGCGAACCGTATCGGATATAGGCTCGTCCATGTCGTCGCCTTCCACGAGCACGGTATATAGTCCCGTTATGGAACCGTGCTTGCCTGTTCCCGCCCTTTCGAGCAGCTTGGGCATTATAGCGTACACCGAAGGAGTAAACCCTCTCGATACGGGCGGCTCGCCTATGGCCATGCCTATCTCTCTCTGCGCCATCGCAAACCTCGTAAGCGAGTCCATCAGCAGCATCACGTTGTAGCCCTGATCCCGGAAGAACTCGGCTATCGCCGTCCCCACCATCGCCGACTTCAATCTTACAAGCGCCGGCTGGTCGGACGTCGCAACCACGAGCACTGACCTTTTAAGGCCCTCTTCCTTTAGATCCTTCTCTAGGAAGTCCCTTACTTCTCTTCCTCTTTCGCCGATAAGCACTATCACGTTTATATCGGCGGAGGTGTTTCTTGCTATCATTCCGAGCAGCGTGCTCTTTCCTACGCCGCTGCCGGAGAATATGCCCACCCTCTGCCCTTTTCCCAGGGTAAGCATAGAGTCTATCGCTTTTATACCCATCGTAAGCCGCTCGGTTATGCGGCTCCTTTCCATGGGGTTGGGCGGTTGATTCATAATGGGATAGCGGCCCTGTATCTTTACCTTTCCTTTGCCGTCCATAGGATTCCCCAGACCGTCCAGCACTCTTCCGCAGAAGTCTTTGCCCACCGCGACGTTGAGCTGGCGTTCTTCCGATACCACATGGCTGTTAGGGCCCGCGCCCGAGAGATCCCCAAACGGCATCAGCACTACTTTCTTGTCTTTGAATCCCACCACTTCGGAAAGTATGTACTTGTCCCGCTTTTCCGTGTATATGCGGCATATGTCGCCAAGTTTTGCGGTCAGCCCTACCGCCTCTACGGTAAGGCCGAGTATCTGACTCACCCTGCCGCCGTATTCATATGGGTCGGCGTCTTTTACCGCCTCCCTGTACATATCAAGATCAAAGAGCTTATTCATCGCTCTCCGCCTTTTCCTCAAGCTGATGCTTTATCCTCGTTAGCTGCACATGCGTGCTTGCGTTGAGAACTTCATCATTCGACTCGAGTATGCAGACTCCGTCGCCCACCTGTCCGTCGCAGACGACTTCGAAAGGAACGCTTCCCGTTTCTCCCTGAAGCCATTCGGCGCCGTTTTTGAAGAACCGTTCATATTCGGCCTTGCCTACGTGAATTACCAGCTTTTCGGCGCACTTTAAATCGTTAATCGCTTTTATAACGATTCCTTCATATACTTTATCGTCCTTTTGAAGTTCTATATTAACTATTTTTTCCGCTATGTCGAAAGAAAGCTGCAGTACGCTGTCCTTTAGTTCGCCGAAAAGATTTTCTTTATATCTTTCCATATTGGCAAAAATATTCCTGGCCGTGTTCGTCTGCTCCTGCATGAATTTAGATACTTCGGACTCCGCGTCGTTTTTACCCTGGTTATATCCTTCCTGCCATGCCGACTTTCTTATCTTTTCCGCGTTTTCATACGCTTCCTTTATTATATTTTCCGCTTTTTCATTTGCGCTCTGCAGTTTTAGCTGCGCCTGCTCGGCAGGATCCGCCGCCGGCTGCTCTGAGTCTTCACGTATTTCTTCCGCCGCCGGCTTCATTTCCTGCGCGGGTATTGGCCTGGGGGCGATAACGACGACAGACTTGTTTGTGCTCATCTGCTCCACCAGCGACTGGTTGATTTTAAACAATTACGTCTTCCTCCCCGTTGCGTTGTATGATGATCTCGCCGGAATCGTCAAGCTGACGGATAGTATTAACGATCTTCTGCTGCGCTTCTTCAACGTCTCTGACTCTGACCGGCCCCATGACCTCTATATCTTCCTTGATCATCTCCTGCAAACGAGAAGAGATATTGCCGTATATGACCTTCGCGACCTCCGGAGTCGAGCCCTTAAGCGCAACGGCAAGATCGCGGTTGTCGATCTCTTTAAGCACGCGCTGTATAGCCTGATTCGAAAGCTTGACGATATCTTCAAATACGAACATGCGCTTCCTTATTTCTTCCACAAGCTCGGCGTCCGATTCTTCGAGCGCTTCGAGCAGATGCCGCTCAGTGCCTCTGTCCACGCTGTTCAGTATCTTAACGAGGCTGTCGATGCCTCCCGCGGATGTCGTGTCCCCGAAATTAAGCGTGGAGAGCTTCTTCTCTAGCACGCGTTCCGTTTCCTTAATATATTCAGGCGACGTTATGCCCATGTTCGCGATTCTTGCAATTACGCCCGTCTGTGTTTCCAAAGGAAGCGACGCAAGTATCGCAGCCGAGTTCTTCGGGTCTATGTACGACAGTATGAGCGCGATGGTCTGCGGATGCTCGTTCTGTATGAAGTTGAGAACCTGAGCTGAATCCGCTTTTCTTATAAAATCGAAGGGTTTGACGCGCAGCGAAGAGGAGAGCCTCATGATAAGGTCGTTCGCGCACTCAGGCCCGAACGCGCGGTCAAGTATATCACGCGCGTAGTCTATGCCGCCTTCGGATATGTACTTCTGCGCGATGCACATCTGGATGAATTCGCTTAATACCTCTTCCTTCATCTCAGGCTCGACGCGCCGCATACTGGTAATGCTGAGCGTAAGCTGTTCGACTTCTTCCTCAGACAAAAACTTAAATACCCTGGCTGCATACTCCTTGCCAAGCATGATCATTAATATTGCAGCTTTTTCTCTTGGTGAAAACCTATCCTGACCAGCCAAACCATTCACCTGCTTTAATCTTCATTGAGCCAATTGCGCAGCATGTTGGCAATCGACTCGGGGTTCTTGTTCACGTAATCTTTCAAGACGGACAAATTGTCGTCCTTGGCATCAAAATCAATCTCTTTGGCATCGATTTCCGACATAGGCTCCGCATCCGGTATTATCTCCTCGTCGGCAATGAGCTCAAAACCTTCGGCTTCCTGCATCTCTTCCTCCTTCTTCGGTATAAGCATTTTTATTATGGAGAAGAGGAATATCGCAACTATGATGCCGCCTATAACAAGTATTATCAGTCTTGTTGTCTCGGCGCTCTGAGCATCGCTGATGATCTTTTGCTGCACTTCAAGCGAAGTTGTCATTTCGTCAGGCAGACTAGTGTCCGCCTCGGTGAACGGCAGCGCTTTAACCGTTATGCTCTCGGGCTTTGCCCCCGTCGCCGTAGATACGAGCTGCGTGACCTCATCGGCATAGTTTCCGGTGTTTTCGCTGTTAAGCACAACGGAAACGGAAATGTCTTTTACCTGTCCCTGCGCCTGCTCAATCTGAGTAGTCGTCTGGTTGATTTCGTAGTTTACCTCACGCGACACATCGTAGTAAACAGCGTCGGAAGTATCGAGCGACGCTAAGTACTGCGAAGCATTGCCGTTTGAATCTATGCCCGGTATACCGCCCGTGCCGTCGTTCTTTATCGCTTCCACGAGCTCCTTCATGCTGGTAACGAGCCCTTCCTCACGGCCTTCGGGAGCCGAATACTCAATGGATTCGGACTTGGTTTTATCAAAGTTCAGCGTGACGTTGACCTGCGTTATAACGTTCTCTTTGCCGAACACGGGCGAAAGGAGGTCTATTATCTGCTGCTGATACTGCGCCTTCACATTGTTTTGCAGTGCGAGCTGCGTATCGGCGTTATCCACCTCGTCCTTTTCCCCGACAGAATAAAGTACCATCTGCGAATCTACTATAGTAACGTTTTCCGGCTTGAGCCCCGATATGCTCTTGCAGACAAGCTCCGCTATGGCGTTCACCTCAGCTTTTTCGAGCTCCGTTCCTTTTTTGAGAGTCAGCATTACGGAAGCGGTTGCTTCCTTATTATTATCGGAAAGCACGAAAGAGCTGTCTTCGCCCAGGTCGAGATTCACTACCACGTCTTCGACCTTGTTCATTTGCTTTATCGTTTGCCGTATGTTCTCCTGCTGCTGGTACTGATAGTATATATTCTTTTCGGAATCGGTTACTCCGAGGCCGGACGCGCCCTTATATATATCGTAGTTAAGCCCGCTCGCTGGATACCCCTGGGAAGCGAGCTGCATCCTTATAGTATCCGCGTCGTTGCCTGATACGAGCACCGTATCCTCGCCCTCGGTCTTTGCGTCCACTCCCATCTCCTGAAGCAGCGAGAGCACCTGAGCCGTATCGGAGCGCTCCATACCGCTGTAAAGTACGGTATACGTCTTCTGATTCAGTATGACGGATACGACGATGATAACGACGAAAATCAGGGAAACGAGAACTATCAGACGTTTCCGTTTCCCTGAATCCATCTTTTTGAAATAGCCGACTATTTTATCCAGTACGCCTTTAACATTTGCCAAAGTTTTACCTCACTACCCCCAGGTTCCCTTTGGAATCCTTTGTTGTTTGTCGCCCCAAAAAAAAATAATTTTTTCAATATTGTTGCCCTGTAAATTTATAAAGGGACATGTTTTGAGCGATGTATATTCTATATAAACGGGTTTTTTGGCTTTGAATCAAAAACAGTGCTTAATTTTTACAAAATCTATTAAAGTATTACGAATTAAGACCGATAATATATACGAGGGTACACGGCGCGCTTATAGGCGCCACAAGAGCGCCGTAAGCCTCTCGATTATGCAAGGATGCAAATTTAAAAAATCACGGAGGAAAAAACCATGAGAATCAACAACAACATTATGGCAATCAACACCCATCGTCAATACACGGTAAACAACAGCTCGATGGCGAAATCTGCGGCTAAACTGTCCTCAGGTTACAAGATCAACACCGCCGGCGACGACGCGGCCGGTCTCGCAATATCCGAGAAAATGCGCGCCCAGATAAGGGGCCTCAAGATGGCTTCCAAGAACAGCGAAGACGCGATATCGCTGGTGCAGACGGCGGAAGGCGCTCTCACCGAAACCCAGTCGATACTTCAGCGTATGCGCGAGCTGGCGGTACAGTCGGCTTCGGCAACGAACGAAGACTCTGTTGACCGCGTAGCCCTTCAGGCTGAGTTTGCAGAGCTGATAAGCGAGATAGACGACATATCGGAAGACACGAAGTTCAACGATATGTCCCTGCTCAACGGTACCTTTGGAACAAAAGTTACGGTAGATCCGGGTAGTGACATTCTGGCTTACACCGAAGGTGTAAAATCGGTTAATTTTGATGGCTTTGCTGCCAGCACAACGGACTATACCTTGACTTATACGACTGCAGGCGGTTATACGTTGGCTGGCGGAGACCTTGCTGCTTCCATCACAGTCTCCGGTGCAAACCCGACTGGCGAAGGTTCGTTAACGGTAAGCTTTGGCCCGAATGGCGCAGCCGGTTCGGTCACGTTCGAATTTGACGCCACACATACCGCAGGATTTACCGATGGTGATGTAATAACGTTCACCGTCGATCAGAGCTCTGCAAATATCCAGACGGGCGCAAATATGGGACAGACCATGGGCATAGAGATAGGCGCTATGGACTCCACCACACTCGGCGTTTCCGACGAGAGCATTGGCACAGCTGAGAATGCCTCAAAAGCGATTGATGAAGTCAACAAAGCCATAAACAGCGTATCCGCACAGCGCGCGAAACTCGGCGCCTACCAGAACAGGCTCGAGCACAAGATCAACAACCTCGACACGTCTTCCGAAAACCTGCAGGCTGCAGAAAGCCGTATCCGCGACATAGATATGGCGGCGGAAATGACGACCTACACGCAGAACAGCATACTGGTACAGGCTGCTACGTCGATGCTGGCTCAGGCCAATGCGGCTCCGCAGAACGTCCTCAAGCTGCTGCAGTAACAAATCCGAATTTGAAGGGTCTGGATTACCCCCAGTTCTTCATAGTAAAAAACCCGCTCCGGCGGGTTTTTTTATTACTGTATAAGAAAACCCCCGGTAATGCCGGGGGTTCAAAAGAGCTTAAGCTATGGAGAGAATATTTATTTTACTGGATTATTGCATTTATTGAGACTGAATTAAGAAGATAAAGCCTTCCCCCTACTGG
>JAEYPO010000021.1 GCA_023410595.1 Bacillota bacterium | reverse complement strand
CAACGACAAGCCGGTTTATTGCAAGGACTGCTTCCAGCCACCGGAACGGTCAAGAAACAGGTATTAAAGAGCAAACCCCGCTTCCATTTGGAAGCGGGGTCTTTGTTAATTGCGTTACGGAGAGTCTCATAACTTACAATGATTAACCACCCCTGATTAGCCAGATTACCAAAACCGCATGAAACCTTCAGCACATCTTCCATGGAATAAGCGCTCATATAGTTGCAGGTCACGATGGCCTAAATCACTTTGAGGTTTTTAATCAAGACGATAAAACTAGCAATTAGACCTTCTCCTTATGTTTAGTACCGGCGCCTGGCGGTCTTCTGTACCTTAGGGTGCCTCTTCTCCAATCCGCAGAAGTAGAGGTATTGAACAAATCTGCAGTCATATGCTTCGTGGAGACAGACCATTGGATAGCAGGTAAGAACATGAATTCCCAAGTCTCCATTGCGCCCTGTAAAGGGTACGAGTTTCATGAAGTTAAAAATGCGTTACAGGCTGCACTCCAACCAATCGGCGGCTTAGATTGGGTAACGCCCGGTATGAAGGTTGCCATTAAAGCAAACCTGATGATGCGTTCAAAGCCGGAAAGGGCAGCAACGGTACACCCGCTGGTGGCGGTTGCATTATGCAACCTTCTCATTGAAAAGCAGGCAAAAGTGATCCTTGGAGACAGCCCGGGTGGTCCTTTTTCGCCGTTTTTTTTGTCGTCCGTGTACGCAAGCACAGGAATGACCGAAATACTCAAAACCGGAGCCGCGCTAAATGATGACTGCGGCTATATAGAAGTATCCAATCCGAACGCAGTCACTGCAAAGACATTTCACATTACGAAGTATCTTTTGGATATGGACGTTATCATAGATCTGTGCAAAATCAAGACGCATGGCCTGATGGCATATACGGGGGCCTGCAAGAATTTTTTCGGCGCTGTTCCGGGGACGCACAAATCGGAATATGACTACAAGTACCAGACGCATGAAGCATTTGCCAATATGCTTGTTGATATTTGCGAGTGGTGTAAGCCTCGCTTGTCCATTGCAGATGCGGTCATGGCGATGGAGGGCAATGGCCCGTCCGGCGGTACACCGCGCTTCATGGGAGCAATACTCGCTTCTTTTAATCCACATGCGCTCGATCTGGCTGCGGCACATCTAATAAATCTCAGTATGGATGATGTTCCGACCCTGCAAGCCGCCTATGAGCGTGGGCTAATCCCGCAAAATGCCTCTGAACTAGCCATTCATGGTGATCTTTCCAAGTTTGTTATACCAGATTTCAAATTAACACCTAAGCACGATGTCCAATTATGGGGATCGAGAAACAAAGCCATTGCAAAGATATTATCCAGCATGTTTGCGAGCCGGCCTGCGATAAACCCGAAAGAATGCATCGGATGTACAGAGTGCCAAAAAATCTGCCCAGCCGAAGCCATTACTATGGTTAGCAAGACTGCAAGAATTCAGAAAGACAAGTGCGTACGGTGCTTTTGTTGCCAGGAATTTTGCCCCAAAGGGATCATAAGCGTACACCGGCCATTTGTCGCGCGCATGATGGATAGATCGCATGAAAGCAAGCACAAGCGGTAATCCAACTTCGTATTATGTTTACCTCAAGTATTCAGGCTTATGATTTTCGGCCTATACCTCACATTCACCATTCCAGGTTGCCAGCGTTGCCTTGGGGATCGTCCGAAAAAGAAGTTCCGTTCTGTTGGTCATTGTTGCGGCGTGTTCGGCTTTCTATGTTGCTGATCGGAGGTATCGACTAATGGGAAAGAGACTTTCTGCTACGCTGGCGAGTCTGGTCCTGCTGCTGAGCTTGGCGGGCTGCACGACTGACTTGCCCACAGAGTTATCGTCATCGCCCCAGAGTTCGCCTGCGCTCATAAGCAGCCCTACGCCTTCGCCGACCTTACCCTCTACCCCAACGCCCACTAGAACACCGATACAGGAACCGGTGCTGCAATGGAGCTTTGATCCCTATGCACTATCATCGGACGTCAAGACGTATCTAGGAGAAAAGCTGCAGGATTATCGGCTACTGGTGGACGCGGTGCTTCAGCGCCAAGAAACAGTCACACTTGCCAAGGAATCGGTGATTCCGTCGCTATCCTGCCTGTATGCCGAGTTTCCGTTGAGCGTACTGCTGCAAGATTATGCGGTGGACAAAGAAGGGACCACAGTCACTCTTCAGTTCGTCTATGATCAGGAGGATCACGCGGCCCGCGTGCAGGCATTTAAACAGCGGGTGGAATCGGTGATCCGCGCCGAAATTAAGACCGGGTACAACGAATGCGAGCGGGCACTGGCACTGTACCGGTGGACAGCCCAAAATATTAACTATCTCGATGGCGACAATGTGACACCCTACCACGCGCTGATGGACGGCGTCGGCATCTGCCAGAGTTATGAGGGCGTCTATCAATATCTGCTGCTGCAGGTGGGTATCGACGCGTTATCCGGTGGCGCCTTCATGACAGACGAAGCCGCGCATGCCTGGACCTTGGTCAGGCTGAACGGTGTCTGGTACCACATGGACCCCACATTTGAAAGTGCTCAAACAATGGGAGCCGGCCTGTGGTATTTTGGCATGGATGACGCGCGACGTTTGGAATCTGGCGTCATCCAGCCCATCACCGCCGGCGTCGACGATTGGTGCATTCTCGCTCCTGCCTGCGAAGACGGCGCCTTTGCGGCCTTGGCGAACTGCCTCGCTTGGGAGTTCGACGAGACGGCCCATCGCATCCTAATTTATGAAAGGAATGGTACGAAACCGTTTGCGGTCTTCGATACTGTTACCTGCGAATGGATAGACCTCTGATGGAATATCCTGGACTTTCAAAGAGCCCCACTTTAGAGGCGAAAGCGGGTTTTTGTGTCTGTAAAACCCAGGCGGTTATCAAACTTCGCATTATGTATGCATGATCAAGATGATGCGAACTTCCGATTATGTTTCCTATGACTTGATAAACTGAGATATGAAGTGGAAATAATTAGTCTTGCGAAGGAGACACCTTTGGATAACAAGAAACTCTAATTACAGTACAGCAAAAGAGAAGACCATTTGAGCGAAAACACACAAGCCATTTTTCTCCGACGTTGCCCGCATTGCGGCTGTAAGGCGAAGGCTGAGGGAGAGCACCAGGACCGAAAAGTCCTATGCTTGGGCTGTCCTATGATACATTTTCCTCGCTTCTGTGTCATACAAAAGAGTCCTCGCCCATTACAACCGGGCGAGGACAATTCTGCTAGATATCCGAATGAGTATCCGCCGCTTACACTTTTACCTCTGTAGGTCTTACATCAG
Organism: Bacillota bacterium; assembly: GCA_023410595.1. Taxonomy (GTDB): domain Bacteria; phylum Bacillota; class Clostridia; order Christensenellales; family SZUA-584; genus DTFZ01. Next base: position 4,484 of record JAEYPO010000021.1, on the reverse strand, counting down.
CGCGTTTTTTGTCACTGATACGCAGAACGATATTGCTTGGATCGACCTGCAATTCGATTTTATCGCTTTGAAATTCCGGAATATCACCGATTGTGAGTGTTGTGCCGATAAGAACGCCGTCAAGATCGACTGTGACGGTGTCCAGTAAATATTCCGGCTCCGCGGCGTGTGGCACACGCATCTGCATCTGTTCCAAAACGCCCTGCACCTTGTCCTTATTCAAAAGCACGATGTCTGCGACACTGTTAATTTTTTTGCCAACTTCCAAAACATGGAAACTGATATGGGTGATCGAGCCGTCCATGCTGTTGTATTCCAGTTCTTTGATGAGCGTATGATATATTTTCCCATCCACCTGGATATCCGCCTTGCTTCCGTTGCGTTTGGTGCGCTTGAGCTGTTTGGCCGTGCCCTGATCGATCTTTATAGAGAGTGATTCCTTCAACCCCGCGCCGCCGATCACGCAGGGAATATCGCCCAAACGTCTGAGCTGCTTTGCCTTTGCTGCCGGATCGCGCTGCTTGGCTTTGATGATGTCCATTTTTTACTCCTCCTGATAAAATGTTTTTTGTCTGTATTGTGAAAAAAGAAGGACTTTTCATAGTACGCCCTATAGCGCAATACCAAAAGCCCTTCTTAAAAGACGGTTCTTTCTATTCAATTGGTTATAGTGTAACACAGACCAGATAAAAAGGCAAATACATCGGCACCGTTCAGTCATGCATTCACCTACGGTGTTTGATCCATAGACGTTTGTATATTGAACAATAGCAAAAAACTGTATAATGAAAGCAGGCAACCAGTCCAACACGAGTGGTCTTCGTATTGTGTTTAAACAAATAACCATGAGGTGTGCTTATGTATTTTGACACAGTTCGCTGTAACATCCGGCCTTTCAATGCAGAGGATATCGATGCTTTTATGTCATACAGAAACGATATGGATTGGATGAAATATCAAGGATTCAAAGGGCTATCAAAACAAGAATATATGCAGGCGCTGCTCAATGAACACTCATTAAGCAATGGAATGCAGCTTGCTATTATCTGCAAGCAGACGAATACTTTAATTGGAGACCTTTATATAAAGCAAGAAGGTGATACATGCTGGATAGGTTATACAATAACTCCGCTAAAAGCTCGTCGTGGATACGCTTATGAAGCGGTTTCCGCCCTGATATGCTCCCTAGCTAATCAAGGGATCAATCATGTGAAAGCCAGTGTCGCAATTGGCAATGACGCTTCTGTAATGCTTTTAGAAAAGTTGAAATTTACCTTGCTTGGCATAGAAGCCGATGAGCAAATATTTCACTTAAATGTGATTTAGGTTTGCATTACTAAGGTTAAACATACACCGGCGGGAGCTCAGGGAGAGGATCAAGGATCAAGGATGAATCATCATACATGCTGGACAACCGCACCAGACTGTGCGACAGCCTCCATCTCATTCCCCGCAAAAATGAAACTCAATGGCTATGCAACTTCTGGCGCGTCCTTCGTAACGGTGATGCCCACATCCTCAACCCGTGGGCGTTCCCATCCGAAGAGAAATACGCTGAGCTTGTTCAATCTATGCAGCCCGATTATGTTTCCCATCACTGAAGCTCGTGTTGTCGCAGCACTAATGTGGAGTAGTGCGCAGTGAAGCCCATTCAAACATGGCGTGATTTGCATATATTGCCATTAGATGATCACCCGAACAACCTCAAGGCATCCCTCGCCACCTGCCTTCCGGCATGCGATTTTTTAAATCCCCCCAGTTTTTACACACGTGTTCCACTTGTGACATAATATATACTATGTCACCGCATAGTAACAAATGACAAGGAAGTGATAATTATGAGTCGCGACAACCTTTTCCCCTTTCTAGCCGGTGCTGCCATTGGGTCTCGCTTCAGCAGACGGCGTAGATGCAGCCGCTGTCGGCCCCGTTAAGACATATGGATCTTATGCTTGCCTGTTAAAGGCAAGCTTTTTTGTGACAAAACGGCATAACGCATTATGGGGTAAGACGACCCAACCGTCACGATGACTAAACACACCCCCGAACGTCAATTTTGCTTAGCGCTATAACGAATTCGAATCCCTGGTCTTTTGGTCGATCGCAGAAAAACCTTATCGCAAAATGCAGAAATACGAGAAGCGGCTTGTGGCATAAGCGCAGATTAGGGAATAAGATGTACGAGTAAGCAAATAGGAGGCAGCCCATGCAGGATGAAGAAACCATAAGTCAATGTGCGGAAGCACTCAGCGCTCTAGGGTGCGTGCAAAGCGCTGAACAGCTTTCTTTTTTTGCAAATTTGCTTGCCATTACAATTTCAAAAGACAAGAGTGCCGATGAATTAAATGTAATAGGTAACTTTATTGTTGGAGTTGGAGGACTCATTCTTACTATTACTGCGCAAATACAGGCTTGCGAGTCGAAACAAGACAAATTGAAACAAATTAGAGATTTAAAAAAACAAATAAAGCAATTAGAAGATAGTTTGCTTGGCTGATCTATTGACTAGGCCCTTAAGCACCCTAGCCGATGCTAAATATGGGCACCTCAAATCGATGCTATCGCAACCTATCCCTTAACGGTTTTCGCACGATACATGCCCTTTTGCTTCAGTTCTCCAACAACGTCGTACCTATCTTTGCCATCAATGGTTACCGAACTGCATGCACCCGGATTTTCTTCAGAAAACGTATCCCAGGTAGTAACCAAGGGATAACCCAGACAAGGACGAGGGCTTCCGATTATCCATAACCCGGGATGTTCTCCGAACTTCGCATTATGTTTAGCACCGGTGCTGAGGTGAACTTCCGATGGTTTAATTTATAGACAGCGTCCTTACTTTGAGTGTTATTTAGATAATCTATGACATCGTTCTTCCAAAACTTTCCTGTCTGTATAAACGTCAACTTCACATTGTGTTTACCCGGCGTGTGAACAGAAAATTAACCACTTATTCTTTGCGCGACTCACAAGTTGCCCGCCTGAAGATATGTGCAGATGCAGTTCCCCTCCACCTGTGATCTTACATTTTGGGGTAATAACCTGATCGCCACAGCAGAGCGGCTCCGGCGTGGCGATCAGGGCATTGTTGGGACAAGGCTTACTCATTATAGGCGTAAATCAGTCCGCTTCCCTGCTGACGCTGGCGCCAATATCGTTAATTGAGCCATTCTCCATATAGCTGTACAGCGCGGCCGTGGTCTTAGCGCCGGTGGTGATGACTGCAAACGTGCGGGGTGCGTCTGGATAGTCAGTGTTATGGTCAATCCATGTTCCTTCGTTCAGATAGAGCTTTCCATTCCCCGCATCCTTATACGCGGGCACATGGGTATGGCCGAACACAACCACATCCACATTTTCATCCGGGTTTTCCAGATACTGTACCTTTGCCTGTCTGAAAAAATACTGCCAGTCTATGGTTCCTGAAACTGCCTCAATGAAGCTGTTGGGAACCTTGACCTGGTTGATTTTTTGACGCTCGTCCCAGGTGCGCTGAATATTCTTAAACAGCACCGGTGCGGAAATGGTTCCATCCGCCTGCTGAGCCGGATAAAAATCAAGGTAGGTATAGGCATCGTCAAATCCGGCAATGTGCATATCGAATATCTTCTCATCAAGGCCCTCGTTGGGCGTCATCCGTGAGGAAATGTCTTTGAGAAGCGAGTAATAAATATAAGCACCGTACTGATCTGTATCGGCCTTATCCGGTACATCCGTTACCACCGGCAAATTCTTTTCAACCTTCGGACGGCCTTCCAAAACCCACGTTGCGGCATAACGGGCGTAGAAATAACCGGCGGGGAAGATGGTATCATTATTGCCGCACAGCTCCGCGTTGGTGACCGTATCCGGCGCGGAAAATACGTCATAGCGATGGCCATGCTCAATTGCAATCTCGCTTCGATCACCCGTATAATAGACGCCGAGCCCTTCGGCATCCCTGGCCTGAACGATGTCAGGAATTGCTTCCTGCAAAACTTCAGCCTCCAGCGTCATGTCATGGTTTCCGGGTATGTACACAAGCTTTATTCCGCTGTCGATCACGTTATTCAACTCGTCGAAAACGGCCTGATTGGTGGCAATCGCGTCTTTATAAAACTGTCTTACATCCGTATAACTGGGATAATAGACCGGCAGAAACCAGTCGTCCAGAAAATCGCCGTCTATTACCAGTTCCCTCACATCAGTCGTACTTTGCAAGCGCTGCAAAAAATCAATGAGCAGCGGACGGTTTTTCAACGTTTCGGTATATCTATCATCGATACCGAGGTGGATATCGCTTATGACGACGATCTTGTCTCTTTTGTCGCCGGCATCCCACAAAGCTGCGGCGCCCTTCGGCGCGTCTGAGACCGATGCGCCGGTATTCGGCAAGCATCCGGCCGTGAGAAGCATTACTATGCTGAACGCCAACAATAAAGAGAGAATCCTTGCTTTCATGTTCTTTTCCTCCAATAGTACAAGATTTTCGGCCATCTGGTCGG
>JAEYPO010000012.1 GCA_023410595.1 Bacillota bacterium | reverse complement strand
CCCCTTCTGCTAAGCACTTTTCATGGGATTCCTCGCAAGCTCGGAATGACAAATTGGGGTTTATCGATACTATGAAGCGATCAATGGACGCCCCTACGGTTTCTCAGATAGTTCAGCAGTTTAAAGGCTCTGTATCAAAACAAACAGGCTATTCTCTTTGGCAGAAATCTTTCTATGAGCACATCATCCGCGACGAGCGGGACTATAACGAGATTTGGAGCTACGTCGATTCAAGCCCGCTGAAATGGGCGGATGATAAATACTATACAGATATCATGTGAGGTACCCTTATGAACATCGCTGTACTTGGCGACATACACGGAAACTATAAAGCGCTCATAGCCGTAATGGCGGACATGGACGCGGCTCATGCCGATTCCGTCATCTTTCTTGGCGACCTGCTGTTCCGGGGCGACGAACCGCAGGCGTGCTATGACGCGCTCAAAGCCCTGCGCCCCATCGTCTGGCTGCGCGGCAACACCGATGACTGGCTTAACGAGATAGGCGACGGCAATGATTTTGAGCCGCGCAATGAAATCGAGCAAAGGGTATTCGCCGACTACAAACGCTGCCTCCCGCTCATATCGCCCCAAGCGCGCGAGGTGGTCGCAGCGCTTCCCGAAAAGCAGAAAATTGAAATATGCGGCAAAACGCTGCTGTGCGCTCACGGCTCGGACAGGAGGATAAACGAGGGCATTGGCATTATGACGGCAAAGTACGAGCTCGAAGCGCTCGCCTCGCGCATAGGCGCGGACATACTGCTGTGCGGCCATACGCATACGCCGTACGCCGCGTCCGTAAACGGCAAGCTCATTATAAACGCGGGCAGCGTGGGCATGCCCGCCGACGAGCCCCGCGCCTGCTGGTGCATGCTCAGATTTGAGGAGAACGGCTTTGGGTACGAAATACGAAAAGTTCAGGTTCCGTAACATGATTCATACCGTTCGCACTTTTTGTGTTTACCGTTATCCTGAAATATGATAAGTAATATATGTAAATGCATTACACCCCATTATAAACGCAAAACGCGTTTGCTTCCTTTGCGGGAAGCGGAAGGAGCGTCTCAATGAAAATGAAATCACTCTTTTTGCTGATCATAGTCTTAGCAGCGTGCGTATGCCTGTGCGCGGGTTGCATAGTGGCTCGGCCCGCGGGAACAGAAGTTATAACGAGCGATAAGCCCGCGGGGAGTGACATGCCCCCAAATAGCGAACCGCAGACCGCGTCCCCGCAGCCTTCCGAAATCCTTTCCCCGCCGCCGGACAATATTGAAGCCCTGGCGTCATTCTCCGCGGATGTTAACGGCGACAATACGCAGGAAACAATATCCGTGGGCATCGGTAAGGAAGGTGAATCCTTAGGAAACGAAATCATCGTGAGCGTATCAGGCGGCGCGGCGTATAATCAGGCCGTTGTAGACAGCGGTTATTTTGAGTCAGCGAACCTGACGGAAACGCCGGGCGGCGCTACTTGTTTAGTCGTGAGCATAGGTTACGAGAATGATTCTTACTCAACGGTTCTCTGCTCGTTTGACGGCCTAAAGCCCGTTATTTCGGACAGTATCAGCGGAAGAGCCGCTGAAGTCACGAGCTCCAGCGTAACGGCAGACGGTTACGTAGACGCGCTCGGCACGTGGTCTTTCACCTGCCTATTTGATATTACGGACGGCTTCAAATTCGAGGCTGCAACGGACATGATGATAGATATGAGCGACCGCGACCCGCTTGTTGCCAAAACAAGCATACCCGTTGAGATACTTAAGGGCGGCGAGTACGCACCCGGCACGCTCGATTCCGGCACTATAATCTATCCCGCGGCCACCGACAGCGCCTCGTTTTTGTTTTTCAGGCTGGACGACGGTACGGAGGGCAGAATAACTTTCACAGTAAACGGCTCTGAGTGCTTTATCGGAGGCGTAAGCGAATACGACTGCTTTGAGAACGTGCCCTACGCTGGTTGAGACCGGCCATAGCTTATATCGGAGCCGTTTGTTTAAGCATGGCGGCAAGCAGAAAAGCCCGCTACCCCTCTCAGGGGAAGTGTCCGGCCTTAACTGCCAGCCCGAGTGAAAACGCCATCAATTAAGCGCTGTACGATATAGCCTTCCCCCTCGGGGAAATGTGGCGCGACGGATAAGGGTTAAGCGTCGTAACGCCCGCCCGTCAGCTGCCTGTGATATAAGTAGACGCCCATCGGCCAGTTTGCTGTACCTATTATGGGATAGTAGAACCACACAGAAGACGGCGTAAGAATGTTTATTACGAACAAAAATGCCGATAAACCAAGCCAGCCGACTAACGCTATCCTCATCAGCTTGCGGTACGGAAACTCTACTACCTTCGTTTTGTCAGGCTCGCGTTTACAGGCGGTTGCTGCTATAAGCAGCCAAGTCCCTAATCCCACGACCAGCACGAACAGTGAAAATAAAAACTCGCCGCCATGATAACCAGAGTTAAGCAGCACTGATACCCATACTGTGATAAACTCAACGTAAATCAGGGCGGATAACGAAAGAGCGTTGTTCCTGCTCAAGCGGTTTATATATACCGTTCTTACGTTGCCCGCCACTTCTTCCAGCAGAGAAGTCACATCCCCCAGCGATTCTATGGCCTCTTTTGCCGCGTACTCGTACGGTTTGCCCTGCGCCTGCAGCTCTTCAGTTTTCAGATGCAGCGTGTCCCTAAGTTCCTCTATCTGCTCCCTCACCGCCTGCGTGTCGGGATAACGCTTCTTTATGCTGCTTAGATAATCATTTATCGTGCTCATATCAACACCTCACAAATATGATTCAAAGACTATATGCCCCGCGCGTCGTAGCGCCCGCCCGTAAGCTTCCTGTGATAAATATATAAGCCGAGCGGCCAGTTTGCGGCAGCTGTCGAAAAAAACAGGAAGATAGTAAAATTATTAGCGCTCAGAAAACAATAAGTAAAAGAAACTGCAGAGACCATCAGCCAGACAATGAGCGCTATACGCTTTCGTTTTTTATATTCCATTGACACGGCCGCCGTCTTTTCGGGGTCGCGTTTACATTTTAAAGCCGCGCTTATGGGCCAGATCCCTGCTGCTATTATAAACATAACGAACCAAAGCAACTGTAAGTGCACTATATCCGTCCAGCTATGCCATGAGAAAAGCATTATCTGCCAGATAATTATATACTCCGCAATAAACAGATGGAACATTAGCAATGAACTCTTGAGTTTTAAACGGTTAACATATACCGTTCGCGCGTCGCCCGCCACTTCTTCCAAAAGAGGCGACACATCCCCCAGAGAGTCTATTGAGGCTTGCTCGGCCAGCTCGTACGGCCTGCCCTGCGCCTGCAATTCTTCAGTTTTTAAGTGCAGCGTATCCCTTAATTCCTCTATCTGCTCCCTCACGGCCTGCGTTGCGGGATAGCGCCTGCTTATCTCCTTTAAGTAGATATCTATAGCGCCCATACTATACCTCCAAAAGACGGTCTATTATTTTCTTGGCGAACGTCCAGTTTTTAAGGTTCTCCTCCAGCACTTTTACTCCCGCGGGGGTTATGCGGTAATACTTGCGCCGCGCGCCCTGCGTCTCGCTGCCCCAGTACGCCTCCAATAGCTTCTGCGCTTCCAGCCTCCGTATCGTGCTGTACATCGACGGCTCTTTGAGCTCGTATTCCTCGCCGCTCTTCTCGCGCACGAGGCGGCATATCTCGTAGCCGTATTTGTCCCCGCCTCGCAGCAGCGAGAGCACTATAGTATCTATATGCCCGCGTATAACGTCGCTGCTTACATCCACTTTACCGCCTCCCCTTCCATTTATTACTTTTACAATCTATCACATATTACTATGCGTGTCAAGGTAATATTCATGAAATAATATCCTTGTAAAAATATTTTTTGGTATCGCGTTGACATCATCCGCAATGCGTATTATAATGACTTTACGGTCAGTGATTCTACGGTCACTAATAATATCTACAAGGCGGCGGTATGACGGAACATTTGACAAAGCGGCAGGCGCAAAAACTGCGCACGCGCGAGCTTATTGAAGACACGGCGCTGTCCGTGTTCGCAAGCAAGGGCTTTGCGGCGGCGCGGGCGGCGGATATAGCGGAGGCGGCGGGCGTCTCTCACGGTACGGTATTCCTTCACTTCCCCACTATGGAGGAATTGACGGCAGCCGTCATAGAGCGTTTCGGAAAGCGGGTGAGCCTGCGGCTGCACGAGCTGGCGCGAGACGGCGTCGGGCTGCGCGGCGTGCTCGAAGCGCATATAAAAGGCCTTTGCGAATACGAGGCGTTTTACACAAGGCTCATAACCGAGCGGACGCTGCTGCCCGAAAGCGCCAAGACCGCGTTTCTCATAATACAATCGTCGATATCGCTGCACATAAGCCAGGCGGCGCAGCGCGAAATGCGCGAAGGTCTGATAAAAGAGATGCCTATGCATCTGCTTTTTAACACGTGGATGGGCCTCGTGCATTATTACCTTGAAAACAGCGAACTGTTCGCGCCGGAAGGGAATGTACTCGGCAGGTACGGAGAGACGCTTATCGGGTTTTACCTGAAAATGATCGGAGGCTGCGGGAAGGAGGATGAACTTGAGTGAGTGAACGGCCCGTATTGACCGCCAAATGTTGCTTCGGGCATCTGGGCGGAACGCTGGGAAACCGGCTGTTTTATCGCATAGCCGAGCTAGGCTGGCTGGAACCGACGGAAGAAAATCCGAAGCATTATGCTCTGACCGAACTCGGCATAAAGGAATTTTTAAAGCTGGGCGTCGACCCATACGATAAAAGGCAAAGGACATAAATGCAATTACCGCCCCATCAGGTCTCACGGCTTGATGGGAACTCCGATATTACCGCTCCAAAGAGTCTCACGACTTTTTTGGGGTCCCGTATAAATCTTTGAAAGGAGAAAATATATGAAAACATGCATAGCGTGCGGCATGCCGATGAACGACCCGTCCGACTTCGCGATGGGCGATGTGAATCGTGACTACTGCAAATACTGCGCGCGGCCCGACGGCTCGATGCAGTCGTACGACGAAAAAAGGCGGGGCCTGACTGCGTTCATAATTAATACGCAGGGCCTTGACGAGAAAGCGGCGCAAGCCGCGGCGGTCGCCATGATGGCGAAGCTGCCTGCGTGGAAGGACGCCGTACACGCATAGCGCGATAAACGTAAAACAGCGGCCCCGGTTCTCCGGAAAGCCGCTGTTTGTTTTATTCGTCTGTTACGCGCTTAAAACGCACCAACGTATGTAACAACGTCGGGGCTGCGCGGAGGCGCCGCATTTTTCTCGCCGTCCTGATACCCGAACACCGCCGCCTGCTTGCCCTCGTACCCTTCGGGAACGCCCAGCCTTTTCATCATCTCTGCGTCGTCGAATATAAAGCTTACAAAGCCCATCCAGCACGAGCCAATCCCCAGGCTCTCGGCGGCTATCAGCATGTTCTCCAGCGCGGCCGTGCAGTCTTCCGCACCTGTTACGTAGCCTTTTTTCGCGGACGCTATAATGAGCACGGGCGCTTTGTGCGTTATATCAAGCCCGGGCGCCTTGGCCATGTTCTGTATCCAGTCGACCGGTATAGCCGCCATCTTCTTTTTGGCCTTTTCATTTACCTCATCGATCAGCGCTCTGTCCTGTATCACCGAGAAGTGCCACTGCTGCGCGCCCATCCCGGTAGGCGCGTAATATCCTGCTTCGACTATAGGCTGCAATACGTCTATCCCTAGCGCGTCGCTCTTGTATGCGCGTACGCTCCGCCTGCTCTTTATCGCGTTTATGACTTCGTTCATATTATCCCTCCTTAAGGTAAAACCGGTATAATCAGGGTATAATATACTATAAAGTTATTGTCAATATGATATTAAAATTTTATGTCAATATACTTATTTATTTCCTCTTCGCCCATGGCTTCAAACGCCGATATTTTATATACGGCATATACCGAGCCTACGAAATACGCGGCGGCAACGAGCGCCGCGGCAACGATATACACGGCAACGGCAGCCGCGTCCTGAGCGGCGGGTATAAAGCTTATTAGGAAAAACGCCATAGCGGCGTAAACGATTATGAACGCCAGCGTCCACAGTATCCTGTGCGCCCTCGCTTTTACCTCCTCATACAGCACGCCCGTGTCCGTATCCTTTACAGTGTACGAAACGATGGAAAACTGCTTTATGTACGATCTGAATCCAGGCTTTACTTCCAACATTCCATTCCTCCGCTGCTGTGAACTATTTGATGTACCGCTATAAAAGCTTCTCCCACTCGGCTTCTGTCAATACCCTGCTAAAGCGCATCGACTGCGCTACGAGTACAGCGCGGTGCAATTCCTCCGCGGTAACGCTGCCCGCGTATGTCGTTATATCGAGAGTCCCTGTGGCGTCGGAGAGGAACTCCACGCCGTAGCCCATATGAAACGCCTGCCGCGCCGTCGTGTCGCAGCACATCTGCGTCATATATCCCGCTATGGTTACCGTATCGCAGCCCAGCTTTTTAAGCGTATCGTCAAGGTCCGTTCCCGTAAAGCTGCCCGGCAGTTCCTTTTCGATAATAAAGTCGTGCTTCCTCTCTTTAAGCTTCTCGTGCAGCTCCCACCCTGCCGTGCCGCGCGCGAACGACTTCGCGTCCGGAGCCGCGTTAGTGTGCTGTACGTATATCACGGGCACGCCGCACGCGTTTGCCGCGTCCACCGCGCGCAGTATGTTATCAAGGCTGCCCTTTGGCCAGCTTACCGGCAGCGCCCCCGTAAAGTATTCGTTCTGCACGTCTATCACAATCAGCGTTCTTTTCATATTCCCTCTCTTTCCGGCATTAACACAATATATATTTCATGGGCGTATAGCGTATGCCGTTTACGCATTTCCCAGCATCCGTCGGGGTAAACCCCAAACGGCGGTAAACTTCCACAGCATATGGCGACGAGTTTACCGTTATCCCGCGCGCACCGCTCTCTGCGCAGGCCTGTTTCACCGTCTCAAACAGCGCCCTCGCTATGCCTCGCCGGTGGTACTGCTTTCTTACGAACAGCAGGCTGATATGGCCAAAGCCCGTAAGGCCGTTTTCCGGAACGTCAGGGTTCCGCGGGCGCACCGCAATAACTCCTTTAAGTTCCCCGTGCTCAAAGCCGCCCCAGAGCTTAAGCTCTCCGCTTTCCATGCGCGTTAGTACTGCGCACGGCTCTATGTAACGGCGGAATTCGTTGGCGCCCTGCCGCCCGTACTCCGGCGCTTCAAACTCGCTGAACACTTCCCACACGAGCCGCATCGCCTGCTCTATGTCGCTTTGCTCCAAAGCCCTTATCCGCAAGTCAGAATTCATACGACCTCATCTCTTCCGCAAGCTCGCAATTATTATATATGGCCTTCGCTTCTGCAAGATGCGCGTCCGCGCCCGCGTAGTAGTGCGTAAGGCGATGCGTAAGCACGAGGCGCTTGACGCCGTTATCGAGCGACAGCCGCGCCGCTTCCGCTGCGGAGAGGTGCGTAGAGTCGGGGGCTTTGTCGGCGGAAAGAAACGACGAATCGCAAAGCAGCATGTCTGCGCCCCTTATCATGGGCGCGATATTTTTGTTCATCACCGTGTCGCCTGTGTACACAAAAGTCTTCCCTTCGCACGCTATGCGCACTCCGAAAACAGGATACGGGTGCTCCATACTGAAAAACTCCAGCCGCATGCCGCCCGCCGCCGCGCTCATGCCGTGATAAACAGGCATTACGTCGAAAAACCTTACGGAGCGGAGCAGCTTATACTCCTCCTCCGGCTTATCGGGCGAGTATACGATGAGGCCTTCCTTACTTCCTCCCTCAAAGCTTTTGCGGTAGCCAGGCATGTAGCGCAGCACCTCGATGTCGGCTATGTGGTCGCCATGCAGGTGCGACAGCACTACGGCGTCTATGTCGTCTATGGAAACAAAGCTCTGAAGCCGCGATACCACGCCGCTGCCGCAATCGAGCAGTATATTGGTTCCGCCGCCCGACAGCAGATAACCCGACGTGGCTCCGCCCGCGGGCGGGTACGGCGCGTATATCCCCAGCACTGTAAGTTTCATGTTACGCTCCCTGCTTCCGGCGCAGGCTTTGCGCGCCTGGCGCCCACAGCTGGTTTATCCCACATATTATATCATAATAATGTAATATTATCCATATATGCAACGAAAACTTCTCTTTTTCTGCTTGCATTTCGGACAGCAGAGAGTATAATTCTTCAAAACTGTGTACTCTCTGATTCTGTCTCGTGTTTTGTTTCCACAGACAGGACAACGTATCTATTCTGATTTTTTCATATCATTTTATTTCTCTTCGTTCATGTTATTGAAATTATCTGTCAATTTAGACATTAATTTTCCCGTCTTAAGAGGAAATAGATAGCAGCCGAGAGTTTGTATTTTTTGTCCAAAGCTATGACAGATTATAAAACGCTTTGAGTTAATACGCTTTGCAAGCCCTTGACCTACTTTTTCCGGAGAAGCCATAAACTCTTGTGGAACAGGCAACGGTTCTGCTGATTTTGTTCGTGTCAACGGGGGATGGAAAATGTGAAAAGATATATTGTTTTTTGCATATTCTAATTTCAAACATTTTGCAAGAGATTCTATTGCCCCCTTGCTTGAGGCATAGGGAGATATGCGCGTGAAACCCATTACCCCGACACCGGAGCTTGTGAAAATGACTTTGCCTTTATTCTGTTTTATCATGTACGGCAAAACACTTTTTGCTAACCGTAAAGCACCGAAATAATTAACATCAAGTACATCCCGGTATGTATCCAAATCTGTGTTTGCCTCCGCTTCAAATGTGCATTTACAAGCATTATGAATAGCCACGTCTATTACTGAAAATTCAGCAGCAGCGCTCGCGACCGCACAATGCAAATCGTCTTGATTTCTCACATCCACTTTGAAAAACAAAAGACTATCCGCATACTCTGCTTTTAGTTTTTCAAGATTATCTGTATCCAAGTCAAAAACAGCAACCTTATTACCCTCTTTCAGCAACTGTTCAATGAAGAAGTAACCAATTCCTTGGTTTGCACCAGTTATAACGAAATTAGCCATCATACTCCTCCTAATTTTGAAAAGAATAATTGTATATGTCTGTAAGCATCTTTGCGAAAGGCGGTTTTGCTTTCATCGGAAAGGTTTCCGCTAAACAGCCATTTCTGTGCGAAGAAAAAAACAGGAGCATAATACTGTATTGCAACATACTCGTTGTCCATCTTTGGTAGTAATTCTTTATCTGTCAGCATTTGAAAAATACTGCTTTGAAATTTCAAAGGCTCGGTAAACATCCAATAGTCATATGCATTTTTTACATCTTCATTGTTAAACTGCTCAATCAGCATCAGGCGCATTACTTTATTGCAAAAGTCGTCCATAAGATATTTCTCAAAAAAGCGATTACAAATTCCTACATAAAAATCATCGCCAAGTTTTTGCGGATCAGCAGCCAACAATGATGTAAATTGGTTCATCATATCATTTGCTGTTTTTTGAAACCGGCATAATATCTCATCGAAAATAGCTTGTTTGTTTTTGAAATGGTAATATACAGAGCTTTCTTTAATCTCTACTTGTTTGCATATATCCCTGATAGATACTGCTGAAAATCCTTTCCGGGAAAATAAGTCCAATGAAACGCCTAAAATTTTTTCTTTTGTTTCATTCATCGAACAATCTCCTTTCAGCCTAACACTTGTTAGATTATTATACCTAACAAGTGTTAGAAGGTCAACCGGCTTCAAAGAAAGTTATAATTCAAGTCACCAATCTGATACTCTTGCAGTTTCTAACGCGGGGTTTTTATATACAAAAACGGGAGGACGCGAAAGCCCTCCCCTCACACACGCGGCGTTTCTTCCATATAACACCGATACTGAAGCACTTTCCATGGGATTCCTCGACAAGCTCGGAATGACATATGGGGGTTATTTGACAATTTCGTATATGTACTACTGAATAAAACGGGAGGGCACGAAAGCCCTCCCCTCACACACGCGGCGTTTCTTCCATATAACACCGAGACTGAAGCACTCCCCGGACGATTGCGGTTATTTCTTTTTCACCGGTATCCATATTTCGGTGCAGTATTCCGCCGAGTCCGGATTGCCCATAGGGTATACCTCCAGCTCGGGCGCGTCGTCATGCTCGTAGCCCGTAGAAGGGAACCACTCGGAGAATATGCGCTTCGTCACGTCCTGTATGGCGAAAGGGACAGGCCCCACCGCGCGGAACACCGCCCACGTTGCCGCCGGTATGCTGCGCCGGGCAAGCCCCTTTGGTATGTCTCCTTGCGCCTTCGCCGCTATCATGTAGGAAAACTGCGTCTGGTCCTGCGCGAAGTCAAGGCATATACCGTACGTCTCGCCTCCGTCCGCCATACGGCATATCTTTTCGTACGACCCATCCTTCATGCAGTCGTCCCAAAACTCCGGCACCTTAATAAAGTTAACTCCGTCCTTTGTGGATATGTGCCTTAATACCCCCGCGACCTCAAACTCACGCTTCTCCACTATACTGTAATCCATGTCTTTGTCTCCTTTTACCGAAATATGAAAGGACAGCTTCGGGAACGCCTTTAGCCTTGCCCCCGGCAAGCGCGCCCCGGCGGGCGTTATGCCGTGCAGCTTTTTAAAAGCCTTTGTAAACGCCTCCGGGCTTTCGTAGCCGTACTTGAGCGCCGCGTCCAGCACTCTGCACTTCTTTGCCGCAAGCTCCTGCGCGCCGAGAGTGAGCCTGCGCCTGCGTATATAGTCGGCGACCGTAAACCCCGTGAGCATATGGAACATGCGCTGGAAATGAAACGGCGAAGACGCGGCCGCGCGCGCCGCGGCTCTTATGTCCGTCTCCTCCATTAAGTGCGCCTCTATATACTCTATGGCGTTGTTCATGCATTCAAGCCATTCCATCGAAGGACTCCTTTACATACGGTATTATACAAGAACTCCTGTTTGCCATCCTGTCATTTTGTGCCGCGCCGGGACAGCTTACCACTTAAAGCGATATGCGCCCGCAAATGCTGCAAGCTCAATGCGGCTGTATCATAGATAACATTTTAAGTTAAAATATAAAAATAACCGGCTAACGATTACAAAAGCTGTTTCAGAGCAGTTAAAATACTCAATTTTTTGTCCCGTGCTTACCATATATTGATTTCATTTCCGCTTGTTATTGATACTTAAATCATTATACTATAACTTAAGGTGGGGGTGCATTATGACTGTTAAAACTTTAAGTGGAAGGATATATATATTCGTCGGCAAGTGGGATTCCAACATGGTGTTTGCCCCCCTTGACGGAAAAGACGACGAAGTGATGATCTATTCGAGCGAAGAGCTTAAAGAGCTGCGTCAACGGGGGCGCCTTGTGGACGTGGACCCCAACACGCTGCGTGTCAAGCAGTACTGCTGAAACAATATTTTTATTCCCAAACGATTAAATCAATCTGCACCATCAAGCCTCACGACTTGGGCCGTCGCCAAAGCGACGAGGGGGCCCCGTTAAATACAGGCTTTTCGGCTGTCTCTTTTGCTTGCCGCAAAAGCTCTCATTTGCTCCGGCCTGTTTTTAACGGTGTCTCGATAGCCCCGGGGGTTACCGGAGCGAACGTATATCGGCCGGCGCTGCCAGACTATCGTCTTTTTCTGCCCCTTGAAATAGTGAGCGGAGTATTCTCCGAGCGACACGAGGTACGGGTGTTTAACCTCGTATTTTTCGAATATCAGTTCATGGTGCTTAAGGCATTTTATCGAACCGGGCAAGGCAGCGAGAGCAAAGAGCCACACAGGGAACGAAATCGCTATGGCGCATACGCTTATAACGCCTGTCGTTTCGCCTGACACGAACACGTTTGTTACTACGCCGGCCGCCAGCAGCAGCGAAGATACAAGCAGCGCCTTAAGTGACCGCCTCAAATCGGCCTTCTTTTCGCGCACCAGCTTTTCCTTGTGCGCCTCGGTTATCTTTCCCTTTGTCTTGACAGAGAGCATTACTTTGGCGCCGCAGTTAGGGCAAGTTATCGTCGTCTCGTATGAATCGTGAAAAGTTACGCGCGCGTCAAATGTTTTCGGTTTGTATGCGCCGTGCGCGCCTTGCGCGTGCCTGCCGCATGCGGGGCAGATAACTGTAACGGAATAAAATTCGTTTTCCATACTGTTCGCCTCCCCGTCCAGATTTTAACTGTTATGTTATATATATAACCATTTTGAGACGCGATAAAACGCAATTAAGGGAAACTTTAGCAAATTATTGTTGGGAACCAGAGGTATATAAAAGGAGCGGGTACATGCCCGCTCCACTTAGCCCCGGAAATACCAACATCGGGGCTGGTCAGTCACCCGGACTGAAGATCGCGCTCCTCGCTTCCAATCGACTGACAAGGTCATCAAGTCCATGTTTAACAAACATTCGACTCTCACCTCGTTTAATATAATGCGCAGATCGCCTTTATTTATTCATAATCATTTCTTGTGAGAAATTGTTGAATGTTGCGCGGGTCGGGAGGCGCTTTAAGCGCCTCAAACAGTCACCATCGCCTGTCCATCTCCCCTTGTCAGCGGTACCCGCGCATTTTCTGCCATATCTGATGCATACGCCGCTGCACAAACCGTATGCTCCCCGTTGTAAATACCAGCTGCAAAAGCCTGAGCAATAGCTGATGTATGGCCCGATGTAATTACCTGGTGTATGTCTATATTATAAGTAGCGCACAGTGCATAGTGAAGTGATAAAGTCACAACATATGCTAAATTCTAATTGTATCCTATAATTCTTTCTATGGGCGCCGATTTAAGGTTGTTTTCGCGAAACACGCGATAGAAATTGACATAGCGGATACGCCGTGATAGATTTGAATTGAGATATTGCCCCAGAAAGCGGAAACTTTTTTGGCGGCAGATTCCATGTGAAAGAGGTTGTTTCTATGGGCAGAGGAGGCGGTTTTGGCGGCGGAGGCGGCGGCTTCGGCGGCGGCGGCGGAGGCTTCGGCAGCTTTGGCGGCGGAGGCGGCGGAGGCTTTAAGGGCGGCTTCGGAGGCGGCGGCCGGGGATATTCGGGCGGCAGCGGCGGCTTCGGCGGCTTCGGAAGCTTCGGCGGCTTCAGAGGCGGCACTAACCGCGGCATGGGCCTTGGCAACAGCAGCTTTGGCGGGCCGATATTCATAGGCGGCGGAGGCAGGCGCGGGTGCGGCTGCAGCTCGGCGATATTCGGCATCATAGTTGTTATAGTAATATTAATATTTATCGCGTCCTCGTTCGGAGCGGACATATTCGCGGGAGACAGCGGCGGCAGCCAGGAGATAACAAAGTCCACCGTAGTGCGCGAAGCGCTGCCTAAAGGTTCGGTAAACGAAACGGGCTACTATACCGACGAACTCGGGCTGTTGCTCGACGAATCCGAGCTGCTGCCGGGGCTTAAAAACTTCTACGCGAAGACGGGAGTGCAGCCTTACGTCTATCTTACCGGAAATATAAACGGCTCGCGGGAGACGCCTTCTATGGAAGATTTGCGGGTGTTTACAGAGTCGAAGTATATGGAGCTGTTTACCGACCAGGCGCACATGCTGCTCGTGCTGTTCGAGAACGAGACCACCTACAGGTACTGGTATACCGTAGGCTCGCAGGCCAAAGCGGTGATAGACCAGGAAGCGGGATACATACTCGGCAACTACCTCGACAGGTACTACAACGACTTAAGCCTTTCGTACGAGCAGTATTTCAGCAAGTCGTTCGACCTTACCGCAACGCGCATAATGACAGTCACGACGTCGCCGTGGATACCCGTGCTCATAGTTATCGGCGTTTTGGTGATACTGATACTGTTGTTCGTCTGGTGGCGGCACGCCAAGAAGCAGAAGAATCTCGAGGCGAAGCAGACGGAAGATATGCTCAAGACGCCTCTTGAGAAATTTGGGGCCGACGACGAGGCCGAAAACCTCGCTAAAAAGTACGACAAAAACACCGACGACGACGGCAAATAGATTGAGAAGCCGGTGACAAAACGTAACAAATAATAATTAATCATACTGCCTTTAACGGCAAACACTTTAGAATATGGAGGAACAAGAATGGCTATTTTATCAAGATTCGGAGACATAATAAAGGCTAACGTAAACGCGATGCTCGACAAGATGGAAGACCCGGGCAAGATGATCGACCAGTATATGCGCGATCTTATGGAGGACCTCTCGGAGGTCAAGAAAGAGACAGCGGGCGTCATGGCCGAAGAGTCGCGCACGAAGCGCCTTGTGGACGAGAACCAGGCACAGGTAGACAAATACGCCGATTACGCTAAGAAGGCGCTGGAGGCCGGGAAAGAGGACGACGCGCGCGTGTTCATAGGCAAGAAGCAGCAGCTCGAAGCCGCGGGCGCGGGCCTTGTTACTGCGTACGCCGCCGCGCATGAGAACGCCGTCAAGATGCGCCAGATGCACGACAAGCTGACGAGCGACATAGAGACGCTCGCCGCACGCCGCGAGACTATCAAGGCGAAGGTCGCCGTCGCGAAAACGCAGGAAAAGCTCAACGAAGTCACTTCTTCGGTGGGCAAATCAGCCGGAGCAATGGACGCTTTCAACCGCATGGAAGACAAAGCCAACAGGATGCTCGACGAAGCCACGGCGATGTCGGAACTCAACGCCGAGCCCATAGACGAAGCCAAAGCGCTGGAAGAGAAGTACGCCAAACAGGGCGGCGCTTCCGTCGACGAAGAGCTGGCGAAGATGAAAAAGGACATGGGGCTGTAACCACAAGAAAGCAGGGCTGCTGACAACTTAGTGCAGGGACTGATGAGGTGTTGCTACATATCCACGCCCCTCATCCGGCGCTTCGCGCCACCTTCCCCCGTGGGGGAAGGCTCAGAGAGCAGGGGCGATCAGTGATCGCCCGCTTGTTCTTATAATAATTGTTCTTTCCGCGTAGCAGGGGCGTCTTAAAAAAGCGCCCTCAGAGTGTCAGATAACCTACCATATGTCATTCCGAACATAAGTGAGGAATCTTAAAGTGTTGCAGCTTGTCCACCCCCTCATCCGGCGCTTCGCGCCACCTTCCCCCCGTGGGGGAAGGCCGAGAGTAGGGGCGATCAATGACCGCCCCCGCTTGTTCTTATAATAATTGTTCTTTTCGCGTAGCAGGGGCGTCTTAAAAAGGCGCCGCGGTAGCGGAAAGCATCAACAATAGACCGCGGAAATGCCTTGGCTGGTTATCCCCTAATGAATTTTGGCTAAGTGTTGCACTTGAATAGACAATCTGCCCACCTTCCCCCGTGGGGGGAAGGCCTGAGATTGTCGATATACCCCAATCTGTCATTGCTATGAATAAAGGATAAATTGTAGGGAGCGACCCTGCCGTGTGCCCCGTAGGAGTATGTCGTTCCGGTCATTTAGATAGTATTCGTTTATTGTGATGCGGATACCGCATGATGATTCCGAATGTTAATGAGTAGGGGCGTCCTTTGGACGCCCGCCTTCCTGCCTTCATTCTGGCGACCACAGGTCGCCCCTACGCGCGCTTTTGCCTCACATCCTTATTTCTGTTCTTCTTGCCGGCTCGAATACTTCTCGAAGCTCTCTTTGCCCTGCGCTTCCCACCACTCCTCGTAAAACTCGTCGCATGCGGCGTTCTCTTTGCCGCCCTTGCCGTCTTTGCTGACTTGTCTGCCGAACTCTTTTTCGAATTCCTTTGCTATCTCTTTTTTAATCTCTTCCTTGATATCTTCCTTTATAGTGCTCCTTACCGAATCCTTGACTTTCTTTTTCTCGCTCGACGAACCGCCGCCCATGCGTCCGAACAGTATGCACGAGAGAATGAGCAGCCCTACGCCTTCCCAATACGTTATCTCGGGCAAACCGAATATGTGCGGCATAAGCCAGTTCCACAGCAGCAGTATCACAAACCCGAAAAGAAACGCCGCCGCTATGCCGAGCACCGTCAGCCCTATCACCTTTAACACCTTCATCGCGCCCTCCGCGCCGCCTTTACATTTTTCATCCATGTTTCATATCCTCCTGATTCATATATCCGTTTATCGTTTCTTTTAGTTTCTTTGCCGCCCTGCTCTTGCGCGAGAGCAGCGTTCCCAGCTTCTCACCCGTCTCCTGTGCGAGCTCAAAGTAGCTGCGCCCCTTTATTTCCGTCTCTATGAAAACGTAGCGCTGTTTTTCATCCATTTTTTCAAGCTCCGCCATGATAACGCGCCTAAGCTCCCCCGCTATCGCGTAGCCCGCCGCGTCTTCCCTGCTTCCTTTTGGGCACTCAGACTTAAGCGTCTCGTTTTTTCGTTTGCGGAAAAGGTCCTTCGCGGCGTTTTCGAGCGCCGTATATACGTACGACGTAAGGTTCTTTATGCCCGCGATATCCTCGCCCCGGTAAAGCAGCCTTAATGCGGTCTGCTGTATGAGGTCTTCGGCGTCATAGTCGTTAAGGCTGAAAAAACGCCCCTTAAGGTATGCCCTGAACCGCGCATAGTTGTCCTCAAAGACCTCCCTTATAACATTCTTATACAGCCGCCTCACCGCCTTTTACTTGGCTTTATAACCGATTACACAGATATGACGAAACAGTGTGACAAATATTGCGAATAATTTGTATTTTTTATATTGTACCATGATATTAATTGAAGGCATATATGAGAGCGGCTGGTGCACTCCCCCGCCGGACGGCGAATAACGCTGCGGCTGCTTAGTGCATATGTATATAATAATGATATTGCCGCATATGCCAGCGAATAGTATAATATAGCTGCAATAATCTTTTTTATCGTAGCCCGGAAACCCGGCAGGCGGCTTTTTTAGTTTATCGCCGACCCTGTATCATTGCCCCAAAGGTTATTCATTATTAGGGGTTCCTGGAATTGCAGCCCAAAATCGCTGTTAAGCTTTTTTGGGATCCGGCGTTTTTCGGGCGTTGGAGTCTTAAATGGTAAAGAGCAGCATCGTTTTGGTCACGGGGGCAAACTCGGGGCTCGGCAAGGCTGCCTGCATCGAGCTTGCGCGCATGGGCTGCCATGTGGTAATGCTGTGCCGCGACAAAAGAAGGGGCGCGGAAGCGCTGGGTGAGATACGCGCGAAGAGCGCAGGCCGCGTCGAGCTGATGCTGTGCGACCTCGCCTCGATGAAATGCATAGACGCGTTTGCTGAGGAATTTACGGAGCGGTACGCGCGGCTTGATGCGCTTTTAAACAACGCGGGCACGCTAAGCGCCTCCCGTCACGAGACGGCGGACGGCTGCGAGCTGCACTTCGGCGTAAACCACTTAGGTTCGTTTCTGCTTACCCAAAGGCTGCTGCCGCTGCTAAAAAGCAGCGCGCCCTCGAGGATATTAAACATATCGTCGGTAGCGCACAGGTGGGGCCGCATACGTTTTGGCGACATCAACATTAAAAAGCACTATACAGCGCTCACGGGCTATTCGCAGTCCAAGCTCGCCGCACTGCTGTGCATGTACGAGCTATCAGAGCGCCTTCACGGCACGGGCGTTAGCATAAACGCCCTCGACCCCGGCATAGTGGGCACAGACATCGTATTAAACCGCGAAAACGGCCACGGGTCTTTTCTCGCCAAATGCCACAAGCTGCTGTTCAGGTCTCCTGAATCCGTAGCGCAGACGATAGCCGCTCTCGCGGCGTCGCCCGAATATGAGGGCGTATCGGGCAAATACTTCGTGCGCGGCAAAGCCGTCGCGTCCTCGCACCGTTCGCACGACGCATACGCCCGCAAGCGCGTGTGGGAACTAAGCGAACGCATGACGGGATTGTGCGCTGCGCAAGAAGCAAGCGTAACGGATGAGGATACTGTCACAGACGGCGCCGACTTTGGATTCTAGCGTGATACCGGCATAAAAATACCTTTTAAGGGTGAATAAGCATCATATCCGGCGACCACAGGTCGCCCCTACACGTTTTGACGTTGCTTCCCTGCCGCTCCGCATAAGCTTCCCCTCTTAGGGGAAGTGGCGCGCAGCGCCGATAGGGTATTCCTCTTATCGCAAAGGGCGTTTATCAAACGCCCGCCTTAATCCTGCGAACCCTGTACATAGGGTATCTCTATCTTCACGTTCTCTATAGACCAGTTGTCGGTGTTGGGTATCTCCCCCGGCTTCAGGCTTACGCGCTGTTCGGGGAGAGCGGCCAGCTTAAGCTGCTCGCGTATCATGGCCGTCGCCGTGTCGCCCGCTTTGCCTTTTCGTATCTCGCATTTCGTG
Source organism: Bacillota bacterium (assembly GCA_023410595.1). Classification (GTDB taxonomy): domain Bacteria; phylum Bacillota; class Clostridia; order Christensenellales; family SZUA-584; genus DTFZ01. Next base: position 1,273 of record JAEYPO010000012.1, on the reverse strand, counting down.
CCGTAGCCAATGTTGTACCACATCCACTTAGCGTCGGGAACGGTGAGCCTCACGCATCCGTGAGACGCTTTGCTGCCCAGTTCGAGATATGTCTGCTCATCGTATGTCGCCGCGTCCAGCTCGGTGTAAAGGAACGTGTGGAAGTAAAACGCTTTGAATATCTGCGTCCAGTACTGCCCGTAGCGGCCGTCCCTATCGAACTTCGAGAACCGCAGCTTGTATGTATCGAGCTCGAACTTGCCGACGGGCGTTCTGTTTTCAAGGCCCGTGGAACAGAGCATATACCTTACGGGAACGGTGTATTCTCCGTTTTCGTCCTTCGTATACACCATGACGACCTGATGCTTAATATCGACGATAACGTAATATGTGTCCGCCGCGGGATAGCCCTTAGGGAAGTCCCTTGAACCGTCGTCGCCCGTCAGCTCTTCAAACGTCATATTCACCGTGGGGGCAAGCGTGGAAAAATCGGCGCACTTTACCGCGTCCTGTGAAAACAGCCGCAGGCACGTCTGCGCGTCCGCTTCGCCCGTGCTTTCAAGGCCGCTCAGCCGCTGAAATTCGCCGACCGCTACCGCGGTCTTGTCGCCGTACGTATCCATCGCCTCGTCGGAAAGGTAAAACCCAAGCTGCTTAAGCCTTTCCTTAAGCACCTCAACGTCGCCGCCCTGCGCTCCTTTTTTCACCTCCTGCGGGTGCCATGCGGGCGTAGTAGTTGTGGGCACAGGCGTAGGCTCTATGGTGGGCAGGGCCGACGGCGTTTCCGTCGGTGTCGGTGTCACGGCCTCCGGCGTCTGCGCAACAGCCGTTATCTCGACCTTAGCCCCCGCATTAAGGGCGCAGGCACCCAACACGCACGCCATGGCGACGGCAAGGCATAAAAGCAAAGCCGCGGCAGCTATTCTTTTAAGCTTAACTTTATTATCATATGAAAAATACATAGCAGTATTTTACCGCATTTACAGCGAAAAGTCTTAATAAAGTTGTAATAATTGAGCAAAGAAATGTTAACAATTTGTGAACAAAGAGGGGGATTATAAGCATAATGGGGAACTCACAAACCATTTGCTCCATCAAAATAATATTCTTATTATATCTACTCCGGTATTTTATTTCTAGAATATTATTGAGTCAATTATTAATAGTCTGTAGGACTACAATACATATTGGACACTGAACCTTGAAAATAAAAGATGCAGGAGCTGGCTCACGGGGTATTGTTGAGTTGAAAGACAAAAACATTACCGAAAGGAGCCATATCCTGCATGGATAA
>JAEYPO010000013.1 GCA_023410595.1 Bacillota bacterium | reverse complement strand
TATAGAGACTTGAACATTCCTATACTATCGGATAGGTGATTTTTTGTATAACCTTTATCGCACACCCGCAAAGCGGGTGGTTTTTTATCTCGCACGTTTTGCGTGCTCGATTGGCTAAAGCCATAATAAAAACGGAGTAAAATGGGCCAAGTTTGCTGACGGACAATATTATCCGCGTGATATTAGCGGCGCGGCTTACCTGCCAACACTGTACCACATTTTCGGGTGGAAACCGAACTGTAAATACCGTGTGCGTGGTATCCGAAGGCAAAAGGACGATGAAGCAGTAATTATATTTGACATGAGGGAAACAGAGGTATTTATTCCAGCCGACATGTTTGAGGACGCTGAGCCGTTTGCCTCCGGACTAAAGAAAAATGTGCTGGCCTTCCCTGCAGATTGGGTAAGAGGCTTCGGCAGCAACTATTATAGCCATGCTCAGGCGCGGGAATTGCTCTCATTTGAACAGGACGGCACTTGGGATATCCTGCGCGAGGGTATGCCGTACAGTGAATCGCTCCCTTTACAAGTAACCAGTATTGATAAGATCAATAATGACATAATGCAAATTATAAATGATATGAAACAGGAGGCTAATAATGAATGACGATATTTTGATCAGTAAGCCGCAGGCTAACCTGATAAAAGAATATTCCGGGGAACTGGCCCCGGTACCCGACATAGAAGTGTTTCAAGATGATGCTTTTAGCTATGACGGATATCAGGTTGTCCGTGGAGAATTCTTTGCTCATATCCTTACGCTGCATGATTTTAAGGTTGACCGCGGAAGCTGCGCAAGCCTGCGTATGGGTACGATTATTCTGTTCAATGCGATTCGGGAAGAATTGCAGCAAGAGAACATAATCCTATCCGATACGCTTATAACTGACGCGATGCAAGGCCGCTTGCAGCACGTTGATCAGGACAGAATTCAAATAATCGTTGAGCGACGTATGCGCCATTATCTGAAGGAACTGTTCAATGCGTTTCGTGAACGCGGGCTCGATCTAAAATTACCTGTTACGTTTGCCGGCGGCGGCGCGGAATTATTCGGTAAACGGCTTTACTCCGGCGATGTGAATACTATCGCTATTCTTGACCGTTTTGCCAACGCCGAAGGCTACAAGCTGTTGCTCGGATAATATCATGCGTGAAAGGCGTTATCTGACGTTTGATATGAACAACCCGCGCCATGTGGAAGCGTTAAAACTGTTTTCGGCGCAACCGGATAAAGGACGAAGTGAATTCGTGATCGACTGTATTCTTAAAGCGCAACAGGAGAGCCGTTTGGAAGAGGTAATAAGACAAACTATATCAAAAGCGTTAGAGGGTATCTCGTTATCTGGTTTGGTTAAATCAGAAACTCCACCCCAATTACAATCTACTGATAGCATTTCTGACCTACCGGAGGCACTAATATGCGCGCTGGATGATATTTGAACCATAATGGTTCAAAAAATGACGCTTATCATAGCAACAATGCACCATGATGGTGCATTTTGTTTGCTCAAAGGCCAACATTCCAATGCGCGGGCTATGCCCGCGGGAACGGTTGAGGATGCAAAAAGCGTCCGAAACCCCAAAGCCTCGCAGAGCCCACTTGACATCTTTCAGCAAACTGAAAGTGTCATAGTGGGTAATACACTTCCTGCGGAAGTGCCCTTCGACCAAGGTCGATAACAAGAGGAGGTGATGTATTATATCCAAGGTTGATCGCACAGTCGTACGAAACAAAGCGTATCCTCGCAGCAATTTCTCTATTCGGGAACGTCATAATGAGCGCAAGAACGAAATTTATTCAAATCCCGACATTGTACAGGAAAGAAGCCATCTTAATATCCACTTCAAAGGCTTTGAAAGCACATATACGCAGATATTTGATCAGTTACTTGAAAAAGGAACGATAAGCATACGTGGATTAAAGCCGGATGCGGACGTGTTCGCGGAAATGATTTTTGATGTAAATACGTTGTACTTTGATCAACATGGCGGATATGACTATGCAAAGGATTTCTTTGAAGAAGCATATAGGATGGCTGCCCGGGAAGTGGGCGGAGAGCAGTATATCCTTTCGGCGGTGATGCATGCCGATGAACGTAATAAAAGTCTTTCAGAGGAACTTGGCCGGGATGTATATCACTATCATCTGCATGTCGTCTATATCCCGGTTGTAAAAAAAGAAATACGGTGGTCAAAAAGATGTAAGGACAAGGCGCTTGTTGGGACGGTCAAGGAAGTGATTCATCAAGTCAGCCATTCAAAGAAATGGGCATCCGTTAAGGCTTTAGATGAGGAAGGTAAACCGATACGGGCCGAGAATGGAAAAGCGGTATTGATTCCTTCCTACTCACTCCTGCAGGACAGGTTCTTTGAACACATGAAGAACGCCGGTTTCTTAGACTTTGAGCGCGGGGTTCGTGGCAGCACGATACAGCATTTGTCCGTTCTTGATTATAAAATACAACAGGATACCGAAAAGCTTACCCGTATTGAAAAGCAGGTGGAAGCGCAGCGGTATGAACTGGTTTCTATATCTGAACAGTTGACCGTAGAGCGCCAGGTAAACAAAACGTTTCAAGAACTTGATGAACTTGGCCGGAAAAAGATATTCAGTAAGGTGGAACTGACCGAGGATGACTACAAGGAGGTGATATCGCTTGCAAAGGAAGGCGTTTTATCTCGCGGTAAAATATCTGATTTGACGCAAGCCCTGCAAAAAGCCAAATCACGGATATTTGATTTACAAAATAGCTGGGAGCAGCTGTACGAGCAGACAGGCGAATTTCGGCAGGCGCTGAAGTTAGCGCCGCAACGCGTCAAGGAGGTTTTTGCAGACATTTTTAAAAAAGCGATGGAGGCAAGAGAACAAAGGAAGCTGCAATTAAGTAAACAATATCACGGCAGAAGCCGCTGAGAGAACCTTGAAAATTAAATATGGAGGCTACAATGAACCAAGATAGAACGAACACTAAGGAGCAGGACTAATGTCGGGCAAGAAAACCCCGCCGAAAGTTCCAGACCATATAGTTGAATCACTTGCCCGCTGCATATTTCCTGCCATACAAAAGTATTTTGAAAGCGAAGAAGGGCAAAACGAATTCGTAGAATGGAAAGAAAAAAGAAAGAAGAAACAGGCAGCAGATACATTTAAGCCTGAATAACATGAGCGGGGGAACCAAGTTATTAGTTCCCCCCCTTTTGTAGGATTTTTACCTGACAAGAAAAATCATATCCTTCTATTTTATTCAAATAACACAATTAATAAATAGGTGACTTACCACTTTCCTTTTCTATACTGTATAAAACTTACCAATGTTAAGATAATACCTATTATCATAACCATAATAATTTTTAGATACATTGATTCAACTGAGGACTGTATGTTATGAAAGTCAAATAGATCAAAAATACAAAAAGTATAAGCTTTCTCTCTTAACTGTGCAGGAAACAAAAATAGAACAAAATAACCAAGATGATAAAGAAACGCCGGAACAATAAGTGCCGCAAAACGTTTACGTGTAATTGCTCCTATGCCAAGTCCTAGTAATGCGTATGCTGCACCAATTAGGAATGTTGTTAATATGTACACGATACAAAATAACAGTAGTGAATCAAAGTAAAGAGAGGTAAAGGCCGCCATAGATGTGCTTAATCGATATGATGGGGATGGGTCAATAATAAATGCGCCTATAAAGTAAATCAAAAACGCGAAGAGAAAAACGCACCCACCAGATATTGCCGTACTAATTATGCGTTGAATGATGAATCTCGAACTAGAAACTCGCACTAATTGATTTTTTAGGAAACCGCTATTTATATCGTTCACTAACGATGTAGAATATGGGAGTACAGCTACTAACGGTAGAATCACTCCGATCATCCCGCCGGCATAAATAATATTACCGAAAATAAAAAGGTTTAACGTCCCCGGAGTATCAAATTGCTCCAACATTCCAACATGTTTTGTTGCATGAATCACTCCTGAAATAAGAATAGCTAAAACACCCACCCAAAACATCGGGGAAGAGAAAGCTCGTTTCAAGTCAATCCTAATTATTTGCATATTCTTTTTCGCCTTTCTAACTAAAGAATTTTCCATCAGCAATCTGTATTACTCTATTGCATAATATTTCTATATCTTGGCTATTGTGACTACTTAACAGAATTGTTATTTGTTGTGTTTTATGAAGCTCCAACAAAAGCCCTCGAATATGTATCATGCTCTCTTCGTCTAAATTATTCATAGGCTCATCCAAAATCAGCAGTTTTGGGGATTCCATAATCGCTTGCGCTATGCTAAGCTTTTGTTTCATTCCTAAAGAATATTTCCGAAATGGTCTTTTATCCTTTGGGTCGAGGCCTACTTTTCTTAATACCTCTTCTATCTCGTTCTTGCCAACCTTTCTTTGAATATTGGCAAGTAGCTTTAAATTCTCATACCCACTATATTGAGATAAAAACCCCGGTTGCTCAATAATAACTCCCGTCATAGCGGGAAACTTTCCGTTCTTACCGATTTTATCGTTAAATATTCTAATTTCTCCTGAGTCAATCGTGATCAGTCCGCACAATGCCTTAAACAACATGCTTTTACCTGAAGCATTCCGTCCAACCAAACCACATATTTCCCCTTTATTAAGAGAAAAATTAATGTTGTCAAGTATCCTGTGGCCTTTAATTGTTTTGCTTACATTCTTTGCTTCTAAAATAGTGCTCATTTGATATCCGCCTTCTTTCAAAATTATGATTCCATCCATTCAAGCTTATATACTTTTTTTGCCGTTATCATATACAGACAAACGATTAGTATAATCGTAACGCCATATGCAATCATTACATTCCATTGTGAATAAAGCACCGCGCTGTACATCGTCAAGCCTATCGGAATATAAACCGCGAATTTTGGAAACAGGCTTGCCGCTGAGACAAGCATAACCGGCAGTAATATTGATACGGCTTTATTCCGAAAAGACATATACAGCGTTGTCTGCAGCGTGATAACCGTTATGATTCTTAAGAAGAATAAAATCAACGAGTGTATTACATCTATGCTGGTATAATTAATCAATTTATTTAGCAGATAGCTGCTGTTTTCATCAAAAAGAAGCGACGTGCTGGTATAATTTTTAAAAAATCCTAGGGTCTCGTTATTATTAAGTCCGATTAATGAGCCAAGACCAAATATAATACCTATACCAAATAAGATAACAATAAATACTTGCATATACAATGCAAACAAATGCACGTTCCACCAAAGCTTTAACGAATTCATTCTAATAATAGAATATTTGCCTCTATTAATCGCGGTGTCAAGAAACATACCAGTTTGAAATAAAAACATTAAAATAGGCAATATTATAATAGCCGTAAGCATAATGCCTGTAAGGAGATCCGGGGGCGTACCGCTAAAAATACATATCAAAACATCATTAAGGGAATGCTTTATTTCGTATCCTACTGCATTATTTAGTTGTATAAAATAATTATCAAGGAATACTACAAAAACAACGCCAATAAATCCCATCAGCATGAGCATCCTTAATAAACGCATTGATAATATGAGGTCATAAATAGTTTTAATTTCTCTCAATATCTTCATAATGTACCCTGTTTATTTAGTCAGATCTTTTTATACTTCTCCACGTAAAAAGCATTAAAACTGCGGTTAATAAAAACCAATATAGATACGAAAATATGATGGGGATTCTTTCTGGGGTAGCAACGTTACTGATAACCATTCGCCTTAGCATATTATGTTCAATCGGTAATATATATAGCGAATGTTGTATGTCAGTTAGTAATGTCAACACTTGGTATGTTGCCCATTCCACTCCAGAAATTGCAATAACAATGATACCTCCGAAATAAGTATGTTTCGTTCTGCTGCTTACAAAAAATATTACTAATCCCCAAAAAAAGTACCTTAGCAACAATAATCCTTCTGCAATCAGCATCAGTGGCAGTGGGGAGATCTTTGCCACCATGCCTTGCGGCATGATACTGAAGTCAAAGACCCACTTATTATAAGTATTGCTGAATGCAGCGGAAACCCCATTAAACAAACATGCCGCAAACGTATCGGTAATTAGTTGTAAAATAATTAAAAACAAAGAACAGAGAAAGATATACATTACATGTCCCAAAAACCAGCTCTTTAAACTTGACGACCTCAGCATTACCGCGTATTCCCATTTATCTCTTTTGTAACTGAAATCACCGCTGATAATTAGAAGAACAAATACGTAGATAAATAATATGTGCAAAATTTCTTGTGAATTATAGATCACCAATTCATAAGCTGAATAGTTAAGATTGAAGAACATGCTTAATGAGTTTGCAAACATGATAGATAGTCCCATGCAAACAGCAATAATTAAAACTATTCTTGAACTGTTGAATCCCAGAAGTTTTGTATATGCGATTCTTTTTGCAGAGCTAAAGCTTTTGTTGATCATCATTCTCGTTTTCTCCAATGCAAGCTAATCCTTTTTTTTGATATCCCCTAATTCATATCCCAGTTCGTGCAATTCTTCGTCCGCCTTTAGACTATCCAGTGTGTATTCAAAAGTTCCGGAATTACTGTTTAAGCCGACCTTAAAAGCCTCAATGCGGATTTGGGATTCGGCGATTGAAAAGAATACCCACGCGTCGTACTCCCATGTACCTACAGAGGATACTGGCAGCACGGGAAAGCTAACTTTTTGTGCTTCGTCCTTAAGCTCTGCCTTAAACGAAGCCTTAACCGCGTATATCGTCTTTCCGTTCTTGGAGAATTCGTAGACGCTATTATCATTTCTGTGAGGAAAAAAGCCTGGTAACATAAACGACGGATACACCTGAATCCGCAGCGAGGCATTCTCGCCTATGACATCGGCGGGATACTTCAAATAGTTCTGATTATACGCCGCGTTTGATATGCATTCCGCGGACATATATTCCTGAATGCTTTGATCGTAATTTTCACGGTTCCCATCTCCGAGATCAAAGACAGTATCTAAAAATGTATATACAAAAGCGTAGATATCCCATGCGGTATCGTTATCAAAACTGTATTCCCCGACGTAATCCGCCTGCATAATTTCTACTCCTGCCTGCTCGGGTGTATAATACGAACAGGCTGCTGGCTCGTCTTTCAATCTTTCCTCTTTATCTATTCCCTGCGGCGTGTACGATACCGTAATTTGACCGCCGCCCTCAGTCATTATATATTCCTCCCATTGCAGCAAAACCAGGTTATCAAGATCGCTCGCATCAATATAAAAATACGCGTCAAACAATCCTGAACCCGGTACGAAGCACGGGTTGTTTACATAAAATTCGTCATCATCGGTAAATGTATCAATAAACATAGATGAAGCGACCCTGTATATATTCTGCCCTTCCGCCCCCGTAAACTGCTTCACGCAATTACCAGCCATTATATCCGCATTCGAAATTACTGTGCTGACGCCGTACTCTTCGATGGCTTCCCGGCGCTGCTGTAGCACCTTGCCATTCAGTAAAGCTTCAAGAAGTGCGGGCGCTATAAGATCCTTCGATTCTGTTATCTCTTGAGTATAATTGACTCGACCATAGTCGTAGAAGTAGTGCATTAGATGCTCCACATAGGCGCGTATTGTTTTCGCTTCATCGCTGCTTATCCTGATAAACCCATTTGGTTCGCCTATTTTTTCTTCGTTTTTGAAAACGCGTGATTGAGGAAGCGACGATGACCATGATTCCAAATCCCATTTTTCCCACGCCTCATACCTTTCCGACTGTGCTTTATTTTCAGAAAAATAATACTTACCATCGCGCTCAGGCTCAGCTTCGCACCCGCTTAAGACAAAAGCAACTACCAATAATGATATAATAAAAAGTTTTTTCATTTGTACATCCTTTATTTAATTATATTCAAGGCTCCTCCAATGAGAAGCCTTGAATAAACAGTATTAATTAAAAAAAGTCAGGAGACCAACTGCCGCTTGCTTGTATTGGATATGTGTGAGGATTGTACAACTTCAAATTATAATTAGAAGTTGCATCCCCATAGCCGCTATAATATGACATGGACTCACTGCCTCCAGAGGATACACTCACATAAGGTGTTGCTGCATTCGAAGAGTTATGAACCATTACGCGGCCAGAAATACTTGAAGCTATGGGGGTGCCCTCCGATCTGAATACTTCAGTGTTCTTGTGACGTGCGGATTGGCCCGCGACTGCCTTATCACGAGGCGTGGTATACCTATAAGATTCGGCAGCCCATAATTCCCTTGTGTAAGTTCCTATATCTGCTGCCATTGCAACAGAACTAAAAACCGTAAATGCTAATAGCGCAACTACAAATGTAATTATCAATCTTTTCTTCATAATTCGTCCTTTCCAATTTTATAACCTTGATAAATATCGA